>CP126531.1:0-1200000 GCA_030167125.1 Rhodanobacteraceae bacterium
CGTTGAAGAGGGTCACGCCATCCCCGGTCTTCAGGCGCAGCACCCGCAAGGCGTGCCCGCTGGCGTCCCTTGGCAGCGGCAGCGTATGGCCAGGTAGCAGGGGAACGTCGACGAAGAGCCGGATTTCTCGCATGAACGGGGAATCTTCCGCGGAAGCGGGGGGCAAAAGTATGAACGATCTCTGTCGCGATGTTGGCCTGCCGTGGTTTAAAGGCGGGCACGGGCGCACAATGATCATCGGCACACTCAGGAGGCCGATCATGAACAAACCGGTCATCAAGAAACAGGTTCTCGTCACGGCGCTGCTGGCTTTGTGTGGCGGCGCCCTTGCATTGCCTGCCTTCGCGCAAAACGCGCCGGACAATGCCCAGCCTCAGGCGCAGGCGGCAGCTTCATCGAATCAGTCCGCCACGTCGACTCAAAACGGCAAGCGCGCGGTACCGCCGCTCGATTCGCGGATGTGCATCCGCGATACGGGCAGCCACATTCCGCCGCCCAAGGGCCAGTGCCTGCCGGTGACGGGCAGCAGCTACAGCCAGAAAGACATCCAGAACACCGGTGCCAACAACGTCGGACAAGCGTTGCAGATGCTCGATCCGTCGGTGACGGTGCGCGGACACTGAAGACCCGTTGGAGTCTTCCGGGCATTCCTGAGGCGTTCCGCGTACGTCGGTGCGCGGAACGTTCGAATCTGCCATCGCGATATTGACTCGCGCCGCGCGCCTGTCTAGCTTGCGGGCATGCGCAAGCGCAAAGCCAAGACAGAGGCAGCCGAAGCGGCCGGGCCGACCGCGGTTGCTGAAACAGCGGGCATCGACGAACTTGCCACGCAGCTTGCGGCCTACCTTCCTCCCGAACAAATCGAACGCGTTCGTGGTGCGTACGCGGTAGGCGCGCGCGCGCACGCCCGCCAGAAGCGCAAGAGCGGCGAACCGTACATCACCCATCCGCTCGCGGTGGCCGCGATCCTCGCCGGGCTGCGGCTGGATGCCGAGACCATCATCGCGGCGATCCTGCACGACACGCTGGAAGACACCGGCATGACGCGCGTGCAGCTCGAGGCCAGCTTCGGCAGCACGGTCACCGAACTGGTGGATGGCGTCACCAAGCTCGAGCGCGTGGATTTCGCGAGCCGCATCGAAGCCGACGCCGAGAGCTTCCGCAAGATGCTGCTGGCGATGGCGCGCGACCTGCGCGTGATCCTGATCAAGCTGGCCGATCGCCTGCACAACATGCGCACGCTGTCGGCGATGGCGCCCGACGCGCGCCGGCGCATCGCACGCGAGACGCTGGAGATTTACGCGCCGATCGCGGCGCGCCTCGGCATGAACGCGATCCGCGCCGAGTTGCAGGACCTCGGCTTCCGCAGCCTGTATCCGGATCGCTACAAGATCATCGCGTCACGCATCAAGCGCACGCTGGGCAACCGCCGCGAATCGATGGAAAGGATCGAGCTGGCCCTGGCGGAACGCCTGGCCGCGGACGGCATCCCCGTGCGCATCATCAGCCGGGTAAAGGCGCCGTACAGCATCTGGTCGAAGATGAAGGGCGAGCACAAGACCTTCGACCAGCTGATGGATGTGTACGGCTTCCGCCTGATTACCGACAGCGTCGCGCATTGCTACCAGGCGCTCGGTTCCGCGCATTCGCTGTTCAAGCCGGTGGAGGGGCGCTTCAAGGATTTCATCGCGATCCCGAAGGCCAACGGCTACCAGTCGCTGCACACGGTGCTGTTCGGTCCGTTCGGCGCGCCGATCGAAATCCAGATCCGCACCGAAGAGATGGACATGGTCGCCGAGCGCGGGGTGGCGGCGCACTGGTCGTACAAGCAGGACGCGATTCCGTCCAACAGCGCGCAGTCGCGCGCGCGCGCGTGGGTCGCCGGACTTGCTGATTCACAGGCGGCGACCCCGTCGTCGCTGGAATTCTTCGAGAACGTCAAGGTCGACCTGTTCCCGGACGAGGTCTATCTGTTCACGCCGGCGGGCGACATCCAGGCATTGCCCCGCAACGCGACCGCGCTCGACCTCGCCTTCGCGGTGCACACCGACGTCGGCATGCACGCGGTGGCGGCGCGCATCGACGGCAAGCTCGCGTCGCTGCGCGCGCAACCGACATCGGGTCAGACGGTGGAAGTGATCACGGCGCCTTCCGCCGCGCCCAATCCGTCGTGGCTGGATTTCGCGGTGACCGGCAAGGCGCGCGCGGCGATCCGCCAGTACCTGAAGCACCTGCAGCACGAGGACGCGATCGACTTCGGCCACCGCATGCTGGAAAGCGCGCTGGACGCCAGCGGTTCGAGCCTCGACGCGGTGCCGCCGGAAGCGCTGGACCGCTACCTCGCCGACAACAACCTGCGCCGCCTCGAAGACCTGTTGTCCGACATCGCGATGGGCAACCGCATGCCGGACCAGGTCGCAGCCAAATTGATCGCGCTGGGCGGTTCGGTGATCGGCACCGCGCAGCATCGCGCGGAAAAGATCCGCATCAGCGGCGCCGAGCGCGGCATCCTCAGTTTCGGCAACTGCTGCCATCCGGTGCCGGGCGACGACATCGTGGGTTATCTGTCACCCGGCAAGGGCATCGTCGTGCATCGCGTCGAGTGTCCCAACGTCACCGAGTTGTTCAAGCTGCCCGAGCGCCGCGTCGAGATCGGCTGGGACAGCGAAGTGCAGGGTGACTACCGCGTCGAGCTGCGGGTGGAAGTCGTCAATCGGCCCGGCGTGCTGGCGACGGTTTCCGCCGCGATCGCGGAAGCCAATTCCAACATCGATGACGTCAAGTACATCGAGCGCGGCATCCAGGCCGCCACCTTGATCTTCACGATCGAAGTGAAGAACCGCAAGCACCTCGCCGACGTGATGCGACGCATCCGCAACACGAAAGTGGTGAATGGCGTCTATCGCTATCCGTTGTGAGCGACAAGCGGGTGAGGGGCGAGCACACGCGGCAACTCGTCTGTCTCCTCCGTGTCCAGCGCCCTCGCTACTCGTCGCTGGTCCCTGACGGCCGCTAAACTGTCACCATCTTGTCGCTGGAAACCATCATGTCCCGTACTCCCATTCATTCCGATGCCGCGCCCAAGGCGATCGGCCCGTATTCGCAGGCAGTCCGCAGCGGCAACACGTTGTATCTGTCCGGCCAGACGCCGCTCGATCCCGCCACCGGCGAGATGGTGGCAGGCGGCATCGACGCGCAAGCCGCGCGCGTGTTCGAGAACCTGAAGGCCGTGCTGGCAGCGGCGGGCGCTTCGTTCGACGACGTCGTGCGCGTGGCGATCTACATGACCGACCTCGGCAACTTCGGTGCCGTCAACGAAGTCATGAAGAAGTATTTCAACGAACCGTACCCCGCGCGTTCGACGATCGGCGTGGCGGCGTTGCCGCGCGGTGCGGCGGTGGAGATCGATGTGATCGCGGTGACCGGTGGCTGACGCGCCGGCGTGCATCGTTGATACGCGGCATCGGCTAACCTTGCGCGGGTGACGACGCCCGCCGATACGCACCCCATTCCGAGCAACGATCCCGGGCTCGCACCGGTGTCGACGCTGCCGGGCGTCGGTCCCGCGGTGGCGGACACGTTGCGCAGACTCGGCATCGAGCGCGTGCAGGATCTGTGGTTCCATCTGCCGCTGCGTTACGAGGACCGCACCCGCATCACGCCGCTCCGCGAGCTCGCCGCCGGCGAATCGGCACAAGTCGAAGGCGTGGTCGAAGCGATCCAGACCGGTTTCCGCCCGCGGCCGCAATTGCGCGTGGCGATCACCGATGCGTCGCGCGAGACATTGGTGTTGCGCTTCTTCCATTTCCGCCGCCAGCAGGCGCAGCAATTCGCGCCCGGCGTGCGGCTGCAATGCTATGGCGCGGTCCGCCACGGCCAGCACGGCCTGGAAATGGTGCATCCGCAATATCGCGTGTTACGCGGGGAAGCGGTGGTCGAAGACACCTTGACGCCGGTCTATCCCGTTACCGAAGGACTCGGCCAGCAGCGCCTGCGCGGCGTGATCGAGAAGGCGCTGGCGCGCCTGCCTGATGCAGCCGCGCTGGAATTGATTCCGTCCGAACTGCTGGAGCCTTTGGGCTTGATGCCGTTGCGCGATGCGCTGCTGGGCGTGCACCGGCCGGCGCCGGACGCCGACGTGGCCGCGCTGCTGGCGTGCACGCATCCGGCGCAGCAGCGGCTGGCGTTCGAAGAACTGCTGGCCCACCACATCAGCCTCAAACAGATGCGTGCGCTGGTACGCAAGCATCGCGCGCCTGCGTTGCCGGCCGACGCCGGATTGCGGCAGCGCTTCCTCGAAGGTTTGCCCTTTGCGCTCACCCATGCGCAGGCGCGGGTGGCGCAGGAAGTCGGGCGTGATCTCGGAAAAAACGTGCCGATGCTGCGACTGGTGCAAGGCGACGTCGGCTCGGGCAAGACGGTCGTGGCCGCGCTCGCCGCGCTGCATGCGATCGCGAACGGCCGGCAAACCGCGCTGATGGCGCCCACCGAACTGTTGGCCGAACAGCATCTGCGCAGTTTCCGCGCGTGGTTCGAACCGCTGGGCATCGACGTGGTGTGGCTTGCGGGCAAGGTGACGGGCCGTGCGCGCGCCAAGGCGCTGGCGCAACTCGCGGCGGGCGCACCGATCGTGGTCGGCACCCACGCGCTGATGCAGGAAGGCGTCGAATTCGCGAGGCTGGGTCTCGCCATCGTGGACGAGCAGCACCGCTTCGGCGTGCAGCAGCGGATGGCGCTGCGCGACAAGGGCCAGGCGGGTGGCGAGGCGCCGCATCAACTGGTGCTGACCGCGACGCCGATCCCGCGCACGCTGGCCATGAGCGCCTACGCCGATCTCGATGTGTCCACGCTGGACGAATTGCCGCCCGGCCGTACGCCGGTGCGCACGGTCGCGATCGCCAATACCCGCCGCGACGAAGTCGTCGAGCGCATCCGCGCCGCGTGCGCGGAAGGGCGGCAGGCGTATTGGGTGTGCACGTTGATCGAGGAGGTTGGCGAAAAGTCCGCACCGGGACGTGCGGGCCCTGGCGAAGGGACCCGCGGACAACTACTCCAATTGCAGGCGCAGGCGGCCGAAGTCGCGCACGCACAACTTTGTGCCGCGCTGCCGGAACTCCGCGTCGGGCTGGTGCACGGACGCATGAAAGCGAATGACAAGCAGGTAGCGATGGATGCGTTCAAGGAAGGTCGCACCGCACTGCTGGTGGCGACGACTGTCATCGAAGTGGGCGTCGATGTCCCCAACGCCAGCCTGATGGTGATCGAGAACGCGGAGCGGCTGGGTCTTGCGCAACTGCACCAATTGCGCGGACGCGTGGGTCGCGGCAGCGTGGCTTCGACCTGCGTGTTGCTGTACCAGCCGCCTTTGTCCGGACTGGCGAAGCAGCGCCTGGAAACCCTGCGCGAGACCAACGACGGTTTCGCGATCGCGGAAATGGACCTGCGCCTGCGCGGTCCGGGTGAGTTGCTGGGCACGCGCCAGACCGGCGAGATGGGCTTCCGGGTGGCCGACATCGTGCGGGATGCGCGCCTGATGCCGGCCGTGCAGCGGGTCGGGACCGCGATGCTGCGTGGTCATCCGGTTCTGGCGCGGCGGCTGGTGGAGCGCTGGATCGGCGCCGCGGCGCGGTTTGCCGAGGCCTAGGTTTTGTTTCCCTGAATGCCGCATCGCCCGCGGCGCCGCATCAGGTTGATTGCAGCGGTTCGGCCGGGTTACAATTCCGCCCTTGCCCGCAGCAATCCGATCCAGGCGAACACCCATGAAAGCCGACATCCACCCCGATTACCACCCGGTGGTCTTCCAGGACGCCGCTTCCGACTTCGCGTTCCTCACGCGTTCGACGATGACGAGCGACGAGACCGTCAAGTGGGAAGACGGCAACGAATACCCCGTGATCAAGGTCGACATCTCGTCGGCTTCGCACCCGTTCTACACCGGCAAGCAGAAGGTGATGGACGCGGGCGGCCGCATCGACAAGTTCAAGCGACGCTACGCCGCGGGCAAGTGAGTTCAGGATGAACTCATCCCGGACAGCACAGGGATGTGCGTTGATCCGGGATCCAGCGACTGGCTTCGAAATCAAACGCCTTTCGTGAGCAATCACGGAAGGCGTTTTCGTTGCTGCATGCCGATCGCCTCACCTGCGTACGCAGCCGTATCGTGCGATAATTGACCGATTCAATCGAGCGAAAACGCGCGCATGGCGCGTGCTTCCAAGGAGTCCCTCGTGTCCAAGAACGTCACCCTGACCACCGCCGATCATTCCGTGTCCCTGCCGCTGGTGGAGGGCAGCCAGGGGCCGAGCTGCATCGACATTGCGCCGCTTTACAAGGAGACCGGGCACTTCACGTACGATCCGGGTTTCGCCGCCACCGCCGCGTGCAAGAGCGCGATCACCTTCATCGACGGCGAGAAAGGCGTGCTGCTGTATCGCGGATACCCGATCGAACAACTCGCCGAGCAATCGCGTTTCCTGGAAGTGGCCTATCTGCTGCTGGAAGGCGAACTTCCGAGCGCGGAGCAGATGCATACGTTCGAGGACCAGGTGACGCATCACACGATGATGCACGAGTCGGTCAAGAACTTCCTGCACGGCTTCCATTACGACGCGCACCCGATGGCGATGCTGTGCGCGTCGGTGGCGTCGCTGTCGGCGTTCTACCATGACACCACCAACAACGACGACCCCGCGCAGCGCAAGCTGGCCGCGATCCGCCTGATCGCCAAGATGCCGACGCTGGCCGCCGCCGCGTACCGCTATTCGATCGGCTGGCCGATGCGCTATCCGCGCAACAACCTCGAATACGTCGATCGCTTCCTGCACATGATGTTCGAAGTGCCGAGCGAGCCGCTGCGGATCAATCCGGTGGCCGCGAAGGCACTGGACCTGCTGTTCATCCTGCACGCCGACCACGAGCAGAACGCCAGCACCTCGACCGTGCGGCTGGTGGGTTCCACCGGCGCCAATCCGTACGCATCGGTCGCGGCCGGCATTGCGGCGTTGTGGGGCCCCGCGCATGGCGGCGCCAACGAAGCGGTGCTGAAGATGCTCACCGAAATCGGCGATGCGAAGAACGTCGGCAAGGCCGTCGAGCGCGCCAAGGACAAGAATTCCGGCTTCCGCCTGATGGGCTTCGGCCACCGCGTGTACAAGAATTTCGACCCACGCGCCAAGATCATCCGCGCGACCTGCCACGAAGTGCTGGACAAGCTCGGCGTCAACGATCCGCTGCTGGACATCGCGATGAAGCTGGAGGAAGTCGCGCTGAAGGACGACTACTTCATCGAGCACAAGCTGTACCCGAACGTCGATTTCTACTCCGGCATCATCTACAAGGCGCTGAAGATCCCGACCGAGATGTTCACCGTGATGTTCGCGATCGCGCGCACCGCGGGCTGGATCTCGCACTGGATCGAACAGCATGAAATGCCCGGCGGTCGCATCGGCCGTCCGCGCCAGGTGTACGTCGGCGCGACGCCGCGCGAGTACGTGGCGCTGGAAAATCGGTAAGTCGCTCGCTTCGCGAGCTGCAAGTCGCGCCTTCGGCGCTGGAAAGAGTAAAGAAGAGCCGCAAGCGCGCCTTGACTCTTTGCCCTTTGCAGGCGGCGCAGCCGCCGACTTTACTGTTTTACGGCGAGCAACTCTTCCAGCGCGGCCAGCGAAGCCCGCTGTTGCGGGCGCTCGTCGGTGCGGTCGAGCGGTGCCTGCCGCAGCGCGTCGCGCGGGAACACGGTGACGTCGACGGCCACGCCATCGGCGTTGAACAGGAACACCGGAAACTCCGCGTTGCGCTGGCGATCCATGCGGAACGTGTGTGCGCGCGTTTCGAAGGCGACGCCGCGGTCCAGCAGGTAAGTCGCCACGTGTTCCGGTGAATCGTCGAACACGTGCAGGTTGACCGGCGAGTGGCTGTCCGCCGTGCCGCTGAGCACGGGGCCGACCAGCCGCGGCTCGAACATTTGCAGGAAACGCATTATTCCGCGCGCAGCTTCGCGTCGCGTGCGCAAAGCCTGCGTCTGTTCCTCGGCATGGAACAGGCGCTGATGCTCGCGCAATGCTTCCTCGATTTCGCGATTGCGCGGCAGGTAACTGTCTTCGTCGACGCCAACGTGGCGCGCGGCCTTGCGTTTGGCCAGCTGGAAATCGCGGATGCCGTGCTCGCTGATCAGGCGCGCGGCCTCGAGCGCAACGCGGCGGCGCAACTGGTGGGCACGACCCTCGGCGTGGATACGGTGGTATCCGGCGGTCTTTTGCATGTTGCTGTGCCCTTCAGCCGCGTCGGGGCCAGTGTCGCAAAAACGCGGGGGGAAAAGCAAAGGCGGGGCGAGGGGCTGGGATTTGGAAGGAGCGACCCTGTTTCCCCGCTCGCCTCAATCCCCAGTCCCCAGCTCCCTCTAAAAAATGTTGTAATCCGATTGCTGGTTCTGCTGCTGCTTGGCCTGTTCGCGCAGCCGGTCCAGATCCTCGATCCTGAAGATCTCGCTCACGGTGTTGGTGTCGCCGGGCGGCGCGGGCAAGCCGGTGGTGCGGTCGATGGTCGCGGTGACGATGCCCGGCGGCATCGGCAGATCGGCTTCCGGCTTGCCTTGCAGCGCCGGACCCATGAACGCCATCCAGATCGGCAGCGCGGTTTGCGCGCCGAACTCCTTGTGGCCGAGCGATTTGAAATCATCGAAGCCGACCCAGACGGTGGCGACCAGGTCGTTGTTGAAGCCGTTGAACCAGCCGTCGCGATAGTCGTTCGAAGTGCCGGTCTTGCCGGCGAGATCGCTGCGCCCGAGCTTCTTGACGGCGGCACCGGTTCCAAGCGGATTGTCGATCACGCTGTGCATCAGTGAAGTGATCAGGTAGTCGTTGCGCGGGTCGATCACGCGCGGAGCGAGCAGCGGTCCCGTCTCGGCGCCGGTGGAAAGCGCGTTCGCGGTGTTGCCGAGCGCGCCGGGATCGCCCGCGGCGGCGTCCGGTTGCGCCGGTGCCGCGGTGGTCTTGCCCTCGTCGAGCAGGCGCGCTTCGCAATTGCGGCAGGCCTGCACGGGGTCGGCCTTGTAGATGGCCTTGCCGTCGCGGTTGTCGATCTCGGCGATGTAGTACGGCGTGATCAGGAAACCGCCGTTGGCGAACACCGCATACGCACGCGCCATCGCCATCGGCGACACCGAAGCGGTGCCGAGCGCCATCGAGAGATTCGGCGGAATCGCGTCGAGCGGGAAGCCGAAGCGCGTGACGTAATCGCGCACGTAGCGCACGCCCACCGCGTCGAGCAACCGGATCGCGACCAGGTTCACCGATTGCGCGAGCGCTTCGCGCAGGCGCATCGGTCCGCGGAACTTGCCGTCGTCGTTCTGCGGCGTCCACAAGCCGCCGGGCTTGGACGGGTCGGGCAGGGCGATGGGCGCGTCGTTGATGATCGACGCGGCCGTGTAGCCACGGTCGAACGCGGCGGAATAGATGAAGGGCTTGAAGCTGGAACCGGGCTGGCGCGCGGTCTGCGTTGCGCGGTTGAACTTGCTCAGCTGAAAATTGAAGCCGCCGACCAGCGCCTTGACCGCGCCATCGTCCGGCGACAGCACCACCATGGCGGACTGCGCGGCGGGGATCTGTTCGAGCTCCCAGTGCTTCGCGTCCGTCGCGACGGCTTTCGCCGCTTTCCGCGCGGGCGCGGCAGGTTGCGCGTCCTCGACTTCGCGCACGCGGATGATGTCGCCGGGGCGCAGGATCGACGCCGCGCCCTTGCCATCGTTGCCGGCCTTGCGCGCATAGCCGAGCGCCCACTTCATGTCGGCTACCGGCAGCTTGATCGACTGCCCGCCCTGGACGTACGCCTCGGCGGCGTCGGCATCGACTGCAGTGACGATCGCGGGCCACAGGCCGCTGACGTCGTTGTAACCCGACAGGGCTTGCTCGAGCGCGGCGGGTGTCGCGGGCTGCGGCAGCGCCACGTGCGCTTCCGGACCACGGTAGCCGTGGCGATGGTCGTAATCTTCGAGCCGGCTGCGCAGCGCATGATTCGCGAGCGCCTGCAGGTGGCTGTCGACGGTGGTGCGGATTACGTAGCCGTCGGTGAGCGCCTGGTTGCCGAGTCTCTGCACCGCCTGCTGGCGCACCATTTCGGCGAGGTAAGGCGCATCGACCTGCACCGGTGGTTCGTGCGGCGCGGCGTCGTCCGGTGCGGCGATGGCCTGTTCGTATTGGGCGCGGTCGATGAAGCGGTGCGCGAGCATCTGTCCGAGCACCCAGTTGCGGCGCGCGAGCAGGCGGTCCTTGTGGTCGATCGGGTTGACCACCGACGGCGACTGGAAGCTCGAGGCGATCGCCGCGCACTCGGCGATGCTCAACTGGTCGATGCTCTTGCCGTAGTAGTACTGCGCGGCAGCCGCCACGCCATAGGTGCGATGCCCCAGGAACATCTTGTTGAGGTAGAGCTGCAGGATCTGGTCCTTGCTCAGCTCGCTCTCGATGCGGAACGAGGTGAGGATCTCGATGAGCTTGCGGGTGTAGGTTTTCTGCGGGCTCAGGAAGAAATTGCGCGCGACCTGCTGGGTGATGGTCGAGCCGCCCTGCACCTTCTGGCCATGGTGCAATGCGACTTCCATCGCCGCACGGAACGTCGAGACGAAATCGATGCCGGAGTGGTGGTAGAAGTCGGCGTCTTCGGCCGCCAGCACCGCGTGCTTCAGGTTGTCGGGCACCTTGGTGATCTGCACCGGGTTGCGGCGCATCTCGCCGTATTCGGCGATCAACTGGCCATCGGAACTCAGGATGCGCAGCGGCACCTGCATCTGCACGTCCTTCAGCGATGCGACCGAAGGTACCCGCGGTTCCAGCAGCCACCACGCGATGCCGCCCGCGATGACGCCGAGAAGCACAAGGCAGAGCAGGCCCGCGAGGCAGACCAGCAGCAGTCGTTTGAGAATTCTCATGCGTTATCCGGAAACGATCACTCGACGGGCTGCGGGATTGCCGATCAATGCAGACAGCAGCCTGGGCTGCGCGTTCCGCGGCGCGAACCATGCAGCGGGAAGCGCAGAATTATAGAGGCACGTTTCGTGCACGCGTTTTTCGGAGAGGCAGGAAGCCGCGCCGGCGGACGCCATGCGTTGCTGCGAAAGCCGCGCAATGCGCGCCAACCGGGCCGCGAAATCGGCCCGGAAGTTTATCGAGGATTTGTGACGTACTTCGAGCCAAATTCGGTATTGAAGAGTGATCATTTGAGACAGAAAGTTACTTAACTTCATTGGCTTGCAGGCACTTTGCAAGGTCATTGATATTTTGTTAACTTTCGTATCTAATGCAGTCGCGCGTGTTTCTGCGCATGCGGGCTCGGGGAAGGGGAATTCCAGTGGGATTACTGACAACCAATGCTGCGCCACTGATCGGCGTCGATATCAGTTCGACCGCGGTCAAGTTGTTGCAGTTGAGCCAGGCCGGCTCGCGCTACCGCGTCGAACATTACGCGGTCGAGCCGCTTCCACCCAATGCCGTGGTCGAGAAGAACATCGTCGAGGTCGAGGCCGTCGGCGATGCGATCCGCCGCGCCGTGCAGCGCTCCGGCGCACGCACCAAGTACGCGGCGGCCGCGGTCGCGGGTTCGGCGGTGATCACCAAGGTCATCCCGATGCCGGCCGATCTGTCCGAGGATGACCTCGAAGGGCAGGTGCAGGTCGAGGCCAACCAGTACATCCCGTACCCGATCGAGGAAGTCAGCCTCGATTTCGAAACCATCGGTCCGGTGAAGGACAATCCCGAGATGCAGCAGATCCTGCTGGCTGCATCGCGCACCGAGAACGTCGACATGCGCGTCGCCGCGCTCGACCTCGGCGGACTCACCGCGCGGGTGATCGACGTCGAGGTGTTCGCGATGGAGAACGCCTTCCGCCTGATCGCCGACCAGCTTTCGGTGCCGCGCGACGCGCTGGTCGCGCTGGTCGACATCGGCGCGACGATGATCACGCTGTCGGTGCTGAAGAACCAGCGCACCATCTATTCGCGCGAGCAGGTGTTCGGCGGCAAGCAACTCACCGACGAGGTGATGCGCCGCTACGGCATGTCCTACGAGGAGGCAGGCCTGGCCAAGCGCCAGGGCGGCTTGCCCGAATCCTACGAAATCGAAGTGCTGGAGCCGTTCAAGGAAGCCATGGTGCAGCAGGTCAGCCGCCTGTTGCAGTTCTTCTTCGCGGGCAGCGAATTCGGCAAGGTCGACCAGGTCGTGCTGGCCGGTGGCTGCGCCTCCATTCCCGGCGTCGCCGACATGGTGGTCGAGCAGCTGGGCGTGCCGTGCGTGGTGGCCAATCCGCTGGCCAGCATGTCGCTGTCGCCGCGCCTGCAGGCGCAGACGCTGGCGCAGGATGCCCCGGCCCTGATGATCGCCGCCGGGCTGGCCTTGAGGAGCTTCGACTGATGGCCAAGATCAACCTCCTCCCGTGGCGCGCGGAACGGCGCGAACGCCGCAAGCGCGAATTCTTCGCCCAGTTGGGCATCGCGGCCGTCGCCGCGATCGTGCTGGTGCTGTTGTGGGGCTTCTGGATGAGCCTGCGCATCGACAACCAGAACAATCGCAACGAGTACCTGCAGGGCCAGATCACCCAGCTCGATTCCAAGATCACCGAGATCCAGAACCTGCAGAAGGTCAAGAAGCACCTGCTGGATCGCAAGCGCATCGTCGAGAAACTGCAATCCAGCCGCTCGCAGATGGTGCATCTGTTCGACCAGATCGTGCAGACCATTCCCGCCGGTGCGCGGTTGACTTCACTGCAGCAGCAGGGCGACAAGCTGACGCTCGATGGCGTCGCGCAATCGAACGCGACGGTCGCCGAATACATGCGCAACATCGAGGCCTCGCCGTGGATGGGGCCCACCACGCTCGTCAAGACGGAAAACGTCCACAACGATTCCAACATGCCGTATGAGTTCGAGTTGGTCGTCGCGCTGGACAAACAGAAGGGCGATGGCGACGGATCGGGTCCGGCGTCCGGTGCCTCGGCTGCCACGGCGTCGAGCACGGCGCCCGCCGCACCGGTGGCAGGCCCGCTGCCGGCTGCGCCATCCGCTGCCGTCGCGCCGACTTCCGCACCCGCGGCATCGGTTCAGGCGGCCCCGGCTGCAGCCCCCGCTTCGGCCGCCGCGGCGATTCCGGGATCGGCGCCTGTTTCGGCACCCGCGGCGCTGCCGGTGTCCGCGCTCGCACCGAAGGCGGCCGAGCCGGCCAAGCCAGAGCCTGCGGCGTCCAAGAGCAAGGGAGGGGCCAGGCCATGAAATTCTTCGATGACCTGCGCAATCTCGATCGCAACAACGTTGGCGGCTGGCCCAATTCGGTCAAGGGCTTCTTCATCGCCATCATCGTGGTCGTGATCCTGTTCCTCGGCTGGTACTTCTACATCAGCGGCCAGCAGGACACGCTCGCTTCGGGGCAGCAAAAAGAACTCACGTTGCGGCACGAGTTCGAGGACAAGCAGGCCCAGGTGGTCAACCTGGATGCCTTGAAGGCCCAGCTTGCCCAGATGAACGAGATGTTGAGCCAGATGTTGCGCGAGCTGCCCAGCAAGACCGAAATGCCGGCGTTGCTGGTCAACATCTCGCAGACGGCGCAGGCCGCCGGCATCGAGACGGACTTGTTCCAGCCGAAGCCCGAGATTCCCGAGGAGTTCTACGCGATCCAGCCGATCGCGCTGAAGATGCAGGGCACCTACCACCAGTTCGGCACCTTCATCAGCGGCGTGGCATCGTTGCCGCGCGTGGTGATCCTGACCATGCACGACGTGTCGCTCAAGGCGGCCACCGCGAGTGGCGCGAAGGATGCGCCGCCGCCCGGCGGGGTGCTGATGCTCGAAGGCACGGTGCAGACCTATCGCTACCTCGGCGACGAGGAACCGAAGGGTGCGCAACCGGCCAAGAAGGGAGGGCAGTGATCATGCGACCCACCCGCATTGTCGGCGTCGTTGCAACCCTCGCCATGATTTCCGGCCTTGCCGCGTGCAGCGGCCAGGGCGATCTCCACGAATGGGTCGCGCAGGTGAAGGCACGCAAGGGTGCGCCGTTGCCGGCGCTCCCCGTCGTCAAGACTTTCGAGACCTTCATCTACCAGGATCAGGACAAGCGCGATCCGTTCGAACCTGCGCCGCCGCAAGCCGGTTCGTCGGACCTGGCCGGCCCGCATCCCGATCAGAACCGCCCGCGCGAGCCGCTGGAAGCTTTCCCGCTCGACAGCCTGAAGATGGTGGGCACGATCGGTGCAAAGGGCAGTGTCGAGGCGCTGGTCAAGGATCCGCAGGGCGTCATCCACCAGATTCACGTGGGTGATTACATGGGCCAGAACTACGGCCATGTCACGCAGGTGACGGCCGGCGAAATCGATCTCGTGGAACTGGTGCCGAATGGTTCGGGCGGCTGGATGGAACGCGACGCGACCGTCGCACTGGGCGAAAAATGACGATTCATCGGGGGTTACGTTCATGATGACCAAACCTGCTCACTTCCTTGGCCGCAGCCACGGCGGCACAGCCCGGCCGGCACGCGGATGGATGGCGTTGCTGGTGGTGCCGGTGATGGCGATATGCCTGCTGGTGGCCGGACCGGCCATGGCGGCCAACACGTTGCAGAGCGTCAGCGCATCGCCGTTGCCGGGTGGCAAGGTCCAGGTGACCCTCAGCTTCTCGGGCCCCGCCGTTGCGCCGCAGGCGTTCAGCACCAACACGCCGCCACGCATCGCGCTGGATTTCGCCGATACCAGCAACGGTCTTGCGCAACGCTCGTACAACCTGGGCCAGGGCACCGCGCAATCGGTCAGTGCCGTGGAAGCCAACGGCCGCACACGCGTCGTCGTCAACCTGAGCCAGCCTTCGCCTTACGTGACCCAGGTGCAGGGCAACCAGTTGCTGGTGACCATCGGCGACGGCATGGGCAGCGCAACCGCGGCGGCCGATCCGGCGCAGGACTCCGGCCCCGCGCTGGCGCCCGTTCCGCCGCCGCCGCAATCGCAGCAGTCGCTGGCCGTGTCCACGGCGAACCCCGACAAGGCTGTCGCGATGGCGGGCAGCAATGTCATCACCGGCGTGGATTTCCAGCGCGGTGACCACGGCGGCGGCAAGTTGGTGGTCGATTTCAGCCAGGCCGGTGCGGCGACCAGCATGCACACCAATGGCGATGTCACCACGATCGACGTTGCTGGCGCGAACCTTGCGGCAGCACAGGCGCGCCGCCTGGATGTCACGAGCTATGCGACGCCGGTGCGCAGCGTCAATACCCATGCCGTGCCGGGCGGCGCCCGCATCGACGTGGAAACGCGCGGCGTGGTGCAGACCGCGTCCTACCAGACCGGCAACCAGTACGTGGTCGAGTTCTCGCGTCCGACCTCCAGCGAAACCACGCTGCTCGGCGCGCCCAAGCCGATTGTCTACAAGGGCAGCCGCGTCACCTTCAATTTCCAGGACATCCCCGTGCGCTCGGTGCTGCAGCTGCTCGCCGACGTGTCCAACCTCAACATCGTCGCGTCCGACAGCGTGCAGGGCAACGTCACCCTGCGGCTGGTCAACGTGCCGTGGGACCAGGCGCTCGACGTGATCCTGCGCGCCAAGGGCCTCGCCCAACGCCAGAACGGCAACGTGATCTGGGTGGCCCCGCAAACCGAGATCGCCAAATACGAGCAGGACGTCGCCGACGCGCGCCAGAAGCAGCTCGACAGCGCCCAGTTGGTCACGGATTACATTCCGATCAACTACGGCAACGCCAAGCAGATCGCCGATCTTTTGACCTCGGGCGCCAAGGCCGGCAACGTCGGTGGTGGCGGCGGCGTCAGCAGCACCTCGGAACGCGGTTTCCTGTCTTCGCGCGGCAGCGTGTCCTTCGATGATCGCACCAACACCCTGCTGGTCAATGACACGCCGGAAAAGGTGCAGGAGATCCGGCAACTGGTGTCGGTGCTCGATCGTCCGGTCAAGCAGGTGCTGATCGAATCGCGGCTGGTGATCGCGACCGACAACTTCACCCGTGAACTGGGCGCCAAGCTGGGCGTCGGCGGCTTCCACCTCGGCGAGAACAGCAAGCACGCGCAGGTCTACGGCGGCGGCATCAATGGCGTCAATGGAACCGGCACCAGCGATACGACGTCCAGCATCGCCAACTACTGGAACAGCTTCAGTGGCCAGTCGACCGGCACCGGCAACAACGTCATCCAGATACCGACCGGTTTGAACGTCAACCTGCCGTCGACGACCACCGGATCCAGCAGCTTCGCGATCGGCATCCTCGGCCGCGACTACCTGCTCAACCTCGAACTGAGCGCCGCGCAACAGGAAGGCCGCAGCGAGACCATTTCGCAGCCCAAGGTGGTGACCGCGAACAACCAGGAAGCGACGATCCAGCAAGGCCAGCAGATCGGCTACCTGACGTTCCAGAACTCGGGTGCGGGCGGCGGCCAGGGTACGGCGACCGTGCAGTTCAAGAACGCGGTGCTGGAACTCGACGTCACCCCGACCATCACTTCCGACAACCGCGTCTTCATGAAGCTCAAGGTGATCAAGGACGCCATCAGCGCGCTGGTGCCGAATCCGGGCGGCGGCTTCGTGCCGCAGATCGACCATCGCGAGATCGATACCTCGGTATTGGTCGACAATGGGCAGACGGTGGTGCTCGGCGGCGTGTATGAATTCACCAACGAGCATGACGTGACCAAGGTGCCGTTCCTCGGCGACATCCCGATCCTCGGCGCGCTGTTCCGCGACAAGAAGAACATCAACAACAAGGCCGAGTTGCTGGTGTTCATCACGCCGCACATCCTGGGTCAGGAAACGACCGTCGAATGACCTGACGGGCAAGCGGTTCGAGGCAAACGGCGCGGGCGATCCGCGCCGTTTGCTTTTCGGCGCCCGCGCCGCGTCAAAAAACTTTTGCGGCGGACTGTGGTCTACTGGGCGAATGCAAACCCAGTCCTTCTCCGCACAAGCAGCCGTGGCGGCAGCCGCGGCGTCGCCGGGCGGTGCCGAAACCGGCACGTTGCACGCCCGCTTCCACGTCCTGCGCGATGCGCTGCAGACCGAAGTCATCGGCCAGCCCGCGCTGGTCGATCGGCTGTTGATCGCGCTGCTGGCCGACGGACACCTGCTGGTGGAAGGCGCGCCAGGCCTGGCCAAGACCACCGCCATCAAGGCGCTCGCTTCGCGCATGGAGGCCGATTTCCATCGCGTGCAATTCACGCCCGACCTGTTGCCGGCCGATCTCACCGGCACCGACGTGCTGCGTCCCGCCACCGGTGCTTTCGAATTCGAGCCGGGACCTCTGTTCCACAACCTTGTGTTGGCGGACGAAATCAATCGCGCGCCCGCCAAGGTGCAGTCCGCGTTGCTGGAGGCGATGGCCGAACACCAGGTCACCATCGGCCGGCGCTCATGGCCGCTGCCGCCGTTGTTCCTGGTGATGGCGACGCAAAATCCCATCGAACAGGAAGGCACCTTCCCGCTGCCCGAAGCGCAACTCGATCGTTTCCTCCTGCATGTTCCGGTCGGCTATCCGAAGGCGGAGTCGGAGCGTGAAATCATGCGGCTGGCCCATGCGCGCGCGCGCGATGAACTGGATGCGCATGCAAGGCCGGAACGCGTGCTGAGCCAGGCCGACCTGTTTGCAGCGCGCGGGCAGGTTCTCGACCTGCACATGGCGGACGGGCTCGGCGAATACATCGTGCAACTGGTATTGGCGACGCGCGATCCGCGGCCGTGGGCGCCGGCGCTGCGCGACAAGATCGCATGGGGCGCGAGTCCGCGCGCCAGCATTGCGCTGGAAAGATGCGCGCGCGCGTCCGCGTGGCTCGCGGGTCGCGACTATGTATTGCCCGAAGACATCCAGTCGCTGGCGCCGGACGTCCTGCGCCATCGCGTGCTGCTGGGTTACGAAGCGGAAGCGGAAGGTTTGCGCGTGGACGACGTGGTGAAGCAACTGCTCGAGCGCGTGCCGCTGCCATAGTTTACCTCCTTCGGAACGAAGGGGGTCGCGCGCAGCGCGGGGGATGCATCGTGCGAAGTGAAAAGCCATCCCCCTCAATCCCCCTTCCTGCGGAAGGGGAGGTAGAAAGCCAATTACGCAATCGTGTCCGCAACCACCGCCCACATTTCCGATCGCAATCCCGGCCTCACCCACGTCGATCTCGCCGAGCTGATCGCGCTGCGCGCACGCGCCGGAAAGCCCATCGCGCGCGCGGCGCGCGTCCGCACGCCGCTCGCCGGGGGCCACGTTTCCGCGCTGCGTGGGCGCGGCATGGATTACGCCGAGTCGCGCGCGTACCAGTCGGGCGACGACTCGCGCAATATCGATTGGCGGCGCACGGCGCGCAGCGGCAAGTGGCACACCAAGCTGTTCCAGGCCGAGCGCGAGCACAGCATGCTGCTGCTGGTCGATACGCACCCGACGATGCAATTCGGCACGCGTACCCGCTTCAAGTCGGTGGCGGCGGCGCGCGCGGCGGCGTGGCTGGCCTGGACGTGCGTGCGCGGCGGCGACCGGATCGGCGCGCTGGCATTCGGCAACCAGCGTGCCGCCATCGATCCGCAGGCCGGTACGCGGGGTGCGCTGGCGGTCCTGGGTGCGCTGGCGCGCTGGGACGCCGAAGCGCACGCGGTGCAATCCGGCAACGCCGAACCCTTGTCGGCCGCGCTCACGCGCGCACGGCGGATGGCGCTGTCCGGCAACGAGATCTGGATGCTGTCCGACGGCTGGTGCACCGATGCTTCCGCGGCGCACGCGCTGATCCGCCTGAAGCATCACGCCGACGTGCGGGCCGTGATCGTGGTGGACGCACTGGAACATGCGCTCGCACCGGCGGGTGACTATGTCTTCGAAACGGACGCGGGACGCCGCCACGTCGAGCTGTCGACCGCCACCTCGCGCGCGGGCCTGCGTGATCGTCTTGCCCACGGTTCGCGTACGCTCGCCAAGGCGTGCGACGAAGCATCGGTGCCTTGGGTGATGCTGGCGACCAGCGAAGAACCGGAGTTGGGCCTGGCGCCGCTGTTGCGCAGGCGTGCCATGGAGCATCGCCGATGAACGGGCCGGTGCTGCGCGACATCCATCTGCCTCCGGCGCACTGGTGGCCGCTGGCGCCGGGATGGTGGTTGCTCGCGGCCTTGCTGCTGCTTGCGGCGCTCGGCGTGGCGTGGTGGTTGCGGCGTGCAGCGCGTGCGCACCCCGTGCGCGTGGCGATGCACGAGATCGATGTGCTCGAAGCCGCCTACGCGAGCGACCAGGATGTCGGGCGGCTGGTGGATGGAGCGTCGCGGCTGATGCGGCGCGTGGCGTTGCGCGTCGCGCCCGACGTGGCTGCCCAGGCCGGGTCAGGCTGGCGCGCATTCGTGCACACGCACGCGCCCGATGCAAGCGTCCGGCAGGTGTTGGATGAACTCGCCAGCGAGCGTTATCGCGCGCAGCAGGCGCTGGACGCGCCGGCGCTGCTGGCGGCACTGCGCGCATGGTGCCGGCGTGCGCTGCGCGCGCGCATCGCACCCGGCGCGCAGCGCGTTGTGCATGCCAGGGCGGTATCGGCATGACCTTCGCATGGCCATGGATGTTCCTGCTGCTGCCCTTGCCGTGGCTGGCCTGGAAGTTCCTGCCGGCCGCCGCACCGGGCGTGGCGTTGCGCCTGCCGCAGCCGGTTGTGCTCGCGCCACACGCGACTGTCGCCCGCGTCCGCGGTTGGCGCGTGTGGATCGCGGCCTGCGCATGGATCCTGCTGGTGTGCGCCGCGGCGCGTCCGCAACAGCCGGCGCCGCCGCAGGCGATCACGCACACCGGCCGCGCGTTGATGCTGGCGGTCGATTGCTCCGGCAGCATGGCGATCGAGGACATGCGTTTCGGCGACACGGTGGTCAGCCGCTTCGCCGCGGTGAAGGCGATCGCGCAGCGTTTCATCAAGCTGCGCTCCGGCGACGACGTCGGCCTGATCCTGTTCGGAACCCAGGCTTACCTGATGACGCCGATGACGTTCGATGTCGACGCGGTCGCGAAACAGATGGGCGGCGCCGCGGTCGGACTGGCCGGACGCGAGACCGCGATCGGCGACGCCATCGTGCTCGCGGTCAAGCACTTGTCGGCGCTGCCTGCACGCGCGCGCGTGCTGGTGTTGCTGACCGATGGTGTCAACACCGCGGGAAGCGTGGCACCGCTGGACGCCGCCAGGTTGGCGAAGGCCGCGGGCGTGCGCGTCTACACGATCGGCGTGGGTTCCAGCGGGCAGGCTTTCAACGCGTTCGGTTTCCAGTTCGCGGCACCGGACAACCAACTGGACATCCAGGCGTTGACGCAGATCGCCGACACGACGGGCGGCCAGTTCTTCCGCGCATCGGACGGCGATCAGCTCGCCGCGGCGTATCAGGCGATCGACGCGCTGGAGCCGCTGGCGACCGGCCGTTCGCTTTTGCGTCCCGACCACGAGTGGTATCCGTGGCCGCTGGCGTTGGCGCTGTTGCTCGGTTGCGCGCTGCTGCCGTGGCGCAGCTTGCGCGCGCGCAGGACGGTGGCCGCATGAACGCGTTCGAGATGCCGCTGCATTTCCTGCGCCCGTGGTGGTGGCTGGCACTGCTGCCGTTGCCGCCGGTGCTGTGGATGCTCGTGAGGCATGGCGATGGCCGCGCCGCGCTGGCGAAGCTGGCCGATGCCGCGCTGCTGCCGCATCTGCTCAGCGATGGCGGCTCACGCAGGCGGCTTGCGTTGGGCCTGGTCGCGGCGGCGTGGCTGCTCTGCGTGGCCGCGCTGTCCGGACCGGCCTGGCAGAAGGCGCCGGCGCCGCTGTACGTCAATGGCGCGGCGCGCGTGGTGGTGTTGTCGCTTTCGGACGACATGCTGGCGCAGGACGTGCAGCCGGACCGCATGACCCGCGCACGTTTCGCGGTGCGCGACCTGTTGAACGATGCAGGCGATGCGCGCACGGCGCTGGTGGCGTATGCGGGTGCCGCGTTCACCGTCGCGCCGCTGACGGACGACAAGAACACCATCCTCAACCTGCTGCAGGCGCTCAAGCCCGACGTGATGCCGGTGCCCGGCAACGACGCCGCGGCGGGCATTCGCCAAGGCACCGAGTTGCTCCAGCAGGCCCACGCGAAGGGCGGAGAAATCGTGCTGGTGACCGACACCGCCGATGACGCCGCGCTTGCGCAGGCGAAAGCCGCGCGCGCGAAGGGCATCCGCGTCGACGTGCTCGGCATCGGCACCCGCGAGGGCGCGCCGGTGCCGCAGCGCGGCGGCGGCTTCGCCAGCGGATCGGGCGGCACGCTGATGGCGCGGCGTGACGATGCGGCGTTGCGCGCGGTGGCTGACGCCGGTGGCGGCCGCTACGTGGCATTGCAGGCGGACGGCACGGGTGCGTCCGTATTCGCCGCGCCGGTGGCGGAAGCGGGACACTCGACCCGCGCTGAGCGTGCACAGGTGTGGCGCGACGGCGGCATCTGGCTGCTGCCCATGTTGCTGATCCTCGCGGCGCTGGCGTTCCGGCGCGGCTGGTTGCTGGTTTTCGCGCTGCTGGTGTTGCCCATCGGCATGCCGAAAGCACACGCGGCCACTTGGGATTCGCTGTGGGCGAATCGCGACCAGCGCGCGTTGCAGGCGTTGCAGCGCGGCGATGCCGCGCAAGCGCAAAAACTCGCGACCACGCCCGGCGTGCGTGGCGCCGCGGATTACCGCGCGGGCCATTACGCCGAGGCCGCCAAGGCCTTCGCGCAAGGCGACGGCGCGCGCGCGCGTTACAACCTCGGCAACGCGTTGGCGAAGCAGGGCGAATACGAAAAGGCCATCACGGCTTACAAGCAAGCCTTGCAACGCGATCCGGACATGGCGGATGCGCGCGCCAATCTCGATGCCGTGGAAGACTGGCTGAAGCAACATCAACAACATTCGCCCCGGTCAGGACAACAAAACAGCAACGGGCAGCCGTCCTCGTCGTCGGGCGGCGGTTCGTCCAGTCCGAACAACGGAAAGGATTCCGGAAAATCCGGGGCGCAGCACGGCGCTGCATCGTCCACGCCGCAAGCCTCGTCGGCGACCGGCGCGGACAACGCCGCCGGCAGGCAGGACTCGCAGCAAGGCAACGCCGGCGCGGCGCAGCAGGATCATGCTGCATCGGCCGCCGAGGCCGCCAAACAACAACGCCAGGCGCAACAGGCGGAGCAGGCGCTCGCGCGCGAGTTGCAGCAAGCGCAAGGAACAAAGCGTTCTGGAAAACAGGGCAATGCAAACGCCTTCGCGCTCGGCGAAGATGCACCGAAACAGGACGGCCAGTTCGACGCGCAACAACGCGCGATGTTGAACGCGGTGCCGGACGATCCGGGCGCGCTGCTGCGCCGCAAGTTCCGGCTGGAGTGGGAACAGCGCAACGGCCGTCCGCCGGAGGACCCGCAGCAATGATGCGCCGATGGTGGATCGTCCTGCTGGTGTTGCTGGCACCGCTCGCGCAGGCCGCAACGGTGCACGCGTTCCTCGATCGCAGCCATGTGAGCCTCGGCGATACCGTGACGCTCAACATCCAGTCGAGCGATCCGATCGGCACGCCCGACCTGTCGCCGCTGCAACAGGATTTCCAGGTGCTCGGCACCTCGAACTCCAGCAGCGTGCAGATCGTCAACGGTACGACCACACGTTCCGTGCAACTCGGTATCGCGCTGAAGCCGCTGCACGCGGGCACCATCACGATTCCATCGCTGGACGTGGGCGGCGCCAAGACGCAGCCGCTGAGCCTGCAGGTCGGCGCGGCGCCGTCGGGCGGCAGCGGGCGGACGGGCGATCCCGTGTTCATGGAAACCAGCGTGCTGTCGAGCTCGCCTTACGTGGACGAGCAGACGGTCTACACGGTGCGATTGTTCTATCTGCCGGGCGTCAACGGCTCGCTGGGCGATCCCAGCGCCGACGGCGCCGATCTGATCAGGCTCGACCGCGACCACAGTTACATGGTCGATCGCGACGGTTACGCCTACAAGGTGATCGAGTACAGCTGGGCGCTGATTCCGCAGCGCGCAGGCGCGATCGTGGTGCGCGGCCCGACGTTCCAGGGCGACCGGCTCGCGGCCGGCAATCCCGGCGCGTGGTTCAACAACCCGAACGCGTTGCTCAACAATCCGAACGCACTGTTGAACGGTCCGTTTCCCGGCATCGGTGCGCCGGTCAGCGCAACCGCTCCGGTGACGCGCATCGACGCGCGTGCGGCGCCCGCCGCCGCGGGCAAACCGTGGCTGCCCGCGCGCGACGTGCAACTGAAGCTGACGGGATTGCCCGCCAACGGCGAACTGACCGCGGGCGTGCCATTGACGGTGACGCTGAGCATCAGCGCGACGGGCCAACCCGCCGATGCCTTGCCGGAACCCGAATTGCCCGCGATCGCAGGCGCGCGCGTGTATCCGGACCAGACACGCGACAGCACCGACGACAGCGGCCAGTGGCTGCAAGGCACGCGCACGCGCAGCTTCGCGATCGTGCCGCAGCGCGACGGCACGTTGTCGCTGCCGGCCATCACGTTGAACTGGTGGGACGTCGCGCACGATCGCGCGCAGCAGGCGAGCGTGCCTGCACGGACCTTGTACGTCAGCGGCGCCGTGGCGGGCGCGTCATCGAGTACGCCGCCGCAGTCCGTGCAGCCGATCGTCCGAAACGCGCCCACGCCGCCGTCCACCACGCCGGCGAGTGCACTGGTACGCGGTACACAAACCGTGTGGCGCGTCATCGCGCTGGCGAGCCTGGTGCTGTGGGTGATGGTGATTGTCGCGGCTGCAGCGTGGTGGTGGATGCGGCGGGAGCAGCGCAGGCCGGTTCCGCCTCGCGCCGGCGTCGCGATCGACGAAGCACCGCAAGATCATCGCGCGCTGCGGAAAGCGGCGCTCGATGCGGCACGTGGCCATGACGCCGCGGCATGCGAACACGCGCTGCTCGCGTGGGCGCGCGCCCGCCGTCCTGACATCGTCAACATGGCTGCGCTGCGGGCGGCGCTCCGCGACTCGGCGCAGCGCGACGCACTGGATGCGTTGCAGCGTGCGCGTTGGCAGGGCGGTGACAGCGCTGCCGCGTGCGCCTCGGTGGCGGATGTCTTCCCGCGCGGATTCGCGTGGCGCGAAGATGAAAAATCCGCGTGCGGCAAACACGATGATTTGCCGCCACTGTATCCCTCGCGCGATTGACGCGCGGAACCTTCAGGACGCGATATCGACGCGCAGCCGCGCGGCCGCGTCGCGCCATGCCTGCGCCATGCCACGGTCGAACGCGCACAGGATGATGCGGTGCGGCGTGCGCGTGCGGTGTTGTTCTTCGGCCAGCACGGCCAGCGCCACGCCCGCCGCGGCATCGCGCGGATAGCCGTACACGCCGCAACTGATCGCGGGGAACGCAAGGCTGTCGATCGCGTGTTCGCGCGCGAGTTCCAGCACGTTGCGATGGCAAGCCGCCAGCAGCGCAGGTTCGTCGCGTTCGCCGCCGCGCCAGACCGGCCCGGCGGTGTGGATCACGAAGCGCGCGGGCAAGTCGAAGCCGGGCGTGATGCGCGCTTCGCCGGTCGGACAGCGCACGCCGGCGCGCACTTCCGGGACCGCGCGGCAGGCTTCCAGCAGCCGCGGGCCGGCGGCGTGATGGATGGCGCCATCGACCCCGCCGCCACCCAGCAGCGTCTCGTTCGCCGCGTTGACGATCGCATCGACGCGCAGCGTGGTGATGTCGGCCTGGATGATCTCGATACGCATGATTTTCCTTCCCCCGCAAGCGGGGGAAGGTGCCGAAGGCGGATGGGGCGCTTGTGCGGCGTCTTGATCAGGTCGAGCGCTGCTTCAACAGATCGCGAATCTCGGTCAGCAGCACCACGTCCGCCGGCGGCGCCGGTGGCGGAGCATCGTCCTTCTTCGGGTGCAGGCGTTCGATCAGTTTGATCACGACGAAAATCGACAGCGCGATGATCAGGAACGTGATGATGGTGTTGATGAAAGCACCGTAATGGATCGCCACCACCTTCTTGGGGTCGGGAGAATCCTGGATGATCCACTTCAGGTTGGAGAAATCGATGCCGCCCGTGATCCAGCCGATCGGCGGCATGATGACGTCGTTGACCAGCGACGTGACGATCTTGCCGAACGCGCCACCGATGACCACGGCGACGGCCAGGTCGACCACATTGCCGCGCATGATGAACGCCTTGAAGTCTTTCGCGAAGCTCATTGCGTACTCCTTCTCTGGAATGGGCCGGTGCCTCCCCTGCCGCGTCGCGGCGCGCCCATTTAGGCACTCCCGCGGGCGCCGCGCAAGCCGCCGCGCGTTCAGGCGATTTGCCCCTCCAGTGTTGCAATGCCTTGCAGTTCGGCGCGGAAACGGTCGCCGCGCAGCAGGGGCCCGACACCCGCCGGCGTGCCGGTGAAAATCAGGTCGCCCGCCTTCAGTTCGAACAGCTTCGACAGCTCCGCGATGATCACCGGTACCGCGAAAATCATGTCCGCGATGTCGGTGTCCTGGCGCATCTCGCCGTTCACATGGAGCGACAGCCGTGCGTGCTGCGGATGCCCGGCATCGGCGGCCGTGCGCAACGGCGAAACCGGCGCGGACGCATCGAAACCCTTGGCGACATCCCAAGGCAAGCCCTTCGCTTTCATCGTGGCTTGCAGGTCGCGGCGCGTGAGATCGAGCCCGACGCCGTAGCCGAATACGCCATCGAGAGCGCGCGCGGGATCGATGTCGCGCCCGCCGTTCGCCAGCGCGACCACCATCTCGACTTCGTGATGCAGCTCTTGCGTCATCGATGGATACGGCACGTCACCGCCGCCGGCGACGATCGCGTCCGCGGGCTTCATGAAGAACACCGGATTCGCGCGGCTCACCGCCTGCGCGCCCATCTCCTTCGCATGCTCCGCGTAGTTGCGGCCGATGCAGTAAATGCGGTGGACCGGAAAGCGCGCATCGCTGCCGTGGATGGGCAGGTTGGGAACGGCGGGCGGATCGAACGCGAAAGACATGCAATGGCTCCGTGGGGACGGGTGATTGTAGGCTTCAACCGGGCGCATGACAGCTGTCAGGCGCAACGCTTGATGGCTGGCGGTGGCGGGTGTGCGAGTCGCGCGGCAAGCTGTGTCACACTTGCGCGGACGACTTTGCGCGCACGGGGACGACGGTGAACGACGAGAAGTCCAGCCACGACTTGCTGCACGAATTGCGCATCGATCGCGCGCAGCGCGACGATGAAGCGCGTCCGCGCTGGCCGTGGATCGTCGGCGCGCTGGTCGTGGTGCTGCTGCTTGCCGGTGGCGTCGCGGCGTTCGCATTGCGCGGGCACGCGGCGACCGTCGAAACCAGCACCGCGGTGGCGGCGGCATCCAGCAACGATGCGGCGGTGCTGCAGGCGACCGGCTACGTGGTCGCGCGGCGGCAGGCCACCATTTCGGCGCAGATCATCGGCACGCTCACCGAGGTGTCGGTGGACGAGGGCGCGCATGTCAAGCAGGGGCAGATCCTCGCGCGGCTCGATCCGACGGCGTACCAGGCGCAGCTCGATTCGGCCAAGGCGCAGTACGCGGCCGCGCAGGCCGGCGTCGCCAGGGCGCGCGCCACCTTGCAGCAGGATCGCGCCAACGCTGCGCGCATGAACGCGGTGGTCGCGC
This sequence comes from Rhodanobacteraceae bacterium, assembly GCA_030167125.1. NCBI lineage: Bacteria > Pseudomonadati > Pseudomonadota > Gammaproteobacteria > Lysobacterales > Rhodanobacteraceae > Rhodanobacteraceae bacterium. Next base: position 26,591 of record CP126531.1, read on the forward strand.
GCGGTTACGTGTCGAAGCAGGACGCGCAGCAGGCCAACACGCTGGTGGACACCGACGAGGCCGCGCTCGACGCCGCGATCAAGCAGGCGCAGGCCGCGAAGGACCAGGTGCGCGCGGCGCAGGTCAACGTGGACTTCACCATCATACGCGCGCCGTTCGATGGCGTGGTCACCGACAAGGCGGCCGAAGTGGGCGAAATCGTGTCGCCGTACACCTCGGGCGGTGGCGGCATTGCGGGCGGCCTCGCGACCATCGTCGACATGAATTCGCTGGAAGTTGACGTCGACGTCAACGAGGCCTACATCAGCCGCGTCGTGCCCGGCATGCCGGTCGAAGCGGTGCTGGATGCGTATCCCGACTGGAATATTCCCGCGCACGTGATCGCGATCATTCCGAGCGCGGACAAGAGCAAGGCCACGGTGAAGGTGCGCATCGCGGTGGACCAGAAGGATCCGCGCATCATTCCGCAGATGGGCGTTCGCGTGTCGTTCCTCGAAAAGCAGGACGCCAACCGCAAACCATTGCCAGGCGTGCTGGTGCCGAAGTCCGCGATCGTGCAGCGCGACGGCAAGGACGTGGTGTTCGTGGTGAAGGACGGCCATGCCGAGCGCACGGCGGTGACGACCGGCGCGGATTTCTCGGATTTGAAACAGGTGACGCAGGGTTTGAGCGCGGGCGCGGAAGTGGTGACCACGCCGTCCGCGGATTTGAAGGATGGCGAGAAGGTGCAGGTGAAAGCCGGCGGCAGCCAATAACTTCACCGCAAACTTTCAGGTCGTCATCCCCGCGGAAGCGGGACTGCGAAGGCAGGGATGCCGGAGCGAACATCGGCGAAGCCGATGGCCCGGAGGGCGAGCCGCGGATGCGGCGAGTCTTCCAGCGACTTAAAACACAAAGACACTGGATTCCCGCCTGCGCGGGAATGACGAGCTACAGGAGATAGCCATGAACGCAGCAGTCGCAGAAGTGCAAGCCAACAACGGCCCGCTGGTGCAGATCCGCGGCCTGTCCAAGACCTACACGCGCGGCAAGCAGAAACTCGAGGTGCTGCACCACATCGACCTCGACATCGCGCGCGGCGATTTCTTCGCGCTGATGGGCCCGTCGGGTTCGGGCAAGACCACGCTCTTGAACCTGATCGGCGGGCTCGACTCGCCCAGCGACGGCAGCCTTGCCGTGGATGGCAAGCGCATCGACAAGATGGCCGAAGGCCAGCTCGCGCGCTGGCGCGCGGGCAACGTCGGCTTCGTGTTCCAGTTCTACAACCTGATGCCGGCGCTGACTGCGCAGAAGAACGTCGAACTGCCGCTGCTGCTGACCAAGCTGTCGGGTACGCAGCGCAAGAAGAACGCGAGCATCGCGCTGCAACTGGTCGGGCTGGCCGATCGCGCCTCGCACAAACCCAGCGAGCTGTCGGGCGGGCAACAGCAGCGCGTTGCGATCGCGCGCGCGATCGTGTCCGACCCGACGTTATTGGTCTGCGACGAGCCGACCGGCGACCTCGACCGCCAATCCGCGGAAGAAGTGCTGACGCTTCTGCAGCGACTCAACCGCGAACACGGCAAGACTATCGTGATGGTCACCCACGATCCCAAAGCCGCCGAGTATGCGTCGCACACCCTGCACCTCGACAAGGGCACGCTGGTAGAACAGCAGCACATGGCCTGAACGGGAGTGACGCAATGAAATACTTCAATCTGGTCTGGAGCGCGCTGTTCCGGCGCAAGACGCGGACGATCTTTACGCTGATTTCGATCATCGCGGCGTTCCTGCTGTTCGGTCTGCTCAACGCGGTGCGCGTGGCGTTCACCAGCGGCAGCGACAGCCTTGCCGGCAACGAGCGGCTGGTCGTGGCGTCGCGGTTCTCGATCATGACCGGCCTGCCGGAAAGCCTGAAGACGCGCATCGCGAATATCCCCGGCGTCGAGGGCGTGGGCCACGAGAACTGGTTCGGCGGTGTCTATCAGGATCCGAAGAACTTTGTCTTCAGCTTTGCGGTGGACGAGGATTATCTCGCCACCAACTCCGACATCCTGCTGACGCCCGCGCAGCGCACGGCGTTCGCGAATACCCAGGATGGCGCGCTGGTGGGCGAAACGCTGGCGAAGCGTTACAACTGGAAGGTCGGCCAGCAGATTCCGTTGCAGTCCACGATCTTCCCGCGCAAGAACGGCGACAAGACCTGGCCGTTCACCATCGTCGGCATCTACAAGGTTTCCAAGGATGCGCCGAACGGTGCCGACCAGATGTTCTTCCTGCACTGGAAGTATTTCGATGAAGCCAACATGTACAGCCAGCACACGGTGGGCTGGTACGTGGTGAAGCTGAAGGACGCGAAGGACGCCGACAAGGTGGCGCAGGCGATCGACGCTCTGTCGACCAATTCCGACCACGAAACCAAGACCCAGACCGCCAACGCGTTCAATGCATCCTTCGCCAAGCAGATCGGCAACATCGGACTGATCGTTGAGGCGATCATGGCAGCGGTGTTCTTCACGCTGATCCTGTTGACCGGCAACACCATGGCGCAGGCGGTGCGCGAGCGCATCCCGGAACTCGCGGTGCTGAAGACGATCGGGTTCTCGAACCGCAGCGTGCTCGCGCTGGTGCTGGCCGAAGCGATCTTGCTGCTGTTGATCGGCGGCGTGATCGGCCTGGGCATCGCCAGCGTGCTGGCGCCCGCGCTCGCCAAGGGCAGCGGTGGGATGATCCAGTTGCCGCCCATCGGCTGGCTGATCTGGATCGAGGGTGCGGTGTTGATGATCGTGATCGGCATCGTGGTCGGCGTGTTGCCCGCATTGCGCGGCATGCGCCTGAAGATCGTCGATGCTCTCGCTGGACGATAAAGGAACGCACACATGAAAAAGTTCTTGTTCGGTCTTGGCCTCGCCGCGATCGTGATCGTCTGGCTGGTGGTGTGGACGGCGCTGCCATGGTTCGTGGTGCTGGCCCTGGTGATCCTGCTGGCCGTGTGGTTGCTGGCCGCGCGCACTGGCCGGCGCACGTTGTCGGTGATGCGCGTCGGCCTGAGCACGCTGACCGAACGGCTCGGCTCCACCGCGGTGATCGTGGTCGGCATCGCCGGCGTGGTCGGCGTGCTGGTGGCGCTGCTTGCGATGGGCGATGGCCTGACTGCGACCTTGCAGCAGACCGGCAACGATGACACCGCGATCGTGCTGCGCGGCGGTTCGGGCGCGGAAAGCAACTCCGTGTTGACGCGCGACGACATCGACGTCATCGAGCAGGCGCCCGGCATCGCGCGCGATGCGCAGGGCAGGCCGATCGCGTCGGCGGAACTGGTGGTGGTCGCCAACGTGCCGAAGAAGAGCGATCCCAAGACCGATGCCAACGTCGCGATCCGCGGCGTCAGCGACGAGGCCTGGACCGTGTGGCCGAACGTGAAGATCATCAAGGGGCGCAAGTTCACGCCCGGCATGCGCGAGCTCGTCGTCGGCGAAGGCGCCGAGCGCCAGTTCGCCGGGCTGGACGTGGGCAAGACGCTGCGCCTCGGCGGCCAGGACTGGACCATCGTCGGCGTGTTCGCGTCGAATGACGCACACGGTTCGGAACTGTGGGGCGATTCGAAATCCGTCGCTTCGGCATACCGCCGCGGCAGCAGCGCGGAGTCGGTGATCGCGCGGCTGACCTCACCCAAGACCTTTGACAAGTTCAAGGCTTCATTGATGGGCGATCCGCGCGTCAAGGTGGACGTCAGCACCACGCGCGACTACTTCAACAAGCAGTCGGAAGGGCTGAGCAAGGTGATCCGCATCGTCGGCATCACTATCGGCATCATCATGGCGATCGGCGCGATCTTCGGCGCGCTCAACACCATGTATGCCGCGGTCGCCACGCGTGCCCGCGAAATCGCCACGCTGCGCGCGATCGGATTCCGCGGCCTGCCGGTGGTGGTCTCGGTGCTGCTGGAAACCATGCTGCTGGCGCTGCTCGGCGGCATCATCGGCGCCGTAATCGTGTGGCTGGTCTTCAACGGTTACACCGCATCCACCGTGGGCGGCAACTTCAGCCAGGTCGTGTTCCAGTTCCGCGTGACGCCGGAACTGCTGTGGACCGGCATCAAGTGGGCGCTCGCAATCGGCTTCATCGGCGGCCTGTTTCCGGCCGTGCGTGCCGCGCGCTTGCCGGTGACGACGGCGTTGCGGGAGTTGTGAGACTTCTTGACTGCATGACATTGTGTATATACATGAGGTCATGGAGTTCACTTGGTCGAAGGCCAAACGCGCCGCGAACTTGAAGGCACCCGGGCTCGACTTCGTCGATGTCCCTCGCGTGTTCGAAGGTCTGACATTTACCTTCGAGGACGATCGCTTCACGTGTGGTGAGCAGCGCTTTGTCACGCTCGGTCTTCTGGCAGGCACTCCGGTATCCATCGTTCACACGGAAACCGAACATGAAATCCGCATCATCTCGTTCCGCAGAGCCACGCAGCGCGAAGCGCAAATCTACTTCCAGCAGGTCAAAGACTGATTGGGCCAAGCTCAAGGCTCGACCACTGGGCAAGCCGACTCGCGAGCACCCCGAGGCCGATATCCAGCACATCGTCCGCGGCATGGTCCGACGCGGGCTGCAACCGAAACCTTCCAAGGCTGCGGTATCCCTGCGCGTCGACGAAGACGTCATCGAATGGTTCAAGGCGCAGGGACCGGGCTACCAAACGCGCATCAATTCCGTGCTGCGCGCGTTCCGGGACGCTTCGGTCTAGCAACGGGCAGAACCGACGTCACAACATCCGCCACGGCACGAAGATCGCGGCAAGGATCACAGCGAAGATCGTCCACTTGGCGGCGTAGTAGAGCTTGCGGTTGCGCTGCTTGAGTGATTTGCCGACGCGGCGGATCGCGTAGGCGTACTTGAAGACCTTGTTGACGCCGCCGGTGCGGTCGCCTTCCTGGTTGGGCGAGGAGCCCGCGGCGAGCAGCGTCCGCGCGACGGCGTGGTTGAGCGCGGTGGCCCAGCGGTATTTCATCGGGCGTTCGAGGTCGCAGAACAGGATGATGCGGTCCTGGTCGGTTTCGTTGGCGGCCCAGTGGATGTAGGTTTCGTCGAACACCACGCCTTCGCCATCACGCCAGCTGTACGGCTTACCGTCCACCCTGATCCAGCAACGGTCGTCGTTGGGCGTGATCAGGCCCAAGTGATAGCGCAGCGAACCCGCGAACGGATCGCGATGCTTGCCGAGGTTGCTGCCGGGCGGCAATTGTGTGAACGCTGCGGCCTTGATGTTGGGCGAGCCTTTCAGGATTTCGATGGTGCGCGGGCACAGTTGCAGCGCCGACGGATGCGGCGCGTCGTCGTACCACTTGAGATAAAACCGCTTCCAGCCGGTGCGGAAGAACGAATGGAAACCGGCATCGTTGTACTGGTCGGACGCCTTGATGTGGCTGGCCTTCGCGAGCGCGATGGCCTCGTCGCGAATCACTTGCCAATTGCTGCGCAGGTTTTCCAGTTCCGGAAAATCGGCGACCGCGAGATACGGCGTCGCGGGCACGCGCGAGAACGCGTACATCAGCACGTTGATCGGCGCCATGAACGTCGAGTGGTCGGTGATCTGGCGCAGGAACTTGTGCCGTACCTTGCCGCGGAAGTGCACGTACAACGCGCACAAAACCAGAACGGCAAGGACAATCCATTTGATCATGACGAAAACGGGCAAGGCCATCCAACGGCCGCGTATTTTACTCCGCCGCGGCTTTACGCTGCCTGCCGTGCGCCAGCGTGATGATCGCGACGCCGACCAGGATCACGACCATGCCGGCGATCTCGGCCGTGCCGACGTGCTCGCCCGCGACCAGCGCGCCCAGCAGCACCGCCACCGGCGGATTCACATAGGCGTAGCTCGCGGTCAGCGCCGGGCGCGCGTGCTTGACCAGGAACAGGTAGGCGGTGAATGCGATGATCGATCCGAACACCGCGAGGTATGCGACGGCAAGGATCGACGTGATCGATGGATGCGCGGGCAAGCGCTCGCCGGTGAGCCACGCGGTCAGCGCCAGCGCGGGCGCCGCGCACAACATTTGTGCGGCCACGTTCATCGGACCTTCCGGCATGTCCTGGTGGCGGCTCCAGATCGAACCGAATGCCCACGCCGCGGTCGCGAAGATCAGCGCCGCGGCCGCCAGCGGCGCCGCGCGCATCGCGCCGCCGCTGTTCAACACGATCACGCCGAGAAAACCGACGACCAGTCCCACGATCTCGCTGCGGCTCGGGCGTTCGCGGTAGGCGAACAGAACCAGCGCCACGAACAGCGGTTCGCTGGCGATGGCCACCGCGGCAATGCCGGAAGTGACGCTCTGTTCCGCGAAACAGACCAAGCCGTTGCCGAACAGCAACAGGAGCACGCCCGTGATCGCCGCATTGCGCCACTGCCGTGCAGTTGGCGGCTTGGCGCCGCGCAGGCGCAACCACGCGTACATCGCGACGCCGGCCGCGAGGAATCGCAAGGCCGCCATCGCGAACGGCGGGAATCCGGTCAATCCGATGCGGATGCCGAGATACGTCGAACCCCAGATCACGTACACCGCCAGCAGCGCCAGCGGAATCAGCCAGCGGCGCTGCGGCGTCGCGCCGGCGGCAGACAGGGCGATGTCGTTCATGCGGATAACCATTGCGCCGGACGTGGCGCGGGAAAAACGAAAGACGCCTCCGGGGAGGCGCTGACGGCATTCTAGTTCGGAGCGCAGCGCGAAGGCGCGCATGCCGTCATGAAAGTTTCGCGACGCTGCGTTGAACGACGCTCAACGCATTGCTGCATCGCCGTTCCTCCGGCATGCCGCCGGCGCTTTTGCGAATCCGTCCGCGGCGAAGGTATTGCGGAGTGTCCGCAGTCTGTCCGCGGACACTTTTCCAACGCGCCGTTTTCCGGCAAGTGCTTGAATGCGAACGCGTTGCTGCAGCGTTCCGCTTGGCACCGGACTTGCTCAAAGGGACTGTGGCCGCGTTGTGGCGGCCGGAGACCTTGCATGAGCATTCGCGACACCTCCGCACAAGACCGCATCATCGAGAAGCGCGTCAGCAAGAAGAAGCTGGGCATCTTCGCCGTCATCGGCATCCTGGTGCTGGCCTTGCTGGTCTGGCTGGTGCCGGGCGCGCTGCGCTTGTTTTCCGCGGGTTCGTCGGTGAGCGCGTCGCGGCTGCAGATCGCCACGGTGGAACGCGGTCCGTTCGTGCGCGACATCGCCGCCGACGGCCGCGTGGTCGCGGCGGTCAGCCCGACGCTGTATGCCAACGCGGCGGGCGCGGTGGTGTTGCAGGTGCACGCCGGCGACAAGGTGGCCAAGGGCCAGGTGCTGGCGGTGATCGCGAGTCCCGAGCTGACCAACAAGCTCGCGCAGGAAGAAAACAACGAAGATGCGATGCAGGTCGCCTGGCAGCAGGCCAAGGTCGATGCCAACCAGCAGCGCTCGAAGCTGCAGGAAGCCTACGACAACGCCAACATCGACCAGCAGAGCGCCGCGCGCGACCTGAAGCGTTACCAGGAAGCCTTCGACAAGGGCGCGGTGTCGCAGCTCGACGTCGACCGCCACCGCGACGCGCTGCAAAAGGCGCAGATCGAATTGGCGCACGCCAAGGCCAACCTCGGCATGGACGATTCCAGCCTCGCGCTGGAAGTCCAGGCCAAGAAGCTGGCCTACGACCGCCAGAAGCTGCTGGTCGCGGATCTGAAGCGCCAGGTGGAAGAGTTGAACGTGCGCTCGCCGGTGAACGGCCAGGTCGGCCAGTTGTTCATCGCGCAGACCGCGACGGTGCCGAAGGACGCGAAGCTGCTGACGGTGGTGGACCTGTCCGCGCTGGAAGTGCAGGTGAGCGTGCCGGAAAGCTTCGCGCGTGACCTCGCGTCCGGCATGCCGGCGGTCATCAGCGGCAACGGCAACGACTGGAAGGGCGCGGTCAGCGCGATTTCGCCGGAAGTCGTGAACGGCGAAGTGGTCGCACGTGTGCGCTTCGAAGGCAAGAAGCCCAGCGAGCTGCGCCAGAACCAGCGCCTGTCGGTGCGCATCGTGCTCGACAAGCGCGACAACGTCCTGACCGTCGCGCGCGGTTCCTTCGTCGACGAATCCGGCGGCCGCTACGCCTACGTCGTGCGCGATGACATCGCCTACAAGACGCCGGTAACGCTGGGCCCGAGCTCCATCGACAAGGTCGAAATCCTGCAGGGCCTCAAGGAAGGCGACAAGGTCGTGATTTCCGGCACCAGCAACTTCAACGGCGCGGCGAAAGTCGCGATCAGCAATTGACAGCGGGGACCAGGGACAAGGGACCAGGGACCAACAGCACAAAATGCGACGCTTTCCCGGTCCCCGGTCCCAGTCCCCAGTCCACCACAAGCAGTCGCACCAATCCGAACCCAACCGAAATGAGGAATGTCGCCATGTTGAAAATGACCCACCTGTCCAAGGTCTACCGCACCGAAGTGGTGGAAACCTACGCGCTGCGCGACTTCAACATCGACGTGAAGGAAGGCGAATTCGTCGCGGTGATGGGTCCGTCGGGCTCCGGCAAGACCACGTTCCTGACCATCGCGGGCCTTCTGGAAAGCTTCACCGGCGGCGAATACCTGCTGGATGGCGTCGACGTCAGCAACCTCGGCGACAACGCGCGTTCGAAGATCCGCAACGAGAAGATCGGCTTCGTGTTCCAGAGCTTCAACCTGATCCCCGATCTCAACGTGCACGACAACGTGGAAGTGCCGCTGCGCTATCGCGGCATGAAATCCGCCGAACGCCAGACGCGCATCCAGGAAGCGCTGGAGCGCGTGGGCCTGGCCTCGCGCATGAAGCATTACCCCGCAGAACTGTCGGGCGGCCAGCAACAGCGCGTCGCCATCGCGCGCGCGCTGGCCGGTTCACCGCGCCTGCTGCTGGCGGACGAACCGACCGGCAACCTGGACACGCAGATGGCGCGCGGCGTGATGGAACTGCTGGAAGAAATCCATCGCGGCGGCGCGACCATCGTGATGGTCACCCACGATCCGGAACTCGCCACGCGCGCGCAACGCAGCGTGCACGTGATCGACGGCCAGGCCGTGGACATCGCAGAAGAACCACGCTTCCACGCGCGCGACCGCGCCGGGGCGCACGCCAACGCATAAGTTTCGGGGGCCGGGGACCACCGCACTTCGAGGACTGCCATCATGATCCGCAAACTCATAGCCATCGCCGCCGCCATCGCCATCAACTGCGCGGTGCTCGCCTGGTTCCACGCATGGAGTTCGGCCGCGGCCGCCATCGCCGCCGCGGCGTCCGCGCGGATGCCGACCGTCGTCACCTTGCCCGTCATCAACGTGCACCCGAACGCGGAACAACTGCGCCAGTTGCGCGCGGCACCCGCCTCCGGGCCCGCGCGCGCCAGCCTCGGCGGCGGTGTCGCCTGCCTGGTGACGCCGTACTACTCGTTCGCATCGCAGTGCGACGCGACGGTGAGCGGCTGACGGGTTTTGAACCCTCTCCCCCGAGCGTTTTGCTCGGGGGAGAGGGCAGGGTGAGGGGGCGGGCGCTGCACATTGCGAGTGGGTTCGCAGTCGCGCGCTCGACCCCCTCACCCCAACCCTCTCCCCCAAGGCGATAAAGCTGCCTTGGGGGAGAGGGAGCCAAATCGGAGTGATTGAATGTTTGCGTATTACCTCGACCTCGCGCTGCGCAGCCTGAAGCGCCACAAGGCGCTCACCGGATTGATGATCATCACCATCGGTTTCGGCGTGGCGGCGTCGATGACGACGTGGTCCGTGTTCCGCGCGGTGTCGGGCGATCCGATTCCGTGGAAGTCTTCGAAACTGTTCGTGCCGCAGATCGACAACTGGGGTCCGGCCGGGCACGGTCCGAAGGACACCAGCAACGAGCCGCCGGACGCGATGGATTACACCGACGCGGTCGCGCTGATGCGCGATCACCGCGCGAAATACCAGAGCGCGATGTACCAGATCGGTTCGGCGGTGACGCCGCAGCGCGTCGGCCAGCATCCGATCACCGCGGGCGGCGAAGCGGTCTACAGCGAGTTCTTCCCGATGCTCGACGTGCCGTTCAAATACGGCAGCGGCTGGAGCGCGGCCGACGACGAGCACCGCGCGCAGGTCGCGGTGATCAGCAGCCGCCTCAACGACAAGGCATTCGGCGGCGGCGACAACGTCGGCAAGACCCTGAGCATCGATGGCCACGAATTCCGCGTGGTCGGAATCCTCGACGACTGGCATCCGCAGCCGCAGTTTTATGACGTGGTCAACACCGGCGGCTTCAGCGAAGGCGGCGGCAGCCTGTTCGTTCCGTTCACGACCGCCATCGCGAACAGCATGAACAACAACGGCAACACCAATTGCAACGCGACGCCCAAGGAGCCGGGCTTCATCGGACTGCAGCATTCGGAATGCGCTTGGATCGCCTTCATGGTGCAGCTCGAGAACGCCAATGCGGTGCGCGACTACAAGCAATACCTCGACAACTACGCCGCCGCGCAGCAGCAGGCGGGGCGCTTCACCTGGGCGCCCAACAACCGCCTGCGCGGATTGATGGACTGGCTGGACTTCGAGCACGTGGTGCCGTCGGACACCAAGATCTCGCTGTACGTCGCGCTGGGCTTGTTGCTGGTGTGCCTCGTCAATACCGCCGGTTTGCTGCTGGCGAAGTTCCTGCGCCGTTCCAGCGAGATCGGCGTGCGCCGCGCGCTGGGTGCATCGCGGCGCGAGATCTACACGCAATTCCTGATCGAGTCCGGCATGGTCGGCCTCGCCGGCGGCGTGCTGGGACTGGTGTTGACCGGCTTCGGCATCGCCGGCGTCAGCTGGGTGTTGCCGCGCGACATCGCCGCGCTCGCGCACATCGACGTTTCATTGCTGATCACCACGCTCATCGTCGCGATCGTGGCGACAATGCTGGCGGGCCTCTATCCCACGATGCGCGCGGCGGCGGTGCAGCCGGCGTGGCAGTTGAAGTCGAATTGAGGAGCGCGCCATGAAACTGCATCCCATCATCGCGGCGCTGAAGAAACACAAGGCCGGCGTCACCCTGATCACGCTGCAGATCGCGCTGACGCTGGCGATCGTGTGCAACGCGGTCTTCATCATCGGCCAGCGCGTCGAGCGCGTGCACCGGCCGAGCGGCATCGACGAACAGAACCTATTCCTGATCCAGCAAGCCTACGTCGGCGCGCCCACCGGCGACGACGCGGCCTCGATCGAGAAACTCGACGCGATGCAACGCAGCGACCTCGCCACCTTGCGCGGCCTGCCCGACGTGGAGTCGGTGACGGCGATCAACTCGCTGCCGCTGCTGGATTCGTCGTGGACCGGCGGCGTCGGCTTGAAGCCCGACCAGCAGCACAGCACCGAGCACGCCGCCTACTATTTCGGCGACGAGCAGATGATCAAGACCCTCGGCCTCCGGCTCATCGCGGGCCGCAACTTCACTTCCAGCGAAATCACCAACCGCGGCTTCCGCGGCGTTGGCGAACCGCCGATGATCATCGTCACCAGGGCGCTCGCGGACAAGCTGTTCCCGAAGGGCGACGCGCTGGGCAAGACCGTCTACCTCGACGGTCTCGCGATCCCGAGCACGATCATCGGCATCGTGGAGCGCATGCAGATTCCCGCGAGCGGGAGCTGGGGCAACAGTTTCGTCTGGAACTCCGTGCTGCAGCCGGTGCGCCTGGATGCCAATTACACGCGCACCGCGGTGCGCGCCCGGCCGGGGCGCCTCGACGCCGCGATGAGCGAAGCGCGTGACGCGCTGTTCAAGGACAACCCGATGCGTGTGATGGAAAACCAGCCCGACATCGGCATCGGAATCATGCCGTTCTCCGAAGTGCGCGCGCGCGCGTATCGCGCCGACATCGGCATGGCCATCCTGATGGGCGTGATCTGCCTGATCCTGCTGTGCGTCACCGCGGCAGGCATCGTGGGCCTCACCAGCTTCTGGGTCGGCCAGCGGCGCAAGCAGATCGGCATCCGCCGCGCGCTGGGCGCGACCCGCAACGACATCCTGCGCTACTTCCAGACCGAGAACCTGATGATCGCCGGCGCCGGCGTGGTGCTGGGCGCGATCCTGGCGGTGGGCTTGAACCTCTGGATGATGAAGCAGTTCGCGATGGACCGGATGTCGCTGCTGTACGTGCTGGTCGGCATCGTCGTGCTGATGCTGCTGGGGCAGGGCGCGGTGTTCGCGCCGGCGCGCCGCGCCTCGCGCGTGTCGCCGGTGGAGGCGACGCGGAGCGTGTGAACACCCCCTTCGGAACGAAGGGGGTCGATGCGAAGCATCGGGGGGATGTCGTGGTTGCGAAAAGCCATCCCCCTCGATCCCCCTTCCTGCGGAAGGGGGAGGAAAGGCCTTCCCCCTTCGCAAGCGAAGGGGGAAGGCAGTGAATCGGAGTGAATGAATGTTCGCCTACTACCTCGACCTCGCCATCCGCAGCCTGAAGCGCAACAAGCTGCTGACGGTGCTGATGGTGCTGGCGATCGCGATCGGCATCGGCGCCAGCATGACCACGCTGACGGTGATGCACCTGCTTTCGGGCGATCCGCTGCCGGGCAAGAGCGCGCAGCTGTTCTACGCCCAGGTCGATGGTGACCCGACGGCCCATGGAGGCACACATCGCGAGCCGCCCGACATGATGGATTACCGTTCTGCGCTGGACCTGTGGCGCGCGCAGCGTGCCGGGCGGCAGGCATTGATCGCGGACAGCCCGGTCAAGGTCAGCGCGCCGGGCGCGGACCGTCCGCCGCTGATGCTGACGATGCTGTCGACGACCGCGGCGTTCTTCCCGATGTTCGACGTGCCGTTCGAATACGGCAACGCCTGGACGCCGGCCGACGAAGCGAACCGCGCGCGGGTCGCGGTGATTTCGTCCGATCTCAACGACAAGCTGTTCGATGGCAGGAACAGCGTGGGAAAGACGCTGCGCGTTCGCCAGAGCGACGTGCGCATCGTGGGAGTGTTGAAGCCGTGGCGGCCTTCGCCGGTGTTCTACAACGTCGTCGGCGGGCGCTTCGCCAACGGCGACACGGCGGACTATTACGGCAAATCCGAAGACGTGTTCCTGCCGTTCTTCACGGGCCTCGAAATTAACGACGGCCACTTCCAGCAATTCAACTGCTGGGGGCAGCCGCCACAGCCCGGCCACCTGGAGAACGCACCGTGCGACTGGGTCGGTTTTTGGGTGGAGCTGGACAGTCCCGCGGAAGTTGCGTCCTACCGCACGTTCCTGGACAGCTATGCGCAGCAGCAGAAAACGCTCGGCCGGATCGTGTATGCCGAAACCCGGCTGCGTGACCTGATGGGCTGGCTGGATTACAACCTCGTCATCCCGAAGAACGTGAAGCTGCAGACCTGGCTGGCTTTCGCCTTCCTCGCGATCTGCCTGTTCAACATGGTGGGCCTGCTGCTGGCGAAATTCCTGCGCCGCGCGGGCGAGATCGGCGTGCGGCGCGCGCTGGGTGCATCGCGCCGCGCCGTGTTCGCGCAATGCCTGACCGAGGCCGGACTGGTCGGCCTGATCGGCGGCGCGGCCGGCTGGCTGCTTACGCTGGTCGGCCTTTGGCTGGTGCGCCGGCAGCAGACGCCGTATTCCGACCTGGTGCACATGGACGTGTCGATGTTCGTCGTCACCTTCGTGCTGGCTGTCGTGGTGAGCCTGCTGGCCGGGGCGCTGCCCGCGCTGCGCGCCAGCCGGATCGCGCCGGCATTGCAACTGAAGACGCTGTAGGAATGCAGCAGACAATTTTCCCGTTCGCGTTGAGCGTAGCTCGAGCAGCGAGCGGAGTCGAAACGCTTCGGCCCTTCGACTCCGGCCTTCCGGCCTACGCTCAGGGCGAACGGAATTGAAGTGAATGCACATGCAGATCCAACCGATCCTCGCCGCATTGAAGCACCACAAGCTCGCGACGGTTCTGATCGCGATGGAAATCGCGCTGGCTTGCGCGGTGCTGTGCAACGCGTGCCTGCTGATCACCAACCGCCTCTCGGCGATGCACATCAACAGCGGCGTGGACGAAAGTTCGTTGGGTTTCATCGCGCTGCAGGGCTTCGATCCGGCCGCAGCGCGCGACCTCGACGCACGCGTGGCCGCGGGGCTGGCGGGAATCCCGGGCGTCGAATCGGTGCACCTCATCAACTCGGTGCCGTTCGGCATGCAGGCGGGCGCGTTCGGCATCACGCTCGACCAGGCCGGCAAGCAGTTCCGCGGCGTGCCCGAAATCTATCTCGGCGATCCCGGCACGCCGCAGGCGCTGGGCCTCAAGCTGGTGGCCGGACGCATGCCGGAGGCCGGCGACTACCAGCCCATCGCGCAAGGCTATTTGCCGGCAAGCTCGAACGTGCTGGTCACGCGCGCACTGGCCGGGCATTTGTGGCCGGGTGAAAACCCGCTCGGCAAGCAATTCTGGACGGGCGAGAACCAGTTCCGCGTGATCGGCGTCGTCGCGCATCTGGCGGTCCCGCAATACGACGAGGAAGGCGAACGCGGCGCCGAATGGACCGTGTTCGTGCCGGCATTGCCTCCGGCATCGCTGCTCGCCGGCACTTTCCTGATCCGCGCCCATCCGCAGGACCTCGACCGCGTGATGGTCGCGGCCAAGGCCGCAATCGCCAGGATTGCGCCGGACGCGGTGCTGGATCACGAATGGAGCGACACGCTGCCGGCCTTGCGCACGAAGTTCTTCAGGACCGACCGCGCGATGGCCGGTTTGCTGGTCGGCGTAATCGTCGCGCTGCTGGGCGTCACCGCGTTCGGCATCGTGGGGCTCGCGAGTTTCTGGGTCGCGCAGCGGCGCAAGCAGATCGGCATCCGCCGCGCGCTGGGCGCGACCCGCGCGGACATCCTGCGTTATTTCCAGACCGAGAACTTCCTGATCGTCACGTTCGGCATCGTGGCGGGCGTGGTGATGGCCATCGGCATCAACCTCGTGCTGATGAAGTTCTTCGAGGTGCCGCGCCTGCCGCTGTGGTACCTGCCGGTCGGCGTGGTGGCGTTGTGGCTGCTCGGGCAACTCGCGGTGCTGGCGCCGGCGCTGCGCGCCGCGGCGGTGCCGCCGGTGGTGGCGACGCGCAGCGTGTGATGTTCACCCCCTTCCGCAGGAAGGGGTCGCGCCGAAGGCGCGGGGGGATGTGCTCCGCAAGGGAACAAAGAGCCATCCCCTCGTTCCCCCTTCGCAAGCGAAGGGGGAGGATTTGAATGGGAGTGAATGACATGTTCGGCTACTACCTCGACCTCGCGCTGCGCAGCTTCAAACGCCATCGCGTGCTGACCGCATTGATGGTGATGGCGCTCGGCCTTGGCATCGGCGCGTCGATCACGACGTTGGCGGTGCTGAAGCTGTTGTCCGGCGATCCGCTGCCGCAGAAGAGCGCGCGGATCTTCGCGCCGGAGATCGACCCGCTGACCGCGGCGAGCACCACGAAGGAGGACAAGCTGTTCGAACGTTGGGGCAACCTGATGACCTGGACCGACGCGATGAACCTGCTGCATGCGCGCAAGGCCGAACGGCAGGCGGTGATGGCGCTGGCGTCCAGCAAGATCACGACGGCTACGCCGGGGCAGCATCCGTTCTTCAGCGACAGCGTCGTCACCACGTCGGACTTCTTCTCGATGTTCGATGCCTCGTTCCAGTACGGCAGCGGCTGGAGCGCGCAGGACGACGAGAACCGCGCGCACGTGGTGGTCATCGCGGGATTCCTCAACGACAAGCTGTTCGGCGGCGCCAACAGCGTCGGCAGAATCCTGCGCGTCAACGACCACGACTACCGCATCGCCGGCGTGCTGAAGCCGTGGGCGCCGCAGCCGCGCTTCTATTCGGTGAACCTCGGCGGCCGCGGCTACGGCAAGGGTGACGCGCTGTTCATGCCACTGCAGGCCGCGGTCGCGGACAAGGTCAACACGCAGACCGTCAATTGCTTCGATTCGGGCATCGATGCCGACCATCTGGAAACCGCGCCGTGCGTGTGGGTGTCGACGTGGGTGGAGCTGGCGAACGCGTCGGACGCCGGCGCCTACAAGACGTTCCTGTCCAACTACGTGGCCCAGCAGATCGCATTGGGACGCTTCCACCATCCGGGTGTCGCGTTGCCAGACCTCATGGGCTTCCTGGCACAGCAAAGGGTGGTGCCCGACGACGCGCGCATGCAGACCAATCTCGCGTTCGGCTTCCTGCTGATCTGCGTCGTCAACACCGTCGGCCTGCTGCTGGCGAAATGCTTGCGCAGATCGCGCGAGATCGGCGTGCGCCGCGCGCTGGGCGCCACGCGAGGCGCGATCTTCACACAATTCATGGTCGAGTCCGGGATGGTCGGCATCGCCGGCGGCGTGCTCGGGCTGGTTTTCGCGGAACTCGGGCTGTGGGCGATCCGGCACCAGCCCGCGGAATACGCGAGCCTCGCGCATCTCGACGTTTCCATGTTCATCGCGACCTTCGTGATCGCGCTGATCGCGAGCCTGGTCGCGGGCCTGCTGCCCGCGTGGCGCGCCTGCGCGGTGGCGCCGGCGCCACAGTTGAAATCGGTTTGAGGACAGCCATGGACATCCAACCCATCTTCGCCGCATTGCGCAAGCACCGGATTCCGGCCGCGTTGATCGTGCTGGAAATTGCGCTGGCCTGCGCGGTGCTGTGCAATGCGGTATTCATGATCGGGCAGCGCATCGGCGAAATCCGTTCGCCCAACGCGATCGACGAGCAGGGCATCGTCGACATCAACGTGCAGGGCATCAATCCCGACACCGCGAACGCCGACATCCCGCGCGACCTCGCCACGCTGCGCGAAATGCCGGGCGTCAGCGCGGTGGCGGCGCTCAACATGATGCCGCTCGGCAACAACAGCTGGAACATGAACGCGGCCACGTCGCCCGACCAGTTGCAGTCGAAGGACACGCCCAACGTCGCCGAATACCTGTTCACGCGCGGCGGCCCCGACGCCCTCGGCCTGCACCTGTTGCAGGGACGCTTCTTCAACGACGACGAATACGCCGACAGCAAACTGGGCAGCAACTATCTTCCGGACGCGCACGCGGCGCTGGTGACGCAAAGCCTGGTCCGGCGCCTGTGGCCGGATGGGAATGCGTTGGGCAAATCGCTATGGATCGGCAAGAACAATCGCTACACGGTGGTCGGCATCGTGGCGGACGTGCTGCGACCCGACACCAACGGCGGCGAGAACGCGCACTTCCTTTCGGCGTTCTTCCCGGTCAGTCCGGCGGCGGGCATGCAGGATTACGTGGTGCGCAGCGCGTCGCAGGATCGCGAGCGCATCGTGCGCGACGGCGTGCAGAAGCTGGAAACCTTGTCACCCTCGGTGGTCGTCGAAGGCCACAGCTTCACCGAAATCCGCGACAAGTATTACGCCAATGCGCGCAGCATGGTGTGGATGCTGGTGCTGGTCTGCGTGGTGATGCTGGCGGTGACCGCGTTCGGCATCGTCGGCCTGACCAGCTTCTGGGTCGGACAGCGGCGCCGCCAGATCGGCATCCGCCGCGCGGTCGGCGCGACGCGCGCGCACATCCTGCGCTACTTCCAGACGGAAAATTTCCTGCTGAGCAGTGCCGGTGTCGCGGTCGGAATGATCCTGGCATTCGGTATCAATCTGTACCTGATGCAGCACTACCAGACCACGCGCCTGCCCTGGTATTACCTGCCGGTCAGCGCGATCGCGCTGTGGCTGTTGGGTCAACTCGCGGTGTTGGGGCCGGCGCTGCGCGCGGCGAACGTGCCGCCGGTGGTGGCGACGCGGGACGGGTGATGTTTTACCCCCCCCCCCCCCTTCGGGACGAAGGGGGTCGGCGCGCAGCGCGGGGGATGCCGCTGCGCAAGGCGAAAAACCATCCCCCTCAATCCCCCTTCCTGCGGAAGGGGGAGGACATAACTAGAGGGAATTTTATGTTCGGCTACTACATCGACCTTGCACTGCGCAGCCTGAAGCGCACGCCCGTCCTCACCGGCTTGATGGTGCTGGCGATCGGACTCGGCATCGGCGCCTCCATGACCATGCTGACGGTGCTGCACGTGATGACGCAGGATCCGCTGCCGGGGCGCAGTGCGCATTTATACGTGCCGCACCTCGATCCGCTGCCGCTGACGTATCAGCAACCCGAAACCGCGCCGAAGCCGAACGACAGCTTGACCTGGCCGGACGCAATGGCGCTGCTGCGCGCGCGTCGCGCGGAGAAACAGGCGGCGATGGCGGGTGGCACTCTGCTTGTGACACCACAGCGTGCCGGGTTGCAGCCCTTCGATATCAGCGGCCGCTACATCACTTCCGATTTCTTCGCGATGTTTGGCGTGCCGTTCGTTGCGGGCAGTAGCTGGACCGCTGCGGATGATCTGGCGCATGCACATATGGTCGTGCTGGCAGAGTCGCTGGCGCGCAAGCTGTTCGGTAACGCGAATCCGATCGGGCAAACCGTGGCGCTTGGCAACAACGGCAGTGCACCGCAAGAGTTCCGGGTAATCGGCGTTATTCGTGATTGGGCGCCGAAACCTTTGTTCTACGAAGACTCCGCAGGCAAACCGTACACCGACGCCGACAAGTTTTTCCTGCCCTTGCCCACCGCCATCGATTTGAAGCTGAGCTTCAACGGCAACCAGATGGGTTGGGGCCACAGTGATGGAAGCTGGCGCACCAGTCCGGTCGTGAGCTGGCTGCAATTCTGGGTGCAACTGGATACGCCTGCGCAGGTTGCGGCGTACCGGCAGTTCCTGATCGATTATTCGGCCGAGCAGAAAACGTTGGGCCGCTTTCAGCGCCCTGCTACCAATGCAAGGGTGTACAGCCTGATGGGCTGGCTGCAGCATGAAAACCTGGTGCCCGACGACGTGAAGCTGCAGATGTGGTTGGCGCTCGGTTTCCTGGGTGTCGCGATGCTCAATATCGTCGCGCTGCTGCTGGCCAAGTTCCTGCGTCGCTCAGGCGAGATCAGCGTGCGCCGCGCGATGGGTGCGCGCAAGCGCGACATCTTCGTGCAGTTCGGCATCGAATCCGCGCTGGTGGGCGTGGGCGGCGGCTTGCTCGGCTTGGGCATTGCGCAAATCGGATTGTGGAGCATCCGGCAACGTCCCGACGATTACGCGCATCTCGCATCGATGGATCCCTCGATGCTGTTCGTCACTGTGGTGCTGGCGATCGTCGCTAGCGCGTTGGCCGGCCTGCTGCCGGCGTGGCGCGCGTGCCGAGTGCCGCCCGCGTTGCAGTTGAAGACCCTGTGAGGACGTGAACATGGAAATCCGGCCGATCCTTGCGACGCTGCGCAAACACAAGCTCACCGCCATCCTGCTGACGCTGCAGGTCGCCTTTACCTGTGCGATCGTGTGCAACGTGGCCTTCATGATCACGCATCGCGTGCAGCGCATATCGATGCCGACCGGCATCGCCGAGAATCAGTTGTCGGTGATCCGGGCCGAGGGTATCCAGCAGAATGCAAACCCGCAGGCGCAACATGCGACGGATCTTGCCGCCCTGCGGGCGATTCCCGGCGTCGAATCCGTCGTGGCCACAAACGGTTCGCTGCCGTTGAGCCAGTCCAGCAGTTTTTACGGCGTTTGTCCCACCAAGAAGGCGCTGGAAGAAGCGATGCAGGCGCAATCGTTGGGCGCGGCGTGCGTTCAGCCCGGCGTCTATGGCGGCTCGCCTGGCCTGGTCGCAACGCTGGGTCTGGACCTCATCGAAGGCCGCGATTTTCGTTCCGATGAATTCGTGAAGGACGGCCAGCCGCCCGTCGCGATCATCAGCCAGGCTCTGGCGGAGCGCCTATATCCGGGCGAGAGCCCGCTGGGCAAGGAGTTGTACACGGGAGGGCCGAATCCAATTCGCGTGATCGGTGTCGTCAAGACGTTGCTGGCAGCACGTTTGCGCATGCCCGGCACCGACTATTACACGATGATCTATCCACAGTTACCTTCTGATACCTACACGTATTACGTGATGCGCAGCGTCCCGCAGGATCGCGACCGTGTGCTGAAAGCGGCGCACGACGCCTTGCTGAGGGTCGACCCAAATCGACTGGTCGAGAACACGGGCGAGACCTACACCCAAATCCGCGCGGAGTATTTCCAGCGCGACACCACCATGATCGGCCTGCTGCTCGCGTCGGCGCTGGGCCTGTTGTTCGTCACCGCGCTCGGCATTACGGGACTTGCGAATTTCTGGGTAGGACAACGCACCCGCAGCATCGGCATCCGCCGTGCGATCGGCGCGACGCGCGGCGACATCCTGCGTTACTTCCAGACCGAGAATTTCCTGATCGTTACCTTCGGCGTGCTGCTGGGCGTGCTGCTGGCGGTCGGCCTGAACCTGCTGCTGATGAAACACTACGAACTGCCGCGCCTGCCGTTGTGGTACCTGCCCGTCGGCGCGGTGGTGCTGTGGCTGCTGGGTCAGCTGTCCGTACTGGCGCCGGCGTTGCGCGCATCCAACGTGCCGCCGGTGGTGGCGACGCGGTCTGTCTAGTATTTGGCCAGATATGGCTATATGATATGGCCAAGTAGCGGAGCCAAGGTGAGCAGTCGTCATGCAAACAAACATTCTCGAAGCCAAGAATCGACTTTCGCAACTGATCAAGGCAGCCCAAGCCGGCGAGGAAGTGGTCATCGCCAACCGCGGTGAACCGGTGGTGCGACTTGTGCCCGTGCGCGGTGAGGGTTCGCAAAAACCGGAACCCGGTACAGCCAAAGCCATCCTGGATTGGCTCGAGAGCCATCCGCTACCCGAGTACGCGCGCCGAAGTGCGAAGGAAATCGATGATTACATCAGGGAAACCAGAAATTCATGGGACTGATCTATCTGGACACATGCCTCGTAATCTACGTTGTAGAACGTCATTCGCGTTGGCGCGAGGTGGTCAGGGGGGCCATGGCGGGAACAAGGAATGCACGGTTTGCCATTTCGCCGTTGGTGAAAATGGAATGTCTCGTTGGTGCCATTCAGCGAGATGATCCGGTCTTGCAGCAGGAGTACACGGAGCTGTTCGCGACGTTCACGGGCCTGCCCATTTCAGAGCCTGTGTACCTGCAAGCTGCGCATTTGCGTGCCAGGTTCGGTCTGAAAACGCCGGATGCGCTGCATCTAGCCTGCGCCCAGCATCATCGCTGCGAGGCACTGTGGACCAACGATAATCGCCTTGCGCGAGCATCTCATGGGTTGGCGCGCAAGCTGTCTGCATGAACCACTTTTTTTGAGTCGCTTCCAGTGCCATGCGCACCGTATTGATCATCGATGACCAGGCCGCGGTGCGCGATGCGTTGTCGCTACTGCTGTCGCTGCACGAAATCCGCCCGCTCACCGCGACGTCGCCGGAAGAAGGCATGGCGCTGCTGGAGCGCGAGCGCGTGGACGTGGTGATCGCGGACATGAATTTCAGCGCCGACACCACTTCGGGCGAGGAAGGCGTGGCGCTGTTCCACGCGATCCGCGCGCGCCATCCGGATTTGCCGGTGATCCTGCTGACCGGCTGGTCGCACCTCGAAACCGCGGTGCAACTGGTGAAGGCGGGCGCCGCGGATTACATGTCCAAGCCATGGGACGACGCCAAGCTGCTGGCGACGGTCGAGAACCTGCTGGAGCTTTCCGAGAATGCGCGCGCCGCCGCGGCCACGCGCATGACGCGCCGCCGCCGCCGCGAGGAACTGGAACGCAGCCATGACCTGCGTGGCATCGTGTTCGCGTCCGATGAAATGCTGCGTGTGCTGGAACTCGCCTGCCGCGTCGCGCGTGCGGAGGTGCCGGTGCTCGTCACCGGCCCGAACGGCGCCGGCAAGGAACGCATCGCCGAAATCGTGCACGCGAATTCCGCGGTGCGCGACAAGCCGCTGCTGACGGTGAACTGCGGCGCATTGCCCAGCGAATTGATCGAAGCCGAACTGTTCGGCGCGGAAGCGGGCGCGTACACCAGTGCGGTGCGCGCGCGCGAAGGCCGCTTCGAAGCCGCCGACGGCGGCACGCTGTTCCTCGACGAGATCGGCAACCTGCCGCCGGCCGGGCAGATGAAACTGTTGCGCGTGCTGGAAACCGGCGAGTTCGAACGGCTGGGTTCCACGCGCACGCGCAAGGTCAAGGTGCGAGTGATCAGCGCGACCAACGCCGATCTTTCCGCGATGATCCGCGAGGGCAGGTTTCGCGAGGACTTGTTCTATCGCCTCAACACCATCGAGATTCCGCTGCCGCCGCTGATCGAGCGCCCGGACGACATCCTGCCGCTGGCCGAGCATTTCCTCGACGACGACGCGGTGCTGTCGGACGAGGCGCGCGATGCGATGCTCGCGTACGCGTGGCCCGGCAACGTGCGCGAACTCAAGAACACCATCGACCGCGCGAAATTGTTGTGCGGGCGCGACGAAATCACCACGGAGCATCTCGGCTTGCCGACGGCGGCGCCCGTGGCGTCGCGCAGCCTCGACGATCCGCCGCGCGAAGCCGTGGAGGATGCGCTGAAAAAGGCCGGCGGCGTGATCAGCCGCGCCGCGCGCACGCTCGGGCTGTCGCGCCAGGCGTTGTACCGGCGCATGCAGCGGTATGGGATTCCGACGGAGGGGTGATGGCCCGCGTTCCCGCTGTGCCGTGCTTGTCTTCCCCCTTCGCGTGCGAAGGGGGATTGAGGGGGATGGCTTTTTGCACATCCGGACGCTTGTGCTTCGCGCGGCATCCCCCCGCTGCTTCGCAGCGACCCCCTTCCTGCGGAAGGGGGTGATCGCCCCATGCGCTTCTCCTCCCTCGAAGGCAAACTCGCGCTGCTGCTGATCGGTGCTTCCGCCGCCGGCGCCGCACTCGCCGCCACGCTGACGGAGTGGACGCACAGCGGCTGGCTGGGCGGTGCGATCGCGATCGCCGCGTGCATGGTGCCGGTGGCGTGGCTGGCGCACGCGGCGATGCAGCCGGTGCGGCGCCTGCTGCGCGCGCTGTCGGGCAGTGTCGCGAGTTACCGCGATGGCGACTTCAGCATTTCGCTGCGCACGCGCCGCCGCGACGAACTCGGCCAGTTGATCGAGGCGCACAACGAACTCGGGCACGCGTTGCGCGAGCAGCGGCAGAACCTGGTGCAGCGCGAATTGCTGCTCGACACCGTGGTGCAGCATTCGCCCACCGCGCTGATCCTCACCGACGCCAGCGACCGCGTGGTGTACGCGAACCTCGCCGCGCGGCATTTGTTCAACGAAGGCAAGAATCCGGGCGGACTGCGTTTCGAGGATCTGCTGGCCGCGTGCCCCGACGCGATGCGGCAGGCGCTGGCCGCCAGCGAGGACAGCCTGTTCGGCGTCGAGATGGGCAACGACGAGGAATATTTCCACCTCTCGCGCCGCGATTTCCGCTTGCAGGGACGGCCGCACCAGTTGTACCTGGTGCAGCGGATGACGCGCGAGTTGTCGCGCCAGGAAGTGGCGGTGTGGAAGCGCGTGATCCGCGTGATCAGCCACGAGCTCAACAATTCGCTGGCGCCGATTTCCTCGCTCGCGCACTCCGGCGCGGAACTGGCGCGCCGCCACGACCTCGAGCGCTTGCCGCGGGTGTTCGAAGGCATCGGCGATCGCGTGCGCCACCTGCATTCGTTCACCGCGGGCTACGCGAGCTTCGCCAAGCTGCCGCAGCCGAATCCGGCGCCGGTGGAATGGGCCGCGTTCCTGGAATCGCTCCGGATGCATTGCGAATTCCGGCTGGTCGGCGAGGTGCCGTCCGAATCCGCACAATTCGACGCGGCGCAAATCGAGCAGGTGCTGATCAACCTCGTGAAGAATGCGGTGGAAGCCGGTGGCGATCCCGCCGAGGTGACGCTGGCGATCATGCACACCTTGCAGAGTTGGCGCATCGAAGTGTCCGACCGCGGACCTGGCATGAGCGACACCGTGCTGGCGCAGGCGCTGCTGCCGTTCTATTCCACCAAGCGTTCCGGTACCGGGCTGGGCCTCGCGCTGGCGCGCGAAATCGTGGAAGCGCATGGCGGCCGCATCGGTCTTGCGAACCGCGAGGGCGGCGGGTTGCGGGTGACGGTGTCGCTGCCGGCGTCGCGGGTGTAGGAACGCGCTTCGCCCTGCATCCCCCCGCGCGCGTTGCGCGCGACCCCCTTCGTTCCGAAGGGGGTGATTTTCTTCCCCCTTCCAGAGGAAGGGGGATCGAGGGGGATGTGCTTTTGCCATTCCACGGCTGGCTATACTGCCCTGACCAACACAGAGGGAGCGCATCATGGGGCCGTCCGTCATCGTTGCGATCGTCGTCATCGTGGTGGCAATCATCGTGCTGGCGAAGTGGGTGCGGATCGTGCCGCAAGGCTACGAATGGACCGTCGAGCGGTTCGGCAAGTACACGCGCACGCTGCCGCCGGGGCTGCATTTCCTGGTGCCCTTCATCTACTCCATCGGCCGCAAGATGAACATGATGGAGCAGGTGCTGGCGGTGCCTTCGCAGGACGTCATCACCAAGGACAACGCGGTGGTGCGCGTCGACGGCGTGGTGTTCTACCAGGTGCTGGAAGCGGCCAAGGCGGCGTACGAAGTGGCCAATCTGGAGCAGGCCACGCTGGCGCTGGTGATGACCAACATCCGCACGGTGCTGGGTTCGATGGATCTCGACGAAAGCTTGAGCAAGCGCGACGAGATCAACGCGCGGCTGCTGAAAGTCGTCGACGAGGCGACGCACCCGTGGGGCGTCAAGGTCAACCGCATCGAGATCAAGGACATCGCGCCACCCAAGGACCTCGTCGACGCGATGGCGCGCCAGATGAAGGCCGAACGCGAGAAGCGCGCGAACATCCTGGAGGCCGAAGGGTTCAAGCAGGCCGCGATCCTGAAGGCCGACGGCGAAAAGCAATCGACGATCCTCGCCGCGGAAGGCCAGAAGGAAGCCGCGTTCCGCGAAGCCGAGGCGCGCGAACGCCTGGCGGCGGCGGAAGCGAAAGCCACGCAACTGGTGTCGGACGCGATTTCCGCGGGCAACTTGAACGCCATCAATTATTTCGTCGCGACCAAGTACGTCGAGGCGCTGAAGGCGATGGCCGATTCGCCCAACCAGAAGATGCTGATGCTGCCGTTCGAGGCTTCCGGCATCCTTTCCTCGATGGCCGGCATCGCGGAAATCGGCAAGGAAGTGCTGGCGAAGAATGCGTCCGCGCCGGCCGCACGCTGAGGACTCGCATCCATGTGGGGCGTACCGTTGCATTACTGGTGGTGGGTGTTGGCGCTGGTCCTGATCGCGGGCGAGGTGCTGGCACCCGGATTCTTCCTGCTGTGGATCGGCATCGCCGCGGCGGTGATGGGCATCGTCACGTGGGTGGCGCCGGGGCTCGGCGCGATCGCGCAGGCGGTGCTGTTCGTGATCCTCGCGTTCGCGTCGTGCCTGTCCTACTGGCGCTTCATCCGCGCACGCCTTGCGCGCGGCGACGATCCGGTCGCGGCCACGCTGAGCCGGCGCGGCGAGCAGATGGTCGGCCAGCGTTACGTATTGATCGAAGCGATCGTCAACGGCCGTGGCAAGGCGCGCGTCGGCGACGGGCAATGGCTGGTCGCGGGACCCGACCTGCCGGCCGGCGCGGAAGTCGAAGTGGTCGGCGTCGATGGCGCATTGCTGAAGGTGCGCGCAGCGGTGCCATGATGCGGATTTGCGCGTGACCGGATCGATCATCGAAACGCAGCCGCGCGACGAACGCACGCGTGCACGCATCGCGTTCGTGATAGAGCTGGCGCGGCGGTTGCATCAATACGGCGCGGCCGCGCCGCGCCTCGAGCAAGCGATCGGCAACGTGGCCCAGCAGCTCGATCTCGCCTGCGACGTGCTGTCGACGCCGACCTCGATCGTGCTGTCGTTCAGCGCGCCGGGCGGCGATGGCCTGGCCGACATCACCCAGGTGGTGCGGATCGCGCCGGGCGATGTCAACCTGGCAAGGCTGTGCCGCGCCGATGAAATCGCGGACCGGGTCGCCGACGGCAGCCTCGATCCGCGCCGCGGCATGGCGCAGCTGCGCGCGCTGGGCCGCCCGCTGTCGCGCGCCGCGTTGTGGGCGACGATCGTGAGTTACGGCTTGTCGGCGGCCAGCGTCGCGGTGTTGTTCCGCACGTCCGGCCCGGACGCGCTGGTCGCCGGCGTGATCGGCGTGCTGATCGGCGGCATCGTGGTGGCGGGCTACGGCCGCCCGCGCCTGTCGGCGGCGAGCGATGCGATCGCCGCACTGGTGGCGACCTTCATCGCGACGATGGTGAGCACGTGGCTGCTGCCGTTGGCGCTGAAGCTCGTGGTGCTGTCGGCGCTGATCGTGCTGGTGCCGGGCATGTCGCTGACCAACGCGGTACGCGAGATGACCAGTCAGCACCTGGCCTCTGGCGTTGCGCGCTTCGCCGGCGCGGCGGCCACGATCCTCAAGCTGACGTTCGGCACGATCGCCGCCGCGCAGATTTGCGAGGTCGCGCACATCGTGCCCGCCGCGCATTCGTTGCCGCCGCTGCCGCTGTGGATGCAATGGCCCGCGCTGCTGGTGGCGGCCGTGGCATTCGCGATGCTGTTCCAGACCGCGCGGCGCGATTATCCGCTGGTGCTGGTCGCGGTGATCGTCGGTTACCTGGTGACGTATTGGAGCGGCAATGCGCTGGGGACGCCGTTCGGCGTGTTCATCGGCGGCCTGGTGTTGAGCGCGGGCAGCAATCTCTACGCGCGGATCATGCATCGCCCCGGCGCTCTGGTCCGCGAACCGGGCGTGCTGCTGCTGGTGCCGGGCAGCATCGGTTTCCGCAGTGTTTCGGATCTGCTCAACAACCAGATCGCCAGCGGCACGCACATCGCCGTGCTGCTGGTGACGATGCTGATTTCGCTGGTGGCGGGATTGCTGTTCGGCGACCTTTTGATCGCGCCGCGGCGGAGTTTGTAGTTCGCGCTTTTCCTCCCCCTTCCGCAGGAAGGGGGAATAAGGGGATGGCTTTTGATTTTTGCTGCTCGAAGCAGCATCCCCCCGCTGCTTCGCAGCGACCCCCTTCGTTCCGAAGGGGGTGATTTACGCTTTTCCCGAGTCCCGAGTCCCGAGTCCCGAGTCCCGAGTCCCGAGTCCCGAGTCCCGAGTCCCGAGTCCCGAGTCCCGCTTATTTGATCAGCAAATCCTTTTCCTTCTTGCCGCTCTTCAGCGCGGCCAGGAACCAGCGCGGGCGCTTGCCGCGGCCGGACCAGGTTTCGCTGCCGGCCGGGTTGCGGTATTTCGGCGCAACCTTGCCGGTTTTGCCGCCGCGCCGCTTGCCGTAAACCTGCCCGAAGGTGACGCCTTCGGCTTTCAGCAGCGCGTCGATCTTGGCCTTGACCTTGGCGATTTTCTCCTTGTCGATGTTTTTCATGCGTCCATTCGCCTTGCGGATCAGTTCCCTCAGCTGTTTCTTGTTGAGCGTGGTGACGTCGATGGCCATGTTGACTCCGATGATCTGATTGAATGCAAACCGTGTCGACGGGAGAAATCCACGGGATTGGCCCCGATGACTGGGGCATTTTCACCCAAATCCATTCCGGTTGCAAAATCGGGATGGTGCCCGGTTAATGCCCGGCAAAAAGATCCAATAAAGCAGCCCGATCGAGATTGCGGCTTTCGCTGTCGCGGCGCCCGCGATATTCGAACGTGCCGGCTGCAAGCCCGCGTTCGCTGACCACGATGCGGTGCGGAATGCCGATCAATTCGAGGTCGGCGAACATCGCGCCCGGCCGCAAACCCCGGTCGTCCAGTGCGGTTTCGATGCCGCGTGCATTCAGTTCCGAATACAAGGATTCGGCGGCGGCGTTCACGTCCGGATTGTCCTTGGGATTGATCAGGCAAACCACCGCCCGCCACGGCGCCATCGGTTCGGGCCAGACGATGCCTGCCTCGTCGTGGTTCTGTTCGATGGCGGCCGCGACGATGCGCGTGATGCCGATGCCGTAGCAGCCCATGTGCAGCACGCGGTTCTGGCCCGCGTCGTCCAGCACGGTCGCACCCATCGCTTCGGAATATTTGGTGCCGAGCTGGAACACGTGGCCGACCTCGATGCCGCGCGCGATTCCCAGCGTGCCTTTGCCGTCCGGTGAAGGATCGCCCGCGGCCACCTTGCGCAGGTCTTCGACGCGGGTGATGCGCGCGTCGCGTTCCCAGTTGGCGCCGGTGCAATGCGTCCCCGCCTGGTTGCCGCCGCACACGAAGTCCGCCACCACTGCGGCGGCGCGATCCACGATCACGGGAATGTCGTCGGGCAGGCCGACCGGGCCGAGGAAACCCGGCACGCAGCCGATCCGTTTCATGATCTCGGCTTCGTCGGCGAGCACGGATTCGCCCGGCAATTCCGGCAGTTTCGCGGCCTTGATCTCGTTGATTTCGTGATCGCCGCGCAGGCACAACGCGACCAGGCCGCCGTTGCCGCGCACGAGCAGGGTCTTGATGCATTGCGCGGGCGAAACCTTGAGGAACGCGCTGACTTCCTCGATGGTTTTCTGCGTAGGCGTGTCGACGCGCGCCAGCGGCCGCGAAGGCGCGGGACGCGGCGTCGCGGGCGTCAGCGCTTCGGCGCGCTCCACGTTGGCGGCGTAATCGGACTCATCGGAAAACGCCAGCGCGTCCTCGCCGGATTCGGCGAGCACGTGGAATTCCTGCGAGGCGCTGCCGCCGATCGCGCCGGTGTCGGCCTGCACCGCGCGGAACTTCAAACCCAGCCGCGTGAAGATGCGCGTGTAGGCGTCGTGCATGATGCGGTACGACTCGGCCATGCCTTCGGGCGTCAAGTCGAACGAATACGCATCCTTCATCAGGAATTCGCGCGCGCGCATCACGCCGAAACGCGGACGGATTTCGTCGCGGAATTTGGTCTGGATCTGGTAGAGGTTCAGTGGCAGCTGCTTGTAGCTGCGCAATTCATTGCGCGCGTAATCGGTGACCACTTCCTCGGCGGTCGGGGCGTAGCAGTATTCGGCTTCCTTGCGGTCCTCGATTTTCAGAAGCTGCGGACCGAATTTTTGCCAGCGGCCGGTTTCTTCCCACAGTTCCTTCGGCTGGATCGTGGGCATCAGCAATTCGATCGCG
The DNA here is from genome assembly GCA_030167125.1 of Rhodanobacteraceae bacterium. Lineage (NCBI taxonomy): Bacteria > Pseudomonadati > Pseudomonadota > Gammaproteobacteria > Lysobacterales > Rhodanobacteraceae > Rhodanobacteraceae bacterium. The sequence continues at coordinate 55,574 of CP126531.1, forward strand.
CCGGCGCGGTTCATTTCCTCGCGCACGATGGCTTCGACCTTGCGCATCACGCGCAGGCCCAGCGGCGACCACGTGTAAATGCCCGAGGCGAGTTTGCGGATCATGCCCGCCCGCAGCATCAACTTGTGGCTGACGATCTCCGCGTCGGCGGGCGCCTCGCGGGTGGTGGCGAGGTGGAATTTCGACAGGCGCATTGCTTTCAATCCGGCGTCAAAACACGAAATTGTAGCGGTGAAACTTGCGTTGTTTTTTATTGGGGCTGTCCTAGATAACGCTAAGGAACGTCTGATTTATTCCCCGTCTGAGGCATCATAGCCACATCGCCGAACCGGAACTGCCACCGATGAAGCAAGCCACGTTCGCATCGTTGAACTTCGATGCCAAGAAGCGACGCACGCGCCGCGAGGTGTTCCTGGCCGAGATGGACAAGGTGGTGCCGTGGGATGCACTGCTGGCGTTGCTGGCGCCCGCGTATCCGACCAGCGGCCGCCGCGGGCGACCGCCGATGGCGCTTGCGAGCATGCTGCGCATCCACTTCATGCAGCAGTGGTACGCATTGTCCGATCCTGCGATGGAAGATGCGTTGTACGAGATCGAGTCGATGCGGCGGTTTGCAGGATTGGAGTTGAACGAGGACGCGATTCCGGACGAGACGACGATCCTGAAGTTCCGGCGCTGGCTGGAACGGCACGGCTTCGCGACGCAGATCCTGGCGGTGGTGAACGCGCATCTCGGGGAGCACAAGCTGCTGTTGCGCGCAGGGACGATCGTGGATGCGACCTTGATCGCGGCCTCGCCCTCGACCAAGAACCAAGCCAAATCGCGCGATCCCGAGATGCACCAGACCAAGAAGGGCAACCAGTGGTACTTCGGCATGAAGGCGCACATTGGGGTGGATGCCGCATCGGGGCTGGTGCACACGGTGACTACGACCGCGGCCAACGCCGGCGACGTCACCGAGGTGGACAAGTTGTTGCACGGCAAGGAGACCAGCGTCTACGCCGATGCCGGCTACACAGGTGCGGAAAAGCGCGTGAAGCCCAAGCGCGGGCGCGATTGGTTCATTGCGGCCAAGCGCGGCAAGGTCAAGGCGGTGGTCGACCGGGAACTGCGCGAGTTGCACGAGCAGATCGAGCACCTCAAGGCCTCGGTGCGTGCGAAGGTGGAACATCCGTTCCGCGTCCTGAAGTGCCAGTTCGGTTATCGGAACGTGCGCTACAAGGGACTGGCCAAGAACACCGCGCAGGTCGTCACCCTGTTTGCGCTCACGAATCTGTGGATGGCGCGGCGGAGATTGCTGACCACGATGGGTGAAGTGTGCCCGTGAATCGGGAAACAGGGGTTGATCAGAGCTCCACAAGCACACCGAAAGGCCACTATCAATATCCAAATAACCTATTCGCATCACCGACTCCATGTCGTGGACAGAATGCACTTCAAACAAACGAATAGTTCAGACCTTCCCTAAAGGTCGAGCCAGAGTTTGAGAGTTTGCAGTTGTTGTTTTGGTGTGCCGTAGTTGAAGCGGAACTCGCATTCTTTCAGGAACAGGAAGAAGTGTTTGCGCGGCACGCCATTGTACTTTCGCAAAATCCGCTTGGATTGATTCCAGAAATTCTCGATGCCGTTGATGTGCTGACCGCGACGGCCCACGAAGCTGCGACTGTGGTTCACACGATGATGTTTGAAACCGGAAACATCCAGGATGTTGTAACTGGAAAGGCTGTCGGTGTAGACCACCGAATCGGCCTGCACCTTGGTTTTCAGGGCAGTCAGCAACGTGCGGCTCTGGGCATCGGCGACCGGCAGCGCGTAGACCTTGCCGCCGCGTTTGAGGATGCCGAACACACACACCTTGCCGGCTGCACCCCGTCCGCGTTTGCCTTTGCGGACCCCGCCGAAGTAGCTTTCATCGCATTCGAACACCGCAAGTTCGGGTTCGATCTCGGCCATCTTGGCGGCGATGCACTGGCGCAGCTTGTGGAAGAACAGCGCTGCGGTGTTGCGATGCACGCCGGTCAGATCGGCGGCGGTTCGAGCTGTCACTTCGGCGACGAACAACTCCAGCAGCTTGGATTGCTGTTTTCTACTGATCCGACAACGATGTAGAGCCATGGGCCATCCTAGACAGGGTTACTTATCTAGGACAGCCCCTTTTTATTTGGTCGATTATCCGGACGGGAGATGTCCATGTCTTTTTCCGCGCCGCCAAAGAGAAGGCGACCCCGCGAACACGCCCTCCGCCCATCCATGGGCTTCGGGTTCGCGAGCGGCCGACGGGGTTCGCCGAAGGCACGTCCTTGTGCCTGCGGCGAACTGGCCCGCATCCTGCGGGCCATCCTTCGGACTGATCCGTCGTCCGCTCGCCGTGTTCGAGGGGCCCCTGAATAGCGCGCATCCTGCGCGCAGGATGGCGCGAAGCAAATTGCTTGTTCTCGCTCCGAACAAGCCACGGATGGCCGGCATCAAAACAGAGTTACCCGTGCGCGCGGGACATTCACGGAAAAAAAGACACGGATGTCAGTGAGCGTCGTGCAGCGCGCTATCGAACCGCGATGAAAATCATGCGCCGCCCGACGAGCAATACTGCGCCTGCTGCGCGCGCGCGGTGGCGAGTTGTGCTTCGCGCGCGTTGTCGCTCATCACCTGCTGCTTGCCATCGGCGCCGCCGGTGACCACCGGCTGCTTGCTCTGCAGCAGGCTGATGTTGGAGCTCAATTGCTTGCACAGCGTGGCGCGGTTGGACGCCGTGTCGGGCTGGGTGCTGCTTGCGGGCGCCGATTGCCGGGGCGCGTCGGAACTGCCGGGTTCGCTGCTGCTCGTCGCGGCCGCGGGCGCCGGATTGGAAGAAATGTCCGGTTCGCTGGTCAGTTTCATCTTGCTGTAGTGCGTGCCCGACGAAGGCGGCGTCTGCGAGAAATGGGTCACGCCGTTGGCGTCCTTCCACTTGTAGATCTGCTGCGCGCCCGCAAACCCGGCGATGGACGCCAGTGAAAGACCGATGGCCGCGGCGGCGGCGAAGTTGCGCATGTTCATGGAAGGTCCCCTGAAGCACCGGAAAGGGTGGCGCGAGTATGCCATAGCCGCGGGGCCGCATCCGGACGGCTGTCACGGTTGCTCCGCTGCCCGGCTTCGGGGCATCGGCTAAACTGCCGGCAGGCTCGCTCGGCCATCCGCATGACAGACACGCTTCCCCGCAAACCGCTGCGACGCGGCATTTACCTGCTGCCGAACCTGTTCACGACCGGCGCGATGTTCGCCGGTTTCTACGCGATCGTGGCCGCATTCCTCGGGTTCTACACGCACGCCGCGGTTGCCGTGTTCATCGCCGCATTGCTGGACGGCATGGATGGCCGCGTCGCGCGCCTCACCGGCACGCAGAGCGAATTCGGCGTGCAGTACGACTCGCTTTCCGACCTGGTCAGCTTCGGCCTGGCGCCGTCGTTGGTGATGTACACGTGGTCGCTGCAATACCTGCGCGACTACGGCCCGGTGTGGAGCAAGGTCGGCTGGTGCGCGGCGTTCCTGTATGCCGCGTGCGCGGCACTTCGGCTTGCGCGCTTCAATACCCAGGTCGGCGTCGCCGACAAGCGCTACTTCCAGGGACTTGCGAGTCCTGCTGCCGCCGGGTTGTGCATGTCGTTCGTGTGGGCCATGCAGAACTTCGGCATCGAAGGACAGTGGCTGTGCTTCTTCACGCCGATCCTCGCCGTGGTCGCGGGCCTGCTGATGGTTAGCCGCGTGCGCTATTTCAGTTTCAAGACGCTGCCGGTCAACGATCGCGTGCCGTTCGTGTGGATCATCCTGGCGGTGCTGATCATCGTCGCGCTGACGCTCAACACCGCGTTGGTGCTGCTGGCGCTCGCGACCGTCTACGCGTTGTCGGGCATCGTGATCACCTTGTGGGGCCTGCGCAGCCGTGCCTCGCGCCGGCGCCTGCGCATGGCGCGGCGTCGCGCACCGCCGGAAGAGCATTCCCATGAATGACGCCGCCCGCGAACGCCGTCTTCGTGCGCTGGACATCGCGCCGCTGCGTTTGCGGCGCCGAGACTATGTGGATGCCGGAGCGAAAAGCCATCCTCCTCATTCCCCCTTCGTTCCGAAGGGGGAGGAACCAACCACCCCCTTCGGCAGGAAGGGCGAAGCGCAAGCGAACGCGTGCGCAGCACGGGACGCGCAGCGGCGGGGGGATGCCGTTGCCGCGCCAACGTTCCGCCGCCTCGCGCTGCAACCCGATCCGGCGGAACTGCGTGATCCCGCGATCCACAAGATGTATACGGCACTGACCGAAGCGGTGTCGAAGGCGGGCCTGCAATCGGTGCGTCCGTGCGACGTCGCCAATGATCCCACCGCCGCGGTGATGGTGTTCGGCGCCGCGCCGTTGCCGGAAGGCGTGCCGATGCTGCGGGTGCTGCGCGTCGATCCGCTGCGCGTGTTGCATGCGGATCGCGAACGCAAGCGCCTGTTGTGGGAACGGATGCGGGCGCTGGGACGCGGAGACTAGCGATGGTCGCGGTCGCGCCGTTGCAACCTGCGATGCGTCCGATGACGCACGAAGATGTTTCGGCCGTCGCCAACATCGAAGCTGCGGCCTACGAATTCCCATGGTCGCGCGGCATCTTCCGAAGCTGCCTCGACAACGGCCATCACTGCTGGGTGCTGGAGCAGGGCGGCGCGATCATCGGCTACGGCATTCTTTCGGTCGGCGCGGGCGAAGCGCACATCCTCAACGTATGCGTGGCGCCGCTGCACCAGGGGCGCGGACATGGCGCATATTTGTTGAAGCGCGTGCTCGACCTCGCGCGCTGGCATCACGCCGAACGCGTGTTCCTGGAAGTGCGGCCCTCCAACGAACTCGCGCATGCGATGTACGAGCGCGCCGGCTTCAACGAGATCGGCCGCCGCCCCGGCTACTACCCGGCGCGGCGTGGGCGCGAGGATGCGATCGTGATGGCGATGGAGTTGCTGGAGGACACTGGCTAGCCGCGCTCACAGCACCATCACGTCGTGGCCGATGACGAGTCGACCCTTGAAGTGCGGCTTCACCGCGTCGTACCAGACCTTGTCCGGAATCGGTGGCGTGCCCGGCACGAAATGGTTCAGCACCAACGTCTTGACGCCCGCTCTTGTCGCGATCTGCCCGACTTCGGACATCGGCGTGTGCGCGGCTTCGAGGTGCGCGCGCAGGCGCGTCGCCGTCGCTTCGTCCTTCACGACTTGATCGATCGCGTGCAGGTCGATGACCTCGTGGACCAGGATGTCGGCGCCGCGCGCGAGCTCGATCAGGTTTTCGGATGGCCGCGTGTCGCCGGAGAACACGATCGAGCGATCCGGGCAATCGAAGCGGTACGCGAACGCGGGCGTCACCGGCGGATGCTGCACCAACGCCGCGGTGACCTTCAGGTTGTCATCGTGCATCACCGGCCCGCCCTGCGTGATTTCGTGCGGATGGATCAGCGGCGCCAGCGGCGGGCGGCCCTCGTCCTTTTCGCGAATGCCGAGGTCGTACGCATCCATTTCGAGGAACAGTTCGGTCATCCGCTTCAGCGGTGGCGGTCCGTACGTGTTGACCGGCGTGTGCAGGTCGGCGGCCCACGCGAGCAACAGCAGGTTGCCGTAGTCGGCGTCGTGGTCGGAGTGATGGTGGGTGATGAACACATCGCGGATGCGGCCGAGGTCGAGACCGGCCTTCACCATCTGCCGCGCCACGCCGTTGCCGCAATCGATCACGTAGATGTCGTCCCCGACTACGATCGCGTTGGCTGGCGCCGAGCGATCGACCTTCGGCGTCGGTCCGCCCGCGGTGCCGAGCAGGATGAGCTTCGAGCGTTTGTTCGTTGTTGATTGCATGGCGGCGGCGAGTGCGCGGCGGGTGACGGCGAATGTACCGAATGTCATCGCCGCCAGCGACCAGCCGGCCGCCTGCAGCAGGCGGCGACGCGAGAGGTAGATGGATTCGGCGTCGGTCATTGCAAGGGCGGCGGCGAAGCCGCGCAACGGGCATGGCAGGAATCTACCACTCCAGGTTGCGCGCGCGCGGGACGCGCGGGAAACTCATCCGGTGGCCATGAATCCGATCGATCGAGCCATTCGCGAAATGCGCCGCCTGCGTTTCATCTATCACGATGTCGTGCGGCTGGTCGAGCCGCAATGCCACGGCATCGGCCATCGCGGCACCGAATTGCTGCGCGCATATCAATTGCAAGGTGGCACCCAGGCCGAGCCGCTGTTCGACGTGGCGAAGATCAGCGATCTGCAAGGGAAGGTCTGAACTATTCGTTTGTTTGAAGTGCATTCTGTCCACGACATGGAGTCGGTGATGCGAATAGGTTATTTGGATATTGATAGTGGCCTTTCGGTGTGCTTGTGGAGCTCTGATCAACCCCTGTTTCCCGATTCACGGGCACACTTCACCCATCGTGGTCAGCAATCTCCGCCGCGCCATCCACAGATTCGTGAGCGCAAACAGGGTGACGACCTGCGCGGTGTTCTTGGCCAGTCCCTTGTAGCGCACGTTCCGATAACCGAACTGGCACTTCAGGACGCGGAACGGATGTTCCACCTTCGCACGCACCGAGGCCTTGAGGTGCTCGATCTGCTCGTGCAACTCGCGCAGTTCCCGGTCGACCACCGCCTTGACCTTGCCGCGCTTGGCCGCAATGAACCAATCGCGCCCGCGCTTGGGCTTCACGCGCTTTTCCGCACCTGTGTAGCCGGCATCGGCGTAGACGCTGGTCTCCTTGCCGTGCAACAACTTGTCCACCTCGGTGACGTCGCCGGCGTTGGCCGCGGTCGTAGTCACCGTGTGCACCAGCCCCGATGCGGCATCCACCCCAATGTGCGCCTTCATGCCGAAGTACCACTGGTTGCCCTTCTTGGTCTGGTGCATCTCGGGATCGCGCGATTTGGCTTGGTTCTTGGTCGAGGGCGAGGCCGCGATCAAGGTCGCATCCACGATCGTCCCTGCGCGCAACAGCAGCTTGTGCTCCCCGAGATGCGCGTTCACCACCGCCAGGATCTGCGTCGCGAAGCCGTGCCGTTCCAGCCAGCGCCGGAACTTCAGGATCGTCGTCTCGTCCGGAATCGCGTCCTCGTTCAACTCCAATCCTGCAAACCGCCGCATCGACTCGATCTCGTACAACGCATCTTCCATCGCAGGATCGGACAATGCGTACCACTGCTGCATGAAGTGGATGCGCAGCATGCTCGCAAGCGCCATCGGCGGTCGCCCGCGGCGGCCGCTGGTCGGATACGCGGGCGCCAGCAACGCCAGCAGTGCATCCCACGGCACCACCTTGTCCATCTCGGCCAGGAACACCTCGCGGCGCGTGCGTCGCTTCTTGGCATCGAAGTTCAACGATGCGAACGTGGCTTGCTTCATCGGTGGCAGTTCCGGTTCGGCGATGTGGCTATGATGCCTCAGACGGGGAATAAATCAGACGTTCCCAAGTGCTCGACGAGCGTTTCGAGAAACCCGGGCCGAATTACAAGCGTGACGATTCGGCGATGCGGGAGATCTTCGCGCAACTTTGAATTGCGTCGAGGCGGGAAACAACGACCTCCTCGTCATTCCGGCGCAAGCCGGAATCCATTTTGCCTTTGACAAGAATCAAAATGGATTGACTCGCGCCATCCATGGCGCTCGCCCTTCGGGCCACCTTCGGTGTTCGCGTTTGCAATCCTGCAAACGCAGTCGGGTGCCGTGCTTCGCGCGGCCCCGGAATGACGACAGGTTTTTTTACGCTTTCCCCGAGTCCCGAATCCCGGCTTTCAAGCCAGCTTCTTGTATTTCACCCGATGCGGTGCCGCGGCTTCTTCGCCCAGTCGGCGCTTCTTGTCGGCTTCGTATTCGTTGTAGTTGCCGGGGAAGAATTCGACGTGCGAGTCGCCTTCGAAGGCGATGATGTGGGTCGCGATGCGGTCGAGGAACCAGCGGTCGTGCGAGATCACGATCGCGCAGCCGGGGAATTCCAGCAGCGCCTCTTCCAGCGCGCGCAGGGTTTCGACGTCGAGGTCGTTCGATGGTTCGTCCAGCAGCAGCACGTTGCCGCCTTCGAGCAAGGTCTTGGCAAGATGCAAACGCCCGCGTTCGCCACCGGACAATTGCCCGACGATCTTCTGCTGGTCGGAACCCTTGAAATTGAAGCGGCCGATGTAGGCGCGCGACTGGATTTCGAAGTTGCCGATTTTCAAAATGTCGAGCCCGCCCGACACTTCCTGCCACACGTTGTGCTTGTCGTTGAGCATGCCGCGTGACTGGTCGACGTAGGCGAGCTTCACCGTCTTGCCCAGCACGATTTCGCCGGAGTCGGGCTGCTCCTTGCCCATCACCATTTTCATGAAGGTGGATTTTCCGGCGCCGTTCGGGCCGATCACGCCGACGATCGCGCCGGGCGGAATCTTGAAACTCAAATCGTCGATCAGACAGCGGTCGCCGAACGATTTCGAGACGTGCTTGAACTCGATCACTTCGTTGCCGAGGCGTTCGCCCGGTGGGATGAAGATCTCGTTCGTTTCGTTGCGGCGCTGGTAGTCGACCGCGTTCAATTCCTCGAAGCGGTTCAGGCGCGCCTTGCCCTTGGACTGGCGGCCCTTGGCGGCCGAACGCACCCATTCCAGTTCCTTCTGGATCGCCTTCTGGCGGGCCTTTTCGGTCGAGGCTTCCTGCTTCAGGCGTTCGTCCTTCTGTTCCAGCCACGAGGAGTAATTGCCCTTCCACGGAATGCCGCGGCCGCGGTCGAGTTCCAGGATCCATTCGGCGGCGTTGTCGAGGAAGTAGCGGTCGTGGGTCACCGCGACCACGGTACCGGGATAATCGTGCAGGAACTGCTCCAGCCAATCGACCGATTCCGCGTCGAGGTGGTTGGTGGGCTCGTCCAGCAGCAGCATGTCCGGCTTGCTGAGCAACAAGCGGCACAATGCGACGCGGCGCTTCTCGCCACCCGAAAGCGTGCCGATCTTCGCGTCCCACGGCGGCAGCCGCAGCGCGTCGGCCGCGACTTCAAGCTGCATCTCCATGGTGTGCGCGTCGCCCGCGGCGAGGATGTTTTCGAGCTTCTGCTGCTCGGCCGCCAGCGCGTCGAAATCCGCGCCTTCCTCGGCGTAGGCGGCGTAGATTTCATCGAGACGCTTCTGCGCGTCGAGGATGTGCGACATGCCTTCCTCGACCGCTTCGCGCACCGTCTTGTCGGGATCGAGCTGCGGTTCCTGCGCGAGGTAACCGATGTTGATGCCGGCCGCAGGCCGCGCTTCGCCCTGGTAGTCGGTATCGACGCCCGCCATGATCCTCAGCACGGTCGACTTGCCCGCGCCGTTCAGGCCGAGCAGTCCGATCTTGGCGCCGGGGAAAAAGGAAAGCGAAATGTCCTTGATGATCTCGCGCTTGGGCGGGACGATCTTGGACACGTTGATCATGGTGTAGATGTATTGCACGGGTGACTCTCTCTTTACTCGCCGTCCGGTAAAACCGGAACTCAGATTGATTTTTCCTTCCCCGCCTGCGGGGGAAGGTGGCCGGCAGGCCGGATGGGGGCAACGCTGCGACATCGTCGCAAGGATTCGGCTGACCCCCAACTCGATTCCGCGCGCCGTTTCTGCGCGCAGGCGATCAGGTCAAACCGCGCATTATGGCGTGTCGAGGCCATTCGCGCCAAGCGCGAGGCGCCGGCCATCGGTACTATCGCTCCGGAAATCCGGAAATGCCCATGGGCCTGATCCAATCGAGCGGGAGCACGCCATGATCGCCACCCTGCGCGCCGCCCGGCTCGGCTGGCACGGCCTTGATCGCCGCATCGCGGTGCACGCATCGCGCGGCGGCAGGTTCACCGTGTTCGTGCACGAACTGTTCTGGTTCGGGATGAAGCAGGCCTGGGCGTGCCTGTTCGGCGGGCTGATGCTGGTGCTGCTGATCGCGACCTGGATGTTCTGGCCGGCCGATGCGCCGCTCGGGCGCTACGACTTCGTGACCCTGATGGCCATCGCGATCCAGGTGGTGCTGCTTGCGACCGGGTTGGAGACGCGTCGCGAAGCCGCGGTGATCATCTTGTTCCACGTCACCGGCACGCTGATGGAACTGTTCAAGACCGCGACCGGCTCATGGATTTATCCCGGCGCTTCGATCCTGCACGTCGGCGGCGTGCCGCTGTTCACCGGCTTCATGTACGCGTCGGTGGGTAGCTACATCGCGCGGGCGTGGCGCCTGTTCGAATTCCGGTTCACCCGCCATCCGCGCTGGAGCCACACCGCGCTGCTTGCGATCGCGATCTACCTGAACTTCTTCGCCGACCACTACGGCATCGACTTCCGCTGGTTGCTGTTCGTGGGCGTCGCCTGGATGTTCGGGCCATGTTGGGTGCACTACCGCGTGCGCCGCCGTTATCGGCGGATGCCGCTGCTGCTGGGCTTCATGCTGGTCGCGTTGTTCATCTGGTTCGCGGAAAACCTCGGCACGTTTACCCGCGCATGGATGTATCCCGCGCAGCATCGAGCCTGGCACATGGTGCCGCCCGAGAAGATCGGCTCGTGGCTGCTGCTGATGATCATCAGTTACGTGATGGTGTCGGCGCTGTATCGGCGTGCGTTGCCGGACGCGGCGATCGGCCAAAGGGGCTAGAATCTTCCGGTTGCCCATCCATCGAGGATCGCGATGTACAGCCACGAAATGCGGATTGCCGGTTACGACGACGAGTTGGCGAAGGCGATCATGGAGGAACGCCAGCGCCAGGAAGACCACGTCGAGCTGATCGCGTCGGAAAATTACGCGAGCCCGCGCGTGCTGGAAGCTCAAGGGTCGGTGCTGACCAACAAGTATGCGGAAGGCTATCCGGGCAAGCGCTATTACGGTGGCTGCCAGTACGTGGACGTGGCCGAGGCGCTGGCGATCGAGCGCCTGAAGCAGTTGTTCGACTGCGACTACGCCAACGTGCAGCCGCACTCGGGCTCGCAGGCGAACCAGGCGGTGTACTTCGCGCTGCTGCAACCGGGCGACACGATCCTCGGTATGTCGCTGGCGCACGGCGGACATCTGACGCACGGTGCCAAGCCGAACCTTTCGGGCAAGATCTTCAATGCCGTGCAGTACGGCGTGAACGACGAAGGGCTGGTCGATTACGACGCGGTCGAGAAGCTCGCCGTCGAGCACAAGCCGAAGATGATCGTGGCCGGCTTCAGCGCGTACTCGCAGATCATGGATTGGGCGCGCTTCCGCGCGATCGCGGACAAGGTCGGCGCGTACCTGTTCGTGGACATGGCGCACGTGGCCGGGCTGGTTGCCGCGGGCGTGTATCCATCGCCGCTGCCACACGCGCACGTGGTGACTTCGACGACGCACAAGACCTTGCGCGGACCGCGCGGCGGCCTGATCGTCGCGAAGACTTCGGCGATGGGCGAACACGCCGAGGAAATCACGAAGAAACTGCAATCGATCGTGTTCCCGGGCATCCAGGGCGGGCCGCTGATGCATGTGATCGCCGCGAAAGCCGTGGCGTTCAAGGAAGCGCTGGAGCCGTCGTTCAAGGCATACCAGCAACAAGTCGTCAAGAACGCCAAGGCGATGGCGAAGACCCTGATCGATCGCGGCTACAAGATCGTGTCGGGCGGCACCGAGGATCATCTGTTCCTCGTCGACCTGATCGGCAAGCCGATCACCGGCAAGGACGCGGAAGCAGCACTTGGCAAGGCGCACATCACGGTCAACAAGAACGCGGTGCCGAACGACCCGCAGAAGCCGTTCGTCACTTCGGGCCTGCGCATCGGCACACCCGCAGTGACCACCCGCGGCTACAAGGAAGCCGATTGCATCGAACTAGCCGGCTGGGTCGCCGACGTGCTGGACGCGCCGAACGACGAGAAGGTGATCGACAACGTGCGCGCATTGGTGAATGCGCAGTGCGCGAAGTTTCCGGTTTATGGGTGATATAGCATGAAAATGAGCTTCGGGTGCTTGGTTCTGGTGGCAGCCTTGTGCGTGTTCGTGAGCGTCGCGCACGCTGACCAGTTTGTGACGCCGCCGCTCAATCACCAAATTACGATAAGTAATCCTGACTCACCACCTTTGCCGCCAGCACCGCCATACCCTGTTCCTCAACCGCAGGTGGCGGCTCCGGTCTTCTCCGATACGACTGGCGCTTATCAATGCTCGATCGGCAATGCCATAAGCGCAGGAACGAAGTACAAGGCTTTCATCAGAAAGTACGGCGCAGGGCAGCCAGACCCATACCGCATCCCTGCTTGGAGTCGCGATTTACTTGACCCGAAGATTCCCCTTAAACCAGCGAAGAAAGGTTTTGTATCAGTGCTGGTGGCGTTGAGTTCCGATAATAGAGTGATCGATACTCTTGTGGAGTGCAGTACAGATCCTGAGGTGGATGCGAGTGTTGTGGCTGCGATAAGAGCGTCGACATTTCATTCTGCGATGAAGGATGGCAGCTCCGTCTCCAGCCTTGAAAGAGTGCAGTATTGGATATCTTGGCGTTGAACCCATGCACTGCCCCTTCTGCCAGAACATCGACACCCGCGTGATCGACTCGCGCGTTTCGGAGGAAGGCTCGACCATCCGCCGGCGCCGCGAGTGCCCGTCGTGTGGCGAGCGGTTCTCGACGGTGGAAACGGTGGAACTCAAGCTGCCGGCGATCATCAAGGGTGATGGCCGGCGCGAGGCGTTCGATGCGCGCAAGCTGCGCACTGGGTTCGACCGCGCGCTGCACAAGCGGCCGGTCACCGAGGAACGCATCGAGGCCGCGGTGCGCGCGGTGGTGCGGCAGTTGCGCGTTTCGACCGAGCGCGAACTACCTTCGCGCCGGATCGGTGAACTGGTGATGGCGGAACTGCGCAAACTCGACCACGTCGGCTACGTGCGTTACGCGTCGGTGTACCGCTCGTTCGAGGACGTCGCGGATTTCCGCGAGGAACTCGACCGGCTCGAACACGAACTGCCGCCCAGCGAAAGCCAGCTGCCGCTGATCGGTGGCGCGGTGGTGCCGATCGACAAGAACAAGAAGCGCTAACAACTAAACCGTCATCCCCGCGAAAGCGGGGATCCAGTGACTTCACGCGGGACAGCAAAGGCGCTGGATTCCCGCCTGCGCGGGAATGACGAGCAAGCAAGTGGAATTCTCCGCTCTCGATCACGCACTGATGGCGCGCGCGCTGCGCCTCGCCGAACGCGGCCTGTTCACCACGCAACCCAACCCGCGCGTCGGGTGCGTGGTCGCGCAAGACGGAGAAATCGTCGGCGAGGGCTGGCACCGGCGCGCGGGTGAAGCGCATGCGGAAGTATTTGCGTTGCGCGCGGCTGGCGAACGCGCGCGTGGTGCAACGGCGTACGTGACGCTCGAACCCTGTTCGCATCACGGCCGCACGCCACCTTGCGCGGACGCCTTGATCGAAGCCGGTGTCGCGCGCGTGGTGTTCGCCTCCGAAGACCCCAATCCGAAGGTGGCCGGCGCGGGCATCCGGCGCATGCGCGAAGCGGGCATCGACGTCGAGTGTGGCTTGATGCGCGACGCGGCGCGCGAATTGAACCGTGGCTTCTTTTCGCGTTTCGAACGCGATCGCCCGTGGGTGCGGGTGAAGCTGGCGATGAGCCTGGATGGCCGCACTGCACTCAGCAATGGTGAATCGAAATGGATCACCGGCGAAGCCGCGCGTGCGGATGTGCAACGCTGGCGCGCGCGCAGTTCGGCGATCATGACCGGCGCCGGCACCGCGCGCGTGGATGATCCGCGGTTGACGGTGCGGGCGGGCGAAGGGCAGGGCTTTCAGCCGTTGCGCGTGGTGCTGGACACGCGCCTCGACGCGTTGCAACCCGACGCGCATCTGCTCGACGGCAGCACGCCGACGCTGGTTTTGCATGCGCCGGACGTGCAACCGAAGGATGGTCGCTACCAGCGCATCGAACTCGCCGAAGCACCCGTCGATGCGAAGGGCCGCATCGATCTTGCCGCGACATTGCGGTTGCTTGCGGGACGCAACGTCAACGAACTGCAGGTCGAAGCCGGCCCGAACCTGTGCGGCGCGCTGTTCGAACAAAACCTGGTCGACGAATTGCTGTTGTACGTCGCGCCCACGCTGCTGGGCGACCACGCCCGGCCGCTGCTGCATCTGCCGGAACTGATGATGATGACGGAGCGGCGCGACTGGCGCGTCATCGACCGGCGCGCGATCGGCTGCGACCAGCGCGTGCTGCTCAGGCCGTGATGCGATGGATGCAGCGGATCGCGACATACGCTGGGGCATCATCGGCTGCGGCAACGTCACCGAGGTGAAGAGCGGCCCGGCCTTCCAGCAGGCTGCACATTCCTCGCTGGTTGCGGTGATGCGTCGCGATGCCGCCAAGGCGCGCGACTACGCGCAGCGCCACGGCGTGCCGCGCTGGTACGACGACGCGGCTGCGCTGATCGCCGACGCGGAAGTCGACGCGGTGTACGTGGCAACGCCGCCTTCGACGCACAAGCACTACGCACTGATGAGCATCGCCGCGGGCAAGCCGGTGTACGTCGAGAAACCGATGGCAATGGATTCCTCCGAATGCGGGGAAATCATGCGCGCGGCCCGCACGGCGGGCGTACCGGTCTTCGTCGCGTACTATCGGCGCGCGCTGCCGCGTTTCGCCAGGGTGCGCGAGCTGTTGTTCGACGAGCGCGCCATCGGTAATCCGCGTGCGCTGCACGTGGTATACGCCAAACCGCATGATCCGCGCTACGACGATCCGCACGGTCCGCATTGGCACGTGCGACCCGCGATTTCCGGCGGCGGCCTGTTCGTGGATGTCGGCTGCCACACGCTGGACATCCTCGATTGGCTGTTCGGTCCCATCGTCCACGTGAATGGTTACGCCAGCAATCAACGCGGAAGCTATGCAGCCGAAGACGGCGTCGCGATGTCATTCGCGTTCGGCAATGGCATGCCGGGTACCGGCTTGTGGATTTTCGACAGCCTGCAGCGGCAGGACAGCATCGAGGTGATCGGCGATGCGGGGCGGTTGTCGCTTGCCACGTTCGGTGACGGGCCGATCCGGGTGGAAAACGCCGCCGGGGTGCGCGAACTGCGTGTCGAGAATCCACCGCATATCCAGCAACCGCTGATCGAAACCATCGTGCGCGAGCTGCGCGGCGAAGCCGGCGCCTGTCCCTCCAGTGCCGAAAGCGCCGCACGCACCACGTGGGTCATCGATGAAGTGTTGCGCGACTTTCGCCGCATGGCCGGGCAGCCGTGACCTGCGCCGCGGCCACGGGCAATGCTAAAATGCGCGCGCCGGCTTCACCGCCGGCAACGTCTTCAGGGCGGGGCGCAATTCCCCACCGGCGGTAGGCCCGCAAGGGCGAGCCCGCGAGCGCTTTCGCAACCGCGAAAGGTCAGCAGATCCGGTCGAATGCCGGAGCCGACGGTCGGCAGCAGTCGAGCGCTGCCGGAAAGTCCGGATGAAACGAAGACGGTTCGGTGCATCGCATGCGCCGGCCTCATGCCTTGGGGCGTTCTCGCCATTCGTCACGCGGAGAACGTTCATGTCCATTGCCTGCCTGTTCGCCGTCTCGTTTCGGGAGGCGCGCTGATGTTCACCGGCATCATCCAGTCCACCGGCCGCGTCACGCGCAGCGAGTCGCGCGGCGGCGATTTGCGCATCGCGATCGCGGCGCCGGAATTCGACACGGCCGACGTCGCGCTCGGCGACAGCGTTGCGGTGTCGGGTTGCTGCCTGACCTTGGTAGCGCGGGAAGGCGACACGCTGGCGTTCGATGTGTCCAACGAGAGCCTCGCGCTGACCACGCTCGGCGGCCTCGGCATCGGCGATCGCGTGAACCTCGAAAAGGCCTTGCGCCTGTCCGACCGCTTGGGCGGGCATCTGGTTTCCGGCCACGTCGACGGCATCGGCACGATTGCCGCGATCGAACCCGACGCGCGTTCGCAACGCTGGCGTGTCGAGGCGCCGCGCGAACTGATGCGCTACATCGCGGCCAAGGGATCGGTGTGCGTGGACGGCGTCAGCCTGACCGTGAACGCGATCGAGGGCCATGCGTTCGAAGTCAACCTTGTTCCCCATACGGTGGCACACACGACGTTCGCCGACCGCCGCGTGGGCGATCGCGTGAACCTCGAGATCGACATGCTGGCGCGCTACGTCGAGCGCCTGCTGGTTGCAAAGGAGTTCTGAGCGATGGCCTTCACAAGCATTCCGGAATTGCTGGAAGAGATCGCTGCCGGCCGCATGGTGGTGATGCTGGACGACGAGGATCGCGAGAACGAAGGCGACCTGATCATGGCCGCCGGCAAGGTGCGCGCGGAAGACATCAATTTCATGGCGCGCGAGGGGCGTGGGCTGATCTGCCTCGCGCTGGATCGTGCGCGCTGCGATCGCCTCGGCCTGCAGCCGATGGTGCGCGACAACGGTTCCGCATATCACACCAACTTCACCGTTTCGATCGAAGCCGCCAGCGGCGTCACCACCGGCATTTCCGCGCACGATCGCGCACGCACCATCCAGGTCGCAGTAGCGCCCGACGCGAAAGCCTCCGACCTGGTGCAGCCCGGCCACGTGTTTCCGTTGCTGGCGCAACCCGGCGGCGTGCTGACGCGCGCGGGCCATACCGAAGCCGCGGTGGACTTGGCGACGCTGGCCGGCTGTGAGCCCGCCGGCGTGCTGGTCGAAATCCTGCGCGAGGACGGTTCGATGGCGCGCCGTCCGGACCTCGAAACTTTCGCGACGAAGCACGGGCTGAAAGTCGGCACGATCGCCGACCTGATCCGGCATCGGCTCGCCACCGAAAAGACCATCGAGCGCGTGCATCAGTCAGACGTGCAGACCGAGTTTGGCGCGTTCCGGCTGGTCGCGTGGCGCGACCGCCTGCGCGGCGAAATCCATTTCGCGCTGGTGCGCGGCGCGGTCGACGATGGCGCGCCGGTGCTGGCGCGCGTGCACGTGCGCAACACCTTGTCAGACGTGCTGCATCTGGAACGCGACGATCTCGGCATGACGATGACCGCGGCGCTGCGCCGGATCGCGGCCGAGGGCCGGGGCGTCGTGGTGGTGCTGGCTTCCGCGGAAGATTCGGACGCGTTGCTGGCGCATCTCAATCGCGAGGCCACGGCCGCACCCGCCGGCGGAGGCAAGGCGGCCACCCAGCGCGAGTGGCGCCAGTTGGGCCTCGGCGCGCAAATCCTTTCCGACCTCGGCGTGCGCCGGCTGCGCGTGCTGGGCACGCCGCGCAAGCTGGTCGGGCTTTCCGGGTTCGACCTCGAAGTCGTCGAGTACGTGGCGGAGCAGGAGCAGGAGTAGGGGCTGGGGACTGGGGGCTGGGGATCAGCAAGTCGATCCGCTGCTACGCTTCCCGAATCCCCGATCCCCGATCCCCGATCCCCAATCCCCAATCCCCAATCCCCAATCCCCAATCCCCAATCCCCAATCCCCAATCCCCAGCATCCATGTCCGACTCATCCGCCACCCCAGTTCCTGAACTACGCTCCCCGCCCGGCGCGCGTTACGCCGTCGTCGCCAGCCGCTGGAACGGCGAAGTGGTGGATGCGTTGGTGGACGGCGCGCGCCGCGCATTCGCCGAACACGGCGTGGCCGATGACGCGCTGGACGTGCTGCGCGTGCCTGGCGCGTGGGAATTGCCGGTGCTGGCGCAACGCGTCGCCGCGAGCGGCAAGCATGCGGTGATCGTCGCGCTGGGTTGCGTGGTGCGCGGTGAAACCCGCCACTACGAACACGTGGCCGACGAATGCGCGCGCGGCTTGATGCGCGTCGCGCTCGATTCCGGCGTGCCGGTGTTGAACGGCGTGCTCGCTGTGGAAGACGAAGCCGACGCGTGGGCACGCGCGGGCGGTGCGCGCGGCAACAAGGGCGCCGACGTCGCGCGCTCCGCGATCGAGATGGCGGCGCTGCTCAAGGAGTTTTCCGCATGACCGGTTTACGCCGCGACGATGGCATCGATCCGGCCGCGCGTACGCGCGCGCGCCGGCGCGCGGTGCAGGCGCTGTACGCGTGGGAACTCGGCGGCAATCCGATGCGCAAGGTGATCGACGATTTCCGTGGCGAGCAGGACATGCAGATCGCCGACTTGGAATACTTCGAAGATCTGCTGCGCGGCGTCGAAACGCGCTGCAAGGAACTCGACGCATCGCTCGCGCCCTTCATCGATCGCGACATCGAGCGCGTCGATCCGATCGAGCGCGCAGTGCTGCGCCTCGCCGCGTACGAATTGAAATACCGCCTGGACGTGCCGTATCGCGTGGTGTTGAACGAAGCCGTGGAAGTCACCAAGCGCTTCGGTTCCGACCAGGGCCACACCTACGTCAACGGCGTGCTCGACAAACTGGCCGGCGCCGCGCGCACGGTGGAAAAGGGCGGCTGATGACAACCGCGGGCGAAGCGGACTCGGGGGCGCCGCTGCTGGAAACGGCGCGGTTGCGCTTGCGCGGACACCGGGCGGGCGACCATGCGGCGTTGTCCGCGATGTGGGGCGATCCGGACGTCGTGCGCTTCATCGGCGGCGTGCCTTCGACGCCGCACGATGCGTGGCTGCGCCTGCTGCGTTACGCGGGTTTGTGGAAATTGCTCGGCTACGGTTTCTGGGCGGTCGAGGAAAAAGCCAGCGGCCGTGTGGTCGGTGACATCGGTTACATGGACGTCAAGCGCGCACTGACGCCGACACTGGATGGCATGCCGGAAATCGGCTGGGCGCTGGCTTCCGAGGCGCAGGGCCGCGGCTACGCCAGCGAAGCCCTCGCGGCCGTGCTGGCCTGGGGCGACGCGCATTTCGGCGCGCACCGCGCGGCCTGCATCATCGCTGCCGAAAATGCACCGTCGATCCGGTTGGCGGAGAAAGCGGGATTCCGTTTCGCGCACGAGGCGGCGCTCGGCGACGACGTGGTGCAGGTTTTTTTCCGGGACGCCGGCTAACGGCAGCCGCGCATGGAATTCGACCTGATCGAGGTGATCCGTGCGCGCGTGGATGCCGCGCGGGACGATGTCGCGCTGGGCATCGGCGACGACGCGGCGCTGCTGGATGTTCCCGCCGGTCGGCAACTGGTGGCTTGTACCGACACGCTGGTTGCGGGCGTGCATTTTCCGCGCGACACCGCGCCCGATGACATCGGCTGGAAGGCGTTGGCGGTGAACCTTTCCGACTTGGCCGCGATGGGCGCGGCGCCTGCATGGGCGTTGCTGGCCCTGACGTTGCCGCAAGCCGATTCGGGGTTCGTCGAACGTTTCGCGGATGGCTTTGCCGAACTGGCGCGCGCGCACGACGTGGCGCTGGTCGGCGGCGACACCACGCAAGGGCCGCTGGCGATCACCGTGACCGCGCTTGGGTGGGTGCCGCGCGGCACGGCGTTGGTGCGCGCTGGCGCGCGCGTGGGTGACGCGGTGTTCGTCACCGGCACGCTGGGAGACGCGGCGGGGGCGCTGCGGTTGTTGCGAAACCCGAAGGAAAGCCATCCCCCTCGATTCCCCTTCCTGCGGAAGGGGGAAGACGAACTTCACCCCCTTCCGCAGGAAGGGCGGAGCAGAGCGAACGCGCGCGCAAGCGCGGGCCGCGCAGCGGCGGGGGGATGTGAGACCACCACAATGCTCGCGCGGCTGCATCGCCCGCAGCCGCGGGTTGCGGCGGGTCTGGCATTGCGCGGCATCGCAAGCGCGTGCATCGACGTGTCGGATGGGCTCATCGCCGACCTCGGCCACATTTGCGCAGCAAGTGGAGTCGGCGCGGAAATCGAAGCCGACGGCTTGCCGATTTCGCAGGAACTCGCCGCGTCCTTCGACGCGCAAACCTGCTGCGAATTCGCGCTGGCCGGTGGCGACGATTACGAATTGTGTTTCGCCGCGAGCGCTGAGCGTGAAGCGGAAATCACCGCGATGCTCGAACGCGCGGGGTGCGACGTCACACGCATCGGCCGCATCGTTGCAGGTTCGGGCGTGCGCGTGCTGGATGCGCGCGGCAACGAAGTCACGCCACCGCGTGCAGGCTGGGAGCACTTCTCGCGATGAGCGCACCGCTCGACGCCGCTCAACGCAAACGGCTGATGTCGCATCCGGCTGGCTGGATCGCGACCGCCTTGGGCGCAGGCCTGTCGCCGAAAGCGCCGGGTACCGCGGGCTCGCTGGTGGCGTTGCTGCCCTGGTGGTTCCTGCTGCGCGATCTTTCGATCGGTTGGTATGTCGTGGTGCTGGGCGCTGGATTCCTGCTCGGCGTGTGGGCCTGCGAGGTGTCCGATCGCCGCCTCGGGATGCACGACCAGGGCGCGCTGGTGTGGGACGAGGTGATCGGAATGTGGATCACGCTGTTTGCAGCGCCGCGGCCGTGGTGGTGGATGGTCATCGGCTTCGCGCTGTTCCGC
Organism: Rhodanobacteraceae bacterium; assembly: GCA_030167125.1. NCBI lineage: Bacteria > Pseudomonadati > Pseudomonadota > Gammaproteobacteria > Lysobacterales > Rhodanobacteraceae > Rhodanobacteraceae bacterium. The sequence continues at coordinate 75,908 of CP126531.1, forward strand.
CTGTTCGACATCTGGAAGCCGTGGCCGGTGCGCTGGGCCGACCGGCGCGTGCACGGTGGCCTCGGCGTGATGCTGGACGACGTGGTCGCGGGCGTCTACGCGCTGATCGTGTTGCAACTGATCGCGCTGGCGCTCCGCAGCCTGGCCTGAAGACCACGCATCACTCTCGCAGCGCGCGCCGCACGCGCTGGCGCAGCGCGGGCAACACCTCGGCTTCGAACCACGGGTGATACATGAACCATGCGGTGTTGCGCGGACTCGGGTGCGGCAGCGGCAGCACGCCGGCGTCGAAATATTCGCGCCACGCGGCGCAGGTTTCGGTGAGCGTGGCCTTGCGCCGGTCGCCCAGCATGCCGCGGATCGCGTAGCCGCCGATCGCCAGCGTCAGCTTGAGGTTTCCAAGGCGCGGCATCAATTGCGGATGCCACAGCGGCGCGCATTCCGGGCGCGGCGGCAAATCGCCCGACGCACCCTTGCCGGGATAGCAGAACGCCATCGGCACGATCGCGACCTTGTGCGCGTCGTGGAAAGTCGCCTCGTCGATGCCGATCCACTCACGCAGCTTGTCGCCGCTCTTGTCGTTGAACGGAATGCCGGTGTCGTGCACCTTGCGGCCCGGCGCCTGGCTGACGATCAGCAGCCGCGCGTCGGGATGCGCCTGCAATACCGGACGGCAGCCGTGCGGCAACTGCTGCGCGCACACTTGGCACGCGCGGATGCGCGCCATCAGGGAAGCGAAGGGTTCGGTGGCCGGCGAAGCGGCCATCGTGACAGGTCGGGTCATCCGCACGAGTTTACGCGGATGCGCCGTCTAATCCGTGTACTCGAATACCTGCACCACCTTGTTCACGCCGGCGACGTTGCGCGCCTGGTTCACGACCGCATCGGCTTCCTTGTGGCTGACCAGTCCCATCAAATAGACATTGCCATGTGCGGTGCTGATCTTGACGCGGCCGGGATCGAAGCCGGGCATGTCGATGTGCAGCAGCGACGTCTTCACGCGCGCGGTCAACGACGCATCGAGCGCCGAACGGCCCACCGATTGCAGCGGCATCACGTCGATCAGGTTCACCACGCGCTGCACGCCCTGGTAGCCGGTGACGTCGGCCTCGGCGCGCTGCTTCACGTCCTCGGTGCTCGCTTCGCCGATCAACAGCAACACGCCGTTGTACACGCTGGTGCCGATGTGGGCGCGGCCGGAAAGTTCGGCATCGTTGTCCAGCGCGCGCTGCGCGGTGATCTGCACGTTGCGGTCGTTGACCAGCCGATTGAAGCCGCGCCGCGGCGTGAACACGCTGCACGCCGCAACGGCGGCGCAAAGCACGAGGGCGGCGAAGACGAGGAAGGTTTTGCGCATGTCGTGTCCCGGGGTCAGCAGATCTCGAAAGCGGCGCGCTGCCAATCGAAGGCGGGTGCATCCGCATCGCCGTCGAAAGCTATCACATCGAACCTGCACGGCGATGAAGCAAACCGCGGGTGCGCCTGCAGGAAACCCTGCGCCGCGCGCGCGAGCTTTTCGCGCTTGGCCGTGCCCACGGAGGCCGCGCCGCCGCCGAAGCGCACGTCGCGCCGGTAGCGCACTTCCGTGAATACCAGGGTTGCGCCGTCGCGCATGATCAGGTCGAGCTCGCCGAAGCGGGTGCGGTAGTTGCGTTCGACCAATGTCAGGCCGGCGCGTTCCATGTGTTCGAGGGCGATTTGCTCGAAGCGCGCGCCGATCGCGCCTGCTTTCATGGTTGCGTCGGCGTTGCATCGTCGGCCGGCTGCGTTTCCAGGCCCGCCGCGACGGGACGCGCGACGCCGCCCTGGAACTGCACCCAGATCGGCGTGCGTTGCACGTGGCCGAACGCGTCCATCGTCAGTTGCCCGGTCGCGCCGGCGAGGTAGCTGCCGGGATGACCGCGCAGCCAGCCGAGGTAGGGCATCAACGCGTAGGCGTCCATGCCGAACGCGAACAGGCGCGCCGCCGGACCCGCGGCGGTGGAGAGTTGCGACGCAAGCGATGCATGGCTCGGCAGACCGGCCTGCGCGTCGTACAACCACGGTTCATCGCAAAATTGCAGGCCATCGAGGTCGCCGTCGGCGGTGGCGTTTTCGTCGCCCGAGTACACCATCGAAGTCGAGAACACCGGCAGCGTCGAATGCGCCAGCTTCAACTGCGGCAGCAGCAGGCGGGCCTGGTCGGGGCGCAGCAGCGCCACGATGCCGGTCTGGCTTCCGGAACCCGCGAGCGCGGCCTGGATCTGCGAGGCGAAATCGACGTCGTTTGGCTGCAGCACGATGTCGTTGGCGATCTGCCCGCCGAGGCTCTCGAACTCGAGCTTGAACGCCGCGAAGGTGCGCGACGCGGTGTCGTCGTTGCCGCGAAACACGATGGCAGCGTGCAGGCCCGCGGTGATCATGTGCGAGCCCAGCTGCGCGCCTTCGGCCTCGGGCAGCAACGCGAATTCGGCACTGCCGGCGGGCACCGGCTGGTTGCCTTGCGCATGGTTGAGGGCGAGCACCGGCACCGGCAACGAAGCTTGCGCGAACAAGGCGCCGACCGCGCCGCGGCTGAGCGGGCCCACCACCAGCGACGCGCCGTCGGTGACGGCCTGCTGGTACGCCGCCAGCGCGCCGTCGGCCGTGCCGCCGGTGTCGTAAACCTTGATCGTGGGGCGTTGCTCCTGCGTGATCGGCGTGTGGAAATAGGCGGCAAAGAACCCGTCGCGGACGGCCGCGCTTGCCACGGCCACGCGTCCGGTTGCCGGCAGCAGCAACGCCACGTGCGCGGGCATCGCGAAGCCCTGCGGCGCCGCCGCGCCGGTCAGCGTGCCGACGGGTTCGTTCAACTGCGGCAGCGCCAGCGGCGTGGCCGTGCCGGAACGCGCGAGCGCCTGGCTGACGTAGGGTTTCAGCGGATCGTCGCTGCCAAGTGTCGGGAACAACGCATTCAGTTGGTCGCTGCCCAGGCCGGCCAGGATCGTGACCACCCGCTGGTGTTCGGCGGCCTGCGCGGCGGGCGGCAACAAAAGTGCGCGCCGTGCCAGCGCGCGCGCGGCTTCGACGCGATGGCCGAGCGCCAGTTGCGCACGTGCCCGCATGTCCAGCGCCTGCTGCTGGACTGCGGGCGGCAGGGATGACGGCAGCGTGTCGAGCTGCTTCAGCGCGGCGTCGGGGTGGCCGCGTTGCAGCGCGGCGTTCGCGGCGTGGATCCGATCGGTGGCCGGCTGCGCCTGCGCCTGCGGATTGGCCGGCGAGGAGGGCCCGAGTGTGGCGCAGGCCGCCAACATCGCCAGCGCCACCGACATCAAGACGATCTGCGCGGAATGCCTGCTCCTGACCACACTAACCCTGCCCATGTTGCTGACCCTCGTGGTTTCCCTGCGCGATCGTCGCGCCGCGTTTTGGGCGATGATAGCGGATCGATCCGAGCCGGCAGGATTCACGATGGGCAACGCGGGAACGTTGTGGGTGGTCGCGACGCCGATCGGCAACCTCGGCGATCTTTCGCCGCGCGCGCAGCAGGCGTTGCGCGGTGCGAGCGTGATTGCGGCCGAGGACACGCGCCACAGCCGTCCGTTGTTGCAGCACTTTGGAATCGCGACAGCGCTGACCGCGCTGCACGAGCACAACGAACGCGCGGCGGTGACATCACTGATTGCGAAACTGCAGGCCGGCGAAAACGTGGCGCTGATTTCGGACGCAGGCACGCCGCTGATCAGCGATCCGGGTTTTCGGCTCGTGCGTGCCGCGCGCGAAGCGGGCATCGATGTCGTGCCCGTGCCGGGCGCGTGCGCCGCGATCGCCGCGTTGTCGGTTGCGGGATTGCCGAGCGACCGCTTCGTGTTCGAGGGTTTTCTTCCCGCGAAGGCTTCGGCGCGGCGCGAACGTTTGCGCGAACTCGCGAACGAACCACGCACGCTGGTGATCTACGAATCCTCGCATCGCATCGTCGACTGCTGCGCCGATCTGCGCGACGTCTTCGGCGCGGAACGCGAAGCGCGCCTGCTGCGCGAATTGACCAAGCTGCACGAGACCTGCATCGGCATGACGCTGGGCGATATTGCGGAGCGCGTGGCAAACGATCCCGAACAACGTCTAGGCGAATGCGTGCTGGTGATCGCGGGGCGCAGCGAAGAGGCCGACGCGAAACTTGCGGAAGGCCGCCGCATCTATGCGCTGCTGCGCGCGGAACTCGCGCCCGCGCAAGCGGCGAAGCTCGCCGCCGCGGTCAGCGGCGCACCGCGCAAGGATTTGTACGGCGGCTGATAGAATGACCCACGGAGTCGGCCGGACAGTCGCGTCGTTCACGAGAACGCCGAGGAAAGTCCGGGCTTCACAGGGCAGGGTGCCAGGTAACGCCTGGGCGGCGTGAGCCGACGGACAGTGCAACAGAGAGCAGACCGCCGATGGCCCCTTGAAGGGGATCAGGCAAGGGTGAAACGGTGCGGCAAGAGCGCACCGCGAGTCTGGCAACAGACCGGCACGGCAAACCCCACCCGAAGCAAGACCAAATAGGGGAACGATGGCGTGGCCCGCGCCGTTCCCGGGTTGGTTGCTTGAGCCAGGCGGTGACGCCTGGCCTAGAGGAATGACTGTCACGCCGCAAGGCGCACAGGACCCGGCTTACAGGCCGACTCCGCTGTTTTTGCTCGTGCTTTTGCTCGCATCCATGCTCGCGGTTTCGTTGCGGTGTTGCGTCGGCGTGCAGTTCAGCCGGCCATCAACTCTACCTCGGCCATCCCTGGCCTTACCCTCCACAACAGCCGCTTCGATTGCAGTTTTTTGTTCGGGATTTTTGAAGCGCGCATTCGAGTGACACGCCGGCGCGTTGCATCGCCCTGAAACTGACTTCCGACTGAACTCGGCGGGCGGCGGGCGCGTTCGAACGGCGGATTTTCGCCCAGAGTGGCCAAATCGCTCTCGAACGAAATCTTTTGGATTCAATGACCTTGCGTTCACAGCTCATGAAGCACCTGAAACTTTGTCAGAAATTCTCCTTTCCCATTGATCTAAAAGCGAAAATTTGTTGACAGTCTCACCTCCTGCGACTAAGGTGGGCACCTGTGTAGTTTTGTGGGAAAAGGTGGGAATCCAGTCGCATGTTTCAGGGCGAAACCGCTATCAGCGTCGACGACAAGGGCCGGTTGGCGATTCCCACTGCCTACCGCGAGCCGATCGCGCGCGTGTGCAATGGCCGGCTGGTCATCACTTACAACCCGTTCGAGCAGGGCTGCCTGTGGGTGTTCCCGCAGCCCGACTGGGAGCGGGTGCGCGACCAGGTGAATGCGTTGCCCAACGTCAAGCGCGTGCATCGCGATTTGCAACTGAAGCTGGTCGGCGCGGCCACGCTGGTGGAACTGGATGGCGCGGCGCGCGTGCTGTTGCCGGCCAGCCAGCGCGCGGCGTCCGGAATCGAAAAGAAAGCGGTGCTGCTGGGCATGGGCAACAAGTTCGAGTTGTGGAGTGAGCAGGCGCACCTCGCGAAGATCCATCAAACGATCGGCGAAGCGGAAGTCAGCGAGGAAATGGCGGGACTTCGGTTGTGACACACGCATTCGGCGAACGGCGGTCGCCGCCGGGCCGGGTGATGCGGACGGGATGCGGGCGGCGCACGCGGCGTGCGCGGGTACGGCGGATGGACGGGACGCGGGCGATGACGGGCAGCCACGGGCTCATGCACATCCCGGTGATGCGGGACGCCGTGCTGGCGGGGCTTGGCGTACGGCCGGACGGCCGCTATCTCGATGGCACGTTCGGCCGCGGCGGCCATGCACGCGCGATGCTCGAACGACTCGGCGCCGATGGCCGCCTGCTGCTGATGGACCGCGATCCGGAAGCCATCGCGCATGCACGGCGCGAATTCGGCAGTGATTCGCGCGTCGCGATCCGCCATGCCAATTTCTCGGAGATGGCCGGGTGGGACGAAGCACGCGCGGGACTGGACGGCGTGCTGCTGGATCTCGGCGTGTCTTCGCCGCAGCTCGACGACGCGGCGCGCGGATTTTCGTTCCAGTCGGATGCGCCGCTGGACATGCGCATGGATCCGACCCAAGGCGAAAGTGCAGCGGATTTCCTGGCGCATGCCGATGAACGCGACATCGCCGACGTGTTGTTCCGCTACGGCGAAGAACGCATGAGCCGCCGCATCGCGCGTGTGGTCGTGGCGCGTCGTGCCGAAGCCCCGATCCGCAGCACGCGCGAACTCGCGGAACTGGTAGAACGCACGCTGGGCCGGCGCGAGCGCAACAAGCATCCGGCGACGCGCACCTTCCAGGCGCTGCGCCTGCAGGTGAACGACGAGCTGGGTTCGCTGGAACGCGCGCTGCCGGCCGCCGTCGAAGTGCTGAAGCCGGGCGGCCGTCTCGCCGTGATCAGTTTCCACTCGCTGGAAGACCGCATCGTCAAGCAGTTCATCCGCGGACCGCAACCGGCGTCGGTGCGTCGCGGCCTGCCGCAGCCAAAAGCGGAACCCGCACCGTTGCGTGCCATCGTCCGCGCGCAAACGGCGGGCGACGAAGAAGTCGCTCGCAATCCGCGCGCGCGTTCGGCGGTGCTGCGCATCGCCGAAAAAGCCGCACCGGAGGGCACGCCATGAAAGTGATCGGCGTGCTCGCGGTGGGCGTGTTGCTGCTGGCGGTGATCGCCAGCGGCATCGCCGTGGTGTGGGCGCGCCACCAGGACCGCGTCGAATTCGTGGAGTTGTCGAACCTGCAGAACCAACGCGACGCCTTGAACGTCGAATTCGGCCGGCTGGAACTCGAACAGGCGACGTGGGCCAGCCCCTCGCGCATCGAATCGATCGCGCGCGGACAACTCGGGATGATCAGCCCGCCCGCGTCCAGCGTGGAGATGATCCACGAATGAAGCCGCATCGGCCGCCGGAAAACTTCTCGCGCCCGCTGCGCCGGCAGCGACCGGACACGCGCAAGCGCCTGGTGCTGGTGGTGGGCGTGTTGTCCGTGGCCGCGCTGGGGCTGGTCGCGCGCGCGATCGACTTGCAAGTGGTGCACCAGGCGTTCCTGCAGCAGCAGGGCGACGCGCGTTTCCTGCGCGACGTGCCGATTCCCGTTTCGCGCGGCACGATCTACGACCGCAACGGCGTGCCGCTGGCGGTGTCCACGCCGATGCTTTCGTTGTGGGCGAATCCCGACGAATTGCTGCAACACGCCGACCGGATTCCCGAACTGGCCAAGGCGCTCGGCGTCGACGCGGTCGACCTGACGCGCAAGTTGCAGACCAAGAACGGCCGCGAGTTCGTGTACCTGCGCCGGCTGATGCCGCCGGAAGCCGCGAAGGCGGTGCTCGCGCTGGACATTCCCGGCGTGAACGCGCAGCGCGAATACAAGCGCTACTACCCCGAAGGCGCCACGATGGCGCACGTGCTCGGCTTCACCAACATCGACGATCACGGCCAGGAAGGCTTGGAACTCGCCTACGACGGCTGGCTGGCGGGCAAGCCGGGCGAGAAGCGTGTGATCCGCGACCGCCTCGGCCACGTGGTCGAAAACGTCGAGCAGATCAGGGCGCCGGTACCGGGCCACGACCTGACGCTCAGCATCGACAGCCGCATCCAGTACCTCGCGTACCAGGCGCTCACCGACGCGGTGGTGAAGCGCCACGCCGCGTCGGGTTCGATGGTGATCCTCGATCCGCGCAACGGCGAAATCCTGGCGATGGTCAACGTGCCGTCGTACAACCCCAACGACCTCGACAACAGCAACCCAGCGCAGCGCCGCAACCGCGCGGTCACCGACGTGACCGAACCCGGTTCGACGATGAAACCGTTCACCATCACCACTGCGCTGGAATCGGGCAAGTGGACGCCGACCACGCCGATCAACACCAGCCCCGGCACGTTCACGATCGACGGCCACCTGATCCGCGACGACAGCAACAACGGGTTGATCAACGTCGGCCGCGTGATCACCGTTTCCAGCAACGTCGGCGCGTCGAAGATCTCGCAGACGCTGAGCGCGCAACAAATGGCCGGTGTGCTGCACCAGTTCGGTTTCGGCGCCAGCACCGGCAGCGGGTTCCCCGGCGAAGTCGGCGGCTACATTCCGCCACCGCGCAGCTGGGGCGAATTCGTCAAGGCCACGATTTCGTTCGGCTACGGACTCAACGTCACCGCGCTGCAACTGGCGCAAGCCTACGCCGCCATCGCCGACGGCGGCGTCAAGCACACGCCCACCTTCGTCAAGGGCGACGACAATCCGGGCGTGCGGGTGGAGCCGCAAGAAATCTCCGACGAAGTCATGGCGATGTTGCGCACCGTCGTCGGCGCGCCGCCGGCCACCGCGCCGCAGGCCGCGATCCCCGATTACACGGTCGCCGGCAAGACCGGCACCGCGCATCTCGCGATCGCGGGCGGCTATTCGCGCAACCGTTACGCCGCGCTGTTCTGCGGCATCGTGCCGGCCAGCGATCCGCGCCTCGTCGGCGTGGTGATCGTGCGCGATGCGGGTGGCAATGGCGGCGAGTATTTCGGCGGCCTGGTGTCCGCGCCCGTGTTCCGTGAAGTGATGACCGGTGCGCTGCGTTTGCTGGACATTCCTCCGGACAACGTGCAGCAGTGGTACGCGGGCGGCCCGGTGACGCCGGCGCCCGTGCCGCCGCCCGTCCAGCCTGCGGCTGCCGTTGCCGCGACGCGTCCCGCGCGGGGAGGCACGCCATGAGTGCGATGCGGCTCGACGACTTGTTGCGCGGCATCGCGACGCCATCCCACGGCGACATCATGGTGTCCGGCCTGACCCAGGATTCGCACGCCGTGCGTGCGGGAGACGCGTTCGTGGCGCTGGCGGGCGTGAAGCATCATGGGATCGAGTTTGCCGACGCAGCGGTGGCGCAAGGCGCGGTGGCCGTGCTTGCCGAGAAGCCGAGTCCCGAGTCCCGAGTCCCGAGTCCCGTCGTACGGATCGACGACTTGCGCCTGCGGCTGGGAGAAATCGCCGCGCACTTCTTCAACGATCCGTCGGCGGCGATGACGGTCGTCGGCGTCACCGGCACCAGCGGCAAGACGTCGACCGTGCAATTGCTGGCGCAGGCGTTCGCGCAGCTCGGCAAGCGCGCCGCGACGATCGGCACGCTGGGCGCCGGTCTGCACGGCGCGCTGCACGCAGGCGAGCGCACCACGCCTGACGTGATCCGCGTGCACGGCCTGATGGCCGAGTTCCGCGCTGCCGGCGCGACGCACGTCGCAATGGAGGTGTCTTCGCACGCGCTGGACCAGCATCGTGTCGACGGCATCCACTTCGGCGTCGCGGTGTTCACCAACCTCACGCGCGATCACCTCGATTACCACGGCACGATGGAAGCCTATGGCGCGGCCAAGGCCAAGCTGTTCGCGTGGCCGGGCCTGCGCGCCGCGGTGATCAATGTCGACGATGCGTTCGGGCGCGAACTCGCGACGCGGATTTCCGGCGACAAGAAAATCCTGCGCTGCGGCATCGACAAAGCCGAGGCCGACATTCGCGCAACCGACGTGCACACCCATTCCGACGGCATCGACTTCCATCTGGTGACGCCGTGGGGCGAAGCTGCCGTGCACAGCGCTTTGCTCGGCCGCTTCAATGTCGCCAACCTGCTGGCGGTGGCGGGCGTGCTGGGCGCGCTGGACGTGCCGTTCGCGAAAATCCACGACGCTTTGCAAGCGCTGCAACCGATCAACGGCCGCATGAACCGGCTCGGCGGCGGCACGCTGCCGCTGGTGGTGGTCGATTATTCGCACAAGCCCGATGCGCTGGAGCAGGTGCTGGCGGCATTGCGCGCGCATTGCGACGGCAAGTTGATCTGCCTGTTCGGTTGCGGCGGCGAACGCGACGCGGGCAAGCGCCCGATCATGGGCGCGATCGCCGAGCGCATGGCGGACGCCGTGATCGTCACCGATGACAATCCGCGCGGCGAAGACGGCGATGCGATCGTTGCGCAGATCGTGGCGGGCATGCGCGCACCGCAACGCGCGACCGTGATGCGCGATCGTGCGCGTGCAATCGACATCGCGATCGCGCAGGCGCGTGCCGGCGATGTGGTGCTGATCGCGGGCAAGGGCCACGAGACGTACCAGGAAGTCGGCGGCGCCAAGCATCCGTTCGACGATCTGCAGGTGGCGCGCGCCACCCTGGAGGCGCGCCCATGCTGAGCCTGCGCCTCAAGGAAATTGCGGTGTGGACGCGCGGCGTGCTGCAGGGCGCCGACGCGGGCGTCTGCGGCGTGTCCACGGATTCGCGCACGATCAAGGCGGGCGAATTGTTCGTCGCGTTGATCGGCGATACCCACGACGGCCACGATCATGTCGCCGATGCCGTGGCGCGCGGCGCGGCAGGCGCGATCGTCTCGCGTCGCGTGGATGCAGATATTTCACAAATCGTGGTCGCCGACACACTGCACGCGCTGGGTGATCTCGCCAGCGCAGTGCGCGCGCAGCGCGACGTCACGGTGATCGGCATCACCGGCTCGAACGGCAAGACCAGCGTCAAGGCATTGACTGCGCGCATCCTCGCGCGCCACGGCAAGACGCATTCCAACAGCGGCAGCTTCAACAACGAGATCGGGTTGCCACTGACGCTGCTGGCGATGCCGGAAGACACGGGCTACGCGGTGCTGGAAATGGGCGCGGGCAAGCCGGGCGACATCGCCTACCTCGCATCGATCGCGCGTCCGCGCATCGGCCTCGTCAACAACATCGCGCCCGCGCACCTCGAACGCATGCGCACGCTGGAAGGCATCGCCGAAACCAAGGGCGCGATGTACCAGGCGTTGCCGTCCGACGGTGTGGCGGTGATCAACGCCGACGATGCGTTCGCGATGTATTTCACCGGGCTTGCCGGATCGCGCCGCAAGTTGCGCTTCGGCCTCGACGCGGAGGCGGACGTCAGCGCCACCGACATCGCGCTCGACGCCAATGGCAGCCGCTTCACGTTGAAGACCCCGGCGGGCAATGCACAGGTCCACCTGCCGTTGCCGGGACGCCACAACGTCGCCAATGCGGCGGCGGCCGCGGCATTGGCGCTTGCGGTGGACGTGCCGCTGGACACGATCGTCGCCGGCTTGCAGGAGGCCGAAGCGGTCGGCGGCCGGCTGCTGCGGCGCGAATCACCGCAAGGCTGGACGCTGTTTGACGACAGCTACAACGCGAACCCGGGTTCCGCGTTGGCGGCCGTGGCGACCCTGGCATTGCAACCGGGCGAGCGCTGGCTGGTGCTCGGCAACATGGGCGAACTCGGCCCCGATGCGGCAGCGTTGCACGCCGATATCGGCCGCGCCGCGCGCGAGCGGGGCATCGCGCGCCTTTACGCAGTCGGCGCGCTGGCCGCGAACGCCGCGGAAGCGTTCGGTGCGGATGCACGCGTGTTCGCCGACCAGCCCGCGCTGGTCGCGTCGCTGCGCCGCGACCTGCACGCGAACGTCAGCGTGCTGGTGAAGGGCTCGCACGCGTCGCACATGGAGCGCGTGGTCGCGGCACTGCTGGACGACGACAAGGGGGACGGCCGGCATGCTGCTTGAGCTTTCACGGTGGCTCGAAATTTATTTCGGCGCGTTCCGCCTGTTCGACTACATCACCTTCCGCACCATCATGGCGGCGCTGACAGCGCTGTTCGGCGCGCTGTTCTTCGGTCCCGCGGTGATCCGCCGCCTCACCGAATTGAAAGCGGGCCAGGTGGTGCGCAGCGATGGTCCGCAAACACATCTGTCGAAAGCCGGCACGCCGACGATGGGCGGTACGCTGATCCTCGCCGCGGTGGTGATCGCGACGCTGCTGTGGGGCGACCTGCACAGCCGCTACCTGTGGGTGGTGCTGCTGGTGACGCTGGCCTGCGGCGCGATCGGTTTCTACGACGACTACCGCAAACTGGTGCTGAAGGATCCGCACGGACTGCCGGCGCGCTGGAAGTACCTCGCACAGTCGGTGGTCGGACTCGCCGCCGCGCTGTTCCTGTTCTACACCGCCAACGTGCCGGCCGCGACCGCGCTGTACGTGCCGCTGTTCAAGCACGTCGCGATACCGCTGGGCGCCGGCTTCGTGGTGATCGCCTACCTGTGGATCGTCGGGTTTTCCAATGCGGTGAATCTCACCGACGGCCTGGACGGCCTGGCGATCATGCCGGCGGTGCTGGTGGCGGCGGCGCTCGGTGGGTTTGCGTATCTCGCGGGCAACGCGGTGTTCTCGGCGTATCTCGGCATTCCTTCCATTCCGGGCGCGGGCGAACTCGCGGTGTTCTGCGGCGCGCTGACAGGCGCGGGGCTGGGGTTCTTGTGGTTCAACACCTATCCCGCGCAGGTGTTCATGGGCGACGTCGGCGCGCTCGCGATCGGCGCGGCGATCGGTTGCGTCGCCGTGATCGTGCGCCAGGAAATCATCCTCTTGGTGATGGGCGGCGTGTTCGTGGTCGAAACCGCGTCGGTGATGCTGCAGGTTGGCAGCTTCAAGCTGCGCGGCAAGCGCGTGTTCCGGATGGCGCCGATCCACCACCACTTCGAATTGAAGGGCTGGCCCGAGCCGCGCGTGATCGTGCGCTTCTGGATCATCTCGGTGGTACTGGTGCTGGTGGGTTTGGCGACGTTGAAGGTCAGGTAGCGATGAGACTCGACTATCAAATGCGGGACCGGGGACGGGGGACCGGGGGCCAGAAAGTCCGCCGATTGTCGCCGCTTGTGCTTTTACCGGTCCCTGGTCCCTGGTCCCTGGTCCCTGTTGCACATGCGAGGCCCCGCGCATGACGAGTTGGTTCGGTACATCGCAAGCCATCCGCCGCGTCGGTCCGCAGGGCCGCCACGATCCGTGGCTGCTGCTCGCGATCGCAGGTCTGGTCGCGTTCGGCATCGTGATGGTGGCGTCGAGTTCCATCGCGGTCGCGGACGGCCAGCACATTGGCGAGTTCCATTATTTGACGCGGCACCTCGCGTTCCTGCTGGCGGGTGGCGCGATCGCGTGGTTCGTCGCTGCGCGCGTCGAGCTGGATTGGATGGAACGCTATTCCGGGCGGATGATCCTGATCACCTTCGGCTTGCTGCTGCTGGTGTTCGTGCCGCACCTCGGGATGCGCATCAATGGCGCGCGGCGCTGGATCAACCTTGGCATCTCGGGCTTCCAGCCGGTGGAGCTCGCCAAGCTGACGGTGGTGCTGTACGTCGCGAGTTATCTGGTGCGCCATCGCGACGCGGTCGAAACGAAATTCCTCGGCGCGGTGAAGCCGGTGGCCGTCGCGGGCCTCACCGCCGTGCTGCTGCTGGCGCAGCCCGACTTCGGTTCGGCCGCGCTGATCGGCATCGTCACGATCGGCATGCTGTGGCTGGGCGGCGCGCGCATGCGCAACCTCGTGATCATGGGCCTGCCGATGATCCCGCTGGGCGCTTACCTCGCGTTGTCCACCGACTACCGCGTCAAGCGCCTCACCTCGTTCCTCGATCCGTGGAAGGATCCGTTCGACAACGGCTTCCAGTTGACCCAGGCGCTGATCGCGGTCGGGCGCGGCAAATGGTTCGGGGTGGGCCTCGGCGGCAGCGTGCAGAAACTGTTCTACCTGCCGGAAGCGCACACCGACTTCATCCTCGCGGTGATCGCGGAGGAACTCGGATTCTTGGGCGTGCTGTTCGTGCTCGCATTGTTCGCGCTGCTGGTCGGACGCGGCTTGCAACTCGGGCTGCGCGGCGTGGAAGTGGGGCAGCACCGCGCGGGCTACGTCGCGTTCGGTCTTTCGCTGATGGTCGGGCTGCAGGCGCTGGTGTCGGTCGGCGTGAACCTGGGCGTGTTGCCGACCAAGGGCCTGACACTGCCGCTGATCAGTTCCGGCGGTTCGAGCACGCTGATGACCTGCGTGATGCTGGGCGTGCTGGTGCGCGCGGCGTACGAGATCCATCGCGCCGAAGACGCGCGGCGGATGGCGACGCGGCGCCCGGCGGGTTCCAGCGCAGCCGCCGTTGCGACCGATCGCGCATCCGCCGAACTGCCGCTGGCGGCGCGCAAGCGCATCGAGCCGACGCTCAACAAGGTGCGCGCATGAGCGGGATTCGGCATTCACGATTCGGAATGCGACCGGCACGACACGCCGCCGGCGAGCAGGCCGGTGCGTCGGCACCGGCTGCCCAATCCCCAATCCCCAGTCCGCAATCCCCGGTGCTCATCATGGCCGGCGGGACCGGCGGCCATATCTTCCCCGGCCTCGCGGTCGCGGCGGCGCTGCGCGCGCGCGACGTGCCGGTGCTGTGGCTGGGCGCGGAAGGCGGCATGGAAAATCGCATCGTGCCGGAGCATCACCTTGCGCTGCGCACGCTGCGCGTGAGGGGTTTGCGCGGCAAGGGTCTGGCGCAACGCATCGCGGCGCCGTGGATGCTGGTGCGCGCACTGGTCGGCGCATGGCGTGCGCTGCGCGAAGCGAACCCGCGCAGCGTGTTGTCGATGGGTGGCTACGTGGCCGGCCCCGGTGGCATTGCCGCGTGGCTGCAGCGGCGTCCGTTGCTGGTGCACGAACAGAACCGCATCGCGGGCTTCACCAATCGCGTGCTGGCGAAGTTCGCGCGCAAGGTGATGAGCGGTTTCCCCGATGCGTTCACCGCGAAGACGCACGCCGAGTGGACGGGCAATCCGGTGCGCGCCGACATCGCGGCGCTGTCCGCGCCTGCGGAACGCTTCGCGAATCGCAGCGGTGCGCCGCGCCTGCTGGTGCTGGGCGGCAGCCTCGGCGCGCGCACGTTAAACCTGGGCTTGCCGAATGCGCTATCGCGCATTCCGGCGGAACGCCGCCCGGAAGTGCGCCACCAATGCGGCACCAGGCATGTCGAGGACACCCGCGCGGCCTACGCGCGTGTCGATGTGCAAGCCACGATCGAGCCGTTCATCGCCGACATGGCCTCGGCGTATGCGTGGGCCGACTTCGTGATTTGCCGGGCGGGCGCGCTGACGCTGGCGGAACTCGCGGCGGCGGGGTTGGGTTCGATCCTCATGCCGTTCCCGTTCGCAGTGGACGATCACCAGGCCAAAAACGCGGAAGGCTTCGTCGCGGCCGGAGCGGCCGAGCTGGTGCAGGACCGCGACTTCGACGCCTCGCGTTTCGCCGGCATGCTGGAACGCCTGCTGCGCGATGCGGACAAACGCCTCGCGATGGCGAACGCCGCGCGCACGCTGGCGAAACCCGATGCCGCCGATGTGATCGCGCAGCGTTGCCTGGAGGTGGCCGCATGACGCCGCACCGCCTTCCGCCGCATGGCGACATCATGCAGGGCTTCCGCCGCGTGCATTTCATCGGCATCGGCGGCGCCGGCATGAGCGGCATCGCCGAGGTGCTGCACACGCTGGGCTACGACGTTTCGGGTTCCGACCGCACGGCCTCGCCGGTCACCGAGCGGCTGGCCGGCATGGGTGTGGACGTCGCAATCGGGCATGATGCCGCGCACGTCGCCAACGTCGATGCGGTGGTGGTGTCGAGTGCGATCGGGCCGGACAATCCGGAACTCGCGGCCGCCGAGGCGCGCCGCATCCCGGTGGTGCCGCGCGCGGAGATGCTGGGCGAGCTGATGCGCTTCCGCCGCGGCATCGCGGTCGCGGGTTCGCACGGCAAGACCACGACGACCAGCCTCACCGCCAGCGTGCTGGCCGAGGCCGGCTACGACCCCACGTTCGTGATCGGCGGGCAACTGCTGTCGGCGGGCGCGAATGCGCGGCTCGGTGCCGGCACGTATCTGGTCGCCGAAGCCGACGAATCCGACGGTTCGTTCCTGAAACTGTCGCCGGTGATCGCGGTGGTCACCAACATCGACGCCGATCATCTCGATCACTACCACGGCGATTTCGCGGAACTGAAACAGGCCTTCGCGGATTTCCTGCACCGCCTGCCGTTCTACGGGTTGGCGGTGTTGTGCGTAGACAACCCGGAAGTCGCGGAGCTGGCGCAAAACACCGCGCGTTCGACGTTGACGTATGCGATCGACCACGCGGCCGACGTGCGCGGCGCCAACCTGCGCGCCGACGGTGCGCGCACGCATTTCGACCTGCTGCTGCCGGGCCAGCCGAGCCTGCCGATCACGCTGAACCTGCCGGGCCGCCACAACGTCTCGAATGCGCTGGCCGCGGCCACCATCGGCTGGCACTTGGGCGTCGAGCCGTATGCGATCAAGCACGCGCTGGAGCAGTTCCAGGGCGTCGGCCGCCGCTTCCACATCAACGGTGAATTGCCGATCGACACGGGCAAGGTGATGCTGGTCGACGACTACGGCCACCATCCGCGCGAACTCGCGGCGGTGATGGAAGCCGCGCGCGACGGCTGGCCCGAACGGCGGCTGGTGATCGTGTTCCAGCCGCACCGCTACACCCGCACGCGCGACCTGCTGGACGACTTCGCGGGCGTGCTGTGCGAAGCCGATGCGCTGGTGCTGACCGACGTGTATCCCGCGGGCGAAGCGCCGATCGCGGGCGCCGATGGCCGCTCGCTGGCGCGCGCCGTGCGCGCGCGCGGCAAGGTCGATCCGGTGTTCATCGAGCATCCGTGCGAACTCGACGAAACGCTGCCCGCGCTGTTGCGCGACGGCGACCTGGTGCTGCTGCTCGGCGCGGGCGACATCGGCGCGGCGGCGAACGAACTTGCACAACGTGGCGACCTGAGATCGGAGAAGGCTTGATGGTCGTGAATTCAAATAACCGGGACCAGGGACCAGGGACCAGGGACCAAAAGCTCACACCCGGCCGGTCCCCGGTCCCCGGTCCCCGGTCCCCGCGCATCACCGACGCCCGCGATTTCGGCCGCGTCGCCGTGGTGATGGGCGGCAGTTCGGCCGAGCGCGAAGTGTCGCTGATGTCCGGCAAGGGCGTGCTGGATGCGCTGAAGTCGCGCGGCGTGGACGCGCACGCGATCGACGGCATCCCCGCGCTGCTGGACGCGGTGCGCGCGGGACACTTCGCGCGCGTGTTCAACATCCTGCACGGCCAGCACGGCGGCGGCGAGGATGGCGTGCTGCAGGGTGCGCTGGATTCGCTGCACGTTCCGTACACCGGTTCCGGCGTGCTGGGTTCCGCGTTGTCGATGGACAAGGTGCGCAGCAAGTGGGTGTGGGGTTCGCTCGGCCTGCCCACGCCGAGGTTCGTGCCGCTGCCGCGCGGCGCCGACGTGCAGGCGGCGGCGCGCAAGATAGGTTTCCCGCTGATCGTGAAGCCGGCGTCGGAAGGTTCCAGCGTCGGCGTGTCGCGCGTGTTCGAGGAAAAGGATCTCGACGCGGCGGTCGAACTGGCGCAGCGCTATCCCGGCGACCTGCTGATGGAAACCCTGATCGAGGGCGACGAATTCACGGTCTCGATCCTGAAATCCGACGTGCTGCCCAGCATCAAGATCGTGCCGAAGGGCGCGTACTACGACTACAACGCGAAGTACATTGCGGAAGACACGCAATACATCTGCCCCGGCCTCGACGGCGATGCGGAAGGCAACCTGCGCGCGCTGGCGCGGCAGGCCTTCGATGCGCTCGGCTGTTCCGGCTGGGGGCGCGTCGACGTGATGCGCGACCGCGACGGCCGCAACTGGCTGCTGGAAGCGAACACCGCGCCCGGCATGACTTCGCACTCGCTGGTGCCGAAGGCCGCAGCCGCGGCCGGCATCGATTATCCGGAACTGTGCTGGCGGGTGCTGGAGACGAGCTTTGATCGGGATTCCCAAGAGCAAGAGCGGGGCTGGGGGCCGGGGACTGCGAGCTCGCAAGAGGGCGCTTCTGCTTCTCCCCAGCCCCGGGCCCCCAATCCCGATTCCCGCGGCTCCGAAGGAGACGCCGCATGAAAGGCGCCCTGCGTTTCGCCGCATGGATCATTGCGATCACGCTGGTCGCTTTGCCGGTGGTGGGCGTGCTGCAGGGCTGGTTCGCGTCCGGCCGCTGGCCGGTGCGCGAGCTGCAGGTGCACGCGACCTTCAGCCACGTCAGCGCGACGCAGGTGCGCACGGCAGTGGCGCCGTCCCTGGGCGCGGGCTTCTTCGCGATCGACCTCGACAAGGTGCGCGACGCGGTGGCGGCGTTGCCGTGGGTGTCGCGCGTGGAAGTGAGCAAGCACTGGCCTGACGCGCTCGACATCACCATCACCGAAATCGATCCGATCGCGCATTGGGGCAGCGACTCGCTGCTGGGCCGCGACGGCCGCATCTTCAAGGTGCCCAACGCGGGCATCGTCAACGGACTGCCGCAATTCAACGCGCCCGATGATCGCGTGGCCGACGTGCTGGCGTTCTATCGCACTGCGCAGATCGATTTCGCGCCCTACAGCCTGCGCGTGACCGGCGTGGAACTGTCGGCGCGCGGCAGCTGGAGCCTCACGCTTTCCAACGACGGCCACGTCACCGTCGGCAGCGACAAGCCCGACCAGCGCCTCGCGCGCTTCGTCGCGGCGCTGCCGATCCTGATGCGCGGCCGCAGCGACGCTTTCATCTACGCCGACTTGCGCTACAGCAACGGCTTCGCGGTGCGCTGGCCGGATCAGCCGGCGGCGCCTGCTCCCACCAAACCTGCGAACGGGGTGACCACCCATGTTGTTGACGGAAACGTTTAGGCCCATGAATCGCAAGAGCGACAAGAACCTCGTCGTCGGCCTCGACATCGGCACCTCCAAGGTGATGGCGATCGTCGGCGAGTACGTGCCGGGCGAGCCGATCGAGGTGATCGGCGTCGGCAGCCACACCTCGCGCGGCATGAAGAAAGGCGTGGTGGTCGAGATCGAGTCGAACGTCAATTCGATCCAGCGCGCGGTCGAGGAAGCCGGGCAGATGGCCGGCTGCGACATCCGCTCGGTGTGCGCGTCGATTTCCGGCAGCCACCTCGAAACCCACAATTCGCGCGGCACCGCGGCGATCCGCGACCGCGAAGTCGCGCCGGGAGACCTCGACCAGGTGCTGGAATCGGCCAGCGCGGTAGCGATCCCGGCCGACCGCAAGGTGCTCTACAAGGAGCCGCAGGAATACCGCATCGACGGCCAGGACGGCATCCGCCATCCGGTCGGGATGAGCGGCGTGCGCCTCGAAGCCGGCGTGCACCTGGTCACTGGCGCCGCGTCGGCGGTGCAGAACATCACCAAATGCATCCAGCGCTGCGGCTTGGCGGTGGACGATCTGGTGCCCTCGGCGGTGGCGTCGGCGAAAGCCGTGCTGACCGACGACGAGCGCGAACTCGGCGTGTGCGTGGTCGACATGGGTGCCGGGACCACCGACATCGCGATCTTCACCCATGGTTCGATCCGCTACACGAAATCGCTGCCCGTCGGCGGCGACCAGGTGACGTCGGACATTTCGCAATACGTGCAGACACCGACCGCGAACGCGGAAGAGATCAAGGTGAAGTACGGCTGCGCGCTCGCGCAACTGGCGCGCGGCGAGGAAACCATCCAGGTGCCCTCGGTGGGCGAGCGTCCGCCGCGGCGCCTGCAGCGGCAGGCGCTGGCGCAGTCGATCCAGGCCCGCTACGAGGAAATCTTCGAGATGGTGCAGGACGAGATGCGCCGCTCGGGTTACGAAAACCTGCTGGCGGCCGGCGTGGTGCTGACCGGCGGCGCGGCGCGCATCGAAGGCGCGCTGTACCTCGCCGAAGAGGTCTTCCACAAGATGGTGCGCCTCGGCGTGCCGCAGCATGTCACCGGCGTCACCGAAGTGATCGCCACGCCCGCCAACGCGGCTGGCGTAGGCCTGCTGCTGCAGGGTTCGCATTCGCATGGCGGCGGCCGCGCGATCGGCGGCGCGATGGGCGACAGCGTCGCCGGTTTCATTGGCAAGGCGCGGGGCTGGTTGCACAAGAACTTCTGAAGACTTTGGCCGGCCCGGGAAGGGACGGCCATCGGCGGCACCGCGGTGCCGCGAACCCCGCAAGGGGCGCCCGCCGAAACGGCGGGCTCGCGGCACATGGATGTGCCGCACGCGAATCAAGCACGCTCGTGCTTTTGGTGCTTGGTTCGCGAAGCCGAGTACGGACCTGTGCCGGACTCGGCGTGCACTGGCAAATCCCGGATGGATTTGTCCAGTGCATTGCAAATCCCAACGGCAGCATGACTACAGAGCAGTACGGAGGACGGGCAATGTTTGAACTGGTGGAACAACTCGCACCCAATGCGGTGATCAAGGTGATCGGTGTCGGCGGCGGTGGTGGCAACGCCGTCAGCCACATGGTCAATTCAGCCATCGACGGCGTGGAGTTCATCTGCGCCAATACTGACGCGCAGGCGCTGAAAAGCTCCGGCGCACGCACCACGCTGCAACTCGGCGAAACGGTGACCAAGGGTCTCGGTGCCGGCGCCAATCCCGAGATCGGCCGGCAGGCCGCGCTCGAGGATCGCGACCGGATCGTCGAGGTGCTGGACGGCGCCGACATGGTGTTCATCACCTGCGGCATGGGCGGTGGCACCGGCACCGGCGCGGCGCCGGTGGTGGCGCAGCTCGCCAAGGAGAAGGGCATCCTGACGGTTGCGGTGGTGACCAAGCCGTTCCCGTTCGAGGGCCGGCGGCGCATGCAGGTGGCGTTGAAGGGCATCGAAGACCTGCAGCAGTCGGTCGATTCGCTGATCACGGTGCCGAACGAGAAACTGCTGACCGTGCTCGGCCGCGAAGTGACCTTGTTGAATGCCTTCAAGGCGGCCAACGACGTACTGCAGGGCGCGGTGCAGGGCATCGCCGACCTGATCACCCGCCCAGGTCTGATCAACGTCGACTTCGCCGACGTGCGCACCGTGATGAGCGAGATGGGCATGGCCATGATGGGTACCGGCACCGCCCGCGGCGACGACCGCGCGCAGGCGGCGGCCGAGGCGGCCATCAACAACCCGCTGCTGGAGAACGTGGACTTGTCGGGTGCCTGCGGCATCCTGGTCAACGTCACCGCCGGCCCGAACCTGACGATGCGCGAGTTCGACGAGATCGGCCGGGTGGTGCACGACTTCGCCAGCGAGGACGCGACCGTGGTGCTGGGCACCGCGCTCGACCCGGACCTGTCGGACGACGTGCGCGTCACGGTGGTGGCCACTGGTCTCAACCGCGCCGCCAAGCCGCAATTGCGGCCGGTCGCCAAGCCGGAAATGGTCGAGATGCCGCAGCCGCGGCGGGTGCTGCGCACCGGTACCGACAACGGCGTGGTGGGTTACGCCCAGCCGGAACCGATGATGGCGACCCGCCGGGAACCGGCGCCGGCCGCGATCGCCAAGCCGGCCGCGGAAACAGCGGGCATGCCCGATTACCTGGACATCCCGGCGTTCCTGCGCCGTCAGGCGGACTGAACGGCGACGCGGCCTTCGGGCCGCGCAGCCGTGATTGTGGAGACGGGCAGGAGATGCCCGCCTCGTTGAGCGGCGCCTGCCGTGGCGTCGCCGTCCGAATCCTGCACTGCCGAACACCCGTCCCGGCAGTGCGGATTTTTCGCCTCCACGGGAACCTGGCCGCCCTGCCGCGGTCAGTCTCCCCCGGGGGCCGCGATCGGGACCATTCCACCTGCGGGGCAGGCACCCGCCGTACGCCGAGTAACTAAACGCACGAGTCCACTTTATTCGGGCTGTCAACCGTGGTAGCATCGCCCACGTTTTAGCGTTGTTCTAACGGGATTCCAACGAAAAATGATCAAGCAGCGCACGCTCAAGAACGTGATCCGCGCGACGGGCGTGGGCTTGCACACTGGTGAAAAGGTCTACATGACCTTGCGTCCCGCTGCGGTTAATACCGGCATCGTGTTCCGCCGCACCGACCTGCCGGAACCCGTCACCATTCCTTCGCGTTGCGAATATGTCGGCGACACGCGCCTATCCAGCACGTTGATCAAGGACGACGTGCGGGTGGGTACGGTCGAGCATTTGCTGTCGGCGATGGCCGGACTCGGCATCGACAACGCATACGTCGATCTGTCCGCGCCGGAAGTGCCGATCATGGACGGCAGCGCCGGCCCGTTCGTGTTCCTGCTGCAATCCGCCGGCATCGAAGAACAGTCCGCGCCCAAGCGCTTCATCCGCATCAAGAAGCCGGTGAAGGTCGAAGACGGCGACAAGTGGGCCGAGTTCAAGCCGTTCGATGGTTTCAAGGTCGGCTTCTCGATCGAATTCCAGCATCCGATCTTTTCGCGCCGCGCGTCCAAGGCCGAGATCGATTTCTCCACGACTTCATTCGTCAAGGAAGTCAGCCGCGCGCGCACCTTCGGCTTCATGCGCGACATCGAAATGCTGCGCGAAAAGAACCTCGCGCTCGGCGGATCGATGGACAACGCCATCGTACTGGACGACTACCGCGTCCTGAACGAAGACGGGCTGCGTTACGAGGACGAGTTCGTCAAGCACAAGATCCTCGATGCCATCGGCGATCTTTATCTTCTCGGCCACAGCCTGATCGGCGCGTTCTTCGGCCACAAGTCCGGGCACCAGTTGAACAACCAGCTGCTGCGCGCGCTGCTGGCCGACAAGTCCGCGTGGGAAGAAGTCACCTTCGACGACCCGGCGCTGGCGCCGATTTCGTACGCACACCCCGCCCAGGCTGTATAGGTGGATCATCCCTGATCGCGGCGTCGCCGCAATCAAAGGCTGCGATCCGGCCACCTTCGGTCATGTGAGTCCACCTCGGCCATCCATGGCCTGATTTCCAAGAGAGCCGATTCGATCGGGCGCATCACGCCCCAGCCCGCGCCCGCGGCTTTCCCGATTCGTGACTTTTTTCTGACTTTGGTCAGCGCTGGCGGCCCGCCCTGTGCTATAACTGTCCGCTTCCGCCGTTGGAACGAGGGGGCGGGCCGGCCTGCGAGCGTCATCGGGTCGTCGGATTGTCCGCCAGCGCGGCCAGTTCGAGGAACAACGCCCGCAGGTCCGGATCGGAGACGGCCATGGCAGACGCGCGTATGCGTTGCGCGGCACGCGGCGAAGGCGGTCGTACGGAGGCGGAGTCTCCGTGGGATGCCGGGATCGGCATCACCTTGGCCATGACGGAGGTCGCGGCCAGGCCAAGGCTGCGCACGGCGGCGAGGATGACGGATTGATCCATGCGTGCGCGGGTCGCCCAGGCGGGCGATTCGACCAGCAGCAGGACGCGGTCATTGCGCAATCCGGCATGACGGACGTGCTCGCGCAGTGGCGAAGGCAGCAGCGGAACAATCTGCTGGCTCAAGTGGTCAAGTTCACGTGCCCGGGCGGCCAGGTCGGCAACCGGCGCACATTGCGAAACAGGCGTCGGACCGTGGGTGTCGCGGGGCGGTAACGGTCGGGCAGGAGACAAGGCAGATGATTCAGGGTTTTTCGACATGGGCATGATACTGGTGGCCCGCTCACAGCGATGCGCGCTTTCGGATGCGTGGCTGCACGATCGCTGCCAGGCCAACCGCCGCCTGCAGCAGCGCCTGATGCTCGGTTTCGCTTTGTGTGTCATCGCCAGCGCGGCGCTGGCGGTCTGGATCGCAAGTCCCGGCAGCCGCACGTTGTCCCAGATCGATTCGATGCGCCAGCAGATCGCAGCGCAGAAAGCCGAGTTGCAGCAGGTGCGCGACAACGCGCAGCGCGACATCAGCCGCATGGCGATCAAGCTCGGAGAACTGCAAGCCGATTCGGCGCGTCTCGATGCGCTGGGCCAGCGCCTGGTGGTGGCGGGCAAGCTCGATCCCGCCGAATTCAATTTCAACCAGGCGCCCGGCATGGGCGGTCCCGAACGCGACGTTCCGCCCGAGCGCTCGCTGCCGTACGACCTCTCGGTGAGCATGGAACAGCTCGCGCAACGCTTCGACAAGCAGCAGAACCAGCTCGGCGTGTTGCAGTCATTGCTGACCGACCGCCAGGTCACTGCCAGCCTGATTCCTTCCGGCATGCCGGTGACGGATGGCTACATCACCTCGCCCTATGGCAGCCGTATCGATCCATTCACCGGCCACTTCAGTTTCCATCCCGGTCTCGACATCGGCGTGCCGTTCGGCGCGCAGGTGCACGCGGTGGCCGCGGGCGTCGTCACCTATGCCGGCGTGCGCGACGGCTACGGCAAGGTCGTCGAGATCGATCACGGCGACGGCTACATGACGCGCTACGCGCACAACAGCAAATTGCTGGCGTACGTGGGCGAACACGTGCACGCGGGCGAAGTGATTTCCGATGCCGGCACCAGCGGCCGCTCGACCGGCCCGCACGTGCACTTCGAGGTGTGGCACGACGGCAAGCTGGTGAATCCGACGGCTTACGTAAGGCGCTGAGCGGTTGAAAATCGGACATTTCACTGCCATCTCTAGGCGTGAAAGGCGTCTCCCCTTTATGATGTCCGATTGAGTTTCAACCGCAGCCCGGAACCGCGAACCTTAAGTCCGATGCCCAATATCCTGACGAACGTCTTCGGCAGCCGCAACGAGCGCGTGCTCAAGCAGCTGTCGAAAATCGTGGCACGCATCAACGCGCTCGAACCCGAGATCCAGAAGCTCGACGACGTCGCCCTGCGCGGTAAGACCGCCGAGTTCAAGCAGCGCATCGAGGCGGGCGAGAGCCTCGACAAGATCCTGCCGGAAGCCTTCGCGGTGGTGCGCGAGGCCAGCCGCCGCGTGCTGGGCCTGCGCCATTACGACGTGCAGTTGATCGGCGGCATGGTGCTGCACCAGGGCAAGATCGCCGAGATGCGCACCGGCGAAGGCAAGACGCTGGTCGCGACGCTTCCGGTCTATTTGAACGCGCTCGCGGGCAAGGGCGTGCACGTCGTCACCGTCAACGACTACCTCGCCAGGCGCGACGCCGCGTGGATGGGCAAGGTCTACAACTTCCTTGATCTGACCGTTGGTGTGGTGTGGCCGGGCATGGAGATGTCCGACAAGGCCGCGGCCTACGCCGCAGACATCACCTACGGCACCAACAACGAATTCGGCTTCGACTACCTGCGCGACAACATGGCGGTGTCGAAGGAGCAGCGCTTCCAGCGCGGCCTGCATTACGCGATCGTGGACGAGGTGGATTCGATCCTGATCGACGAAGCGCGCACGCCGCTGATCATTTCCGGTCCGGCCGAGGATTCGCCGGAGCTCTACATCCGCGTCAACCGCATCGTGCCCAGCATGACGCGGCAGGCGAGGGAGCCGCTGCCCGGCGAACCGGCCGAGCCCGGCGACTACTACGTCGACGAAAAGCAGAAGCAGGTGCACCTGTCCGAAGAGGGCATGGAACACGCCGAGCAACTGCTGCGCAAGGCCGGCATCCTCGCCGAGGATTCCACCCTGTACGACGCGCGCAACCTCGCGGTCGTGCACCACTTGAACCAGGCGCTGCGCGCGCACGCGCTGTACCAGCGCGACGTCGATTACATCGTGCGCGACGGCGAAATCATCATCGTCGACGAATTCACCGGCCGTACCCTGCCGGGTCGCCGCTGGTCGGAAGGCTTGCACCAGGCCGTCGAGGCCAAGGAAGGCGTGCCGATCCAGCGCGAAAACCAGACGATGGCCACCATCACCTTTCAGAACCTGTTCCGCATGTACGACAAGCTTGCGGGCATGACCGGCACGGCGGACACGGAAGCCTATGAATTCCAGCAGATCTACAACCTGGAAGTGGTGGTGATCCCGACCCACAAGCCGATGATCCGCAAGGACAACGCCGACCTCGTGTTCCTGAAGCCCGAGGCCAAGTTCAAGGCGGTGCTGGAAGACGTGCGCGATTGCCACGAACGTGGCCAGCCGGTGCTGGTCGGCACCGCGTCCATCGAGGTGTCGGAACTCGTTTCCGGACTGCTGAAGAAGGCCGGCATCCCGCACGCAGTGCTGAACGCCAAGCAGCACGAACGCGAGGCGAAGATCGTCGAGCAGGCAGGCTTGCCGGGCGCGGTCACCATCGCCACCAACATGGCCGGCCGCGGCACCGACATCGTGCTGGGGGGCAGCCTCGACGCCGCGCTGGCCGAACTGCCGGCCGACGGCAGCGAAGCCGACAAGGAACGCGTCAAGGCCGAATGGAAAAAGCGCCATCAGCAGGTGCTGGAAGCGGGCGGCCTGCACATCGTCGGCACCGAGCGCCACGAATCGCGGCGCGTCGATAACCAGTTGCGCGGCCGTTCCGGCCGCCAGGGCGATCCCGGTTCCTCGCGCTTCTACCTGTCGCTGCAAGACAACCTGATGCGGATCTTCGGCGGCGAGGGGCTGGTGCGCTGGATGCAGCGCTTCGGCATGAAGGAGGACGACGCGCTGGAAGACCGGCTCGTCAGCCGTCAGATCGAAAAGGCGCAGCGCAAGGTCGAGCAGCACAACTTCGACATCCGCAAGCAGCTGCTGGAATTCGACGACACCGCCAACGACCAGCGCAAGGTCATCTACGCGCAGCGCCGCGAGCTGCTGGAATCCGAGGACGTTTCGGAAACCGTGCGCGCCATCCGCAACGACGTGTTCGAATCGCTGGCCACGCAGTACGTGCCGCACGACAGCGTGGACGAGCAATGGGACCTCGCCGGGCTGTCGGCCACGCTGGAATCCGAGTTCGGCATGAAGCTGGATCTCAAGCACTGGCTGGAAACGTCCGCCGAAGCCGATTCTGCGGCCATCCATCGGCACGTGCTCGAAGCCGCCGATGAAATGTTCGCGGCCAAGGAACAGCAGGTCGGCCCCGAAGTGATGCGCGCGCTGGAAAAGCACGTGATGCTGAGCGTGGTCGACGGTGCCTGGAAGGATCACCTGGCCAGCATGGATTACCTGCGCCAGGGCATCTACCTGCGGTCCTACGCGCAGATCGATCCGAAGAAGGAATACAAGCGCGAGGCGTTCCGCCTGTTCGAAAGCATGCTCGAGCGCATCAAGACCGAACTCATCCAGACGCTGGCGCGCGTGCGCATCCGCAGCGAGGAAGAAATCGCCGCGATGGAAGCCGAACAGCGCCGCCAGGCCGCCGCCCGCGCGATGGATTTCCAGCACGCGCAATCCACCGGCTACGACCCGATGCCGATGCCGCAACCCGGCACCGACGGCGAAGGCCAGCAGGCCGGCGCCGCCATCGCCGCGGCAGCGCCCATCGTCCGCGAAGGCCCCAAGGTCGGCCGCAACGATCCCTGCCCGTGCGGCTCGGGCAAGAAGTACAAGCACTGCCACGGCGCGCTCAGCTGACTCTCACCCCCTTCGCATGCGAAGGAGGTCGCCGCGAAGCGGCGGGGGATGGCGTCCTCGCGCGGGACTCGCAATTCGCCGTCATCCCGGCGAAAGCCGGGACCAAGTGACTTTATTCCCCTCTCCCTCCGGGAGAGGGGTGCGCGCAGCGCCAGGTGAGGGTCCGCACTCGCGCAGAACTTGCAATCAATCCTTCGTCATCCCGGCGAAAGCCGGGATCCATTTTGATTCTTGGCGAGCATCCAGCGCATTTCGGCGCTCGATCCGATGATCACCCAGTCCATTCAGTGACGAACGAGATCATTGTCTCGGCAGCCAATGTATCCTCGCTTATGATGCTCGGAGATGTCTAAAAAATCTTGCAAATAATGGGGATGAATCAGATGACTCATATGTGGATGGTTCGCGCAGAACGCGGCGGGATCCTATTCGATCAATTCGAATCTGAGTCGATGGTTGCGATCGGATGGGTCGAAATGGGAAACATGGGCCATCTCAAGAGTCGAGATGATTTCGTTGCAGCCGTCACAGAGGTATATCCGAACAACACGCGTGCACAGACGGCTACTTCTGCAGGTCAGGCCTACAGATTCGTGCGCGAAGTGCAGGTGGGCGACGCCGTAATTACCTACTCCCCCGAGCAGCGGGTCTATCTCGTTGGCAAGATTCGCAGCGAGTACAAGTACGAGCCTCATCGCATCGAAAACGATCCGAACGTGCGCGAGGTCGAGTGGACTGGTCGTGTGCCACGGGATTTATTGACGCTCTCGGCAAAGAACAGCCTTGGCGCGATTTCTACGTTGTTTCTGGTGCCGCCGGATGTAGCGGATGAAATCAAGCAACGTTTGAAAGAAAGCGCGACGGGCAGCGCTCACACCCAAGTCGTACCTCCGGATGAGGATGCTGTCGCGCTGGATGAGCTCTACAAGGAGAACCAGAACAAGGCGTTTGAACTTACCAAGGATCGGATAACGAAACTCGGGTGGGATGACATGCAGCAATTGGTCGCAGGTTTATTGCGGGCCATGGGCTATAAGACACGTGTTTCGCCGATGGGCGCGGATAGGGGAAAAGACATCGTCGCGTCACCCGACGGACTCGGATTGTCGAACCCGCGCATAGTGGTTGAAGTCAAGCACCGGCCGGGAAGCCAAATGGGTTCAGCGGAGGTCCGTAGCTTTCTCGGTGGCAGGCACAAGGACGACAAAGGTCTGTACGTGAGCACGGGAGGGTTCAGCAAGGACGCTCGATACGAGGCTGACCGCGCGAGCATTCCACTCACATTGATGGATCTCGATGATTTGGTCGAAGCGATCCTCGATCACTACGAGCAGATGGATCCAGATGCCAAACAGCTAATTCCGCTGCGCAAGGTTTATTGGCCGAGTTAGCCAATTTGACGGTTGTTTGACAAAAGAAGTGTGCTCGCCGCGGAAATGACCGATAGGCAGTAAGCGCTTGCAAAAGTGGATCCCGGCTTTCGCCGGGATGACGGCTTGAGTCGTTACGTCATCAATGCCGTGACATGCGCCGCCACGTCTTCGCGCAATGCATCGAGGTCATAGCCACCTTCCAGTGCGGACACGATGCGGCCGTCGGCATGGCGGTCGGCAAGTTCGACGAGACGTTGCGTGATCCACGCGTAATCGTCCGGGACGAGTTGCAGTTGTGCCAGCGGGTCGCGGGCGTCGGCGTCGAAGCCGGCGGAGATCAGCAGCAGTTGCGGGCGGAACAGGTCGAGTTCGGGCAGCAGTTTTTCTTCCCACGCGGCGCGGAATTCGGCTGAGCCCGCGCCGGGCGGCAGCGGGGCATTGAAGAGGTTGCCGGCGCCGTGTTCGCCGGCTTCGCCGGTGCCGGGGTACAGCGGCATCTGGTGGCTGGATGTGTAGAGCAGGCGCGGGTCGTGGCGGAAGATGGCTTGCGTGCCGTTGCCGTGGTGGACGTCGAAATCGACGATGGCGACGCGATCGAGGCGGTGCGCGCCGAGCGCGTGCGCGGCGGCGACCGCGACGCTGTTGAACAGGCAGAAGCCCATCGCTTCGTGTCGGCTCGCGTGGTGTCCGGGCGGGCGCACGGCGCAGAACGCGCGGCGGGTTTCGCGGGCGAGCACGGCGTCGGTTGCGGCGCATGCGGCGCCGGCGGCGCGCAGCGCGGCTTCCAGCGAACCCGGCGACATCACGGTGTCCTCGTCGAGCCGCGCCGTGCCGTGCGACGGCGCGCTCGCGAAGATTTGGTCCACGTATTCAGTGCCGTGCGCGCGTTCGAGTTGCTCGCGGGTCGCGCGCGGCGCTTCCACGCGTTCGATTGCCGCGAACGGCTGCGCGTCCAGCGCTTGCATGACGGCGCGCAACCGCGCGGGTGATTCGGGGTGGCCGATGCCTGGGTCGTGTTCGAGGCAGGCGGGGTGCGTATATATCCGCATACGTGCAGGTGCAGTTTCGTCGATGCCGTTCGCGCCACGCAGCTCAGCGCGAACGAGGGAATCGCCTCCGTTCGTGGCGCCCTCGCCGCGGCACGCACGGAGTGAACAACAGCGCCTTGTCAGGGTTCGGACGGCTTGGTTCGGCGCTCATGTTGCCACAACACTTCGCCGTGGCCACTGGCACGCGCCAGCACGCGGCATAGCACGAACAGCAGGTCCGACAGCCGGTTCAGGTAGTGCACGGCTTGCGGCCGCACGCTTTCGTCGCGTGCCAGCGTCACCACGCGGCGCTCGGCGCGGCGGCAGACGGTGCGCGCGACATGGCATTGCGCCGCGGCCATGCCGCCGCCCGGCAGGATGAATTCCTTGAGCCGCGGCAGGTTGTCGTTGTAGCTGTCCAGCGTTTGTTCGAGCGCGGTGACGTCGACGTCGTGGATCATCGCCATGCCGGGCACGCAGAGTTCGCCGCCGAGGTCGAACAACGCGTGCTGGATGCGCACCAGCAGTTCGCGGATGTCGTCGGGCACGCCGCCGCAAGCGAGCAGCACGCCGATCACCGAGTTCAGTTCATCGACGGTGCCGTAGGCTTCGACCCGCGCGGAATCCTTGCGCGTGCGCGAACCGTCGCCCAACCCGGTGGTGCCGTCATCACCGGTCTTGGTATAGATCTTCGAAAGCCGGTTGCCCACGCATCAATGCGCGGCAGTCAGGCGCAGCACCGTCCAGCGGCGGCCCAGCAGCGCGAAGCCGCCGAACAGGACCGCCGACCACACCAGCGTGCCTGCCAGCGTGCCCCTGAAGAACGGGATCGCGGCGACATAGCAGGCAGCGAGCGAGCCGGTGCACGCCGCGCCGGCGTCCGGGCGGGCGGTGAGCCACGTGGCGAAGTTGGTCACGACGAAGAACAGCACCGCGCTCGCGAACGCGCCGATGGCGACCCGCGGCACGTTCACCTTGCCGCGCAGCGCAAAGCCACCGAACGCCGTCATCGCGATGCAGAGATAGACGAACGGCAGCGTGCCAAGCCAGTCGCGCACCCACGCCGCAGGCAGGGTGAGGGCGATCACGCAGTCCGCGACGAGCATCGCGATCAGCGGGATTGCGACGCCGAGGCGGCGGTCGGCGAAATACGCGCCGCCGAACAGCGCCATCGCTTCCACCGGCGTGAAATTCCACGGCAGCGCGCCGGCCGCGAAGTGGACGGCCAGGCGGTACACCACGGTGAACGCGACCATGCCGCACAGCACCAGGGTGCCGGGCGAGAAGACATTCGATGGCTGGGAATAGGCGTGCTGCGACATGGAATCCATCCTCGTTGCGATTGCCGCTAGTTTAGCGCAGGGCATCCGCGTCCGGCTGACCGGCGTCAACCGGCTATCATTTCCGGATGACGCAACGCACGGACATCCTGATCGTCGGCGGCGGACTGGTGGGCGCAAGTCTCGCGCTGGCGCTGGATGCTTCCGGACGCCGCGCCACCTTGCTGGAAGCCGCGCCTGTGCGCGTCGCGTCCACCGCAGGCAGCGACGACAACGACCGCAACCTGGTGCTGGCGCGCGCATCGGTTAATGCGCTGAAGGCATTGCACGCGTGGCCGCAGATCGAGGGCGCGGCGGGCACGATCCGCCGCGTCGAAGTCAGCCGCGCGGGCGAGTTCGGCAAGCTGCGAATGACCGCCGAAGACGCCGGCGTGGATGCGCTGGGCCGCGTGGTGCCGGGGCGTGTACTGGGTGCGGCATTGAACCGCGCGCTGGAAGCGTGCAGGCACGTGCAACGGCTGGTTCCGGCTGCGCTCGAGAAATTGGAACCGATTCCGGATCGGGACCGCGATGGCATTCAGCGCTTGTCTCCCTCTCCCCCAAGCGTGCTTGGGGGAGAGGGTTGGGGTGAGGGGGTGCGCAGTGGTTGGCGCGCGAGCATTCGGATGGGCGACGAACTGCGCATCATCGAAGCGCGCCTAGTCGTCGGCGCCGACGGCAGCGATTCGCTGGTGCGCGCGCAGGTCGGCATCGGCGCGCAGGAACACGACTACGCGCAGAGCCTGTTCGTGTGCACGATCGCCTGCGAACGCGACCTGCCTGATTGCGCGTTCGAGCGCTTCTCCGACGAAGGTCCGGTTGCGCTGTTGCCGCTGCCGAACCAGCGGCGCGGGCTGGTGCTCACCGTGTCCGCCGATCGCCACGACGAAGTCGCGGCGATGGACGATGCTGCGTTCGTCGCGCTGGCGCAGCAGCGTTTCGGCTGGAAGCTTGGGCAGCTGTCGCGTCCGGGCCAGCGTTTCGCGCACCGCATTCGGCGCGTGCTCGCGGACGCCGTCATCGCGTCGCGCGCGGTGCTGGTCGGCAACGCCGCGCAAACCGTGCATCCGATCGGCGCGCAGGGATTCAACCTGGGATTGCGCGACGCGCTGGCGCTGGCGGAATTGATCGGCGCTGCCGACGATCCGGGCGCATCTGCGTTGTTGAACGCGTACGCCGAACGACGGCAACCCGATCGCGACGGCGTACTGGCTTTCAGCCACGGCCTGGTCGCGCTGGGTTGTTTGCCGCAACCAGCGCTGGCGCCGTTGCGTTCGCTGGTGATGCTGGCGCTGGGCAGCGTCACGCCATTGCGGCACGCGGTCGCGCGCCGTGGCATGGGTTTTCGTGGCGAGCCGCCGACGGCGGCGCTGGACGCCGGCCCGTGAACGCGCGTCGTCCGTCGCTCGATATCGCGGTTGCCGGCGGCGGCATGGTCGGCGCGGCCTGTGCGCTCGCGTTGGCGAAACGCGGCTTCGCAGTCGCATTGCTGGAAGCGCGTGAACCTGCGACGTGGAACGCCGGCGATCCGGAAGACCTGCGCGTGATCGCGCTGGCGCCGTCGTCGGCGTGCCTGCTGGACCAGCTCGGCGTGTGGCGCCGCATCGAAGCCGCGCGCGTATCGCCGTATCGGCACATGCGCGTCTGGGATGGCGCAACGGGTGCGGAAATCACGTTCGACGCCGCGCGCGACGGCCGCGCGCAACTCGGCTGGATCGTCGAGAACAAACTGGTTGCGCGCACACTGTGGGATGCGCTGGGCGCCGCCGGCGTGCGCCGCGTGTACCCGGCGCATGTCGCATCGTTCACGCAGCGCGAGGATCGCGTCACGCTGGAACTGGGCGATGGCGAGATGCTGTCGGCCGTGCTGCTGGTGATCGCCGACGGCGCGGGTTCGACGCTGCGCGAGCAAGCCGGCATCGGCGTGCGCGGACGCGACTATCACCAGCGCGCGGTGGTCGCGCACGTCGCGACCGAACGCACGCACGACGCGACCGCGTGGCAGCGTTTCACCGATGAAGGTCCGATCGCATTGTTGCCGCTCGCGGACGGTCGCAGTTCGATCGTGTGGTCGCTTCCGGAAACGCGCGCGCGCGAAGTGCTGGCGCTGGACGACGCGGGGTTTGGCGAAGCTGCGGGCTTGGCATCGGATTTCAGGCTGGGGAGAATCACCTCGACCACGCCGCGTGCGTCGTTCCCGTTGCGCCTGCAGGTCGCCGAGCGGTTTGCTTCCGGACGTTGCGTATTGATCGGCGACGCCGCGCACGCGGTGCATCCACTGGCGGGCCAGGGCGCGAACCTGGGCTTGCGCGATGTCGCTGAACTCGCAGCGGTGCTGGGCGTGGCTCGCGACGCCGGCCGTGATTTCACCGCGACGCACGTGCTGCAGCGCTACGCGCGGCGCCGCCGGTCGGACGGCGCGCTGGATGCGTATGCGTTGGATGCGATCGAACGAATGTTCGCGTGGCAGATACCCGCGTGGGCGGCACTGCGTGGCGCCGGCATGCGTGCCGTGGATGTGATCGAACCGCTGAAGCGGCGCCTGTCGGCGCACGCGGCGGGTTTGAGCTGACAGGAGACGATCATGCGCAAGACACTTCTCGCGTTGTTGCTGCTGTTCGGTGTTGCATCGTTCGCGCACGCCGCGATGCGCACGCAAACCGTCGACTACAGCGTCGATGGCAAGGCCATGCAGGGCGTGCTGGTGTGGGACGATGCGGTGAAGGCGCCGCGGCCGGGCCTGCTGATGATCCCGGACTGGGTAGGCATCAATCCGACCAACATCGATTTCGCCAAAACCATCGCCGGCAAGGACTACGTGATCTTCATGGGCGATATGTACGGCAAGGACTTGCGCCCGAAGGACAACACCGAAGCGGAAGCCGCGGTCAAGCCGCTGCTGGACAACCGGCCGATGTTGCGCAAGCGCGTGGCCGCCGCGTTCGCCGAGTTGAAGGCGCTGGCCGCGAAAAACGCGGCGCCGATCGACGCGTCGAAACTCGCCGCGATTGGTTTCTGCTTCGGCGGCACCTCGGTGCTCGACCTGGTGCGCAGCGGCAGCGATGTCGCTGCGGTGGTGAGTTTCCACGGCGGGCTTTCGACCGACGATCCTGCACTTGCCAAGAACATCAAGGCGCGCGTGCTGGCGATGAACGGCGGCGACGACAAGGGCACGATGCCCGACGCGCCGGCCTTCATGCAGGAAATGCAGCAGAGTCCCGCGCCTTGGCAGTTCGTGGTGTTCGGTGGCGCGGTGCATTGCTTCGCGGAGCCGCAGGCACATTCGCCACCCGGTTGCGTGTACGACGCGCCGGTCGCGAAGCGCGCGTTTGCGCTGATGCACGCGTGGCTGGATGAGGCGTTCGCCGGAAAAAGTTGAGAAGCTCAGGACGTCCGGTTGACCGCGTAATCCGCCAGCCCCGCCAGCGCATCACGGTATTCGGAGGGCGGCAGGCTTTCCAGCGCGGCGTGCGCGGCGTCGGCGTGGGATTCTGCTTTCGCGCGGGTGCGCTCCAGCGCGCCGGTGCCGCGGATCGCGGCGATGATCACGTCCAGTGCCGCAAGCCTTTGGCTGGTGATCGCGTTGCGCAGCAGTTCCGCCTGCATCGGCGTGGAGCGTTCGATGGCGTAGATCAGCGGCAGCGTGGGTTTGCCTTCCGCCAGGTCGTCGCCGATGTTCTTGCCGAGCGTGGCGGAATCGGAAACGTAGTCGAGCAGGTCGTCGGCGATCTGGAATGCGGAGCCGAGTTCCATTCCGTAGCGGCGCAGCGCGAGGCACTGCGCGTGCGGCAGCCCTGCCAGCACGCCGCCCAGTTGCGTGGCCGCGGCGAACAACACCGCGGTCTTGCGCTCGATCACCTGCATGTACGCGGCTTCGCTGGTCTCGGCCTTGCCGATGTTGAGCAGTTGCAGCACCTCGCCCTCGGCAATGGAGTTGGTGGTGTCGGCCAGGATGCGCATCACTTCCATGCGGTCCAGTTCCACCATCATCTGGAACGCGCGCGAGTAGAGGAAGTCGCCGACCAGCACGCTGGCGGCGTTGCCCCACGCGGCGTTGGCGGTCTTGCGCCCGCGCCGCAGGTCCGAACCGTCCACCACGTCGTCGTGCAGCAGCGTCGCGGTGTGGATGAACTCGATCACCGCCGCGAGTTCGATGTGTGCTTCGCCTTGGTAACCCGCCGCGTGCGCGGCCAGCACGTGCAGCGCCGGACGCAGGCGCTTGCCGCCGCCGCCGACGATGTGTTCGGCGATCGCGTTGATCAGCACCACGTCCGAATGCAGGCGCTGGCGGATCATGCCGTCGACCCGTTGCATGTCGGGCGCGGCGAGGTCGCGCGCCACGATGAAGGCGTTGGCGGACTCGGCCGGCGGGGCGGGATGGGGGCGGTTCATGGGCGTCGGTCGTGCGGCAAGCCGTTGATTATAGTGCGTTGCAGCAACGGGCCGGGATTGCCCTACACGGACGCGCGCATTGCACCGGCATACACGCCGCTATGCTGCTACGATCATTCGTTTCGGTCGTTCCAATTCGAGGATCCGCACATGTCACGTGGCGTCAACAAGGTCATCCTGGTCGGCAATCTGGGCGCGGATCCGGAAACGCGTTACAGCGCGTCCGGCACGGCGATGTGCACCATCCGGATCGCCACGACCGACAGCTGGAAGGACAAGCAGACCGGCGAGCGCCAGGAAAAAACCGAATGGCATCGCGTGAAGTTCTTCGGCCGGCTCGCCGAGATCGCGGGCGAATACCTGAAGAAGGGCGGGCAGGTTTACATCGAGGGTTCGTTGCGCACCGACAAGTACACCGACAAGGAAGGCGTCGAGCGCTACAGCACCGACATCATCGCCAACGAGATGCAGATGCTCGGCGGCCGCGGCGAAGGCGGCGGTGGCCGCGGCGAAGGCGGTGGTTACCAGCCACGCCCAGCGCAGGGCCGGCCCGCGGGCGCGCCGCCGGGCGGTCGTCCTTCCGCGCCACCGCCGCAGGACAACGGCGGCTTCGAGGATGACGACATTCCGTTCTAATGGCTCGACCGCGATCAATGCCGAAAGCGCCGGCCTCGAGCCGGCGCTTTCTTTTTGGAGCGCCACGCTCAGCGGGCGCTTGAATCCTCCACCACGTTCAACACTTCGTAGCACGCGCCCATGTTGTGGTAATCGGTCTTGCCGGCCGGGCTTTTCTCGTCGTCGTACTTGCGGCCGTCGCGGGTGAGGATGCGATACCAGCCGCCGTATTCGTGGTCGACGAAATGCGTCCACGCGTATTCCCACAGGCGCTGGTACCAGTCCCAATACTTTTGCTCGCCGGTGTGGTCGGCCAGCAGCGCGGCGCAGGCCAGCGATTCGGCCTGCACCCAGTGGTACTTGTCGTCGTCGCAGACGGAACCGTCGGGCGCGAAGCCGTAACACAGGCCGCCGTACTGGTCGTCCCAGGCGCGCGCGACCGCGGTGTCGAACAGGTGCCGGGCGGTTGGCAGCAGCCATTCCGCGTCGCGATACCGGCTCATGATCATGAGCAGCTTGGCCCATTCGGTCTGGTGGCCGGGCTGGAACCCCCACGGACGGAACAAATCCTTCGGATTGTCCTTGTGGTATTCCCAATCGATGTCCCAGTTCGCGTCGTAGTGTT
The DNA here is from genome assembly GCA_030167125.1 of Rhodanobacteraceae bacterium. NCBI lineage: Bacteria > Pseudomonadati > Pseudomonadota > Gammaproteobacteria > Lysobacterales > Rhodanobacteraceae > Rhodanobacteraceae bacterium. The sequence continues at coordinate 112,266 of CP126531.1, forward strand.
CCCATACCAAGCCGCCGGCTTTCGCGGCCTGGCGGCGCGTCATGTTGTCGGCGAGCGTGTACGCGCGATCGAGCCAGCGCTGCTCACGGCTCGCTTCGAACGCGGTGAGCATCGCCTCGCACATGTGCATGTTGGCGTTCTGGCCGCGGTAGTTCGAGAAATGCCAGTTCGCGTCGGCTTCGTCGCGGTAAAGGCCGAACGCGGGATCCCAATAGCGCGCTTCCAGTAGGTTCCAGTGTTCGTCCATCCACGCGGCGGCTTCGCTGATGCCAGCCATGCGCGCCTGCGCGTACGCGACCAGCACGAACGCCGCACCGTAGCAATGGTTGGTCGTGTCATCGGGCCGGCCGTCGCGCAGCGTCCACGTGTAGCCGCCGGTCGCCGGGTTGCGGTGCGCATCACGGATGAAGGCGACGCAGTGACGCGCGCCGTCGAGGTATTCCGCGCCGCCGAAACGGCGTGCGCACATCGCGTAGTCGAACACGAAGCGCGCGCTGCTGACGAGATGGCGATCCACGCGGTCGTAGATCGTGCCGTCGTCCATGTAGTAGTGGAAGCAGCCGCCGGCCGGGTCGAGGCAACGTGGGTGATAGAACGCCATCGTTTCCTTGATGTGCCGGCGCAGGAAATCGGGCGAACGGAAATCGGGGAAGGCGTTCATGCGTGTTGCTCCAGGAAAGCGTGGACGTCGGCCAGCGCCGGCATCGCCGCGAACGAGCCGGTGCGGGTGACCGCGAGCGCGCCGCAGGCGGCGGCAAAGCGCAGCGCGGCGTCGCGTCGCGTGTCGTTCTCCAGCAACGCCGGCAGCGAACCCGCCGTGACCAGCGCGTGCAGGAAACCGCCGACGAATGCATCGCCTGCACCGGTGCTGTCGACCACGCGCACTGCAAACGGTGACATTTCTCCGCGGGCCTCGTGCGTGAACCAGCGCAGCGCACGTTCGCCGTCGGTGATCACCACGAACTGCGTGCCGCTCGACCACAATCGTTCCAGCACGGCCGCTTCACTTCCCGTCGACGCGGCGAGGAACGCGAGTTCCTCCGCGCTCAGCTTCACGAAATCGGCCAGCGCCAGCGCGCGCCAGATGGTCGGTGCGGGATCCTCGCCGCGCGGCCACAACGCGGGGCGCAGGTTCATGTCGAAGCTGACCAGCGCGCCGGCCTTGCGCGCGCGGGTCATGCCTTGCAGCGTGGTCGCGGCCGAAGCAGGTTCCGTCATGCTGCACGAACCCGCGTGGAAGATGTTTCCGGCGGCGAAGATCGCCGGATCGAAATCGCCGTCGCGGAACAGCAGGTCGGCAGACGGCGGCCGGTAGAAACTGAAGCTGCGTTCGCCCCGCGCATCGTGTGTCACGAACGCCAGTGCGGTGTTGGCGGCATCGGTGCGGCGTGTGTGGCGCGTATCGACGCCCGCGTCCGCGAGTCCACGCAACAGCAAATCGCCGAATACATCCTCACCGAACATGCCGACGAACGCGCTCGCATCGCCGAGCCTCGCGACCGCCACCGCGACGTTGGCCGGTGCGCCGCCGGCATGCGGAATGAACGCGGGTGGCGCGTCGCCGCGCGGTTCGGCGTGGAAGTCGATCAGCGCTTCGCCGAAACAGTACACGTGGCCGTTCATGCGACGCGCGACCCCCGAACGCTGTAGAACACGATGTAGGCGTAGCACAGCAGCGGCAGCACGAAGGCGTGATGCACGCCGATGCGGTCGGCCAGCGCGCCCTGCGCCAGCGGGATCACCGCGCCACCCACGATCGCCATCACCAGCAGACTGGAAACCTTGCCGGCCAGCGGACCGAACTTCTCGATGCCGAGCGTGAAGATGTTCGGGAACATGATCGAGTTGAACAGGCCGATCGCGATCACGCTCCACATCGCCACGTGGCCGTGCGTCAGCATCGTGGTCAGCACCAGCAGGCCCGCGATGACGGCGAACGTGCACAACAGTTTGCGCGGGTCGATGCGCGTCAGCAGCGCGGAACCCGCGAAACGGCCGACCATCGCGCCGCCCCAGTACAGCGACACGAATCCGGCGGCGCGCGCTTCCGGCATGTCGCCGATGCCGGGCAGCGAGATGTAGTTGATCATGAAGCTGCCGATCGACACTTCCGCGCCGACGTATACGAAGATCGCGAGCATGCCTAACCAGACGCGTGCGTGCGCCAGCGCGTCGAAGAACGTGTGCCGCGAATCGTCCGCGCGTTCGTCGGCGCCTTCGATCGCCGGCAGGTGGAACAGCCACACGATCAGTGCGAGCAAAAACAGCACGATCGCGATGCCGAGGTACGGACCCTGCACCAGGTGCGCCTGCTGCAACTTGTAGGCGGCCTGTTGCGCGGCGGGCAGCTTCGCCAGTTCCGCGCTGCCGAGCACCGCCACCGACAGGATCAGCAAACCGCCCAACTTCGGCGCGATCGTGGTGCCAAGCGAATTCAATGCCTGCGCAAGGTTGAGACGACTGGATGCAAGCCGGGGCGGTCCGAGCAGGCTGACGTAAGGATTCGCCGCGACCTGCAGCAGCGTGATGCCGCTCGCCAGCACGAAGAACGCCAGCAGGAACAACGGATACGACTGCGCCATCGAGGCCGGCAGGAACAGCAGCGCACCGATGCCGGTGACGATGAGCCCGGCGACGATGCTGAGCCGGTAGCCGAGCCGCGACACCACCTTGCCGGAAGGCAGCGACATCAAGAAGTACGCACCGAAGAACGTGAACTGCACCAGCATTACTTCGGTGTAGTTCAGCGTGAACACCGATTTCAGGTGTGGAATCAGTACGTCGTTGAGGGCGGTGATGAATCCCCACATGAAAAAAATCGTGGTGACCACCGTGAGGGCGGTGCGGTTGCCTGCGACTCGGGTATTCATGCGATGGTGGCCTCGCTGCTGGCGCGGATGATCAGGCGGACTGGGGCGATGCCGCGCACGGCGTCCGCGTCCGGGCGGCGCGCGCGTTCGAGGATGCGTTCGGCGGCCTGGCGGCCGCGCGCACGCGGATCGGTGGCGAGCGTGGTCAGCGCGGGCGTGCTGACCGCCGCTTCGGGAATATCGTCGAATCCGGTGACCGCGAAGTCGCGGCCGGCGGCGATGCCGCGCGCGCCGAGGCCCAGCATCAATCCAAGCGCGACCGCGTCGTTGTAGCAAACGGCGGCGGTGGGCGTGTGCTTGCTGGTGAACAGCGACGCGGTGCGGGCCGCGGCATCCAGACGCGTCGGCGCGGTTTCCACCAGCCAGCCGGGTTCGGGTTCGATGCCTGCCGCGCGCATCGCTTCGGCGTAGCCGCGGCGGCGGTCGCGGCAGGAACTCGATTCCGCGTGGCCGCCGAAAAATGCGATGCGGCGGTGTCCGCGTTCGAGCAAATGGCGCGTCGCGAGCGCCGCGCCACGCCGGTTGTCCAGCGCCAGGTAATCCCAGTGCGAAGCCGACCAGCGCACGTGCGACGGTTCGCGGTTGAACACCAGCACCGGCAGATGCACGCCGAGCACCTGCCCGAGCGCGACGCCGTCGCTGCCTTCGGCCGGCGACAGGATGATGCCGGCCGGGTCGTGTTCCATCAGCGAGGCCAGCACCCGCTGCTGGCGTTCGGGCGATTCGCCGGTGCTGCCGAGCAGCGTCACGTAGCCCGCGGCGCCGAGTGCTTCGTCAACACCGGCGGCGAAGTCGGCGAAAAAAGGATTGGACAAGTCATTCACCACCAGCGCGACGCTCGACGAGCGGCGCTGGCGCAGGTTCGCGGCGGCGCGGTTGTAGACATAGCCCTGCTTCTTCAGTTCGGCTTCGACCTTCGCACGCGTCGCCGCCGCGGGCAGCGGACTGCCGCGCAACACCAGCGATACGGTCGCGCGCGACACGCCGCAGCCGCGTGCGATGTCGGTGACGGTGACGCGGCGGCCGCTCATCGCGGAAAGTTCAGCATGGGTGTGTGCAAGGCAAGGGAATTTGGAACGATCCAAGTACAGCGCATCATGCCCGCGGCGGTGGCCGCCCGCATTCTGCAGCGCAGCATGCAAGGCGCCGGGCCGCGTGCTACTTTCGCGGGACTTTTGGAACGATCCAAGGAATCCGCCATGGCCGTCTCCCATGTTTCCCCCCGACGCGCCGCGGCCCGCGGCCTGCTGGCGATGATCGTTGCGCTGGGTGTCGCCGAATTTGCACAAGCGGCCGAACCCGGCACGGCGGCCTGGCAGCAAACCGATCCGATGATCGGCACCGGTGGCGACGGCCACACGTTTCCCGGCGCGACGGTGCCGTTCGGGATGATCCAGTTGAGTCCCGATACCGCGATGCCGGACTTCAAGCACGCCTACGCGTGGGCGGCGGGCTACCAGTACGGCGACCACAGCATCCTCGGATTTTCCGAAACGCATTTTTCCGGCAGCGGCCATTCCGACCTCGGTGACGTGCTGCTGATGCCGGGTGTCGGCAAGCTGCAATGGGACGCGGGCGATCCCGGCAAGCCGGGCAGCGGCTACCGTTCCGAGTTCAGCCACAAGACCGAGGTCGCGCAGCCGGGTTACTACGCGGTGACGCTGGCTACGCCCGATGTGCGCGTCGAACTCACCGCCAGCCAACGCGTCGGCTGGCATCGCTACACGTTTCCGAAAGGCCAAGACGCGCACGTGCTGCTGGATTTGCGGCCCAGCATCTACGACTACCCGGGCAAGGTGTTGTGGTCACGCCTGCGCGTGCGCGCCGACGGTACGGTGACCGGTTATCGCGAAACGCGCGGCTGGGCGCCGGGGCGGCAGCTTTGGTTCGCGATCCGGTTTTCGCAGCCGATGACGCGGCACGAACTGGTCAACCGCGAAACCGACGTTCCGTACAAGGGTTTTGCCGGCCCGGCCGCGAATCCGGACGGCAACGACGCGATAGGGGGCAAGCAACTCGAAGGCGCGTTCGAGTTCGGCAAGCTCGCGGAGCCGCTGCTGGTGAAGGTGGCGATTTCCACCGTCAGCGCCGACAACGCGATCGCCAATCTCGATGCCGACGGCAAGGGCTGGGATTTCGATACGCAACGGGCCAACGCGCGCGCGGCTTGGGAGAAGGCGCTGTCCGCGATCGATGTGGACGCGCCGCCCGATGTCGAAAAGAGTTTCTACACCTCGCTGTACCACGCGCTGATCGCGCCGAACCTCGCGATGGACGTGAACGGCGAATACCGCGGCCCCGATCACGCGGTACACACGGCCAAGGATTTCACCTTCTATTCGAGCTGGTCGCTGTGGGACGTGTACCGCGCCGAGATGCCGCTGATGGCGTTCATCCAGCCGCCGCGGCGCATGAACGATTTCGTCGATTCGCTGATCGCCGCGCAGCAGGCAAGCCCGTTCGGCATCCTGCCGGTGTGGGCATATCAGGGTCTGGAGACCTGGTGCATGATCGGCTACCACGCAGTGCCGGTGATCGCCAACGCCTACATGCAAGGCTTCCGCGGCTTCGATGCCGATGCCGCCCTGAAGGCGATGGTGGCAAGCGCGACGTATACGCCCTACGGCGATCTCGCCGACTACATGAAGCTCGGCTACGTGCCCAGTGACAAGGAACCCGAATCGGTTTCCAAGACGCTGGAATACGCGTTCGACGATTGGTCGCTGGCGCGAATGGCCGAAGCGCTGGGCCGCAAGGACGTCGCAGAAAAATTCTTCAAGCGTGCGCAGAACTGGCGCAACGTGTTCAATCCGAAAACCGGCTTCGCGCAGCCGCGCCTCGCGAACGGCGAATTCGAGGAGTCGTTCAGTCCGGCGAAGGCCGGCGTGGGCAGCGGCTTCACCGAAGGCAATTCATGGCAGTACTCGTGGTACGAGCCACAGGACATCGGCGGCTTGATCCATGAACTCGGCGGTGACGCGGGGCTGGTGAAGAAACTGGACGAGGTGTTCGACGCGAAGATCGATCCCAAGGCGTTCGCGGGACTCGAGGACGTCACCGGCCTGATCGGCTGGTACGCGCACGGCAACGAACCCAGCCACCACATCGCGTATCTCTACGACTACGCGGGCGCGCCGTGGAAGTCGCAGGAGCGGCTGGCCGAAATCATGCGCACGCAATACGCGCCGACGCCGACCGGGCTTGCGGGCAACGACGATCTCGGCCAGATGTCGGCGTGGTACATCTTCACCGCGCTGGGTTTCTATCCGGTCGCGCCGGCCAGCAACCAGTACGTGATCGGCCGTCCGTTCGTGCGCCGCGCGGTGATGCATCTGCCCAACGGCAAGACTTTCACGATCACCACCGATGGATTGGGCAAGGATCACCCGTACGTCGGTTCGGTGGAATTGAATGGCGAGCCGTTGGCACGCGATTACCTCACCTATGCGGAAATCGCGAGTGGCGGCACGCTGCACTTCACGATGCAGGCGCAGCCGAACAAGACCTGGGCGACGCAAGCGAAGGATCAGCCGTATTCGATGACTGCGTATCCCGCCCATTGAAGTTTTGCTTCCCCCTTCCGCAGGAAGGGGGATTGAGGGGGATGGCTTTTGTTGCGCCGCGAGTGCATCCCCCCGCCGCTGCGCGGCGACCCCCTTCGTTCCGAAGGGGGTGAAGACGTTACGCTTTCCCCAGTCCCAAGTCCCAAGTCCCAAGTCCCACTCAATCGATACCGAGCTTCTTCAACTTGTATCGCAGCGCGCGGAAGGTGATGCCGAGCTTCTTCGCGGCCGCGGTCTTGTTGTAGCGGGTTTCCTTCAGCACCTTGATGATTGTCTCGCGTTCGATGCTGGAGATGTAGTCGTCGAGGCCGACGCCACCTCCGCTTTTTGCGCCCGCGCCGGGTTCATCTTCGCCGCCTTCGTCCTCGTCGATGTCATCGTCGTCGGGATCGTGGCCCGACGCGGATTCCAGCATCAGGTCGGGCGGCTCGATCAGGCCGTTTTCGCACAAGGCGATCGCGCGTTCGAGCACGTTCTCGAGTTCGCGCACGTTGCCGGGGAAGTCGTAATCGTTGAGCGCCTTCAGCGCCGCGGGTTGCAGCGTGGGTGCGGGCGTGCCGGCCTGCTCGGCCATGCGCTTCAATATGTGTTTCGCCAGCACCGCGATGTCGCCGCCGCGCTCGCGCAACGGCGGCACGCGCAGTTCGATCACGTTGATGCGGTAGTAAAGATCCTGCCGGAACTGGCCGCTCTGGGTCAGGCGCGCGAGATCCTTGTGGGTAGCGGAAAGAATGCGCACGTCCACCGGCACTTCACCGCGCCCGCCGATCGGGCGCACCGCTTTTTCCTGGATCACGCGCAGCAACTTCACCTGCATGTGCAGCGGCAGTTCCGCCACTTCGTCGAGGAACAGCGTGCCGCCGTGCGCGGTCTGGAACAGGCCTTCCTTGTCGGCATGCGCACCGGTGAACGAACCCTTCTTGTGTCCGAAGAATTCGCTTTCCATCAATTCGGATGGAATCGCGCCGCAGTTGACCGGCACGAAGGGACCGGCCGCGCGCGGCCCGAGTTCGTGGATTGAGCGCGCCACCAGTTCCTTGCCGACGCCGGATTCGCCCGAGATGTAGATCGGCGCCTGGCTGCGCGCGAGCTTGGCGATGCGCGCGCGCACCTCCTTCATGACCTGCGAATCGCCGACGAGGCGGCTGGCCGTGACCTGCTCGCCACTGGCCTGTTCCGGTGCCTGGCCTGCGCGCAGCGCGCTCTGCACCAGCCGCCGCAGCATGTGGATGTCGACCGGCTTGCTGACGAAATCGAACGCGCCGGCCTTCAGCGCATCGACGGCGGCCTCGACGTTGCCGTAGGCGGTGATCATCGCGACCGGCGTTTCCGGATGATTGCGCGCGATCAGTTCGATCAGTTCCTGGCCTGTTCCATCCGGCAGGCGCATGTCGGTGAAGCACAGGTCGTAATGCGCTTCCGCCAGCATGCGTTTCGCGTCGCTGACGTTCGCGGCGGTGTCGACATCGAGATCCATCCGCCCCAGCGTGATGGTGAGCAGCTCGCGGATGTCGCGTTCGTCGTCGACGACCAGTACCGTCTGTTTGGCCATGCTTTCCCGCCTTGCGTGGTGCCCCGGCTTTGAGGTTAGCGCGACGGCTGCCGGGTTGCCATGCCGAACCGGCTTCCCGTCACGCTTCCGAGCCCACCGGCATGCGCACCGGCGCGGTCAGGGTGATGCGGAAGCAGCTTCCGCCGCCGGCCACCGGCACGTATTCGAGGCTGGCCTGGTTGGCCTCGCACATCTGCTTGGCGAGATACAGGCCCAGCCCGGTTCCGTATTCGTGCGTGGTGAAGAACGGCTCGAAGATCTGCGCGGCCACCTTGGGCGGGATGCCGGGGCCGCGGTCGATCACTTCCAGCAGCGGCGGGCCGTTGTCGCTGGCGAGGCGCGCCACCACCATCACGCGCGCGGGCTCGTCCGGAAGCCGGCCGTACCGCAGCGCGTTCTGCACCAGGTTCCACACCACTTGTTGCAGATGCTGCGAGTCGGCCAGCGCCTCGACCGGACGCGGATACAGCAGCGGGCGCAGGCTGTCCTGGCCGATGTCGTTGGCTTCCTTGTATTCCTCGACGAAACGCACCGCCCAGTGATTCAGATCCAGCGACTCGGGCCGCGAGCGCTCGCGACGCGACAGCTGCAGGATGTTCTCGATGATCTCGTTCACGCGCCCGCAGTGGTTGTTGATGATCTCCACCATGCGCTGGTCGGCTTCGCTGATGAGTTCGGATTCGGCCAGCAGTTGCGCGGAGTAGCGGATCGCCGCCAGTGGGTTGCGGATTTCGTGCGCGATCGACGCCGACAGCCGGCCCAGCGTGGTCAAGGTGAGTTCTTCCGCGCGCTGCGATACCAGCGAAGTGTCGTCGAGGAAAATCAGCGCGTGCGAATCATCGTGCGCGGACAGCCGCGTGAAGCGCGGGATGATTTCAGGCGCGCCATCGGCCAGCGCCACCGCGGTGGGATCGTGCTCGTGCGTAGTGCGCCAGTGGTAAAGGCGACGCGAAAGTTCCGGCGCGACGGTGCCGAGGTCGCGCTGTTCCACGCCGGGATTGCCCATCAGCATCCACGCCGATTCGTTGATCTGATGGATGTGGTTGGCATCGTCCACCAGCAGCACGCCGGTGCGCATGCGGCGGATGATCAGGTCGTTGACCTGGGCGAGGTTGGCGAGATCGCTGCCGCGCTGTTCCGCCAGCGCTTCGCTGGCGCGCATCTGGCTGCCCAGCGCGAAGCACAGCGACGCGGTGGCGAAGTAGGCGACGCCGAACAGGCCCGCTTCGACGAGCGCGCTTCCGACGTCGGTCGTGCCGACCGCCAGCAATGCCTGCGCGATCATCGCCAGCGTCGCGAGCGCGGCGAACAGGCCGCCGAAACGCGGCGACAGCAACAGCGCGGCCGCGCCGACGTTGATCACCAGCATCAACGCGATGCCGGTGTGCGCGGCGGGGATCATCACCGCAGCAAGGAATGCCGCCAGCACGTCCACGCTCAGGAAAATGCTGGCAGTGATCAGCAGTGCGCGCGTGCCGCGAAGGTCGCGCGCCAGCACCACCAGCGCAAACAGCAGGTAGACGAGCGCGGTGCTGCGCGCAAGCACCGGCCCGCGCAGCGGCATCCACGTGAAAGCCAGGCTGCTCAGCGACAGGATGCTGTAGACCAGCGCCTGGAAAACCCGGTAAATGTCGAGCACGCGCAGCTCGCGCCGGATGTGATCGGTGCTGCGCCCCGCAAGGGTATTCCGGATTGTGAGGGACGGGTTCGCCACGCGCGGATCATGCTTTATGCGTTGCGCAGGCACAAGTCCGTGACGGCGCGACGCCGCGCGTCGCGGATCTCCGGTTGCAACGCGGCGCGTTGCGTGCCGCTCCATGCACCCCTAAACTAGGCGGTTCGCCCGTGCCGGAATAGCTCAGCTGGTAGAGCAACGCATTCGTAATGCGTGGGTCGGGGGTTCGATTCCCTCTTCCGGCACCAATCGTTTCGAACTTCTCTGGACTCGGCTGCGCTTTCGCCGCCGGAAACCTCAGTAACCCGCCAACCCGCGTTCGCGTCCCCACACCACGGCCGCGCTGCGGCGGTTCACGCCGATTTTCGCGTACAGCGTCGCGACGTGGTTGCGCACGGTATTGCGCGACAGTTTCAGCAACGCGGCGATCTCGGCGTCGCCGTGTCCCTTGCAGATCAGGCCCAGCACTTCGCGTTCGCGCGGCGTCAGCGCGCCCAGTTCGCCCTTCGCGCCGTTGACGCCGTCGGGATGGCGAATCTGCGCCAGCTTTTCCATTACGGTGCGGCTGAACCAGCTCGTGTCTTTCATCACCGTCTCGATCGCGGCGACCAGATCCATTTCGGTGCGCTTGCGTTCGGTGATGTCCTGCACCACGAACAGCACGCACGGTTCGTTCTGGATCGTCACCGGCTCGGCCGAAAGCAGGCCGTCGATCACGGCGCCGCCGCGGGTGCGGATCGCGATGTCGAGGTTGCGGATGTCCTGGTGCGCCTCCAGCGCGGAGCGAAGCTGGCGATAAGCCGCGGCATCCTTCCACAGGTCGAGTTCCGCGCTCGCCTTGCCCAGCACGTCGTCGCGCTGGTGGCCGGTCACCGCCGCGAACGCGTCGTTGATTTCCAGGATGCGCAGCGCCGGCAGCCCGCACACCATCATCGGTACCGGCGCCAGCCGGAACGCCTTGGCGAACCGTTCCTCGCTCTGCCGCAGTGAAAGCTCCGCCTTCTTGCGCGCCTCCAGGTCGTTGAAGGTGAACAGCATGCAGGGTTCGTCGCAGACCTCGATCGATTGTCCCGCGACGATCACGAACTTGGTGCCGCCGCCTTTGACGGGCAACGACGCTTCCTGTTGCGGGATGGTGCGGTGTTCGTCGAACGCACGCAGCGCCTCGTCGCGGTGCTCGGCGCCCTGCAGCACGTCGAGGGCGCCGAACGTGCAACCGATCACGTCATCGCGCGTGTAACCGGTCATGTCCAGGAATCCCTGGTTGACCTTGATGTAGCGCCGGTCGGCCAGGCGGCAGATCAGGGCGGGCGCCGGATTGGCGCCAAACGTGCGCTCGAAAAGTTCTTCCGCGCTGACCCGCTCCGTGACGTCGCGGATCACCAGCGCCAGCGATTCGACCTGCTTGTCCGCATTGGTCAACTTGAGGCTGCGCACTTCGTGGACGCGGCAGAAGCCGTCGTCGCCGCGGTGCGTGACCTGCACGGTCAGCCCGGAGAACTTCTCGCCGGCGATCACCCGCGCGAGCGGATACTGCTTCGCGGTGAGCGTGCGGTGGTTGAGGAATTTCAGGACGAAGCGCTTGCGGTAACCCGCGGCGGTGCTGCCGAGTTCCTCCATCTGCGCGCAGCCGTGCATCGCCAGCGCCGCCTCGTTGGCCCACACGATCGTGCCGGCCGGATCGATCAGCAGCACGCCCTCGGAAAGTCCCGCGATGATCTGCTGAAGCTGTCCGCGATCGACGCCGCGGCGCGTGGTTTTTCTGGAGGCCATCGGATGTGCGAATGCTGGCGGGGTCGCGCATTGTCACGCCATTCCGGGCGCCGATGCACGCACCTTTTTGACTGGTAGAAAACTACCAGCCTGAATGGTGCCGGCGCTTCTATCGCGCGGCCATTTCCCGGCGATAACCTCGTCGTTGCCGCGCTCCGCAGGCCCCGGATTCGAGACGCACGCCGTCCGCCGGACTCTGCCAATTTCGGGCGCAAAGGTGATGCCGCGCGTCACCGGATCGGAGTTTCCCTGCAAAGGAGGAGAAACACCATGAAGCTCGATGAATGCTTTGCCGCCGTCTCTCGCCACCGTTTCCCGGCCAAGGAGGCAACCGTGGCCCCGTCTTCGTTCGGCCCTTCCGGACCGGACCTGCACCTGAGCCAGGACCGGATCAGGGACGAATGGAGCCGCCTGGGCGACAGGCTGCGGCGCCGCTGGCGCAAGCTCACCCGCGAAGACGTGGAATGCCCCGGCGGCAATGCCGCCTACCTGGCCGGACTGCTGCAACAGCGTTACGGCGTGGATCGCCGCGAAGCCTTGTTGCAGGTCTTCGAGTTCGAGAGCGAACTTTGAGGAGCACAGGGATGCCCGCCCTTGTCTGATGCACGTTCCGGCAGCGACGCCGAATCCGCGCTGCGCGCCAGCGAAGGCTGGATCGCCGCACAGAACGAAGCGCTGCGGTCCGCCCTCGCCGATGCGCCGCTCGAGACATCGCTGGGTCCGCTGATCCGCGGCGTTCGCGCGCAAGACCCGGATCTTCGCTGCGCCATCTACCTGTTCGATGCGGCGGGCACGGCGCTGCATCACGTCGCCGGTCTGGATGAAGACGGCGCGAGTCTGGCGGAGGGTTCCGATGTCGATGCGGATTCGCTGGCGAACGCCTTGGCCATTCCCGCCGCGCAGCCAGTCATCATTCCCGACGTGACGGTCGAGCCGCGCTGGACGCCGTGGTTGCCGGTGGCCCGTGCGCTCGACATCCGCGCCTGCTGGTCGTTCCCGATCCGCACCGGCGAGGGCAGGTTCCTCGGCGTGCTCGCGATGTATGGCCGGCAGGCGCGCAGCGCGACGCCACGCGACCACGACATCGTCGCGAGCCTGGCGCGCACCGCCGCCCTCATCATCGTGCGCCACCAGGAGCGCGAAGCGCGCGAGCGCGACGTGGCGCAACTGCGCGCAAGCCACGCTCAGCTCGAACAGGCGAACCGCGCAAAGGACGAATTCCTGGCGATGCTCGGACACGAATTGCGCAATCCGTTGCAGCCGATCGTGAGCATCCTCGAATTGATGCGGCTTCGCCACTCCGACGCATTGGCCGGGGAACGCGCGATCATCGAGGCGCAGGTCAAACACCTCCAGGGCATGGTCGACGACATGCTCGACGTGGCACGCATCGTGCACGGCAAGCTGGAACTGCAAAAGGCGCCGCAGGATCTGGGCGACACGATCCTGCGCGCGATCGAAGCGGTGCGCCCCGTGCTCGAAGAGAGCCGGCAGCAGATCGAGATGTCGGTCGCGGCGGCGCTGGTGGTCGACGGCGACCGGCGGCGGCTGATGCAGGTGTTCGCCAACCTCCTGGGCAACGCGGCCAAGTATTCGCCGCCCGGATCGACGATCGTCGTGGGCGCCGCCGTCGAAAACGGCCAGGCCACGGTTCGCGTGCGCGATTCGGGCGTCGGCATCGATCCCGCACTGCGGCCGCACATCTTCGACATGTTCACGCAGGATCCGCAATCCAGCGGGCAGTCGCACGGCGGCCTGGGACTCGGGCTTTCGATCGTGCACAAGCTGGTGAAGTTGCACGGCGGCAGCGTCGAAGCGCACAGCGAGGGCCGCGGCCACGGCAGCGAATTCGTCGTGCGGCTGCCGCTCGCCGGACTGCGCGACGCCGCGCTTCCGCGGCCGGAGGTCGAGTCGAGCAAAGCCGTCCGCGGTCGAAACCGGACCCGAATCCTGATCGTCGACGACTACGCGCCCGCGGCGGACAGCCTTTCCGAACTGTTGCAGGTGCAAGGCTTCGAAACGCGCGTTGCACGCGACGGCGCCGAGGCACTGGACGCCGCGATCGGCTTCAAGCCGACGCTGGCGCTGATCGACATCGGCTTGCCGCAAATGGACGGCTACGAACTCGCGCGCCGGCTGCGCGCCACTGTGGGCCTCGAGAACCTGAGGCTCGTCGCGCTCACCGGTTTCGGCCAGGCGGGCGACCTCGCCCGCGCGGAAGAGGCCGGTTTCGATGCGCACCTGCTCAAGCCGGTGAGCCTGGAGCGGCTCGACGAAGTCACCCGGTTGGCGGGCGCGCCGAACGAGCCGCGCGGACCGCGAAACGACATCGGGTAACCCGGTCGTCGGCGCCGGTGTCAGTCGTCATCCGGCGGCGCGGCCGCGCGCAACGCCTCGGTCGAAGGCACGAAGTAGTACGCGCCGGTGAGCGGATGCGTGTAGCGCGTCAGCGCATCGCGCACGCCGTTGGTCACGCCGGCCATGCTTTCCAGCATGGCCTCGAGCGGCCGCTGCTCCGCACAGAACCCGACGAACATGGTGCCGTGGCGCGTCGTGGTGCCGAACGGCATGTTGCGCCGGAACACGTGGCCGAAGGTGTCCTGGTCGGTGCGGGCCACGTGCGAAGTCGCGGGCTTGTTCTCGAGTTCGATGCTGTCGGGTTTGGTGCGTCCCATGATTTGTTCCTGGTCGTGCATCGAAAGCGCTTCCCACTGCGCCGAGTCGTGGATCCACTTCTGCAGCAGCAATACCGATCCGCCCGCGCCGGGCTTGCCTTCCGGAATGCCGACCACTTCCGGCGCCTCGACCAGCGATGGATTTTCGGTGCCGTCCACGAAGCCGGTCAGGTCGCGGTCGTGCCGGTACGGCCAACTGGTCGTCTCTTCTGCCACCGATGCGAGGCCTTTGAAACCCGCAATGATCTGGTGCGCGGTGTCGAACAACACGTCGTATGCGCTGCCGGACAACCAGATCACCGCATCGTGCTGCGTCGCCGGCATCGCGAAGCCTTCCACGCCCGCGATCGGCTGGTTGAACCCGTGCAGTCCGGCGGGCGCATCGTCTGGCGCCACCTTGCGCCACAGTTCGGGCCGGAAACCCGACACCAGGTTGACGCCACCGATCGTCGTCCGCGGCTCGCGCAGCGAGGCGATGGCCGTCACCAGTTCCGCGGCGGCCCGGCCGCTCGCGAGATCCCACTCCAGGTAAACGTGGGACGACGTGCCCAGGCTGAAAATGCCGCTTTGGCTGGTCTTCATGTTTTTCCCTGAGCCGTCTTCCGCAGCGCCGAACCCTTGTGCGCCGCGACGTGGTCGGTCTTGTCGCTCTTGATCTCGTATTGCGGATCGTCTTCGCTGGCGTGGTGGGTGTGGCCCTTGTAGTCGAAGTCCCGCGTGTGCACCTTGATGATCGTGCCGCTGACGTGCCCGGCCTCGGAATTCCAGGTGACGTGGTCGCCGACCTTGAAGCGCTGTGTCATGGCGTTCTCCTGTTTGCCATCCCTCAACCTTACTGCGAAATGGCTCGACCGCGACTGCTTGTGAGCGTTCCGTGCCCGCGCTAACGTTGGCGCTTCGACGATTGCCGGGAGCGACGATGAACCTTCGCCTTGCCGTCTGCGCGCTCGCGCTGGCCGCCGCATCGGGAGCCGCCATGGCCGCGCAACATCCGTTCAACGCACACGATCTGGCGATGATGGATCGCGTGTCCGATCCGCACCTGTCGCCGAACGGCAACGAAGTCGCGTTCACGGTGCGCAGTACCGATTGGGATGCCAACAAGGGCGTCAACAGCGTGTGGCTGCTCGACCTTTCGAAGAAGGGTGCCGAGCCGCGGCGCGTCACCGATCCGAAATTGAACGCCAACAGCCCGGCGTTCTCGCCGGACGGCAAGACGCTTTACTTCCTCGCGACCGAGAAGGATTCCACGCAACTGTGGTCGGCGCCGGTTGCGGGCGGCGAGCCCGTGCAGGTGACGCACCTGCCGCTGGACGTCGACAACTTCAAGCTGTCACCCGACGGCAAGTCGCTGCTGTTCTCCTCGCAGATATTCGAGGATTGCACGACGCTGGAATGCACGAAACAGAAACTCGATGCGAAGAAGGACGACAAGGCGACCGGACGTTTGTACCACCGCCTGTTCGTGCGGCACTGGGACGAGTGGTCCGACCATCGCCGCGGGCAGTTGTTCGTGATGCCGCTGGATGGTTCTTCCAAACCGGTCCTGTTGACGCGCGGCATCGACGGCGACGTGCCTAGCAAACCCGATGGCAGCAACGCCGAGTACGCATGGTCGCCCGATGGCAAGACCGTGTACTTCGACGTGCGCATCGCCGGCAAGACCGAGCCATGGTCCACCAATTTCGACGTGTATTCGGTGCCGGCCGATGGTTCCGACGCGCCGAAAAACCTGACCGCCGCGAACAAGGCCTGGGATGCGTTCCCGCTGCCTTCGCACGACGGCAAGACGCTTTATTACCTGGCGATGAAAGTGCCCGCGTTCGAAGCCGACCGCTTCGGCATCATGGCGCTCGATCTTGCGACCGGCGCCACGCGCGAAATCGATCCGCAGTGGGATCGTTCGGCCGGGCCGCTGACGCTGTCGGCCGACGGCAAGACGCTGTACACGACCGTCGCGGACGACGGCAACGTCGCGCTGTACGCCGTCGACATTGCCAGCGGCAAGCCGACGAAGTTGTTGGGCGACGGCAGCGTGCTGGGCTTCGACGTCGCCGGCGACCGAATCGTCGCGGCGCGCCAGGACTTCACGCATCCCACCGATTTGTACACGCTGACGGCGCAAGGCAAGGACCTTGCGCAAGTCACGCACTTCAATGCGTCGCGTCTTGCGAACATCGAGTTTTCGAAAGCGACCTGGTTCACATTCAAGGGCTGGAACGGCGACACCGTGCACGGCTACGTGATGCCGCCGGTGGGTGCGAAGCCAGGTCAGAAATATCCCGTCGCATTCATCATCCACGGCGGTCCGCAAGGCGCGTGGCCGGATGAATTCCATTACCGCTGGAATCCGCAAACCTACGCCGGCGCAGGTTTCGCAGTGGTCGCGATCAACTTCCACGGTTCGGTCGGTTACGGCCAGGCCTTTACCGACGCGATTTCGCAGCACTGGGGCGATCGCCCGCTCGAGGATTTGCAGAAAGGCTGGGCCGCGGCGTTGCAGCAGTTCCCGTATCTGGATGGCAACAATGCCTGCGCGCTAGGCGCGAGCTACGGCGGCTACATGGTGTACTGGATCGCCGGCGTGTGGAACCAGCCGTGGAAATGCCTGGTCGACCACGACGGCGTGTTCGACGCGCGCATGATGTATTACGCCACCGACGAGCTGTGGTTCGAGGAACACGAAAACGGCGGCCCGCAATTCGAGCACCCGGAGAACTACGAGAAGTTCAACCCCATCGACCACGTCAAGGATTGGCGCGTGCCGATGCTGGTGATCCACGACAGCCGAGACTACCGCATCCCGGAATCGCAGGGCCTCGGCGCGTTCACCGCGCTGCAGCGCCGCGGCATCCCCAGCGAGTTCCTCAACTTCCCCGACGAGGACCACCTGGTCCTGAAACCGCAGAACAGCGTGATGTGGCACAAGACCGTGATCGACTGGCTGAAGCGCTGGACCGGATCGAGTGCTTCGTCGGCGGTGCAGTCGGGTGCGGCGGAGGCCAAGCCGCAAGAAAAAGGTACAAACCTCTCTTCCTCCGGGAGAGGCGGAGCGGAGCGAACGTGCGCGCAGCGCGAGGGGTGAGGGTACGGGTCTTGCGTAAAGCGCAACTGTTGCGCGGAGGCGTACCCTCATCCGGCCTTGCGGGCCACCTTCTCCCAGAGGAGAAGGAAAACCATCACTCACCCAAACAACGCATCCGGCATCGCCAGCACGCTGTCGGCGCCGGCCTGCATCGCGGCGAGATGCGTGCGGGTGCGCGGCAGGATGCGATCGAAATAGAAGCGCGCGGTCAGGCGCTTGGCCTGCTTGAAGTCTTCGGAATGCGTCGACGTATCCGCCGCGGCGACGCCGCGCGCCCATGCATATGCCAGCGCCACGTAGCCGGAATAGAACAGGTAATCGACCGCGGCGACACCGATTTCGTCCGGATTGGAAACCGCGCGCAGCCCGAGCCCCTGCGTGACCTCGGCCCATTCCTTGGCCAGCGCGGAAAGTTTCGGAATGAAGGGCTTCAGCGCATCGTCGTTCGCATGCTGCGCGCAGAACCCGGCGAGATGTTCCAGGAACAACCGCAGGCCTTCGCCGCGCTGCTGCACGATCTTGCGGCCCAAGAGATCCAGCGCCTGGATGCCGGTGGTGCCTTCGTAGATCGTGGTGATGCGCGCGTCGCGCGCGTACTGCTCCATGCCTTGCTCCACGATGTAACCGTGGCCGCCATGGATCTGCAGCGCGAGGCCGGTGCACTCATTGGCGTTCTCGGTGAGCATGGCCTTGATGATGGGCGTCAGGAACGACACCAGCGCCTCGGCGCGCTGCACTTCCTTTTCGTCGGTCGAACGATGCTGGATGTCCACCAGCGTCGCGGCGTACAGGCCCAGCGCGCGGCCGCCTTCGATCAGCGCCTTCTGCGTCAGCAGCATACGGCGCACATCACCATGCACGATCAGCGGATCGGCCGGCTTGTCGGGAAACTTCGCGCCTGACAGCGCGCGCATCTGCAGGCGTTCGCGCGCGTACGACAACGCATTCTGGTACGCACGCTCGCTGAGCGCGAGGCCCTGCAGGCCGACCGCAAGACGCGCGGTATTCATCATGGTGAACATCGCGTTCAAGCCTTTGTTGGGCTCACCGATCAGCCAGCCTTGCGCGCCGTCGAAATTCAGCACGCAAGTCGCGGAACCCTTGAGGCCCATCTTGTGCTCGATGGAGCCGCAGCGCACGCCGTTGCGTTCGCCCGCGTTGCCGTCCTTGCCGACCTTGAACTTCGGCACGATGAACAGCGAGATGCCCTTCACGCCCTTCGGTGCATCCGGCAACCTCGCCAACACCAGGTGCACGATGTTGTCGGTGAAGTCGTGTTCGCCTGCGGTGATGAAGATCTTGGTGCCGCTGATTGCGTGGCTGCCATCCGTGTTCGGCTCGGCACGCGTTTTCAGCAAGCCAAGATCAGAACCGCAGTGCGCTTCGGTGAGGCACATCGTGCCGGTCCACTCGCCCGAGGCGATGCGTTTCAGGAACGCTTCCTTCTGCCAGTCCTCGCCGTGCACGCGCAGCGCTTCGGTGGCGCCGTGCGACAGCAGCGGATACGTGCCCCAAGCGAGGTTGGCGGAATCGATCATTTCCTTGACCGGTGCGCCGAGGGTTTCCGGCAAGCCTTGTCCGCCCGCGGATTCGGGCGCGGTCAGGCCGGCCCAGCCGCCTTCGACGTATTGCTCGTACGCGCGCTTGAAACCCTTGGGCGTTTTCACGCCGCCCGTTTTCTTGTCGAACTTGCAGCCCTCCTGGTCGCCGGTCTCGTTGAGCGGCGCCAGCACGGTCTGCGAGAACTTCGCGGCCTCGTCCAGCACCGCGTCGATCAGCTCGCGGTTGAGCGCCTCGCAGCCGGGCAGTTTCGCGAACAGCTTTTCGACGTCCAGCAGGTCGTACAGGCAGAAGCGGATGTCGGCGAGCGGGGCGGTGTAGTTCGTGGTCACAGGAATCCCTTTGTGGTGGATGAACCCTTCTACCATCGGGAGAGGGGCAGGGGTGAGGGTCCGGATCTGCGCGAGTCGGTTTTGCGCGAGGGCGAACCCTCATCCGGCCCTCCGGGCACAAGCAACAGCGGCGCGCTGCGCCCCTTCTCCCGGGGGGAGAAGGAAACAGATCAGCGCCAGATGTTCGACACACCCGGCACCGGCGAAATGTAACCCTTGCCGTCCAGCTTGAACGACTGCGCGCCACCTTTTTCGCCCTTGCCGACGGAAAGCGTGCCCTTCAATTCGTACTGGATGGCATTGCGTTTCGCGGCAGCCAGCGCGGCAGCACCGCCGGTATCCGGCTTGAAGGTTGCCGTCGCGATGTCGGCGTCCATCGCGGGAATGTCGAGTGCGGGCGAGAACGCGACGTGTCCGGCCGGCTTGCCGTCGAGCGTGAGCTCGGCGTCGATCGCATAGACGTGCATGCCGGTGTCGTAGCTGTAATTCTGGAAGCGCACCACGGCGGCCCAGGTGCCGTCGCTGTTGACGGTGAGCTGCTGGATGCTGGCGGTGGGCGGTTGCAGTTTGGCGCCGAAGCCGGTGCAAGCAGCGAGCATCAGCGCGGCGCTTGCCAGCGCCACGGCGAAGCATGCGCGGAAGCAGAAGTGCAACGGACGGGCGATCATCGGCCGGCTCCTCGGCAGCGGAAAGCGAACGCTACTCTAACCCGAAGCGCTGGCGGCGGGTGCACCGATCGTCACGGCCGGCGCACCCGTCGCGATTTCGAAAGCGCGGACATCCTGCAGCGCTTCCAGCCGGCCGTCCTCGATGCGCGCGACCTGGTCGGCCAGCGCGATCACCTCGTCGGGCTGGTGGCTGACGAGGATCGTGGTGACGGCGAATTCGCGCTTCAGTCCGCGCAGGTGTTCCAGCACTTCCACGCGCGCCTCGCGGTGCAGGTTGGCGAGCGGTTCGTCCAGCAGCAGTGCGTGCGGCTGGCGCAGCAGCGCGCGGCCGATCGCGACGCGCCGTGCCTGCCCGCCGGAAAGCTGGCCGGGCTTGCGTTTCATCAGCGCGGCAAGCTGCAGCAACTGGACGACATCGTCGAACGCGCGCGCGGCATCGCGCGGCATGCCGTAGCGCAGGTTTTCGCGGACCGTGAGGTGCGGAAACAGGCGCGCGTCCTGGAACACCACGCCGAGGTTGCGCCGCGGCGTGGACACATCGACGCCGGCGCGGCTGTCGAACAGGACGTGGTCGTTGATGGCCATGCGGCCGCGTTGCGGCCGCAGCAGTCCCGCGATCGCGAGCAGGGTGGACGTCTTGCCGCAACCGGAAGGGCCGAACAGCGCCAGCGCGCGCGCGGACGATCGCAGGGCGAGTTCCAGCGAAAACTCGCCGCGTTGCAGGGCGAGGTCGAGTTCGATCATGCCTCGGCCTCCTGGCGCACGCCCCCGCGCAGCAGCATCAGTGCGCCGATCACGCCAGCCAGCAGCGCCACGGCCACCGCGACCAGCGTCAGCCGCAGCGCGCCGCCTTCGCCGCCGGGTGTCGAAATCAATTCGTACAACGCGATCGGCAGCGTGCGCGTCTGGCCGGGAATCGACGACACGAAGGTGATGGTGGCGCCGAACTCGCCGAACGCGCGCGCGAACGCCAGCGCGAGTCCCGCGACCAGTCCGCGCAGCGACAGCGGCAGGGTGACGCTGAAGAAGATGCGCCACGCGCCCGCGCCCAGCGTCGCGGCCGCGTGTTCCAGCTTGCGGTCCACCGATTCGAATGCGTTGCGCAGCGCCACCACCAGCAACGGGAATGCCATCACCGCGGCGGCGAGCGCGGCACCGGTCCAGCGGAACGCGATCGACAGGCCCGCAGCGTCCAGCCAGCGCCCGATCGCGCCGTGGTGGCCGAACACGATCAACAGGACGTAACCCGTGACCACCGGCGGCAGGATCAATGGCAGCAGCAGCAAGCCTTCGAACAGCGGCTTGCCGAAGAACCGTTTGCGCGCCAGCAGCCACGCGCAGCCGACCGCGACCGGCAGCGAGCAGAACACGCCGACCAGCGCGATCTTGAAACTCAGCGCCAGCGCGACGGTTTCGGCGTGGGTCAGCGGATTCATGCGGCGCGCGTCTGGGCGAACAGCAAATCGTCCGCGAATGAACGCGAATGAACGCAAATATTCCGTCTCGCCCAAACGACTTCACCGTTTGGGGGAGAGGGCGCAATGCTGTTCCAGTTTGTCGGTGCGTGGCGCGCACCGCCGGAGTTCTTGACCACGACGCCTTTGCTGTCATTTGCGTTTTTCGCGTTCATTTGCGTACAGCATTGCTTCTGGCGATTGCCGTGGGGTTGGACTGCGACAGCACATCGAAGCCCCAATGCCGGAACACGTCGCCCGCACGTTTCGATTCAAGTGTCGCGAGCAGCGCACGCGTGGCGGCGTCGTCGTGGCCTTTCACGATCGCGACGGGATACACGATCGGCTTGTGCGAATCGGCGGGAAACGTCGCCAGCACTTTCACGCGCGGTTCGGAAACTGCGTCGGAACGGTACACGATGCCCAGTGGACATTGCCGCAGCACCACCAGGTTCAGCGCCGCGCGCACGTCGCGGGCCATCGCCATGCGCGGTTGCAATGCCGGCCACATGCCGAGCTTCACCAGCGACTGCTTGGCGTAGATGCCGGCGGGCACCGAGTCGGGCAGCGCGATCGCGAGGCGTCCGTCGCTGCCGAGGGCGTCAAGCAACGCTGCGGTTCCGCGCGCAAGATCGACCGTTGCATGCGAATCGGCCGGCGCGACCAGCACAAGCGCGTTGCCCAGCAAGTCGCTGCGCGTGGACGGCACGATCGCATCGTTTTTCGCGGCATCGTCCATCCAGCGTTCGTCGGCTGAAATGAAGATATCCGCGGGCGCGCCGTTCTCGATCTGCCGCGCCAGTGCCGACGACGATGCGTAGACCAGCCGTGGCGACGGTGCGCCCAGCCATCCGTCGTGCGCCATCTGGTCGAGCGCCGGTTGCAGGCTGGCGGCGGCGAAGATCGTGGGCGGTGCAGTGGTTGCCGCGGCCGCGAGCGCGCCAACCGCCGTCATCAGGCACGCGGCCATTCCAAGGCTTCGTCGCATCGTTGACTCCCGGTGATCCCGGCGATTCTAGCGGGCGCCTCAACGGCCCCAGGTGACGGTGAGCGATGCCGTGGCGAGCGTGTGGCGCTTGATCGCCGCCAGCGCATCGCCGCGGCTGAGATGCGCCATCAGTCCGAGTTCCGGAACATCCAGCGCGTACACCGTGATCACGTAGTGGTGCGGCTTGCCCGGCGGCGGGCACGGCCCCGAATAGCCCGCATTGCCGAAATCATTCCGGGGTTGTTCGGTGTCGCCGGGCGCGTCGCCATTGTGCGGCGTGCCGGCGCCGGCGTTCAGGCCGTGCGCGCCCACGGCGATGTCGTACGCCACCCAGTGCCAGAAGCCGCCGTTCGCGTCGGGGTCGTACATCGTGACCGCGAAACTTTTCGTGCCCGGCGGTGGATCGTGCCACATCAGTTGCGGCGACTGGTTGCCGCCGCCGCATTCGGTATAGACGTTGGCCAGCGGCATCGTGCCGTTCGGGGTCAGCGTGCGGCTGCTGAGCGTGAACGGTTGCGCGGCCAACACCACGATCGAAAAGATGGCCAGACACAAGCCGAGCAACATGCGTCGCATGGCGATCAAGCCTTCGCGCGCTTGCGCGGCGCGTGCTCGCGCAGGTACTCGGCCAGCACCGTCGCGTTGCAATGCTTTTCGTCGTGCGCCATGAACAGCAGTGTCGCGTTCGCGTGTTCCTTCAGCAACGCCTGCAGTTCAGCGACCGCGTCGGGATTGGCGTCGAGTTCGGCGCGATAGCGCTTGCGGAATTCTTCCCACTTCGCGGGATCGTGATCGAACCACTTGCGCAGTTCGGTGCTGGGTGCGATGTCCTTCACCCACGCGGTGAGCTTCAGTTTGTCCTTCGATTGGCCGCGCGGCCACAGCCGGTCGATCAGGATGCGCGCGCCATCCGCCTTGCCAGCCGGCTCGTTGGCGCGCTTGATCTTGAATGTCATGGCCGTTCCATTGTGTGAAGCCTGCATGTCACGGCATCATACGCGTTTGTCTTCAGAAGGTTCACCATGACACGCCGCCTGATCGTGCGCCGCTCCCCAATCCACGGCAACGGCGTCTATGCCGCCACCGACATTCCCGCGCATACCGTGCTGATCCAGTACAAGGGCCGCCTGATCACGCACGCCGAGGCCGACCGGCTGTACGACGACGGCGCCGATACGGGGCACACTTTCCTGTTCACGCTGAATGACAAGTACATCGTCGACGCGAACGTGAACGGCAACAGCGCGCGCTGGATCAACCATTCCTGCGCACCCAACTGCCGCGCGTACATCGAGGAAGTCGACGGTGCGAAAAAGGACAAGGTGATCATCGAATCGAAGCGCGCGATCAAGGCCGGCGAGGAACTCACCTACAACTACGGCATCGTGCTGGAAGTGCCGCACACGCCGAAGATGAAAAAACTGTGGGCCTGCCGCTGCGGCGCGAAACGTTGCACGGGAACGCTGCTGCAGCCCAAGCGCTAACGCGCGTCCAACGCTGCCCATACGCGGTTGTCACGCGCGCGTCGGCATGCTGCGCGTTTGACGTGGAAAAGGAGCAACAGCATGAGCAAGGACGCATTGAAGGGCTGCAAGATCGCGATTCTGGCCACCAACGGATTCGAGCAATCCGAGTTGATGAAGCCGAAACAATCGCTGGAAGAGGCGGGCGCTACCACCGAGGTGGTAGCGCCGGGCGGCGATCAGGAGATCAAGGGCTGGAACCACGGCGAGTGGGGCGAATCGATAAAGGTGGACGTGCCGCTCGCCAAGGCGCGTGCCGATGGATACGACGCGCTGGTGTTGCCGGGCGGCGTGATCAATCCCGACAAGTTGCGCCTGCACGACGAGGCAATCGACTTCATCCGCCAGTTCGGCCGCACCGGCCGGCCCGTAGCCGCGATCTGCCACGGGCCATGGACGCTCATCAACGCCAACCTCGTGCGTGGCAAGCACCTGACCTCGTGGCCATCGCTGCGCGTGGATTTGGAAAACGCGGGCGCGGAATGGGAAGACCGCGAAGTGGTGGAAAGCGGCAACCTGATCACCAGCCGCAAACCCGATGACATCCCGGCGTTCACGCAGACGCTGATCCGTGCGTTGCGGGAACGCCGTGCCGAAGCAGCGTAAGAACTCCCTCTCCCCCAAGCAGTTTCTCGCTTGGGGGAGAGGGTTGGGGTGAGGGGCAAACCGGCCGAGCAGGTATACAGCCGCGCAGCGGCGCCATCAAATCCACGTTTTCGATTCTCGCTTTTTGCATTGCGTTGCCGTGTATTGTCGGTGCGCAGACTCCAAGACTTGACGTTGCTTCAGAATCGTCGCAAGGCACCGCTTCGGTGCGCTCCGTCATGTCGATCTTCAGCCAGTTGCTGGCGCTGACATGGCCCGCGCTACAGAGGCGCCCACGCTGCGCCTGGGCGACCACGGTCAGGATATTGCAGCAGGATCTGCACGAGTTGGGCTATTCCGGACGCAGTGGCAACGCGATTCGCGGCGATGGCGATTTCGAATCCGAGACGCGCCACGCGGTTGAAGCTTTCCAGCGTGTTCATCACTGAAGGTCGATGGCATCTCTGGACAGGCAACGCATGCTGTCCAGCAGCGTACCCTCGTCGAACGGCGCTCAGATGCGCAAGACTGCGCAGCGATGCTGACCGACCCGGCGCACCCGGACCACGCCCTGTTCCGTTCAGCCCACGCAGTCGTGTGTGACATGGAATCACGGGAAGGAGTCCATGCACGCGAAGCGAGCGTGAACATCTGGCAGCGGCATTGACAGTGGCGGCTCGACGAGCCTGGATGCAGTGCATCGATCGCGTCACGCTTGCCAGAGCACGTTCAATTGCAACCAGTGCACCCAGCACGGATTCAACCGGTAGCGCCCGCCCCGTGTTTCTCTTTTTCTAAACCCACCCCGCCAATTGCCGCATCGCGATCGCGGACAGCGCGGTCGCGTGGGCGGAACTGGCGTTCAGTGCGGCGATGTAGCGGAACTGTTTGCCGCCGTTGGTGAGGAATGTTGTGCGATAGCGCAGCGCGATTTCTTCCAGCGTTTCCAGGCAGTCCACCGCGAAGCCGGGGCACAGCACGTCCAGGGTTTCGACGTCCTGGCGCGCGAGTTGCTCGATGAGCTCGCTGGTGTAGGGCCGCAACCACGGTTGGCGGCCGAGCCGCGACTGATAGGTCACCAGCAGGTCGTCGTCTGCGATGCCGAGTGCGTCGCCGAGTCGGCGCGCGGTTTCCTGGCACTGGTCGGGATAGGGATCGCCCGCGGCCGCGTATTTCTCGGGAATGCCGTGATAGCTCAGCAGCAGTTTCCGGCCACGGCCGTGCTGTGCCCAATGCGCCTGCACGCTGGCCGCGAGCGCGGCGAGATAACCCGCGTCGGCGTGGTAATCGCCGACGGTGCGCAGTTCGGGCGGCCAGCGCAGTTTCTGCATTGCACGCGTGACGGCATCCAGCGCGGCGCCCGTCGAGGTCGCGGAGTATTGCGGGAACAATGGGAGCACGAGAACCCGCCGCACACCTTTATCCATCAGCGCTTCGATCGTGGCGTCGACGGCGGGTTCGCCGTAGGTCATCGCCAGCGCCACCGTGACCTTGCCCGACGTTTGCCGCTCGACCTGCGCACGCACGGCTTCGGCAAGCCGCTCGCTGAAAACGAGCAACGGCGAACCATCATCGCGCCAGATTTTTGCGTACGCTTCGGCGGAACGGCGCGGCCGCGTGCGCAGGATGTAGCCGTGCAGCACCGGCCACCATAGCCAACGCGGCAGTTCGACCACGCGCGGATCGGACAGGAATTCGGCCAGATATTCGCCCACCGCATCGGTGGTCGGCGCGGCCGGCGTGCCGAGGTTCACCAGCAGCAAGGCCGTGCGCGCGGTGTCCTGGCGTTCAGCGCCGGTATCGAAACCGATGTAGCGGGGCATGGGCTCGCCAGCAATCGTGACCGTGACAGTCTGCCACAGCGCCCTTCACGGCGGCATTGCGTGTGGACCCGCATGACAACGGCGCCGGGCCCTGCTGCGTTACACTTGGGAATAGCGGAAAGCGGCGTTCCACATCCGTGGCCGCTTGCACGATTCCGCACGAGGTTCTTATGGGTTTTGACAGTATCTGGCATTGGTTGCTGCTGCTCGTGATCGTGCTGGTGATTTTCGGCACCGGCAAGCTGACCAGGATCGGCCCCGATCTCGGCAATGCCATGCGTGGCTTCAAGAAGGCGCTGCACGGCGACGAAGACGACAAGGCCAAGGCGAACGGATCCAGCGAAAAACTGCAGGCCGATCCGCCCGCCGCCGCGAGTGCCGCGCAGCAGGAGCAACGCGACTCCGCCGAGTCGAAGCACGCGCCATAACAGCCGGGAGCGGTGTGCCGCAATGATCGAGCTCAGCTTCTCGAAGCTGCTGCTGCTGGCGGTGATCGCGTTGGTGGTGTTGGGTCCGGAAAAGTTGCCCAAGGCCGCGCGCATGGCCGGCGCGATGCTGAGGCGCTTGCGCCTCGGCTGGGAGAGCGTACGCAGCGAAGTCGAACGCGAACTCGAGCTCGAGGAAATCCGCCGCTCCGCCAAGGAAGCCGCCGAGCGCGCGGACGCGATGCGCAAGGCCGCCGATGCGGGGATGCATTCCGCGCATGCATCGGTGAACCAGGCCGTTGCCGAAATCGCGGGCACGGCAAATCCGGTGCAGGGCAGTGCCGCCTCGACGGAGGCGCGCGATGGCCACTGAGCACGACACCGATTCCGGTTTCGACCTCGAGCAGGGCATCTTCTCGCACCTGCTGGAACTGCGCTCGCGCCTGATCAAGGCGATTGCCTGCGTGGTGGTGGTGCTGGTGTGCCTGGTGCCGTTCGCGAACCGGCTGTATGCGTGGCTGGCAGAACCGCTGGTCAAGCGCCTGCCGCACGGCGCGCACCTGATCGCGACGCAGGTCGCGAGTCCCTTCATCACGCCGCTGAAACTCGCGTTCTACACGGCACTCTTCATCAGCATGCCGGTGATCGTGTACCAGTTGTGGGCGTTCGTGAGCCCCGGCTTGTACCGGCACGAAAAACGCCTGGCGCGGCCGCTGCTGGTCGCATCGGTGTTGCTGTTCTACTGCGGCTGCGCGTTCGCGTATTTCCTGGTGCTGCCGGCGGCGTTCCGCTTCCTCACCGCGGTGACGCCCGCGGGCGTCGAGATGATGACAGACATCACGCATTACCTCGACTTCGTGATGATGGTGTTCTTCGCGTTCGGCCTGTGCTTCGAAATCCCGGTGGTGCAGGTGATCGTCGCCGCGACGGGATTGGTGGGTCTGGAAAAACTCAAGAGCTGGCGGCGCTACGCGGTCGTCGTGGCGGCTGCAGTGGCGGCGGCGATCACGCCGCCCGACATCACCTCGATGTTGCTGCTGCTGGTGCCGATGGTGATCCTGTACGAACTCGGCATCGTCGCGGTGCGCGTGCTGGTGCGGCCGAAGGCCGCGGATACGGCCGAACAGTCATCCTGACGCGCATGCCTGCGCCGCCGCGCAAGATCGTGCCGCCACGCAAGATCGTCCATGTCGACATGGACGCGTTCTACGCGTCGGTCGAGCAGCGTGACGATCCCGCCTTGCGCGGTAGGCCGGTGGTGGTGGCGTGGAAGGGCGCGCGCTCGGTGGTGTGCGCGGCGAGCTACGAGGCGCGCAAGTTCGGCGTGCATTCGGCGATGCCGGCGCTGCGCGCCGAGCGTCTGTGTCCGCACGCGATCTTCGTGCCGCCGGATTTCGCGCGTTACAAGGCGGTATCGCGGCAGGTGCGCGAAATCTTCGCGCGGCACACCGATTTGATCGAACCGCTGTCGCTGGACGAAGCCTATCTCGACGTCACGCAACCGAAATCCGGTTTGGCTTCCGCGACCGCGGTGGCCGAGGCGATCCGCGCGGCGATCCGCGAAGAAACCCAGCTCACCGCGTCCGCCGGTGTCGCGCCCAACAAGTTCATCGCCAAGATCGCGTCGGATTTCCGCAAGCCCGACGGTTTGTTCGTGGTGCGCCCGCGCGACGTGCTGGCGTTCCTCAGCAACTTGCCGGTCGAGCGCCTGCCCGGCGTCGGCAAGGTGATGCAGCGCAAGCTGGCGGAACTCGGCATCGCATCGGTCACCGACCTGCGCGCGTTCGACACGAACGTCCTCGAAAAACGCTTCGGCCGTTACGGAAAACGCCTGCACGAATTGTCGCTGGGCATCGACGAACGCGCGGTGACGCCCGATCGTCCGACGCTGCAGATTTCATCCGAGGATACGTTCGAGCACGACCTGACGCTCGACGAGCTCGCGCCGCACATCGAACGGCTCGCAGGCAAGACCTGGGCCGCGTGCGAGCGCGAAGCCGAGGGCCCGCATGGCCGCATCGCGCGCAGCGTGGTGCTGAAGTTGAAGACCGCGGATTTCCGCATCCTCACGCGCACCGTGACGCCCGCCGAACGTCCCGCATCGGCACGCGCGCTCGCCGAAATCGCCTGCGCCCTGCGGGCGCGCATCGATCTTTCGCCGCGCACGCGCTATCGCCTGGTCGGCGTGGGCGTGGCGGGCTTCGTGGATCGCGAAAGTTTCGAGGCGCAACCGGAATTGTTTCATCGGTTTGCGTGATCAACGTGCGCCGCGGCGCAGCTTCGTACATGTTTCTGGCGAATTGCGGGCAAATTTACAACGCACATTTGCCTAGCGTCTCCTTAACGATGCGCATGATGGCATCGCATCCGACACTCCGACGCTTGCCGGGTGAAACATGCGCGACGCCTGCAAAATTCCTGATGCAGAATCCGCCCACCGCCGCACGCTGTCCTGCGGTCAGCGCCTCGCCGATATTTCGGCGCCCGCCGGGAATCTTCCCGGCCGGCATTTCGGTCTTTCGCTGAAGAACCCGCGCCACCCGCGCACCTGATTGCTTTGGATTCTCGCGTCCGACGCGCCGATCGCGCGCCGGCGAACGGGTGCCTGTCGCTACCCGCAGTCCACCGACCCGCCACGGAGACCGCCATGAAGAAGAACACGACGACGTTGTTGCTGCTGGTGCTGCTCGCGATGATCGCCGCGGGCAGTGCGTTCGCAAGAGACATCACGCTGCTCAACGTGTCCTACGATCCAACCCGCGAGCTGTACCAGGACCTCAACCGCGCGTTCGCGGCGCAATGGAAGGCGCAGCACGGCGACAACCTCACGATCAGGATGTCGCACGGCGGTTCCGGCACGCAGGCGCGTTCGGTCGCGGACGGCTTGCCGGCCGACGTGGTCACGCTGGCACTCGCGTACGACATCGATGCGCTCGCCGACCATGGGCTGCTCGCGAAGAACTGGCAGCAGCGCCTGCCGGACAACGCGGCGCCCTACACCTCGACGATTGTGTTCCTGGTGCGCAAGGGCAACCCGAAGCACATCGAGGATTGGCCCGACCTCATCAAGCCCGGCGTGCAGGTGATCACGCCGAACCCAAAGACTTCCGGTGGCGCGCGCTGGAATTTCCTCGCCGCGTGGGGTTACGCGCTCAAGCAGCCCGGCGGCGACGAGGCCAAGGCGCGCGCCTTCGTGCACGCGCTGTTCCAGCACGTGCCGGTGCTCGACACCGGCGCGCGCGGTGCCACCAACACTTTCGTGCAGCGCGGCATCGGTGACGTGTTGCTGGCCTGGGAAAACGAGGCGCTGCTCGCGCAACGCGAACTGGGCAAGGACAAGTTCGACATCGTGGTGCCCTCGGTGACCATCCTCGCCGAACCACCGGTCGCGGTGGTGGACGCCAACGTCTCGAAGGACGGCAACCGCGCGGTGGCCGAGGCCTACCTGAAATTCCTGTACACGCCGCAGGCGCAGGACATCGAGGCGCGGCATTTCTATCGTCCGCGCCTCGCCGCGGTGGCGCAGAAGTACGCCGCGCAATTCCCGGTGGTGAAGACTTTCACGATCGCGCAAGTGTTCGGTGACTGGCGCAAGGCGCAGGCGAAGTTCTTCGCCGACGGCGGCGTGTTCGACCAGATCGGTCCGGGTTCGCAGCCGGCCCGCTGAAAGCCTGCTGACGAGGTGTCGTGATGGCTCTCGCAGAACATCATCGCGTGTTGCCGGGATTCGGCCTCGGCATGGGCTGCACGCTGGCCTATGTCGGACTGATCGTGCTGCTGCCGCTGGCGGCGCTGGCGTGGAAGGCGTCGGGCATCGGCGTGGCCGGCCTGCTGCACCTGCTCGCCACGCCGCGCACGCAGGCCGCGCTGAAGCTCAGCTTCGGTGGCGCGCTCGCTGCATCGCTGATCGACGCCATGTTCGGCCTGCTGGTGGCATGGGTGCTGGTGCGCTACCGCTTTCCGGGCCGGCGCGTGCTCGATGCATTGGTCGACCTGCCGTTCGCGTTGCCGACCGCGGTCGCGGGCATCGCGCTGACCGCGTTGTACGCGCCGAACGGCTGGCTGGGGCAGGCGTTCGATGCGTTCGGCGTGCGGGTCGCATACACGCAGGTCGGCGTCGGCATCGCGATGGTGTTCGTCGGCTTTCCGTTCGTGGTGCGCACGTTGCAACCGGTGCTGGAATCGCTGGACCACGACGTGGAGGAAGCCGCCGAAAGCCTGGGCGCGCGCCGCTCGCAAACCTTCTCGCGCGTGATCCTGCCGGTGCTGGTGCCGGCGCTGCTAACCGGGTTCGCGCTGGCGCTGGCGCGCGCGGTGGGCGAGTACGGTTCGGTGATATTCATCGCCGGCAACCTGCCGATGCGCACCGAGATCGCGCCGCTGTTGATCGTGCAGAAGCTGGAGCAGTTCGACTACGCCGGCGCGGCCGCGTTGGGCGTGGTGATGCTGGGCTTTTCCTTCGTGATGCTGGTGGCGCTGTCGTTGCTGCAGCGCTGGAGCCGGCGCTGGGCGGAGGCGTCGCCATGAACGCCATTGTCGTCCTGCCGCGTGCATCGATCCGGCCGCAACGATTGCAGCGCGCGCTGCTGATCCTCGTCGCCGTCGCCTTCATGCTGGTGTTCCTGCTGCTGCCGCTGGCGGTGGTGTTCACCGAGGCGCTGGCCAAGGGCGTGCAGACGTTCATCGCGGCGATCACGCAGCCGGAGGCGTGGTCGTCGATTCGATTGACCTTGCTGGTCGCCGCAATGGTGGTGCCGTTGAACACCGCGTTCGGCATCGCCGCGTCGTG
Source organism: Rhodanobacteraceae bacterium (assembly GCA_030167125.1). Classification (NCBI taxonomy): domain Bacteria; kingdom Pseudomonadati; phylum Pseudomonadota; class Gammaproteobacteria; order Lysobacterales; family Rhodanobacteraceae; species Rhodanobacteraceae bacterium. The sequence continues at coordinate 143,606 of CP126531.1, forward strand.
GACGATGGCGCGCTTCGCGTTTCGCGGCAAGGCGCTGCTCGGCGCGCTGATCGACCTGCCGTTCGCGGTGTCGCCGGTGATCGCGGGCCTGATCTACGTGCTGCTGTTCGGGATACAGGGATGGTTCGGGCCGTGGCTCGACGCGCACGGCATCCGGATCATCTTCGCCGTGCCGGGGCTGGTGCTGGCTTCGATCTTCGTGACGCTGCCGTTCGTCGCGCGCGAACTGATCCCGCTGATGCAGGCGCAAGGCAGCGAGGACGAGGAAGCCGCGCGCGTGCTCGGCGCCAACGGCTGGCAGATGTTCTTCCGCGTGACATTGCCGAACATCCGCTGGGCGCTGCTGTACGGCGTGCTGTTGTGCAACGCGCGCGCGATGGGCGAGTTCGGCGCGGTGTCGGTGGTATCCGGCCACATCCGCGGACTCACCACCACGATGCCGCTGGAGGTGGAGATGCGCTACAACGAATACGACTACGCGGGTGCGTTCGCCGTGGCTTCGCTGCTGGCGTTGCTCGCGCTGCTGACGCTGGCGATCAAGACCCTGCTCGAATGGCGCTACGGCGACGAACTCGCCGCGCACGCGCCGGGTAGTCGCACATGACGCTCGAACTCTCGCATCTCGTCCGCCGCTTCACGGAATATCCGGCACTGGATGATGTCAGCCTGGACATTCCGCCCGGCGAATTCCTCGCGCTGCTCGGACCCTCGGGTTCCGGCAAGACCACGCTGCTGCGCATCCTCGCCGGCCTCGATTATCCGGAATCCGGCAGCGTTCAACAGAACGGGCGCGATCTGCTGGCGATCGACGCGCGCCGCCGCAAGGTCGGTCTGGTGTTCCAGCACTACGCGTTGTTCCGGCACCTGACCGTCGCGGAAAACGTGGCGTTCGGACTGCGCGTGCGGCCGTGGCGCACGCGCCCGAAGCGCGCCGACATCGCCGCGCGCGTCGAGCGCCTGCTGCAACGCGTGCAACTGCACGACATGGCGAAGCGCTATCCGGCGCAGCTTTCCGGCGGCCAGCGCCAGCGCGTCGCGCTGGCGCGCGCGCTGGCGGTGGAACCCGACCTGTTGTTGCTGGACGAGCCGTTCGGCGCGCTCGACGCGCAGGTGCGGGTGAGCCTGCGCCGCTGGCTGCGCGAGCTGCACGACGAGTTCGGCCTCACCACCGTGTTCGTCACCCACGACCAGGAAGAAGCGCTGGAGCTGGCCGACCGCGTGGTGGTGATGAACCGCGGCCGCATCGAGCAGGTCGGCAAGCCCGACACGATCTACCAGGACCCCGCGACGCCGTTCGTCTGCGAGTTCATCGGCAAGGCCAACCGGATTGACCTGGAGCAAAGGACGCAAGGCTTTGCCGCTGCAGAATGGAACTTCGGTGAAGCACCATGGGGAATGGATCGCAAACATGCGCAGGCTTACGTGCGGCCGGAACACCTTGCGCTCGACGCGTCGCCGTATGCGCCGGGTTGGCAAACGCACCTGCGCCACGTGTACCGCGCCGGCAGCGTCGCGCACCTCGAACTGGACGCGCCGGCGCTGGGGCAGCGTCTGGAAGCGCAAATCACCAATGAAGCATTCGTGCGCCTCGGCCTGGGCGCCGGCATGAAGTTGCGTGCACGCCCGACGCGGGCCGTCATCTTTCCCGCCGGCGCTGGAAGCAGTGCCCCTGCCGCAAGCGGGCGCTGGACATGGATTGCAAACAACCAATCGGTGCCCGTACCTGCCTGATCGATCCCGTTTCGAACCCGCAACGAAGGAAAGAACCATGCGACGCAACCAATCGAAGCCCGCCGCTGTTCCCGGATCGCATCCCGTCGTCGGCGCGGGCGGAAACTGCAAATGGCCTTCGCCGAACCGCCGCATCGCAGCACTTGGCTTGTGTTTTTCGTTCCGCCGGAACGCCCTCGAGGAGCCCGGAAATGACCCTTACCGACATCTGCATCCTGCTCATTGTCCTGTGCGTAGTGCTGTGGGCGATGCTGGCCGCACTCCATCGTCACACGGTCCAGTTGAAAGCGTTGCGCGAAGAGTTGGAGACCCTGCTGAAGGCCTTCCGTCCCGATCTCGCAGGGGATTCCGGCGCGGAGGAATTCGCGTGCCGCGATCCGGAAGCGCGGATTGCGGACCGGGTTTTCCGGGTGCGAAAGTTCTGACACGCGCATCGGTCTTGCTCGGCGCCGGGGTTTCGATGCTGCTGGCCGCGACGCCCGCGATGGCGCAGGACTATTCCTTCCTCGGTGATTGGCCCACGCACCACGTTTTCTCCGATGGCACGGATGCCGGCGTGAGTGTGCTGTACCAGTACGACCTCAACGATTTCTCGCACGATGACGGGCTGTTGCAGGACGCACACACCAACCGGCGCAAGTATTTCGGGGTGTATCTCAAGAAGAAGGGCGTTTACGACGCCATCGCGCAATACGATTTCCAGTCGAAGAAATGGCAGGACGTGTTCCTGCGCGTGCAATCGAAAGCCGTGTTCGGCCGCGACATCGGCGCATTCCGCGCCGGCTACAGCAAGACGCCCGTGGGTTTCGAGGGCAATACCAGTACGCCCGCCAACAGCTTCATCGAGCAGGCGCTGCCGACCCAGGCGGTCTATGAAAACCGGCGCGTGGGCGTGGATTGGGCCTGGTACCGGCCGACCTGGCTGGCGCAGGCCGGCTACTACGACGGCAGCGATCTGCAGGGCGCCAACGACGGGCACACGCTGGCCGGCCGCGTCGCCTGGGTGCCGCGCAACCGGCCCGGCGACGTGTTGCACTTCGGCGTTTCCGCTTCACGCGAAGCGCCGGAAGCGACCACCAACACGCTCGGCGTGCTGCAGCTGCCATCGGCGAAATTCGCATCGACGCCGGAGGCCGGCCTGACGCCGCTGAAACTGGTCAGTTCCGGCACGCTGAAGAACGTCGCCGACATCGACCGTACCGGCCTCGAGGGCTTGTGGATCCACGGACCGTGGTCATTGCAAGGCGAATACCTGCGCGCGAACACATCCTTCGCTGATGGCAAGCCGGATTACCGAATCGACGGCGGGTACGCGTTCGCGAGCTGGGTGGCGACCGGCGAATCGCGACCGTACAAGGACGGCAACGTCGGCAACGTCGTTCCTTCACGACCGTGGGGCGCGCTGGAATTCCTGCTGCGCTACAGCACGCTCGATCTCGACGACGGCAGCACCCTGGGCGGGCGCGAGCACGACTGGACGCTGGGCGCGAACTGGTACCTGGGCCAACACCTGAAACTGCAGGCGAACTACGTCCGCGCTTTCAGCGATCGCAAGGGCCTCGTCGTCAATCCGCGGATTTTCGAATTGCGCGCGCAGGTTGCGTTCTGAGGGCGAGCCGCACCCGGACAAGCGTTTGGAGCCCCATCAAGCCTCAAGCAATTCGAGGAACGCCGCAGCCGGGAGGATGCGCACGTCATGCCAGGGATGCAACGCAAGCAGGTCGGCATCGCTGCTCACCATAACGTCTGCGCGGCAGACGTGGGACAAAGCAAGAAATTTGTTGTCGTGCGGATCACGGCATGAGGGGTTCACGGCGGCTTCGTCCGCAGCCGTGACATCAAACAGGCGCGAGTTTGCACGCATAAGCGCGAGGAATCTCCGACGGATATCCGGCGCCTGATAACGATCGAATTTGCGGTGTGCGATCACCCTTTCGAGTTCATCCAATGTTGCGGGCGAAGCACAAAGCTGCGTCAATGCCAGTGCCCGTTCCAGTGCACGGTGCGGCACCGATTCCACCTGAAGCATTGCGCCCACCAACGTGCTGGTGTCGAACACCACCCGCGCGACCCGGCTCACCGGGCTCCACGCACCAGCCGGTTGATCTGTTCTTGCGTTAGTTTGCTCGCCGCAGGCTTGATGCGCTTGCGTGCGAGTGCACTCCATGCTTCGAAATCGGCCACCGCCTTGCTGCGCTGGTTACGCGCATCCAGTACCTCGCGCATGTCCTGTGGCGATACCACGAACGCGACGGGCCGGCCACGACGGGTGACCGTCACCGGTTCGCGTTGCGCGGCATCCAGCAATTCGCCGAAGCGGTTCTGGGCTTCCACCGATGTCAAGGTTCTCATGGCCGTCACCGATTGGCTGATGTGGGCATTATAGCTAGTTTGTAACGGGTCACACAGGTTCCCGATTTCTGTGACACGAATTCAGTGGCGGCAATATTTATCGAGGAAGCGAAAAACGGTGCTCGCCCAGATTTCCCCACCTTTCCACCCGAAACTATGTCCGTCTGAAGCAGATTTTCCAAAGGGCGGAAAGATTCGAATGGATGCCTTCTTGCCGGCTTGGCTCATGGCTTCATAGAGAACACGGCTGGGCGCCGTCGTATAGTCGTTTGCGCCTAGATGAAGAGGATCGGAATCTTGGTGTGCTCGACCGCGTTCGTCATCAGAACGCGCAACGCGGGCGCTTTGTCCCAACTCTCCGCACCTCCAGCTGCATCGACTGCCGCACAGTACCGAATGTTGGTTGCCCCAAGGACGGTTTCCACGCCTCCGAATGAATTTCCCATCACCGCGATAGGTTCATGTCGCGTAAACGGTTGCTGTTCCAGCCAAGCCAATGCCGCCATCTGGTCGGCAAATTGTTGCGTGTCCAACAGGCGCACCGCTGTGGCTACGGCCAACGACAAGCCGCCGCGAGCCTCGGCCGCGGAAATTTCCTTGCCGATGTAAGGTCCTGCGTCGGCGCTCAAACCTTGACCGCGTCGATATGGAGCAAAGAATGCCCAGCCGCGATTCGTGAAGAGGGGCGCAAGACGTGCGAAGGCCTCGTTGTTGAGAAGGCCCGGAGCGCTACCGTGGTTGTATAGCACCGTCCGGAACGGACCAGCTCCGGGCGGTTTGTAAAGCAAGCCGTGCAGCGTCTTGTCACCCGAGGGAAACGAAACGACTTCAGGTGTTTTTGCACGCAGCGCCGGTGCGATCAAGGAGAGTGCTGCCATGCACGCCACCGAAATGCTCGTTGCTCGACTCCTCAACGTACGCTCCTTCCGCCATATCATGCGTGCGCAGTCAAGGGCGGTTAATTGCGCTTCGGGATGTACAAATCGGTAATCGTGCCCTCGGCGACTTCCGCCGCCATGCCGACGGATTCGCCGAGCGTGGGATGCGGGTGGATGGTGAGCGCGATGTCGCCGATCTCGGCGCCCATTTCGATCGCCAGCGCGATTTCGGAAATCAGGTCGCCCGCGTGCACGCCGACGATGCCGCCGCCGATCACGCGGTGCGTTGCCTTGTCGTAGATCAGCTTGGTGAAGCCTTCCGCGCGGTCCATGCCGAGCGCGCGGCCCGACGCGGCCCACGGGAACTTGCCGACGCCGATGTCGAGGTTCTTTTCCTTCGCTTCGCGCTCGCTGACGCCGACCCAAGCTACTTCTGGATCGGTGAACGCGACCGACGGCACCACGCGCGCGTCGAAGTGGCGCTTCTGTCCAGCCGCGGTTTCCGCCGCCGCGTGGCCTTCGTGCACCGCCTTATGCGCCAGCATCGGCTGGCCGACAAGGTCGCCGATCGCGAAGATGTGCGGAACGTTGGTGCGCATCTGCGTGTCCACCGGAATCAACCCGCGCTCGGTGACGTTGACGCCGGCCTTGTCGGCGCCGATCTTGTCGCCGTTGGCGCTGCGGCCGACCGCCACCAGCACGCGGTCGAAGGTCTTGTTCCCGGGAATGCTGTCGCCTTCGAATTCGCAGGTGATGCCGTTCTTCTGCGCCTTCGCGGCGGTGACTTTGGTCTTGAGGTGCGTCGCGACACCTTGTTTCTTGAGTTGCGCCGCGAGCGGTCGCACCAGGTCGGCATCCGCGCCGGGCATCAGTTGATCCATGAATTCGACCACGGTGACGTTGCTGCCGAGCGCGCGATACACCGTCGCCATTTCAAGCCCGATGATGCCGCCGCCGACCACCAGCAGGTTCTTCGGCACGTCGCGCAGTTGCAGCGCGCCGGTGGAATCCATCACGCGTTCGTCGTCCCACGGGAACATCGGCAGGCGCACGGCCTGCGAGCCGGCCGCGATGATGGCCTGTTCGAAACGGATGAGTTTTCTGTCGTTGCCGTTCACGACTTCGAGTTCGTGCGGCGACACGAAGGTGCCGACGCCTTGCACCGCGCGCACCTTGCGTTGTTTCGCCATCGAGGCGAGGCCACCGGTGAGCTTGCCGACGGTCTTGTCCTTGAAATCGCGCAGCTTGTCGAGATCGATCTTCGGCTTGCCGAACGTGATGCCGTGCGCGCCCATCAATTCGGCCGCGTCGATCACTTCGGCCGCGTGCAGCAACGCCTTGGACGGAATGCAGCCGACGTTGAGGCAGACGCCGCCGAGCGTGTCGTAGCGTTCGACCAGCACCGTGTCGAGGCCGAGATCGGCGGCCCGGAACGCAGCGCTGTAGCCGCCGGGGCCGGAACCGAGCACCAGCATCGCGCATTCCATGTCGGGTTTGCGGCCGGTTTCCTTCGCGGCGTTTGGAGCTTTTTCGCTTCCCCCGCTTGCGGGGGAAGCTGCCCGAAGGGCTGATGGGGGCGTCGTCGCGACATTTCCCCCATCCGGCCTGCGGCCACCTTCCCCCGCAGGCGGGGGAAGGGAAGCCGCCGAGGTTCCGTCGTTGCTTTCGACCACCGCAATCACCGACCCCTGCTCGACATTGTCGCCGACCTTGACCTTCACTTCCTTGATGACGCCCGCCGCGCTCGCGGGAACCTCCATCGTGGCCTTGGCCGATTCCAGCGTGACGAGGCTCTGGTCCTTCTCGACGCGGTCGCCGGCCTTCACCAGCACTTCGATCACCGGCACGTCGTGGAAATCGCCGATGTCCGGCACCTTCAGTTCAATGGTCTTGCTCATGCTGCGGTCCTTTCGGTGTTGTCTGTGCCGCGGGTGACGCGTTCGCATCCGCGCCGCCGTCGCGATCGGACGCGGCGCGTTCGCGGATGCCGGTGACGCGTTCGTCGCGATCGTCGTTGCTGCCGAGGGCGACTTCTTCTTTCGCGATGTCGTTGCTGACGGAACGCGCCGCATCGTTGTCGGGCGACATGCGCGCGCTGCGCGGCCGGTCCCGCGCCGTCATCGGCGCTTCGCCGTCGGCCATCGCGCGGCGGCCTTCCGCGCCGCTCAACCCAAGCCACGATTTCACGTGCAGGTCGCGCTGCGGGAACGGCATTTCCAGGTGATGCTTTTCCAGCGCGTTGTGCAGCGCCCAGTTGTACGCCGCCGTCACGCCGCGGTAGCGGCGCGCCGCGCCGGCGTTGAGCCACACCACCAGCGCGAACTCCATCGCCGATTCACCGAAGCCGGTCAGCCACACCTGCGGCTGGCGCGATTCGTCGCCGGTCAGCGTGAACGGCACCTCGGCCGCGGCTTCCAGTGCGGCCTGACGCACCGTGTCCTTGTCGGCGCCGTAGGGCACGCGGAACGGAATGTGCGAGCGCCTTGATACGTCGCGCCAGGTCAGGTTCACCACGTTGTCGGTGATGAAGCGCGAGTTCGGCACCAGAGTGTCGATGTTGTCGTTGGTGGTGATGCGCGTGGCGCGGATGTGGATGTCGCTGACGCGGCCGTGCACGCCGTTCGCCAACTCCACGAAGTCGCCGACCTTGAGGCTGCGGTCGAACAGAATGATGAGTCCGGAAATGAAGTTCGAAAAAATCGCCTGCAGCCCGAAGCCGAGTCCGACGCCCAGCGCGCCCGCGAAGAATGTGAACTCGTTGAGCGGTATGCCCGCGACCGACAACGCCCAGAGCACGCCGACCGCCAGCACGATGTAGTGCAGCACGCGTGACAGCGCGTAGAGCGTCGACTGGCTGGTCTGGTGGCGTTGGCCGTACCGCGCGAGGCCGGCTTGCAACAACCGCGAGACCAGGATGGCCACCAGCACCACCACCACGGCGACCAGCACCGATCCGAGGTTGAGCGTGATGCCGCCGACCTTCAGGCTGGTGCCGAGGAAATGATTGATCGCGCCGACGGCGTCGTGCAACGGCGAACCGGCCGCGGCTTGCGATGCTGGCGGGGCGGCCGGCGCGGCCATGCGGCCTACAACAGCGCCCGCCGCATGTCGGCGAGCAACTGCGCGAGATACACCGCGAAGCGCGCGGCGGCGGCGCCGTCGATCACGCGATGGTCGTAGGAAAGTGACAACGGCAGGATCAGGCGCGGCGCGAATTCCTTGCCGTTCCACACGGGTTGCGTGGACGAACGCGAAACACCGAGGATCGCGACTTCCGGCGCGTTGATGATCGGCGTGAACATGGTGCCGCCGATGCCGCCCAGCGACGAGATCGAGAAGCACCCGCCCGACATTTCACCCGGCGTCAACTTGCCGTCGCGCGCCTTCTTCGCCAGCGCCGACATTTCCCGCGCGATGTCGAGCACGCCCTTCTTGTCGCAATCGCGGATCACCGGCACGACCAGCCCGTTCGGCGTGTCTGCGGCAAAACCGATGTGGAAGTATTTCTTCACGATCAGGTTTTCGCCGGATGCATCCAGCGACGCGTTGAAGTCGGGATATTTCTGCAGCGCCGCGACCGAGGCCTTGATCAGGAACGCCAGCATCGTCACCTTGATGCCGCTCTTCTCGTTTTCCTTGTTGAGCGCGACGCGCAGCGCTTCGAGATCGGTGATGTCGGCGTCCTCGAATTGCGTGACGTGCGGGATCATCGCCCAGTTGCGCGCGAGGTTGGCGCCGGAAAGTTTCTTGATCCGCGACAGCGGCTGCGTCTCGGTTTCGCCGAATTTCGAGAAGTCGATCTGCGGCCACGGCAACAACCGCAGTCCTCCTTCCCCCGCTTGCGGGGGAAGGCCGGGATGGGGGCCGCCTTGCCCCGACATCACCGACTTCACGAATTTCTGCACGTCTTCCCTGGTAATGCGACCGCCGCGTTCGCTGCCGGCGACGCGCGAAAGATCCACGCCCAGTTCGCGCGCGAACGCGCGCACCGCGGGCGTGGCGTACGGCACCTTGTTCGGCATGATCGAGTCGGCGTCGAAGGGGATGGGTGGCGCATGGCGCTCCGCTGTGCTTTCGCTTGCGGTGGAACGAGCAGGTTGACTCCCTCCCCCGCTTGCGGGGGAGGGCTGGGGTGCGGGCGAGGCTTGCGACTTGCCCCCCTCCGCCTTCGGCACCTCCGCCTGCTGCGCGGGGGGAGGATTTTGAACCGAGGGAGCGGGCGTTTCCGGCGCAGGTTTCGATTTTGCGGGTTCCTCCGGTTTTGCAGCGCCGCTTTCCTCGGCCTCGATCGTCGCGATCACGCTGCCTTCGGAAACTTCGTCGCCGACCTTGACCTTCATCTCCTTGACCGTGCCCGCGAACGGCGCCGGCACTTCCATCGTGGCCTTGGCCGATTCCAGCGTCACGAGGCCCTGGTCTTTCTCCACCCGGTCACCCGGCTTGACCATCACCTCGATCACGGGCACGCCCTGGAAATCGCCGATGTCGGGTACCTTCGCCTCGCGCACGTCTGCCATGTCCGCTTCCTTCGATCCGGAAAAGCTGCAAGACGCCCAGTTTCGCGCATTTGGCCGCTTTCGTCATGTAGCCGCCGAAAGCCACGGCGACGAGTGGCAGACGGCCAAGCGGCACGCTGCAGCAAGGACGGGCGCGCGTGGGTCAGGCAGGATGCTTCTTCGACAGCTTGTCGATCAGCTTCACGACGATGGTGCCTCCCGGCACCACCAGTCCGGCGAAATCGGCGCCCAGGTCGAACAGCGCGTCGCGGTTGCCGAGCGCGCGCACCGCGCCGCCCAGCATGTCGCCTTCCTTGTTGATGCGGCCGGAAAGGCCGTCGATTTCGATGACGCCGGTCTTGTCCTTCCAGGCGAACTGGAACGCGTACACCGGGCGGTAGAACAGCGCCAGTGATTCGATGTCCACCTCGTCGCTGGCGATCGCGTCGGCTTCGATGGGTGCGGAAAGTTTCGCCTTGACCTGTTGCAGCACCGACGCCGCGGTGACGGTCGGCGCGATGAATTGCGGCTGGCTGCTGTCCTCGAGATCGCGGAACGCGAAGCGGCCGGCGTAGTCGATCAGCGTCTTCTCGGGCGTGTCGTGGCGCAACGCATCAACGTAGTGCACCAGCGTGGTGGCGCTTTCGCAATCCTCGACGGCCGGCAACTGCAGTTCACGGCGCGCATCCACCGGCAGCGTCTGGCCCAGCAGTTCCACGCTGACGACGTGCGGGTGCTCGACCTTGATGCGGTATGCGAGCTTGCGCGTGTAGCGGGTGCGCCGCGCGGCCTTGGCCATCCAGAACGGTTCGTAGCGCTTTTCCGTGTTGGCCAGCGTGATGTCGGTTTCCTTCGGCCGGTCCCACAATTTCATGCGCGCCAGCATGCCGAACGCGGCGATTTTTTCGTGCTCGGCTTGCGCGCGCGCGGAGACCTCGTTGTACACGTCCTCGAAGATGCAGATCTTCTCGTCCATCCCCGGCTCCCCGGACGCGCGCGTCGCTTCGGTGGCGGATATTGCGCTGCGCAGCGGCCGGGTTCAACCGGCCGTGCGGATCACTTTTTCGGCGGCAACGGCGCGAATTTCGACGGATCGTAGCCGCCGACTTCGAACTTCAGCGTCTGCTTGCCGTGGTCCCTGGTGGTCACGTCCATCTCGATTACCTTGGCTTTTTGCATCGCCGCGATGAAAGCCTTGCCTTCCTTGATGAACATCGCCGGCTCGCCGGTCTTGGGTAGATACGCTTTCCAGGTTTCGCGCTTGCCGTCGAAGCGCATCGTGACGTTGCACAGGTCCTTGCACACGAAACCCTTGCTGCCGTCCGGCGCAAAAAGATAGACGCTGAGGCCCCACTTCAGGTGCCGGCGCAACACCAGGCGCGTGCTGCCGGCGCTGCGCGGTTCGGAATAGGTGCTGGCGGTGGATTGTTCGCCATCGACGTTCGCCGTCTGGTAATACCAGAGGCTCGCCAGCCGCGCGTGTTCGGTCTTGGCCTTGGCCGTCGCCTCGACCTGCGCGAGCGTCTTCTGCACTTCCGCGGCCGCCGGCGTGCCCGGATATTTCTGCACGATCTCTTCGCCCACCGGCGCGGCCTGGTCTTCGGCGTGCTGGGCCAGCATGTCCTGGTAGAGCTTCAACTCGCTCGCGGCCGCCGCTTCCCTGGCGGCGGCCTGCGTGGAAGCCGACGGTGCGGCCTGCGGCGCCGGCGCCTGTTGCGAGCAGGCCGCGATCAGCGCGCATGCGGCAACGGCGAGGAATGGAAACGGGCGGGCTGCGAAGCGGGGCGAGGGCGTGTCCATGCCCACAGTATAGAGACGACGGGCGGCCCGTGATTCGGCCGCCCGTGCCTGCGTGAAGTGTCGCGCGCTCGTCAGCCGTGGCATTCCGTGCATGGGCGTGCAGGCACCCGCACCACTTCGAGGCGCTGCACGGCGCGCTCGCGGCGCTGCACCTGGCCCAGCAGCATGCCGCCGAGGATCAGCGCGCCACCGACCGCCATCGTGATCGTCAACGGCTCGCCCAACGCCAGCCACGCCCACAGCACGCCGAAGATCGGCACGAGATAGGTGACCGTGGTCGCGCGCGGCGCACCGACGCGCTGGATCAGGCGGTAGTAGAACGCGTACGCAATGCCCGTGCAGACGACGCCCAGCGCGACCAGGCTGAACCATGCCTGCGCCGGAACATGCGCGTCCGGCCATTGCCACGCCGCGAACGGCGCCAGCAGCACCGCGCCGCACGCGAGCGTGGCCGCGGCGACCGCGGCCGGCGGCAAGCCCGCGAAGTGGCGTTTCACGAGGTTCGCCGACACGCCATACAGCAGCGCGGCGGCCGTGCCGGCGGCAACCGCAGGCGCGAGGCCCGCGCCGCCGACGTCGCCGCTGGCCAGCACCACCACGCCGACCAGCCCGATCACCAATCCAGTCAGGCGCTGGCCGCCGATGCGTTCGCCGAACATCGCGAACGCCGCCAGCGCCGCGAACGGCACGGCCATGCTGTTGACGATCGCACTGACGCCGGCCGGCGCGCGTTCCGCGCTCCATGCGAACAGCAGGAACGGCAGCAAGGTATTCACGACGCCGATCGCGGCGATCTTCAGCCAGCCGGTCGCGGCAAGCTGATGGCGCGCGCGCCACAGGAACGGCGACAGCGCCAGCGCGCCTAGCGCGAGCCGTACGTCCACCAGGGCCAGCGGCCCGAATTTCGGTGCGGCGATGCGCAGGAACAGGAACGAGCCGCCCCAGATCGCGGCCAGCACCAGCAACTCGACCGGCGTGCGCCAATCGCGGCCGGCCGGGATCGACGCGCGCACGCGTCTTCCGCCGCGGGATTTGCGCGAGCGCGGGCCGGATTCGTCGCGCGCCAGCACGCGCACCGTTTCGAGGTCGGTCACGTGGCCGCCCAGCAACAACATGCCGCCCGAGAGTTTTGCCAATTCCCTCAACATGGGACACCTCCATTCGGCTTGCGCGAAAGTTGTACGAGGCGCAAAAATAGGCCGCATCGGCCTTCCGCGGAAGCGACGATTTTTCAAGCGAGCGTTGAAGGATTTCGAACATGAGCCGCAGCCCGCTGAACCCCTTGCAGACCTTCGTCGCGGCCGCGCGCGCGCACAACCTCACGCGCGCGGCCGAGCGCCTGCACCTGACGGTGAGCGCGCTCAGTCACCAGATCCGCCTGCTCGAGGAACGCATCGGTTGCGCGCTGTTCGTGCGCGGCCCGCGCGGACTGAAATTGACCGCGGTGGGGCAGCGCCTGTTCGACAAGGTCGCGCCGCATCTCGACGCCATCGAGGATGCACTGAAACCACTGTGCGTGCGCGACGACAATGCGCTGTCGCTGTCGGCGATGCCGTCGATGACATCGAGCTGGCTGTTGCCGCGGCTGCCGCGTTTCGTGGCGTCGCATCCCGAGGTCGAACTGAACCTCGACTCGTCGATCGAGCTGGTGGATTTTGCCGACGGCCGCTGGGACGCGGCCTTGCGTTACGGCATGGGTGAGTGGCCCGGACTCGTCGTCGAACTGTTGATCGAAGAATGGCTGACGCCGGTGGCCAGCCCCACGCTGCTGGCGGGGCGCAAGCCACCCAGGCTGGAAGAACTCGGCAAGTTGCCGCTCCTGGGTCCCGAGGAGATCTGGCAGAACTGGTTCGCGCTGCATGGCGGGCGGCCGCCGCGGCGCTACGTGGCGTCGTTCAACGACGCCGAATCACGCCAGCGCGCGGCGCTCGGGGGCATCGGCGTGGCGCTCGGACGGACCACGATGGTGCGGCCGCTGATCGAGGCCGGTCAGCTGGTCACGCTGTTCCCCGAAATGATGAAAGGCAAGCGCGCACACTACCTCGTGTATCCGGAACGCTCGCGCAGGCTCGCCGGATTTAGTGCGTTCCGCGAATGGCTGATGGACGAAGCCGCCAGCTTCCGCGCCGCGCCGCCGATCGGATTCGCCGGAAAAGCGAAACGCGCGCGAACCAAGCGCGTGTCGCGCCGTCCTGCGGATCGTCAACTACAAGGATCGCGGCCCATCAGGTGATCGTAGGTCGAAACGGTTTCGTCGCGTGCATGGCCATCGCGACCCGCCGCGCCGGCGGACTGGATGCGCCGGCATGCTTCCGCGCGGCTGATCTTCGTTCCGTGCACCGGCACGCGCGCCCATGCGCCTTGCCGGCTGCGCGCCCGGGAATTCTTCGGCTGCGCGACCTGGTCGCCGCGCACGGTGCCGTCGCCCGGCACCGAACCCGGGCAACGCGTGTGCCGGTAGAACACCTCGCCATCGGCGGCGCGGCATTCCCATGATGTTTCCTGTTTGGCATTCGCACGCTTCGCCGCGCGCGGGGTGGACGTGCGGCGCTGCCTGCCACTTGACGCGCGCGTGTTCGACATTTCCCGCGAACGCGCGCGCAGCGCCGTGACCTCGGAAGGATCGCCGATCGCCGGCAACGGCTGCACGTCGAGCTTGCTCTGACGCGAGTCACCCGCACACGGCGTGTCACGGAACGCGACGTGGCCGTGCGCATCGACGCATTTGTAGACGGATGCCGCGTGCGCGCCCGCCGCCATGCTCCAGAGCAACACGAGGCACGCCGCGCGCGCGACGACCTTCGCGGCGCCGCGCTCGATCGATTCCGGTGTGGATATGTGCATGGCCCGCCTCCGCGTTCGGTGGCGCGCATCGTCGCGCACCCGCCGCGCTGCGCCCAGCGGCGGAGGCCATGCTTTGCTGTAGGAAATTTCCGCCGCGGTGCCGGCGCAAAAAGAAAGGCCGCCACGCCACGGCGCGCGGCGGCCTGCAAAACCCCGAACGTCAATCCTGCTGCTCGGCCACCACGCTGCCGTCGTCGGGATCGACCAGCAGGTCCACGTCCTTGCCTTGCGCATTCTTGGCGTCGGCCTTCCACAGGCCCTTGTCGAACTTCACGTGGTCGATGTTCTGGTAGCCCTGCGCCGTCAGCTTGGCCTTGACTTCGTCGTGGTTGAGCTTCGACGGCGCATCGGCCTCATAGACCTTGCCGGTGGTGGGGCCGACCTTGATGTGCGTCCACTTGTCGTTGCCGCCGCGCGCCTTGGCTTGCCAGACGCCGTCCTTGAACTCGAGGCCTTTCACCTGCTGGTAGCCGGCGTTGGCGATGTCGGACTTGATGGTGGCTTCGTCGAGGGCGCCGGCCGGGCTGCCGGCAGCGTTCGCGGCGCCGGGGGCGGTTGCGCCGGTGCATCCTGCGCCAGGGCGGCGCCGAACGAACACGACAGGATCGCGGAAAGCGCCGCGGTCAATACATGCTTCTGCATGGCGATACCTCCTTCTGGAAACCTCCGCCAGCTTGCGAATGCAAGATTCAACAATGCGTGAATGCGCGCGGCCTGGCTCAGGAAACATTCACGCTCGCAGCGCCTGCTACCCTTCGGCATTCGTTCATGTTCCCGCACGCATGCGCATCACCTTCCATCATCCCGTGGCGTTCTGGCTGGGCTGCGTCATCGTGGCGGCCGGCGTGTGCCTGCACCTGCCGATGTACGTGATGGCCGCGCCGATGCATTTCCATCTGGCCGGCATGCCGATGGATCCCGGCATGCTGCTCGGCATGGGACTGATCCCGGGCGGCGTGCTGTTGTCGGCGTGGGGCCTGATGCCGCGCCTCGCGCAGATCCGCCTGACCGCCCAGGGCGGCCAGCGCCTGCACTGGCACGTTGCCGACAGCGTGCCGCTGAATCACGCGCACTGGACGCTGGTGATCGTGCTGGCGATCGCGCTGACGATCGACGTGATGAAACCCGCCTCGATCGCGTTCGTGATGCCCGGCATGGCGCGCGAATACGGCATCGGCATGTCGAAGGCCGGCTGGCTCGCGCTGTCGGCGCTGATCGGCACGGCGGTCGGCTCGGTGGTGTGGGGCCGCCTGGCGGATGTGTTCGGGCGCCGCGCGGCGATCCTGTTGTCCGCGCTGCTGTTCATGGGCACCGCGATCTGCGGCACGATGCCGGCGTTCAACTGGAACCTGGTGATGTGCTTCATGATGGGCGCCGCCGCGGGCGGCATGTTGCCGATCGCGTTCACGCTGATGGCGGAGACGGTGCCCGCGCGCCATCGCGGCTGGCTGCTGGTCGCGCTGGGTGGCGTCGGGACGTCCGCGGGTTACCTCGCCGCGTCCGGCGCGGCGGCGCTGCTGGAACCGGGTTTCAGCTGGCGCGTGCTTTGGCTTTTGAATCTGCCCACCGGCGCGTTGATCGTTCTGCTCAACCGCTACATCCCGGAATCGCCGCGCTTCCTCGCCAACGCAGGATTGCCGGAGCAGGCGCGCGCGGTGCTCGAACGTTTCGCGGGCCCCGCAGGTGTCGTCGAAGGCGCGCACTGCGCCGAGGCGCCGGTCATGGAAATCCACCGGCCGCGCGCGGGCCTGCGCGACATGCTCCGCGGGCGCCACGCGCGCATCACGATCGCGTTGATGATGTGCGGACTCGCGTGGGGGCTGGTGAACTTCGGTTTCGTGCTGTGGCTGCCGGCCAACCTGCACAAGCTGGGGCTGGATGCGCACGCCGCCAGCGCGCTGATGGCGCGGTCGGCGCTGCTGGCGATCCCGGGCATCGCGGTGGTGGTGTGGCTGTACCAGCGCTGGAGCAGCTTCAAGTCGCTGGTGCTGTTCGTCGCGCTGACGGTGCTGGCGCTGCTGGCGTTCGCGTCCATCGAAGTGGCCGGGCTGCGCGCGCAGGCGTTCACGATCGCGGCGACGGTGTTGTTGCTGATCGCGATCAGCGGCGTGATCGCCACCATGATTCCGTACGCCGCGGAAATCTACCCCGTGCACCTGCGCGGGACCGGCTCCGGCTTGATCGCCGCGGGTTCCAAGGCGGGCGGAATCTTGGGCGCCGGACTAGGCGTGGCGGGTGTGTTCGATAGTTTCGTGGTGTCCGCGCTGGTGATCGCCGCGCCGATGTTCGCCGCCGGCGTGATGCTGTGGCGCGGCGGCGTGGAGACCAGCGGGCGCGAACTGGAGACGATCGAGAAGGCGTTCGGAAGTCCGGACGCGTGATCGTCAATGCGTGGAGGACGTTGTCGCGGGCGCCATGTCGTTGCGCGCCAACGCCAGGCCCTTCAGCACGTGCAGCGCTTCGGACAACGCGTAATCCTTCACCGCAAGATCGCCCGCATTGCCGTCCTGGGTCGCGGCCTGGTTGCCCGCCAGGTGGTTGGGCAGGTCGCTTTCGTGCTCGTCGTCATCGAGTGACGGGTTGCGGTCGGCGGCCACGGTGACGTTGCCCAGCGTGATGTCCGGCGTGATGCCCGCCGCCTGGATCGAGGTGCCGTCGGGGGTGTAGTAGCGCGCGGTGGTCAGCTTCACCGCGTCGCCGTTGCCGAGCGGCAGCACGGTCTGCACCGAACCCTTGCCGAAAGTACGCCGCCCCATCACCAGCGCACGATGGTTGTCCTTCAGTGCGCCGGTGACGATTTCCGCCGCCGATGCGGTGCCGTTGTCCACCAACACCACCATCGGCGCGCCGTTCAATAGGTCGCCCGGTGTCGCGCTGAATTTCAGGTTGGATTGCGCGAGCCGCCCGCGGGTGCTGACGATCAATCCCGAATTGAGGAAGTCATCGGACACGCCGACCGCGCTGGTCAGCAAGCCGCCCGGATTGGAGCGCAGGTCGAGCACCGCGCCGCGCAGCGGACCGTGTTCCTTCTGCAATTTGCCGAGCGCGCGCGTCAATTCGTCGGCGGTGTCTTCCTGGAATTCGCTGATGCGGATGTACGCGTAGCCCGGCTCCAGCATGTGCGTGGTGACGCTGGTGACGCGGATGCGTTCGCGCACCAGCGGCACCGTGACGGGCTTGTCGCCGTCGGCGTGCACGATGCTCAAGGTGATCTTCGAGCCGATCGGCCCGCGCAACTTCCTGATCGCCGCATCGATGGCATCGGGTTGCACCGGCACGCCGTCGATCGCGACGATCACGTCGCCCGGCTGCACGCCGGCGCGCTTGGCCGGGCCGCCGTCTATCGGCGCGACGATCACGAGCTGGTGGTCGGTTTGCGCGACCTCGATGCCGAGGCCGGAGTAGGTGCCGGAGGTGTCCTCGCTCAAGTCCTTGAGTTCGTGCCGGTCGAGGAATTCGCTGTGCGGGTCCAGCCCCGACAGCATGCCGCGGATCGCGGACTGCATCAGTTGCTTGTTCGCCACCGGTTCCACGTAAGCCTGCTTGACCATTTCGAACGCGCGCGTGAACGCCTGGATTTCCTCGAAGCTCGGCACGTCGCCCGCGGCCACGCTGGACGCGGGTGCAGGCGCCACGCTTTCGGTCGGGGCTGGTGCGGAACCTTGCGGAGGCGCGGCGAAGGCCAAGCCGGAGCAGGCCAACAGGCTGCAAGCCAGAACAAACGGATGTCGAGTCATGGGAAATACCGGGGAAGCCGTGTGGATCATGACCGCGGGCGAACGCGGGGGTTCATTGTAGGCGCTTCGCGCGGGGTTCAACGTTTCGCGAACCAGCCGTGCGGATCGACCGGTTTGCCGTCGTGGCGCAGCCCGAACCAGGCGCCGCCTTGTTCGGAGTTGCGCGCGACGGTCGCGATCGGTTGTCCCGGCCGCACCCAGTCGCCGGCGCTGACCGCGGCCGATTCGTTGCCGCCGTACAGGCTCATCCAGCCGCCGCCATGGTCGATGATCACCAGCATGCCGTAACCGCGCATGAAGTCGGCCCAGGCCACGCGGCCGTACGCGACCGCGCGCACCTCGGCGCCGGGCTTGGCGGCGATGACCATGCCGAGTGCGAGCACGCCCGAACCGTTGCGCGGCGCGCCCGCGACCGGCCACGGCAGCTTGCCGTGCAGGTCCGCGAACGGCGTGTTCTTGCCGAGCTGCGCGGGAATGTCGGCGAACACGTTCTGCAACTGCTTCAGCAAGTCGTTCAGGGCATTCGCGTCGCGTTGCAGCGACGCCAGCTTGTCCTTCTGCTGGGCGAGCTGCGCGTCGGCTTCGGCCAGCAGCTTCTGCTGGGCGTCGCGCGCCTGCTCCAGCCCTGCTGCCTGCGCGGCGCGCTGGTCGCGCTGCTGCTTGAGCGCCGCGGTTTCGGTTTCGATCGACGCCTTCACCTGGTCGAGCTTGGCCACTTCGCCCAGCAGCGCGCGGATGCGCGCGACGCGGTCGTGCTGGAAATAGCGCGACGAGGCGAGCGCGCGATCGATCTTCGCGATGTCGTCGTCGCCCAGCAGCATCGCGAGGTCGGTGCCGCGGTTGAGCGTGTAGACCGCGCGCAGCAACTCCGCCAGCGCGGCGCGCTGTCCGGACAGTTTTTGTTCGAGCGCCGCGCGTTGCTGCTCGAGGTCGGCGAGCGACGCGGCCTTGGCCGCGATCGCCGCATCGCTCTCGCGCACCGCGTTGGCGGCCTGGTTGAGTTGCGCGGCCTGCGCGGCGAGCCTGGCGTTGATCGCGTCGCGCTGCGTGGCGGTCGCGTGCTGCGCGTCGGCGATTTTCGCGATCTCGGCGCGCACTTCCGCGAGTTTCGCCTTGGCCGCGGCTTCGCGCGCGGAGGTGCTGGACGCGGCGGCCGGCGGTGCGGCGTGCGCGCTGTTGCCGGCGATGGCCAACAGCAGCGCCAGCGCACAGGTCTTGAGTGAAGGTGCCGGAAACATGCGCGGCATTATCGCGGTGATCGCGCATCGCTTGTCGACATCGCATGGCAATGCAGTACGCTTGCGCGGATGTGCGTGATCGCTTTCGCCTGGAACGTCCATCCGCGCTGGCGCCTGCTGCTGGTCGGCAACCGCGACGAGGCGCATGCGCGGCCGTCGGCGCCGCTGCAACGCTGGAGCGACGCGCCCGGGCTCGTCGCCGGCCGTGACCTGGAAGCGGGCGGCACCTGGATGGGCGTGCGCGAGCCCGGCCGCGCTTGCGTCGTGACCAACGTGCGCGACCCGCGCGCATCGAAGGATCGTGCGTCGCGCGGCTGGCTGGCGACGGATTTCCTGCAAGGCGACGATTCGGCGGCGCGCCACGCCGGGGTGCTGGAAGCGATCGCCACGCGCTACCGCCCGTTCAACCTGCTGCTGTTCGACGCCGGGGCCGCGCGCTTCGTGTCGAATGACCCAGGCATTCGCATGCGAACCATCGCGGACGGCGTGCACGGCTTGTCGAACGGCGATCTCGACGCGCCGTGGCCGAAAGTGCAACGCGTGACGGCGGTATTGCGGGATTGGCTCGCCTCGCGCGAGGAAAATTTCGCGCCGCTGTTCGAGGCTTTCACCGATGAAACGCCCGCGCCCGACGCGCAGTTGCCGGATACCGGAGTCGGCATCGAACTGGAACGCCTGCTGTCACCGGTGTTCGTGCGCGGCGAGCGTTACGGCACGCGCGCGACCACGCTGATCGCGCTCGATCGCGATGGCGGCGGCGCCATCGAAGAGCATCGCTTCGGCCCGAATGGCGTGGTGCTGGGGCGAACCGCGCTGCGCTTCTGAAGGGCCTCGCTTGATTCCACCCCAACCCTCTCCCCCAATGCATTTGGGGGAGAGGGAGAAAAGCGCGAGGCCTGATCGTCTCCCTCTCCCCCAAGCGGATTCATCGCTTGGGGGAGAGGGTTGGGGTGAGGGGGTGAAGCTCGCGGAGATTGAACATCTCATTCTCCTCATTGCGCAGACGCGGACGGCGCCGCCACCCGGAACTCCGGCGCCTTGCCCAGCAACAGCGCTCGGATGCTGCGCAGCCGGGCCTTCAACGTGCGTTCGTGCTCGGGGCCGATGCGGATCATCAATTTCTGGCCGACCGACAGCGATTCCCAGGTCGGATCGCTGAACACGTAATGGCCGTCCGGGGTCAAGGTCAGCGCGACCGGCGGCTGCGCGTTCGGCGCCGCCAGCATGTCGTCGATTGCCTCGATCAGGCGATCGTTGAAATAGCCCCGCGGATAACCGAGTTCGCGATACGCCTGCTGGAACAACGGATACCAGCGCACGTACCACGTCACCAGCGTGCGCGGATCCACCGCCTCGGCGATTTTCATGTACGGGTCGTAGCGCGCGAAATCCTTGCTGTCCAGCATCGGTTGACCGCTCGACGCGTCCACCATGAACGTGCCCTTCGGCGTGCGCAGCGGCAGGATGCTGACACCGATGCTGCGGCGTGGCAGCGCATCCACGGTCGCCACGATGTGCGGAATCAATCCGCGCGAAAGCAGCAGGGCGGCCAGTCCGTCGGCGCCGGGAATCGATGACAGCGCCGACGCCACCGCGCCGTCGCTGTTGTCGAGCGGCGGCAGCGGCGCTGTCGTCGCGGGCGCGGGGCTGACTTGCGCCTCGGAAATCGGATGCTCGATCGGCGGCGGCGCGGTGCTGGCCGCGACCGGAGCGGAAGGCTCGGGCCCGTGGCGCGAGAAATCCACACCCGGAAAGCGCGTGAAATACCACCACGCGGCCAACGCCACGATCACGATCACCACGATCGCGCCGATGATCTTGCCTTGTGCCGAATTGCGTCGAGCCACGTCGCCCCCGAAGCCGGAAATCATCCGTCTTTGATGCGCAGCGGCGCCAATGGTTCCGTCACATGAACGGACTGACACCGATCAGACGTCCATGCAGCAGGAACGCGAAGATCGCCCATACCGCCACGCCAGCAACGATCGCCAGCGCGTCGCCCGAGACCGTGCCCGCGGGATACGCGATGCCGGCCGCACGGTCGCGCCGGCGCGACACCGCGAAATCCGCGACCGCCCACACCAGGAATGCACCGAACAGCACCACGTCGTGCACAAAGCCGATCGCCAGCAGGTGCCCGAGCGCCCACAGCTTCACGCCGGCCAGCATCGGATGCCCGATCTTCGCCTTCAGGTGATTGCGCGGCACGTACGCCGCCGCGATCAGCACGAATGCCAGCAGCGTGAACAACGCATTCAAGTGCTTCAACCACAATGGCGATGCGTACAACAGATGCGGTTGCGCACGCGCCATCCCGAAGCCGATCACGATCAGCACCAAACCCGCGATCGACACGATGGAATACAAACCCTTCCACGGCATCAATCCGATCCGCGCCACCATGCGTTCGCGAAAACGCGGCGCGAGCATGTGCACCGAATGCATGCCGAGGAACAGGACGAGGCCGAGGATCAGGATGGGCATGTGCTGATCTGCAAGCAATGGGGATGTCCAAGTATTGCATGCGGAACCGCAGTGCGGTCGCGATCTATCGGCCTTCCTCGCGCGCCAGCTGCGCGCGACGGATCATCTGCTGCACCGTCGGAGTCGCATGCATCGGAACCAGTTCGACGTCCGGATGCGCATTGGCGAACACGCGGAACACCTCGTCCGCGAAGGCCTGGCCGATGCTGGTGACTCCAGCGAAGTCGAGCATCAC
Organism: Rhodanobacteraceae bacterium; assembly: GCA_030167125.1. Classification (NCBI taxonomy): domain Bacteria; kingdom Pseudomonadati; phylum Pseudomonadota; class Gammaproteobacteria; order Lysobacterales; family Rhodanobacteraceae; species Rhodanobacteraceae bacterium. The sequence continues at coordinate 165,401 of CP126531.1, forward strand.
CGTCCTGAAACGCTCGACGCGCTGCATCAGGCGCTTTGCCTGCGATCGCGACACCAGGTTTTCATCGCCAACCTTTGCGAGGCGTACCGGCACCACGGTTTTCGCGAACGCGTAATCATCGGGACCGCTGGAGAACTTGTCGAACACCTGTTTCGCGGTGCGCTTCGATTTCGTCGCGATTTCCATCAGCACGGTGGTGCCGCGCCGCGCGTAGCGCGGTTCGATGTCGTCCAGCAGATCGTCGGCCTGCGCATCGTTGTGATCGAATACCAGTTCACCGGATGCAATCTGGAACCGATCGAACATCCGCGAAGTGAAGAACACGCCTTCGCCCGTATGCCGGCGCGGATCGGTGGTCAGCTTGCCCTTGGACAATTCCAGCAGCGCCAATCGTTCGTCGGGAAGATCGAGCGCCGCGGTGATCTTGCGGAAAATGCCCACGCCGTCATCGGACACCATCAGCGTCACCGCTTCCAGCGTGCGGTCCACGAACACGCGCAGATGCGAGCCACCGGAATGGTCGATCGCGTTGTTGACCATCTCGGTCAGGCCGTGATGGCAGATGTCAATCAGATTGGCCGGCAGGCCACGCAGCAGCGGCGCCACGTCGCGCAGCCACACCCCGTTTTCGTCCAGGCCGCGCAGTGGGTGCGTGAACACCCCGCGCCGGCTGGGCCCGAGGCTGTAAGTCGGACGGGTGGTGCCCGATTTGGCGAGGTAGCCGGCCTCGATCAGCGCGCGCACACGCCCCACGATGGTTTGCCGCGTCAAGCCCAGTTCTTCGCCGGCTACCGCCACCAAATCCTGCGGATGCCTTGCGACGCGCGCCAGCAGTACGGCATCGATTTCGGAGGAACGGTCGGGACGAGGCATGCGCCGACTGTAAGGTTTGCGCGGCTGATTGTAAAGTTATTCCGGTTGACTGTAAGGTGGGCGGGCGCGACGCCGGGAGTCGAACCCGGATCATGGTGAAGCGAAGCTTCACCAACCGTTCCGGTCGGAAACAACCGCGCCCGCGGGAACATTGTTGCATCCGCTCAACGCGCCGCGGCGCGCATGGCCTCGATGATGACCTGGGTTTCGACGCTGACGCGGGTGACGCGCATCAGCAGGTCGATCACCTTGTCCTTGTAGTCGGCGAAGCGGTAGGTGTTGAAGCGCTCGCGGATGGTCGGGTCCTTGGGCTTCTTTTCCTTGTACTGGTCGAGGATCCATTCCAGCGCGGAGCGGTTGCCGAGTTTGTAATCCCATGCTTCGGGCGGCACGCCGGACAACGTTGTTTCCGAATCCAGCACGATGCGACCCAGGTCCTTGTCTGCTTTCAGCAGGGCTTTCGGCGACGCGCCGTTCTTGCGCGCCTTCTCGTCGGCGATGTCGGTGCGCGCGAGCGGCCACGGTTCGACCGCTTCGTAGCCGATGTGCAGCTCCATCAGCCGCTCGCCCCATTCGGCCCAGCGCCAGAAATCCGGATAGAACGGGATGCGCGGGAATTCGCGCTTGAGGTTCTGCGCGTACTTCTCGCGGTACACCGGGTCGTGCAGCACCGCGTACACGTAGTGGAAGATGTCCTGCTTGGTGAACGCGCGCGCCTTGTTTTTACTCCCTCTCCCGCTTGCGGGAGAGGGCTGGGGTAAGGGCGCTCTTTGCTCTTGCTCGTCATTCCGGCGAAGGCCGGAATCCAGTGCCTTTGCTTCCGTTGTCACGGAAACCGACTGGACCCCGGCCTTCGCCGGGGTGACGGCATTCTCGTAGTGATCCTTGAACTGCTTCAGCGCCCAGTCGGTGATGTTGTCGATGCGGTTGCCGTCGTCGTCGTAGCGGTAGAGCGGCAAGGTCTGTGTTTTCTCCAGCTCGTCGTAGCAAGGAAGCGTGTTGGTCGCCAAGGTTTGGAAGGGTTTAGCTGCCGGCACACCTGAAACCGTAATTGCGAGGTTCGAAAGTCCGAGTCCAAACACCTCGCGCTGCAAATACTGCATCTCGTTGAGTCGCTGGCTGAAATACAAGGTTCTTTTGACGTACGGCCGATATAGCGAATCGACCAGCAGCTTTTCGTTGAACTCGTAGGCAACATTCTTGACAAGATCGCGCTTGACGGCGCGCGTCCACTTGATCGAGTAGTCGAGTTTGGATGCGAGATCATCGCCGCGTGCGCCGGCGAGGCGCTTGCGGTCTGCGTTGTAGCCGTCGATGAGAGCGCGAACTTTCGTTGCGACATCGTCGCGGCCTTCGCCGTACACCCATTCGTCGCGCGCTGTCACGACGCCCAGCGAAAACAACTTGAAGATCGCCTTCTCCTGCGACGGCTTCTTGGCCGCCTTCGCCGTCTTGCTCGCCACTGGCAGCAACGAATCGAAATCATTGTCCGTCAGGTTCAACCAGTTGTGCCTGGCGTCGGGACGGATTTCGCTGCGCTCGATTTCCGACAGCCGCGCCTTCGACAGCCACGCCAGCTTTTCCTCGGCGGTTTCAAACTCCGGCCGGCGTGAATAGAAGATGCGGCAGCCCTGCGACTTCGCCCGTTTCACCAGAAAGCCGATTGCGACGCCGGTCTGGATGCCGAACACGTTGTGCTTCGTGCCCGAAAGTTTCGGGTTGGCGCGCACGTCGCCGCCCAGATCGACAATGTGGATTTCGTTGAACTCGCGCGCCACCACGTCGCGAAAACCGTCGAAGGTGCGTGAATCGACGTAGCTGCGGTTGCTGATGAAGGCGACCACGCCGTTCTCGGCGATGCGATCGCTCGCCCAGCGGAAGAAGCGCGCGTACATGTCGTACAGCTTGGTCTTCTGCGCGGTGGAGGCCTTGATGTAGGTGTCCTTGATGCGCTTGTCGATGTCGGGGTATTCGCGGTTCTTGTTGTTGTCGTTCTCGTTGGCCTGGTTGGCGTTGTACGGCGGGTTGCCGATCACCACGGAAATCTTGCGGCGGTTCTGGCGCTTGATGCGCTCGACGTTTTCCTCGCCCATGCCGAACAGGTCGGCGATCTGCTGGCCGGTGTAGCGGCGCAGGCCGGCGACGTTGTCCAGCGTGTCCACGAAACACAGGTTCGGATATTCCAGGTACTCGCCGCTGATCGCGGCGTAGGTCGCCTCGATGTTGAGGTTGGCGACGTAGTAGGGAAGGATCGCGACCTCGTTGGCGTGCAGTTCTTCGAGGTACTTGTGTTTCAGTTTGGCCGGCTGGCCGCGGAAGTGTTCCAGCAGTTCGCTGATGAAAGTGCCTGTGCCGGCCGCGGGATCGAGGATTTCCACGTCGCGGTCGATCAGGTTCCTGCCGAAGTGTTTCTCGCACAGCCAGTCGGTGGATTCGATCATGAAGCGCACGATCTCGTTGGGCGTGTACACCACGCCCAGGCGATCGGCGGCCTTCGGGTTGTAGACCTTGTAGAAGTTTTCGTAGACGGTTTTCAGGAACGCCTGCTTTTCGTGGTGGCTGGCGATCTGGCCGGCCGTGCGGCGGATCGCGGCGTAGTACGGTTCCAGCGCGCGCAGCGTCTGGTGCTTGGTGTTGCCGGTGAAGAAGGTGTGCTCCAGCTTGTACAGCTCGCGCGCGATGTTGTTGTCTTCGTGGTAGTTGGAGCCGGGAAACACCAGCGCGAAGATTTCCTCGGTGAGGATGTGCTGGATCAGGATTTCGCGGACGTCCGCCTCGGTGAGCGAGGGGTTGATGGTTTCGCGCGCCTGCTTCAGGAACTTGTCGGCGGCGGCGCGGAACGTGGCGTTGTCGGCGTAGGCGCGTTCGATCATGCCGCGCAGCGCGTCGCACACGGCCGGCAGGTCGGCCTTGAACTGTTCGACGGCCTTGCGGAATTCGGCGATCTCCGGCCGCTCGTAGCCGAAGAACAATTCCAGCAGGCGTTGCAGCTTGTCGACATCGTCCACCGCGCAGCGGATCACCTCGCGCTTGTTCTGGATCAGCACGGCTTCGCGCGAATCCTCGAAGACGATGTTGTCCTGCGGATAGCCGCGGCGGAACTTCAGCTCGATCTCGGCGTCGAGGTCGTCCTTTTCGTCCTTGGCTTCCCAATAGCCGAACGGCAGGCGCAGGCCGTACAGCAGCGCGCCATCGACATAGCGGCGTTCCTTCGCCGGTGTTTCGATTTCGTATTCGGGCTGGAAGAAGAGGTCGCGGGAACGTCCCCAACTCTTCAGCAAATCCTTGAACGCCTCGCGCACCACGCTCTCGCGATGCGTGCCGCTGATCTGGCGCAGCCGCGAAAGTTCGGCGAGGTATTGCTGGATCAGCACGCTGGACATGCGGGTTCCCCTTTCACAGCGGTGTGGTGCCTTCGCTCAACAAGTCGTAGTAGGCCTGGTACAGCCACACGCGGTTGCGCCGCTGGCCAGTGATTTCGTGGATGAGGCCGAGCTGCTGCAATCCAACGAATGCGGCACGCACCGTGGGCGGCGTGAGCGCGAGCGCATCGGCCACGCGTGCTGCGGACAGGATCGGTTGGCGTGTGAATTGTTCGAACACCTGCAACGCACTGCCTGCCTTGCGCCCCATTCCATGCAATTTGGCACGGTCGGTTTCCCACAGCTTCAAGGCACGCTGCGCAGAGTCCATCGTTTGCGTGGAAGTCTCGGCAACGCCTTCGAGGAAATAAGCGAGCCATGCCTCCCAGTCGCCAGTGCGGCGCACGGCATCCAGCTCGTCGTAGTAGCGTTGGCGGTGCGTCTTGAAATACTGGCTCAGGTAAAGGCCCGGTTCCTGCAGCACGCCGGCTTCACACAGCAGCAGCGTGATCAGCAATCGGCCCAGTCTGCCATTGCCGTCCAGGAACGGATGGATGGTTTCGAACTGCACGTGCGCCAGCGCCGCGCGAATCAGCGGCGGCATGTCCTTTTCGGGGGCGCGCAGGAACTTCTCGAAGTCGCCGAGACATTCCGTCAGCCGGTCCGGTGGTGGTGGCACGTGGCGGGCGAGCGCGGGCGAGCGGCCGCCGATCCAGTTTTGGGTGCGGCGGAATTCGCCGGGTGTCTTCTGCGCGCCCCGGCCGCCGCGCAACAGCACTTCGTGGAATTCCCGCAGCAGGCGCAACGACAGCGGAAAACCGCTGCGCAGGCGATTCAACCCGTGGTCCAGAGCCGCGACGTAGTTGGATACTTCCTCCACGTCGGCGATCGGCACGCCCGGAGCTTCGTGCAGTTCGAACAGCATGAGGTCGGACAATGACGACTGCGTGCCTTCGATCTGCGAGGACAACAAGGCTTCCTTGCGGATGAAGTGGTACAGGAACAACTTGGGATCGGGCAGCATGCGGGTCATGCCATCCAGCCGTCCGAGTGACTGGTTGGCGCGTTCCAGTTGCGCGATCAAGGGGCCGTCGAATTGCAGCGGCGGCTGGGGTGGCAGCGGTGCAGGGACGAAGGCGCGATAGCCGCTGCCGGCCATGCTGCCCTTCACGTAGGTGCCGGCTACCCTCTCCATAAAAGATCGCCCCGCTTTCTCAAGCAGGGGCGATTTTGGCATCTTAGGAAAAAAAGTCAATCAATTTTTCTTAAGAATGTCGATAGGCCTCTGTTATGAAAGCCGGCTTACATAAGGCGATCCCGCTCACCGATCGCCCAGGAAATCCTTCTTGCCGATCTGGGTGCCGGCCACGCGCAGGATGTCGTAGGCGGTGGCGCAGTGGAAGAAGAGGTTGGGCAGCGAGTATTCGGTGAGGTAGGCGAGGCCGGTGAACTCCGTTTCGCCATGACGCGTCTTCATCACCACCTTGCGCGCTTCGCTGCCGTCGATCTGTTCGGGCGCGAAGGATTTCGCGTAGGCGATCGCCGCATCGATGCGCTGGTAGGCCTCGGCCAGCGTCTTCTCGTTGTCGGCAAATGATTTCGGTTCCACGCCGGCCAGTCGCGCGGCGCCGCGCGCGGCGGTGTCGCAGGCGATCTGGATCTGCTTGATCAGCGGCAGCATGTCGAAGATCAGGCGTTGCTGCAGCAGGGTGTCGGGATCGACGCCGCGTTCCTTGGCGTGCGCTTCGCCTTTCTTCAACACGCTCGCGAGATTGGTCAGCGCGCGCACGAACACGGGGACGGAAGCCTGGTACATGGAAATCGTCATGGTGAACTCCAGTGAGGGAAAGTTGGAAAGACGTTTCGCGCGGTGTTTCGCTCGAAGCGGCTTTTGTGAGAAGTCAGGCCAAGGATGGCCGTGGTAGTGGTTGTCAGCCGAGCAGCAATCAACTGGCGGGAGAACCGAACGAAGCAGCGATCAGGGACGATCGCACAAATCAAGCCGGCCCGCGCAGGATGCGTGCGGGAAGCAGGAAAAGTGCGCGAAGGAATTCGAACACGCCGTCGACGGCGAAACCGAGCAAGCGAAACGGCAGCGCGATCAGCCACACGATCGGCCACAGGACCAGCGCCAGCAGCGCGAGCGGCCAGCAGAAGATGAGCAACAGCAACCACAGCAGGAAGGTCATCATCGCGGCATCCTCGGATCGAGTGCGTGCAGGGTCACATGGGGCCGTGGCGGGTGAAAGCCAAGCTCATGCCGTTTTCGGCTCCGCCATCGGCACATGCGCGGGCATCCCGCGGGTTGCGCGTGCGGTCAACAGCAGCGCGGCGAGCGCCAACGCTGCGGCCAGCACGAAGGCGGCGCCGGGCAGGTGTCCGGCAAGCGGCGCGTGCTTGCTGATGAACAGCGCGAAGATGTTGGCGAACAACGCCGGACCGAAGATGCCGGCCAGACTTTGCAGGCTCGAGAGTGCCCCCTGCAGGCGGCCCTGCTCGTGGGGATCGACTTGATGGGTGATCATCGATTGCGCGGGCGGCCCGGCAAGGCCGCCGAGGGATAGCAAAGGAATGCCGCAGAGGAAGATCCACGCATCCGGCGCAAACCCGAATACCGCGTAGCCGGCGATCAGCAGCGCCAGCCCGGTCAGGATCATCCGCCGCTCGCCCAGTCTGGGCATCCAACGCCGCACCAGCACCGCCTGCACCAGGCCGCTGCACAGGCCCACGAATCCGAGCGTATAGCCGACGATCTGCGGACCCCAGCCGTAGCGGTAATCGGTGTACAGCACGTAGGTGGAATTGAGCGAGAACTGCGCCAACGCCAAAAGGAAAAATACCACAGCAAGCGCCAGCACCTGCGGATAGCGGCGCAACAGCATGACCGAACCCAGCGGATTGGCGTGCCGCCAGTCGAACTTCGACGCGCGCCGTTCTTTTGGCAACGATTCCGGCAACACGAAGTAGCCGTAGCAGAAATTGAGCAGCGAGAGGCCGGCCGCCACCCAGAATGGCAACCGTATCCAGAGGTGCCCCAGAAAACCGCCAAGCGCCGGACCCACGATGAAGCCGACCGCGAACGCGCCGCCCAGCATGCCGAACGCGGCCGCGCGTTTCTCGCGTGGCGTGATGTCGGCGATGTAGGCGTTGGCGGTGGTGAAGCTTGCCGCGCACATGCCGGACACCGCACGGCCGACGAACAACAGCCACAGCACCGGCGCCAACGCCATCACGATGAAATCAACGCCCAACCCGAAGCTCGAAATCAGGATCACCGTGCGGCGCCCGAAGCGGTCGGACAGCGTGCCCTGGATCGGCGAACACACGAACTGCATCAGCATGAACAGCGTGCCGAAGCCGCTCGACCATACCGCGGCCTTGGCGATGCTGCCGCCGATCAACTCCACGATCAGATGCGGTAGCACCGGGATGATGATCCCGAACGCCAGCATGTCGATCGTCACGGTGACGAAGATGAAGATCACCGCCGCGCGGCGGCGCGGGTGGTCGATGTGTTCGGGTTCGGTCATGCGCATTTCTCCCTCTCCCCCAAGTGCGCTTGGGGGAGAGGCGGCGCGCAGCGCCGAGCGCGTAGCGCTGGGTGAGGGGGAAAGAATTGCAAATACACGACAGATTGAATCACGCAGGAATCGGTTCTCGTTCTGGATTGGGGCTCGTGACGTTGCGGTGTGCAAGCCCCTCACCCCAGCCCTCTCCACCAAACGGTGAAGCTGTTTGGGGGAGAGGGAGTATTAGTGTCCGCCGTCAATGTCGATGAACCGCAGGAACTCCGCGCGGGTGCGCGCGTCCTCGCGGAAGCTGCCGAGCATCTGGCTGGTCACCATCGACACGCCGCGCTTGTGCACGCCGCGCGTGGTCATGCACTGGTGCACGGCGTCGATCACCACGCCGACGCCGCGCGGCGCCAGCACTTCGCTGATGCAGGTCGCGATCTGCGCGGTGAGTTTCTCCTGCACCTGGAAGCGGTGCGCGAAGGCATCGACCACGCGCGCCAGCTTGGAAATGCCGACGACCTTGCCGTCCGGCACGTAGCCGACGTGGGCGCGGCCGATGATCGGCGCCAAGTGGTGTTCGCAGAACGATTCGAACTGGATGTCGCGCAGCACGATCATTTCGTCGTAGCCGGCCACTTCCTCGAAGGTGCGGCGCAGGTAATCCTGCGGGTCCTCGCGGTAGCCGGAAAACCATTCCGTGTACGCGTCCACCACGCGCTTGGGTGTGTCGCGCAAGCCCTCGCGGGCCGGTTCGTCGCCGGCCCAGCGTAGCAACGTGCGCACCGCGTCCAGTGCCTGCTCGCGCGTCACCTCGGGCGAAGTCGGTTTGGCGGCGGCGCACAGGGAAGGTTTGCTGGATTCGCTCATGGGGCAGCCTCTCGCGGCGTCGAACGGTTCAGTGTAGCGCCGTCGGCGCCGGGAGCCGCAACGCCTGGGTCAAGGCCGGTCCGGGTCGGCCTTCGCCGCTTCCGGCGAATCATCGTCGTCGAAGTCTTGCAGCGCCGCGTCCTGCAGCAACGATTGCACTTCCGCCGCCGGCAATGACTCGACGTCGCGCAGCGCCCGGCTGATCGTGCGCGTCTTGCGGCCGGCTTCGCCGATGCTTTTGCTGACGGTGTTCAACTGCTTTTCGGCCTTTTCGAGGATGCCGCCGAACTTGCCGAACTCCGTCTTGACCTCGCCGAGCAGCCGCCACACTTCGCTGCTGCGTTGCTCGATCGCGAGCGTGCGGAAACCCATCTGCAAGGCATTGAGGATCGCGGTCAGCGTGGTCGGCCCGGCGACCGTCACGCGATGGTCGCGCTGCAGCGTTTCGAACAAGCCGGGACGGCGGATCACCTCCGCGTACAAGCCCTCGGCCGGCAGGAACAGGATCGCGAAATCGGTGGTGTGCGGCGGCGCGACATACTTGGCGCGGATCGTCTTCGCCTCGTCGCGCACGCGCCGTTCCAGCGCCTGCGCCGCGGCGATTGCTGCTTCCGCGTCCGCGCGTTCCTGCGCTTCCAGCAGGCGCTGGTAGTCCTCGATCGGGAACTTGCAGTCGATCGGCAGCCACACGGGCGCGTCGCCGCCTTGCCCGGGCAGGCGGATCGCGTATTCCACGCGCTCGGCGGAATGCGGCACGACCGCGACGTTGGATGCGTATTGATCCGCCGTCAGCATTTGTTCCAGCAGCGCACCCAGTTGCACTTCGCCGAAAGTGCCGCGCGTCTTCACGTTGGAGAGCACGCGCTTCAGGTCGCCGACGCCGGTGGCGAGTGATTGCATTTCGCCGAGGCCGCGCTGCACGGCTTCCAGTTGTTTCGCGATCACGCCGAACGACTGGCCCAGCCGCGTCTCCAGCGTCTTCTGCAGTTTCTCGTCCACCACTTCGCGCATCCTGTCGAGCTGCGCGGCGTTGTCCTTTTGCAGCGCCTTCAATTGCGCGTCGAGCGTGCCGCGCACTTCGGCGAGACGCTTCTCGTTGTCGGCGGTCAGCGTCGACAGCGACAGGCGCAACTGGCCGCCCATGCGGTCGAGCGTTTCGGCCAGCTCGGTGCGCGCGGCACGCTGTTCCTCGCGCAGCGCGCGTTCGACGCGCTCGCTGTCGCCGCGCAACGCGTCCAGCTTTTCGCGCAGCGCCGCGTCGCCGCGCGGGCGCAGCAGCAGCGCGATCAACAGGATGACCGCCAGCGCGGCGAGCGCGACGAGGGCGTAGAGCAGGGTGGATTCCATGCGCGGATTGTAAGAGTGGCGGCAATGATCACGTTACGTTGGCGCCGTCGCGCACGGTGAGACGTGCATCCCCAGACGCTTTGCGCGAGCCGGCATCCCCTCGATGCTTCGCATCGACCCCCTTCCTGCGGAAGGGGGTGAAAGCGCGCGTGCTTTGCTTCCCCCTTCCGAAGGAAGGGGGATCGAGGGGAATGGCTCTTGATCTTTACTTCCGCAGCGAAAACGCGTCGCCCGGCACCACCGCCATCGTGAGCCGCGCGATGCAGGTCAGTTCGCCGGCTTCGTTTTCGATGCGGATGTCCCACACCTGCGTGCTGCGGCCGATGTGGATCGGCCGCGCTGTGGCGGTGACGAGGCCTTCGCGCACCGCGCGCAGGTGGTTGGCGTTGATCTCGAGGCCGACGGTGGCGCGGCCGTCTTCGCAGCACAGCATCGCCGCGGTCGAGCCCAGCGTTTCCGCCAACGCCACCGATGCGCCGCCGTGCAGGATGCCGTACGGTTGCCGGGTGCGATCATCGACCGGCATCGTGCCGCGCAAGTAGTCGTCGCCCAGTTCGGTGATGCGGATGTCCAACGCGTGCATCAGCGTGCGCCGGCTCCACGCGTTCAGGGTTTCGAGATCGGCGTGCTGCTTCCAGATTCGCATGGCGGTTCCGCAACGGGCTGAAGCCGCATTGTCGCCGATGGCCACGAACGTGGCGAGCGGCGCCTCTGCGCGCGCAGCGGCGTACACTGGATTCGCGGAAGGTTTTCAGCGGGAGGTACGAGCCATGAAAAGGATCGGATGGTTGCTGGTATTGCTGGTGCCGGTTGCGGTGCTGCTGCCGCAGCGGGCGTGGGCGCTGCGCTGCGGCACGCACATCGTCAAGCAGGGCGACCTGGCGCCGCAGGTGCGCGAGGAATGCGGCGATCCGTTCTACGTCGGCCATTACGTGGGTCCGCCGGGCGCGGGCGTCGAAACGCCCGCCGACGTGCCGGTCGCGGCGGTGACGACCGAAGCGTGGTACTACAACTTCGGTCCGCAACGCTTGATGGTGCGGCTGGAATTCTCGGGCGGCGTGCTGGCGCGCGAACAGACGCTGGGCTACGGCTTCGTCGGCAGCGGCGGTCCGTGCGACTTCAAAGGCGTGACGATCGGCATGAGCGTGGCCGACTTGATCGCGCGCGGTCCGTGCGACTTCAAAGGCGTGACGATCGGCATGAGCGTGGCCGACTTGATCGCGCGCTGCGGGCTCGCGCCCAGCCGCTCGCGCAATCCGCTCGCGTATTCGGCGTACCAGGGCGCGCAGGCGCCGGCGTGGGGCGAGACGTGGATTTATCCCGCCGATGGCTCACGCGCGGCGCGTGAAATCCGGTTGCAGGAAGGGCGCGTTACCGACGTTGAAGTCCTGCACTAACAGAGACTGTGTTTTTGCTCGTCAACGCGTTAACGACAAAGACACTGGGTCCCGGCTTTCGCCGGGATGACGAGCAAAAAAAAGCGGCACTCCTAACGCGTGGGCGACGAGGGTTCACCCGGCAGCCGCGGCATGCCGTGCTCGTCGCGTTCCTCGAGCGTGAACTGGCTGGTGTCGAGTCCGGCTTCGTGCGGATTGGGTGCGATCTCTTCGCCGCGCGAGGATTTCCACGCGTTGGCGTAACAGCGTTCGGCGTCTTCGGGCTCGCCCGAGGCCGATTGCACGTCGCCCAGCGCGGCCCAGCTTGCCGCGGATGGCTTCACCGACAACGCGTGCACCAGGTAGGCGCGCGCGTCGCGCGGGTCGGACGCGCGCATCGACAAGGTGCCCAAGGTGCGCAGCAGGAGGTCGTCGCCCGGATGCGCTTCCAGCCAGCGGGTCGCGACGAGCAGGCGCGCGGGGGCTTCGGCCGGCGGCGTGATTTCGCCGTACGTCGCGACGAGGCCCGCATTCCATTCGCGCTTCAACGCATCCTCGATGGCATCCAGCGCGGCATGCGCATCGCCGAACGCGGCCGCGCGGCGTGCGTATACGTCCAGCAGCGCGGGCATCTGGCGCTGCTGGCGCGTCGCGCGCTTCCACATGTCCTGCAGCGCCGCCATGCCGGGCGCCTTGCGCAGCGACGCGCCGAGCACCTGATCGACCAGCGCGGCGTACGCGGCCGAACCCAGCATGTCGGATTTACGCAAGGGTTCCAGCGCGGAACGTGCCTTTTCGGGCTGGCCGGTCGCGATGGCGGCCAACGCGAATTCGTGCCAGCCCGCGGGCGGCAGCTTGCCGGCTTCGGCGCCGGGCGAAAGCAGTTGCAGCGCTTCGTCGGCGCGGCCGTTTTCGCGCAGGATGCGTGCGCGCAAGGTGCGCGCGGCTTCCGGCGCGTGCTGCGCGGCTTCGTCCAGCGTTTCCAGCGCGCGCGTGGTTTCGCCGTGGCGATGCGCGGCCTCGGCCGCCGACAGCAGCGCGGGTGAACGCAGCGACGCGTACTGCGACGCGCGTTGCAAGATGCGGTGCGCCTCGACGTTGCGGCCTTCGTTCAACGCGACCAGTCCGTCGCGCAGGCGTTCATGGCTGATGCGTCGGCGGCGCCGCGAGATCGCGCCGAACGGCCACAACAGCAGCCACCAGATGATGCCGATCGCGATCCACGCCGCGATCAGCAGCGCGACCGCGCCGACCACCGTCGCCTCGATCTTCCAGCCGCGGAAGCGGATCAGCACGTAACCCGGATCGGACGACAGCCACACGAACGCGATCGCCAGCAGCAGGATGATGATCAGGGCGAAGACGAGCCAGCGTTTGCCTTTCATCGCTTGGCGCTCCCGGCCGAGGAAGCGGGGGCGGGCGCGGCGGGCTGGCTGGCGCGCAGGCTTTGCAGTTGCGCGAGCGCACCGCCCAGCCTGGGCGCGGGACCTCCGCCGTGCTGCGCAAGCAGGTTCGTGATCTGCGCACGCGCATCCTTCACGCCGGCGTCGTTGCCGTCGAATTGCGCGTCAAGCGTGGCGTCGGCGCGCTGCAGCGCGGCGCGGTACGCGGCGTCGTCGAAGGCGAGCAACGCTTCCTGCGCCTGCGCCAGATCGACCGCCAGCGTCTGCCGTGCGAAGCGGGTGTCGGTCAGCGGCGCCGCGGCTTCGTTGTCGCGCGAAACCTTGACGATGCCGCCGAGCGCGCTGCCGACGCGCGACCAGAAGCCGGGTTTCTGCGGCGGGGCCGACGACGCGGGCGCGGTTTCCGCCGAGGCCAGCGGCAGCGATGCAATCTTGCCGCGCAACGTGGACAACGCATCCGGCGCCGCCTGCCGCGACGGCGGCGCGGCCGCGGCCAGCGCGTCGCGTTCGGTGGTGGCGCTGGCGCGGACCGGCGCGTAGGCGGGGTTCTGCACCTGCGCCAGGACGTCGATGGCCTGCGCGTAGGCCTTCAGCGCGCCGGCGCTGTCGTGGAACAAGTCGTAGCGCTGCGCGCCGGTGCGCAGCAGCATCTCGGCGTCGTTGAGCAGCAGCGTGTCCTGCGCCGATTGCTGCTGGCCGCTGAGGTTGGTGTAGGCGGTCTCGAGGTTGGCGATGCGGCGATCGAGGCCTTGCGTCGTTGCGCGCAGGTCGTCCAGTCCTGACTCCAGCTTGCCGATCCGATGGTCGCCCGCGCGCGCCTGTTCGTCGCCGGCCGCGAGCTGGCTTTGCAGCGCCGCGATGGTGGCGGCGTCGCGCTGGCGCGCGGCCAGTTCGTCGTTCGCAAAATGGTGCAGGCGCCAGACACTCCACGCCGCCACGACCAACGCGGCCAGAGCGAGCAGAATCGCGAGGCCCGCAAGGCCGGGCGTTCGTTTGCGCGACTTGCGCGGAGCGGGTTGTTCGTCGTGGTGTCCGGTGTCTTCGATCATGGCGGAATGCTAGCAGGGGAGCCGGCGGCGACCGCAGCCAGCATGTCCGCCGCATGCGCGGAACGGGCGCGCAGCACGCGCGCGAAACCGGCCTTGCGCGCGGCCGCGGCGAGGCGTGCGCTGCTGGCGACAGCGGTTCCGCGCAGCAACGCGCGCAGCGCGTCGCCGGGCAGATATGCAACGATGTTGGCCAACGCTTCCGCACTGGACAGCAGCACGTACAGCGGCTTGCGTGTGTCACGTTGCAGGGCATCGGCGTGGCGACCATCGAGCCGCGCGGGCGCGCGCTGATACACGTGCGCGCGGATCACCTGGGCGCCGCGCGCCGCGAGTTCGCGATCCAGCAATCCGCGTCCGCCCGCCGCGCCCACGATGCCGACGCGCCGGCCACGAATGTTGCGCAGCACCGGCAGCGCGAGCAGGCCTTCGCTGTCTTCGCGCGCGGGTGCGATCGCATTCCGCACGCCCGCGTGCAGCAACGCCGCTTGCGTCGCCGTGCCGGGCGCCAGGATGACGGCACGTCCGCGCAACGTGCCGAGTTGCCGCGCGAACCGCACCGCCGCGGGACTTGTGAAAATCGCCACCTCGCAACCCAGCGCGCCGCGCAACGCCTCGCGTGCCGCGCGCGCATCGGGCGCGGCGCGCAGGCTAGAGCCCGGCAGCAGCAGCGGCGTTCCGCCCAGCGCGCGGACGCGCCGCGCCAGCCCGCCGCCAGTGCCGGCGGGCCGGGTGATCGCGATGCGGGTGCCTGCCAACGGACGCTGCGCTGCCATGCGCCGATCATAGGCCACGCACGTCTTGTCGCGGGGCGCGCGCCACGACACACTTGTGCGATGAACGCAAACGATTCGGCCGCCGCGGCCCTCGAAGCCCATATCCTCGGAAACATTCCCCTGGCTGATGCCATGAACCTGAAAGTCCGGCGCTACACCGGCGACCTGCTGGAAATGACCGCGCCGCTCACGCCCAACGTCAACGACAAGGGCTGTGCGTTCGGCGGCAGCATGGCCTCGCTGCTGACGCTGGCCGGGTGGGGCCTGGTCGAGCTGGGCCTGCGCGCGCAGGCACTCGAATGCGACATCTACGTCGGCGATTCGCACGTGCGTTACCACGAACCGGTGTGGAGCGAGCTGCGCGGCATCGCGCGCTTCGCGGAGCAGGGCGCGTTGGCGAGGCTGGCGGCCGCGGTGCGCGAACGCGGCAAGGGCCACGCAGAGGTGATCTGCGAGATCGCCGGCGAGCGTCGCGCTGCAACCACCCTGACTGCGCGATTTTTCGCCAAGCTGCGCGCGGGAAACTCTGGATAACCTACTGCGCTCGGCAGCTTGCGCGCCGGCGGTGCTCGCAATGCTCACGTACTGACGTGTACGCTCCGCTTGCTGCGCTCCGGCGTCACGCAACCTGCCTTCGCTCGCTACGGTTCTCCAGAGTTTCCCGGCCAGGCGTGATCCGGCACAATCGCGGCACCGTTGCGAGGAGAAACCTCATGCGCCGTATCGTGATCGCGGGTGCCGCGTTGCTGCTGCTGGCCGGCTGCGCGACGCTGCAGAACAAGAACACCTTGCGCGACGATACCCTCGACGGTTACGCCGCCGCGTTGCGCTGGGGCGACATCCAGGGTGCGTGGAGCTATGTCGATCCCGCGGTGCGCGCCGCGCATCCGCTGACGCCGCAGCAGAAGGCGCTCTACAACACCGTGCGCGTCGCCGAATACACCGCGTCCGGACCGACCGGCATGACCGACCCCGACACCATCCAGCAGACCGCGCAGATCAGCCTGATCGTCAAGACCAGCCAGCGTGTCTACGACGTGCTCGACCACCAGACCTGGCATTGGGATGCCGCCAGCAAGCACTGGTGGCTGGAATCAGGCTTGCCCGACATCAATCCGCAACAATGACGGCGGCAGCAAGGCCGGTTACGCTTCCGGGGCGGCATCCCATTTCGGTTTCATTTCGCGGCCCCACTCCTTGGGATCCCGCTTGTGCATTGCTTCCATTTGCTTCGCGACATCCGGGTGTTTTTCCATGACGTGCCTGGTCATGGCTTTCACCATCTCGCCCCATGTTTCGGCCGACAATTTCTGGTCGCACTTCCCGCCGAGTTGATTGCAGGTCATCGTTTTCATGGACGACTCCTTGTCCGGCATCAAATGACACCGCCGAAAATACTACCGATGCCGGCTGAACTTGCGCCACACCCACGCCGCGATCCGCGATAATGCGCGGTCCCCTCTGGATCAAGACCCTTCGATGCACGAGTTCCTGACCCGCCTGCCGCCGTTCCTCGGCCACCACATCCTGCTGGTCGCGACCTTCATCGTGATCATCCTTGCCTTGATCGGCCTGGAAGTGTCGCGCCAGTTCCGCGGCTTCCGCGAGCTGACCCCGGCCGCGCTGGTGCAGCTGATCAACCGCGGCGAACCGCTGGTGATCGACCTGTCCGCGATCGCGGATTTCGAGAAGGGCCACATCGCCGGTTCGAAGAACGTCACGCCCAGCCAGTTCGATCCCGAGAACAAGGATCTCGCCAAGGCCAAGGACTTGCAGATCGTGACCGTGTGCAAGAGCGGCGTTGAATCCGGCAAGGCCGCGAGCCGGCTGGTCAAGGCCGGTTTCACCAATGTCGCCACGCTGGCGGGCGGCATCAACGCGTGGAAGCAGGCCGACCTGCCGCTGGCCAAGGGCAAACGCTGAGTCCCGGCAAGCGTCAATGCTGCTGGCGCAGCAGGAACGTGCGCATCGCCGCGTCCTCGCACAAACCGACCGCGCGTTCGCGCGCGGCACGCGCTTCGCCGGTGCGATGCATGCATTCGAGCAGGTGCGCGGCCAGCGCCCAGTACGGCTGGTAATTTGCGATCGCATTGGCGGGAATCTGCTGCAGCAGGGTCCAGCCGGTTTGCGGATCGCGCGCCTGCGCCACCGCGGCGGCGCGGCCGACCAGCGCGCCAATCGATGGTGCGATCCGCACCAGACCTTCGTAGAGCAGCGCGATCGATTCCCAATCGGTGCCGCCGGTGCGCGCGCGTTGCGCGTGGACCGACTGGATCGCGGCTTCGAGCTGGAACCGGCCGATCCGCCCCATGCGTTCGGCCTGGCGCAGCAGGCGATCGGCCTGTCCGATCATCGGCATCGACCACAGCGCGACGTCCTGTTCCGAGAGCGGCACGTATTCGTCGTGCGGATCGCGCCGCGCGCCACGCCGTGATTCGCAATACAGCATCAACGCCGACAGGCCGAGTGCTTCCGGTTCGTCCGGCAACAGGCGCACCAGCAGCGCGCCGAGTTCGAGCGCTTCCTGTGCCAATCCCTTGCGGCGCGGGTCGGCGCCGGCGATGTCGTCCCAGCCGCTGCCGTAGGCGGCGTAGATCGCTTCCAGCACCGCGTCGAGCCGCTCCGGCAATTGGTCGCCGCGCGGGATTTCGAACGCGATGCCGGCATCGCGGATCTTGGTCTTGACACGCGCCAAGCGCTGGCCCATCGCGGACGGCTTCACCAGGAACGCCGAAGCGATCCGCGCGGCATCGAGGCCCAGCACGGTCTGCAGCATCAGCGGCGTGCGCGCGGCCGCGTCGATGGCCGGATGCGCGCACACGAACAGCAGCTTTAGGCGTTCGTCGGGAAATTCGTGCTCGTGATCGTTGGTGAACACTTGCGCGTCGTCCAGTGCGGCCACGAGTTCGGGCGTTGCCTGCGCGTGCACCTGGTCGTGGCGCGCCGCGTCGATCAACCGCCGCCGCGCCGCCGTCAGCAGCCACGCTTCCGGCTTGTCCGGCACGCCGTCGCGCGGCCAGGTTTCGAGCGCGGAACGGAACGCCTCGGACAGCGCATCTTCCGCCGCCGCGACGTCGTGCGAGCGTGCGGCGAGGAAGGCCACGAGCCGCGCGCGCGAATCGCGCGCGGCGCGTTCGACCGCCCGCCGCGCGGCATCGCTCATGCGTGCGGCGGGACCAGGTTCGCGCGCAACTCGAGCTTGCGGCCGGGCATCGCCGGAAAGCGCTTCGCCCATTCCAGCGCGCGCTCGCGATCCGGCACGTCGATGATGATGATGCCGCCGAGTTGTTCCTTGGTGTCGGCGAACGGACCGTCCTGCACCTTCCAGCCGCTGCCGGCGGTGCTCAGCACGCTCGCGGTTGGCGGTGCTTCGAGTCCCGCGCCGCCGACGAACACGCCGGCCTCGCGCAGCGCTTGCAGGTAAGCGCCGATCGGCGCGTACAGCCCGGGACGTTGTGCCGGATCGTCGCGGCGGGCGAAGACCTCGGCGGTTTCGTGGATCAGGATCGAAAAGTTCATGATGCTTTCCTCTTGCGCTTCGTTTCACTGGTGACGAATGTGCGCGCTTCGTTCGACAGCGGAATCCACAGCTCGGCTTCGTCGGGCGCGAGCGTGATCCAGCCGCGCAACACGCGACCGCCGCTTTCCATCGGCGACGCGCGGCCGGACGCGAGCAGCTCGGCGACGCGCGCGGGCGGCAGTTTCAGCAGCAGGTGGCGCTTGCGCGTCAGGGCGGCGTAGATCTTGCCGTCGACGCGCAGCGCGTTCGTGCCGAACTTCGCCGAATCGCTGGGCACCCAGGTCTCGCCGTGATGCGCGGCGACGGCGGCGAACAAGGCGATGGCGGGGTCGTGGTCCATGGTCATGAGTGTGGCGAACAGGGCGATGATCGGATCGCGATGTACCGGCGCATTCATTGCTCGCTCGGAACCACCAGGTTGGGCCGGACCTCGAAGCTTTGGCCCGGCAAGCGCGGCGTGCGCGCAGCCCATTCCAGCGCAGTGTCGAGATCGGGCACGTCGATCATGTAGAAACCGCCCAGCTGCTCCTTGGTGTCGGCGTACGGGCCGTCCTGCACGCGCCGCTTGCCGTCGTCGAAACGCAGCGTGGTGGCGGTGTCCGCGGGCTGCAGGCCGGCACCGGTGACGTAGACGCCGGCATCCGTCAGCGCCTTGATGAAGGGCGCCCACTGCGACATGTATTGCGCACCCTCCGGGCTCTGGAATCGCGTCGCGGTTTCGGGGCTGTCGTAGATCAGGATCGAATATTTCATGGCAACTCTCCTTGCGGTCGAAGGCGGGGCGCCTTCGTTCATCACCATGTCGCGCCAGGCGCGGGCATTTCGACAGCGGAAAACCGAGGTCAGGCGTCCCGCAGCACGGCCAGGAACTTTGCGCCGTAGCGTTCCAGCTTGCGCGCGCCGACGCCGCTGATCGCGGCCAGCGCCTCGCGATCTTGCGGACGCGCGCGCAACATCGCGTACAAAGTGGCGTCGTGGAAGATCACGTACGCCGGCACGCCTTGTTCCTTGGCGAGTTTCGCGCGCGTGTCGCGCAGGGCATTCCACAACGGCTCCTCGTGCGGGGCGATGTCGAGGCTGCGGCGATTGCCCGATGCATCGGCGCGGCGGCTGGCGCGGCGCTGCGCGCGATCGGGTTCCCGGCGCAGGTGCACGGTTTCGTCGCCGCGCAGGACCGGGTGCGCGGCCGCCGTCAGTCGCAAGGTTCCGTAGCCGTTGAGGTCGGGACTTAAGAATCCGCGCGCGACCAGTTGCCGGAACACGCCACGCCATTGCCGCGCGTCGAGCTCGGTGCCGATGCCGTGCACGGAAAGGCGGTCATGGCGCTGCGCCTGGATCCGCGCGTTGTCCTTGCCCGGCAGAACGTCGATCAGGTAGCCAACGCCGAAGCGCTGGCCGGTGCGGTACACGCATGAGAGCGCCTTCTGCGCGGCTTCGGTGGCGTCCCAGGTCGGCGGCGGGTCGAGGCAGTTGTCGCAGTTGCCGCAGGGTTGTTCGAGCGTTTCGCCGAAATACGCCAACAGTTGCTGGCGACGGCAGCGCGTCGATTCGGCAAAGGCCAGCAGCGCGTCGAGCTTGCTGCGTTCCAGCCGCTTGCGTGCTTCGTCGGCATCGGATTGCTGGATGAATTGCGCGAGCGTGACGAGATCACTCAATCCGTAGGTCATCCATGCGTCGGCCGGTAGTCCATCGCGGCCTGCACGTCCGGTTTCCTGGTAATAGCCCTCGAGGCTTTTCGGCAAATCCAGGTGCGCGACGAAACGCACGTCCGGTTTGTCGATGCCCATGCCGAAGGCGATGGTCGCGCACATCACGATGCCGTCCTCGCGCAGGAAGCGCTGCTGGTTGGCGGCGCGCGTGGCCGCGTCGAGGCCGGCGTGGTACGGCAGCGCTTCGATGCCCTGTTCGAGCAGCCACGCCGCGGTCTCCTCCACCTTGCGCCGCGACAGGCAATAGACGATGCCCGATTCGCCGCGGTGCCCGTCGAGGAACGCCTTCAGTTGCTGGCGCGGCTGGTCGCGCTGCGCGACGCGATAGCGGATGTTGGGTCGGTCGAAGCTGGAGATGAACTGCCGTGCGTTGCCGAGCGCCAGCCGTTCGACGATCTCGCGCCGGGTCGGCGCGTCGGCGGTGGCGGTCAGCGCAATGCGCGGCACATCGGGGAAGCGCTCGTGCAGCACCGTGAGCTCGCGATACTCGGGACGGAAGTCGTGGCCCCATTGCGACACGCAATGCGCTTCGTCGATCGCGAACAGCGACACCTCGGCACGTTTGAGCAGTTCGAGGAAACGCCCGGTGAGCAATCGCTCGGGCGCCACGTACAACAGTTTCAAATCGCCGCCGAGGAAGCGCCGCTCGACATCATTTTGCGCGGGCGCATCGAGGCTGGAATTGAGGAACGCCGCCGCCACCCCGAACTGGTGCAGCGCTTCCACCTGATCCTGCATCAACGCGATCAGCGGCGAGACCACGACCGCGGTACCTTCGCGCAGCAACGCGGGAATCTGGTAGCACAGCGACTTGCCGCCGCCGGTCGGCATCAACACCAGCGCGTCGCCGCCGTGCAGCAGGTGTCCGATGATGGCCTGCTGGCGATCGCGGAAGGCGCCGTAACCGAATACGTTGCGAAGAACTTCCTGGGCTTGCGCAGCCAGATCGGGCACGGCGACGCTCACAGTTCCTCGATGTCGGTCACCTTCGCGCGCCGCATCAGCCACGCGACGCCGCGCAGGTCGGCCAAACCCACCCACAAGCGATCAAGCATGCCGTACTTGGACACGCCGCGGGTGCGCGGACGGTGGCCGACCGGAATGCTGACGCTTTCGAATCCCGCACGTTTCACCAGAGCCGGCAGATAGCGGTGCATGTGGTCGAAGTAGGGCAGCGCGAGGAATGTGTCGCGCTCGAACAGTTTCAAGCCGCAGCCGGTGTCGGGCGTGGCATCGCGCAGCATCCGCGAGCGCACGCCGTTGGCGATCTTCGAGGAGATGCGCTTGTTGAAGCTGTCGCGGCGGGTGGTGCGCCAGCCCGCGAACAGTTTCACTTTCGCGTTGGCGTCCTTGCGCGCGTCGAGCAGCTTCGGGATGTCGGCGGGATCGTTCTGGCCGTCGCCGTCCAGCGTCGCGATCCACGCACTGCGCGCCGCGCGCACGCCGTTGCGGATCGCGGTGCTTTGGCCGCTTTGTTTCAGGTGCCGCACGATCCGAAGTTCCGGATGCCGCGCACGCTCGGCCTTCAGCACGTCGAGCGAATCATCGGAGCTCGCGTCATCGACGTACACGACTTCGTAGTCGACGCGTCCGCGCAGCGCGGCGGCGATTTCGGCAAGCAGCGGCGGGATGTTGTCGCGCTCGTTGAACACGGGCACGACCACGGACAGTTCGGGCATGCGCTGGGGCCTTGCCGTGGGGAAGCCGGGATTATCGCCGATGCGGTGGGCGATGTCCTCGCGCGATGGCATCCCCCCGCGCCTGCGGCGCGACCCCCTTCCGTTGGAAGGGGGTAGTCCAGCTTGGCGCGTGTGCTTGTCTTCCCCTTCCATAGGAAGAGGGATCGAGAGGGATGGCTTTAGCCTTGCCCGAAAAACTCAGCGCAGTTTCTCGAGGATGCCTTCCAGTGCGTCGGCGCTGTGGTAGTTGATCACCAGCTTGCCGCGCCCGCCGCGCCCCTGCGCGATCTCGACGCGGGTGCCGAGTGCGTCGGACAGTTCGCGCTCCAGCGCGGCGATGTCGGGGTCGACGTCGCGGGATTTCGTCTTGCCGGACGATTTCGGCAATTGTGCCAGGCGCACCGCCTGTTCCAGTTCGCGCACCGACCAGCCCTGGTCGGCGGCTTTCTCGGCCAGCGCAATGGCGCGCGGCGCGGGCAGCGTCAGCAGCGCGCGCGCGTGGCCCATTTCGATGCGGCCTTCGTCCAGCAATTCGCGGATCGTCGCGGGCAGGTCCAGCAGGCGCAGCAGATTGGCGACCGTGGCGCGCGAACGGCCCACCGCGTCGGCAGCCTGCTGCTGGCTCAACTTGAATTCGTCGATGAGCCGGCGCAGCGCGTGCGCTTCTTCCAGCGCGGTCAATTCCTCGCGCTGGATGTTCTCGATCAGCGCGACCGCGAGCACCGATTGCGCCGGGATGTCGCGGACCACGGCGGGGATTTCCGTCAAGCCTGCTTTCTTCGCGGCGCGCCAGCGGCGTTCGCCGGCGATCAATTCGTACTGGCCGCGCCCGGCGTCGCGCACCACGATCGGCTGGATCAGGCCCTGCGATTTGATCGATGCGGCGAGTTCGTCCAACGCCGCCTCGTCGAAGTGGTGGCGCGGCTGGTACTGGCCCGCGCGGATCGACGCGACCGGCAGGTTGCTCAGGGTTTCGGCGGCGGACTCCGCGACATCGGCATCCGGACTGCCGAGCAACACGTCGAGGTCGCGGGAACCGAGGCCCCGGCGTTTGGCGGCGCTCATGCGGAAACCTTCATGATGGGCGTGCGTGGCACGCTCGGCGGCGGATTGGATTTGACGGACGCGGCGTCGGGCGCCGCATCGCCATTGCGGGCCGTGCCCAAACCCAGCTTGCGGATCATCTCGCCCGCGAGCCCGAGGTAGGCGATCGCGCCGCGCGACTCGCGGTCGTACAGATTGATGGGCTTGCCGTGGCTGGGCGCTTCGGCGAGCCGCACGTTGCGCGGCACCACCGAGTGCAGCACCTTGTCGCCAAAGTGCTTGGTGAGTTCGCTCGACACGTCGTTGCCGAGCGCGGTGCGCACGTCGAACATCGTGCGCAGCAGGCCCTCGACTTCGAGTTGCGGATTGAGCCGCTTGCGCACGGCCTTGACGGTGTCGAGCAGATCGGTGAGCCCTTCCAGCGCCATCGATTCGCATTGCACCGGGATCAGCACGCTGTCCGCGGCGGCCAGCGCGTTGAGCGTGAGCAGGTGCAGCGAGGGCGGGCAGTCGATCAGGATGATCGCGTAGCGGTCGCCGAGTTTCGCCAGTTGCTCCTTGAGGCGCTGTTCGCGCGCGATCGCGTCGGCCAGCTTGATTTCGGCGGCGGTGAGGTCGCGATTGCCCGGCAGCAGGTCGAAGCCGGCTTCGGTGGGGATGATCGCGTCCTCGATCTGCGCTTCTTCCAGCAACACCTCGCAGCCATTCGGCTTGGCTTCGCGCTTGTCGATGCCGGCCGACGACGTCGCGTTGCCCTGCGGATCGAGATCCACCAGCAGCACGCGGCGCCTGGTCTCCGCGAGCGCGGCAGCCAGGTTCACGGCGGTGGTGGTCTTGCCCACGCCGCCCTTCTGGTTGGCGATGGCGATGATGCGCGTCATGGTCGCAACGGATGGGACGCAAACGGTGAGCGGACTAGCCTATCATTTTTATGCGATCGTCCGTGATCGCTGCCCTTTTCAGCTGATCGATCAGAAGGCCATCCGGCCTTGGATGCTTCAAATGGGCGCCCGATGGTGCGCCCGTGCCAGCTCCACCACGCAGCGTTCGCCGTCGGTGCCGGGCACCTCCAGTGCATGCACGGTGACTACCCGGAATCCGCGCGGCACGGCATCCAGTTCGACGGGATCCGCGTGTCCCTTCAGGGCCAGCCAGCGCCCGTCCGGGGCCAGCAGGTGGCCGCCCCAGGCCAGCATGTCGGGAAGGCTGGCAAAAGCCCGCGCGGTGATGGTGTCAAAGGCGCCGGTCGCGTCCTGCACCCGCGCCTGCGCGACGGTCACGTTCGCCAGCGGCAGGCTGCGGACCGCCTCGCGCAGGAAGCGTGCCTTCTTGCCGTTGCTCTCGATCAGCGTCACCGCGATGTCCGGACGCGCGATCGCCAGCGGAATGCCGGGCAGGCCGGCGCCGCTGCCGAGGTCGGCCAAGGTTTCGCCGTGCACGAACGGCAACACCGCCAGCGAATCCAGCAGGTGCCGCGACACCATGTCTTCGGGATCGCGCACGGCGGTCAGGTTGTAGGTGCGGTTCCACTTCGCCAGCAGGTCGAGGTAGGCCAGCAGCTTTTCCTGCGCGTCGACCGGCAGTTCCAGCCGTATGGCCGCAAGGCCGTCGGCGAGGCGTGAGGCGAGTGGGGGAGCCGAGGGCATGGTGTTGATGGGTGCGAGGGACACGAATAATGGTGCCGGATGACATCCGCCCGCGCACCTTTGGTGCGCGACCCCCTTCCTGCGGACGGGGGTGGAGTCCCCAATCCCCAATCCCGAACCTCTCCAAAAACAGGAGCCCGCGCATGGCGGGCTCACCGTTTCTCCCTGAACTGGTTCTTGTTATGCGGCGAGATTCAGTTCCACCCGCGTCACCAGCACGCCGCGTTCGCGCAGGCTGGTGTTCAAGGTCTGTTTGATGCGCTGGTTGCGTGAACGCAAATCCTGCGCTTCGGAAGCGGCCGCATGCTGGACAGCATCGCGCAGCTGCAGGCGGATCATGTCGTCGGCGCGGTCGATCACCGCTTCGGCGCGCTCGGGGTCGAGCACCTGCCACCACACCCGGCCGCGCAGGTTGCGCGCGTCGCTTGCATTTTCGGCCATGCGTTCGTCTACCGCCAGCGTGTAGCCGGTGATGCTGATCTTGTGGGCGATGCGTTCGATCAGCGGCACGACCAGATGGGTGCCTGCCGTCAGCGTGCCCGCGGGCTTGCCCAGCCGGCGCAGCGTATAGACCTGACCCTCGGGAATGCGCTTGACGCTCATCGCGACGACGACCGCCGCGAGCGTCAGGAAAAGGAGGAGGGACAGGACGGAGATCATTGTTGTTTCAGCGAGTTACGTTTGACTTGAAGTTTTTGCCTTTGGAATGCAATCCATCCAGCGGATGGGATTGTGCATTAACTCTAATTTAACTGCAAGCACCTGAGCTGAAAGTGACTGCGGCTTTCACCTCGCATGCGCCGTAAAGATGGAGCAGGATTCGTGCCAGAGCCGCGGCGGCGATCGGGAAGTGGCTCACACCGCCGTTACAATGAGCGGTTGTCGAATCGCGGAACACCGCCATGAGTTACCCCTTGACCCGCCTGCGCCGCATGCGCCGCGATGCTTTTTCACGCGCGCTGATGCGCGAAACCGTGCTGACCCCGTCGGACCTGATCCTGCCCGTGTTCGTGCAGGAGGGCGCGGGCGTGGTTCGGGACGACGTGGCCTCGATGCCCGGCGTGTCGCGGCTGTCCATCGACGCTTTGTTGCAGGTCGCCGAGCAGGCGCAGCAGCTGGGTGTGCCGGCACTGGCGCTGTTTCCGCATCTGGAAGATGACAAGAAGACTGCCGATGGCCGCGAAGCCTTCAACGACGACGGCCTGGTGCAACGCGCGGTGCGCGCGCTGAAGTCGCGTTTCCCGGAACTTGGCGTGATCTGCGATGACGCGCTGGACCCGTTCACGACCCACGGCCAGGACGGCCTGATCGACGACACCGGCTACATCCTGAACGATGAAACCGTCGCGGTGCTGGTGAAGCAGGCGCTGTCGCAGGCCCGCGCGGGCGCGGATTTCGTCGCGCCCTCGGACATGATGGATGGCCGCATCGGCGCGATCCGCCTGGCATTGGAAGATGCAGGCTTGGTCCACACCCGCATCCTCGCGTATTCGGCGAAGTACGCGTCCAGCTTCTACGGCCCATTCCGCGACGCGGTCGGTTCGGCGGCGTCGCTCGGCAAGGGGTCCAAGCACACCTACCAGATGGACGTCGGCAACTCCGACGAGGCGTTGCGCGAAGTGCAACTCGACCTCGAAGAAGGCGCCGACGCGGTGATGGTCAAACCGGGCTTGCCGTACCTCGACATCGTGCGCCGCGTGAAGGAACGCTTCGGCGCGCCGACCTTCGTGTACCAGGTCTCGGGCGAATACGCGATGCTGAAAGCCGCCGGCGCCAACGGCTGGATCGACGAAAGGGCCTGCGCCATGGAAGCCCTGCTGTCGATCAAGCGCGCCGGTGCCGACGCGATCCTGACGTATTACGCGCTGGACGCCGCGCGCTGGCTGCGTTCGGCAGCCTGATCAGGCCTGTGCTGGTGATGGCCCGTAATAGCCGCGCAGCAACGCCGCGACGTCCGGTTCGGCCCATTCCAGCCGGCGCGGATCGGAGAAGTGCAATTCGCTGACCACGGCGAAATATTCGCCCGGATTGGTGGCCGCGTACGGGTCGACCGGCGTAGCTTCGCCGCGGCGAACCGCCAGCAACAGGCGATCGTAGGCGCGCTGGAAGGTATTGATCCAGCCCCGCCACGACACGCCGCGCGGCAGCGGCGGCACGCCGTCGGGCGGGCCGTCCAGCATGTCCAGCTTGTGCGCGATTTCGTGCACGACGACGTTCGAGCCGGTCCAGGGCTGCGCCAGGTCATGCTCGATCGCAGCCCACGACAACACCAGCGGCCCGATTTGCCACGCCTCGCCGATCCGGATCTGGTCGCTTTCGGTGACCACGCCGGTGCTGCCGTCGTGGTGGCGGTGGCGAACCCTGAACTCGCCGGGATAAACGACGACGCCCTGCCAGCCGCGCAGCGCGCGAAAGCCCAGCCGCAGCACCGGCAGGCAGGCCAGCATCGCGATCAGCAGGCGCTGCTTCGCGTCCAGTTCCATTTCGATCGGGTGGAAACCCTTGCGTTGCAGGAAACGCGCGGCCAGTTCGCGCAGGCGCGTGCGATCGTCCGGCGGCAATCGCTGCGCCAGCGGACACGCGTCCATTGCATCGCGCCAGAGTACGTCGTCGATGGGCGGTGGCGGCCGCCGCCAGGGCAACCAGGCGAACCCGTTCATGCGGCTTTTCCGGGGTGGGGCAGAGGGGTCGAAGGCTGCGAGCAGCATCGGTACCGTTTCACATGAATGAAAGGATGCGCCGATGTTATGGAGCCGCCTCGCCCGGCATACAATGCCCGCCCATGCAATCGGAACTCTCCCGGCCAATCGCCGGCAAGGACGCCGGGTTGTCCGCTCCCGGCTGGCTGCGCCTTGCGCTCGCGGATTTGCGCCGCCGTCCATGGCGGATCCTCAATCCGCTGCTGCACCCGTTGTATCGCTGGTACGCACACGTCCTCGCCCGCCAGGTCGCCAGCGGACCGGTGCCCGCGCACATCGGCCTGATCCTCGACGGCAACCGGCGCTTCGCGCGCGGCATGGGCCTGGAAGCGACGCTGGGCCACCAGTACGGCGTCAACAAGCTGCGCGAAGTGCTGGAGTGGTGCATCGACCTCGAAGTGCGCCACGTCACCCTGTACGTTTTCAGTACCGAGAACTTCAGCCGCCCGGCGGCCGAAGTCGAATGCCTGCTCGATCTGTTCGTGCGCGAAAGCGCGCGCCTGTTGCAGGAGCCAAGTTTCAAGTCGGGCCGCGTGCGTGTGAAGATCATCGGCCAGCGCGACCGCCTGCCGGAGCGCGTGGTCGCGGCCAGCGAAGCGCTGGAGCTTTCCACCGCCGGACACGACGGCATGCTGCTCACCATCGCGCTGGCCTACGGCGGGCGCGAGGAAATCACCGACGCCGTGAAAGGGCTGCTGGCGAACGCTGCCGCGGAAGGACGAACGCTGGAGTCGGTGGCTGCCGAACTGAAGCCCGAACAGATCGAACGCTATCTCTACACCGGCGGCGTGCCCGATCCGGACTTCATCATCCGCACCAGCGGCGAACAGCGCTTGTCGGGCTTCCTGATCTGGCAGGCCGCGTACAGCGAGTTCTATTTCTGCGACGTGTTGTGGCCGGCCTTCCGGCGCATCGATTTCCTGCGCGCGGTGCGCATCTATCAGCGGCGCGCGCGCCGCTACGGGCGTTAGAGAATCATCTGCAAGAGCCGTTCGCACTGAGCGTAGCGCCGAAGGCGCGAAGTCGAAGTGCCGCTCGATGCACCCGCGGTGTTTCGACTTCGCGAAGCTTTGCTTCGCGTAGCCTGTCCTGAGCTTCGTCGAAGGGCTCAACACGAACGGTTTTGGGCTGGTTCTAGATCGGCTTGTCCGGCAGCGGGATGAACTCCCGGTTGTCGCTCGCGGGCAGTTTGAAACGTCCGGCTTGCCAGTCCGCCGCGGCCTCGCGGATGCGCTCCTTGCGCGACGACACGAAGTTCCACCAGACGAAACGCGGGCCGAGTGGTTCGCCGCCAAGCAGCATCACGGTGGCATCGGTGCTGGCGCGTAAGGTCACCGGATCGCGCGGCGCAAACGTCAGCAATTGCCGCGGCCCGTATTCCGCGCCGTCCGATTCGTCGCGCACGCGGCCGTGCACCACGTAGGCCGCGCGTTCGCTGTAGTCCACGGGAACCTCGATGCGCGCGCCGGCTTTCAGTTCCGCATGCACGTAGAAGATCGGCGAATGGACGCGCACGGGACTCTTCATCCCGAACGCTTCGCCGGCGATCACGCGCAATGCGACGCCGCCGTCTTCCGCGTGGGGCAGCTCTGCGCGCACGTGGTGGGAAAATGACGGGTCGCATTCCTCCTGCTCGTCCGGCAGCGCGACCCACGACTGCAGCAGTTCCAGTCCGTCGCCCGCGAACGCATCGGGTACGTCGAAGCGTTCGGAGTGCACGATGCCGCGGCCCGCGGTCATCCAGTTGACGTCGCCGGGATGGATCACCTGGTCGAAACCCTGGTTGTCGCGATGGCGCACCGCGCCGCTCATCAAATAGCTGACCGTGGAAAGCCCGATGTGCGGATGCGGGCGAACGTCGGCCTGGCGGCCGGTCGCGGCGTCCATCACCACCGGGCCCGCATGGTCGAAGAACACGAACGGGCCGATCGAACGCCGCGCCAGAGAGGGCAGGCTGCGCAGCACAAGCAGGCCGTTGCCGAGGTCGTGTTCGCGTCCGGGAATGGGCGTGGCAGTCATCGCGGTTCCTCGCAGGGATGTTGCCGGCCACGATACGCGGGCCGTGCACGCGCGGATAGCCGCCGCCGGCGCACGCAGCGTTCATGCCCGGGAACGATCGCGCGGCACGCCCGCCAGTCCGGCCGATTTGCTGGTTACACTAGCCGCGTTCGCACATGCCGTGCCGGGGAAACGAGGCCGTATGGCCATCGAGCTCGAAGAAGTCCGCGTCGACACGCCCAACCTCACGCTCGGCATGTTCGTGAGCCGGCTGGATCGTCCGTGGGAGGGCACGCCGTTTCCGCTGCAGGGTTTCGAGATCCGCACCGATCGCGAAATGCGCACGCTGCGCGAACTGTGCAAGTACGTGTACATCGATCGGCGCCGCGAGGTCGATACGCGTGGACGGCCGCTGCTGACGCTGCCGCGCGGCGAGGGCGGCGACACGCGCTTCATGTCGGTCAAGACCTATGCGAACCAGGTGAGCGTCGAGGAGGAGATTCCGCGCGCGCGCGATGCACTGCGGGCGACCTCGGAGCTGATCGACCAGATCTACGCCGATGTCGCCAGCGGCCGCGAACTTTCGGTCGAGCATGTCGAACAAGTGGTGCGTCCGCTGGTCGCGAGCGTGCTGCGCAGCGCGGACGCATTCCTGTTCCTCGAAGGCATGCGCCGGCACGACGATTACATCTACGGCCACGCGATCGCCTGCGGCGCGCTGGCGGCGGCGTTCGGCCGCCACCTCGGATTGCCGGAAGGCACGCTGCTGAGCCTCGCTACCGCCGGTTTGCTGATGGACATCGGCAAGACCCGCCTGCCGCCGGAACTGCTGCGCAGCGCGCAGCCGCTGTCGCCGGAAGAAATGCAACTGGTGCGCAGCCACGTGGCGCAAGGCCTGGAGATCGTCACGGCTGGCGGTGTCGACGACCCGGATGTGCTCGACGTCATGCGCACCCATCACGAGCGCCAGGACGGCAGCGGTTATCCGGATTGCCTGCTCGACGACACCATTCCGATGGCGGGCCGCATGCTCGCCATCATCGATTCGTACGACGCGATGTGCAGCGCGCGTCCGTACCAGGCGCCGGTGTCGCGCCACGAAGCCCTGCAGAAGATCTACCGTGCGCGCGGTTCGTTGTACCAGTCAGAACTGGTCGAACAGTTCCAGGTGTGCCTGGGTGTCTATCCCACCGGCTCGCGCGTGGAACTGAGCACCGGCGAAATCGCGGTGGTGCTGGAACAGAACCAGGTGCGCCGCTTGCGTCCGACCGTGCTGGTGGTGACCACGCCGGACAAGCAGCCGCTGCAGGACTTCCGCGTGTTCAACCTGCTGGACCAGACCGTCGACGGCCAAACCGTCGAAATCAGGCACACGCTTTCGGTGGACCAGCATCCCGTCGACGCCACGGGCTATCTTGCAAGCCTATGAAGGCGGCGCAGTCCCCATGTTGAACCGCGATGCGATCCTGGCCGCGATCGGTCGCCAGCTCGCCGAGAACGACATCGGCACGGGCGGCTTCGCGGTCGTCGTCGTGTACATCCGCGGCCTGCGTCAAGTCGCGCTGCGCTTCGGCAGCGAGTGCGGCGAACAGGTCGAGGTGACGATCAGGAAACTGTTGCGCGAGTCGCTGCGCCCGCTGGACACCGTGTTCCAGTCGGGCGACGAAAGTTTCCTCGCGGTGTTGCCCGGTTTGAGCGGCCGCAACAACGCGCTTTTGGCAGCGGCAGGATTGATGGCGCAGTTCGAGCAACCGCACGTGGTGGCGCCGGGCATGCCGCCGTGGCAGACGCGCGCGGTGATGGGCGTCGCGCTGTTTCCGCAGGACGGCACCGATCCGGACACGCTGTGGCGGCACGCGCAGATGGCGGCCGACGACGCGCTGCGGCGCGGCGAGCGCTACGCGTTCCACGATCCGAGGAACGTGCGTGCGAACATCGATTACCACGAATTGCGCGAAAGCATCGAAGCCAACCGGCTGGCGACGTTTTTCCAGCCGATCTGGAGCCTCGCGCAATCGCGGATCGTCGGCGTGGAATCGCTGGCGCGCTGGACCAGCCACAAGGTCGGTCCGGTCAGCCCCGACGATTTCGTCACCTTCGCCGAGCAGAACGACCTGATCACCTCGCTGACGCGCTGGAGCATCCACGCGACCCTGCGCTACGTGTCCGCGCTGCGCGGCCTGCCGGGTTGCCGCGTCGCACTGAACCTGTCGCCGCGCACGCTCTCGCACGGCGGCGTTGCCGAACAACTGCTCGACGCGTTGAACATCTGGGGCGTGCCGCCCAACGCGATCGTCGCGGAAATCACCGAAACCGCGCTGGCCGGCGACGTGGAAACCGTGGTGCGCGTGCTGGGCAAGTTGCGCGACCACGGCGTGCGCATCGCGATCGATGACTTCGGCGTCGGCTACGCATCCATCACCTACCTCAGCAAATTCCCGGCCTCGGAACTGAAGATCGACAAGTCGCTGGTCGCGCACATCGCCACCGACGCGCGCATGGCCAAGCTGGTCGAATCGATCGTGCGCTTCGCGCACAACCTCGGCCTGGAAGCGACCGCGGAAGGCATCGAGGATGCAACCTCGCAACGCCTGCTGCAGGAAATGGGCTGCGACTTCGGCCAGGGTTTCCATCTCGGAAAGCCGGAGCCGGCCGCGGATTTCGTCGCACGGTACGGCGTGTCGCTTGCGGCAGAAACGTCGGTGCCGCGTGCGGCTGGCTGACAGGCGTAGGCGTGTGCTAACCCCTATGAACAGATCTATTGCGCTTGGAGTATTGGCGGCTGGGCTTGGCCCTTGCTTGGTTTGGGGCTTAATCGTTCTGCTGGGCTACGCCCCCGCGCACACGACATTCACCTTATTTGTTCTGTTCTCGCTAGTCGCTTATCAGTTCACAGTAGCTATCGCTCTTATCGTCGGT
Source organism: Rhodanobacteraceae bacterium (assembly GCA_030167125.1). Classification (NCBI taxonomy): domain Bacteria; kingdom Pseudomonadati; phylum Pseudomonadota; class Gammaproteobacteria; order Lysobacterales; family Rhodanobacteraceae; species Rhodanobacteraceae bacterium. Next base: position 197,180 of record CP126531.1, read on the forward strand.
CTTCCGCTATTTTTGTTGTTCAATCGCTTTCACATGATTCGTTGGTGGTCCGCAGCTTTTTGTGGCCTCATCGCCGGTGTTTTGGCAGCTTTCATATTCGCGCTACCTCATGCACCGCTGACCGCATATGTTCGGCTCTATGCACTCTATGGTATGGCTTCTGCATTGCTGTTTTGGGTGACTTGGCGCCATGGAGCACGCGCCTAGCAACTCATCCCAGCGGAAGCTCACCTGCTGCCGCTAAATTCAGGCGTCAGCCGAGAAACGCCACGATATGCTCGGCGCACTTCTGCGTCTGCCGAATGTGCAGGTGGTGCGGCCCCGCAATGTGTTCGACACGGATCTCGGCGACGCATGCGGCGCGTGCGGCCATCAACGCCGGTGGCAGGTACGGCGTCGAGGGTTCGGCAAGCAACAGCAAGGTAGGCGCGGTGATGCCCGTGATCACGCGGCGTAGTTGCGTTTCCTCGATGCGCAGGGGCGTGGCGAGGCGCAGGCGCGGATCGCTGCGCCACGCATAGCCGCCGATGGTTTCGCGCAGGTTGCGTTCGACGATCGGACGCGCCTCAATCGCATCGAGTCCGCCCGCTGCCACGCGAGCAGCGACCGCGTCATCGACGGAGGCGAATACGCGCGGTGACCGCCGCGAGATTTGTCGTTGCGCGTGGGCATCGCGCCAGCGCGCGAGCGTTTGCGAGCCGTCGTCGGCGAGCGGCCCCAGGCCTTCGATCAGTGCCAGTTTGCCCACGCGCGCAGGTGCGGCAGCAGCGGTCAACGACGCGATGCCCGCGCCCAGCGAATGGCCCAGCAGATCGAAATGTTCCAATTGCAATGCGTCGGCGAAATCGAGCACGTGGTCGACCTGGTCGAGGTTGTTGTAACGATGCACGCCCGGCGGCAGGTGCGCCGAATGGCCGTGGCCCGGCAGGTCCAGCGCGATCACGCACCGCGCGCCGAGCGACGGCGCCAGCTGCGCAAAGCTCGCGGCGTTGTCGAGCCAGCCGTGCAAGGCCAGCAGCGGTGGCGCGCCGGCATCGCCCCATTGCAGTGCCGCGAGTTCGCCGAACGGCGTGGTGACGCGAAGTTCGACGGGTCCGCTCACGCGGCGGTCATTCCGCGGCATCGGCGGCGACGCGCATGCGGTTCTGGCGGCGGCGATCGGCAAGGTCGACGGCCCAGCCGCGCAGGTTGACCAGCGAGGCGATCGCGTAGATCGTCTTGAAGATGCGCAGCTTCGACAGCACGCGTTTGTTGTCGAACACGTCACCGGCCAGCATCGAGATCACGCCCTGTTCCACCTGCATCACGTTGCGCGGATCGGCGAACAGCGCCTTCATCACCGGCGAGTTGAAGCGATGGATGAACCAGGCGAAGCGCGCATAGCCCTGGCGCATGTGTTTGGCGTAGCGCCGCTGCAAGGCCGTTTCGCGCGCGAAGTCGCGCAGCGCGCCATCCACCACGTCGCTCGCCCGGCGCGCCGAATACATCGACAGGAACACGCCCGACGAAAACACCGGATCGAGGAACGCCCACGCGTCGCCGATGAGGATCCAGCGGTGCCCTGCGATCCGGTTGCAGGTGTACGAATAATTGCCGGTGAAGCGCACGGGCGACACGCGCTTCGCGTCCTGCATGCGGCGCGCGGCGCCGGGCACGATCGCAAGTGTCTTCGCCATGAAATCTTCGTTGCTCGCGCCCTGCCGCATCTTCAGGTAACCCGGCTTGCACACGCAGCCGACGCTGGTGATGCCGCCAGGCAGCGGGATGAACCACGCCCAGCCGTGCGCGAAGCGGTTGACGCTGATGATGTTGCCGCCCGGATCGTCGGGGTTGTAGCCGATGCCTTGGTAGTGCGCGAACATCGCCGCGCTCTGGTGCTTGTCGCTGCGCTCGACCAGCTTCAGTTGCTTGCCGAGGAAGGTGTCGCGGCCGGACGCATCGACCACGTAGCGTGCGCGCAGTTGCGACTCCGCGCCGTCCGCATCGACGTGCACGGTCACGCCCCCGTCGTCGAAATCCGCGCGTTCCACTTTCACCTTTTCGCGCGCGTCCACGCCGTTCTCGCGGGCGTGCCGGAACAGCATCCGATCCATGTCTTCGCGCACGACCTGGAATGCGTAGGGCGGCGTGTCGCCCAGCGCGCGGTCGAAGCGGAAGGTGTAGTAGCTGCCGTCGTCGCGCGGGAAATCGGCGCCGAGTTTCAGGCGGCCGAGTTCGCGCAGTTTTTCCAGCGCCCCAAGCTCCTCGAAGATCGGCATGTTGGCGGGCAGCAGCGATTCGCCGATGTGGAAGCGCGGGTGGGAAGTTTTTTCCAGCATCGTCACGCGCCAGCCGCGCCGGGCGAGCAGAGTGGCAATGGTCGAACCGCCGGGGCCGCCGCCGATCACCAGGACATCGCAGTCGAATCCGGGCGCATTGCCGCCGTCCATTCTTCGCAACTCTCCTCGGGTTCAGGTGTGATCGAGCCGTCCGCCTATCATATAGACTCCATCGCCATTCCCGCCGCCGCAAATCGCATGTCCGCGCCCGCCGTCCAACATCCTTCCGCCGCGACACGCGTGCCGTGGTTGCCGCTGGTTTTGCTGGCGTGCGGCGGGTTGGCGTTGGCGGGCGGGCTGTTGCATCGCCATCAACTCAGCCTGGCTGCGGCGGCGCTGTTGCTGCTGTCGTGGCTGCCGTCGGTGTGGCGGCGCCGCAGCGTGGCGGCGTTGGCGATGTGGCTCGCGTTGGCGGCCTTGCTGCTGGCGCCCGCGTTGACCGGACATCCCGAACTTGCATTGATGGCGTTGCCGGTGGTGTTCCTCGCCGCGATCGGATGGCTGTTCGCGCGCACGCTCAAAGCGGGTGCCGAACCGCTGGTCACCCGCTTCGTGCGCGTGATCGAAGGCGAAGCGCGCGTGGATCTGCCGGGCGTGCGCGCCTATACGCGTGGCGTCACCGTGTTCTGGGCGTGCCTGCTGGCCGCGATGGCGTTGCTGTCGCTGCTCATCGCGTTGCTCGCGGTGCCGGGTGGATGGCTGGCGACGTTCGGCGTGGCGGTTCCATTCGCATTGCCGGGTTCGCTGCTCGCCTGGTATCCGGAAGCGGGTTGCTGGATCGTGCTGCTCGCGGCCTTCGCGGGCGAGTACGTGTTCCGGCGCTGGCACATGCGGCACATTCCGCACCCGTCCGCGCGCCGGTTCGTGGCACAGATCGTGCAACGCTGGCCCGCGTTGATGCGCGGCGAAGACGGCGCGCCATGAGCGGCACGTTCCGGACGGCATTGCAGATCGACGCGGCGCACCCGGCGCTGGCCGGACACTTTCCCGGCAACCCGATCGTGCCGGGCGTGGTGGTGCTGGAACGCGTCGCCGCGGCGTTGCGTGCGTGGCGCGGGGAGCGCGTCGAAAAACTGGATGCGAAATTCGTGCAGCCGTTGCGGCCCGGTGAAGCCGCGATGATTGCGCTGGACGCCGACGGTGCGCGCGTGCGGTTCGAGGTGACCGGTGTTGAAGGCAAGTTGCTCGCCCGCGGGACGCTGCTGGCAGCGGATCGGCGGGCATGAAGCAGTGACAACGACAAAGTGACGAAAACAGGGGAAAGGAACATGCAGGTCCAGGGATGTCATCGATGAGCGCGCAAGACATGCAGGACGACGCCAGCGCGCAGGCGGCGAAGGAACACTGGCTGAGCCGTCCGGAAGCGGGCGGCTGGTTCGCGATCTGGCTGATCCGTTTCATCGGGCTGCACTTCGGGCGCGGCTTCGCGCGGCTCATCCTGTATCCGATCACGTTGTACTTCTATTTCCGGCGCGGGCCCGAGCGCCGCGCGTCGCGCGATTATTTCCGCCGCCTCGATGGCCGGCCCGGCACGCCGTGGCAGGTGATGCGCCTGATCCATGCGTTTGCATCGACGATCCTCGATCGCGTTTTCCTGCTGGCGCGCGGCATCGACGGCTTCCGCGTCACCACGCACGGCGTCGAGGAATTGCATCGGCAGCTCGACCGCGGACAGGGCGTGATGTTGCTGGGCGCGCACGTCGGCAGCTTCGAGGTGCTGCGCGTGCTGGCCGCGCACAAGCCCGAGTGCAAGCTCAAGCTGGTGATGGACAAGAGCAAGACGCCGGCGCTGACCGCGTTGCTGGAAGCCCTCGCGCCGGAATTGTCGGACAGCATCATCGACACCTCGCGCGGCGGCACCGACATCGTGCTGGCGCTGTCCGAAGCCGCGCGCGAAGGCGCGATGATCACGCTGCTGGGCGATCGCGGCCGGCCGCGCGAACTGATGCGCGAGGTTCCGTTCATCGGCGCCGACGCGGCGTTCCCGGCCGCGCCCTGGCAGATCGCGGCCCTGCTGAAAGTGCCGGTCGTGCTGTGCCTCGGGATGTACCTCGGCGGCAATCGCTACGACCTGACGTTCGAAACCCTGGCCGAAAGCGTGGACCTGCCGCGCACCGATCGCAACGCTGCGCTCGACTTCTACATCCGCCATTATGCGGAACGGCTCGAACATCACCTGCGTGCAGCGCCCTACAACTGGTTCAATTTTTATGACTTCTGGCTCCCGCAAGCGATCGTCGATGCGCCTCCCGCCGTGGATGCAACGCTGCAGCATGCGCGCGTTTCGTGAGGCGCTGGTTGCCGTTGCGTTGACGGCAGCCGCGACCGCCGCACTGGCGACGCCGGATCTCGCGGAATCGCTGCTGGCCGGCATGACGAAGACACCGCCGGTGTCCACACCGTTCGTGCTGGTGAGCTACCGCGGCGTGCTGGATCGCCCGCTGGTGGTTTCCGGCACCTTGCGCTGGCTCGGCGGCGACCGGATGCAGCGCGACATCGACAAACCCTTCAAGGAAACCGCGACCATCGCCGACGGCACGATCACCGTGCAGCGCGGCAGCGGCGCGGTGCAGCAGATGCCGCTGGCGCGCGCGCCGCAGGCCGGCGCGATGCTGGCCGGGTTCCATGCGCTGCTGGGCGGCGACGTCTCGGCGCTGCAAAAGGATTTCACGTTGTCCGCGCAAGGCAGCACCGCCCATTGGGTCATCACGCTCACCCCGCGCACCGATGCAATCAAGCGGCAGCTCACGTCGCTGGTCATCGATGGGCGCGACCACGAGCCGCGCTGCCTCACGATGACCGACGCCAACGGCGACAGCAGCATCACGCTCGTGGGTGAATTGGCGAAGCAGGGACTGCGCAGTGCGGCGCCGCTGGAATCCGCGCTGGCGGCGCGTTGTCGCAACAATCCATGAGCAATGGCGCGCGGGTCGCGATCTGGTTCGCGTGGCTCGTAGTGATCGCCGCGGTCGGCTGGGGCGTCGCGCTGCACCTCAAGATCAGCTCCGACCTGCGCGACTTCGTGCCGCCGGCGCGCACCGCGGACCAGAAACTTCTGCTCGACGAGATCGGCAAGGGACCGGGCTCGCGCCTGCTGCTGCTGGCGATTTCCGGCGCGCCGCAGGCGCGGCTCGCGGAGTTGTCGCGCGGTTTGGAAGATGCATTGGCGCACGATCCCGACTTCGCCCACGTGGCGAATGGCGGCAACGATCTTGCGGAGATCGCGTCGGACCTGTTGCCGTACCGTTATCTGCTGTCGCCCACGCTTGACACGCAGCGCTTCGATGCGGCGTACCTGCGCGCGCAACTCCAGCAGCGCGTCGAGGATTTGAGTTCGCCCGCCGCGTCGATGCTGGAGCCGTGGCTGCGCCGCGACCCGACGTTGGAAACATTGGAGCTCGCGCAACGCTGGGCGCCACCGCATCAACCGAAACTGGTGGACGGCGTGTGGTTTTCCGATCGCGGCGAAGCGCTGCTGGTTGCGGAGACCAGGGCCGCAGGATTCGATCCGGGTGCGCAGGCCGCGGCGATTGCGTCGCTGCAAAAACATTTCGCGGTGCTGCCCGGTGCGGCGCAAGCGAAACTCGCGATCAGCGGGCCGGGCTGGTTCGGCGTGCAGGCCAGTCGCCACACGCGCGCGGAAGCCGATCGGTTCGGTGCGATCACCACCGCCGGTTTCGTGTTGATGCTGTTGCTGGCGTATCGCAGCGCGGTGCCCATCGTGGTGACGGCGCTGCCGCTGCTGTCGGGCGCGGTAGTGGGGTTCGCGCTGCTGGCGCTGATCTTCGGGCATGCGCACGGCATCACCGTGGCGTTCGGCTTCACGCTGCTGGGCGTGGCGCAGGAATATCCGCTGCGCGTGTTCAGCCATCGCCGCATCGGTGTCGAAACCTCGCAGTGCGTGCGCGAGTTGTGGCCGTTGCTGGCGATCGCGATCGTGTCGGTGTGCATCGCCTATCTCGCGTTCTTCGCGTCGGGCGTCGCCGGCCTGCAACAACTTGCGGTGTTCACGATCGGCGGATTGGTGGTGGCCGGCGTTTGCACGCGCTGGTTGCTGCCGCGGGTAGTGCCGCCGGCGAAGCGCGACATGGCCGCGACGCCCGGGCTGGCGCGCGCGTGGCACTTCCTCGCGCAGCTGCCGCGCCCGCGCTGGTTGCCATGGCTGGTCGCCGTGGCGGGCGTCGTCGTGGTGGTGTTCGCGCCGGGCAAGTTGTGGCAGAACGATTTGTCGGCGCTGACGCCGATTCCGCAAGCCGAATTGCAGCGCGACGCGCGCCTGCGCGCCGAACTCGGCGCGCCCGACGTGCGCTATTTGCTGGTGCTGCGTGCGCCGACCGCGGAAGGCGTGCTGGCCTTGTCCGAACGCATCGCACCGCAAGTGCAGCAACTGGTCGCGCGGCACGCCGTCGATGGCTTCGAATTGCCCTCGCGGTTCCTGCCCAGCGCGGCAACCCAGCACGCGCGGCAGGGCAAGCTTCCCGATACGTCCGAGTTGCAGTCCGCATTGCAGCAGGCGATGCAGGGCTTGCCGTTCCGCGCCGGCGTGTTCGCGCCGTTCGTGGCCGACGTCGAAGCCGCGCGCAAGCTGCCGCCGTTGACGCCCGGGAAGTTCGAGCAATCGCCGCTGGGCGCACGGCTGGAGTCGATGCTGGTGCAGCAGGGCGACGGTTGGGCGGGTCTGGGCACGCTGAGCGGCGTCAACGATCCCGCCGCGTTCGTCGCGTTGACGCAGGCAACGCATGGCGCCGTGCACCTGCTCGACCTCAAGGCGTCCACCGAATCGCTGATCGTCGCGTATCGGCATCGCATCCTCGTCGCACTCGGCATCGCCGCGTTGCTGTTGTGCATCGCGGTGACGCTGGCACTGCGCAGCGCGCGTCGCGCCTTGCACGTGTTGGGGCCGATGACGCTGGCGACGCTGCTGGTGCTGGTTGTGTTGCGCGCCTGCGGGATTCCGTTGTCGCTGTTCCATCTGGTGTCGCTGACATTGGCGGCGGGACTCGGTTTGCACTACGCGCTGTTCTTCGAGCGCCGCACCGGCGACGAGCGCGAGGATCTGCGCACGCTGCATGCGACGCTGGTGTGCGTGGCATCCGCGCTGCTGGTGTTCGGCGTGCTGTCGCTGTCGAGCGTGCCGGTGCTGCGCGCGATCGGCTTGACCGTGGCGCTTGGCGTGGCCTTCCACTTCACGCTGTCGGTGTTGATGGCGCCGGCCGAACATTTGCGCCGGGAGCATTGACGCGATGCTGCCCAAGGCCGACTGGCGACGCCTGATTCCGCACGCGGGATCGATGTGCCTGCTGGACGAAGTGCTGGACTGGGATGCGACGCGCCTGCACGCGCGGAGCCAATCACATCGCAATCCCGGCAATCCGTTGCGCGCCGACGACGTGCTGCACGCCGTGAATTTGTGCGAATACGCGGCGCAGGCCATGGCGGTGCACGGCGCCCTGCGCGAACGCGCGGCGGGCGGGAAGGCGCGGCCGGGATTCCTGGTCGCGCTGCGCGACGTGGCCTTGCGTGTCGAGCGCATCGATGACCTGGAAGGCCGGTTGCAAGTGCACGTCGAGTGCTTGATCGCGATGGCGGACAGCCTGCAATATGCGTTCCGCGTCGAGCATCGCGGCGCGCTGCTGGCAAGCGGCCGCGCGGCGGTGATGCTGCGCTCCGACCCGGTGGCGGAATGAGGGAGCTACAGGCATGAATCCGAAGCGCGTGCTGGTCACGGGCGGCAGCGGCGACATCGGCGGCGCGATCTGCATGGCACTGGCACGCGACGGCTGGCAGGTGATCGTGCACGCCCATGCCAATCGCGAACGCGCCGAAGCCGTGGCGGAGCGGATTCGCGCAGACGGTGGCGAAGCCGAAACCGCGACGTTCGACATCACCGACGCCGCCGCGACGCGCGCTGCAATCGAAGGTCTGCTGCAAGGCGGTGCGATCGATGCGCTGGTGCACAACGCCGGCATCCACGACGACGCGCCGCTGGCGGGCATGAGCGAAGCGCAGTGGCGGCGGGTGATCGACGTGTCGCTGCATGGCTTCTTCCACGCGACGCAGCCGCTGCTGTTGCCGATGGCCCGTACACGTTTCGGACGCATCGTCGCGGTGTCGTCGGTGGCGGCGCAGATCGGCAATCGCGGGCAAGTCAATTACGCGGCGGCGAAATCGGCGTTGCATGGCGCGGCGAAATCCCTGGCGCGCGAAATGGCCTCGCGCGGCATCACCGTCAACGTGGTTGCGCCCGGCATCATCGAAGGGCGCCTGACCGAAGCCCTGTTTTCGCCCGAGCAGGTGAAGGCGATGATCCCCGCCGCGCGCACCGGCACGCCGGCGGAAGTGGCGGCGGTGGTGGCGTTCCTGTGTTCCGACGGGGCCGGCTACGTCAACGGCCAGGTGATCGGCGTGAACGGCGGCATGGCCTGACGCTCCATCGCGCGCGTCGCGCTGGCCAGTGCACAGGAATTCGATTGACACCCGAACCGCGCCAGCGTACAAAGCGGCAGGGACAACTGTGAAGTACATCACACATCGAACGGCCACCCGGTTTTTTGCCGGGCGGTGCGGCGGTGTGGTCTTCGCCGTCGATCGATGGCGTTTTTCCGCAGGCCAGGAGGGAGGGTTGCGCATGAACACGAACGTCTTGAAGGCGAAGTTGTGGATCGGTTTGCTGGCGATCGGCGGTGGCGTCTTCGTTGCGTCGCCGGGTTTCGCCGGTTCCAACGCGCAGCCGCAGATGCCGCGCTGCAACAGCAGGATCGGCACGCTGGCGGTGCAGGAACCGCAGAACGGCAACCCGTGGTGGACGTCGATGAACCTCGAATCGCCGGCCGCATTGATCAAGGTGTACGTCTCGCAATCAGGCTGCTTCACGCTGGTCGATCGCGGCAAGGGCTTGCAGGCCGCCGAGCAAGAACGTTCGCTGGCCGGCGAGGGCGAGATGCGCGTCGGTTCCAACATCGGCAAGGGCCAGATGAAGGCGGCGGACTACGTGCTGGTGCCTGACATCGCCAACAGCAACGGCAACGCGCAGCACACCAACATCGGCGGCATTCTCGGTGGGTTGATCGGCCACGGCGCGGGTGCGGTGCTGGGCGGCGTCAGCCTTTCCAAGAAGACCGCCGACGTGGTGCTGACCCTCACCGACATCCGTTCGACCGAACAGGTTGCGCTCGAACAGGGCCACGCCGACAAGACCGACGTGGGCTGGTCGGGCGGCGGCGGTGCGGGATTCTGGGGCGGCTTCGCGGCAGGCGGCGCAAGCGGCTACGCCAACACCGAGATCGGCCAGGTGGTCGCGCTGGCCTATCTGGATGCGTACACCAAGATGGTGGCGGACCTGCAGCGCAATGCACCCAACGCGCAGGCCGACAACGTGCAGCAGGCGGTGCGGCTGACCGAAGGCACCAAGCTCTATTCCGACGCGAACCTCCATTCGTCCGTGGTGCGCAGCCTCAAGCCCGGCATGATGCTGTATCCCACCGGCGACAAGGTCGGGATCTGGTGGAAGGTGTCGGACGAGCTGGGCAACATCGGCTGGGTGCTTTCGAGCAAGCTCGAACTGGCGCATTGATCGTTCTTGCAACGACGCGGCGGCAAGCTCACGCCGCCGCGTCGAAAAGCGCGGGGCGCGCGTGCTGTCCCGCGCCGGCGCGGAGTGATCCGGTCGCGAGCTTGGGAGCATCGCGCGCCGCGGCTTCCGCCAGCGCGCCCGCCAGCGCATGCAGGAGCTGGATGTTTTCGCGCAGGCGCGCGCGGATCGACGCGTCGTCGAGGGTGTCGCGCAGCCGCGCATTGAGGCGCGCGAACCACGCGAGTTGCTGCTGGTCCATCCATCCCGGCGCCGCGCATGCGCCGCCGCTCGCGTGCCAGTCCCGCAGCAACGCCTGCACCCGCAGGTTCAGCGATTCCGCCGCCAGCATCTCCGCGGACAGCTCGGAAAACAGCGCGAGGTCGGTAAGGCGTCCGCCGATCACCAGCGGGCACAGCACGCCCCAGTAGTAGGCGTAATCCCAAAGCACCTTCGCGCTCATCACGCGCGCGTTGCCGAACAGCGCGTACTGGCCGCGATAGAGTTCCAGCATGTTGCGGTAGAACGACAGGAACACTTGCTGGAAATGCTGCGCGGTGCGCGCATCCATGCGGCCGGCGAAATCGCGCGCGATGAGTTCGGTAATGTAGGTATTGCCGATCGCGATGAAATCGGAGCCCGGCGAATAGAACGGATCGAGGAACAAAGCGGCCTCCCCGGTGAGCGCCCAGCGGTCGGCGCTGAACACCTGCGAGCAGCCGTACGAAACCTTGCGCAGGAATGCGAAATCGAGCAGCGCATCCCGGCGCGCATCGAGTTCGCGGGCCAGCGCGGGCTGGTGCTTGTCGAGCCATGCCAGTGCGCGCTCGAAGCTGTTGAACGTTTCCAGCGGATGCATCGCCGAATCCGCGACGATGCCGATTGAATGCGCGCCCGACGCCAGCGGGATCAGCCAGACCCAGTAGCCGGGGCCGCAAAGGTGGTTGGTGGATCGCCAGCGTTCCTGCGGATCGCAGCGTTCGCGCCACGCGGGATCGCCGCACCAGTGGTCGAGGTGCAGGCGCGCATCGACGCGCATCCACGCGGCGCCGATGTGGTGGCCGTTGTCCTCCTCGATGCCGAGTTGGCGCCGCAGCAGGCCGGCGCGGCCGGATGCATCGATCAGCCAGCGCGCGCAATGCGTCTGCGTTGCGCCGCCCTGCGTTGCATGCACGACATGCGGCGTACCGGTTTCGATCGCGCGCACGCTGGCGCCTTGCATGAACTCGATGCCGCGCCGTTCCACTTCGCGTCCCAGGAAATTCTCGAAGGCGCCGCGTTCGATCTGCCACGTGGGCGTTGGAAACACGCGGCTGATGCCGAGTTCGGGGCAGCGGTCGAGGTCCGCGCGGCCTTCGCTGAAGAAGAACCGGAATCCGAATTTGCGCACCTGCGCGGTGTCGAGATGTTCGCGCAGGCCGAGCGTATCGGCGAAGTAGTGCGCGCCGATCTCGACCGTCGATTCGCCTACCTTGTGCGCCGTGGTGGGCACCGGATGGTGACGACGTTCCAGCACGCGGATCGCGAGCTGCGGGCAGCGGTCGTGCAGTTGCAATGCGAGGGTGAGTCCGGCAAGTCCACCGCCGAGGATGAGGACGTCCGCGGGCGCCGGACCGTGCATCATTCTGCCGGTGGCGCGCCCGCGCCGGCCAGCCGCGCGGACGGCGGCGCCGCGAGCAGGCCCTCGGGATCGTAGACCTGCGGCGGATCGCCGTGCGACGCGCGGTAGCTTTGCACCACGCGTCCGTAATGCGCGACGCGCCGGATGGTGTACCAGGTGATGCGCACGGTGTCGCGTACCGAGCGGAAGTGGCTGTGGCGCGCGTCACTGTCGTAACGGGACACGATCGGGATCGACACCACCGGCATGTCGAGGTCGCGCGAGGCGGCGATCAGGATCGCCGCTTCGAACACGAAATCCTGCGCGGGCAGATCGACCAGTTCGACCGCGGCGCGCGGATACCAGCGCTGGCCGCTCTGGGTGTCGGACACCGGGCGGCCGCAGCCCCAGCTAATGCCCCAGTCGGCAAAATCGTTGGCACGCCGGCGGCTGGTGGGTTGGCGTTCGCGTTCCAGCATCCGCGCGCCGATGATCATCGCGCCCGGAAACTGGCGCGCCGCGGCGAGGATGCGCGGAATGTCGGCGGGATCGTGCTGGCCATCGCCGTCCATCGTCAGCACGCCGGTGGCGCCGCGTTTCAATGCTTCACGGAAACCCGCGCGCAGCGCTTCGCCCTTGCCGCGCCGTTGCGGGTGGCGGATCAGCGTCACCGGCATCTGCGCGACGATCGCGGCGGTGTCGTCGGTCGAACCGTCATCGATCACGATCACGTCATGGCAATGCACCAGCACGCCTTCCAGCAGGCTGCGGATCGCGAGGGCCTCGTTGAGGCAGGGCACGACCACGAACGGACGGGCGGTGGCGTTGTTCAAAACGTGATCTCCATGTCCAGTGACAATCCCGGTGACAGCGGCAACCGCAGTCGCCGTGTCGCTTCGACGGCGAGCGCCTGCAACAGGGCGAGCGCGTGCGCGTTGGCCGGATTGTCACCCGCCACGCCCTGCAGTGCCAAGCCGTCGCTGGTGGACGGCTCATCGGCCGCGCCAGCCGGCGCGAGATCGAGCCGCGCACCCGCTGAGCCGTGCGGCGCGAGCACCAGCGCCGCGCCGAACGCCAGCGTGGTGCGGGTCATTTCGCCCAGCGGCCCCGTGGACGCAACATCGCTGGACGCGAACAGCACCGGCGCGTCCTCGGCGCACGCGAACACCGCGGCCTCCAGCAAGCCGGCCGCGAAGCTGCGGTGGTGCGCGGTCACGGCGCTGGAAGCGGCAGTGCAACCGGTCGCGATGGTCCAGTAGCCGGCGGGCGCGTTCAAAACCGAGTTGTGGAATTTCGTGGGCGACATGTCCAGCGGCGCGCGCGCCAGGGTTTCGCATACGTAATCGGTGATGGCGAGCTCGCCGTGGGTGGACGCGAAGACGCACGGCAGGTCGGCCGGATCGAGCCCCGTCATCGCGGTGGCCTGCGCGGCGACATCCATCGCAAGGCGCACGCCGTCGGGCGCGCGCCGGCGTTCCGCGGCCGGCAATACCGAACCGGCGGGTCGCGTTGGCGCGCTGTCGTCAGCCGTCGCTTCGCCGCGCAGGATGCCGCGAAGCTTTTGCCAATCCGGCGCGCCCGGCGCCCACGCGCCGATGCCGAGAACGTGCAATGAAAGCGGCGCGCTCACGCGGCTTCTCCGCGCCCGAACACCAGGCAGGCATTGTTGCCGCCGAAGCCGAACGAGTTGCTGACCGCGATATCGATGCGCCGTTCGTCCGGTTGCAGCGCCAGCCACGGTGCGGCTTCCGGCATCGGTTCGTCGCAGCCGAGGTTGGGCGGCACGATGCCGTGTTCGATCGCGAGCAGCGCGATCACCGCTTCCAGCGCGCCCGCCGCACCCAGCGTGTGGCCGGTGAAACCCTTGGTGGAACTTGCGCGCGTGCGCGCATCGAAGCGCGGCAGGATCTTCGCTTCGACCTCGTCGTTCTTCGGCGTCGCGGTGCCGTGCAGGTTGACGTAATCGACCGCACCTGCATCGATGTCTGCGCGCGCCAGCGCATCGTCCAGCGCCGCGTGCGCGCCGCGTGCATCGGGATGCGGCGTCGACATGTGGTAAGCGTCCGAGGACTCGCCGTGGCCGAGCAGGCGCGGTGCGCGCGGCGCCGCATCGACGCGTTCCAGCAGCGCGAACCCGGCGGCTTCGCCGATCGAAATGCCGTCGCGATGCACATCGAAGGGCCGGCAGGCTCGCGTCGACACCAGTTCCAGCGAATGGAATCCGAACAGCACGCTGTCGCACAGCGTGTCGACGCCGCCGACCAGCGCGGCATCGGCGAGGCCGAGGCGGATCAGGCGTTCCGCCGAGGCGAACACCTTGGCCGACGACGAACACGCGGTCGAAATCGTCAGCGCGGGACCGGCGATGCCGGTCGCATCCGCGACGAACGCGGTCAGCGAATGCGGGGTGTGGATTTCCGGACGTTGCAGGTCGGCCGGGAAATGGCCGTGATCGAGCCGCCGATACGCATCCTCGGTCGAACCGATGCTCGCCGTCGAAGTGCCGAGCACCAGCGCCACGCGCGTGGCGCCGTGCCGCGCGATCGAAACGGCGACGGCGTCGAGCAATCCATCCTGCTGCAGGCCGATCCAGGCGAGGCGGTTGTTGCGGCAATCCCAGTGCGCGACTTCCGCGGGCAACGCCGAATCCTCGATGCCTGCCACGCGGCCGATCCTGCACTCCAGTGGCGCCGGTGAAAGGTCGTTCATGCGAAGTCCGCCGCGCGCGTCGCGCAAGGCGTCGAGGTGGGCCGCAACGCCGCGGCCGAGCGCGGAAGTGGCGCTGCAAGCGGTGATGGCGAGCGGTGCGATGCGTTCCGGCACCCGGTGGTTCCATTCGTTGCTGGCTGGCCAGTATACGCGACGGGTGCGCGGTTACACTCGCGGGCGCGGCGCATCCGCCGCGCACGGACCACAGGGAGGAAACACCATGTTGCACATGCGTATGAGGAAATTCGGCTGGTCGCTGCTGCTGGTGCCGGCACTGGTGCTGTTGATGGGATCGCGGCAGGTGCCGCTGACCGATCCCGCACCGATTCCGGTGCCGGCGAACGTCAGCCAGGACAAGGTCACGCAGGTGATCGAGCAGTCGCTGTCCGCCCGCAACTGGCGCATCGTCAAGCACGTGCCGGGCGAGGTCGATGCGGTGTACGACCCGCGCGATTTCAGCGTCACCATTGCGGTGCATTACAGCCCGCAGCAGATCCAGATCAACTACGTCACCAGCACCAAGCTCAAGTACGAGGAGCGCAACGGGGTGCGCTACATCCACAGGAACTACGAAAGCTGGATCAAGAATCTCGTCACCGATATCCAGAACGGATTGATGATGGCGAAATGATTGGGTACGGCGGGTGGCATGCGCCGCCCGCCCTTCCTTGGGCAAGCAATGCAGAAGAATCTGGAACGAGTCGATGCCTTCCTGCGCGATTTGCAGGATCGCATTTGTGCGGCTTTGGAGCGTGTGGATGGCACGGAACGTTTTGCTGAAGATTCGTGGGCACGCCCAGCCGGGGGCGGAGGTCGCACCCGCGTCCTGAAAAACGGCGCGGTTTTCGAACAAGCCGGCGTCAACTATTCGCGCGTCACGGGCGACAAGCTGCCGCCGTCGGCGACCACGCATCGCCCGCAACTCGCCGGACGGCAGTGGACCGCATGCGGCGTGTCGCTGGTGGTCCATCCGTTGAATCCGTACATACCGACCTCGCACGCCAACGTGCGTTATTTCGAGGCGGACAAGGCCGGCGAAGAACCGGTGTGGTGGTTCGGCGGCGGTTTCGACCTCACGCCGTTCTATCCGTTCGACGAAGATTGCGTGCACTGGCATCGCATCGCGCGCGACCTGTGCGCGCCGTTCGGCGACGACGTCTATCCGAAATACAAGAAGTGGTGTGACGAATATTTCTACCTGAAGCACCGCGACGAAACCCGTGGCGTCGGCGGCCTGTTCTTCGACGACCTGGGCGAAGGCGGCTTCGAGCGCTGCTTCGAATTCATGCAAGTCGTCGGCAACGGCTACATCGACGCCTACTTGCCGATCGTCGAACGCCGCAAAGTCATGCTCTACGGCGAACGCGAGCGCGAATTCCAGTTGTACCGCCGCGGCCGCTACGTCGAATTCAACCTCGTCTACGACCGCGGCACCCTGTTCGGTCTGCAATCCGGCGGCCGCACCGAATCCATCCTGATGTCGCTGCCGCCGCGCGTGCGTTACGAATATGGCTACACGCCGGAACCCGGCAGCGCTGAAGCGCAGCTTGCGGATTACCTCAAGCCGCGCGAGTGGGTGTAGCCCGGATGAAGGCGCGCAGCGCCGCAATCCGGGACTGATCGCAAGGTCCTTCCCCGGATTACGCTTCGCTGCATCCGGGCTACGCGATTTAAATCACGCCTTGCGCGACTTGGTCTTGTCACGCCACGAGCGGCGCTTGTTGCCGGCGGAGTGTTCTTCCTTGCCGTGTTGCGCGTGCGGACGACGCACGTGCGATGGCTTGCCGGGCTTGGCGTTGTTGCGTGGCGCCTTGCCGTTGTTGCGGCCTTGCTTGCGCATGGCCGGCGCCGGGTTGTCCAGCCGCAGGTTCCACGCGGGTTCGAAACCTTCGATCGGTTCGATCGCGATGTCCTGCTTCAGCAGGCGGCGGATGTCGCGCAGCAGGCCTTCTTCTTCGCGGCTGACCAGCGACAGCGCCAGGCCTTCGGCGCCGGCACGGCCGGTGCGGCCGATGCGGTGCACGTAGTCCTGCGCGACCATCGGCAGGTCGTAGTTCACCACCGCCGGCAGTTGCGCGATGTCGAGGCCACGCGCGGCAATGTCGGTGGCGACCAGCACCGTGGTCTTGCCCGCCTTGAAGTCGGCGAGCGCGCGGGTGCGCTGGCCCTGGCTCTTGTTGCCGTGGATCGCGGCGACGCGGAAACCGTGCTGGTCGAGGTAGCGGCACAGCTTGTCGGAGCCGTGCTTGGTGCGCGCGAACACCAGCGTCTGCCGGCGGCTGTCGGCGGCCAGCACGTGCAGCAGCAGATCGCGCTTCTTGTCGGCATCGACCGGATGCACGCGATGGCTGACGCCGACCGCGACCGCATTCGGCTGCGCCATCTGCACTTCGCGTGGCGCATGCATGAACTGCGCGGCCAGCGCCTTCACCTCCGGCACGAACGTCGCAGAGAACAGCAGCGTTTGCCGTTGCTGCTTCGGCAATGCACCGAGGATTTTCTTCAGCGCCGGCGCAAAGCCCATGTCGAGCATGCGATCGGCTTCGTCCAGCACCAGCGTGTCGATGCACGACAGATCGACGTTGCGGCGATCCATGTGGTCGATCAGCCGGCCGGGCGTGGCGATGATTATGTCGGGACCGCGGCGCAGCGTCTGGATCTGGCCGCCCATGCCGACGCCGCCGAATACCGCCGCGGTGTGGACACGCAGGTGCTTGCCGTAGGTACGCAGGCTGTCGTTCACCTGAGCCGCGAGTTCGCGCGTCGGCGTGAGGATCAGCGCACGCGGTTTGCGCGATTGCTTGTTGTTGTGGATGACCCGATCCACGCCGAGTTTTTGCAGCAACGGCAGCGCGAACGCGGCGGTCTTGCCCGTTCCGGTTTGCGCGCCGGCGAGCAAGTCATGGCCGTCCAGTACCAGCGGGATCGCCGCGGCCTGGATCGGGGTGGGGGTGGCGTAGCCTTGTTCGGACAAGGCACGCAGCAGCGCGGGCGCAAGCCCGAGCGATTCGAACGTCATGGGGAAACTCCTGTTGTTCCCGGAGCGTTCCCTAAAACCGCGCTGCAGGTGATGAAACAATGTGCGGCTGCCGCGGGTGCGGAACCGTGTGTGCGCGACGGGCGAGTGGCTTTGGATCAGCGGCGCGGAGCGTGTCAGCTCTGCAGCGGCGGTGATCCAGCAGGGAAGTTCGGGGTGCGGCGCGTCAAACTGCGCGCAGTGTAACGGAGCACGGGCGCGCAAGCCAGTGGCGGCGCAGGAATCGAGCCGGCTGCGACCTATTTGCCATCCAACGAAGGGGACGCCGGCAACACGACGTAGGTCGTTTGGTCGTCGTAGCCCACCTCGCGGCGCATGGCATCGACATCCGACGGCACCGGCAGTGCAAGACCGGTGGAGTTGCTGCGTGTCACCAACACCAGGCCCGGGGCCTTTGCGACGAGGTCGCGGGTGGCCACGTTCCATCCCCACTCGGACATGTACCGGCCATGCATGAACACGATTCGGTGCACGACAGTGCCCAGGGCCAAGGGCACTTCGTTGGGTTCCCACAACAGCGTCGCGTACAACTCGCTGTGGCCCGTGTCCCGGCGGCTCTGGTATGCGAGGTCGTCATCCAACTCCGAGAGCAGATCGTCCTGATTCCCGGCATCCGGATCGATACGCACGAACTTTTCGTCGCAACCATCGAGCTGCCAGCACGCGGCCAGCGGACGCTCATCGGCGTCGAGCAGCACGATGACGGATGCGACGCGTTCGTGCGCGAGGCCCGCGGTGATCATCGTGGTGGGTTTGTCCGCCCAATCGGATGGAAAATCGATGCCGTAGTAGAACTCGGCAACGACCCGGTTGGTTGCAACGGCGGCCATCACGTCCCCCTTGAGAGATCGGGCGCGGCATGCGGCGCCGGTGCTCAATCCCAGCGATTGGCATTTTTCGCGAAACCCGGCCGCTGCACGCGTACGACGCAGAAGCGCTGGCCACTGGGCGCCTGCATCACCACCCAGCGACCGAAGCGCTTGAAGATCATCGCGCCGAGTTTTTCCATGCGCGCGACTTCCGCTTCGATGTCGTCGGTTTCGATGTCGAGGTGCACGCGGCTTTCGTGGTCCACGCGTTGCAACTGGATCATTGGCTGGTCGGGCGGCGTGGCGAGCTGCCGGTATTTGTCGCGGCTGCCGGGATGGTCCATGTCGACGGGGCAACCGAGCGCCGCGGCCCAGAAACGGGCCGCGGCGTCGATGTCATCGACGTTGCAGTCGATTTGCATGGAACACAAGCGTGAGTGATGCATGTCAGTTCCAACAGGCTTGCAGGACGCGAGGGCGCACGGCGGTAGGTTGGGGTGAGCGGCTTTTTGCGAACCCCAACATGATTCCACGTGCATGTCGGGGTTCACCCGACGGAGCCGGGCTCACCACCAACCTACGGTTTCATTTCCTTCTCGCGCCGCGCGCGGAACTCGCTGTCCTTGTACCACTTCGGCCATTCGTCGCTGCCTGCGAGTTCGCGGCCGACTTCGTACAGCGCCTGCGTGTCTTCGGCGACGCCCGAGAAATCCCACTTCGGATCGAAGTTGTCGTACGGCGTGTGGTAGCGATGCGCGGTGTAGTCGTCGAGCGCCTTGCGGCCCGCGGCGGTGCCGCCGTCCACCATGTCGTCGCCGGTTTGCGTCATCAGCGCGGGCACGCCGGCCTTGGCGAAGCTGAAGTGGTCGGAGCGATAGTAGAAGCCGTTTTCCGGCGTCTGGTCGGGGATCGCGAAGCGGCCCTGCTTCTTCAGCGCGGCCTTCAGCATGTCTTCCAGTTGCGACTGGCCGCTGCCAATGATCTGCAGGTTCTTCGTGGGACCGATCACGTCCATTGCATCCATGTTGATGTCGGCGACGGTCTTGTCCATCGGGAACACCGGATGCTTGGTGTAGTAGAGCGAACCGAGCAGGCCTGATTCCTCCAGCGTCACGGCCGCGAACAATACGCTGCGTTCCGGCGCGGGCTTCTGCGCCTTGAACGCCTTGGCGATTTCAAGCAGCGCCGAAATGCCGGTGCCGTTGTCGATCGCGCCGTTGTAGATCTTGTCGCCCTTGAGATTGGGGTTTTCACCCAGGTGATCCCAGTGCGCGGAAAAGACGACGACCTGGTCGGGATGTTCGCTGCCCTTGATCATGCCGAGCACGTTGTTGGCCGAGCCGTGCGCGATCTTGCTGTCCAGCGTGATCGACGCGGTTGCCTTCAGCGGCACCGGTTTGAAGCCGCGGTGGTCGGCCGCAGCGGCGAGCTTGTCGAAGTCGAGGCCGGCTTTCGCGAACAGCCGTTGCGCGGCGGCGCGGGTGAGCCAGCCCGCCACCGGCAGGCGCGGCGCGGGATCTTCCGACGGGGGCAGCGCAAGCTGCGGGCCGCCCCAACTGTTCATCACCACCGACCACGGATAGCCCGCCGCCGCATCGGAGGTGTGCACGATCAGGCACATCGCGGCGCCCTGGCGCGCGGCTTCCTCGTACTTGTAGGTCCAGCGGCCGTAATAGGTCATGGCCTTGCCCTTGAACAGGCTCGGGTCGTTGTCGCCGAAGCCGGGATCGTTGACCAGCACCACCACGGTCTTGCCCTTGACGTCGAGGTTTTTGTAATCGTTCCAGTTCCATTCCGGCGCGTCGACGCCGTAACCGACGAACACGATGCCGGAGTCCTTGATCGCGACGTGCGGCTTCGCCTGCAAGGTCGATGCGACCAGATCCTTGCCAAACTCGAACGTCTGCGTGGCACCGCCTTCGCCGACGGTCAGCTTGACGTTGCCCGAATCTTCCAGCGCGGTCGACACCGTGGGCACCTTCTGGAACCATGAACCGTGGTTGCCGGGTTGCAGCCCGAGCGCCTTGAACTGTTCGACGATCCACGCGGTCGCGCGCTCGCCGCCTGGCGTGCCGGGCTTGCGTCCGTCCATGGCGTCCGAGGAAATCGCCTTGTCGTAAGCGCGGAACCCCTGCGCGGTGATCGCGCTGGAAAACGGTTGCGCGGTGGCGGCCGTGTTGTCGGCGGGTGTGGCCTGCGCGGCGGTGGCGATACCCAAGGCCGCGGTGACGGCAAACAGAACGGTGCGACGCATGATCAAACCCCTCTCGCGAACGAACGACCTGCGAGTGTACGCCCGGCGGCGTGACGGCGCATGCGCACAGGTTCTTCCGCCCTGCTTGCGAGATGACGAGTGTCACCCGGATTTTCGTTACCAGATGCACATGCGTGCATCGAAGCGCGTACGGACAATGACAGCCGTCGATGCATCCGATCTGCGGTTCGTGAAGCGTTGCGGGGATCGGCGCGCGGCCGTCCGGCGAGGGCGGACGGCGCGCGCCGGTCCTCACACTCGTTGCATTCGTGCGTTCGCGATCCGCTGCGTGTTCCGTTTTCAATCGGGGTGACCGTCATGCGCCAAACCGCTGCTGCCGTTGCCGGGATCGCGTTCGTGTTTGCGGCCGGTGCGGCCTGCGCCGCCACCGATCCATCCACCGTCCTGAATGCCTATCGCGCTGCCAGCGGCGGCGATGCATGGAACGGCAAGACCGTGATGAAAACGGCCGCGAAGATTGCCGGCCAAGGCCTGACCGGCAGCGGCACCACCATTACCGACCTGCGCAGCGGCGCTTTCGTCGAGCACTACACGCTGGGACCCGCCAGTGGCGCGCAGGGTTTCGACGGGACGAATCCCTGGCAGCAGGGACCGAACGGTGACGTCAACCTGGAAAAGGGTGGCGATGCGTTGCCGCTCGCGATCAACCAGGCGTACCGCGATACCAACGCATGGTGGCGGCCAGGCTTCGGCGCCGCCGCGGTGGTGTCCGATGGCGTGAAGCCGTGCGGAAGCTCGCGCTGCGAGGTGCTGAAGGTCAGCCCGCGTGGCGGCAAACCGTTCGATGCATGGTTCGACGCCAGAACACACCTGCTGGTGCGCACCGTCGAAAAGCAGGGCGCGCAAACCGTCACCACCGATTTCAGCGACTACCGCGCCGGCGACGGCGTGCGCTTGCCGTGGAAGGAGGTGATCGACAACGGCGCAGGCGCGCAATACCTGTTGACGGTCACCAACACGTCGGTGGCTTTCATGCCGGCGCAACCATTGGCAATCTATGCACCGCCGAAAGGCACAGCGGGCGATTTCACGATCGCCGGTGGCGCCACCCAGACGACGTTTCCGTTCCACCTCTACAACAACCACATCTACGCCGACGCCTGGGTCAATGGCCACGGGCCGCTGACCTTCATCTTCGATACCGGCGGGCAGAACATCCTGGTGCCGGCGACCGCCAAGGCGCTGGGCATCGACGTGCATGGCGCGATGCCGGGTGGCGGTGTCGGCGACAAGACCGCGGATTACGGTCTGGCCAAGGTCGCCACGCTCCGGATCGGCGATGTCACGTTCCGGAACCAGGTCGTCGGTGTGCTGGACTTCGCGATCGATGGCGTCGAAGGCGTGGACATGCAGGGCATGGCGGGTTTCGAGTTGTTCAAGCGCTTCGTGACGCGCATCGACTACGGCAAGCACACCATCACCTTGATCGAGCCTGAGCATTTCGATCCAAGGGACGCCGGCACGCCGATCCCGTTCGTGTTCAACGACGACGATCCGGAAGTGGAAGGTTCATTCGAAGGCATTCCCGCGAAGTTCGACATCGACACCGGCGCGCGCGACGCGTTGACGCTCACCGCACCGTTCGCGGCAGCGCATGACCTGCGCGCGACGCATCCGAAGGGCGTGGAAGCGGTGGAGGGCTGGGGCGTCGGCGGCGCTTCGCGCGGCTACGTGACGCGCGGCAAGGAAGTGGCGATCGGAACCGTGAAAATCCCGGATGTCGTGACTTCATTCTCGACGCAGAAGAAAGGTGCGTTCTCTTCCGCCGCGTTCCAGGGCAACGTCGGTGCGGGCTTGCTGAAGCGCTTCGTGGTGACGTTCGACTATCCGCATCACACGATGTACCTGAAGCCGCTGCCCGAGCCGGTGGCCGACCTCGACACCTACGACCGCTCCGGCATGTGGATCAACGCAGCGAAAGGCGGCATGCAGGTGATGGACGTCACCGCCAGCGGCCCCGCCGCGCAGGCCGGCATCGAGGCGGGCGATGTGGTCACGGAAGTGAACGGCAAGCCCGCGGCCTCGATCCCCGTTTACGAACTGCGCCGCATGCTGCGCGACGAGGCGCCCGGCACGGTGGTGCATTTCACGATCACGCGAGGCGCGCAATCGCACAAAGTGGACGTGAAGCTGCGCGACCAGGTCTGATCGCGCAGCTTGGGTTCGTTCGTCAGACCGTGAGCGGATTCGGCTTGGCCGGGTCGAGCTTCCACAGCTTGATCGCGCGTTCGACGTCCTGCGCCTTCATCACGCCTTCCTCGGCCAGCGCCGCGATCGCCGCGTGCGCGATCCAGTGCGCGTTGACTTCGAAGAAGTCGAGGAGGTTCGCGCGGGTGTCGCTGCGGCCGTAGCCATCGGTACCCAGCACCGTGAAACGGCGTCCGTGCGGAACGAACGCGCGGATCTGGTCGGCCAGCGCGCGCACGTAATCGGTAGCCGCGACGACCGGGCCTTCGTGCTTTTCGAGGCATTCCGTGACGTAGGCCTTGCGCTGCTCCTTCGGGTTCGGATGCAGCCGGTTCCAGCGTTCGGCGTCGAAACCGTCGCGCGACAACTCGGTGAAGCTCGGGCACGACCACACGTCGGCCTGCACGCCGAATTCCTGGTCCAGCAGTTCCGCGGCCTTCAGCGCTTCGCGCAACACCACGCCGCACGACATCAGTTGCACCCGCGGCGCCTTGCTGGCGCTTTTGCCCTTGCTCTTCCCTCGTCCCTCATCCCCCGCCCCTGCTTTCACCAAGTACATCCCCTTGATGATCCCTTCCTCGCAGCCCTTCGGCATGTCGGGGTGCGTGTAG
Source organism: Rhodanobacteraceae bacterium (assembly GCA_030167125.1). NCBI lineage: Bacteria > Pseudomonadati > Pseudomonadota > Gammaproteobacteria > Lysobacterales > Rhodanobacteraceae > Rhodanobacteraceae bacterium. Next base: position 220,296 of record CP126531.1, read on the forward strand.
TTCTCGTTCATCGCGGTGACGTAATAGAAGACGTCTTCCTGTTCGTGCAGCATGCGGCGGATGCCGTCCTGCATGATCACCGCGACCTCGTACGAGAAGGTCGGGTCGTAGGATTTGCAATTCGGCGTGGTCGCGGCCACCAGCATCGAATCGCCGTCGGCGTGTTGCAGGCCTTCGCCCGCGAAGCTGCGCCCGGCGGTGGCGCCCAGCAGGAAGCCGCGCGCGCGCTGATCGCCGGCAGCCCAGATCAGGTCGCCAATGCGGCGGAAGCCGAAGCACGAATAGAAGATGAAGAACGGCAGCATCGGCTGGTCGGACACCGAATAACTGGTCGCCGCCGCGATCCACGCCGACACCCCGCCGGCCTCGCTGATGCCTTCCTGCAACACCTGTCCGTCCGCGGCTTCGCGGTAGTACAGCAACTGGTTGGAGTCCTGCGGTTTGTACTTCTGGCCGCCCGGCGCGTAGATGCCGATCTGGCGGAACATGCCTTCCATGCCGAAGGTGCGCGCTTCGTCGACAACGATCGGCACCACGTGCGGCGCGAGCTCCTTGTCGCGCAGCAGCAAGTTCATGCCGCGCACGATAGCCATCGTGGTGGAGATTTCGCGCTCGCCGGTGCCCTGGGTGATCGCGTCGAACGCTTCGAGCGCCGGAACCGCCAGCGACTTGCTGGACTTGGCGCGACGCTGGGGCAGGAAGCCGCCGAGCTGCTTGCGGCGTTCCAGCATGTACTGCACTTCCGGCGACTCCTTGCCGGGGTGGTAGTACGGCACCGATTCCAGTTCCTCGCCTTCGAGCTGCTTGTCGCTGATCGGGATCTGGAAGCGGTCGCGGAACAGCCGGATCGCCTCGCCGTGCATCTTCTTGGCCTGGTGCGCGATGTTCATCGACTCGCCGGCCGCGCCCATGCCATAGCCCTTGACGGTCTTGGCGAGGATCACCGTGGGCATGCCTTCGGTGTGCACCGCCGCGTGGTAGGCCGCGTACACCTTGTGCGGATCGTGGCCGCCGCGATTCAGGCGCCAGATGTCGTCGTCGGACAGGTTGGCCACCATCGCCGCGGTTTCGGGATACTTGCCGAAGAAATGTTCGCGCGTGTAGGCGCCGCCCAGCGCCTTGCAGGCCTGGTATTCGCCATCGACGGTTTCCATCATCAGCTTGCGCAGGATGCCGTCCTTGTCGCGCGCCAGCAGCGGATCCCAGTAGCTGCCCCAGACCAGCTTGATGACGTTCCAGCCGGCGCCGCGGAACACACCTTCGAGTTCCTGGATGATTTTGCCGTTGCCGCGCACCGGACCGTCGAGGCGCTGCAGGTTGCAGTTGATCACGAAGACCAGGTTGTCGAGTTGTTCGCGGCCGGCCGCCGAAATTGCGCCCAGCGATTCGGGTTCGTCGCACTCGCCGTCGCCGAGGAAGCACCACACCTTGCGGTCGGACTTCGGCACCAGTCCGCGCGCTTCGAGGTACTTCATGAATTGCGCCTGGTAGATCGCCTGGATGGGACCCAGACCCATCGACACCGTAGGCACCTGCCAGTAATGAGGCATCAGCCACGGATGCGGATACGACGACAGCGCGGTGCCGGGCGGATTGACCGCTTCCATCCGGTAGTTGTCCATCTGCTCCGCGCTGATGTTGCCTTCGAGGAACGAGCGCGCGTAGATGCCGGGGCTCGCGTGGCCCTGGTAGCAGATCAAATCGCCCGGATGGTCTTCCGACGGCGCGCGCCAGAAGTGGTTGAAGCCGACGTCGTAGAGCGTCGCCGACGACGCGAAGCTGGCGATGTGGCCGCCGAGCGAACCCGGCTTGCGGTTGGCGCGCACCACCATCGCCATCGCGTTCCAGCGGATCAGGCAGCGGATGCGCCATTCCATCGCGGCGTCGCCCGGCGAGCGCGCTTCCAGTTGCGGCGGGATCGTGTTGATGTATTCGGTGGTGGGCGAGAAGGGCAGGTGGCCGCCGGCGCGGCGCGTCTCGTCGACCAGCCGTTCGAGGATCTGGTGCGCGCGCTCGGTGCCCTCGGCGCCGATCACCGCCTCGATCGATTCGATCCATTCGCGGGTTTCGCGCGGATCGGGGTCCTGGTCGAGGAAGGATTGGGCGAGTGCGTTCATGTTTTGCTCCTGTGCGCGCTCGTTCGCGCGACTTGCTTGACGTTCTTGCGGGATGTGCTTGCGGGGGCGCGGCGCTGCGCCTTGACGCGCGCCTTGCGCTTGGCAAATTCGGGTGCCGCGCGGATCTGCGCTTCCACGCAGGCGATCGCGCTCATGTTGACGACACGCCGCACGGTGGCCTGCGGCGTCAGCACGTGCGCGGGCTTGGCCACGCCCATCAGGATCGGACCCAGCACAACCCCGTCGGACATCGAGCGGGTGATGTTGAAGGCGGCGTTGGCCGAGGCGAGGTTGGGGAACACGAACACGTTGGCGCGACCGGTGAGGCGGGAATTCGGGAACAGCCGCGAGCGCAGCGCGGGATCGAGCGCGACGTCGGCCTGCATCTCACCTTCGACCTCGAGATCGGGCTGGCGTTCACGCAGCAGCCTTAAGACTTCCTGCATCTTGCGCGCGGTCGGTGTGTTGCGGCTGCCGAAGTTGGAACCGGCGATCAGCGCGACGCGCGGTTCCACGCCCAGCATTTTCAGGCGCAGCGTGGCCTGCATGGTGGATTCGGCGATCTGTTCCGGATTCGGATCATGCTGCGTGTGGGTGTCGAGGAAAAACGTCAGGCCCTTGTCGTTGGCGACCGCGGCCATCGACGACAGTGAATGCACGCCGCGATCCAGCCCGATGATGTCGCGGATGTAGGCGACCTTGCGCTGGTGGCGGCCGACCACGCCGCAGATCAGCGCGTCGGCTTCGCCGCGCTCCACCATCATCGCCGCGATCGCGGTGGTGCGCGAACGCATGATGGCCTTGGCCGATGCCGGCGTGACGCCGCGCCGCTGCATCAGCGCGTAGTACTGCTGCCAGTAGGCGTCGAAGCGCGGGTCGGAGTGCACGTTCACCAGTTCGAAGTCTTTCCCTTCCTGCATGCGCAGCCCGATCCGCTCGATGCGGCGCTGGATCACTTCGGGCCTGCCGATCAGGATCGGCTTGACCATCTTCTCGTCGACCAGCGTCTGCACCGCGCGCAGCACCACTTCCTCTTCGCCCTCGGCGTAGGCGACGCGCATCGGATGCGCGCGCGCGCGTTCGAACACCGGCTTCATCGCCAAGCCCGTGCGGAACACGAACTGGGTGAGTTTTTCGGTGTAGGCGTGGAGATCGGTGAGCGGACGTGTGGCGACGCCGGATTCCATCGCGGCTTTCGCCACCGCCGGCGCCACCTGCACCAGCAAGCGCGGATCGAACGGCCGCGGGATCAGGTAATCCGCCCCGAAATGCGGCACCTTGCCGCCGTAGGCGCGCTGCGCGACGTCGGACGCTTCGCGCCGCGCGAGCTGCGCGATCGCGTGCACGCATGCAACGGTCATCTGGTCATTGATGCCGGTCGCGCCGACGTCCAGTGCGCCGCGGAAGATGTAGGGAAAGCACAACGCGTTGTTGACCTGGTTCGGGTAATCCGAACGGCCGGTGGCGATCACCGCATCCGGTTTGGCGGCGCGCGCTTCTTCGGGCGTGATCTCCGGCGTGGGATTGGCGAGCGCCAGGATGACGGGCTTGTCGGCCATTGTCGCGACCATCGCGCGCTTCAACACGCCGCCCGCGGACACGCCGAGGAACACGTCGGCGCCTTTCACGATGTCGGCCAGCGTGCGCGCCTTGGTCTTGCGCGCGTAGCGCTGCAGGCTCGGGTCGAGCCCCGGACGGCCTTCGTACAGCACGCCGTCCTTGTCGCTCACCAAAATGTTCTGCGGTTTGACGCCCAGCCGCACCAGCATGTCGAGGCAAGCGATGCCGGCCGCGCCCGCGCCGGACGCCGCCACTTTCACATCGCCGATCTTCTTGCCCACCACGATCAGCGCGTTGGTGAGCGCCGCGCCCACGATGATCGCGGTGCCGTGCTGGTCGTCGTGGAACACCGGGATGTTCATGCGCTCGCGCAGCTTGCGCTCGACGTAGAAGCATTCCGGCGCCTTGATGTCCTCGAGGTTGATGCCGCCGAAGGTCGGCTCCAGCGAAGCGATGATCTCGACCAGCTTGTCCGGATCGCGCTCGTCGATCTCGATGTCGAACACGTCGATGCCGGCGAACTTGCGGAACAGCACGCCCTTGCCTTCCATCACCGGCTTGCCGGCCAGCGCGCCGATGCTGCCCAAGCCCAGCACCGCGGTGCCGTTGGTGACCACGCCGACGAGATTCCCGCGCGCGGTCAGCGAATACGATTCCACCGGGTCGTCCACGATCGCTTCGCAGGCGGCGGCCACGCCGGGCGAGTAGGCCAGCGACAAATCGCGCGCCGTCAGCAGCGATTTCGTGGGGGTGATGCGGATTTTGCCGGCGGGTGGATGCCGGTGGTATTCCAGCGCGGCTTGCTTGAGTTCTTCGGGAAGGCTGGACATGGGCGAGCGCGTGGACGCGCGGCGGAATTCGGACCTTTCATCCTAACACTTCGCCTGCCGGCTGAACGCCGTTGCGGGCGGGTGTCCCGCCTGCGGAAACCGGCTAAAGTCCGCGCGAAGGCTGCCGTATGTGGGGTCATGCGGGCATGGATTGGCGTTGGTTCTGCCGGGGAATCTGGGTTCTTTGCATCCCGTGCGTTGCGTGGGCGGGGAGTGCCGCGGTGCGCGTGACGCCCTTGCCGTCGGCGCCGGTGATGGCGGCTGGCCATGCCGCGGCGCGCGCAGCGTCGAGCCCCGCGCCACGTGTTTGGCTGCGCGCGCCGCACGACCGCACCGCGTGGTACGAACTGCGCCTTGCGAACGATTGGCGCGCGGCGAGTCCGCCGCTGCTTTCGATCCACGGCAACGTGCGTTCGCGCGTGACGGCGTACCTGCCGCCGGATTACCGGCCGCGCAACGACACCGTGTTCGACGCGGCGCTCGATCCCACCTTCTCGCACGATTCGGTGGTGTATGCGCTGCCCGCCAACCTGCGCGCCGACCAGCCGATCTATCTCGAACTGGGCCATCCTGGCCAGACCCAGCCGATACGCGCGGCCATCACCGACCTCGCGAGCTACCGCGCCGGCGACCTCGCGCACATCCGCATCAGCACGTTCTTCACCAGCGTGCAGATTTCGATGGTGCTGGTGATCCTGTGTTTCTGGGTGGTATTGCGCGACCGGATGTTCGTGTACTTCATCGTCTACGTCGGCGCCCAGGTCGTGTACGGCATGACCGCCTCGGGCGAACTGTTCGCGCTGCCGGGCGCGGCCTTGCTGAGTCCGTTCGGCTACCACACCGGCCAGTGCATGGCCGCGCTGGCGGCCGGATTCTCGATCTGGTTCATCCTGGAATTCGCGGACCTTCGCCATTACGCGCCGCGCCTCGCGACGGCGCTTGCCGCGTTGCGCTGGCCGTTCCTCGCGCTCGCCGCGATCATCTGGATGCCGTTCCTGCGCCCCGACGCGTGGCTGCCGAACACGGTCAACCTGCTGCTGATCGCCAGCACCTTCCTCGCGCTGGCGTCGAGTTGGTTGGCTTGGCGGCGCGGTAACCGGCAGGCCGGATTCTTTCTTCTTTCGTGGGTGCCGCTGCTGGCGCTGACGATGGCGCGGGTGGTGCAATTGATCGCCGGGTTGCCGCTGCCGATGTGGCTGGAATACGGATTCCCCGGCAGCATGGCTTACGCCGCGGTGATCATCACCGTGGGCCTCGCCGACCGCACGCTGCAGGTGCGGCGCGAGCGCGACGAAGCCACCCACATGGCGCAGTTCGATCCGCTCACCGGCGTGTTCAACCGGCGCGCGATCATGGAACGCCTGCGCGAAGCGTGGCAGGCCGCGACGGCCACGGCCGAGCCGCTGGCGGTGCTGTTCCTCGACATCGACCATTTCAAGCAGATCAACGACAGCCACGGACACGCCGCCGGCGACGCGTGCCTGTGCGCGGTGACGGAGGCCATCCACGAGGAATTGACCCAGGCCGACCGCGCCGGCCGCTACGGCGGCGAGGAATTCCTGGTCGTCCTGCGCGGCAACAGCGCGCGCACGGCGCTGCGCGTCGCCGAACGCATCGTCGCGCGCGCCGCCGCGCTGCGCGTGCCGTCGGGCGACAACCTGATCGCGCTGACGGTGAGCATCGGCGTGGCGGTGCGCGACGCGGGCGTGCCGAACGTGGATGCGCTGGTGGAACGCGCCGATGCCGCGCAATACGGCGCCAAGTCCGAAGGCCGCAACCGCGTGGTGGTGTGGCGCCGGCAAACGCTGGCCGCCGCGCCCGCGCATTGATGCCCATGGCACACTCCGCGCCCATGAAAAACAAACTGGACATCGTGTGCGACTGGCTGCCGCGCTACACCGGCCAGCCGCTGGAGGCATTCGGCGACTACATCCTGCTGACCAATTTCATCGGCTACCTCGAAACGTTCTGCGCGCTCACCGGCGCCGCGATCGTCGACCGCGAACGGCCGATGCCGTGCGCGACGTCCGATGGCCTCACCATGATCAACTTCGGCATGGGCAGCCCCAACGCCGCGACGGTGATGGATCTCTTGTCCGCGGTCACGCCGAAATCGGTGCTGTTCCTCGGCAAGTGCGGCGGGTTGAAAAAGAAGAACCAGCTCGGCGATCTGATCCTGCCGATCGCCGCGATCCGCGGCGAAGGCACCAGCGACGACTACCTGCCGCCCAAGGTGCCGGCGCTGCCCGCGTTCCAGTTGCAGCGCGGCGTGTCCACGATGATCCGCGACCTGGGGCACGACTACTGGACCGGCACCGTGTTCACCACCAACCGCCGCGTATGGGAATACGACGATGTATTCAAGGCCTACCTGCGCACGCTGCGCTGCATGGCCATCGACATGGAAACCGCGACGATCTTCGCGGCGGGCTTCGCCAACCGCACTCCATCCGGCGCGCTGTTGCTGGTGTCCGACCAGCCGATGATTCCCGAAGGCGTCAAGACCGCGGTCAGCGATGCCGAAGTGAAGGCGCGCTATGTCGCCGACCACGTCCGCATCGGCATCGAGGCGCTGAAACTGGTGCGCCGCAAAGGGCGCAGCATGAAGCACCTGCGTTTCGAGGACGAGCTGGAATAGCCCGCCGACGGCGAAACCCGGCATGCGCCGCGCGCGCCGCAAAGCTTCCGGTAAGCTGCGCGCGTGATCGCGATCGAACTCGCATTGGCGTTGTTGCTGGCGGTGCTCGTCAGCGGCTACATCGTCCGCGCGTTGCCGGTACCGTTGCCGCTGCCGATCGTGCAGATCGTGCTGGGCTGGATCATTTCCAACCGGCTGCACCAGGGCGTCGAATTGAGGCCCGAGGTTTTTTTCCTGCTGTTCCTGCCGCCCTTGCTGTTCCTCGACGGTTGGCGGATTTCCAAGGATGGGCTGCTGCGCGACAAGCGCGCGATCCTGCAAATGGCGCTCGGACTGGTGGTGTTCACCGTCGTCGGCGCGGGCTATTTGATCCATTGGCTGATCCCGGCGATGCCGCTTGCGGTCGCGTTCGCACTCGCGGCGATCGTGTCGCCCACTGATCCCGTGGCGGTGTCGTCGGTCGGCGCGCACGCGCCGGTGCCGAAGCGGATGATGCATGTCCTGGAAGGCGAGTCGCTGCTCAACGACGCTTCCGGACTGGTGTGTTTCCAGTTCGCCGTGGCGGCGGCGCTGACCGGCTCGTTTTCGCTGGGCAAGGCGGCGCTCACGTTCCTGTGGGTGGCGTTGGCGGGTCTTCTGTGCGGCGTGGTGTTCACGCTTGCAGTAACCTGGACCCAGCAGCGGCTGACGCGGCGCTTCGGACAGGAAGGCGGATCGCCGATCCTGCTGAACCTGTTGATGCCGTTCGGCGCATGGCTGCTCGCCGATGCGCTGCACGCTTCGGGCATCCTGGCCGCGGTCGCCGCCGGCATCACCATGAGCTACGTCGAGTTGACCGGACGCGCGATGGCGAAGACGCGCGTCGAGCGCGCCGCCGTCTGGAACACGATCGAGTTCGCGTTGAACGGCGTGATGTTCGTCCTGCTCGGCGAGCAACTGCCGCGCATCGTGCACGGCGCGATCGCGACGGTGGAGCAGAGCGGCCACCGCAATCCGTGGTGGCTCGCCGTGTACGCGGTGGCGATCACGCTCGGGCTGGCGTTGTTGCGCCTCGTGTGGGTGTGGTTGGGTTTGCGCGTGTACGCGGCGAGGCGCCGGCGCGCCGGCGATCCTCTGAAAAACACGGGTTGGCGCGTGGTGCTGGCGACGACGCTGGCCGGTGCGCGCGGTGCGATCACGCTGGCCGGCATTCTGACGCTGCCGTTGCTGATGCCGAATGGCAGTCCGTTTCCCGTTCGGGATTTGGCAATCTTCATCGCTGCCGCCGTGATCGTGTTGTCACTGGTCGGCGCAAGTATCGGCTTGCCACCCTTGTTGAAGAAACTTGAACCGCCGCTCGAATCGGCCGCCGGACAGGAGGGCGACCATGCACGTGCAGCGGCCGCGCACGCCGCGATCGATGCGGTGCGGAATGCCCTCGGCGAGATGCAGCAATCCGCGCCCGCCGAAGCAGGCATCTGCGCGGGCGCCGCGAGCCGCGTGATCACGCTTTACCGGCGGCGCATCCACGACGACGTGCTGGAGGACACCGACGCCGCACAGTTGCGCCGTTCCGATTCGATCGAACGTCAGTTGCGCCTGGTGGCGCTGGAGCATGAGCGCAAGGAAATCATGGCCATGACGCTCGACCATCGCATTTCCGAAGAAACCTCGCGCCGGCTGTTGCGCGACATCGACTTGGCGGAGATGCTGTATCGCTGAGCGTCAGTCGATCGCGAACGTCAGCAGCCGCAGCCTGCCGTCGCGCTCCACCTGCAGCACGGCTTGATCGCCGGGCTTGAAGGCATTCAATACGGATCGCAGGCCGTCCATGCTCGTCACCGGCTTCGCGTTGACAGCGTGGATGATGTCGCCGTACTGCAGTCCAATGTCGTCGGCGCGCCGGTCGGTGGTGGTGGCCGCAATGACGACGCCGGAATCGATGCGCGGCTGCCCGACGAAATCGGCGACGTCCTGGATCAGGTCGACGCCAACGATGCCGAGCTGCGGAACCAGGTTCGCGCCCGGATCAGCGAGGTCCGCCAAGCTCGACGGCCCCGGCTTGACCTCCTTCACCGGCACCGTGATCGAAAGCGCCTTCTCGCCGCGGGCAACGCCGAGTCGCACCCGGTCGCCGTTGCCGCGCAGGTAGATGTTCATGGCGAACGCGGGCACGCTGTCGACGTCGGCGCCGTCGATCGACACGATGCGGTCGTAGGGTTGCAGGCCCGCGCTGGCGGCGGGTGAATCCGGGAAGACGTCCGACACGATGACGCCGTGCAGCGACGCCGCCGGCAGCGCGAGCGCCGCCGCGAGTTCGGGCGTGATCGCCTGCACCGTCGCGCCGATGTAGCCATTGCGGACGTAGCCGTACTGGCGAATCTGGTCGTACACGAATTGCACGATGCCGCTGGGAATGGCGAAACCGATACCTTCGTTGCCGCCGGACTGGCTGAGGATGGAGGTGTTGATGCCGACGAGGTTGCCATCCACGTCGACCAGCGCGCCGCCGCTGTTGCCGGGGTTGATGGCGGCGTCGGTCTGGATGTACACCATCGGGCTTTCGGGATCGTCCTGCCGCAGCACCGAGCTGACCAACCCGAGACTGACGCTGTTCTGCAGCCCGATCGGGCTGCCTAGCGCGAGCACCAGCTGGCCTTGTCGAAGCTGGGTGTACTTCGCGAACGCAATCGTCGGCAGGTTGGTTGCGTCGACTTTCAGTACGGCCAGGTCGGCCTGCTTGCTGTAGCCGACCACCTTCGCCGGCAGGATGCGCGAGCGGAGCCGCAGCGCCGCGGGCGCTTGCGCCTCGCGGCCTTCCTGCGGCGTGATGATGACCCTGACGCTCTGCTCGCCGTGGACGACGTGATAGTTGGTGACGATGTAGCCGTTCGGGTCGACGATGACGCCGGAGCCCTGGCTGCCCACGGGACCGATCGGCGAATCGGGCGCGGCCTTCTCGGGATCGTCAGGCCCGTAACCGCTGACGAGGATTTCCACGACCGCCGGCGAAATGCGGCTGGTCAGCGACTCGAACGCATGGCTCATCGCGTGCAGCGGGCCGGCATCCTGCGTCGCCGCAGTCGCCGGCGCGAAGCCGGCCATCAGCACGAATGCGGCAGCAAACACGCCTGCCGCTCCACCGGATCGTTGGTCTTGTCGCGACATGCGCTTTCCCCATCCGTGCGTCGGAAACCCGCAAGCAACGCTTCGTAAGATCGCGTCGTCAGAACCCGCTGGTCTTGCGGTAGTTCGAGTTGACGGTGGTGACTTCGATGATGTCCTGGCCGCGCGCGTCGAGCGAGGTTCGCGACGGATGGTTGGTGCCGTCCGGCAGCGTCGCGAAATCCACGTGCAGCGTCACCGGATTCCGCGGCGTGTCGAGATACGATTTTACGCTGAGCGAGCGGATCTTCTTGCTGGCGGTGTCGAAATCGACGGTCATCGAATCGCCCGCCAGCGCGTAGTCGCGGAATACCAGATCGACATTGCCGCCGTTCTTGTTGAACGAAACCTTGTGCGCTTCGAAGGCCTTCTGCATTCTTTCAGGCGAAGGCGGCACGTACAGCTTGATGACGCCACTCACCTGCTGCATGTAATCCTTCATCTCGGCGGTTTTCTTTTCCTTGATGCGCTGCATCAGGCGGCCACCGCGGCCGCCGCCGGCGGACGCTTGCTGCGCATCGCCGACCGGCGTCTTGTGTACCTTGCCGTCCGGGCCGTAGAAGCAGTTCGACACCTTGGGCGGGATCTCGCGCCCGTTCGCGGTGACGGACGCGGTCTCCGTCCACGTGTACTGATGCAGTTTCTGCTGGTTCTCGGCGGCGGACGCCTTGATGGCTTCCAGCTTCTGCTGGAGCATCGACTTCATTCCGCCGCCCCCGCCCATCTGGGCGATCGCGGCACCGCTCGCGAGAACGGCTGCGCAGGCAAACCCGAACAGTGCGGAATGGACCAGGCCCCGCGCCAGCACGACCGGTGTGCGTTTCATGAGATCACCCTCCCGTAGTGCTCCGGACGGAGCAATGGAACAGCGGATACGGCAGCGTCTGAATCCCAAGCGGCTAGCATACAGACCGCAAGTGGTCAACTTCAACATGGCTCGAAAATGTGAAGGACGCCACATTTTTGTTGACACCGTGCCGCGACAGTGCCATAACGCGCTTCGCGGTTCGGGCTGCAGTCGCCTTTCTGGCTTCGCGCGATGCTGGGGGTGTGGAATGCGTGGACTCGTTCTCGGCGCGTTTCTTGCGGTGCTCGGCGTTTCAGCCGCGGTCATTGCGGCCAGCGCGGGCGATGCGATCAACGGCACCTGGCTGACCGCCGACGGCACTTCCAAGGTGCAGATCTCCAACGCCAACGGCGTCGTCGAGGGCCACATCGTGTGGCTGAAGGATCCGGGGGGCGCGGACGGGAAGCCGAAAGTGGATGCTCACAATCCCGACGCGTCATTGCGCAGCCGGCCGATCATGGGACTCGCGGTGCTGACCGGCTTTCACTATGCCGGCAACAACACCTGGGAAGGCGGCACGGTCTACACGCCGTCGACCGGCAAGTCGTACCCATGCAAGTTGACGCTGGCCCCCGACGGTTCGCTGAAGCTGACGGTCGGCGGCGGCGTGTTCGGACGCACGCTCACCTGGACGAAAACATAGACGCCAACGAGTGGCAAAGCGCTTGACGGTTTCCCTCGGTCGATCCTGAGGAGGCTTCCATGCAAGTGTTCACCCGTGTACTCGTGGCAGTCGCGGCATGCGCCGCCATCGCAGGTTGCGCCACCACCACCGCCGAAATGGTGTCCCGGCCGCAAACCGGCGCCTACGCGCCCACAGCGGGCCCTGATTTCGGATTGATCCGTTTCCTCGCCGACGGCAGTACCGCCGACCAGGACGCAAGGCAGCAGGATGCGTATCGCCAGATGCACGACGCCTGCGGCGGCCATTACCGCGTGCTTGGCAAAGGTTCGCGGAGCCAGTTGAACTTGTCGGCGGCGGGACCGTGGGGGCATCGCGGCATGGCCAGCAGCGAGAACTACGTGTACATCAAGTTCGTCTGCACGCGCGACTGACCACTGCGCAAGTGAAAATTGCTAGATCAATGTCCACCGCAAAGACACCACATTCCGGCGTCACGGAATGATGACAAGCAAGCCAGGCCGCAATGAAGGAGGAGATGAGTCGTGAGCGATTCGATTCCTTGGCGCATCCTTCGCTATCTTTTCGCGGCGTATTACCTGCTCGTTGGCATCTACCTCGCGTTGTCGCTCGCCGGCGTCATCGCAGCGCCGCATCCAAAAGTCAGCGCCGCGTCCGCGGCATTCCAAGGCGCCTTGGGCAAAACGGGATTCATGTTCCCCTTGCTCGCGTTTACCTATGTAGCAGCAGCCTGCGCGCTGTTTTCCGTCCGCACCGCGCCCCTTGGCTTGGTACTCCTTGCTCCCGTTGCAGTGATCATCTTTTTCACGGACACGCTCCTGGATACGGCTTGGCTCTTCGGCACGCTCAATTCCGCGGTCTTGGCGGCTTTGGCGTGGCATTTCCGGGCTGCATACCGTCCCCTCTTCTCCTACTCGGGTGGGCTGCAAAGTGCGCACTCGGCTTGAGCAAACCCTGATCTTGCTGCGTCTGATCCGTGACTGTGCCCTCGCGGTGACGCTCGCGATGTTGTGCGCGTCGTGCGCGACGCCCGAGGCGAAACCGTCTCGCGCTTCGGAGCAACCGGCCCATTCCGGATTCCTTGCCGACTACGGCTTGTTGCAGGCCGATCCGAACGACGCTGGTTACCGGCATTACGTCGCGCCGGGTTTCGATCCCGCGAAGTACCGCAAATTCATCATCGACACGCCCCAGGTCATCGTCAACACGAACGGTGAGTATCAACCGTTGGATCCGGCGCGACTGGCCGACATCCAGCAGTACTACCAGGCGGTGATGTCGGTGGCGCTGGGTCAGCACTACCAGGTGGTGACCGAACCCGGTCCGGGCGTGGCACGGCTGCGCGTTGCGGTGGTCGGCGTGGTGGAAGTGAATCCCGCGCTGAAGCCGCGCGACCTGATTCCCGTCAGCGCGTTGTTCAAGGTGGCGCGCGCGGCGGCCGGCAAGAATCCGCAGGTGCTGCGCGTGTCCATCGAAAGCGAGGCGCTGGATTCCGAAACCGGCGCGGTGCTGGGCGAAACCGTGGACAGCCGCGAGAGCACCGCGACCGTGACCAAGGGCGATGCGCCGGCATCCGGGCAGGTGCACGAATTGATTGATTTCTGGGTGAAGCGGTTCGTGGCGAAACTCGACAAGGCGAACGGCTTCACCCAATAGTTCCTGACCCGCGCCGTTACCGATGACCGCGCATCGGTATGTCTGCCCGTTACGGTGCTGCTGACCCGCCGCGGCTGCGTTCATGGGAGCAAGGCATGCGGCGAGCTGCGCTTGCGGTTCCGGCACTGATGGTGGCGGTGATCCTGTCCGGGTGCGGACACAAGGCATCCGGCCCCGAAGATGTGCGCCCGGTGCAGACGGTGGTGGTGGGCCAGTCGCCGACGGCGCTAGGCGCCACGTACTCGGGTGCGATCACCGCGCGCAACCAGAGTGATCAGGGTTTCCGTGTCGCGGGAACGGTGGTGAAGCGGCTGATCGAAGTCGGCGATCACGTCGCGATCAACCAGCCGTTGCTGCAACTCGACCCCGCGAATCTCGACCTGAACCAGCAGGCCGCCAAGGCGCAACTCGACGCCGCGCGCAGCAAGGCGGAGCAGTCGAAGGTCAACCTCGACCGCGACGCGCAATTGCTGAAACAGGAATTCATCAGCCAGGCCGAGTACGACCGCGACAAGGTCGATCTGGACACCGCGACCTCGCAGCTGCAGATGGCGCAGGCGCAATACGACGAAGCGACCAACCAGGCCGGCTACGGAACGTTGCGCGCGGCGGTAGCCGGCATCGTCACGACGATCAACGTGGACGTGGGTGACGTCGTCAACACTGGCAAAAGTGCGGTGACGATTGCGAAGGATGGCGATCGCGAAGTGGTGATCGATGTGCCGGAGTCGCGCGTCGACCAGGTGCGCGACGCAAAAGATTTGTACGTGACCCTGTGGGCGAACCCCGGCAAGAAATATCGCGCCAACCTGCGCCGCATCGATCCCGACACCGACCCGACCACGCGCACCTACGACGCGTACGTGACGGTGCTGCAGCCCGACCCCGCGGTGCTGCTCGGCATGACCGCCTACGTGCATGTACCCGAAGCCGCCGCGGGCAGCACCTTCACGCTGCCGTTGACCGCGATCGTCGAGAAGCCGGATGGTCCGCACGTGTGGCTGGTGGACCGGAACGCGTCGACGGTTTCCCTGCACGCGGTGAAGGTGCTGACGATCAGCGGCAACGTCGCGCTGGTCGGTGATGGCTTGCAGAACGGCGACACCGTCGTCACCGCGGGCGCGAACCTGCTGCACGAAGGCCAGGCGGTGCGCCCGGTCGGGACTTACGGCGTGCAGGATCGTTGAGCGATGTCGAACACCAACCTGTCCGCGTGGGCGCTCAAGCACCAGCAGTTCATCCTGTTCTCGATCATCATCCTGCTGATCGGCGGCGTCTATTCGTACACGCACCTGGGCCAGGAAGAAGACCCCGGTTTCACGGTGCGCAGCATGGTCGTGCAGGCGTACTGGCCGGGCGCGACGCTCGAGCAGATGCAGCAACAGGTCACCGACAAGCTTGAGAAGAAGCTGCAGAGCGTCTCCGAAATCGACTACGTCAAGAGCTTCGTCGAGGCTGGCCAGACGCAACTGACCGTCACGCTGCGCGATGACACACCGCCCGAGCAGGTGCCGGAAGTCTGGTACCAGGTGCGCAAGAAGATCGGCGACATCGCGTATTCGCTGCCGCAGGGCGTGCGCGGGCCGTTCTTCAACGATGAGTTCGGCACCACCTTCGGCAACATCTATGCGCTGACCGCCGACGGCTTCAACTACGCGCAGATGAAGGTGTTCGCGGAATCGGCACGCGACGAGTTCCTGCGCGTGCCGAACGTCGACCAGGTGAACCTGGTCGGCACGCAGGACCAGCGCATCTATATCGAATATTCCAACGCGAAGCTGTCGACGCTCGGCATCAATCCCGACCAGATCGTCGCGACGCTGAAAACCGTCAACGGCGTGGAACCCGCCGGCGTAGTCCAGACACGCGACGAACAGATCCAGTTGAACGTCAGTGGCGATTTCGATTCGGTGCAGGGCATCCGCAACATCGGCATCTACGCGAACGGACACATGTTCCGGTTGGGCGACGTCGCCACGGTCAAACGCGGCTACGTCGATCCGCCGCAGCTCAGGATGTTCTTCAACGGCCAACCGGCGATCGGACTCGCGATCAGCATGCGCACCGGTGGTGACGTGCTGCGGCTCGGCAAGGACTTGAACGCCGCCGCCGCGCGCCTCGAAAGCAACTTCCCGGTCGGCGTGAAGCTCAACACCGTGTCCGACCAGCCGAAGGTCGTGAAATCCGCGGTCGGCGAATTTTCCGACAGCCTGTACGAAGCCGTGGGCATCGTGCTGCTGGTGTGCTTCCTTTCGCTCGGCGTGCGCACCGGCTTCGTCGTGGCGCTGTGCATTCCATTCGTGTTGGCGGTGGTGTTCCTGGTCATGTACCTCCTGGGCATCGACCTGCAGCGCATCTCGCTGGGCGCGCTGATCATCGCGCTGGGCCTGCTGGTGGACGACGCGATCATTTCCGTGGAAATGATGGTGCTGAAACTGGAGGAAGGCTGGGACCACGTCCGCGCGGCCACTTTCGCCTACACCGCCACCGCGTTTCCGATGTTGACCGGCACGCTGATCACGGTCGCGGGCTTCCTGCCCGTCGCGATTTCCAAATCCGGTTCGGCGGAATACACGCGCTCGCTGTTCGAAGTGGTCGGCATCGCGCTGGTCGTCTCGTGGTTCGTGGCGGTGCTGGTCACGCCGTATCTCGGCTTCAAGCTGCTGCCGGATTTCAAGCCGAAGCCCGGCGAGAACACGGATGTGTACCAGCGCCCGTTCTACCGTTGGTTCCGCAAGCGCGTGAGCTGGTGCCTTGATCATCGGCTACTGGTGATCGGCGTGACGGTGATCCTGTTCGTGTTGTCGCTCGGGTTGTTCAAGCTGATCCCGCAGCAGTTCTTTCCGTCCTCCGATCGTCCGGAACTGATCGTCGATTTGTGGATGCCGCAGGCGGCGAGCTTCGACGAGATTCAGAAGCAGGCCACGGCGATGCAAAAGGACCTGAAGGATGACTCAGACGTCGTCTCGGTGACCAGCTACGTCGGCGGCGGCAGCCCGCGCTTCTATCTGCCGCTGAACGTGCAGACGCAGAACAACCTTGCCGAACTGGTGGTGATGACCAAGGGCTACAAGCAACGGGAAGGCGTGATGTCGCGGATCCAGGAATTGCTGGACAACGGATTCCCGGCCACGCGCGGCCGCGTCACGCGTCTCGAAAACGGGCCGCCCGTCGGCTATCCCGTGCAGTTCCGCATCAGCGGCGAGGATGAAGTGCAGCTGCGCAACCTCGCCGAGAAGGTAATGGCGATGGCACGCGCCAATCCCGACACCACCGACGTCAACATGGATTGGGGCGAGCGCGTCAAGGTGCTGAAGATCGACATCGACCAGGACAAGGCGCGCGTGCTGGGCGTGAGTTCGAAGAGTGTTTCGCAGGCGCTGCAGGCGTCGTTGAGCGGCTACGACATCACGCAATACCTCGAAGGCACCGACAGCATCGGCGTGTATGCGCGCCTGCAGTCGCCGGAGCGCACCGACCTCAACAACATCAAGGACCTCAAGATCTATACGCAGGGCGGCCACTTCGTGCCGTTGTCGCAAATCGCGCGGCTGCGGCTGGCCAGCGACGACAGCATTCGCTGGCGCCGCAACCGGATTCCCACGATTACCGTGCAGGCCGACGTGCAGAACGGTGCGCAGGGCAACGACGTCGAACACGCACTGTGGTCGCAGCTCGAACCGATGGTGAAGAAGCTGCCGGCCGGCTACCGCATCGAGATGGGCGGTTCGCTGGAGTCGAGCAGCAAATCGCAGAAGGCCATCAAGACGACGATGCCGCTGGTCATCGTGATCGTGCTGTTCCTGCTGATGATCCAGTTGCAGGACATGCGCAGGATGGCGCTGGTACTGCTGACGGCGCCGCTCGGCATCATCGGCGTCACCGCGATCATGCTGCTGTTCCGCATACCATTCGGTTTCGTCGCGCTGCTCGGCACCATCGCGCTGTTCGGCATGATCATCCGCAACTCGGTGATCCTGATCGTGCAGATCGACCATGCACTCGGCGAAGGCGCGACGATGCGCGACGCGATCATCGAATCCACCGTGCATCGTTTCCGGCCGATCCTGCTGACGGCCGCGGCGGCGGTGCTGGCGATGGTGCCGCTGACCCGATCGGTGTTCTGGGGGCCGATGGCGTGGGCGATCATGGGCGGGCTGACGGTCGCGACGCTGCTGACGCTGCTGTTCCTGCCGACCGCGTTCGCGGTGTGGTTCAAGGCCGCGAAGTCCGGAGAAGCCCATGCGAAATGAGCATCGCGCGAACGCCTGGACTCTCCGTGGCTGCATCGCCGCCGGTTTGTTGCTGAGCGCATCGGCCGCGCACGCGATGGATTTCAGCACCGCCGTGCAAAAGGCGCAGGCTTTCGATCCCACCACGCAGGCGGCGAACTACGCGTACCTCGCCGGCGTCGAGAAGGGCAAGCAGGGCACGGCGTTGTATTTCCCGCAGATCAACGCCACCGCCAACTACAACCACCTGCACCTCAATTCGGAATCCACGCTCGACCTGCCGCCGTTCTTTCCGACCGACGTGCTGATCGGCAACTCCAGTGGCTATCTGCACGGATTCGGCGTGACGCTGGTGCAACCGATCTACAACGCTGCCGTGTTCGCAGGCGCGGCGGAATTGAAGGACCAGGCGAAACTGGCCGGGCTGCAAAAGCAGGGCGCCGATGCCAACCTGGTGTTGCGCGTGGCGCAGGCCTACTTTGGCGTGCTGATGGCCGAGGACAACCTCGAACTCACCCGAAAACAGAAGGCGGCGATCGCGCAACAACTCGCGAGCGCGCAGGCGCGCTTCAAGGCCGGCAAGACCAACGTCACCGACGTGCGCGACGCTGAAGCGCGCTACCAGGGCGTGCTTGCGCAGGAAATTGCGGCGGTCAACGGCCTTGCCGTGCAACAGGATCAATTCGCCAGCATCGTCGGCGCGCCGCCGCAGAACCTCGCCAAGGTACCCGACGATTTCAAGCCGGCGCCGCCGCAGCCTGACGATCTGGATACGTGGCTCGCGTGGGGCCGCCAGGACAACCTCAACGTGCAGGGCGCGCGCGTGCAATTGGACGTCGACAACCATGAGGTCGACAAGTACCGGCTGCGCAGCCGGCCGCAATTGAACCTCGTCGCGAGCTATCAGGACATGCGCCAGAGCGGCACACTGCCGATCCTGGTTTCGCCCGACCACAGCCAACAGACCATCGTCGGCTTGCAGCTTTCGGTGCCGCTGTTCGCAGGCGGCAGTTACCAATCGAAATATCGCGAAGCGGTCGCCAACGTCGGGCAGGCGACTTACCAGTTGCAGGCCACGGTTGCGAGCACCGACGTGCAGGTGAAGCAGCAATTCCTCAACGTCGAAATCGGTGCGCAGCAGGTGACTGCGTTGCAGCAGGCGGTCGTCGCGGCGAAGTCGTCGCTGGATGCCACCACGCTGGGCTTGAAGGTCGGCAAGAAAACCACGCTCGACGTGTTGAATGCCCAGCAGCAGTATTTCTCGGCCCAGCAGAATCTCGATGGCGCGCGCTATCAATACCTGGTGGCGCGGCTCAATCTTGCTGCGCTGGTCAATCGGCTCGGCGAAGACGACATTCGCGCGGTCAACGGCTATTTGACCGCGTCGCCATGACGGATGACGGATGAGCATGAAACGCCAGGCAACGATGGTTCGCGCGATGTTCGCATTTGCGGTTTCGTTCCTTGCGATCGCGATGCCGGCGCACGCCGCGCAGCCGGACCCATGGGACGGCCGCTGGCACTACACGATCAGTCCGTACGCGTGGCTGCCCGGCATCGATGCGACGCTGCGGTTCCAGGTCGCCAATTCGACCGTGCTGAGCCAGTCGACCGGCGACATCTGGGACAACCTGGGCGGCGCGTTCGAGCTGATGGGTTCGGCGCGCAAGGGTCGCTGGGGCGTGTACGCCGATTTCGACTGGGTCGACTTCAGCGGCATGGAAGGGCGCGCGACCACGATCGGCAGGACAGGCGTGCCGGTCCAGTTCGCTGATCGCTGGGACATGCAGGGCGCGATGGCCAACGTGGACGGCATCTACACCCTTGGGCACGGACGATCCGGCTACGCCGACCTGCTGTTCGGCGTGCGTTACGTATGGCTGGAAGGTTCGCTCAATTGGGACTTTGCGGTGGGCGAAAACGGCGGTGCCATTGATTTCGCGCGCAGCGGCAGCCGCAGCCGCAACGCACACTTCGTCAACCCGGTGATCGGCGTGCGCGGACGCTGGCTGCCATTCCACGGAAAGTTCTTCATTCCGTATCAGGTTGATTACGGCACCGCCGGTTCGACCTCATCGGCGCAGGCCAGCATCGGCGCCGGACTCGCGTTCGGCTGGGGCGACGTGGCGCTGTCGTGGCGCGAGATCTGGCTGGATCAACACGCCGACGCATCGATCCTGAAACAAGTCACCCTGAGCGGCCCGAGCCTGCGGCTGGCTTGGCACTTTTGATCGGCACTCCGCCTGCTGCGATGGTGAGTTGCATCCGTGGGACGGGAAACGATCCGCTGGTGACCGTGAGCTTGTCCGGCAGGTTTCGTCACGCCGCAAAAACGGGTGCGTCGCCTCCGATCCACGTATCCACGGGCTGCGCCTTCGAATACAGGAATCCCTGGACGTGATGGCAACCGAGATCGTGCAGCAGGTCGCGCTGTGCGGTGGTTTCGACCCCTTCGGCGATCACCTGCATCGACAGTGCGTCGGCCATCGCCAGGATGGCCCGGATGACGGCGACACCGCTGCCGCCGTCGTCCTTGGTCAGGTCGGCGACGAACGACCGGTCGATCTTGAGCATTTGCAACGGATACTGGTGCAGGTAGGACAGCGACGAATACCCGGTGCCGAAATCATCCAGTGAGATGCCTATGCCGGCGTGGCGGAAAATCTGCAGCACGCGCTTGACCGTCGGCGTGTCTTCCAGCAGCGCGCGCTCGGTGACCTCGATGCGGAACCGCGACGCCGGCGCCGCATATTCGGCAAGCAGGCCCAGCAGGCGCTGGTCGAGCCTGGGGTCGCGGAAGTGGCGTGCCGAGAGGTTGATGCTCACGAAGGCGTCGCCGCTGCCGGCCAGCGCGTTGGCATCGCGGCATGCCTGGGTGAAGATCTGCCAATCGATGGCCTCGGACATCCCGGTGTCCTCGGCGACGCCGAGGAATTCGCCCGGCAGCACGATGCCGCGCCGCGGGTGGCGCCAGCGCATCAGCGCTTCGTAACCGATGACCCTGCCGGTATCGAGGTTCACGATCGGCTGGTAATGCGGCACGAACTCGTTGCGCGTCAGGCCGCGGCGCAGGTCGTTTTCGACTTCCAGCAGCGATACCGCTTGCCTGCGCAGGTCTTCGTCGAACACCACGCAACGGTGGCGACCTTCGGCCTTGGCGCGGTACATGGCGGAGTCGGCGTCGCGCAGCAACTCGTCCGGACTCTGGTAGTGGGGCGCGGCCAGTGCGATGCCGACGGAGGTGGAGGTGAATATCTCCTTGGATGCCAGCCAGAACGGCGCATTGAGCGCATGGATGATGCGCGCCGCGACCTGGCTCGCCGTATCCGCATCCGCGACACCCTCCAGCAGCACGCTGAATTCGTCGCCGCCCAGCCGGGCCACCACGTCCATCGGCTTCAGGCAGGCGCGGATGCGCTTGCCGACTTCGAACAACAGGTCGTCACCCACCAGGTGGCCCACCGAATCGTTGATCACCTTGAAGCGGTCGAGATCCATGAACAGCACCGCGAAGCCCGCGGCCGGATCGGCCCGGTAACGCGCCAGCGCGCGTGCCAGCCGCTGCGTCAGCTGGGTGCGGTTGGGCAGGCCCGTCAGCGAATCGTGCAGGGTTTCATGCTTCAGGCGTTGCTCCACGCGCTCGCGCTCGGCGATCTGCGCACGCAGGTCGCGATTCGCCAGCGCCAGCGCGCCGGTGCGTTCGTCCACGTGGCGTTCGAGGTCGGCGTAGGCGTGCCGCAGCGATTCGGCGGCGCGTATCCGCTCCAGCGCGTTCGCGATGTGGTAGGAAACGAAGGTCAGCAATTCCTGGTCGCGTTGCGTATAGCGCCGTTCCGGCGAATAGCTCTGGACGGCCAATACGCCGACCGTGCGTTCCGCGCACACCAGCGGCACGCCCAGCCAGCACTCCGACTCCGGTCCGTGCTGCGCCACTTCGCCCGCGGCGCGCAGCCGCGCGATTTCGGCCGAGTCCGCGAGCAGGGCCTTGCCATGCCGCACCACGTATTCGGTCAGGCCGTTGCCGCCCTTGCGCGGCGGGTGCTCGCCGTCGCGTTCGTCCACCAGGTACGGAAAGGTCAGTTCCGTGCCATCTTCGGATGCCAGCGCAATGTAGAAGTTGCGTGCGTACAGCAGGTCGCCCACGACGTGGTGAACCGTGGCATAGAAGGTCTCCATGCTGTCGGTGGTGCTGGCGATCTCGGCGATGCGGAACAGCGCCGCCTGCAACCGTTCACCCCGCTGGCGCTCCAGCACCTGCTGCTGCAATTCCGCGGTGCGCTCGTTGACGCGGTGTTCGAGCTCCACGTGCGCCAGGCGCCGCTCCAGCGCGGTCTGGATGTGCTGGGCCACGTAGATGAGAAGGGTCTTGTCCTGCTCGGAAAAGTGGTGCGCATCGTCGTAACTCTGGACCACCACGCAACCGGCCACGTCGGTTCCGCGCAGCAGCGGCACCCCCAGCCAGTCCTTGCAGACGGCGCCGACCATGTGGAACGGACCCGCGACGCAGCGGCTCATCGCCTCGGGCGGGCCCATCAGCGGCTTGCCTTGTTCGAGCACGTACCAGGTCGGGCCGTGCAGGATTTCCGCCATCGCCAAGTCGTCGTGCGGATCGGGTATGTTCGGATCGGCGACATCGGCGTAGTACGCAAAGCGCACGCTGCCGCGTGCGGCGTCGTAGAGGGCGATGTAGAAATTCTCCGCATACATCAGCGAACTGACGATGCCATGAAGCTTCTCGAACATCGTGGCCAGGTCGTCGCCCGCCGAACTGGCCTGGTCGGCGATGGCGTACAGCGCGCGCTGCAGGCGTTCGGACCGGCCAAGGTGTTCGATGGATTCCGCCAGCGCGATCTGCTTGCCGAGTGCCTCGATGCGCGCTTCGATCAGGTCGGCCGCCGCCTTCAGCAACCCAAGCGGGCCGCAGTCGTCGGGCGCGGTGACGAGGAGAATCTCCCGCCTTGAAAGCGAAATCTGCAGTTGCCGTCCGAACGCGCCGGCCGTGACCGGTGTCCCGATGCCCCGCGCGCAGCGCCGGATCTCGGTGCCCGGCGCCAGGCCGCCCAGAAGCTCGCGGGCGGCTGCCACCACGGCATCGAGGTCGGCCGCCGCCAGCAGCTTGCCGTTGGCTTCCAGCAGGGAAATCGCGTCGAGGGACGGGCTGGCTATGATCGATGCTGGTGCTGGAAGAAAGTTGCCGGCCATGGAAGTGGCCTCCGTGTTTGCAACAAGCATCAAGCAACGATCGTTCCAAGCAAACGGGGCGCCCATCACGGAATGCGCGGACCTCTGCAACTTTTGGTTACGGCGGGATTGCGCGGAGCCGTCTGCGCGGAATTTCGCCGGCCCGGCGCCGTCGCGTAACTCGCGTTCCGGCGACCCGGTCGCACCCGGATGCGACGCCGAGCAGTTCCTGACGATGCGAACACCACCCGCGTGCCACGCGCGCGCACTCGGGTGCGGCTGCAGTGCGCCGGTCGCAACGAAACAAAAGTTCACGTTACTCGACGAGCGTTTCCAGCGCTCCGTCACGGTCTGCATCGACCGCCAATGAACAAATTGCAACCATGTGTCAGCGGTACCTCGCAATCATCATCTGGGTCGTCCTGGGGCTCTGTATTTCCGTTTCATGCCGTGCGAAGGAAGCGCAAGGTTCGTTCGGCATATCGATCACCATCCTGTCGGCGTGCGCCACCATTTTTGACGAGACAAGGCACCAGGTGAACGAGCGTTGCAGCTTCCCGCTCCCTTACCGCGTCGACACGCTGCGCGTTCAACCCGGGCAGCTTGACGACGGCGTGCCTCGCGATTCCGGCCAGAGTGTGCAGCAACGTACGTTTGCACGAGGTGGCCCGCAGGACGCCCAGTCGGTCACCGTCGTGACGATCGTCTATTGATTGCCATCATCGAGGCGATCGAGGCTCGCCCATTTTTCGAGGCGCGCGAACACGCCGTCGACGAAACGGTTGCGGTGGCGGTACCACAGCGCGTTGGCGTGCAGCGTGCTGCCGAGCCGCAGCTTTTCGCGGTGCAGGCCCTGGCCCGATTCGTACGTGCCGATGCCGTGCTCGATGCAATGGCGGATGTTCTCGAGCCAGCTGACGTGATAGAGGTTGTAGCGGTCCATCGCCGCGTAATCCATGCCGAGGAACTTGTCGAGCAGGCGTTCCGCATCGCGCAGCACGAGGTTGAATGCGACCAGCCGTTCGCCTTCGGAATAGGTGACGCAGAAGGCGCGGCCGGGCATCCCGCGCAGCACGTTTTCGAAATACGCGGGCGTCAGTTCCTCGAACGACAGTTCCGCGTGCGCCAAGGTCTCGCGATACAAACGCTGCACGTCGTCGCTGATGCCGGCGAGGTCGCTGTGCCATTCGATCTTGAGCGCCGCGCCCGCGCGGAATTTGCGGCGCAGATCCTTGCGCGTGGACGCGCCCAGCGATTCGAAATAGCCGTCCAAATTGCTCCAAGGGATGTCCAGCGTCGCGCCCGGCAAGCCAGGCAGGGCGCGCAGGCCGTGACGCGGACACACCTGCTGCCACACGGGTTCGTCGAGCGGTGCATCCTTCACCGCGAGCATGCCGAACTTTTCTTTCGCCGCGACGACTTCCATGTGCGCGAGGATCGCGTCCAGCCATGCCGTACGCTGTTCCGGCGTCGAATCGGGCGCGAAGCCCACGCGGCAACGTTCGGTGACGGGCGAACCCAGCGACAGCATCGGGATCCGCAGCAGGCGCGGGAAAACCCTCGCGAGCGCTTCGGTGGCGCGGCGCAGGCCGCCCTGCACGGTGGTGTCGAGGCGGTAATCGGTGACGAACGCGGGCACGGCTGCGAGCAATCTTCCATCCTCGCGCACCGCGAAATACATGTAACGGAAACCCATGAGCCCCGCGTTCTCGATCGCGTGCAGGTAGGCGTGGTCTTCCAGTTCGTGCGGAAACAGGCGGTTCCAGTCGGCGGCCGCGATGGCGTCGATGGAAGGGTGGTCGGCGGCTTCGATCATGCGGCGGTGCAGGCTTCGAACAGGGTTTGCGCCAGCGCGCAGTCGGTGCGCATATTGTCTTCGATTCTTTGCTGGTCTGTTGCGTCGCGCGCCGGCTGATCCATTTTCGATTCGATGCGCTTCAGCCAGTTGGCGTGCCGCGGCGGTGAATATTCGCCGCAGATGTCCGCGCCCAGCACGCGCTTGCGTCGGCCCGCCGCGCGCAGCATCGCGAGTAACGCGGCGAGCGGCATCTGGCCCTGGTCCCAGTTGGTCAGCGCCTCGCGTTCCGGCAGCACGTCCTTGTCGATGGTGATCCAGATCGCGTCGGTGGGAATCGCGGCGAGCACCGCGTCGATGGCCTGTTGCAATGGCATGTCGGCGAGATTTTTCCAATGGATGCGGCCATCGCGCCACGCGTGCCCCGGTCCGTCCGCGATGCGGCGGCGCGTGCGCGAAGCTTCATGCTGCCACGGAAACAAGGCCAGCCGCCCGGCATCCAGCGCCGGCAGGTTGCCGCCCTTGCGCCAAGGGTCGACCAAGTCGTCGCTGCACACGCCGACCGTGACCACGCGCTGCACGTTCGGCAATGCGAGCACGCGGTTCACCCACGATCCGCAATGCCAGCGCGGCGCCAGCCGCACCCAGTCCGGATGATTGTCGAAGTGCAGCACGCTGAAGGGTTCCTGCACCCGCTCGATCAGCAGCGCCGCGAGATGGTGGAAGTCACCCGAACCCATGAAGCTGATCGACGGACGCGGGTCCGTCGCGGCGATGCGCGCGCGTGCCGCATCGATGTTGCGGCGGCGGCTCCACAGCCGCAGGGCGGGTCCGAGGTCGCGCAGGTCGACGCGCGCGACGGATGCCCACGGCGCGGCGTCCGCGAGGGCGGCGACATCGACGCTGCCGTCGGTGTCGAGGATGCGAAGGTGTGTCATGGGGCAAGTATCGCGGATCGCCGCCCGGGCGCGGGCCGCATGCTGCCTGAACCACCTTTCAGGATGCTTTGCATGGCGCACTGCGCGACGTCGTAAAATGGGCGCCGGGCCAGCCGCCGCGGCGCCCGTCCTCTCGCAACACGCCTGCTGCAATGAATACCGCTACGGTCAAACCACGTCGTCTTTTCTTCGCCTACACCGGCTGGGACATCATCCCGGTGCTGATGGTGCTGGGCCATGCCGCGTTCCTCGCGTGGCTGTTCTTCGGCTTCCACGCGACGCCGTGGTGGCTGTGGATTCCGTGCGCGCTGATCTACTCGATCAGCATCTCCTGGTCGATCAATTCCACCAGCCACAACTTCATCCACAACCCGTTCTTCAAGTGGGAGTGGTTGAACCGCGCCTACAGTTTCCTGTTCTCGCTGACCGACGGGTTCAGCCAGGAGTTCTACAAGCACGTGCACCTGCGCCACCACGTCGGCAACATGGACCGCGTCAAGGACGGCACCACCATCGACCCACTGTCGATCTACCGCCACGGCAAGGACGGCAAGCCGGAGAGCGTGTGGACCTACACGTTCTATTCGTATTTCCGCGACGACATCGGCGAGTGCTACACGCGCGTCAAAAAGAAGTGGCCGCACCTCGCGCGCTGGATCCGCATCGAGATCGCGACCGTGGTGGTCGTGTATCTCGCCTGCCTGGTCTACGACTGGCGCGCGTTCCTGTGCCTGGTGCCGTTCTACTACCTCGGCCATTCGCTGTCGTCATTGAACGGCTACTACGAACACCTGAAGGGCGATCCCGACCAGCCGATCGCGTGGGGCGTTTCGACGTACAACAAGGCCTACAACTGGATCTGGCTGTACAACGGCTTCCACGCCGAACACCACTATCGTCCGAAGGTGCACTGGACCAGGATGGTCGAACTGCGCGATTCGATCCGTGACGAGCAGCGCGCCAAGGGCGTGCACGTGATGAACTGGTGCCATGCACTCGGCTTCATGGACCGCCAGCCGCCGGCGCACACGGGCGTCAAGCCGATCTCGAAGGCCGCCTAGTCATATTTGCGCAAAGATGCCCAGCGGATTCTGGGTGCGCGCGACCGTGACGATGAACAGGAACACGATCATCGCCGCGACGAAGCAGGCCGCGCGGATCGCGCGCGTGCGGCCGCGCCGCAGCGCGAACACGCCCAGCACGATGTAGACCACCAGCAGGATCACTTTCACGGTGAGCCACGCCTGCACGAACGGATATTGGTGGATGATCGTGGTCAGCGCGATCGCCGCGGCCAGCAGCAGTGAATCGATCACCACCGAGATGCGCTTGATCGCGACGTGATTCGCCGCCGGCAGATTCGCCAGCATCATGCAGCCGCGCGTGAAGAACAGGCTGCCCGACGCGATCACGCAGCCGATGTGGATGCCGAGGATTTGCAGGAACCAGGCGGCCATGGTGTTGCGTCCGGCTGAGGGGGCAAATCAAGGTGCTTGTTTTGCTCGTCATCCCGGAATCGCGAAGCGATGTCCGGGATCCAGTGCCTTTGTGCGCACACTTGGTATGAAAGACACTGGATTCCCGCTTTCGCGGGAATGACGACTAAAGGTTGCTTCGAGCACCATTGTGCAAGGGCTCATTGCCGCGCATGCTGATCCCGATCAGATCAAACATTCAATACACACCGCGCCAACTCGCGCAAGCGCGGCGGATCCAGCAACTCAACCTTGCGGCCATCGATCGCGATCAGCTTCTGCTCGCGGAAGCGTCCAAGCACGCGGCTGACCGTTTCCGCGGCGAGGCGCAAATAATTGGCAATATCGGCACGTCCCATGCTCAGGCGGAATTGCGTGCCGGACAAGCCGCGCGACGCGTAGCGATCGCCGAGATCGATGAGGAACGCCGCGAGCCGTTCGTCCGCGGAATGATCGCCGGCCAGCAGCGTGGCGGAACCGAGTTCCTTCGAAAGCAACCGGAACAGGTGCTGCTGGATGCGCGGTTGGCGCGCGGCCAGCGCGCTCATCGCCGGAAACGAGAAGCGGCAGCACTCGGTCACTTCCAGCGCGATCGCGTCGCACGGATAGTGTTCCGGATAGATCGCGTCGAGGCCCACCAGTTCGCCCGGCAGGTAGAAACCCAGCACCTGTTCGCGGCCTTCGGCGTCGACCAGCGTGGTCTTGATCATGCCGGTGCGCACCGCGAACAGCGCGCGGAACGGATCGCCGGAACGGAACACGCGCTGGCCCGGTTCGAACGGGCCGACGTGTTCGACCAGGCAGTGCAGTTCGTTGAGCTCGGGCTTGCCATAACCCGCGCCGGAGCACGCTTCCGCAAACGCGCAGCTCGAGCAAAAACGCTCGGCATCGCCGTCGTTGCTGGGGATGCCCGTGGCGCGCGCGGACGCGTTTTCGCGGGAGGTTGACGAACGCGATTCCATGGAGAGGTCGCTGCCGGACGGTGTTGCCACCGATCAGCACAAGTTTACCGCGGCGTTTCAGGCCGCCGGTTCGATCCGCTGCTCGATCGCGCCGAAGATCGAATTGCCGTCGATATCGTGCATGTCGATCTTCACCGTGTCGCCGTATTTCAGGAACGGCGTCACCGCTTCGCCGTCGCGCAGTTTCTCGACGGTGCGCTGTTCGGCAAGGCAGGACGCGCCGCGCGAAGTGTCCTGGTTGGCGATGGTGCCGGAACCCACGATGGTGCCCGCCGCGAGCGGCCGCGTTTTCGCCGCGTGCGCGATCAGTTGCGCGAAATTGAATTGCATGTCCTCGCCGGCCTCGGCTTCGCCGAACCACTGGCCGTTGATCCAGGTGCGCATCGGCAGGTGCACCTTGTCGTCCTTCCACGCGTCGCGCAGTTCGTCGGGCGTGACGAACACCGGTGACAGCGTGGAGCGCGGCTTCGATTGCAGGAAGCCGAAGCCCTTGGCGAGTTCGGCCGGGATCAGGTTGCGCAGGCTGACGTCGTTGACCAGGCCGACCAGCTGGATGTGGCGCGAAGCGTGTTCGGGCGTCACCGCCATCGGTACGTCGTCGGTCACCACCACCACCTCGGCTTCCATGTCGATGCCGTAATCCTCGCTGGGCACGCGCACCGGATCGCGCGGCCCCAGGAAACCCGAACTGGTCGCCTGATACATCAGGGGATCGGTGTAGAAAGTCTCCGGCACCGTCGCGCCGCGCGCGCGGCGCACGCGCTCGACGTGCGGCAGGTACGCGCTGCCGTCCACGAACTCGTACGCGCGCGGCAGCGGCGCGGCCAGCGCGCTGAAATCCAGATCGAAGGCGTATTCGACCGCCTTGTGGCGATGCAGGCACAGCGCGTCATACAGCGCGTGCAGGCGCGGCGCGGCGAGTTGCCAGTCGTCGAGTGCTTGTTGCAGGGTGCGCGCAATGCCGGTGGCGCGCACGCCGTGCGCGAGGTCGCGGCTGACGACGATCAGGGTGCCGTCCCTGCCGCCTTCCTTGAGGGTTGCGAGTTTCATGTGCGCTACCTTTTGGTTTCGAATTACGTCGGAATCAGTTCGGCCACGTCGTGATGCAAGGCGGCGAGCCCCGCATCCAGCGTGGCGAGTCTCCCACGATGCTTGCGCGCCAGTGCAGCTAAGTACGCATCGGTGACCTGACGGTGGCCCAGCACGCCGTCCCAACGCACGTCGGCGTAACCGATGTCGTCGGGCCAGAAGCGATGCGCCGGATGGCTGACAAAGCCGTTGAGAATACCGAGAATCCGATCGAGTGGATGATTCCCGCCACGCAGCAGGAGGCGCACGAGCGCGCCCTGGGTAATCGGACAGGTCGCGAAGGACATCGAATTGCCTTGGCGAAACCAGCGGCCGCAGGCAGCGTGATGCACGTGATTGCGGTCGCCCAGCGCAATCAACACGTTCGCATCAAGCAAATGGACCATAACGATCCAGTTCTTCGTCCTCGAGTGCCTTCACGTCTTCCAAGGTCACAGGGTGGCCGGAGCGGAAGACAGGCAAACCCGTCTCCGGATCGGTTTCGTACTGTGCCGGAGCTTCGTTCACGCCCGCCTTGAGTCCGCGCTCGGCCAGTTCCACCAGCAGCTTGCCGAGGCTGGTGTGCTGCGCCCGCGCCAGGCTCATGAACAAGGTGTGCTGGCGCTCGGGAATGTCGATGGTGGTGCGCATGACGCAGATCCGCATATTTTCTAGGGCTGCATCATGATGCGAACGCATCATGATGTCAAGTTTTGCCCGGGTCGAAATGCTTCCGCAAACCTTGCCAGCAATCCTGGTAATCGCGCTGGCGCTGCGGCGCGTCGAGTGCCTGTTTCGTCGGATGGATCACCCAGCGCGTCTCGAACATGAAGGCCATCGTGTCGACGACGTGCTGCGGCTTGGACGTGTCGACCGCCAACGCCTTGGCGTAACTCGCGGCATCCGGGCCGTGCCCCGACATGCAGTTGTGCAGCGAGGCGCCGCCCGGCACGAAGCCGCCGCCGGCGCTTGCATCCTTGGCGTCGTACTCGCCGTGGATCAGGCCCATGAATTCGGATGCGATGTTGCGATGGAACCACGGCGGCCGGAAGGTGTGTTCGGCCACCAGCCAGCGCGGCGGGAAGATCGCGAGGTCCATGTTGGCGGTGCCGGGGGTGTCGGAAGGCGAGGTCAGCACCGTGAAGATCGACGGATCGGGGTGGTCGTAGGAAATCGAACCGATGGTATTGAAGCGGCGCAGGTCGTAGCGGTAGGGCACGTGGGTGCCGTGCCATGCCACCACGTCCAGTGGCGAGTGGTCGATCGGCGCGCGCCACAGCTTGTCCTGGAACTTGGCGATCAGTTCGAAGTCGCCCTCGACGTCTTCGTACGCCGCGACCGGGGCTTCGAAGTCGCGCGCGTTGGCGAGGCAGTTGGACCCGATCGGCCCGAGTTCCGGCAGCCGCAACGGCGCGCCGAAGTTCTCGCAGACGTAGCCGCGCGCGCTGCCGTCGGGCAGTTCCACCTTGAAGCGCATGCCGCGCGGGATCAGCGCGATCTGCTGCGGTTCGATTTCCAGCACGCCGAGCTCGGTCGCGATGCGCAGGCGGCCCTGCTGCGGAACGATCAGCAACTCGCCGTCGGCGTCGTAGAAGAAGCGCCCCTGCATCGACTGGTTGCAGGCATACATGTGGATGCCGACGCCGCTCTGCGTTGCCGGCGAACCGTTGCCGGCCATCGTGAACAGGCCGTCCACGAAATCGGTCGGAACGTCCGGCAGCGCGAACGGACTCCAGCGCATCTGGTCGGGCGGCGTGGGCGCCTCGTCGAAACGATTGTGGAAAGCGCGCTGCTCGAATGCTTCGAATGAACCGTGCAGCGCCGCCGGACGAATCCGGTACAACCAGCTTCGACGATTCGCGTGGCGCGGCGCGGTGAACGCGGTGCCCGACAACTGCTCCGCGTACAGGCCATACGGCACTTTCTGCGGGGAGTTCCGCCCGACCGGCAGCGCA
Organism: Rhodanobacteraceae bacterium; assembly: GCA_030167125.1. Classification (NCBI taxonomy): domain Bacteria; kingdom Pseudomonadati; phylum Pseudomonadota; class Gammaproteobacteria; order Lysobacterales; family Rhodanobacteraceae; species Rhodanobacteraceae bacterium. The sequence continues at coordinate 251,337 of CP126531.1, forward strand.
CCCGCCAACGCCTCGCTCGAATGTTCGTTGCCGAAACCGGTGAGATAAGCAGGTAGGTCAGACATGGTCATGCCGATACTCAATCATCCGTTCGCGCTGAGCGTAGCTTGCGGAGCAAGCGAAGTCGAAGCGCATCATGATCCGCATTGATGGCGGTGTTTCCCCTTGGCCAGCTTGCCGATGGTGCTCCAGTCACCCGCGACGTAAGCGAGCTTCTTAGCCCAGCTCCAGCCCTTCAATTTGCGCTCCATCGTCAATGCCTCGTAGCGCGTTTCGAATTCTTCAACATGAAGAAGCTTCAATGGATGCCGCTTCGCCGTATAAGCGTCAGCCTTTCCCGCGTCATGCTGCCGCATCCTCTCGTCCAGATCATCCGTGTGCCCGACGTACTGGGTGCCATCGGCGCCTTCCAGATGTAGAGACTGAACGCCATGGCCTTCCGGTTGCCCTTCGGCTTCGGCCCTTCGGGCCTACGCTCAGGGCGAACATTTTCATGGTTCCCGCTCGTGCTGAGCGTAGCGGCCAAGGCCGCGAAGTCGAAGCGCTTTTTCCCTGGACGAAAGGATTAAAGCGGCTACAACACCCCGCGCTTCATCTGGTCGCGCTCGATCGATTCGAACAACGCCTGGAAGTTGCCTTCGCCGAAGCCTTCGTTGCCCTTGCGCTGGATGATCTCGAAGAAGATCGGGCCGATGCAGTTCTGGGTGAAGATTTGCAGCAGCAATTTGCGCTTGGTCTCCATGTCGGCGTCGATCAGGATCTTGTTCTTGGCGAGCCGCGGCACGTCCTCGCCGTGGTTCGGCACGCGCACGTCGATCATCTCGAAATAGGTGTCAGGGGTGTCGAGGAATTCGACGCCCGCATCGCGCATCTTCTCCACCGTCTCGTAGATGTCGTCGGTGAACAGCGCGATGTGCTGGATGCCTTCGCCGTGGTACTCGTCGAGGTATTCGTTGATCTGCGACTTCGGATCGGACGATTCATTGAGCGGGATGCGCACCATGCCGTCCGGCGCGGTCATGGCCTTGGATACAAGCCCTGTCTTGGCGCCCTTGATGTCGAAATACTTGATCTCGCGGAAGTTGAACAGGCGCTCGTAATAGTCGGCCCACTTCTTCATCTCGCCGAAATACAGGTTATGGGTCAAGTGGTCGATGAAGGTGAGGCCGAAGCCCTTCGGGTTGCGCTGGCCTTCCGGCACCAGCCACTCGTAATCTTCGAACACGCCGCCGTCGTCGCCGTAACGGTCGACGAGATACAACATGCAGCCGCCGATGCCTTCGATCGCCGGCGCGTCGATCGCCTTGCTGTCGGAGTGGATTTCCTTGGCGCCGTTGGCCAGCGTGGCTTTCAACACTTCCGAAGCGGGTTTGGAGAAACGGATCGCGAAACCGCAGGCGCAGGGGCCGTGTTTCGCCACGAAGTCCGACGCGAATGAATCCGGCTGCTCGTTCACGAGGAAATTGCAGGTGCCCTGCCGGTACAGCGTGATGGCTTTCGAGCGGTGCTTGGCGACTGCGGTGAAACCCAGCCGCTTGAACAGGTCGTGCAACGCCTTGGGATTCGGCGCGGCAAATTCTACGAACTCGAAACCGTCCACACCCATCGGGTTGGCGAACGTGGTCGGCTGCATGCCGGTGTTGGGTTGGGCGCTCATGTAAACCTCCCGGAAATCTGTTTGATGCGAGTTGTCGTGAAAAGTCAGGCCATGGATGGCCGTGGTAGTGCTGGTGACCGAAGGCGTCCAGGACGCCAGAAAGCTGCGGCAATGCAGCAATCATGGATGATTGCATTACAATAGTTTCAAATGAAACCATTTGCAACCGTGAGCCGCATGCCGCGGCACGCCCCCATCGAGCTGGAAAAGTTCATTCCGTACCAGTTGTCGATCGTGTCCAACACGGTCAGCGAGGAGATCGCGCGCGAGTACCGCGAGCGTTTCGACCTCGGCACCACCGAGTGGCGCGTGATGGCGGTGTTGGCGCGCTACGACGGCGAGGGCCTGTCGGCGCGCGCGGTGGCGCGGCTGACCGCGATGGACAAGGTGGCGATCAGCCGCGCGCTGGCGCGACTGGTCGAAAAGGGGCGGGTGTTGCGGCGCACGCACCACGGCGACAAACGCCGCTCGGTGTTGCGATTGTCCGCGGCCGGCTGGCGCATCCACGACGCGGTCGCGCCGCTGGCACGCCAGCACGAACGCGAATTCCTCGAAACGCTGAACAGCGAGGAGCGCGCCTGGCTGACGCGCATCCTCGACAAATTGATGCCGGCGGCGCCTAACGAATCCCGTGCATCAACCGATTCACCAGCGGGGAAATCAAGAGCAGCAACACGCCCGCGCCCAGCAGCAGCCAGAATCCGAACGTGAATCCCGACTGCGCGGAAGCGACGGTCATGCCGCCGCTGCCGGCGATGCGGCTGGCGAACAGTCCGGACAAATTGCCGCCGACCGCCAGCGACAGGAACCAGCCGCCCATCGCGAAGCCGACCAGCCGCGGCGGTGCCAGCTTGGTCACCATCGACAGGCCGATCGGCGACAGGCACAGTTCGCCCCACGTCTGCAGCACGTAGCACAACACCAGCGGCCACAGCGGAATCAGCCCGTTCGCGCCCAGCAACTTCGACAGCGCTAACATCAGCACCAGGAAGCCGAGGCCGTTGAAGACTAGGCCGAAGCCGAACTTGCGCGGGATCGACGGTTCCATCCTTCGGCGATCCAGCGCGGCCCACACCAGCGTCACCAGCGGCGCGAACACGATGATCGAGAGCGGACTCACCGACTGGAACCAGCCCACCGGAAACACCCAGCCGCCCGGCATCGCGCGGTCCACGATGTTTTCGGCGAGGAAATTGAACGACGTTCCGAACTGGTAGTAGAACATCCAGAACAGCACGTTGAACGCGAAGATGATCAGCATCGCGACGACGCGGTGCACCTGCACGCGGTCGTGGCGCGCGGCCTCGACCAGCAGCATCGCCGCGACGATCACGAACAGGATTCCGAGCAGCCATTGCAGGCCGTCCGCGCCGATCTTCGACAGCAGCAGGTACACCAGCGGCACCGCGATCGCGACGCCCAGCACCACCCACGTAAAGCGCGTAAATCCTTCGGCGCCCGGCGCCGGTCGTCCGACATGTTTCAACTGCCGTCGCCCGAACCAGAACCACACCAAACTGGCCAGCATGCCGACGCCGGCGGCCGCGAACACCAATCGGAAATTCTGCTGCGTCGGCGTCGCGGTGAAATGCGCCGCCAGCCATCCGGTCAGCAGCGGCGCGACCAGCGCGCCCGCGTTGATGCCCATGTAGAACAACGTGAAGCCGCGATCGCGGCGCGGATCGTCGCGGCCGTACAACTGTCCCACCATCGTCGAAATGTTGGGCTTGAACAAGCCGTCGCCGACGATCACCAGCGCCAGGCCCAGCAGCAGCATCGTGCGCGACGGCAGCATCAGCACGAACAGGCCCGCCGCCATCACCAGCGCGCCCAGCAGGATGGTGCGCTGGTAGCCGATCACGCGGTCCGCGATCCAGCCGCCGAACAGGCAGGTGCCGTAGATCAGCGCGGTGTACGCGCCGAAGATGCCGCTGGCCCACGCCTGTCCCGCCGGATCGCCGTGGTAGAACTGCTGCACGATGTACAGCGCCAGCGCCCAACTGACGGAGTAGAACGCGAAGCGTTCCCAGAACTCCGTCATGAACAGCATCCACAACGGTTTCGGGTGGCCGAGCCGCTGCGGGAAATCCGGTGCGTCCGGCAAGGTCGCGTTGTCGATGGCTTCGATCATGATGGAGCCTTCAGGAATTCAACGGACGCCGTGCATCAGCTTCACGATCCACGGCGCGGTGGTCAGGTACACCAGGGCGATCGCGCCGCCGCCGATCAGCAGCATTGCGAACACGTGTTCGTAGCCGGTGATCCCGTTCTGGCCATGCGCGGTGGTGAGCGCGGCGATCTGGCCCGAGAAGTCGTACGAGACGCCGACGCCGAAGAACCAGCCGCCCATCGCGAGCGAAGTTTCATCCGGTGCGGCGAGCTTGCCGATCAGCGCGTAGCCGATCGGCGACAGCGCCAGTTCGCCGACCGTCGCGAACAGATAATTCACCAGCAGCGGCCATGCGGCGATCCTGCCGTCCGGTTGTCTCCCGTGCGCGATGGCCCACCACAGCACGCCGTAGCCCAGCGCCACCAGCAGCAGGCCAACCCCAAACTTGCGCGGCGTGGACGGATTGATCGCGCGCTTGTCCAGCCACGGCCACAGCATTGCGATGAACGGCGCCAGGACAAGGATGTACAGCGGATTCGCCGACTGGAACGAGAGATAGCTCCAGCCCAGACCCAGCAGCGTGCCGTTCCACAGCGCCGCCACATGGTCGCGCGCGAAGAAATTGAGCGCGCTGGCGGAGAGCAAACTCAACGCCCAGAACACCACCAACGCAATGAACAAAAGCAGCAGTGCGATGTAGCGTTGGCCCTGCACGCGATCGCCGCGGCGGATGCTGCGGACGACGAAATACAGCACCAATGCGCCCATCAGCAGGTACACGGCGACGTGCAGCACGTCCGGATGCGCCATCAACAATGCGACGGGCACGATCAGCGCCAGCCACGCCAGCAGTACCACGGGCATCGACCAGCGCCCATGCAGGCGCGGTGTGTCATCGGCACCCGGCAATCGGCGCTGCCGTGATTCGAATGTCAATGCGCCCAGCAACATGCCCGCTGCGGCGGCGAGGAAGCCCAGCCGATCACCGTAATGCGCCCCGATCCACGCGCCGCAGACGAACGGCGCAATGAATGCGCCAAAGTTGATCGCGAGGTAGTAGAGCGTGTATCCCGCGTCGCGCCTGGGGTCGTTCTTTGCGTAATTGCGTCCGACCAGCACGGTCAGCGGGATATTGAGTCCGGCGGCCAGCACGAATGCAGACAGCATCACGATGAATGCCATGTGCCGCGAAAACGCCATCCCGATCATGGGCGGGATCATCAACCACAGCGAAAGGCGCAGCGCGCGCACTTCGCCCAGCACGTTGTCCGCGACCCAGCCGCCGAGGATGGGCGTTGCATAGAGCAGCGTGCCGAAACCCGCGAACAGCAGGTTGGCCCGCTGCAGTGCCTGGGCGTGCGGCAGTCCGGAGAAAACCGTTTCCGAAAGATACGGCGCGAGGAACGCGCGAAAGCCGTAGAACGCGAAGTTGAACCAGACGGTGACGAACAACAGCATCCACAGCAGGCGCGGATGCCCCATCACGCTGCCGCCTTGCGGCAAGGCATAAGCGGTTTCGTCGTTCGCGTGCATCGCCGGTCCTCAAGTCGACCGACGGATGTCAGTCCGCGCGACGATAGCGGCGCCCACGCGCACGCGGCAAGCCGATCACGCCGACCGGATCTGCGTGCGCACTTCCAGCAATTCCGGGAAGAAGGTGAGGTCGAGCGCCTTTTTCAGGAACCCCACGCCCGACGATCCGCCGGTGCCGGGGCGATGGCCGATGATGCGCTCTACCGCCTTCATGTGGCGGAAGCGCCACAACTGGAAATTTTCCTCGACGTCCACCAGCGTTTCGCACAGGTGGTATTCCGGCCAGAACTTTTCCGGCGCTTCGTAGATGCGCTGGAACACCGGCAGCAGCGCCTCGTCGCGCTTCCAGCCTTCGCGCACGTCGCGACCCAGGATGGCTTGCGGGATCGCGTGGCCGCGCCGCGCCAGCCAGTGCAGCACCGCGTCGTACAGGCTCGGCGATTCCAGCGTCGCACGCAGGCCCGCCTGCGCTTCGGCATCGTGCGCAAAAACGCCGAGCATGTCCGCGTTCTTGTTGCCGAGCAGGAATTCCACCGTGCGGTATTGCTGCGACTGGAAGCCGGACGACGGCCCCAGCGCATCGCGGAACTTCAGGTATTCGTGCGGCGTCATCGTTTCCAGCACCGCCCACGCGTTGAACAACTGGTCCTGGATGCGCTTGACGCGCGCGAGCTTCTTCTGCGCCTGATCGGCGCGATCGGCATCGATGTCGGCGATGGTCGCGCGCAGTTCGTGGATCATCAGCTTCAGCCACAACTCCGCGACGTGGTGCTGCACGATGAACAGCATCTCGTCGTGATAGACCGGGTCCGAAACCGGCCGCTGCGCCGACAGCAAGGTGTCGAGCTTCAGATAGCTCGCGTAGGTCATGTGGCCGGAAAGGTCACGCTGGATGCCGGCTTCTAGTTCGCGCCGGTTGTTGTCGGTCATGGGTTTTGCCTTGTGCTGATCCATTCAAGCGTAACGTAGCGCGAACCGTGTCGGTGTTGATGGGAGTCAGGAGCCGCTCTGATTTTGCTCGTCATCCCGGAATAGCGAAGCGATATCCGGGATCCAGCGCCTTTGCCTCTGCGTTGCAGAAAATCACTGGATTCCCGCCTTCGCGGGAATGACAGCAGGAGATTGGTCGAACCTATGGTTGCGTGGTGCCGGTGCCGCGTATTGCACCGCAGCATACGCGAACGTACTGCCAAGGGCTGTGGGCCACGCTAGGTGCATGCGATAATGGGCGGCCTGCTCGCGTCGATTTCGTGTATCGCGAGCGCCCGTTCCGCATTCGGGAGCCATCCGTGCCCATCGCCGCCAAGTTTGAAATCGAATACCTGCAATACCTCGACGCCGAGGGCAAGCAGGTCAGGAAGGACCTGCCCGATTTCGCGCAGGACATCGACCAGATGGTCGAGCTGTACAAGCTGATGGTTTCCACGCGCGTGTTCGATACCAAGTCGATCGCGCTGCAGCGCACCGGCAAGCTCGGCACCTATGCGTCGTGCCTCGGTCACGAAGCCACCCACGTCGGCATCGGCAGCGCGCTGAAGCCCGAGGACGTGCTGGCGCCCAGCTACCGCGAGTACGGCGCGCAGTTGTACCGCGGCGTGCGCCCACGCGACGTGTACATGTACTGGGGCGGCGACGAGCGCGGCAACGATTACCAGAACGAACCCGCGAAGCACGACTTCGCGTGGTCGGTGCCGATCGGCACGCAATGCCTGCACGCCGCCGGCTCCGCGCTGGCGTTCAAGATCCGCAACGAGAAGCGCGTCGCGGTGTGCACCATCGGCGACGGTGGCTCTTCGAAGTCCGACTTCTATGGGGCCATCAACGTGGCCGGCGCGCGCGACCTGCCGCTGGTCGCGGCGATCGTCAACAACCAGTGGGCGATCTCGGTGCCGCGCAAGATCCAGTCGGGCGCCAAGACGCTGGCGCAGAAAGGCATCGCCGCGGGCCTGTTCTGCATCCAGGTCGACGGCAACGACATCATCGCGGTGAAGAAGGCGATGACCGACGCGATCGAACGCGCGCGCGCCGGCAAGGGCGGCAGCGTGGTCGAATGCGTGACGTATCGGCTCGGCGACCACACCACCGCCGACGACGCGCGCCGCTACCGCGGCAAGGACGAAGTGGAGGATGCGTGGACCAAGGACCCGGTGAAGCGCCTGCGCACCTGGCTGGAAGCGAACAAGGCCTGGAACAAGAAGAAGGAAGAAAAGCTGCAGGCGGAATGCGACGAGTGGATGGACAACGAAGTGAATGCGTATCTCGAAACCAAGGCGCAGCCGGTGACCGCGATGTTCGACTACACCTTCGCCGAATTGCCGGCGGATCTGCTGAAGCAACGTGAAGAAGCGATTGCGCTGGAGAAGTCGCATGGCTAAGCGATCGCACCGCAAACTCTCTCGACGTCATTCCGGACGGACGGCGCCAGCCGACCGATCCGGAATCCATCTTGATTTTCGCTTCAAGAGCAAATGGATTCCTGCTTGCGCGGGAATGACGGCAATAGAGGAGATTCGCTAAATGGCAGCCATTACCCTGATCGAGGCCGTCACCCAGGCGCTCGCTTATGAAATGAAGCGCGACGATTCGGTCGTCGTGCTGGGCGAGGACGTCGGCGTCAACGGCGGCGTGTTCCGTGCGACGCAAGGCTTGTCGGACAAGTTCGGCGAATGGCGCGTGTTCGACACGCCGCTGGACGAAACCACCATCGCCGGCGTCACCGTTGGTCTCGCCGCGCAAGGCATGAAGCCGGTGTGCGAGGCGCAGTTCGAAGGCTTCATCTACCCGATGATGGAACAGATCTGCTGCCACGCCGCGCGCATGCGCAACCGCACGCGCGGGCGCATCACCTGCCCGGCGGTGTTCCGCGCGCCGTGGGGCGGCGGCATCCACGCGCCCGAACATCATTCGGAAGCCAACGAGCACCTGTTCACCAACGTGCCGGGCCTGCGCGTGGTGCTGCCGTCGTCGCCCGCGCGCGCCTACGGCCTGCTGCTCGCCGCGATCCGCGATCCCGATCCGGTGGTGTTCTACGAACCCAAGCGCATCTACCGCCAGTACAAGGAAGAAGTGCCGGACGACGGCGAGGCGCTGCCGCTGGACGTGTGCTTCGTGCTGCGCGACGGCACCGACATCACGCTCGTCACCTGGGGCGCGGAGGTGAAGGAAACGCTGGAAGCCGCCGACGCGCTGGCGAAAGAAGGCATCAGCGCCGAAGTGATCGACGTTGCCACGCTGACGCCACTCGACTTCGACACCATCGCCGAATCTGTCCAGAAAACCGGCCGCTGCGTGATCGTGCAGGAAGCACCGAAGACCGCAGGCTTCGGGGCCGAGATCGCCGCGCGCGTAGCCGAGGAATGCATCTTCGATTTGCTTGCGCCGGTCGCGCGCGTCAGCGGCTGGGACGTGCACACGCCGCTGTACCGCCTCGAAATGAAACAGTTGCCCAGCACCGCGCGCATCGTGGATGCAGCGAAGCGGGTGTTGGCGGCGGGATAGGCCCATTTTGTGGAAACAGAAAAGAAGTACGGCAAAGTCTTCTTTGAAGTTTGGGCTCGGGATGGGCTCAAGGGGCGATGGACATACAGCCAACGCCATTCGCGTTTCGGCGAAAGCGATGTTCCTTCTTTGTTCGAACGTCGACCGTACAAAGATCAAGAACCACGTACACCGGAATACTTATATCGACTGGAAAGTGATGGTATCCACATCGCTCTTTTCTACGATGGTCTTCCAAAACCCACCGATTGAAGAAATTGGCAATCGATAACTTCTGAAATTCGAGACGATCATGGCCGACAAGAAAACATTCCATCTCCCCGACCTCGGCGAAGGCCTGCCCGACGCCACCATCGTCGAATGGCTGGTGAAGGAAGGCGACAGCGTCAAGCTGGATGCGCCGCTGGTGTCGATGGAAACCGCCAAGGCCGTGGTGGAAGTGCCGTCGCCGTTCACCGGCAAGCTGCTCAAGCAGCACGGCGCGGCGGGCGACGTGATCAACACCGGCGCCGCGCTGGCCGAGTTCGAACTCGATCCCAACGCCAAGCAGCGGGCCGAGAACGCGGCGGGCGGCCATCACCACGCGCCGGAACCCGCGAAGGGCGCCGGTGCGCCCGCGCCGGACGACCACGGCAAGGTGATCGCGTCCGACGAAGGCGGCGAGATCAGGAAGGGCGGCAGCGCGGATCGCGAGGATGAAGGCACCGTGGTCGGCGCGGTGTCGAGCAGCAATGAAGTGCGCACGGAACAGGCGGGCAGCGTCGGCGGCGTTAAAGCGGTGCCGGCGGTGCGTGCGATGGCGAAAAAGTTGAAGGTCGATCTCGCGCGCGTGCAAGCCACCGGCGCGGGTGGCGTGGTCACGATGCAGGACGTCAAGAATGCCGCCGCTTCCGGAACGGCTGTACTCGGATCCCCCTCACCCCAGCCCTCTCCCGCAAGCGGGAGAGGGGGAACAGCGGGCTTCGCTTCACCTCTCCCGCTTGCGGGAGAGGTCGGCGCGCATCGCGCGCCGGGTGAGGGGAGCGTCGCCAGAACCACGCTGTCTTCCAGTGGCAAGCCGATGCGCACCACGCCGCCTTCGGTCAGCGTCACCGGCCAGCCGGAACAGCTGAAAGGCGTGCGCCGCAACATGGCACGGGTGATGGCCGATGCGCACGCGCAAGTCGTGCCGACCACGATCGTCGACGACGCCGACCTGCACCAGTGGCTGGGCAAGCAGGACATCACCGCGCGCCTGGTGCGCGCGATCGTCGCCGCGTGCAAGGCGGTGCCGGCGTTGAACGCGTGGTTCGACGGCAAGAACCTCACCGTCACGCGCCATCCGCACGTCGACCTCGGCATCGCGGTGGACACCGACGACGGCCTGTTCGTGCCCGCGCTGCGCAACGCCGACATGCTGGATGCGCGCGGCTTGCGCGAAGGGATCAACCGCCTGCGCGCGCAGGTCGAGGACCGCTCGATTCCCGCAAGCGAACTTTCCGGCTACACGATTTCGCTGTCCAACTTCGGCATGTTCGCGGGCCGCTACGCGTCGCCGGTGGTGGTGCCGCCGTGCGTGGCGATCGTCGGCGCCGGCAAGCTGGTGCACGACGTGGTCGCGGTGATGGGCGGCATCGAAGTGCACCGGCGCATGCCGATCTCGTTGACGTTCGACCATCGCGCTGCAACGGGCGGCGAAGCCGCGCGGTTCCTGAAGGCGATCCTGGACGATCTCGCGCTGCCGCAGTAGGGGTCGCGGCCCAGCAAGCGCCTTTGTTGCGTTCAGCCCGCCCGCACGTCCTCGTGCGGGCGCTCATCGGCGCGCGAGCCGCGGTTCGCCCAGTGCCACATCAATCCGAACAGGATGACGAGGGTGAAGCCTGCGTAGGCGCCCAACGCCGCCGCAACCTGCTTCCAGATCGCGCCGCCGTGGCCGAGCGCGGCTTCGTAGCCGATCGCCGTGCACGCCACCGTCGCTACCGCCGAAACGAGCAGCACGCCCGCGTCGAATCGCGCCGGCACGCCGCGTGCCGCACGCCTGCGCGCGTACAGCCAATACAGCCAGCCCAGCACGATGAGCCACGGCCCGATCAGCAGCAGGGCGATGAAGCGCGCCACTTCACTCTGGCGCTTCGCGCAATGACACCAGTGCCGCGCGCGTGCGTTCGATGGCGGCGTCGCGCGCGCTCAGCTCGGCGAATTCCGCGCTGGCCGCGAGGGGTTCGCCGTCCTTGAGGAACACGAAGCGCGACGCATCGATGGGTTTCAGTGCGCCGACGGCGGCATCGCCCGAAAGCGCGCGCGATGCCTGGCCCGCGGCTTTCGGATCGGCGAACGCGCGCGACAGCAGCAATTCTTCGCCATCGGCACCAATCAGGCGGAAGTGGAAGCCCTCGTTGTCGCGGAAGCTGACGATGCGCGCGCGCTTGCCGGTTTTCTTCGTGGGCCGATTTGCTCCCTCCCCCGCTTGCGGGGGAGGGTTGGGGAGGGGGGAATGCTTGCGGGAAGTCACGAGTGCACCCAGCCCCACCGCACGCCGCATGGTTTCCAGCCGCGGCGTCGCCACCGCGCGCGCCTTCTTCGCGCCTTCGCGCAGCGCGTCCTCGATGTCGTCGGGGTGCGCCATCAATGCGTCGTAACGCTCGCGCAGCGGCGCGATATCCTGCTCGATGCGGTCGCACAGCTTTTTCTTGGCCTCGCCCCAGCCCATGCCGGATTCGAGTCCGGCGCGAAACGCGCGGCTCTCGGCATCGCCCGCGAACGCGCGGTAGATCGCGTAAAGGCTGGACGAATCCGGATCTTTCGGTTCGCCCGGCTCACGCGAATCGGTGACGATCTTCATGATCGCCTCGCGCGTGGCTTTCGCGCCGCCCTCGAACAGCGGCACGGTGTTGTCGTAGCTCTTGGACATCTTGCGGCCGTCGAGGCCGGGCAGGGTGGCGACGCTTTCCTCGATCACCACTTCGGGCAGCACGAACGGTTCGTCGGTGCCGCCCGCCGCGCGCCAGGCCGCGCCGTAGATATGGTTGAAGCGCTGGCCGACGTCGCGCGCCATCTCGATGTGCTGCACCTGGTCGCGGCCGACCGGCACGTGGGTGCCGTTGAAGGCCAGGATGTCGGCGGCCATCAGCACCGGGTACATGTACAGGCCCGCGGTGATCGCGGCGTCCGGATCGCCGCCCTTCGCGGTGTTCTGGTCGACCGCGGCCTTGTACGCATGCGCGCGGTTGAGCAGGCCCTTGGCGGTGACGCAGGTGAGCATCCACGTCAATTCCGGGATTTCCGGAATGTCCGATTGCCGGTAGAACGTGGCGCGCTGCGGATCGAGCCCGCAGGCCAGCCATGTGGCAGCGATTTCGAGGCGCGAACGCGCGACCCGCGCGGGGTCGTCGCACTTCACCAGCGCGTGATAATCGGCGAGGAAGAAGAACGCATCGCCCTCGCCGCGCCGGCTGGCCGCGATCGCGGGACGGATCGCGCCGACGTAATTGCCGAGGTGCGGCGTGCCACTGGTGGTGATACCGGTGAGGTAGCGGGTAGTCATGGTGCTCGACGCTACTCCGCGTTACCGATAGCCATATCCGACTGTTCTTCTCTATTTTGAATGGTGATCGATTGCATTTTGAAAATTCGAATAACCACGTAAACCAACATCAGTGCGCCAAACACATGAGCAAGTTTCGCCGATGCAAGAAGCTCCAAATAAGATGCGTATCTTGAAAGTTCATGAGAGGTTCCTCTGAAAAAACCCGCAAAAACAGTAACAAAGTTACCAAGAAGCCAAAGCGTCCACCATATGCGGACGGGAATGGTAAAGCCGGTGCGGATCCAATCCTCACTGCTGTCGCTTCCAATCCAAAGTTCTAGCATTGCCCTGCATGGCATCACAAAGTTGGCAATAGGTACGAACCACCAACCTACTGCCCAGCCCGGCGTAATGTCGAGCGGACGCGTCTTTATTGTTTGCAATATCTTGAACGACTCATACATCCACAGCAAAACGGACAAACATGACAGGATGTAAAAGATGACGACAAGCGAGTGAACGAGCGTAATATCCACGGCTGTTGCGTGAAGGCTGGCTCGCATTGACGGGGCATCTTTAAATTCATGGGCTGCCACCTTCTTCAAAAGCGAGACGCCATGGACGTCCAATACGCTTCCAACGCCCAGAAGAATCGCTGTTACAAAAGAAAAGATACAGACCAAATAGGTCAATGGACGTAAACGGTCAGTTGATCGCATAACCCCCTCCCTCGCGCTTACTTACCCTACATGATTTTATCAATATTGTGGGCATGCGCCGCATCCACCAGCGCCGCGACATGCCCGGGATCGACATCCGGCGTGATGCCGTGGCCGAGATTGAACACGTGGCCTGGATGCGGGCCGAAGTCGTCGAGCACGCGGCGGACTTCGCGGCGGATCACTTCGGGTGAGGCGAGCAAGGTCGCGGGGTCGAGGTTGCCTTGTAGTGCGACACGGTCGCCGACGCGGCGGCGCGCTTCGTCCAGCGTGATCGTCCAGTCGACGCCGAGTGCCGCGCAGCCGGTATCGGCCAATGTTTCCAGACTGGCATTGGCCCCTTTGGAAAACAGGATCAGCGGAATGTCACGTGCGAGCGGATCGTCGCGCAACAGCAATGCAATTCGCGCGAGGTAACGCGCCGAGAATTCTTCGAACATGGCCGGCGCCAGCATGCCGCCCCAACTGTCGAACACCATCAACGCCTGTGCGCCGGCGGCTGCTTGCGCGGCGAGATAGGCGGCCACCGCGCGTGCGTTGACGTCCAGCAGCGCGTGCATCGCGGCCGGCTCATTCAATGCGAATGCCTTGACGCGTGCGAAATCACGCGAGCCTTCGCCTTCGATCATGTAGCACGCGAGCGTCCACGGGCTGCCGGCAAAACCGATCAACGGCAGGCGTCCGCGCAGCTCGCGACGGATCAGGCGTACCGCATCCATGACGTAGCTCAACGACTGTTCCGGATCGGGCACGCCGAGTTTCGCGATCTCGGCGGCGGTGCGCAACGGCCGATGGAATTTCGGGCCTTCGCCTTCGACGAAGTGCAGGCCCAGCCCCATCGCGTCGGGAATCGTGAGGATGTCGGAGAACAGGATCGCGGCATCCAGTTCGAAGCGTTCGATCGGTTGCAGCGTCACTTCGCAGGCCAGCTCCGGCGTGCGCATCAGATTCACAAAACTGCCGGCGCGTTCGCGCGTCGCGCGGTATTCCGGCAGGTAACGGCCGGCCTGGCGCATGATCCAGACGGGCGTCGCATCGACGGATTGGCGGCGCAGCGCGCGCAGGAAACGGTTGCTGCGGTCGGATGTTTCAGCCATGCGAATTGTCGATGCCCTGCGTGATCATCACCTTGAAGCCGCGCTTGATCTGCGCGTCGCGCGCCTGCTCGAACGCGCTCAACGCGGCGTCACGGTCGAGATACACCTCGCGCTTCAGCGTCGCGCGGCCGCCCTCGGTGCCGGATTCGCGGTACAGCGTCCAGCCGCCGAGCAGGTCCTGCTCCAGCGCGATGCGGCAATAGCGCGGCACGCCGGAACCGGGCGGAGTTTGCAGGTAAAGATGCATTCGCGAATTGTACGGGAGATGCGCGACCTCATCCCCCTGCGACTTCGTCGCGACCCCCTTCGCAAGCGAAGGGAGTGGAAGTAGTGTTGGTGTGATGGGCGCGCTTGCCTTCCCCCTTCGCTTGCGAAGGGGGATTGAGGGGGATGGCTTTTCAGCCGAGCGTGAACACCAAGCTAGGCCAGCGCTGCGCGTACAACGTCACCGTCGATGTCTTCCACGATTTCCGCCCGCCCGATCCCTCGCCACAGGATCAGGCGCAGCGCGCCCGCACGGTTTTTCTTGTCCATCCGCATGCGCGACAGCAATGCCTCCGGCGTCAGGTCCGGCGGCACGGACGTGGGCAGGCCGAGGCGTTCCAACAAGGCCTGCAAACGTTCGGTGTCCGCGTCATCGGCCATGCCGAGTTGCGCGGACAGGCGCGCGGCGAGAACCATGCCGATCGCCACCGCTTCGCCATGCAGCAGCGTGTCGTAGCTGGTTGCGGTTTCGATCGCGTGGCCGAAGGTGTGGCCGAAGTTGAGCAGCGCGCGTTCGCCCGCCTCGCGTTCGTCGCGCTCGACCACGCCGGCCTTGAAGCGGCAGCAGCGCGCGATGGCGTGGGTCAGGGTTTCGGCGTCGGCCGCCAGCAATGCATCGGCGTGCGCCTCCAGCCATTCGAAGAAATCCGCATCGCCGATGCAAGCAGTCTTGACCACTTCCGCGAGTCCGGCGCGCAGCTCGCGATCGGGCAATGTGGCGAGCGTGCCGAGGTCGGCGATCACCGCGCGCGGCTGGTGGAACGCACCGAGGAGGTTCTTGCCGGCCACGTGATCGACGCCGGTCTTGCCGCCGACCGAGGAATCGACCATCGCCAGCAGCGTGGTCGGGAATTGCACGAAATCGATGCCGCGCATCCAGCACGCCGCCGCGAAACCTGCGATGTCGCCGACCACGCCGCCACCCAGCGCCAGCACGCAGGCGTCGCGGGTGGCGCCGAGCTCCGCCAGCGCGTCCAGCACGTTCGAAACGGCGTCGAGGTTCTTGTGCGCTTCGCCGGCGGGCAGGACGAGTGTTTCGCAACGAACGGGTGCGCCGGGTGCTTGCGCCAGCGCATCGCGCAAGCGTTGCGCGTACAGCGGCGCGACGTTGGCGTCGCTGACGATCAGCGCGTGGCCGCCGCGAAGCGCATCGCGCCAGCCACGCGCGTGATCGAGCAGGCCGGTTCCGATGCGGATCGGGTAGTGGCGCGCATCGAGTCCGACATCGATCGTGGTCGTCATGCGTTCTCCTTCATCGCCGGCGTGCGCTGCCAGCGCTGTTCGAGCAAGGCTGCGATGTGCGCCGCTGCATGGTCGCAGGATTCGCCGCCGCTGCCGATGCTGCAATCGGCGAGTTCCGCATAAACCGGATCGCGTTCGCGTGCCAGTTCTTCCAACCGTTCGCGGCGGTCCGGCGCGTTGAGCAACGGCCGCTGGCGATCGCGCGCCAGCCGCTGCAGTTGCTGTTCCACCGAAACCTGCAGCCACACCACGAAGCCGCGCTGGCGCAGCAGCGCGCGGTTTTCAATCGGCAGCACCGCGCCGCCGCCGGTGGCGAGCACGATGCCGGTGCGGGCCGTGAATTCCGCCAGCAGTTCGGATTCGCGGCGGCGAAAACCGGCTTCGCCCTCGATCTCGAAAATCGTCGCCACGCTTGCGCCGGTGCGTTGCTCGATCGCGGCATCCAGATCGACGCACGGCAGGCCGAAACGTTCCGCAAGGCGCCGCCCGATGCTGGACTTGCCGGCGCCCATCGGGCCGATCAGGAACAGGTTGGGCGAGGGATTCATGGCGCTGCCTTGCCAATGGGAAGCAGAAAAGCATTGGACACGGATCAAAGCGGATAAACGCGGATCAGAGGCGAAAAGCTTGATAGAGACTGCGGCTGCGGGGCAATTCCGCAAGTACGGGCGCCGAGACGCTTTCGGAGTCACGCCTTCATGCTGTCGCTGTTCAACCCGCTTCTTTCGTGTCGATCCGCTCTTATCCGCGCAAATCCGCGTCAAAAATGCTCTTGGCTTGCAAACTGGAGCAACTCACAGCGGTTCCAGCCAACCCCACTTGTCTTCCGTGCGCCCGTCGAACAGCCCGAAGAACAGATCCTGGATGCGGCGCGTCAGCGGACCGCCTTCGCCGTTGCCCACCTGCTTGCCGTCCACCGCGCGGATCGGCGTCACTTCGGCGGCGGTGCCGCACATGAAGATTTCGTCGGCGAGATAGAGGTATTCGCGCGGCAGGTCGCGCTCGACCACGGTGATGCCGTTGTCGCGCGCCAGCGTAATGATCGAATCGCGGGTGATGCCGTTCAGAAGTGCGGCGCTGACGGGCGCGGTGTGCAGCGCGCCGTCGAAAACGAGGAACACGTTTTCGCCCGCGCCCTCGCTCAAAAGTCCTGTGGACGCCAGCGCGATGCCTTCGCCAAATCCGCGCTGGCGCGCCTCGCGCGCGATCAACTGGCCGGAAAGATAATTGCCCGCGGCCTTCGCACCCGCGGGAATCGTGTTGGGCGCGAAGCGCTGCCAGCTCGACACGCAGGCGGTGATGCCTTGCTTCAACGCTTCCGGCCCGAGGTACGGACCCATCGGCCAGCCGGCGATGGTCACGCTGACCGGCGTATCGGCGGAGATGCCGAAACCGCCGAGGCCGCGGAATGCGCACGGACGCAGGTAGGCCTGTTCGAAACCATTCTTCTTCAGGATTTCGTGGCAGGCGGCAGTGGTTTCCTCGACGGAAAACGGCAGCGCCATGTCGTAGATGCGCGCCGAGTTGTACAGGCGCTTCATGTGCGCAGCCAGCCGGAAGATCGCGCCGCCTTTCGGGGTTTTGTAGCAGCGAATGCCTTCGAACACCGCCGAGCCGTACTGCAGGCTGTGCGACATCACGTGCACCGTGGCTTCCGCCCACGGCACGATCTTGCCGTTGTGCCAGACCCACTCGGGATACTTCTGTTCGGCCATGTTCTGGCTCCGGGGAAAACGCTAATGATAGCGTGTCACGCATTTCCCACTCTCTTCCATTGGAAGGGTCGCGCCGCGGGCGCGGGGGATGTCGTCGCGACAAGCGGAATGCGTGCCGAACAGCCATCCCCCACGATCCCCCTTCCTGCGGAAGGGGGAAGAACAGCTAAGCCCGAGGATGATGTTGCGCGTGCAGCCGCTTCAAACCCTCTCGCGCGACCAGCGTGTAGATTTGCGTGGTCGAAAGGTTGCTGTGGCCCAGCAGCATCTGCAGCGCGCGCAGGTCGGCGCCGTGATTCAACAGATGCGTCGCGAACGAATGCCGCAGCACGTGCGGTGAAATGCGTTTCGCCGCGATGCCGGCCGCGAGCGCGTGCTTCTTCACCAGCGTCCACGCCATCTGCCGCGTCATGCCGGCCGCGCGATTGGACAGGAACAACGCGGGAGTTTCGCGGCCCTTCGCCAGCGCGGGGCGCGCTTCGCGCAGGTAACGCGTCAGCCAATCCATGCAGGTTTCGCCGATCGGCACCAGCCGTTCCTTGCCGCCCTTGCCGGTGACGCGCAGCACGCCCTGGCGCAGGTTCAATCCCGCCAGCGGCAACGTCACCAGCTCGCTGACACGCAGGCCGCAGGCGTACATCAATTCGAGCATCGCGCGGTCGCGCAGGCCGATGGGCGTGTCGATCGCGGGCGCGTTCAACAAGCCTTCAACTTCGCGTTCGGCCAGCGCCTTCGGCAACGTGCGCGGCAACTTCGGTGCGTCCAGCAGCAGCGTGGGATCTTCGAACGTGGGATCGTGGCGCACCTGTTCCGCGTAAAACCTGCGCAGCGCAGTCAGTTCGCGCGCATTGGTGCGCGCGCCGATGCCGGCCTTGTTGCGTGCGCGCAGAAAGTTGAACAAATCCTCGCGCGTGGCCTTCAGCAAACCGTGCGCGTGTTGCGCCAGCCAGGTGGCGCAGCGTTCCAGATCGCCGCGATAATCGGCCAGCGTCAGATCCGCGAGGCCATCGCGCGACCACACGCCTTCGAGGAATGCGTCGATCGCGGCGCGGTCGCGCGGGTCGATGTCGGTCGTGGATGAAGCCATCGCGCGATGCTGGCGCGCACTCCTTTTTCGCGCAAGCCTTGCCCATGCCATCGACGCCCGTTCCAGTCGTGCAACCGGTGCCGCTGTGGCGCCGCTTCGCCGCGATGTTTTACGACCTGTTTCCGTTGATCGGAATCTGGATCGTGGCCGCCGGATTGTGGGTGCTGGTCTTCCACGGCGTCTACGATCCGCAACACCCGGATCCGTTGTTGCGCGCGCTGCTGAGCCTGTGGCTGCTGGTCGCGGCCGGCGCGTACTTCGTGGTGTCGTGGGTGCGGGTCGGCGCGACGGTCGGTTCGCGCGCCTGGAAATTCCGCCTGCTGCGCGACGACGGCTCGCGTCTCGACGCGCGCACGGCGTGTTTGCGCTTCGTACTGGCGCTGCTGTCACTCGCGCTGCTCGGCTGCGGCTTCTGGTATGCATGGTTCAATCCAGGTCGCCGCACTTGGCACGACCGGTTGTGCCGGACGCGCGTCACGCGCCTTTGATTTGCCGCGTCGCCGCACGAACATCCCTGTCTTTTTTCGCCCGCCTCCCGGGCGGGCGAGCCCACCTTTCTTTGCGTGGCCAAAGAAAGGTGGCCCAAAGAAACGCCACCCCGCGAACACGTCCTGAGCACATCCATGTGCTCAGGATTCGCGAACGGCCGTCGGGGTTCGCCGACGGACCATCCATGGTCCTGCGGCGAACTGGCGCACTTCCTGTGCGCCATCCTTCGGACTTTTCCGACGTCCGCTCGCCGTGTTCGAGGGGCCCCGGTTGGCGCACATCGTGTGCGCACGTACGGGCGAAGCAAGTCGTAAGAACTCGCCTCGAACGCGGCCATGAATGGCCGCCATCGGAGCAGAGCTGTTTTTGCGCCCTTGCACGACGCCGAGCATCGCAGCGCCAAGCGGGAGCAAGGCGCGCATGTTTGAGCACAGGGATGTGCGAGTTCGCGCCGGCCCGCTTGGCGCGAGAAGCGCAGGGAAGTTTCGGCAACAGGATGTTGCCGAAACCGTCGTGCCGGGCGCTTGGTTTTGCCTACTTTTGCCGAAACAAAAGTAGGTCGCGCGCCGCCGAGGCGCGCGAAATCTTCGCGAAAGCGCTGCAGTCTAGCCATGGACAAAAATGGATCCCGGCTTGCGCCGGGATGACGACAAGGCGCAAAGGGCCGCGTCGGCGATCGGAAACTGCGCGCTATACCCGCCGGTAATACCAAACCGAAATCCCCAGCAGCAGCAGCGCGGGAATCAGGTTCACCACGAACGGCGGCGCGCCGAACACGGTGCCGGTGCTGATGATCGCGCGCTGGATGAAATACCACGCGATCGCCACGATTACGCCCAGGAACAGCCGCTTGCCGAGTCCGCCGGAACGCAGCGCGCCGAAACCGAACGGCAGCGCGCACAGCACCAGCAGCAGCGTGTTGAGCGGGTAGAACACGCGCGTCCAGTAAGCGTTCAAATACGAACTCGGGTTCTGGCGGTTGGCGCGCAGGTAATCGATGTTGCGCGAGAGGTCGCGCAGCGACAGGTATTCCGGGTGCGCGACCGAGGCTTCCAGCACGTCGGGATCGAGCGAGGTCTTCCACGGCTGCTGCGCATGCGTGGTGCTGACCGCGCCTTCCACCGACACCTGGGTGTCGCGCACGTCGTGCAGCGTCCACGCCTTGCCTTCCTGCGTCGCCAGCTTGGCATTGCGGAACGACGTGAGTTCGCCGGCGTCGTTGAAACCGAACACGCGCACGTCCGCCAGTTCCACTTCGGGCCGGCCGTTGACCAGGTGCGCCAGCGCCGCCTTGGCATTGATGATGTCGTCGCCGTCGCGCGCCCACAGGCCGCCGTTCTGGCGCATGTGCAGTTGGCCCGCGGTGCGTTGCAACTGGACTTGCTGCGCACGCGCGTCGCCCGCCGGTCCCGCGGTTTCGCCGAGGATGAACACGCCGACCATCAGCACGAACACCAATCCGGTGACGGACAGGCAGATCCGGAGCTTGGACATGCCGGCCGCGCGCAGCGCGGTGAGTTCGCCGGTGGTGGCCAGCGCGCCGATGCCGACGAGGCTGCCGATCACGGCCGAGAACACGAACCACTGATAGGCGCGGCGCGGGATCGTCAGCATGATGTAGACGACCGCGTTGCCGAGCGTGTAGCCGTTGTGGCCGATGTTGCCGATCTGCCCCGCGAACTGGATGAAGGCGTCGAGTCCGGTCAGCACCAGCCAGGTGAGCAGCAAGCCGCCCAGCACGGTGATCGCGATCAGCCAGTCCACGCGCTTGATGCGCACGCGCTGCCAGACGCCGGCGCTCACGAGGCAGCCTCCGCGTTGCGCGGCTTGCGGATCGCGTACTGACGCGCGAACGCCCACGCTGCGCCGATGAACACCGGGATCAGGATCCACCACATGCCGACCGGCGCCGCCAGCTTGCCGCTGGCGATGAACGACCGTCCCAGCGTCATCAGGTTCACGATGATCAGGTAAGCCAGCACCGCGATCAGGATGCGCCCGACCGGCGAGCTGCGCGGCCCCTGGCGCGACATCGGCAGCGCCAGCATTGCCAGCACCAGCGGACCGAACGGAATCGCGATGCGCCATTGCAGTTCCGCGCGCGCCGCGGGATCGCGGTCGCCGATCAGCGAGGCCGTGCTGCGCAGCGATTCGGGATCGTTGTCGTCGCTTTCATCGCTGGGTTGCGACAGCGCGATGTCGTTCTGCTCGAATTGCATCAGGCGCCAGTTGTCCTGGTTCAGCCTGATGTCGTAGCGGTGGCCGTCGTGCAACGCGATGAAGCGGTTGTCCTCGACGCCTTCGTGGAACAGGTTGCCGTGGTCGGCCACGATCACGCTGATGTCGGTGACGCCGTTCTTGTCCACGCGTTCGCTTTCGACGAACAGCTTGCCGAGCCTGGTGCCGTCGGGACTGACGGTGTTGGCGAACAGGATGCCGCCGCGCCCGGTGAGGCTGGTGAAACGTCCGGCTTCCAGGCCCGCCGCGATCACCGAGCGGTTGGCCTGCTCGACTTCGGCGCTCGACGCGCGCGCCGCCAGCGGTCCCAGCCACAACGCGACCAGCCCCGCGACGATGCCGGCGCCGACGGCGAAGATCGCGGTCGGCACCAGCAGCCCTTTCGGCCCGAAACCCGATGCCGACAACACGTGCATTTCGCTGTCGCGATACATGCGTCCCAACGCCAGCAGCACGCCGAGGAACATGCCCATCGGCAGCAGCGCCTGCAGCGTGTTGACCAGGTTCAGGCCCAGCACCGTGAACATCACGCCGCCCGGCAGGCGGCCGGTCGCGACCTTGTTGGCGATGTCCGCGAAGGTGCTGCCCGTGAAGATCACCAGCAGCACCACGACGGCCGCCAGCGCACCGAACAGGTATTCGCGCAGGATGTAGCGGTCGAGGATGGAGAGACGTGGCATCGGCTAGACTGGGACGTTTGCGAACGGGAAGTGTAGTGGCACGCGCCCGTTCGCCCGATCGTCCAGGAGTGTATTGCGATGCTTGAGTTCAGCCAGAGTTCCGCCGCCCCCGACGCCGCGGACGGCGCGTGCGTGGTGGTGGGCGTGTTCGAGGATGCGAAGGCGCCGGCCGCTTCGGCCATCGACACCGCCAGCGGCGGCATGCTGACGCGGCTCAAGGCGGCGGGCGATTTCACCGGCAAGCTCGGCGCGACGCTGGTGCTGCACAGTGTGTCCGGCGTCAAGGCGCCGCGCGCCGTGCTGGTGGGCCTGGGCCGCAAGGCCGCGCTGGACGCGCACGCGTTCCTGCGCGCCTGCAGCGAAGCGGGCAATGCGCTCAAGCATTTGCCGGTAACCGACGCCACCGCGTACCTGCCCGAGGTCGAGGTCAGCGGTCATGATGCGGACTGGCGCGCGCGCACCTGCGCGCTGGCGATCGACCACGCCTGCTTCCGTTACACCGCGACTTTGAAGCCGGCCAACGCGGATGCGCCGCGCCTCGCGAAACTCGCGCTCGCCGCCGGCGCCGACGTGGCGCAAGGCGTCGCGCAGGCGCGCGCGATCGGGCGCGGCGTCGCGTTCGCACGCGAACTCGGCTGCCTGCCGCCGAACCTGTGCACGCCCACCCACATCGCGGCGCAGGCGAAAACCATCGCGGACGAGCACGCGGAATCGGTGACGCTGGAAGTGCTGGAACGTGCCGACATGCAGAAGCTCGGCATGGGCGCGCTGCTGGCGGTGTCCTCGGGTTCCGCCACGCCGCCCAAGCTGATCGTGCTGCAATACAAGGGCGCGGGCGACGAGAAGCCTTACGCGCTGGTCGGCAAGGGCGTCACCTTCGACGCCGGCGGCCTCAACATCAAGCCGACCGGTTCGATGGAGGAAATGAAATACGACATGTGCGGCGCGGCCTCCGTGCTCGGCGCGTTCCTGTCGGCGGTCGAGCTGAAATTGCCGATCAATCTGGTGTGCGTGGTGCCGTCGGTCGAGAACGCGGTCGACGGCGCGAGCTATCGTCCCGGCGACGTGCTGCACACGCATGCCGGCATCACGGTGGAAGTGTTGAACACCGACGCGGAAGGGCGCCTCATTCTTTGTGATGCGCTGTCCTGGACCTGCAAGCGCTTCCAGCCGCAGGCGTTGGTCGACGCAGCGACGCTGACCGGCGCCTGCGTGGTCGCGCTGGGCGCGCACGCTTCCGGCTTGTTCAGTGCGGACGACGCGCTCGCCGATGCGCTGCTCGCGGCCGGCAACGCCTCGCTCGATCGCGCATGGCGGTTGCCGCTGTGGAACGATTACAAGAACCAGCTCGAATCCGCGTTCGCCGACATCGCCAACATCGGCGGCAAGAGCGCCGGCGCGGTGACCGCTGCGCTATTCCTGTCGCACTTCACCGAAGGCACGCGCTGGGCGCACCTCGACGTCGCCGGCACCGCGTGGGTGCCGGGGCGCAAGGGCTACGCGACCGGAAGGCCGGTGCCGCTGCTGGCGCAGTGGTTGATCGATCAAGCGCAAAGCGCGAAGTAACGGTCACCCCCGTCGGAACGAAGGGCGGAGCGAAGCGATCGCGTGCGCAGCGCGAACGCGCGGCGGGGGATGTCAGCAACACGAAAGCGCATCCCCCTCGGTCCCCCTTCCTGCGGAAGGGGGAAGAAAGCTCAAGCTGGCGCCGCTTTGCGCATCGCGCGTTCCAGCGTATCGCGCAAGTCTTCCGGCAGCACCGGTTTGCGCAGGAACGCGTCCATGCCGGCGGCGCGCGCGCGTTGTTGTTCGTCGCCGTGCGCGCTGGCGGTGAGCGCGACGATGGGCGTCAAGTCGCCGCGCTGGCGCAGCATGTTCGCCAGCTCGCAGCCGCCCATGCCGGGCAGGTCGAAGTCGAACACCATCGTGTCGAAGCTGCCACCGGCGTCGATTTCCGACAGCGCCGCCAGCGCGTGCGGCGCCAGCGTCACCGCGTAACCGAAGGATTCGATCAGGCCGGCGATGGCTTGTCCCGCGATCGGATCGTCCTCGACCAGCAGCACGCGCCGCGCCGGTGAACCGCTGGCGATCGCCGCCGCATCTGCGTGCACGCGCTCGGGCACCGTTGCAGGCGTCGCCGGTTGGACGGCCGGCGTCACGCCCGCCAGCGGCAACTTCACCATGAACGTGCTGCCGCGGCCGGGCACCGACTGCACGCCGATGTGGCCGCCCATCAGTCCGACCAGTTCACGGCTGATCGCGAGGCCGAGGCCGCTGCCGCGTTGCAGGCGTCCGTAATCGGCCTGTTCGAAGCGCTGGAAGATGCGCGCGCATTCTTCCGGCGTCATGCCGGGTCCATTGTCGATGATGCTGTAGACGATGCCGTCGCCGTCGCGCTCCAGCTTCAGCGTGACGCCACCGTGGGTGGTGAACTTCAGCGCGTTGTGGGTGAGGTTGAACAGGATCTGCTGCACGCGCAATGCGTCGCCGCGCACCGCGCGCGGCACGTCGGGCGCGACCACCACGTCGATCGTCAGTTGTTTTTGCGCCGCGAGTCCGGCAT
Organism: Rhodanobacteraceae bacterium; assembly: GCA_030167125.1. Classification (NCBI taxonomy): domain Bacteria; kingdom Pseudomonadati; phylum Pseudomonadota; class Gammaproteobacteria; order Lysobacterales; family Rhodanobacteraceae; species Rhodanobacteraceae bacterium. The sequence goes on from CP126531.1 coordinate 275,734, forward strand.
CCGCGTCCGCGACCTCGCGCAGGATCGCCGCAGGATCGAACGGTGCGAGGTTCAACTCCAGCCGGCCCGCCTCGATGCGCGCCACGTCCAGCGCGTCGTTGACCTGGCGCAACAGCAGCGCGCCGGAGCGCCTGATCGCGTCGGCGTACTGATGTTGGCGATCGTTGAGCGCCGTCTTCAACAACAGTTCGGTCATGCCCAGCACGCCGGTGAGCGGCGTGCGGATTTCGTGCGCCATGTTGGCGAGGAAGCGTGACTTGGCGGCATTGGCCTGCTCGGCGATGTGCTGGCGCTCTTCGCTCATCGCGAGGCGATGCTGTTGCTGAAGGCGCCGCCGCAGCGCCCAGACCAACCACGCCAGCAACAGCAGCGCCGCGAGCGCGTACAGCGCGCGCGCCCACGCCGTGTTCCACGGCGCTGCCGCGACGTGCAGCGCAAGCGCATCGACCGGGGCGCTCCACGGTCCGTCGCCGGTGCGGCCGCTTGCCAGCAGCTGGTAGCTGCCGGGCTCCAGCACCGAGAATTCGCGCACGTTGCGGTTGCCGGTGTCCACCCAGCCGGGATCGAAGCCCTGCAGGCGGAAACGGTATTTGTTGCGCGCGGGGTCGACGAACGACAGCACCTGTGCCGTCACCGTGAGTTCGCGATCGTGCCAGTCGAGGTCGACGGGTTGGCGCGGATCGAGTTCGACCGATTTGCCGTTGCGGCGCACGCTCACCGATTCCAGCGCGATCTTCGGCGTCGCGAGCCGCCACGGCAGTTCACCGGTGTGGATGCCGATCACGCCGGCGAGGCTGCCGGCGAACAAGTCCCCATTGCCGGTTGCGAGCAACGCATCGCCGGTGAAATCGGCGGTGGCCAGGCCTTCCGCGGTGGCGAACGCGTGCAGCTGCCGATTGTGCGGGTCGTACACCAGCAGGTTGCGCGTGCCGAGCGCGAACACGCGGCCTTCGTTGCCGACCTGCAGGCCAAGCACGCTGGTGTACGGCCAGCCCTGGTCGTTGCGCAGGCTGTCCCTCAGCGTCGCGTGGCCGTGATCGAGCAAATAATGTTGCAAGCCGGTGCTGCGCGCGATCCACAAGCTGCCGCCGTGCCCGAATGCGAAGGCGTTGAGATCGCCCCGGTCGATGCCCGGCACGAACGCGAATCCATGCGCGCCGGGAACGAGCCGCGCCAGGCCGGCGTGGCTGGCAGCCCAGATCGATCCGTCGGCGGCTTCGCGCAGTTGCACGATTTCGCGCGCGGCTTCCTCGTTGTCTGCGGATGCGAGCGGCTGGATCGCGAGCGTGCGCGGATCGATGCGGAACACGCCGCTGCCGACGCCGGCCATGTAGATCGCGCCGTCGCGCGCGGCCAGCAATCGCCACACGCCGTGCTTCAAGACCGGATGGTCGGCGGCGACCGCCTGCAGGCGCTTGCCGTCCCACACGAAGCAGCCTTTGCCTGTGCCGATCCACAGGCGTCGGGCGCCGTCTTCCGCCAGCGCCGAAACGGATGCTGTATCGAGTCCGGGAATCGCGGCGTGTTGAATCGTGCCGGTGACGGGGTCCAGCTTGTCCAGCATGTCGGGCCCGCCGACCCACACCGAACCATCGTGGGCGAGCGCCAGCGCGCGCACGCGATCGCGCGCGAGGCCGGTGGCGTCGCCGGGCGCGTGGCGGTACATGCTGAAGGCGCGCCAATGCGGCGGAAGATACGCGAGGCCGCCATCCACCATCGCGATCCACAGGCCGCCTTCGTGATCGCGGAACAAACCGTCGGGCAGCCGTCCCGGCAGACTGCCGGCCACGCCGGACGCCGGTTGTTCGAAACGGCTGATGCCGTTGGCGCCGACGTGGTCGAGTCCGCCGCGCTGCGCGATCCACACGCTGCCGTCGTCGTCGCGCAAGCTGGCCAGCGCTTCGCGCGCCGGCCCGATTTGCGACGCCCGCCCGCGCGCGTCGACATGGAACAGCCCCGCGCTGGTCGCCGCATCGATGCCGTCGCGCGCCACGCGGATCTGCCAGACGGTCGGTTGCACTTGCAGGTCCGGCAACGGAATCGATTGGATATGGCCGCGCGCGTCCATGCGATCGAGGCCCGCGTCGGTGCCGATCCACAAGCCGCCCACGGCGTCCGGCGCGAGCGCGATGACGTTGTCCGACGCGATGCTGGTGGCGTCGCCGTCGCGATGGCGGAAGTGCACGAAGCCCTTGCCCTCCGCATCGAGACGATCCAGTCCACCCGCGTACACGCCGGTCCAGATCGCGCCGGCGCTGTCCTGCGCGATCGCCATCACGTCGTTCGCGGCGAGACTGCCTTGCCGTTTCGGATCGTGCAGCCAATGGCGAAAACTGCCGTCGCCCGGTTCGTACAAGTTCAGGCCCGTGCCTTCGCCGCCTACCCACAACCGGCCCGCGCGATCAACCAGCAGCGCGGAGATGTCGTTCGCCGGCAACGAATCCGGTTTCCCGGGTTCGTGGCGGAACACGCGGAACGTGCGGCTGTCGTAGCGCACCAGCCCCGCGTGCGTGCCGATCCAGATGTAGCCGGTGTGGTCCTGCGTGACCGAATACACCAGCGTCGAAGGCAATCCCTCGGCCACGCCGTAGCTGCGGAACACCGGCGTAGGCGGCGCCTGCGTTGCAGTGGGCGCGGCCCCCGCCAGCGTCCCGGCCAGAATCCATGCTGCCAGCATCGCCCCTCTCCCCCGCGAACCGGTTTCCGATGATGCAACAAAATCCGCCGCGATGCGTACCCACGCATGTTGTGCGACGATGACGGAAGGCCGGAGGTCCTGCATGCGGCGATGCTCGTCAATCGCGTTGGGTCTGGCGCTGGTGCTGCTTTCCAGCGCGGCGCTCGCGCACCCGCTGGATTACCGCATCGACACCGTGCATTCGCAGGTGTTGTTCAGCGCCGACCACGATGGTTACTCGAAACCGGTCGGACGGTTGGCGATCGCGCGCGGCTGGTTGCGTTTCGATCCGGATGACTGGGCTGCATCGAAAGTCGTGGCCGACATCGACCTCGCCTCCGCCGATCTCGGCGACAAGGCCTGGGACAACGCGGTCACCGGACACAACTTCCTGGATGCCGCGAAATTTCCCGCGGCACATTTCGAAAGCGTCACCGTCACCAAAACCGGCGAGCACACCGGCACGCTGGACGGCAAGCTCACGCTGCACGGCGTCACGCTGCCGGTGAAGGTCGATTTCACCGTCAACCGCGTGGGCACGACGCTGTTCGGGTTCGAAACGATCGCCGGGTTTTCCGGACGCGCGCAACTCGATCGCACGCAATTCGGGATGACCGCTTTCCCGAAGGCCATCGGTACCGAGGTGACGATCCGCCTTGAAATCGAAGCCACGCTCGATCGCACCGCCGAAAGCGATTACCAACGCGCGGCGGAGAAAGTGCATGCCGCTGCGCAGCACTGAAGCCGGCTGGGGCGCGCTGGTGCGCGCGTTCCACTGGCTGGTCGCGGCGCTGATCGTCGCGCAGGGCGTGATCGGATTGAGCATGGTGCAGATGGGCATGACGCCGGCCAAGGTGCGGGTGTTCGCGTTGCACAAGGCGATCGGCATCACGATCCTCGCGCTGGTGCTTTTGCGCATTGCGTGGCGGATGACCGAGAGGCGTCCCGCCGACGTGCCCACGATGCCGCAGTGGCAGCGCCGCGCCGCGCACGGCTTGCACCTTGCGCTGTACGTGCTGATCCTCGCGATTCCGCTCAGTGGCTGGTGGTTCAACTCCACGGCGAATGCGCCGCTGGTGTGGTTCGGCTGGCTCGACCTGCCGAGCTTGACGGGTGGCCTCGATCCGGTGTGGAAGCCGCGCGCGCTGCTGCTGCACCAGACGTTGTTCTGGATCCTGGTGGCGCTGCTGGTGCTGCACGTCGGCGCGGCCTTGTGGCACCACTTCAAGCAGCGCGATGATGTGCTGCGAAGGATGGCGTTCGGCGCGCGCAAGCACGAAGGAGAGGCACGATGACGAAATGGATTGCATGTGCGGCGATCGCGGTCCTTGCCGCATTGGCGCTGCCGGCGATGGCGAAGAACTGGCAGGTCGATCCCGCGCACGGCACGCTCACCTTCACCAACAGCTACCAGGGCGTCGAATACACCGGGCAATTCCGGCGCTTCAACGCGGTGATCGATTACGACCCGAACGATCTCGCGCACGCGAAATTCGATGTCACCGTCGACGTCGCCAGCCTCGACACGCAGAACAGCGAGCGCGACCATGCGGCGCTGGGCGCGGATTTCTTCGATACCGCGAAATTCCCCAAGGCGCATTTCGTCACCACCGCGTTCCGCAAGAGCGCGGACGGCAAGGTCATTGCCGATGGCGTGCTCACGTTGCGCGGCGTCAGCAAACCCGTCGTGCTGACGGTTTCGTTCAAGCCGAACGGCAACGCCGCGACGCTGGACGTGAGCGCGCAAGTGAAGCGGCTCGATTTCGGCATCGGCACAGGACAATGGGCCGATCCTTCGATGATCGGCGACGGCGTGGCCGTGCATGGGCACCTGCAGTTGCAGGCCGGAAAATAGCGCGCCGCCGGAATCAGCCTGCCATGAAAGCGCGCAACGCCGCCGCGTCGAACGGCCATCCCAGTTCGCGCCCTGATGCTTCGTCGCGCAGCACCGGCACGCGCACGCCGTAACGCGCCTTCAGGTCCGCGTCGCCGTCGATCCAGACACTCTCGAAATCCGGCACTCGCGCGCGCGCCAGCAGCGCGACGGCTTCGTCGCAGAGCTTGCAGTCGTCGCGTTGGTAGAGGAGCAGTCGCACGGCGAAGTCGATTGGTCGGGCACAGCGTAGAATAGCCAAGCTTTCCCTGCGCAGCGTGCAACATGTCCGTCAGCGTCTTTGACATCTTCAAGATCGGCATCGGCCCATCGTCGTCGCACACGATCGGCCCGATGCGCGCGGCCGCGCGTTTCGTCGAACGCTGGCTCGTCGAAACGGGCGACATCGCGCGCGTGGCACGGGTGACGGTGGAACTGTACGGTTCGCTGGCGCTGACCGGGCGCGGCCACGGCACCGACAAGGCGGTGCTGTGCGGGCTGGAAGGCAACTGGCCCGACCGGATCGATCCCGATGCGATCCCGCCGCTGCTGGCGCGCGTGCGCAACGACAAGCGCATCCACCTTGGCGGCCAACGCGAGATCGCGTTCGATGAAAAGACCGACTTGATCTGGAACAAGCGCGAGAAGCTGCCGTACCACGTCAACGGCATGCGCTATGCCGCGTTCGACGCCGGGAGCAACGTGATCGTCACACGCGATTACTACTCGGTGGGTGGCGGCTTCGTGGTCAACGCCGACGAAGCCGCGGCCGACCGGATCGTGGCCGACACCACGCCGTTGCCCTATGCGTTCCACTCCGCCGACGAGATGATGGCGCTGTGCGAGAAGCACGGTATGACCATCGCGCAGTTGATGCTGGAGAACGAAAAGGTCTGGCGCAGCGAGCCGGAAATACGCGCGGGATTGCTGGCGATCTGGAAAGCCATGCAGGATTGCGTCGCGCGCGGCTTGCGTTCACCCGGCGAGTTGCCCGGCAGCCTGCACGTGAAGCGCCGCGCGCCGGCGATGTACGCGGAATTGCGCGATCGTCCCGAAGCGTCGCTGAAGGATCCGCTGACGATCCTCGACTGGGTGAACCTGTACGCGCTGGCGGTCAACGAGGAAAACGCCGCCGGCGGCCGCGTCGTCACCGCGCCCACCAATGGCGCGGCCGGCATCGTGCCCGCGGTGCTGCATTACTACGACCGCTTCTGCCCGACGTCGAACGAGCAGGGCGTCATCGATTTCCTTTTGACTGCCGGCGCCATCGGCATTCTCTACAAGGAAAACGCCTCGATCAGCGGCGCCGAAGTCGGCTGCCAGGGCGAAGTCGGCGTCGCCTGTTCGATGGCCGCAGGCGCGCTCACCGCCGCGCTCGGCGGCAGCGTGCGCCAGGTCGAAAACGCCGCCGAAATCGGCATGGAACACAACCTCGGCCTCACCTGCGATCCCATCGGCGGCCTGGTGCAAATCCCGTGCATCGAGCGCAATGCGATGGGGTCGGTGAAAGCCATCAACGCCCAGCGCATGGCGATGCGCAGCGACGGCAAGCACCGCGTCTCGCTCGACAAGGTCATCAAGACCATGCGCGACACCGGCCGCGACATGAAGGACAAGTACAAGGAAACTTCGCGCGGCGGCTTGGCTGTGAATGTGATCGAGTGCTGACGATCGGCTCGCAGTCTGCTGCCTATTCCCGCTTCCGGTTTCCCGCAGCAAGCGCCGAGATCAACTCGCGCACAAGTTTGCGATGTGCTGCCGGCAACGTCGCGAACTCCTGAAGCGCGAGTTCATCCTTTCCGCTCAACACGCCATAGCGCGATGCGTTCTCCCTCACCTGCTGCGATTCCGGATCGGTCAGCAGCGTGTTCAGGTCCACGTTGAGCACCGCGGCCAGTGCGCGCTGGTTCGCCGGCCGGGGCATGAAGGTTCCGTTGAGCCAGCCCGAAACGGTTTGCGGGGTGACCGAAACCTTGCCGTGCTTGGCAAGCAGCGGCACCAGCTCGGAAGCGCTTGCTTCCAGCTTCTTCGCGGCGAGCAGCCGATTCAGTCGTTCGGCAAACGCAGCTTGTTCGGACTTCATGTCCGCAACGGTAGGTTCGCGCTGCGCTGGCAAGTTAAAGTAGTTCTTGCGTACAATTACAAGTATTTCTTTCATGACGGCCGGCACGGCCACGGGGAACCATGCCGAAGTCGCTGCTCGAAGAGTTGCCGAAGATCGTCGCGGCGGGGAAGGCGCAGGCCGAGCGCATCCTTGAAGGGCTGGAAGGCAAACACCGCGTCGGCCTGCAGACGCGCGAGTGGGTGCTGCCGTCGAAGGATGTTGCCGAAGCGGACATGCTGGATGTCGCGCGACGCGCGGAGCATCTGCGTGCTGGCGATGATGCGGGCTGGACCAATCGCCTGATCTACGGCGACAACCTGCTCGCGATGGCCGCGCTGCTGGCCGGCGACGAAAACACGCCCAGCCTGCGCGGCAAGGTGGATCTGATCTACATCGATCCACCGTTCGATTCGAAGGCCGACTATCGCACCAAGGTCACGCTGCCCGGCGTGGAGTTGGAGCAACGGCCGACCGTGATCGAGCAGTTTGCCTATTCCGATACGTGGTCGGACGGCACAGCGTCGTACCTGGCGATGATCACGCCGCGACTGGTGCTGATGCGTGAGCTACTGGCAGAGACCGGGTCGATTTACGTCCATCTCGATTGGCATGTCGGGCATTACGTCAAAATCGGGCTAGACGAGATCTTCGGAAAAGACAATTTCCGAAACGAGATTATATGGACTTATGGTGGAAAAGGCCTAACTAATTCCAAGCTCAACTTTGTTAGAAATTATGCCCATATTTATACATATTCAAAAGGGCAGACACCTTTTCTCAATCTTAAGTCCGGGGTGGTATCTGATTCCGTAATCAAGAGATTCGGGCGATACATGAACGCATCGTTCCAGATCACGTTTGGAGCATTGCGTGCGAGCAACGATGCATTGGAGCTGCAGAAGGCGACAAACACCTTTTTGTCACGGTTCGGCCGAGATCCGAATAATGACGATATAGCGCGTGACTACAGTCAGGGTGGTCTTCTCAAAGACGTGTGGGACGACATACCAATCATTCGTGAGAACGAAGTGTACGGTGAATACGTCGGCTACAGTACCCAGAAACCCGAAAAACTTATCGAACGTGTAATCCAAGCTTCGTGTCCGAAAAACGGTTTAATAGTGGATTGCTTCAGCGGTTCCGGCACCACCGCTGCCGTCGCCGAAAAACTCGGCCGCCGCTGGATCACCACCGATATCGGCAAACCCGCCTGCCTGATCACGCGCAAGCGGTTGATCGACCAGAACGCCAAGCCGTTCCTGTATCAGGCGATCGGTGATTACCAGGTCGAAGCAGCGAAAACCGAACTCGGCCGCAAGTTCCGCATCGGCGACCTGTCCTCGATCGTGCTGTCGCTGTACGGCGCGCTGCCGGTCGACCCGGACAACAACCCGCAGCGCAATCTCGGGCAGGTGGTGTACGGCGGCAAGAAGACGCTGGTGCTGGTCGATTCGCCCAACAAGCTCACCGGCGACGCCACGTTGCGCCGTGCGGTCGCGCAGCGTGACAACCTGATGGGCGGCTGGGACCGCGTGGTGGTTTTGGGCTGGAATTTCGAGCCCGGCATCGGCGAGAGCATCGCCGCGCTCAGGGACGACCGGCTGGAAGTGCTGGTGATCCCGCCTGATCTGCTCGACCGCTTGCGCAAGAAGGGCGGCATCGAGAAGCTGCGCGGGCACGTGCGGTTCTCGACGCTGCAATACGTCACCATCCATCCGGTCACGCGCACGCGCAGCGGCGACGAGGAACAGTTGCACGTGCGACTGGACAACTACGTGCTGCTGTCGCCCGAGGCAATTAACCTCGACGAGGCCAACCGCGCCAAGCTGCACAAGGTGATGAACGCCGAGCCGCTGGCGCTGATCGAATACTGGGCGGTCGACCCCGACTACGACGGCAAGATTTTCCGCTCGGTCTGGCAGGATTACCGCGGCAACGTCGCCAACGACGGCGATCCGCTGCGCGTGATCACCGAGGCGCGCTTCGGCGTGCCGGCCAAGCGTGGCGGACGGAACGTCTGCGTGCGCGTGGTGGACGTGTTCGGCTTCGAGGCGGAAGTCGTGCAAGCCGTACCGGAGCCGACGCCGTGAATGCGTGCGGATCAGGCCGCGAGGCGACGGATCTTGCGCAAGCTCGTCCCGACTTCGCGTTCGGCGATCTTGAGGTCGTAGCTGGACTGCATGTTCAGCCAGAACTGGGGACTTTGCCCAAAGGCGCGGCCGAAACGCAGGGCAAGCTCGGCGGTCACCGGGCGTTCGCCACGCACAACGTGGGAGATGCGCATCGGCGAAACGCCGAGCACGCGCGCCAGCGCCGCCTGGCTCATGCCGCGGTCTTGCAGGATTTCTTCCAGCAGCTCACCCGGATGGATGGGGGGCAAACCGTTTTTGGTGGCGGGTATGGACATGTTCGTGTTTCCTCAATGGTAATCGACGATCGCCACGTCGAAGGCATCGCCGTTCTCGAAGCGAAAGCACACGCGCCACTGGTCGTTGATGCGAATGCTCCACTGACCGGCGCGATCACCTTTCAGCACTTCGAGGTGGTTGGAAAGCGGCTCACGCAAATCCTCGGGACTTGTGGCGTCGTTCAGATTGCTCAATCGGGTGGCCGCACGCCGCAGAATGTTTTGCGGCAACCGGCGGGCTGTCCCCGTAAAGAACAACCGCTCCGTTTCCTTGTCGGCGAAGCTCCTTATCATTGGTGCATCATAAACAATTTGTTTATACGCGGCAAGTCGACGAGGGCAGCTGCATGACCATAACCGACAACCAGCTTGCGCTGGCGGCAGCACTGACGCAGCGCACGAAACAGTTGTGCCTCGGGCTGGAACATGGCGAGGCGGAAATCCTGGAACGGGTCACGCCGGTCACGGCGGAACTGCTGCGCTGGTGGTTCGCCGAGGATGCCTGCCAATCGCGCGCGTTCAACTTCCATGCGGGCCAGCGCCAGGCGATCCTCAACACGATCGTGGCGCACGAAGTGCTGGACAGCCTCGATCTCGCGGATCTGTATCGCCGGGTGTGTCCCGACGCGTTGCTGTCAGGCGACCGGCTGGCGGAAATCGACCAGGGCAAGCACGCGCACCCGAAGTATTGCCTGAAGATGGCGACCGGCACCGGCAAGACTTGGGTGCTGCAGGCGCTGCTGATCTGGCAGATGTTGAACAAGACTGCCGCGCTGGCGGAAGGGCGCGACGATCCGCGCTTCACGCGGCACTTCTTGATCGTCGCGCCAGGCCTGATCGTTTACGAACGCCTGCTCGATGCCTTTCTCGGCAAGGAAGGCATCGGCGGCTGGCGGTATTTCGAAACTTCCGATGTTGCGACCTGTGCGGAATTGTTCGTGCCGCCTGCACATCGCGAACGGGTGGAGCAGTTCGTTCGCGGAAACGTCTGCACCAAACAGGAGATCGGGCTCAAGGCCATCGGCGGCGGCATGATCGCCATCACCAACTGGCACCTGCTGGTCGATGCCGAGGAAGAGGAAGAAACGTTCGAGGAAGAAGACGAATCGCTGGCGACGCCCGGCATGATCGCGGATGCGGCCACCGTCGCCTACGACGTGCTGCCGCTCACACCGGGTAAGGCAACAGGCAACAGCCTCGACGTGCTGGATCGCCGCTGGGCGCGCGGCAACATGCTGGCGTATCTCGCCGGCCTGCCGGAACTGATGGTGTTCAACGATGAGGCGCACCACATCCACGAACTGAAGCGCGAGGGCGAGGCCGACGAAGTCGAGTGGCAGAAGAGTCTCAACCGCATCGCGGCCGGCAAGGGCCGTCGCTTCGCGCAGGTGGATTTCTCGGCGACGCCCTACAACGACGTCGGCGGCGGGAAGAAAAAACGCAAGGTTTATTTCCCGCACATCGTGGTGGACTTCGACCTGAGAGACGCGATGCGCGCGGGGCTGGTGAAATCACTGGTGCTGGACAAGCGCAAGGAGATCGGTGCGCTGCCGCTGGAGTTCAAGGCCGAGCGCGACGAGAGCGGCAACCCGGGCCTGTCGGAAGGCCAGCGCGTGATGCTGCGCGCCGGCCTGCACAAATTGCGCAAGCTGGAAACCGATTTCGCAAGGCTCGATCCGGATCGCAAGCCGAAGATGCTGGTGGTGTGCGAGGACACCAGCGTTTCGCCGCTGGTGGCGGAATTCCTGCGTGATCAGGGACTGATGGACGAGGATGTCCTGACGGTCGACTCCGGCAAGAAGGCCGAACTGGGCGAAAAGGAATGGCTGCGCGTGCGGCAGCAACTGTTCGACGTGGATCGGCGTGCGCAGCCGCGCGTGATCGTCAGCGTCCTGATGCTGCGCGAGGGTTTCGACGTCAACAATATCTGCGTAATCGTGCCGCTGCGTTCGTCGAAGGCGCAAATCCTGCTGGAACAGACCATCGGCCGCGGCCTGCGCCTGATGTGGCGTGAGCCGGAGTACGCCGACAGCAAGCACGAGAACCGTGAGCGCATCAATCGCGGTGAGGAACCGGAAAGCCTGATCGACATCCTCTCGATCGTCGAGCATCCGGCGTTCCAGAGCTTCTACGACGAACAGCTCGGCAAGGATCTGGTTGGCGAAACGGGCGACGACGAAGGCAGCGGCATCGGCGACCTGGTCACGGTGGAACTGCGGTCGGATTACGAAAAATACGATTTCGCGATCCCTTTCATCCTGCGCGAAGCCGAGGATACGCTGGAGCATCTGCCGATCGACGTCGCCGCGTTGCAACCGTTCTCCGCCATGACGCGCACGCAGCTCAGCGAACTGGTCGGCAAGGGCGATACCTTCACTTCGCACGACCTGCAGAGCAGCACGCTGTTCGGCGACTACCGCGTGGACGGCGCGGTGATGAACGTCGGCGGCTACAACGAATTGCTGTCGCGCCTGACGCGGCGGATCACGCAGGCGTTGAGCCAGCCGCTGACGACCGGCAGGAAGGTCGCGGAGCAGTGGGCCAAGCCGTACACGCAAGTCAGTTCCGCGGCGTTGGCGGCGGCCATCGACGATTACATTCGCGAACGCCTGTTCCGCGAGGACTTCGAACCCTTCGAGGACGAGCAGTGGCGCCTGCTGATGCTGCAGCCGGTGGTGGAGCACATCGTCAAGGTGTTCGCGCTGGCGCTGGTCAAGGCCGAGGACCATGCGATCACCGGCGAAACCGAGGTGCGTCATCGCCGGCTTTCGGAAGTCGCGAAACTGATGATGCGCGAAAGCGCGTCCATGGACGTGACCAAATGCATCTACCCGCGCCTGCCGTATCCAAGCCGCAGTGGTGGCCTGGAGCGCGCCTTCATCGAATGGGCGCTGCGCGATACCGGTATCACGGCGTTCTGCAAGATCAGCGAGAACCGCCACGACTTCGTACGGCTGCGCTACGTGAAGGACAACGGTCTGCCGGCGTTCTACTTCCCGGATTTCCTGGTGCGCACGGCGGACGCGATTTACCTGGCCGAAACCAAGGCGCAGGACCAGACCAGCCATCCGAACGTGTTGCGCAAGCGCAAGGCCGCCACGGCCTGGTGCGAGCGCATCAACGAATTGCCGCCGGAGCTGCGCGGTGGCTTTCTATGGCACTACGCCCTGGTCGGCGAGTCGGTCTTTCACGACTGGCGACGGAAAGGCGCGCGTCTTGGCGAGCTGTTGGCATTCTCAAAGGTGAGAGAAGCCCCGAGGCGACAGGCGCAGGGCGGATTGAACCTCGAAAACTGAGGCTTGCCTGACTCGAATGTTCATCGGGGCTGAACGGCAGCATGAGATTGCCTTGACGCCATCGCGCGGGCCGCGTGAAGTGGAAGGGCCACGGAGTGTGGCGCGCCTTGTCGCTGCGCGTTGCGCGCGCGACTCGGACTTTCCTCAAGCAAGGAGGTTCCATGAAACGCCTGCATTCGTTTTCCCGTCTCGCCGCAGCTTTTGCACTGGCCTGCGCCGCTCCGATCGCATTGGCGCAGACGGCGCCGCCGCCGCAGAACCAGCCGGGCGTCACGCACGCGCCGCCTTTCCGGACCACGCCACAGGCCCAGACCCAGCAACAGTTACCCGCGCGCATTCCCAAGGCCAGCGCGTCCAGCAACGTGAAGGGCCAGCACGACATGGCGGGCACGGTGCAGTCGGTCGATCCGAACGGCATGGTCCAGGTCCAGACCGGCCTCGGCAACCTGACGGTGCATTTCCCCAACGCCGCCCAGAACCTGAAGAAGGGCGACAAGATCATCCTGCACCTGAGTTACTCGATGGACACCTCGGGCGCGACCGGACCAGCAGCTTCCAAGTAGGCAGAAATGCATCGAACCGTCGATCCCGCCCGATCGGCGGTTCCGTTCCGGGCGGCCGCCAAGGTTATGCCGTGCTGAACGTTGTCCGCGTGGGGGCGGCGAATGCTCGCTTTGGTCATGCGGGTGTGCTACCAATGGCGGCCTGAAAAGTGGCCCACGCGAGAGCTGGCAATGTCGGCAGCATTGCAGCACAACAATGAGTCCAACCGGATCGCCGACGACGACGTGGAGGCGCGTGTCTGCGCGCTGCTGGTCGAGCGCGGGCGCTTGAAGGAAGAAGACCTCGCGCGCGCCGAACGCCTGCTCATCGAAGCGCCGGAAACGCGCCTGACCGCGCTGCTGGCGCGGCTCGGCCTGGTGTCCGAACGCGACCTCGCCGAAGCCTGGGCCGAGACCCTGCGCTTGCCATTGCTGTCGGCCAAGGATGCGCCGGACACGCCGCCCGAAACCACGTTCGGCGTGCGTTTCATGAAGCAATACCACGCGGTGCCGGTGGCGGAATCGGACGCAGGATTGCAACTGGCCACGGCCGATCCGGGCGATGCTTACGTATCGCACGCGGTGCAGCTGGCCTGCGGACGCCCGGTGTCGCTCATCGTCGCGGCGCGTTCCGAAATCGACGACTTGATCGAGCGCTGGTTCGGCGCGGGACGCAGCGCGCTCGGCACCATCGTGGAAGGCCTCGAGGGCGAAGGCGGCGGGCATTCGGGCGACGACGACATCGAACACCTGCGCGATCTTGCGTCCGAAGCGCCGGTGATCCGCCTCGTCAACCTGCTGATCCAGCGCGCGGTGGAAGCGCGCGCGTCGGACATCCACATCGAACCGTTCGAAAACCGTTTGAAGGTGCGCTACCGCATCGACGGCGTACTGCACGAAGTCGAGGCGCCGCCGGCGTCGTCCACCGCGGCGGTGATTTCGCGCATCAAGATCATGGCGCGCATGAACATCGCCGAGCGCCGCCTGCCGCAGGACGGCCGCATCATGTTGCGCGTGCAGGGCAAGGAACTGGACCTGCGCGTATCGTGCATCCCGACCAGCTTCGGCGAATCGGTGGTGATGCGCATCCTCGACCGCGGCAGCGTGGTGCTGGATTTCGATTCGCTGGGTTTCGACGAATCCACGTTGCCCGCGTTCCTGCGCGTGCTGGAACAGCCGCACGGGATCCTGCTCGTCACTGGCCCGACCGGTTCGGGCAAGACCACCACGCTTTACACCGCGCTGTCGAAGATCAACACGCCCGACCGCAAGATCATCACCGTCGAGGACCCGGTCGAATACCAGATCGAAGGCATCAACCAGATGCAGGTGAAGCCGCAAATCGGGCTGGATTTCGCGGGCGCGCTGCGTTCGATCGTGCGCCAGGACCCCGACGTCATCATGATCGGCGAAATGCGCGACCTGGAAACCTGCAAGATCGCGATCCAGTCGGCGCTCACCGGGCATCTCGTGTTGTCGACGTTGCATACCAACTCCGCCGCGGGCGGCCTGACGCGCCTGCTGGACATGGGCGTAGAGGATTACCTGATCGCGTCCACCGTCAACGCGATCCTTGCGCAACGTTTGGTGCGCCGGCTCGATCCGTCGAGCGCGGAAGCCTACGAGCCGCTGCCGGAACTGGTTGCGGAACTCGGGCTGGACAAACTCACTTCGCATCGCCCGATCCGTTTGTACCGCCCGAAACCTTCCGCGGAAAACCCCAGCGGTTTCCGTGGACGGCTCGCGATCATCGAACAATTGACGATGAACGACGCGCTGCGTCGCTTGCTGATGCAGCATGCCGATGCCTCCGACATCGAACGCGCGGCGCGCCAGAGCGGCATGCGCACGATGTACGAGGATGGGTTGCGCAAGGCGTTGGCGGGGCTCACGACGGTTGAAGAGGTGTTGCGTGTTACGCAAGAAGATTGAATGCGGGGACCAGGGACCAGGGACCAGGGACCGGAAGCAGACGGCTCCCGTGCATTTTGCCGGTCCCCGGTCCCTTGTCCCTGGTCCCCGTTGACGTATGCCTGCATTTCGCTACAAAGCCGTCACGCCCAGCGGCGAGACCGTGGAAGGGCGGATGGACGCGTCGTCCGCCGATGACGTGATCGCGCGCCTGCAGGAACAGGGCAACGTGCCGCTGGAAGCGAGCGACGCCACGGGTGGCGGGTCGCTGTTCGGCGGGCTGCGCAAGAAAACCTTGTCCGGCGCGGCGCTGGTCGAGTTCACCGAACAACTCGGGATTCTTTTGCACGCGGGCCTGCCACTGGACCGCGCGTTGCAGATGCTGCTGGAATTGCCGGAAGGCGAGCGCGCCCGCCATGTGGTCGAACGCATCCGCGATCGGGTGCGCGGCGGTTCATCGCTGTCGCGCGCGATGGAAGAAGAGCACGGCGTCTTCAGCAAACTCTATTTGAGCATGGTGCGCGCGGGCGAAGCGGGCGGCGCGCTGGACGCCACGCTGGCGCGCCTGGCCGATTACCTGGCCCGCGCGCGCAAGTTGCGCGAGAACGTGATCGGCGCGCTGGTGTATCCCGCGTTCCTGCTGTTCGGTGTGCTGGGCTCGCTGGTCCTGCTGCTGGCGTTCGTGCTGCCGCAGTTCGTGCCGATCTTCCACGACATGAACGTGCAGATTCCGCTGATCACGCGCGTGCTGATGGCGTTCGGCAGTTTCCTGCACGACTGGGGCCTGCTGGTGCTGGCCGCGCTGGTGATCGGCGGCCTGTACGCGGGCGCGCGGATGCGCGATCCCGCGTCGAGGCGTGCGTTCGATGCGCGGCTGCTGCGCGTCAAGGTGTTCGGGCCGTTGCTTTTGAAAGTGGACACGGCGCGGCTGCTGCGCACGCTCGGCTCGATGCTGAAGAACGGCGTATCGTTGCTGGCCGCGCTGGGCATCGCGCGCCAAGTTGTGTCGAACCGCGAATTGTCGGCGCAACTCGAACCCGCAATCGAAGCCGTCAAGGGCGGCGATTCGCTGTCGCACGCGCTGGCCGCGCACACCGGATTTCCCAAACTCGCGATCCAGATCACCACCGTCGGCGAGGAATCGGGCACGCTCGACGACATGCTGCTGCGCGCCGCCGACACCTACGACGGCGAAGTGAAATCGGCGATCGACAAGATGCTGTCGGCGCTGGTTCCGATCCTGACCATCGTGATGGCGCTCTTGGTCGCTGGCATCATGATGTCCATCCTGCTGCCGCTTTTGAGCTTGTCCGGCAGCATCCAGTGATTACGGAGTGTGCGATGTTTCTGAAAGCTTTTGGCCAGAACGAAGTCAGGGTCGAGGGGCGAGTAGCGAGGGTTCTTCGATGCGGCGCTTCCGCGAACCGACAGGCTGCGCGGCAAGGCCTGGTTTTGTCGCCCTCGCCACGCGCCCCTCGCCGCTCGAAGGGCTTCACGCTCCTGGAAATGCTCGCCGTGATCGTGCTGCTCGGCATCGTCGGCGTGATCGTGGCGCGTTCGGTTTCCGGCCGGGTGGACACCGGCAAGTGGGACGCGGGCAAGATCGGCGTCACCAAGCTCGACCAGGACGTGCAGGCCTACGCCCTGGACAACGGCTCGCCGCCGAAGTCGCTGGACGACCTGATCACCAAGCCGCTGAATGCGCCGTCGTGGAACGGCCCGTACGCCAAGCCCGCCGACCTCAACGATCCGTTTGGCCATCCATACGGCTATCTCTATCCCGGCAAGCACGGCCAGTACGACATCATCTTCTTCGGCCGCGACGGCAAGCCCGGGGGCGAGGGCATCGATCGTGATTACGGCAACTGGCAATAAGGCAGGGACCAGGGACCAGGGACGGGGGACCGGTAAAAGCGCATGTACGCCGTCCGTCGCACATCGCACAAGGGTTCGCCTTGTGCCGCATTGGAAGAGTGATTCGCCAAGTTGTGCAGGTATCCGGTCCCCGGTCCCCGGTCCCCGGTTCCGCGGTTTCACCCTCATCGAAATGCTGGCGGTGATCGTGCTGATCGCGATCGCCGCCACCGTGACCGCGGTGTCGCTGCACGGGCGCAGCCGCGGCGAATTGCAGGCGGCCGCGCAACGCGTGGCTGCCGGGTTGCGCGACACCCGCACGCGCGCAATGGCGAGCGGCAAGCCGCAGTGGTTCAGCGTCGACGTGCGCGCGCACACCTATACGATCCCGGGCCGTGATCCGCATGGCTTGCCCGCGGCCGCAAGCGTGCACGTCGAATCGGCTGCCGAAGCCGGCGAGCAGCGCGGCCTCGCGCGCATCGGCTATTTTCCCGACGGCAGTTCCAGCGGCGGCAACATCACCCTGAGCGAAGCTGCGCTCCGTGTGCGCGTGGACGTGGACTGGCTGACCGGCGCGGTGACCGTCAGTAGCGGGGCGCCGCAATGAGCATGGCTAAAGCTGATGCGCGGCGACATTCGGAAATGCCGGCGCTCGGAGGGGAAGGCATCCGGGAGGTTTTCACCCCCTTCCTTGGGAAGGGGGTCGCGCCGCAGGCGCGGGGGGATGCCCGAGTAGCGAGAAGCCATCCCCCTCGGTCCCCCTTCCTGCGGAAGGGGGAAGGGAAGTCGGAGGCGCCGATTGCATGCGACGGAAGGTCGGGCACACCGGCACTTTCGAATCCCGCACTGCGCGCACGCGGCTTCACCCTGATCGAAGTGCTGGCCGCGATCGCGCTGCTGGCGATCGCGTTCGCGATCGGCCTGGGTACGCTTGGCAAATCCGCACAGAATGCCGCGCGCGCCACCGCGCTCAACACAGCGGTCGAGCACGCGCAAAGCCTGTTCGCGGAACAGGGCCTGCTCGCGCCACTCAAGAACGAAAACACCGAAGGAACCTTCGACGACGGCATGCGCTGGACGCTGAAGGTGCACATGCTGCCGAGGCCCGCGCAGCAAGGCGCGGGAACGGCCGTTTCGCTGCAGCAGGGCGGCGTGATGATGGCGCAGGCGGCCGGCATCGACCTGTACCAGCTCGACGCGACGGTGCAATACGGCGCGGGCCGCGTGTTGCGGTTGTCCACCCAGCGCGCGCAGGCCGCGCCGCAGCGGGACACGGACGAATGAAGCACGCGTTGCGCCAACACGGCTTCACCCTGCTGGAGATCCTGCTGGCGCTGGCGCTGCTGGCGTTCGTGATGCTGGGCGTGTGGGGCGCGCTGCGTGGCGCGGCGCGCGTCACCCGTTCCGCCGATGCGGTAATGGCGCAGGGCGAGCAGGTGCGCACCGTGCAGCAATTCCTGCGCCGTTACATCGGTGCGGCGGAGCCGCAGCCGTTCGCGATGGCGGATGGTTCCGCGGCGCGGATGTTCCGCGGCGACGACACGTCGATCGAATACGTCGCGCCGTTGCCGATGCAATCCGGTCACGCGGGTTTGTATATCCAGACCGTGAGCTTGCAGAAAGGGAGCGCGGGCATGTCGCTGCGCCTCGATTACCAGCCGTACACGGAAAACCAAGTCGCCAACGCACAGCCGATCCGGCACGTGCTGCTGACGAACCTGCACGGCGGCAAGTTCGAATACCTCGCCGCCGCCGCGTTCGGCAAGCCGCCGGCGTGGCGCGACGACTGGCAAGCCACCAATGGACTGCCGCTGGCGGTGCGCATCCATCTCGATCCAGCGTGGCGCACGCGGGTCGGGTTCCCGGACATGGTAATCCCGGTGCGCACCGGCCAGGGTTTCGGCGCGCAGGTCGGGCACATCCGATGAAACGGCGCGAACGCGGCGCGGCCTTGTTGCTGGTCCTGTGGGCCACGCTGCTGCTGGCGGCGCTGCTGGCCGGTGTCGCCGCGGCGTCGCGCAGCCACAGCGAAGCTGCGCTCTACGGCGCCGAACACGTGCGTGCCGAACTCGCCGCCGAGGCCGGGTTCGCACGGGCCATCGCGGGCTTGCGCGCGCCCGACCAGCAGCACCAGTGGGTGCCGGACGGGCGGCCTTACACGTTCGCGTTCGATGGCGCCAAGGTCACCGTCAGGGTCGTCGACGTGACCGGGCTTGCCGATCTCAATGCGTCGCCGGCCACGTTGCTGGGCGGCGTCTTCCAGGCGGCGGGCGTCGATGCGGTGCGCGCGGGCCAGCTTGCGGACGCGGTGGTGTCGTCGCGCGGCGGCAATCCGGACAAACCCGGCCAGCCATTCCGTGCGATCGACGAGTTGGCGCGCTTGCCGGGCATGGACCTGGCCTTGTTCGGCAAGATCGAAAACGCCGTCACGGTGTATTCCGGCCGCAATTTCCCGGACGAATCCTACGCGGGCGCGCTGGTGCTGGCGTCGCTGCGCGGCATCGGCCTCACGCAAGCCGAAACCCTGGTGGACGACCGCCGCCAACGCGCGGCGCAGCGCGGCGCGGGCAACGGCCAGGCGTTCGGCGCGGTGGCGAATGGTCCGCTGGTCGCCGGGTACGGCGGGGTGGTGGAACGCGTCTTCAGCGTCGCGGAAATGCCGGACGGCAACCGCGCCTACCTGGACGCGACGATACGCCTGGCGTTGACGGGAACCCAGGCACGCCCGTACAAAGTGCTCGACTGGCGCACCGACTCCACGCGGACGCCCTGAACCAGCCCGAGCCATGGCCACCGCGAGCGCACAATCCATCGAACGCATGAAGCTTGCCTGGTCGCGCTCGCCGCTGCCGGGTTTCCTGCATTGGTGGGGCGGCGAACTGGCCGCGTTGCTGCCGGTGCCCATCCGCGCGTGGCTGCAGCGCGGTCCGGACGTGCTGCGCCTGATCATCGCGCGCGATGCCTTGCTGGTGAAGCGCGCGCGCACCGGCGACGTGCTGGCCACGATTTCGGCCGAGGGGTCGGCCGAAACCCAGCGTGCGGCGTTCAAGGGCGCGTGCGCCGGCATCGATCCGGACGATCGCCGGCTGGTGCTGGTGGTGGCGGGCACGTCGGTGCTGCAGCGCCGGTTGCTGATGCCGCTCGCGGCCGCGGCCGATCCGCGCAAGGTGGTCGGCTACGAACTCGACCGGCAGACGCCGTTCAAGCCCGACCAGCTTTATTACGACGTGCGCGTCGACACGGCGCCTGCCCCGCCGGGACAGGTGGCGCTCGACTTGTACGCCGCGCCGCGCGCCGAACTCGATCCGATGCTGGAACGCCTGGCCGCGATCGGCGTGCATCCCGATTGCGTGGACGTGCAGGCTGCCGACGGCGCGCTCGCGGACGTGGATTTGTTGCCGGCGGGCCGGCGCCCGCGCCGGCCGGACAAGCGGCGGCGGCTCAACTGGATGCTCGCGGCGGTTTGCGTGCTGCTGGTGCTGCTGGTGCTGGCGCAATGGCTGGGCAATCGCCGCGCGGCGCTGGCGAAGATGCAGGACGAAGTCGATGCGATGCGCGCGCAGGCCACCCAGTCCGAACAGTTGCGCGCGCAACTGACTGCGGCGGTGGCGGCTTCGCAATTCCTGGTGAAGCGCAAGGCCGAGAATCCGCCGCCGCTCGCGGTGCTCGACGAGCTCACCCTGCGCATGCCGGCGACGGCGTGGCTGGATGCGATGACGCTGGATGATTCCGGCGGCCTCGACATCAAGGGCGAAGCCGACAAGGCCGCGGCGCTTGTCGACACGCTGGGCGGTTCGAAAGTATTCGGGGAACCCAAGTTGCAGGGCGTGATCCAACCCGACCCCGCCACCGGCAAGGAACGCTTCGAACTGACCGCACGCGTCAGGCAGCAGGCTCCCGCCGATGCGCATTGACGCCAAACGCCTGACGCCGGTGCAGTCGCGTGCGGCCGCCATCGTGCTGGCGCTCATCGCGCTGGCGATTGCGTACTTCGTGCTGCTGCACTGGTGGTTCGTCGCGCCGCTCTTGAGCGTGGATGGCCAGATGCACGACCTGCAGGCGATCCACGCGAAGTACGCCGCGGCGATCGCCGAGCAGCCGTTGCTGCAAAAGCGCGTCGCCAACCTCGAGCGCGGCGGCGCTTCCGTCAACGCATTCCTTTCGGCCACCGATCCCAGCGCCGCCTCGGCCGACCTGATCCAGCGCGCCACCGACGTGGTGGCCGCGCACGAGCACGAAGGCGCGGGCTGCAGCATGCCCTCGAAGATGCCGATCGAGCAGGACAGCGGCAACGAACCGTTCCGCCGCGTCAGCGTCAGCATCACGCTCGATTGCGGCATGCAGCCGCTGGCCGCGGTGCTGCACGATTTCGATCGCGGCCTGCCGTACCTGTTCGTGGACAACCTGACCATTGCACGCTCGCCCACCGGACGCATGCAGGCGCAGTTGTCGCTGTCGGGCTACCTGCGCCCGTCGAGTCCGTCGCCATGAACGCCGCCGACCGCCGCCGCCTCACGCCGTCGCTGGGCATCGTGGCCGCGGTGCTGCTGCTGGTCCTGATCGCGCTTTGGCTGGGCCTCGGCCGCAGCGCGCACTGGCGCGACAACGCCGCGCCGCCGAAGCTGCCGCCGGTCGGCACCAATTTGCCGGCGCCCGCGGTGCCGCCGCTGGACGAATACGCCGCGGTCTGGCAACACCCGCTGTTCAATCCGTCGCGCACGCCGGAAGCCGCGGCCGGCAACGGCGACGAAGCGACCGGCGACCTGCAGTTGACCGGCGTGATCATGCTGCCGAACCTGAAGATGGCGATCCTGCACGACAAGACCAACAACCGGGACTACCGCATCATCGAAGGCCAGCCTTCGCGGGGCGGTCCGGCGCTGGTCGAATTGCATCCGCGCAGCGCGGTGGTGGATACGTCGGGTTCGCGCGTGACGCTGCAACTGGTGCCCGGCCCCGCGCCCGAATCGAGCGCGCCGGAACAGGACGGTACGCAGCCCGCGCAAGGTCCGGGGCAGGGTTCTGCTATGGTCTCGCGCCAAGCGCAGGACGATTCGGGGCGGCCGGTGCCGATGGCCGGGCCGGGCATCCAGGCGTCCGCCGAAGCGCGCGCCCGCCAGTTGCGGGCCCGCATCGAAGCGGAACGGCGCCGCGCGGCGGCACGCCAACACGATGATGGCGGCGGCGGTTGATTCCGGACCGGCGTGACGGGTTCCAAAAAGTTCGATGTCTGGAGAGCATTACGTGCACAAGAAGTTGGCTACGCTGGGCATCGTCTGCACCGTCGGGGTGCTGGCCGGCTGTGCGCCGCAGATCCGGCCGGACACCGATTACAGCCTGCAGCGCCAGGCGATCGCCGGCACCGAGAAGCCCGTGCCGCAACCGCTGGACGTCGGCAACGCGCAGGAAAACCAGACGCTGGCGAACGCGGCCGCGCCGCAGCAGCAATACGGCACCGGCGTGTTCATCAACGGCGCGGCCGCCGCGCAGGGCAAGTCCCGCGGCGAAGCCAACGCGGGCGGCACCATCACCTTCAACTTCGACAACCAGCCGGTGCAGGCCGCGGTCAAGGCCATCCTCGGCGACGTGCTGCACGCCAACTATTCGATCGCGCCGGACGTCAAGGGCACGGTGACGTTCGCGACGTCGCAGCCGGTCACGAAGGACGAGGTGCTGCCGATCCTGCAGATGCTGCTGTCCTGGACCGGCAACGCGCTGATCCAGCAGAACGGGCGCTACCTCGTGCTGCCGATCGACCAGGCCGCGCCCGGCAACCTGGTGCCGGGACTGGGCGCGGTGCCGCCCGGCATGGGCTATGCGGCGCGGCTGTTCCCGCTGCATTACGTGTCGGCCGACGCGATGCAGAAACTGCTGAAGCCGTTCGCCGATCCCAAGGCGTTCCTGCTGGTCGATCCGCTGCGCAACCTCCTGGTGATGGGCGGCACGCCCGACGAACTCGCCAACTACCAGCGCATCGTGCGCACCTTCGACGTCGACTGGCTGCGCGGCATGTCGGTCGCGGTGATTCCGCTGGAGCACGTGCAAGCCGCGGAACTGGTCGGCCAGCTCGAATCGATCCTGAGCGAACAGGTTGGCGAGAAAACCGAATCGCCGGCCAAGGTGCCGTTCGGCAGCAACATGACGCTGACGCTCAACGATGTCGCCGTGCCGAACGCGGCCAACCTGTCCAGCATGGTGCGGCTGATCCCGCTGAAGCAGAGCAATTCGCTCGTGGTGATCACGCCGCAGCCGTCCTACATCGACGAAGTGCGCCGGCTGGTCACGACCATCGACAACGGCGCCGGCAATGCCTCGGGCCTGTACGTGTACAACGTGCTCAACGTGAAGGCCTCGGATCTCGCCAAGCATCTCAACGAACTGTTCGGCAACAACACCAACGGCAATACCGAGTCGCAGAACGGCGCGGTGGCGCCGGGCTTCTCGCCGCTGGAACAAACCGGCCAAGGCCAGCTCGGAGGACAGCAGGGATTCGGTTCGTTCTCGCAGAACAGCACGTTCGGCGGCGGTGGTGTCGGCGACAACGGCAGCAGCGACATGTTCGGCGGCAGCGGAAGCGGCGGCGACAACAGCATGATTTCCGGTTCCACCCAGAGCCGCCGCCAGCAGCAGGGCAACCAGGGCAGCGTCGCGTTCACCACCAGCGAGGGCGTGCGCATCGCGGCCGTCAACGAGAACAACCAGTTGCTGATCCGCGCGACGCCGAGCGCGTGGCAGAAGCTGCTGCCGGTGATCCAGCGCCTCGATGAGAAACCGCTGCAGGTGCAGATCGAAACCAAGGTGCTGGAAGTCAACCTCACCGGCGAGTTCCAGTTCGGCGTGCAGTATTACCTCGGCGGCCTGATGGGCAGCCAGCCCGGGTCACCGCCCACGCCCGGCGTCGACAACGCGTATCGCCGCCACCAGGGCGCCGCGGGTCTGGGCGGCGTGCAATACCAGACGACCGATGCGTTGTTCTATTCGTTCGCGGGCAACAAGCTGCAATTCGCGCTGAGCGCGCTGGAGACCAGCGGCGATGCCAAGGTGCTGTCGGCGCCGTCCACGGTGGTGCTCAACAACCAGGAAACCACCTTCAAGGTCGGCGAGAAGATTCCGATCGTGCAGACCTACCTCGTGCCGGGCGTCGGCATCGGTTCCACTTCCGGCAGCTACAACGCGGGCCAGGTGCAATACATCGACACCGGCGTGCTGCTGGACGTGGTGCCGCGCGTGAGTCCGGGCGGGCTGGTGTACCTGGACGTGCAGCAGATCGTCAGCAAGCCATCGGCGACCACCGACAAGAACGGCAACTACACCATTTCCAACCGCGCGCTCTCGACCGAGGTGGCGGTGCAGAGCGGCCAGACGGTCCTGCTGGGCGGCCTGATCCAGCAGACCGACAGCGTGCAGGACAACGGCGTGCCGTTCCTCAACCGCATCCCCGTGCTCGGCCGCCTGTTCGGCACCACCGACCGCAACCGCGACCGCACCGAACTGATCGTGCTGATCACGCCGCGCATCATCCGCAACCCCGAGGAAGCGCGCCAGAACACCAACGAGTACGAAACCCAGTTCGAATCGCTGAAGCCGATCCTGCCCGCGAGCAGCGCCAGCAGCGCGCCCGCCAGCGGAAGCAGCGCGGGCGCTTCAGTCGCAGCGCCTGCCGAAACGCTGCCCGCGAACGACGAATCCGCCGCGCCGCCATCGGGCGGCTGGGCCGTGCAGATCGCCTCCTTCACCAGCGATGCCGACGCGCAGGCGCTGCGCGGCAGGTTGCAGCAACTCGGCTTCGCGGGCTACGTCGAAAGCGCGCAGATCTCCACCGGCACCGTGTGGCGCGTCCGCGCGGGTCCGGTCGTCAGCCGCGACGCCGCCGAGCGCCTGCGCGCGGTGATCGCGGACAGCCTGCATCTCGGCGGCATGACGATCGTCGAGCGGTAGAATTCACGACGACTCTCGCGATGGCACTCGAGGAGGGGCAATGAAACGTTCTGCGTTTCTAATAGGGTCAGTCCTGTTCGCCGTCGCGATGAGTGGTCCGCTGTTTGGCGCGACGCCTGTTGCCGAGGCGAGCATGATTGTTACGGGAACGATCACGGTGAATCCCGACGGCAGCGTGCGGGACTACACGTTGCATGATCAGGCCAGCATTCCCCCGGCAGTTGTGCAAATCGTTTCGCGGACCATCGGTACTTGGCGATTCGAACCGGTCACCAAGGACAACAAGGCGATCGTCGTGCAAGCAGGCATGGCGGTACGCGTCGTCGTCAGTGTTGCGGACAAAGAACACGCCACGATGCGTGTAGCCAGTGAGTCGTTCGGTTGCAGCGCCTATCAGGCCAAGAGTCTGCTGCCCGACACCTGTCCGCCGGACACGACCGTTGCTTTCAGGCGGCGACAACCGCCAGAATACCCGATCGCGGCGATGCGGCAAAACCTTGGGGGCGAGGTGTACCTGGCAGTCGAGGTCGGCAAGGACGGGCGTGTAAACCCGTGCGGACGCCATGAGGGTGAATCTTTCATACCGCATTGATCGGCCACAACAGTACCGAACCGCGTTTGCGGACAATGCGCGTGAGGCGGCAATGAAGTGGCGCTACGACGTGCCGACCGTCGGACCGGAAGCTGCAAAAGACCATTGGATCGTAGTGGTCCCGGTCGTGTACTCGATTGCCGGGTCGGCGCCGGTCAGCTATGGCAAATGGCATGCGTATGTTCCGGGCCCGGAGAGGAACGTTCCGTGGGCAAGGGATAACGCCAATGCGGACTCCGACGCGGTGACCGAAGACGGCGCACCTTTCGTGCGCGATCCGCGTTTCGTTCTCAAGAGCGCGCAGGGTGGTGGCGGCGGCAACTCTTGAACCGGCGTCTGGAGTGCGTGCACGGCGATTAAACTGCGCGGATGCCCGCACCGCTGACGTCCATCCTCATCGTCGCCGCCGACAGCGGCGCGTCGCTGCGCGAATGCGTGGCGCGCGCACTGGCGTCCAGCGTGCCGGTCGAGGTGATCGTCGTCGACAACGCGTCGCGTGATGGCATGCCGCAGGCGCTCGCGCGCGCCCACGAGCACGACGAGCGCGTGCGCGTGATCTACAACCACGCGAATTTCGGCTTCGGTCCCGCGGTGAACGTCGGTGCGCGACAGGCGCACGGCGAAACGTTGCTGGTCTTGAATCCCGATTGCCTGCTGGAAACAGACACGGTGGCGCGCCTGCTGGACGTGCTGCACGTGCATCCGGGTGCGGGCGTGGTCGGCGCCGTGGTGTGCGATGCGGATGGCACGCCCGACCCGGCTTCACGGCGGCGCGATCCGCTGTTGTGGCGTTCGCTCAACGCGCTGACGGGCCGCGCGAAGCGCGAATCCGAAAACGCGCGCTACGAAGGCGTGGACGTGCCGGGACCGATTCCGCAAGAGGCGATCGAAGTCGAGAACGTATCGGGTGCGCTGATGCTTTTGCCGCGCAACGTGTTCGATCGCCTGCACGGGTTCGACGAGGGCTACTTCCTGCATTGCGAGGACCTGGATCTTTGCCGGCGCGCACGCGACGCGGGCTACACGGTGTGGCTCGCGGGCGGCGTGCGCGTGCATCACGGCAAGGGCGGGTCGAGCCGGCATCGCCCGGTATTCGTCAGCTGGCACAAGCACCGCGGCATGTGGCGCTGGTTTCGCAAGTTCGATCCGGCCGCGCGCGGACCGTTCACGCGCGCGCTGGTATGGTGCGGCATCTGGTTGCACTTTGCGCTGACGGCGCCGGCCCTGTGGCTGCGCCGCGCCGCTCCCCATTGAAAACGGTGTGGCAAGCATGATCCGCGAAATCCTCAAGATGGGCGACCCGCGTCTGCTGCGCGTGGCGCCGCCGGTGCCGGCGTCGATGTTCGGCACCGCCGAATTGAACAATTTGATTACCGACATGTTCGAAACCATGCAGGCGGCCGATGGCGTGGGCCTGGCTGCGCCGCAGATCGGCGTGGATCTGCAACTGGTGGTGTTCGGCTTCGAGCATTCCGATCGCTATCCCGACGAAGCGGAAGTGCCGCGCACGATCCTGCTGAATCCGCTGATCACGCCGTTGTCGCGCGACATGGAGGAAGGCTGGGAAGGTTGCCTGTCGGTGCCGGGGCTGCGCGGCGTGGTGAGCCGGCATTCGTTGATCCGGTACCAGGGCGTCGATCCGAATGGCGTGCCGATCGACCGCACCGCCGAAGGATTCCATGCACGCGTGGTGCAACACGAGTGCGACCATCTGATCGGACGGCTTTATCCGTCGCGCATCACCGACTTCTCGCGCTTCGGCTTCATCGACGTGCTGTTCCCCGAAGAAGCCGGGCAACTCGAATGACGCGCTGGGCACGCTTGGGCAGACGAGCGGTTTGCAGGTTGGGTTGAGATTGAACTTGTTCGAGCGAAACCCAAGGGCGCGAGTTCGTTCTTGTTGGGGTTCGCCAAAAGCGGCTCACCCCAACCTACGCGTCAGGCCCGGAGCCTCTCGGATTGCTCGCGCAGCGCGCCGAGCTGGGTGCTCCAGTCATTGAGGCGCGTGCGTTCCTGTTCGACCACCGCTGCGGGCGCGTGATCGACGAAGTTCGCGTTGCCGAGCTTGCTTTCGCACTTTTTGATTTCGCTCTCGATGCGGGCGATTTCCTTTTTCAGGCGGGCGCGTTCGGCATCGAGATCGATCAATCCGGCCAGCGGGATCAGCACGCGCAGGTTGCCTACGACGGCGGCCGCGGCCGCGGGTTCCGCTTCATTCGATGCCAGCCAGCGCGGTGCTTCGCAGCGCGCGAGGAATTCGATCTGGCTTGAAAACTTCTGCGCGCGACGGCGATCGTCGGCATCACCATCAGCCAACAGCAACGGAATGGTCTTGCCCGGCGCGATGTTCATTTCCGAACGGATCTTGCGCACGCCCGTCAGCACCGCCTTGAACCATTCGATCTCGGCGCTGGCCGCCTCGTCGACCGTGAAATCGTCCGCACGTGGATAGGCGCGCTCGAGGATGCTGGATGCCTCGATGCCGAGTTGCGGCGCCACCGACTGCCAGATTTCCTCGGTGATGAAGGGAATGACCGGATGCAGCGCGCGCAGCGCGGTTTCGAGTACCACCAGCAGCGTGCGGCGCGTGGACGCCGCGGCTTCGGCGTCGTCGCCGTTGAGCGCCGGCTTCGACAGTTCCAGGAACCAGTCGCAATACTCGTTCCACACGAATTCGTACAGCGCCTGCGCCAGCAGGTCGAAGCGATAGGTCGCGAAGTGTTGTTCGACTTCCGCGAGCGTCGCGTGCAGCCGCGAAAGAATCCAGCGCTCGGCTTCGGTTTTCCCCCCATCCGGCCTTCGGCCACCTTCCCCCGCAAGCGGGGGAAGGGAAGTTGTGGTGTTCATCAACACGAACCGCGCCGCGTTCCACAGCTTGTTGCAGAACGCCTTGTAGCCTTCCGCGCGCTTGATGTCAAAGTTGATGGTGCGGCTGTAGCTGGCCAGCGCGGCGAAGGTGAAACGCAGCGCGTCGGTGCCGATCGCGGTGATGCCGTCGGGGTAGTCCTTGCGGATGCGCTTCTCGACCTTCTCGCGCACCTGCGGGATCAGCAGCGACTTCGTGGATTTCTCGACCAGCGCGGGCAAGGTGATGCCGTCGATCAGGTCCAGCGGGTCCAGGGTGTTGCCCTTGGACTTCGACATCTTCTGGCCTTCGGCATCGCGCACGATAGCGTTGATGTACACCTCGCGGAACGGCACCTGCTTCGTGAAGTAGAGGGTCGACATCACCATCCGCGCGACCCAGAAAAAGATGATGTCGAAGCCGGTGACCAGCACCGCGCTTGGCAGGAAGACTTTGTCTTGCGTCCAGTTCGCGACGATTTCGCCACGCTCGTTTTTCACCGGCTCGTTCGAAGGCCAGCCAAGCGTCGAGAATGGCCACAGCGCGGACGAGAACCAGGTGTCCAGCACATCCTCGTCTTGCCGCAACGTGCCGACCGGCATCTGCTCGCTCGCATGCGCACGCGCGTCCGCCTCGTCTTCGCCCACGAAGATGTTGCCAGCCTCGTCGTACCACGCGGGGATGCGATGGCCCCACCACAACTGGCGCGAAATGCACCAGTCCTGGATGTTGTCCAGCCACTGCGTGTAGGTGGTCGTCCAGTTTTCCGGCACGAAACGAATGTCACCGTTGCGCACCGCGTCCAGCGCAGGTTGCGTGATCGCGGCGCGGCCCTTCTCCGACGTTAGATCCACGAACCACTGGTCGGTCAGCATCGGCTCGATCACCGCGTCCGAGCGCTGGCTCACCGGCACCTGCAGCTTGTGCGGCTTGGTTTCGACCAGACGACCCTCGGCTTCGAGGTCGGCGAGGATGCGCTTGCGTGCTTCGTAGCGATCGAGGTCGCGATATGGCTTCGGAATCAGTTCAAAAGTTGCGGGTCCATACTTTTGCACTCCATGCAAGTGCCCCACAAACTCACCTGCATCCCGAGAAAAAGCGTAGTCGTCGCTCGATTTGCTTTTTAAGCGGGCATCAAGCGTAAAGATGCTAATCATGCCGGCTTTCGGAACGGTCTTCAGTTCATCTTTGTGGCGTTCCCAGATTTTGTTGTCGTTGAAGTCGTGCGCCGGCGTGATCTTCACGCAGCCGGTGCCGAATTCGCGGTCGACGTAATCATCCGCGATGACCGGAATCTCGCGATCCGCAAGCGGCAGCATCAACTTCTTGCCGACGAGCTTCGCGTAACGCTCGTCCTCGGGATGCACCGCAACCGCGACGTCACCCAGCATGGTTTCCGGGCGCGTGGTCGCGATTACCACGTGGTCGGGTGCGCCGGGCTGCGGGTCGATCACGTCGTAGCGGATCGACCACAGGAATCCATCGCGCTCGACGTTGTTGACCTCGAGGTCCGACACCGCGGTCGTCAGCACCGGGTCCCAGTTCACCAGCCGGTTGCCTCGGTAGATCAGGCCCGCGCGATACCACTCGACGAACACACGGCGCACCGCGGTGGACAAGCCCTCGTCCATCGTGAAGCGTTCGCGCGACCAGTCCACGGCAGCGCCGAGTCGCCGCATCTGCTGCGTGATGGTCGAGCCCGATTCCTGCTTCCACTGCCACACGCGCTCGACGAACTTTTCGCGGCCGAGGTCATGGCGCGTCTTGGTTTCCGCGGCCAACTGGTTCTCGACAATCTTCTGCGTGGCGATGCCGGCGTGGTCGGTGCCGCCCTGCCACAGCGTGTTCCTGCCCGACATCCGTGCATGCCGGATCAGCGCGTCCATGATCGTCTGCTGGAAGGCGTGCCCCATGTGCAGCGTGCCGGTGACGTTCGGCGGCGGCAGCAGGATCGAATACGGCTCGCCCGTGCCAGACGGCTTGAAGCAGCCGGCGTCTTCCCAGCGCGCGTACCATTTCGATTCGATCTGCTTGGGGTCGAAACTCTTGTCCATCACTCGGGTCCGGGTTCCGCGCGCGGCGCGGGTTTGCAAGGCAAACGCGCATTCTAGCGACGCGGCGCTTTCGCTTGTGGGTGAGGACGACATCCATGTCTTTTTCCGCGCCCCTCCCGGGGGCGCGGGTAACTTTCTCTTGCGTGGCCAAGAGAAAGTCACCAAAGAGAAGGCCACCCCGCGAACACGTCCTGAGCACATCCATGTGCTCAGGATTCGCGAGCGGCCGCCGGGGTTCGCCGAAGGCACATCCATGTGCCTGCGGCGAACTGGCGCACATCCTGTGCGCCATCCTTCGGACTGATCCGACGTCCGCTCGCCGTGTTCGAGGGGCCCCAATTGGCGCGCCTCCTGCGCGCGCGTACCGACGAAGCGAATGGATTGGTCTCGCTCCGCAGGAGGCCAGGATGGCCGTCATTGAAGCAGAGCTTTTCTGGGGCCCCTGTGCTGCGGTGCGGGCCGGACGATCAGGCCCGCAGGGTGGGCGCAATGGATTGCGCCCACTTGCCGCCGCGCCAAGGACGGCGCGTCGGCAAGCCCGGCCGGCCCTCACGGATTTTTCGTCCATGGATGGACGAAAAACGCAGCACCGGGGTGGCCTTTCTCTTGGTGACTTCTCTTTGGCCATGCAAAGAGAAGTTACCCGCGCCCCCGGGAGGGGCGCGGAAAAAGGCAGGGATGTCAGAGTCGGAACAACAAAGACACTGGATCCCGGCTTTCGCCAGGATGACGTCAACAGCGGTGGCGGATCGCTATCGCTAGGGCGTCCATTTCCGATGCGCGTGGATCGACATCACCACCCCGAATCCCGCGAGCAGCGTGATCGCCGAAGTGCCGCCATAGCTCACCAGTGGCAGCGGCACGCCGACCACGGGCAGCAGGCCGGCGATCATGCCGCCGTTGACGATCACGTACACCATGAAGGCCAGCGCGAACGAACCCGCGACCAGGCGCGACCAGGTGTCGCGCGCGTTGGCGGCGATCCACAGGCAGCGGCCGACGATGAATGCGTAAACGGCCAGCAACGCGAGCACGCCGACCAAGCCGAATTCCTCGCCGAGTACCGCGAAGATGAAATCGGTGGTGTGTTCGGGCAGGAATTCAAGCTTCGATTGCGTGCCCTGGTTGAAGCCCTTGCCGAAGATGCCGCCGGAGCCCACCGCGATCATCGATTGCAGGATGTGCCAGCCGCTGCCGAGCGGATCGCTTTCGGGATGCAGGAAGGTCACGATGCGCTGGCGTTGGTAGCCGTGCATGAAATGCAGGGCGATGGGTCCGGCGGCGACGGCGGCCACGGTCGCGGCGCCGATCTTCCACCATTGCAGTCCGGCGAGGAACAGCACGAACAATCCGGATGCCGCGACCAGCAACGCGGTGCCGAGATCGGGTTGCTTGAAGATCAGGAACGCGGGGATCGCGATCAGGACCAGAGCGACGAACAGGTCGCGCCAGCGCGGCGGCAGCGGGCGCGGATGCAGGTACCACGCGATCATCATCGGCATCGCCAGCTTCATCAGTTCGGACGGCTGGAAACGGATCACGCCGACGTCGAGCCAGCGATTCGCACCCTGGCCTTCGCCCAGCACCTTGACCACGACCAGCAGCAGCACGCCGATCGCGTAGAACCACGGCGTCCACGCGCGCAGCAGGTTGGGCGGGATGCGCGAGATCGCGATCATCAGCACGGCGCCGATCACGAAACGCGTGGCCTGTCCGCCCACGGTGCCGGCGTCGAGGTTGCTGGCGCTGTAGAGCACGGTCAGGCCCATCAGCGCGAGGATCAGCAAGCCGATCGCCAGCGGCAGGTCGATGCGCGGGCGCGAGAACACGCGGCGTCCGAGCCGGAACGCGCGCGCGGCGAGGCTGGCGGCGAAATCGTTCATGGCGTCGTCGGCGCGGAAGCCGCCGGCGTGGCCGCGGTCGCGGTGACCGGCACGGGTGGCCGCTCGGAAGGCGGCGTGTCGGCCAGCCACTGGTCCAGCATCTTGCGCGCGATCGGCGCCGCCGCGCTGCCGCCCCACGCACCGTGTTCCAGCACCACCGCGATCGCGATCTGCGGATGGTCCGCGGGCGCGTAGCAGATGAACCATGCGCGGTGGCGCGACGCGAGGTAGGCGAGGTTCTTGTTGGTGTTGTACGCCTCGGTGGTGCGCGAATAGCGCTCGGCGGTGCCGGTCTTGCCCGCGATGAGGTACGGGAAGCCTTTGCCGATGCCCGCCGCGTAGGCCGTGCCGGCGGGGTTGTAGATCACGCCGAGCATGCCCTGCTTGACGGCTTCGAGGTCGGCGGGCGCGTGGGTGATCTGGACCGGCGGCGGTTGCCTGTAGGCGACCTCCGGGGAATCCAGGCCATCGCCGGTCGCGGCCAGCAGGTGCGGTGTGTGCGACGATCCGCCATTCGCCAACGCCGCCAGCGCATGTGCCATCTGCAGCGGCGTCACCATCCAGTAGCCCTGGCCGATGCCGGCGATCACGGTTTCACCGGGAAACCACGGCTGCTTGAAGGTCTTGCGCTTCCATTCGGGCGAGGGCAGCACGCCGCCGGTTTCATCGGGCAGGTCGATGCCGGTCGGGCTGCCGAACCCGAACTTGGCCATCCATTCGTCGAACCTGCCGATGCCCATCTTGTAGGCGAGCGAATAGAAGTACGTGTTGACCGATTGCGTGATCGCTTGCACGAGGTTGACATTGCCCGCGCCGTAGCGCGTGTCGTCGCGGTAGCCGCGCGAGGAGCCGGGCAGGTACCACGTGCCGGTGGACAGCACCGTATCCGCGGGCGTGCGCAGGCCCAGTTCCAGTCCGCCCAATCCGAGGAACGGTTTGACCGTCGAACCCGGCGGATAGCCGCCGCGCATCGCGCGGTTGAGCAGCGGCTTTTCCTCGTCGTCCAGCAGCGCCGCGTAGTCGGCCTGGCTGATGCCATTGACGAACAGGTTGGGATCGAAACTCGGCACCGTCACCATCGCCAGCACGTTGCCGTTGCGCGGGTCGATCGCCACCGCGGCGCCGGTCTGGCCCGCGAAGGCGTCGATCGTCGCCTGCTGCAAACGTTCGTCGATGGTGAGATACAGATTCTTGCCCGGCTTGGCGGCAACCCGTTGCAGCACGCGCAACGGCCGCTGGTTGGCGTTGACCTCGACCACTTCGTAACCGGGCGTGCCGTGCAGCAGATCCTCATATTCCTTTTCGATGCCGGTCTTGCCGATGTGCGTGCTGCCCGCGTACTTGTCGGGATCGAGGTGCTGCAGTTCCTTGTCGTCGATGCGGCCGACGTAGCCGACGACGTGCGCGAAGGCCGGGCCGTACGGATAGTTGCGCGTGAGATACGGCGCGATGCTGACGCCGGGAAACTGCCACTGGTCGATCGCGAAGCGGTCGCGCTCGCTTTCGGTGAGGTGGAACTTCAGCGGCACCGCTTCGAACGAACGGTGCTGCCTGAGGCTCTGCTTGAAGCGGCGGATGTCGTCGTCGGTCAGCGGCACGACTTCCGCAAGCCGCTGCAGCATCGCGTCCATGTGCTTCACCTGGTCCGGAATCACGTCCAGCCGGAACGCGGGCACGTTGTCGGCCAGCAGCTTGCCCTCGCGGTCGTAGATCAGCCCGCGCGGCGGCGCCAGATGCGTCAGGCGCACGCGGTTGGCCTTGGCGCGCGTCGAATATTCGGCGTGCTCGTACACCTGCAGGTAGACGAAGCGCCCGGCCACCACCATCACCAGCGCCAGCATGATCGCGAAGCCGGCCAGCGCGCGCCGGCCGAAACGCGCGCGCCGCTCGCGTTCGTCCTTCAGCTCGCCGCGCCCGTTCATGCCGACTTCGCCGCCTTGCCGCGCAGGCGCGTGTTGACGTCGTCCAGCAGCAGGAACACGAACGGCCAGATCGCCGCGCCCACCGCGGGCGCCAGCCACGACAGCGCCGGCATCGCCGGGTCGCCCGCGAAGGCGCGGATCAACGCCTGCAACACGTGGTTGTTGAGCAACAGCAGGAACACCGCCAGCGATTGCTGCCACATCGGGAAGAAGCGCAGGCGCGAACGGAAACGCAAGGCGATGAACACCAGCACCGCCAGCCGCAGCGCCTGGTCGCCCAGCAGCGCGCCATTGAGGAGATCGGCGGCGAGGCCGACGCAGAAGCCGAGCCCGATGCTCACCCGGTCGGTCGATTCGAGCGACCAGTAGATCAGCACCAGCGCCGGCCAGTACGGCTTGAGCGGCTGGATCAGCCCCGGCAGCGGCATCAGCATCAGCAGCAGCGTGGCCGCGATGCCGATCCAGAACGCCCAGCCTTGTGCGTGCAGGCGGTTCATGGGTTGATCCGGGACCGGGGACCGGGGACCGGGGACCGGGCGTCACGCACGCCGTGTGGCGCAGAATCCGCCGCGGCTTTGGCGGTGGCGGGCGCCAACGAAGCCGGCGGGCCGACTTCCGGCGCGGGTGCGGGTGGTCCGACGGGATCGGGCTGGTCGCGCAGCAGCAATACTTCGCCGCTGCGTTGCAGTTCCGCGGCGGGCTTCACCAGCGCTTCGAGGAACATGCCGGAAGGGCCGTGCCGGAGCTTGGTGATGGTGCCGACCGGAAAACCGGCAGGGAAGCGTCCGCCCAGTCCCGAAGTGACCCACTGGTCGCCGGGTTTCAGATCCGAGGAAAGCGGCAGGTTCGGCACCACCAGTTCATCCGGATCGCCGGTGCCGTGCGCGATGCCGCGCAAGCCGTTGCGCGACAGCATCACCGGCACCGCGTGGTCGGGATCGATTACCAGCATCGCCACCGAGGCGTGCGGCAAAGTCTCGACGATCTGCCCCATCACGCCGTGCGAATCGATCACCACCTGGCCGACGTGCACGCCCTCGTCGGCGCCGACGTTCAACATCACGTGGTCGCGTGTGGGTCCAAGCTGCACGTCGATCAGCCGCGCCAGTTGCGCCTGCATGCCGAGCAGGTGCTGGGTATCCAGCAATTCCTTCAGGCGCTCGTTCTGGTGCGCCACCGCGCCCATGCGGTTGAGGCGCGCCTCGGCCAGCAGCAAGGCTTCGCGCAACTGCCGGTTCTCGTCGATCAGCGCGCTGCGCTGCGCGAACGCGGTGCTGGCCTCGTGCACCCAGTCGGCCGGCGTTGCCGCGATCCTGTAGATCGGCACGATCGCCGCCGCCGAGAGATAACGCACCCGGTGCAGCCAACCGTTGCGATGGTCCAGCACCATCAGGATCGCGGCCAGCGCGAGATAGGCGATCAGGCGCAGCGTACCCGCGGTCGCGTCCGAGAAGATCGGAGAGGATTCCTTTTGCGGAAGCGCCATGGCGATGCGGGTGGAGCGAAGCAGGGTTGCAGCGTAACAACAAACGAAATCGAACGGCGGCTTGGAGTTCCCGGTTTCGGCATTCGCCCGTCATGGAAGCGGGCCCGGCTCTTCTTCCCCCTTCCGCAGGAAGGGGGATCGAGGGGGATGGCTCTTCGCGAGGCGACATCCCCCCGGCGCTGGCGCGCCGACCCCCTTCCTTCGGAAGGGGGTGACACCTTTTCACTCGCTCGCGAAGAAATCGCTTCCATGCATGTCGATCAACTCCAGCGCACGTCCGCCGCCGCGCGCGACGCAGGTCAGCGGATCTTCGGCGACCTGCACGTACAGGCCGGTTTCCTCGCTGATCAGCTTGTCGAGATCGCGCAGCAGCGCGCCGCCGCCGGTCAGCACGATGCCGCGTTCGTGCACGTCCGAGCACAGTTCCGGCGGGGTCTGTTCCAGCGCCGCCTTCACCGCGGCGACGATGCCGTGCAGCGGTTCGTGCAGCGCTTCCAGCACTTCGTTGCAGTTGATGGTGAACATGCGCGGCACGCCTTCGGCGAGGTTGCGGCCGGAGACTTCCATCTCGCGCACCTCTTTCTGCGGATACGCGCAGCCGATCTCGATCTTGATGCGTTCGGCGGTGGGTTCGCCGATCAGCGTGCCGTTGCTGCGGCGCACGTAGTTGATGATCGCTTCGTCGAAGCGGTCGCCGCCGATGCGCACCGACTGCGAATAGACGATGCCGTTGAGCGACATCACCGCGACTTCCGAGGTGCCGCCACCGATGTCCAGCACCATCGAACCGCGTGCCTCGTGCACCGGAATGCCGGCACCGATCGCGGCGGCCATCGGTTCCTCGATCAGGAACACGTCGCGCGCGCCGGCGCCTTCGGCCGATTCCTTGATCGCGCGGCGCTCGACCTGGGTCGAACCGCACGGCACGCACACCAGCACGCGCGGGCTGGGACGCAGGAAACGGTTCTTGTGCACCTGCTTGATGAAGTGCTGCAGCATCGCCTCGGTCATGGTGAAGTCGGCGATCACGCCGTCCTTCATCGGCCGCACCGTGACGATGTTGCCGGGCGTGCGGCCCAGCATCATCTTGGCTTCGTTGCCGACCGCAGCCACCGCGCGTGGGCCGCCGGGGCCGCGGTCCTGGCGGATCGCGACCACCGAAGGTTCGTTGAGCACGATGCCCTGGTCGCGCACGTAGATCAGCGTGTTCGCGGTACCAAGGTCGATGGAGATGTCGTTGGAAAAGATGCCGCGGAACAGTTTGAACATGCGCGAACCGGCAGGATGCGAGCCTGGGCGACAGGCGGGTCAGGAGGGAACGCGCCAGTCTAGTTACAGCGGGCGGCTGGCGCAAGGACGAAATGCTGGCAAATCGCCGTCCGGCCGCGGGTTTCCGGCCGCCCGCTCGAAAGCGCGCGGCACAACCGCTACGATCGCCTGCTTGTGTCCATCGAGGAACCGAACCGATGCCCGCTGCCCTGATCTGCGGCTCCATGGCCTACGACACCATCATGGTGTTCGAGGACCGCTTCAAGAACCACATCCTGCCGGACAAGGTGCACATGTTGAACGTGTCGTTCCTGGTGCCGCGGATGCGCCGCGAGTTCGGCGGCTGCGCTGGCAACATCGCCTACAACTTGAAGCTGCTCGGCGGCGAGCCGATCCCGATGGCAACGGCGGGGCAGGATTTCGCGCCGTACCGCGCGTGGTTCGACGAACTCGGTATCCGCCTCGACCAGGTGCGCGAAGTACCGGGCACGTTCACCGCGCAGGCCTTCATCACCACCGACCAGGACAACAACCAGATCACCGCCTTCCATCCCGGCGCGATGATGCAGAGCCAGTTGAACCGCGTCAGCGACGTCGCCGATGCCGCGATCGGCATCGTGGCGCCGGACGGCCGCGACGGCATGCTGCAGCACGCGGCCGAATTCAAGGCGAAAGGCATTCCCTTCATCTTCGATCCGGGCCAGGCGATGCCGCTGTTCTCGGGCGAGGAGTTCCGCGCCTTCATCGAGCAGGCCGAATACGTGGCGGTGAACAGTTACGAAGCCAGCCTGCTGTCGGAGCGCACCGGCTGGTCCGAGGCCGACATCGCCAGGCGGGTCAAGGCGTATATCGTCACCCACGGCGCCGACGGTTCGGTGATCCACGCGGGTGGAACGACGCACGAGATTCCGTCGGCGAAGCCCGAAGCGATCGTCGATCCGACAGGCTGCGGCGATGCGTATCGCGCCGGACTGCTGCACGGCTTGCTGCGGGGCTTCGATTGGCCCACCACCGGCCGGATCGCATCGCTGATGGGCGCGCTGAAAATCGCGCGGCCCGGCACCCAGAACCACCGCTTCGGCGCGGACGAATTCGCCGCCGAGTTCAGGCGGCAATTTTCGTGCGATCTTCCCTGATCGCCCGCGTGTCACGTATGGTTTCGTTCAGGCGCCCGGGCAACAATGCTTCCGCAACCACGGCACAACCTACAGGAGGTCACCATGCCCATCGCACGCAACCTCGTTCTCGCCGCACTGTTCGCCGGTGCGCCCTTGTCGTACGCCGGCAACGCCCACGCGGCGGGCGGTGAAATCAGCTGCAGGATGCATTTCGAGATCCACGGCTGGTCGGCGTTCTACAAGACCGCCAGCGGCAGCGGCGACGTCACCTGCAGCAATGGCGAACACATGCGCGTCCATTTGCGCAGCAAGGGCGGCGGCCTGACTTTCGGCAAGCAGCAGATCGACGGCGTCGGCAAATTCTCCGGCATCTTCCACATCGACGAGATCCTCGGAACCTACGTGACCGGCGGCGCGCACGCCGGCGCCGCTGCGTCGGCCAATGGCACCGTGATGACCAAGGGCAACGTTTCGCTGGCGCTGAGCGGTACCGGAACCGGCTGGAACCTCGGCGTCGATTTCGGCAAGTTCACCATTTCCAGGTAACGACCCGATGACGCGCGCGGGCTGGCTGTCGTCGGCCGGTTACACCTTCGGCGAAGAAGTCGCCAATGGCGTGGTGCAAAGCGTCGGCATCCTGCTGAGCATCGCCGGGCTGACTACGCTGGTCGCCTTCGCGGCCGTGGACGGACACGCGCTCGACGTCACCGCGAGCGCCGTGTTCGGCGCGACGCTGATCCTTATGTACACGGTGTCCACGATCTATCACGCGGTGCCGGTGCATGTCGCTCCGCGCGTGTTGTCGCGGCTGGACCACATCGCGATCCACCTGCTGATCGCAGGCACCTACACCCCGTTCGCGCTGATCACGCTCGGTGGCGCACGCGGATGGTGGCTGTTCGGCGCGATCTGGGCGCTCGCAGTCTTTGGCAGCGCTTTGCAGTTCACCCGGCTGCGCGAACGGAACGCGTTGAAGATCGGTTTGTATCTTCTGATGGGCTGGTTGGGACTGCTGACTTTCGCGCCCCTGTCCGCGCGCCTGGGCTTCGGTGGCACCGCCTTGTTGCTGGCGGGCGGTGCTGCGTACACGCTCGGCGTGCCGTTCCATCTCTGGAAGAAGCTGCGTTACCACAACGTGCTGTGGCATGCGTTCGTGCTGCTCGGCAGCGTGTTGCACTTCTTCGCGGTGCTGTTCTACGTCCTCCCCGCTTGATCCTCTCCGGTGAGGATTGCAAACGGCGCCTTGGGCACTCGTGCGCTACCATGCCGCTTCCGGAAAAGGGTGCGGCATGGCGATTCCGATCCTGATGTACCACAACGTGGCCGAAGTGCCCGAGGCGCTGCATCCGGATGGCCGCTGCCTGTACGTGACGCCCGATGCGTTCGCGGCGCAAATGGGCCTGCTGGCGCGCCTGGGCTGGCGCGGCGTATCGATGAGTGAAGCAATGCCGTACCTGCGCGGCGAGAAGCGCGGGCGGGTCGCCGCCATCACCTTCGACGACGGCTACCTCGATAATCTCGAAAACGCGATGCCGGTGTTGCAGCGGCATGGGTTCAGTGCGACTTGTTACGTCGTCAACGGCTGCATCGGCAAGTACAACCTGTGGGATGCCGAACGGCTGGGCGTCGAGAAGCCGATGATGACCGTCGCGCAATTGCGCGCGTGGCGCGCGGGCGGGATGGAGATCGGCGCGCACACCCGCAACCACGTGCACCTGACGCGGTGCGACGACGCGCAGCTGCGCGACGAAGTCGCTGGCGGCAAGGCCGACCTCGAAAGCCTGCTCGGCTTCGAGGTTCCGCAGTTCTGTTATCCCTTCGGCGATGCCGATGCGCGCGTGGCGAAGGCCGCGCGCGATGCCGGCTACGCGGCATCGCCCACGGTGAAGCGCGGACGCGCGCGCCGCGGCATGGATCCCTTCATGCTGCCGCGCGTCGCCATCGACAATGCCGATTCGCTGGCGAAGTTCGTGTTGCGCGTTTTCACGCCGCTCGAAGACGTCCGTGCGCGCAAGGCGGCGTAGGCGCGGGTCAGCGCGCCCACCCTGCGTGTTTCAATGCGCCTGGTGCGCCGGGATGAACTGCTTGTCCACCGCTTCCGCTAGCTGATCCGGCGGCAGCAGTCCCTGCGACAGGATGAAGTCGTTGAACTGCTGCAAATTGAACTTGCTGCCCAGCGCGATCTCGGTGTGCGCGCGCAACTCGAGGATGCGCGAGTAGCCGTAGAAGTACGCGGTGGCCTGTCCCGGCGAGCGGAACATGAAGCGGTCCAGTTCCTCGCGCGCGAAGGCTTCGGAGATGCCGACGTCGTTGACCAGGATGTCGTGCGCGCGCTGGCGGTCGATCAGACCCAGGTTCAACATCGGATCGAGGAACGCACGCGCGGCACGCAGCAGGCGCAACTGCAGCGCGATCATCTGTCCGCCCGCGGGTTCGTACGGCACCATCATCCATTCCGCGTACAGCGCCCAGCCTTCCACGTTGACGCTGTTGAACGCGAACAGCGAGCGCGCCAGCGACACGCCGTGCTCGACCATCGCCGAGAACTGCAACTCGTGGCCCGGACGGCCTTCGTGCGCGGTCAGCGTCCACGCGCAGGCCTTGCAGGTGAAGTCGTCATACGCCTCGTTCTTGCCGTTTCCCGAGGGCGGATTGCCCAGCGGCAGCACGAATTGGCCGCGCTCGCCGTGGTTGTTGATCAGCGGCGGCGGGTCCATGTGCGGCGCGGGTTGCGCGGCGCTCTCGGCTTCGGACGCGAGGCGCATGATCATCTTGCGCTGGGGCAGGGTGACGATGTGCTGGTCGCGGATGATCGCCTCGATCTTGTCGATCACCGTCTGGTAATACGGCTCGATGTTGTTGCGGTCGAGTTGCTGCTTTTTCAGATCCTTGATGACCGTGCGGTAATCGGTGGTCGGCGCGAAACCTTCCGCCTTGGCGACGTAGGGCGCGAGCGTTTTCATTTCGTTCTGGATTTCCATGAACGATTTCTGCGCCTGCTTGATCAGCTCCTGCGGCGGGATGTCGATGCCGACGTTTTTCAAATTGTCGGCGTAGACCGGCTCTGGCAAGCGCGCGTCGGTGCGCGCGCGCGGCAGCACCGTGGATTTCACCCACGCGTCGTAATCGCTCAACTGCTTCTGCAGCGCATCCAGCGCGGGGCCGGCGCCGTCGATCTTGTACTTCGCGTACAACTTGCGGATGCCGTCGACGTAGCGCTGGGTGTTGGCGAGGTTCTGTTCCACCTCGGCCTTGTACGGGCCCAGCAGTTTCTTGTCGCCGGCCTTGGCGTCGAACAACGCTTCGGCCTCTTTCGTGACCGGCGTGCAGCCGGGCGCCATGCCGACGTAGCACTTCAGCCGCGCCAGCGCGTGCGGGCGGCGCGCGGGTGCGACCTGGTCCTGCAGCAGCACGAATTCGCCCTGGAAAATCGTCTGGCCGACGTCGGTGTAGGGCAGCATGTACTGATCCTGCAGCTTGCTGCTTTCGATGAAGCGGCCGGCCGCGTCGATCATGATCTCGAGGTCTTCGCGGACGTTCGCGTCGGTGGTTTTCGCGAGATCCGCCTTCAGCGTGTCGCGCGCTTGGCTCAGGGCTTCGCGCGAACGCACGTCGACGTTCGGCTTCAGGTCGACGACCTTGTCGTCGTAACCCGGCAGGCCGAATTGCGAGGCGGACTCCGGATTGAATTCGGCCATCGGCTTCAGCAGCACCTGCGCGTAGCGGTTGCTCTGCACCACCCACGCGGGCGGCGGCACGGGTGCATTGTCCGGACGCAGGTCGGGTTTCGCCGAAGGCGGCGGCGCGGCGAAGGCCGCGGGCGACGCGGACAGGACGAACGCCGCGACGGCGGCGAGTGTACGTTGGCTCATGGCGAAACCCTCCCTCGGAATGCGGGCACGCTAGCACGCCGGAGACAACGCCGGATGGGCCGAAAGTCAGCCCGTCACGGCGTGGCGAAATCGCCCTGGTAGGCCGGCTTCAGGAACTTCGCGAACACGCTCGCCGGAACCTCCACCGTCTGCGTGCCGAACACGTAAGGAGCGACCTGGTACGGCGGGAAGATCAGCGCGAGGCCCGGGCTCGGCGCGTCCGGCGTGGCGCCGGCCTGCACCACGAACACGGAGTAGTTCACGGTGGTCGGCTTGGTGCCGCCGTCCAGCATCTGCAGCATGTTGGCCTTCCATTCGCGGATCGCGTCGGGCGAACCTTCGCCGGGCTTGGGCGCGTCCGCCATGAACTTCTTCAGCAGCGTGTCGTGCGCGAAGTTGGCCAGCGCCTTGCGCGCGGCGTCGGGATCGGTGAACAGGTCATCCAGCGTGACCAGCTTGCCGGCCTTGCGGTCGAACACGAACGCGGCCTGCACCGGATTGGGATGCGCGCCGCCGGTGTCCTGCATGCCGGTCTCGCGCACGCTGATGAAGGCCGGCGTTTGCGCCGCGACCTTGAAGTCCAGCAGCAAATCGAGTTGCCGGTTGGCGAATTCGGGAAGCGTGTCCGGATCCGGCAGCGCTTGCAGGAAATCGCGCTTGGCGGCGTCGGCCGTGGTGCGCATCGCGTCGGACAACGGCTTGGCGTCGGCGGGCAACGCCGGCAACGTGATCGCGATCTTGTAGTGCCTGGTGACGGCGTGGTCGCCGGGCAAGGGCGCCGAGCTTGCCGAGGCCGGCGCGGTCGCGGTCGCGGGAATCACCGGCGCAGAGGCGCTGGCCACCGGCGCGGAAGCCGGCGTCGTTGCAGGCTGTTGCTGGCACGCGGACAGCGCAAGGGTGGCGAAGGCGGCGCAGAGGATCGGGGACGCTTTCATCGTGGCGGCTTTGGCGGTGCGATGCGCGAGTCTAGGCGGCAGCGTGTTAAGCAATTGCTGGGCGGCGCGGCACGCGGCCTTATCATTGGCGCATGCAATCGACCAATGCGAACGCGTGGCGCCTGTGCGTTGCGCCCATGATGGACTGGACCGACATGCACTGCCGGTACTTCCATCGCCTGCTCAGCCCGAACGCGCGCCTGTACACCGAAATGGTGACCGCGGCCGCGCTGATCCACGGCGACCGCGCGCACCTGCTGGCGCACAATCCCGAGGAACATCCCGTCGCGCTGCAGGTGGGCGGCGCCGAACCGCGTGAACTGGCGCTGGCGGCGCGCATGGGCGAAGAGGCAGGCTACGACGAGATCAACCTCAACGTCGGTTGTCCGTCGGATCGCGTGCAATCGGGACGCTTCGGCGCCTGCCTGATGCGTGAGCCGGCGCTCGTCGCGGACTGCGTGCGCGCGATGCGCGAGGCCGTGCGCGTGCCGGTGACGGTGAAGTGCCGGATCGGCGTGGACGACCAGGACGACGATCATGACTTGTTCGCGTTCGCTTCGCGCATGGTCGACGCCGGCGTGGAAGTGCTGATCGTGCACGCGCGCAAGGCCTGGCTGCAGGGCTTGTCGCCGAAGCAGAACCGCGAAGTGCCGCCGCTCAATTACGCGCGGGTGCACCGCCTGAAACGCGAGTTCCCGAACCTGACGGTGGTGATCAACGGCGGCCTCGGCGGACTTCCCGCCGTGCAGGCACAGCTGCCGCACGTCGACGGCGTGATGCTGGGGCGGCTCGCCTATCACGAGCCTTACGCACTCGCGTGCATCGATGCGGCATTGACCGGCAGCGTTCCGCCTTCGCGTGAAGCGGTGTTGTTGCGCATGCGCGCCTACATCGAACGCCAGCGCGCCGGCGGTGTCCGTCTTGCCGCGATCACCCGCCACGTGCTCGGGCTGTATCACGGCCAGACCGGCGGCAAGGCGTTCCGGCGGGTGCTGTCGGAACGCACGCACGCGGCGGATGCGGGCTGGGAAGCGGTGGCAGCCGCGCTCGACGAAGTGCGGCTGCTCGGCGAGCGCCGGGCCGCCTGACGACGGCGCCAGGCCTGCGCCCGGCGGCATGTTCAGCACGAATTCAATGGGTGGCCGGATGATCGGAGGCTGAAGTTTGCGCGAGATCCGCGTCCATCATGAAATCCCGCGTCCTTTCCATGCTGCTGGCTGGCGCCCTCACGGCGTGCGCCACCGGTGCTTTCGCAGCGCCGCCGCGTTCGGCCGCGCCGCCACCGCCGCCTCCCCATCCGGCCAGCCTCGAGCAGGCCGTCCGGCAGGTGCAGCACCAGACGCGCGGGCATATCCTTGCCGCTGATACGGTGTCACGTGGCCAGACCAACGTCTATCGGATCAAGGTGCTGACGCCGCAGGGCAAGGTCCAAGTGATGCAGTTGCATTCGAACCCGCCGGCGCAAGGCCATTCGAGCAAGTCCAAATCCGATCAAGGAGGAGCCTGATGCGTATCCTGCTGGTGGAAGACGAAGCGCCCCTGCGTGAAACGCTGGCGGCGCGCCTGAAGCGCGACGGCTTCGCGGTGGATGCGGCCGCCGATGGCGAGGAAGGGCTTTACCTCGGGCGCGAAGTGCCGTTCGATCTTGCGATCGTGGACCTCGGCCTGCCCAAGCTGTCCGGCATGGAACTGATCGAGATCCTGCGCAAGGAGGGCCACAGCTATCCGGTGTTGATCCTCACCGCGCGTTCCTCGTGGCAGGACAAAGTGGAAGGGCTGAAGTTCGGCGCCGACGATTACCTCGTCAAGCCATTCCACGTCGAGGAATTGCTGGCGCGCATCAATGCGCTGGTGCGGCGCGCGTCGGGCTGGGCCAAGCCGGTGCTGTCGTGCGGCCCGATCCGCCTCGACACCACCGCGCAGACGGTCACGGTGGAGGGCAAGCCGACCGACCTCACCAGCTACGAATACAAGGTGCTGGAATACCTGATGCTGCACGCCGGCGAACTGGTGTCGAAGGCCGACCTCACCGAGCACATCTACCAGCAGGATTTCGACCGCGATTCGAACGTGCTGGAAGTATTCATCGGCCGCCTGCGCCGCAAGCTCGATCCGGAAAGCAGCCTGAAGCCGATCGAGACGGTGCGCGGCCGCGGCTACCGTTTCGCGATCGCGCGCGACGAAACGCCCGCCGAATGAGGCATCACGCGTGGCGGCGCCGGCAGTTGCACGCGCCCGCTTCGCGCGGTGATGATGGTGGTCCTTGCGGTCGGGTGTGACTGCACGAAAGGTCTTGCCGGATGGCTGAGGACACCGCCTCGCGCAGGCCGCTGTCGCTGGTCTCGCGTTCCACCATTGCAACCCTGCTGGTGCTGGTCGGTTTCCT
Source organism: Rhodanobacteraceae bacterium (assembly GCA_030167125.1). NCBI lineage: Bacteria > Pseudomonadati > Pseudomonadota > Gammaproteobacteria > Lysobacterales > Rhodanobacteraceae > Rhodanobacteraceae bacterium. Next base: position 320,698 of record CP126531.1, read on the forward strand.
CGGCATCACCGGTTTCGCGCTGGACCGCGCATACAAGCATGCGGCGCTGGAAGCGCTGCGCGCGCAGCTGCAGAGCTATGCCTACACGTACCTTTCCGGCATCGACGTCAGCAGCCGCTCCGAACGGGTGATCCCGCCCGACGTGACGCCGCCCAATCCCGATTTCGGACGGCCGGGTTCCGGCTTGTACGCCGTGATCGTGGGTGAGAAAGGGCCGCTTTTCCAGACGCAGTCGACGCTCGGCCGCGACCTTCCCTTCGATGCCCTGCTGCCGCCGGGGCCGGCGCAGTTCGAAGGCCCGGTCGAGACTTCGGCGGGTCCGCTGTACGTGCTCAGCCAGGGGATCGAGTGGATTCCGCTGCAAGGCGCCCACGGTTATCACCTGACGATCTACATCGCCGAAAACGATGGCCTGTTCCACACCGGCCTTGCCGCCTACCGGCGCACGCTGTTCGGCTGGCTGGCCGCGCTGGGCCTGGCGCTGCTGGTGCTGCAGCAGATCCTGCTGCGCTGGAGCTTTTCGCCGCTGCGGCGCGTAGCACGCGACATCACGCGGATCGAGCGTGGCAGCGCCGAGCGCCTGGTCGGACCGTATCCGCGCGAGGTTGAAGTGCTGACGCGCGGCCTCAACCGCTTCATCGAAAGCGAGCGCGAACACCTGAAGCGCTACCGCAACACACTGGACGACCTGGCGCACAGCCTGAAGACGCCGCTGGCGGTCGCGCGCTCGCGGCTGGAGTCACCCGATCCGGAAGCGGGGTTGCGCCGCGACCTGCTCGACCAGGTGCAGCACATGGACCAGATCGTCGCCTACCAGCTCGCGCGCGCCAAGGCGTCGGGGCACACGACCTTTTCCGCGCCGATCGCGGTGCAGCCGCACGCGGAAGCGGTGGTGCGCAGCCTGGAGCGCGTCTATGCATCCCGCAACATCCTGTGCGAATTCGACATCGACGAAGGCGCGCGCTTCTACGGCGAGGAAGGCGACCTGCTGGAACTGCTGGGCAACCTGCTCGAGAACGCCTTCAAGTGGGCCAACCGCCAGGTGGTGCTGCGCGTGGTGCGCATCCCGCCTGTCGATCCGCGCTCATGGCGCGCGGGCCTGGACGTCCGCGTGGAAGACGACGGCCCCGGCATTCCGCCGGAAAAACTCGACAAGGTTTTGCAGCGCGGCGTGCGCGGCGACGAACGCGTGCAGGGCCACGGCATCGGCCTGGCGATCGTGGACGACATCGTGCGCGGTTATCGCGGCGTGTTGCACGTCGACCGTTCGACCGAACTGGGCGGCGCCTGCTTCCACGTCAGCTTCGCGGAGATGTGACGATCGCGCACGAAGAGACGCCGACGCAGCGGCTGTCGTGGGAAGTCAGGCCATGGATGGCCGTGGTGATGCCTGTGACTCGGAGACCATGTGCTCGCCGATCCGCCGGTGAAGCAGCGATCATGGACGATCGCAAAAACTACTGGATCGAGCCAGGCAGCAGCGATTGCCACGAAGCGGTCGGTGGCGTCTGGGCCGGATGGCTCGCGGGCGCGGACGGCTTGTTGCGGGCGGTTCCCAGACCGCGCGCAGGTGCAGCGGCGTGCGGCGACGAAGCGGAAGGCGTCATGTGCTGCGGCGTCGCGGCAGGTCCCGGCGCGGCATCGCTGCCGGCATCTTCGCTGTCCGCCGTGACGTCGGGCCTGGACATTTCGCCGCGAGCGGACGCACCCGCCTGCGAACCCGGCAGTTGCGGCGCGTTGGTATCGGCGGCAAGCAGGGGCGCGTTCGGGCCATAATCGACCGCCGCGGCCGTCAGCGGCACGCCGCCGATCAGCAACACTGTCAACCACAACGACGAGCGTCTCATGCAGCCCCCGGAATCAGCGCATGTTGAAGTCCCATCTTGACACATCCCGCCGGCGCGTGCCAGCCGGCCGGAAAACCGCGCACGGGGCGGCCGAAGCCCCCGCGGTGCTGGCATTGCTGGCTTCCGGCGGCTGCCACGCCGGGCCGGACATGGCGCGGCGGCTGGGCATCTCGCGCGCGGCGGTGTGGAAACAGATCGAGGCGTTGCGGGCGGCCGGTTTGGACGTCCAATCCAGCGAGTCGGGTTATTGCCTGGAGCCGCCGCTGGAATGGATCGATCCCGCGACGATCCACGCGGGGCTGCCCGCCGCGATCCGGCGCCGCGTCGGCGGCATCGAAAACCATTGGCGCCTCGATTCCACGTCGAGCGAGTGCCTGCGGCGTGCCGGCGAGCTTCCGGATCGATCGTTCGTGTTCGCGGATTGGCAGGATGCGGGGCGCGGCCGACGCGGGCGGCAATGGGTTTCGCCGCCGGCGACGAACCTGCAGTTCTCGTGCCTGAAACGTTTCGCCGGCGGTTACGCCGCGCTGTCGGGATTGTCGCTGGCGGTCGGCATTGCGGTGGCGGACGCGCTGGAAGATTGCGGCGCCCGCGGCATCGGCCTGAAGTGGCCGAACGACCTCGTGCACGGCGACGCCAAGCTGGGCGGCATCCTGATCGAACTGGGCGGCGAATTCATGGGGCCTTGCCACGCCGTCGTCGGCGTCGGCATCAACCTGCGCGCGCCGCCGGCGATGCGCCGCGCACTGGATCGGCCCTGCACCGATCTGCGCGACGTGTGCGGCGGCAAGGCGCCGTCGCGCAACGCGCTGGCGAGCGCGCTGGTTGCGCGGTTGGTCGAAGCGTTGGACCTGTTCGATGATTCCGGTTTCGCGGCGTTTGCCGACGCGTGGAACGCGCGCGACGCCTTGAATGGGCGTGCAATCCGCGTCGATGGCGCGCGCGGCGTGTTCGAGGGCACCGCCGCGGGCGTGGACGCGCGCGGTGCGTTGCGCGTGCGCCGCAACGGCGGCGTGGAAAGCCTCGACAGCGCCGAAGTCACGGTGCGCGCGAAGTGAGCGCCGCGCATCCGGAAACCTGGCTGTTCGACCTCGGCAATTCGCGCGCCAAGGCCGCGCGGCTCGATCGCGGCGAGCCTTCACACATCCTGGCGCTGGAATGGGAGCGGCGGGATTTCGCCGTTGCGTTGCGCGATGCGCTTGAACGTTGGCCACGCCCCGGGCGGGTATGCATCGCATCGGTGGCATCGGCGGAACGCGCGCAAAAAATCCGCGCTGCGCTCAATGGAATTCCAACCGAACGCATCGAATGGCTGCGCACGCCGCGCAGCGTCGGTGGCCTCGTCAACCGTTACGCGAAACCCGAGCGGCTCGGGATCGACCGTTTCCTGGCAATGCTCGCCGCGCACAAGCGGGCGGACGGTGGCTGCGTCGTGATCGGTTGCGGCACCGCGCTCACGCTGGACGCCGTGGCCGTCGACGGCACGCACGTCGAAGGCATGATCGCGTTGTCGCCCGAACGCATGCTGCAGACGCTGCACGCGGCCACCGCCATCGCCGATCGCAATCCGGATGCGTTCGCGGCCGACGCGCGCGACGACACCGCGATGGCGCTGCAGGCCGGCTGTTGGGCCTCGGCCGGCGCGCTGGTGGAATGGTTCGTGGCGCGCCACGAAGCGCGGGGTGAGGCAGTCCACGTTTATCTGCATGGCGGCTGGTCGCGGCAATTGGCGGATTGGCTCGGCAAAGATGGCTGCCGCGCCGAGGTGCTCGAACACGCGGCGCTGTATGGATTGGCATTGTTTATTCGTCATTCGCGCGAAGGCGGGAATCCAGTGCCTTTGTTGTAACTTGTAAAAAGGGCACTGGATAAACTCGCGCCATCCATGGCGCTCGTCCTGCGGACCGCCTGCGGCGTTCGCGTTGGCAATCCTGCCAACGCAGTCGGGTTCCGCCGCGAGAGCGGCGGCCCCGGAACGACGAGCAAAATGAGAGCTTCCCGAATGTTCCTCCGACTCCTGTTCCTGTTGCTGGTGGCCTTGAATCTCGGCGCGGGCGCGTGGTTGCTGTTCGGGCGCGCGCCCGCGCGTGCGCTGCCGCCCGCGACGGATCCTGGCGTCACCGAATTGCGCCTGCTTTCGGAACATCCGGCCGGGCTTCCGGCGCGCGCTGCCGCGCCTTCCGCCGCCGCGCGAGAAACCGCGGAAACCTGCAGCACGCTCGGTGCCTTCACCACCACCGCCGACATGCGCGCGGCGATGCAGGCGCTTTCGCCGCGCGTCGCGCGAATCCAGTACCACGAGGAACAGGTCAGCCATTCGCACGGTTTCTGGGTTTACCTTCCCGCCACCGCCGATCGCGAAGGCGCGCTTGACGAAGCGCGCCAGCTCGCGGCCAAGGGCATCAACGATTACTACGTGGTGACCGCCGGCGATTCGCAGAACACGGTTTCGCTGGGCCTGTTCGACAACGCATCGAACGCGCAGAACCGCGTGGCCGCATTGAAGCAGCTGGGCTTCCCGGCGCAGGTCAAGCAACGCGTCGACACCGAGCCCGCGTACTGGATCGACTACGCGGTGCCGGCCGGAGCCGCGTTCGACTGGCAGGCGTGGCTGCCCGGCCGCAACGACCTGCAGGCCAAACCCATCGATTGTTTCTGAACCCGTCGCGGGCCGATCGCGCGCCTGCGATAATGCGGCGCACGCGCCGGCATAGCTCAGTTGGTAGAGCAACCGCCTTGTAAGCGGTAGGTCGTCTGTTCGAGTCAGACTGTCGGCACCACTTCCCCAGCGTCGCCCACAAGGCTCGGGCAAAGCGGGCCGGCCGCTACAATCGCGGGGCGCCGACTTTCGGAGACAAGGGGCACATGCCGACGCTGGATTGGGTGAACAAGAGCCAGGCGCTGGAAGCGACGCGCGCGGTGCCGATCCATCTGCTGAAGCAGGAAGCCGCGTTCGGCGACGCGGGTGCTCGCGACAACCTTCTGATCCAGGGCGACAACCTGCTGGCGTTGAAGGCGCTGCTGCCGGTGCACGCCGGGCGGGTGAAGTGCATCTTCATCGATCCGCCCTACAACACCCAGAGCGCGTTCGAGCATTACGACGACAAGCTGGAACACAGCCAATGGCTGTCGATGATGCTGCCGCGGCTGACGCTGCTGCGCGAGCTGCTGGCCGAGGACGGCAGCCTATGGGTGACCATCGACGACAACGAAGCCCACTACCTGAAGGTGCTGATGGATCAGGTATTCGGGCGTGGCTGTTTCGTTGCGACGTTCATCTGGAAGAAGGTAGATAGCCCCAACGACAACAAGGTGCCCATCACGCCCGATCACGAATATTTGTTGTGCTTTACCAAGGCTGCAGGTTCCCGCCCATTTAGGCAGAAATATGATGATTCGATTCTTGCTGCATATCGCGAGCCGGATGCGGAATCGGAAAAGCCATACCGTGATCGCCTCTTGAAGAAGAACGGAAAAAATAGTCTTCGCTCCGACCGCCCATCGATGTTCTTCCCATTGACTGCGCCAGACGGGACGCAAGTGTTTCCGATTCACGACGACGGCAGAGAAGCGCGATGGGCAATGGGTAAAGCCTCTGTCGAAGAGTTGATTGCAAAAGATGAATTGATCTGGAAGAAGCGCGAAACCGGCTGGGTTCCATATACCCGAGAGTTTGCGCCTGATAGCCCTTCGCGACCCTATCCAACGATATGGAATGATCTTGACACAACGCGGCAAACCAAGGCGCATCAAAAGACACTGTTTGGTGAGAGTGTTTTCGACACTCCAAAACCGGAGGACATGCTGAAACGTATTTTGGACATGTCCACCAATCCTGGCGATCTCGTCCTCGATTCCTTCCTCGGCTCCGGCACCACCGCGGCGGTCGCGCACAAGATGGGCCGGCGCTGGATCGGCATCGAGATGGGCGAACACGCGCGGACGCATTGCATCCCGCGCCTGCAGAAGGTGATCGCGGGCGAGCAGGGAGGCATCAGCGAAGCGGTGGGCTGGCAGGGCGGCGGCGGCTTCCGTTTCTGCACGCTGGGGGAACCCGCGTTCGACGCCGACGCCCGCATCAATCCGGACGTGAAATTCGCGACGCTGGCGGCTTTCATCTGGCACTACGAGACTGCGACGCCGTGGGCGCCCGACGCTGTTTCTCCCTCACCCCCAACCCCTCTCCCGCGAGCGGGAGAGGGGAGTCCGATGCTTGGCGTGCACGACGGCACCGCCTATTACCTGCTCTACAACGGCATCTTGGGCGACTTGCGTCCGCGCGGCGGCAACGTGCTGACGCGTGCGGTGATGGAAATGCTGCAAGCACGCCATCCGCACGACGGCCCGAAGGTGATTTACGGCGAAGTGACGCGGCTGGGCGAGGCCGCGCTGGCCGCGGCCAATGCCACGTTCAAGCAGATTCCCTACGACATCAAGGCGCGCTGAGATGAAGAAGCCCAGCCATGGCTTTTGTTCGTCATTCCGGACGCGGCGCAGCCGCGATCCGGAACCCAGTGTCTTGCGATCAAAGTCGCTGGGTTCCGGCTTTCGCCGGAATGACGAAAGTTGGGATGCGCTGACGTGCTGACGCTCAAGACCTACCAGCAAAACGCGCTGACCGCCCTGCGCGATTTCCTGCGCGCAGCACGCGGCAAGCCGGTGGCGGAGGCATTCGCGGATGCGCTGGCCGGGCAGCAACGCGATCCGCAGCGCGAGAACTACCACGCGATCTTCGGCGACACGCCTTGCGTATGCCTGCGCGTGCCGACCGGCGGCGGCAAGACCCTGCTGGCCGCGCACGCGGTCGCCATCGCCGGCGAATGCACACTGGATTCCGATGCGCCGGTCGCGCTGTGGCTAACGCCTTCCGATGCCATCCGCACGCAAACGCTGGAGGCGCTGAACAACGCGCACCATCCCTACCGGCAGGCGCTGGCCGAGCACTTCGGCGAGCGGGTGCGGGTATGCGACCTGGAAAGCCTGCAAACGATCGGACCGCAGGAAGCCGGCCGCGCCTGCATCGTGATCGTCGCGACGATCCAGTCGTTCAACGTGCGCAGTACCGCGATCCGCAACGTGTATGCGTTCGACGAATCGCTGCAGGCGCAGTTCGCCGATCTGCCAGTGAATCGAACCGAGGGACTGGATCGCGTCACGCAGGACGATTTGATTCCCGGCGGCGTGCTGACGGAGAAAGACATCGGCCGGGTGAAGTGGTCGGTCGCCAACTGGCTGCACCTGCAGAAGCCCGTCGTGATCGTGGACGAGGCGCACAACAACCGCACCGACACGTTCTTCAAGTCGCTGGGCCGGCTCAATCCCGGTTGCATCATCGAGCTGACCGCAACGCCGGTGGCCGGCAACAACGTGCTCTATCACGTGGGCGCGGCGGAGCTGAAGGCCGAGCAGATGATCAAGCTGCCGGTGGTGCTGGCCGAACATCCGGACGGTTGGCAAAGCTGCCTGCGCGACGCACTGCTGACGCGCGAGCGGCTGGAACTGATCGCGCAGAAAGAGAGCGACTACCTGCGGCCGATCGTGTTGGTCCAGGCACAACCCAAGGGCGGCGAAGCGACGGTGGACGTGGTGTGCGCGTATCTGATCGAGGAATTGCACATTCCTGAGAATCAGATCGCGGTGGCGACCGGCGCGCAGAAGGAACTGGACGGCATCGACCTGTTCGATCCGGCCTGCCTGGTGCGTTGCGTGATCACGGTCGAGGCGCTGAAGGAAGGCTGGGATTGTTCGTTCGCCTACGTGCTGGCCTCGCTGCAATCGGTCAATTCGGCCAAGGACGTGGAGCAGTTGCTGGGCCGCGTGCTGCGCATGCCGTACGCGAAGACGCGCACGCAGGAAGAATTGAACCGCGCCTACGCGCACATCGTGGCCGAAAACTTCGCCGAAGCCGCGGCGAACCTGGCCGACCGCATGGTGCAGAACATGGGCTTCGAGCGCTACGAGGCGGCGGCGGCCCTGCAACCGCAGCAAGGCGCGTTCCCCGAAGTGCAGGATGCGGCCGCGCCGCGCAAGCCGCCCGCGATTCCCGACTGCGCCATCCAACTCGACACGGCGCCCGACACGCAACACTGGCCACCCGAAGTGAAGCAGGCCGTTGAAATCCGCACGACTTCGCAAGGTGCGACGGTGCTGGTGCGTGGTAGCGCGCCTGCGGAGACGCTGGCGCAGGCGGAAACATTCATCGAGCAATCGGTGCCGGCCAAGGCGCGTGAGAGCGTGCGCGCACAGTTCGATGCGCACCGTGCGTTGCGCCGTGCGTTGCTTGCCCCTGCGCAACTCGGCGCCAGCTTCGCGCCGGTGCCGCAACTTTGCCTAGATCTGGACGGGCATCTGGAACTGGTCGAACGCGAGACGCTGAGCGAACTGGGCGATTGGGATTTGCTGGACGGCAAGGTGCAGCTGGCCAACTTTGCGATCCGCGAATCCATCAACGTGTTCGAAGTGGACGTGAAGGATGCGGGCGTCACCTACAAATATGCCGACGCCCGGCAACTGCATCTGGATGCGGTCCAAGGCACCGTGAGCGAGCAGGACCTGGTGCGTTGGCTGGATGCGGAGGTGCGCCAGCCATGGATTCCGCAGCGGCAGTTGCAAGCGTACCTGGTGAAGATGCTGACGCACCTGATCCACGAACGCGGGTTTTCGTTGACGGCGCTGGTGCGCGCGCGGCATCCGCTGGCACAGGCGATCAGCGCGGAAATCGAACGGCTGCGCGAAGCGGCGATGGGCAAGGGATTCCAGAAGCGCCTGTTCGACATGCGCGTCCCGGAGCGCACCGACGCGGAGCAATTCAGTTTCCGCTTCCAGCCGGGCCAATATCCGGCGCGGAACGTCTACCGCGGGCGCTACGAGTTCACCAAGCACTTCTATCCGGTGATCCACGATCTGCGCGAAAAGACGGACGCGGGCAAGAAGTCCGAGGAGTTCCTGTGCGCGCAGGCGCTTGACGTGCATCCCAAGGTGAAGCAATGGGTGCGCAACATCGAACGCCAGGAGAAGTTTTCGTTCTGGCTGCCGACCGCGACGGATTATTTCTACCCGGATTTCGTGGCCGAACTGGACGATGGTCGCGTGCTTGCGGTGGAATACAAGGGCGAGCCGTACAAGACCAACGACGATTCGCGCGAGAAGATGCAGGTCGGCGCGCAGTGGGAGAAATCCAGCGGCGGGCATTGCCTGTTCCTGTTCGCGGTGGCCGAGGACGAGGATGGCCGTTCAGTCGAGCGGCAGATCGCGGACAAGCTGGCCGTGAAGGGCTGATCAATCCGCTTTGACGTCCCGCGGATGCGGAAATCCAGTGTCCGTGCCGCGACTATGCAGGGCGAAGGTTCAGAGTCTTGATCCGTGAGACGGCGCCGCGGCAAGATGCATCCGCGCATGAAGTTCTCCCTCGAACCTTCGACGCTTCACAAGGCGCTCCGCGCGATGCAGCGGCGGCATCCGCTCAATCCACGGCGCGATTCGCGGCTGCGAATCATGGCAACCGCGGATGGGGTGACCCTTGAAACCAATCTGACCGGGGCATTCCTGCCCGCCCACGTCGCGGTGGCGGGCGGCTGCGAGGTCAGCCGCGAATCGGTCACGCGCGTGGCCGGCACTTTCCCGCGCGGGAAGCCGGTCACCGTGGAAGCACGCGACGGATGGCTGCGCGTCGGCGGCTGGAGCATCGAAACCAGCGCGCAGTTCACGTCACGGGAGAACGAGCGCTATTCCAACGACAATCAGGGGGAAACATGTTGAGCCAACGTTTTACCCAAGCCGTGGATTACGCGCGCGAGGCACACGCCTCGCAAACGCGCAAGGGCACTTCGATTCCGTACATCGCGCACCTGCTGGGCGTCGCCAGCCTGGTGCTGGACTACGGCGGCGATGAGGACCAGGCGATCGCCGCGCTGCTGCACGACACCATCGAGGACCAAGGCGAGCACCACGAAGCGGTCATCCGCCGGCAGTTCGGCGATCGCGTGGCCGGCATCGTGCTGGCTTGCACGGACGGTACCTTGGAAGGCAAGGATGTGCCGCCCGAGCAGAAACGCGCCGATTGGGAGCAACGCAAGCGGCGGTATCTCGCGCATCTGGCCGATGAGCCGGGTGATGCGTTGCTGGTCAGCGGCTGCGACAAGCTGCACAACGCGCGCGCGATCGTTGCCGACCTGCGTGCGGTCGGCCCCGCGGTGTTCGAACGCTTCACCGGCAGGCGCGATGGCACGTTGTGGTACTACCGCGAGATCGCGGATGTGTTCAGCCGGCGCGGTGTGCCGATGGCCGGTGAACTGCGAAATGCCGTCGAGGCCATGGCAATGGAGTTCTGACGTGGCGACCGAAATCGAACGCAAGTTTCTTGTTTCAGGCGAGGGGTGGCGGCAAGCAACACCGCGCAGGCTGGCGCAAGGCTATTTGAACCGCGACAAATACCGCACCGTTCGCATTCGCATCGACGAAAACAAAGCGTTTCTCACCGTGAAGGGAATTACTTCCGGCGCGAGCCGGGCGGAATACGAGTACGCCGTTCCGCTTGGCGATGCGGAACAGATGCTTGCCATGTGCGATGGCGCAATCGTCGAGAAACGGCGGCACGTGATGGAGGAAGGCGGCACGCGCTGGGAGGTCGATGAATTCCTGGGCGCCAACGAAGGATTGCTCATCGCGGAAGTCGAACTGGATTCCGCGGATCAGGCGTTTGCCAAGCCGAGTTGGCTGGTGAGGAAGTGACCGAAGACCCGCGCTTCTTTAATTCGAATCTTGCCGAACGCCCTTGGTGTTCTTGGGCTCTTGAGGAACGACAGCGGCTTGGCTGAGCGCAGGCGTCGAAATGCTCAGGTCCCGCCAGTTCTGCTTTGACGCGGTACTGCAGCGCCTGCGCGCCCGGCCGAGCCTCGGGATGCCGAAAAGGCTATGATCGTTCGCAAGGTGCCACGCGACGAGGCGAGTGATGGGCGCTGAAACGGATCCTCGCGAAATCGAATTCCAGGCGCAGTTCGAGGCGCTGCGCCGGCATTTCGTGCAGGAGCTTCCGGCGCGCCGGGCCGCGCTGGTTTCCGCGTGGGGCGATTGCGCGGATGGCGGTGACGAGGCGCCGTGGCAGCGCCTGCGCGACGTCGCGCACAAGTTGTCGGGGTCGGCGCCGAACTATGGACTGGAAGCCGTGGGCGACATCGCGCGCGGGCTCGACAAGCTGCTTTCGGGACGCACGCCATGCCGCGAGCGGGCGGCGGCCGGCAGCGTGGTGACGGATCTCACCGTCGCGCTGGATGAAGCCATTGCGGCGTCCTGATGCACCGGTGGTTCCGGTTGCGGCTGGCCGGTATGCTTCGAAGTCCAGTGCAGGCAACAGGTGAAGGCGCGTGGCCGGCAAAGCGAAATCCGTATCCCTGATCGGCGCCCCGACCGACATCGGCGCGGGCGCGCGCGGCGCATCGATGGGTCCCGAGGCGTTGCGCGTCGCGGGATTGCCGCAGGCGCTTGCGGCGCGCGGACTCGACGTCGTCGATCGCGGCAATCTCGCCGGGCCGATCAACCCGTGGCAACCGCCGCGTGACGGTTATCGCCATCTCGCCGAGGTCGTCGCCTGGAATCGCGCGCTGATGGAAGCCGAATTGGCGGAACTGCAAATGGGCCGCATGCCGATCCTGCTGGGTGGTGACCACTGCCTCGGCATCGGCTCGATCAGCGCCGTCGCGCGGCATTGCCGCGAGCACGGGCGCAAGCTGCGCGTGTTCTGGCTGGATGCGCACGCGGATTTCAACACCGCCGAAATCACGCCGTCCGGCAACATCCACGGCATGCCGGTGGCCTGCCTGTGCGGCCACGGCCCGCAGGAACTGGTCTCGATGAGCGGGGCGGTGCCGGCGATCACGCCCGACGTGGTGCGCCAGATCGGCATCCGTTCGGTCGATCCCGCGGAAAAGCGCCTGGTCCACGACGTCGGCCTCGACATCTACGACATGCGCTACATCGACGAGGTCGGAATGCGGCGCGTGATGGAGGAAGCGCTCGACGGCGTGGACGCCGACACACACCTGCACGTGAGTTTCGACGTCGATTTCCTCGATCCGTCGATCGCGCCCGCCGTCGGCACCACCGTGCCGGGCGGCCCCAGCTACCGCGAGGCGCAGCTGTGCATGGAGATGATCGCCGACAGCGGCCGCGCCGCATCGCTGGACATCATGGAACTGAACCCGGCGCTGGACGAGCACAACCGCACGGCCGAACTGGTGGTGGACCTGGTGGAAAGCCTGTTCGGCAAGTCCACCTTGATGCGCGCCTGAAAAACCGGAAGCGGTTTCGTCGGGGTGGGCGCTATCCCGTCATTCGGATTCGCGGCGATCAGGGACGATCGCACGAGAAAACGAGACGCCCATCATTCTTTCAGGCTTCCCGGGTCAACAAGTGTGTCAATGGCGGGGCGTGAGCATGGCTCTTGCAGAGATCGGCTCGACGCCGCGGTTGCGCGGCGAGAGAGAAGCGTGCAGGCACCCCCGTGGCCAGGCTCCCGCAAACCTTCAGCATCCTCGCTGCGATTCCCGGCGCGCGCGCGGCCTTGCGCTGGTGCGGCTGGGCGGGCATCGGCGTGCTGGTGCTGCCGGCGGTGATGCTGGCGGTGCTGGCCGCCACCGGCGACCGGGACGCCGGCGGCTCGGTCCTGGTCTGGGTCTTGGTGTTCGCCGGCCTGCTGGCGCTTGCGGCCGCGGGTTACGCGATGATCCTGGTGCTCTCGAGCTTGCGGCGCATGACCGAACTGGCCCAGGTGCTGTGCGAACGCAGCAACGGGCCGGTGTTCGTGAAGGACGCCACGCACCGCTACCGCTTCGCCAATGGTGAAGCCGCCGCGCTGGTCGGGCGCCAGCCCGCGGACATCCTCGGCCAGCGCGACAACGAACTCGATCCCGGCCCCGTCGCGCTCGCCTTCGAGGAAAACGATCGGGTCTGCCTGGATCGCGACCTGCCGACCCTGTTCCGCGAAACCCAGCAGACCCCGGACGGCGAACGTTCCTTCCTCGTCGGCAAGTATCCGTTGCACGATGCGCGCGGGCGCATCGCCGGGTTGCTCGGCGTGGCGCGCGACGTTTCCGACGAGCTGACCTTGCAGAGCATCAGCCGCCGCCGCGCCGACGAAATGCGCGTGTGGTTCGACCTCAATCCATTGCCGGTGGTGATCTTCGCGGGCGCGGAGCTGCGCATCCTCAACGCCAATCCGGCCGCGCTGCAATGCTACGGCTACGATCGCGAACGCATGCTGCGTCTGCGCCTGCCGGATCTGTTCGCGGAAGAAGAAGCCGCGCGCCTGCACGCGTACCTGCGCAAGGAGGGCCGCGCGCTTCCGCCGGGCAGCGTCGCCTGGAAACACCGCAAAGTCGACGGCGAGCTGTTCGACGTGATCACCGACATGGGCAACCTGCCGCACGAGCCGTTGCCGTCGCACCTGATGCTGGTGCGCGACGTGTCCGCCGAGCAGGCGGCCAGGAGCGCGCTGGACGAGGCCGAGGCGCGCTACGAGGATTTGATCGAATCCGGGCTGGCGATGGTGTGGATGCACGACCCGGAAGGCCGCCTGCTGTGGGTGAATGCCGCGATGGCCGACGCGCTGGGCTACGAGCGCGAAAGCATGGCCGGCCGCGCGTTGTCGGACTTCATGGCCGAGGAAGCGCAAGAACACTGGGCCGATTACCTCGATCGCACCCGCAGCCTGAAGCGCGATACCGGCTTGCTGCATTTCGTGTCGCGCAACGGCGAGCGGCGCGTGTGGCAATACCACTTCGTGTGCTATCCCGACGCCGAGCCGGAACCCTACGTGTTGTGCTCGGCGCAGGACGTCACCCTGCGCCACCGCTACGAACTGCGGGTGCGCGAGCAGAACCGCCGCGATCCGCTGACCGGCTTCCATACCCGGCGCTACCTCGACGCGTTCTCGATGCAGGCCACCGTCGACCAGGAATGGGGCTGCGTGGTGGTGGACGTGGACTACTTCCGCCAGTTGAACGCCAGCGAGGGCCGCGCGCGCGGCGACGAGGTGCTGCGCGACCTGGCGCACCTGCTGAAGAACCACGCCGGTTCGGACGACGAACTGGTGCGGATGGGCGGCGACGAATTCGCGATCGTGCTTCCCCGCGCCACCGTCGACACGGTGCGCGAGCTGGCGGACCGGCTGGCCGCGGCGTCACGCGATGGCATGCCGGCTGTGTTCTCGCTGGGCTGGGCCGTGCGCGAAGCCGGCGAACCGCTGGAGTCGACCCTGCGCCGCGCCGACAAGGTGCTGCTGCGGAACCGCGCGCGCGAACGCAGTTGATTGCGCGCAGGCCGCGCCGCGCTTAGCATTCCCCGTTTGCCTTGCCGGCTTGGCCGGCGTGTGGAGCATGTGGGAATGCGCAGCCATTATTGCGGCTTGATCGGGGCCGCCGAAGCCGGCAAGTCCGTCACCTTGTGCGGTTGGGCCGACGCGCGCCGCGACCACGGCGGCGTGGTGTTCATCGACCTGCGCGACCACGAGGGCATCGTGCAGATCGTGGCCGATCCGGACCGCGCTGACGTATTCAAGATCGCGTCGAAGGTCGGTTACGAGGACTGCCTGCGCGTCACCGGCACGGTGCGGGTGCGCTCGAACATCAACGAGAAGATTCCGACCGGCCGTTACGAAGTCGTCGCCGAATCCATCGAGTTGTTGAACGCCGCGCGCGACCTGCCGTTCGCGCTGCACGAAAATCCCAACGAGGAAATGCGGCTGAAATACCGCTACCTCGACCTGCGCCGCCCGGAAATGCAGAAGGTGATGCGCACGCGCATCAAGCTGGTGGAGGCGCTGCGCCGCTGGCTGGATGCGCGCGGTTTCCAGGACATCGAGACGCCGATCCTCACCAAGGCGACGCCCGAAGGCGCGCGCGATTACCTCGTTCCGTCGCGCGTGCATGCGGGCCAGTTCTACGCGCTGCCGCAGTCGCCGCAGTTGTTCAAGCAGCTTTTGATGATCGCGGGCTTCGACCGCTACTACCAGATCGCGCGCTGCTTTCGCGACGAGGATCTGCGTGCCGACCGCCAGCCGGAGTTCACCCAACTCGACATGGAGTTCGCGTTCGTCGAGGAGCGCGACGTGCAGGACACGGTCGAGGCGATGATCCGCGAGGTGTTCCGCGAGGTCGGCGGCATCGAACTCGCCAATCCGTTCCCGCGCATGACATGGCTGGAAGCGATGACGCGTTACGGTTCGGACAAACCGGATCTGCGCATCGACCTAGAACTGGTAGATGTTGGCGATGCCTTGAAGCACGTTGAATTCAAGGTGTTTTCCGATGCTGCAAATGATCCGGACGGCCGTGTCGTCGCGCTTCGCGTGCCCGGTGGCGCCGATTTGTCGCGCAAGCAGATCGAAGACCTCTCCGCGTATGCCGCGAAATTCGGCGCGAGAGGTTTAGGTTGGTTAAAGATTGAAGATCTCGCGGCAGGACGCGACGGGGTCAAGTCTCCTCTTGCGAAACTTTTCGACGATGCTGCGTTAGCGGACATACTCAAACGTACATCTGCTCGGAGTGGCGACGCGCTGCTGTTCGGCGCCGGCAAATGGACGGCCGTCAGCACCTTCATGGGCGCGCTGCGGCTGAAGGTCGGGCAGGACCGCGGACTCGTCGCGCAAGGCTGGAAACCGCTGTGGGTCACCGATTTTCCGATGTTCGAATACGACGGCGAAGCGGCGCGCCACGTCGCGCTGCACCACCCGTTCACCGCGCCCAGGATCGACGACATCGCGGCGCTGAAGGCCGACCCCGCGCGTGCGGTCAGCCGTGGCTACGACATGGTGTTGAACGGCGCCGAGATTGGCGGCGGCTCGATCCGCATCCACCGCCCCGAAATGCAGAGCGCGGTGTTCGACCTGCTGGGCATCGACGAGAACGAGGCGCGCGCCAAGTTCGGCTTCCTGCTGGATGCGTTGAAGATGGGCGCGCCGCCGCACGGCGGCATCGCCTTCGGCATTGACCGCCTGGCGATGCTGATCGGCGGCACCGACGCGATCCGCGACGTGATCGCGTTCCCCAAGACCACCAGCGCGCAGGATTTGATGACCGACGCGCCGAGTGCGATCGACGCGAAGCAGCTCGCCGAGTTGCACGTGCAGGTGCGTGATCCGGGAAAACATTGATCCACCCCCTTCGGTACGAAGGGGGTCGCTGCGCAGCAGCGGGGGGATGCCTCGCGGAGCAAAAGCCATCCCCCTCTCGCGCTGCGCGCGCGTTCGCTACGCTCCGCCCTTCCTGCGGAAGGGGGAAGAAAATACCCGCATGCAACGTGACGGGCGGAGTGGGACGCCGCGATGTCGCGGTCGTAGCGGGCCGTGCCGTATTTCCCTAGACTTTCAACTTTCAGCAAACGGTATCGCTCATGGGACGTGGTCCATCCATCGCCGGCCGCAAGAACGCGCAGGACGCCAAGCGCGGCCAGGTCTTCACCAAGCTGGTGCGCGAAATCATGGTGGCCGCGCGCACCGGCGGCGGCGACGTCAACGGCAACGCGCGGCTGCGCACCGCGGTCGACAAGGCCATCGCCGCGTCGATGCCCAAGGACAACATCGAGCGCGCGATCAAGAAGGCCACCGGCGAACTCGAAGGCGTGGTCTACGAGGAGCTGCATTTCGAAGGTTATGCGCCGGGCGGCGTCGCGGTGCTGGTCGAGTGCGTCACCGACAACCGCCAGCGCACCATTTCCGACGTGCGCCACGCCTTCACCAAGTTCGGCGGCAATCTCGGTACCGACGGTTCGGTGGCGTACCTGTTCAAGAAGATCGGCGTGCTTTCGTACGCCGGTGGTGCCGATGAAGAAAAAATCATCGACGCCGCGATCGAAGCCGGCGCCGACGACGTGAAGGTGTGGCCGCAAGACGGCCAGATCGACGTGATCACCACGCCCGATTCGTTCGAAGCCGTGCGCGAGGCGATGGAGAAGGCGGGGCTCAAGCCCGACCACGCGGAGGTGACCATGCGCGCGGAACTCGACGTGCCGGTCGCGGCCGACCAGCTCGAAGCGGTGCAGGGCCTGCTCGCGCGCCTGGACGAACTCGACGACGTGCAGGCCGTGCATTCCAACGCGGACCTTCCGCAATGAAGCAGGGACCAGGGACCGGGGACCAGGGACGGGAGAAAAGCGCCGCGCGTCCGGGTTCTAATCGAGGTTGGCGCGTTCGCCGCGCTCGCTGACTGCAATGCGCACGCAGATGTCCGGTCCCCGGTCCCCGGTCCCCGGTCCCCAATCATTGCGCATCTTGGGCATCGATCCCGGCAGCCAGCGCACCGGCGTCGGTATCATCGAAGCCGATGCCACGGGAAAGCTGCGTTGCGTGTTCCGCACGACGCTCAAGGTGGCGGGCGAGGAGACGTTCCCGTTGCGCCTCAAACGCATCTACGACGAACTCTCGGCGATCATCGCGGCACAGGCACCCAGCGAAGCGGCGATCGAACGCGTATTCATGGCGAAGAATGCCGATTCCGCGCTGAAGCTCGGGCAGGCGCGCGGCGCCGCGATCTGCGCGGCGGTCGGCTGCGGGCTGCCGGTCAGCGAATACGCGCCGAATGCCATCAAGCAGGCGGTGGTCGGCAAGGGCCACGCGGGCAAGGAACAGGTGCAGCACATGGTCGGCATCCTGTTGAACGTGCGCGATCCGCTGCAGGCCGACGCGGCCGACGCGCTGGCAATCGCGATCACGCACGCGCATCTGCGCGCCAGCGAGGTGCGTACGGGGATTGCGTTTGCGGCATGGAGAGGCAGGCGATGAAAGACGTGACCAAACCTACCTGGTTCAACCTCCCCCTTCGCTTGCGAAGGGGGATTGAGGGGGATGGCTTTTCGTCTCCGGTGCATCCCCCCGCTGCTGCGCAGCGACCCCCTTCCTTCGGAAGGGGGTGGACGGATAATCCCGCATGATCGGCCGACTGCGCGGCACGCTGATTGCCAAGCGCCCGCCATGGGTGCTCGTGGAAGTCGGTGGCGTCGGTTATGAACTGGAAGTGCCGATGTCGACGTTGTACGACCTGCCCGAGGCCGGCAAGGAAGTGATCCTGCTGACGCATTATGCGCACAAGGAAGACACCGTCGCGCTGTACGGCTTCCTCACCGATGCCGAGCGCAACCTGTTCCGTGATTTGCAGAAGGTGTCCGGCATCGGCGCGCGCATCGCGCTGGCGGTGCTTTCGGGCGTTTCGACGTCCGAGTTCGCGCGGCTGGTGCAGGCCAGCGACGTGGCCGCGTTGACGCGCATCCCCGGCATCGGCAAGAAAACCGCGGAACGCATCGTGGTGGAATTGCGCGACCGCGTCGGCAACGTGGTGACGGCCGCGCCGACGGGCAGTGCGCCGGTGGCGCGCGATCCGCGCAGCGAAGCGGAAGCGGCGCTGCAGCAGCTCGGCTACAAGCAGGCTGAAGCCGCGCGGCTCGTCGCATCCGCGATGGCCGACGGCGACGATGCCGAGACGATCATCCGCAAGGCGCTGCGCGCGGCGCTGGGACGATGATGGACAAGACCGCCGCGCCCGCCGGAACCGAAGCCGGCAGGAAAAAAGCGCTGCACATGCTGGTGATCGGCGCGATCGGCATCGTGTTCGGCGACATCGGCACCAGTCCGCTGTACACCTTCGGCGAAGCCTTCAGCGACCAGCACGGCATGCCGGTGACGATATTCAACGTGCTGGGCGTGCTGTCGCTGGTGCTGTGGACGCTGCTGATCGTGGTGGCGCTGAAGTACATCACCTTCATCATGCGCGCGGACAACAAGGGCGAAGGCGGCATCATGGCGATGATGGCGCTGGCGCAGCGCGCCACCCGCGACTATCCGCGCACGCGCCGGCTGGTGGTGCTGGCGGCGGTGCTGGGCGCCTCGCTGTTCTTCGGCGACGGCGTGATCACGCCG
The DNA here is from genome assembly GCA_030167125.1 of Rhodanobacteraceae bacterium. NCBI lineage: Bacteria > Pseudomonadati > Pseudomonadota > Gammaproteobacteria > Lysobacterales > Rhodanobacteraceae > Rhodanobacteraceae bacterium. The sequence continues at coordinate 339,448 of CP126531.1, forward strand.
TCTATCACGGTGCTGTCCGCGGTGGAGGGCCTGGAAGTGGCGGCGCCCGCACTGACGCATTGGGTGGTCTGGATCGCCGTGGTCGTGCTGGTGGCGGTGTTCCTGGTCCAGAAGCGCGGTACCGGCAAGGTCGGCAGCGTGTTCGGTCCGGTGATGTGCGTGTGGTTCGTCGCGCTGGGCCTGGTCGGCCTGTACAACATCGTGCAGCACCCGCTGGTGTTGCGCGCGATCAATCCCTGGTACGGCGTGAACTTTTTCATCCACCACGGCGCGGGCGGATTCCTGGTGCTGGGCGCGGTGGTGTTGTGCGTGACCGGCGCCGAGGCGCTGTACGCCGACATGGGCCACTTCGGGCGCAAGTCGATCACGGTGGCGTGGTACGGCTTCGTGATGCCGGGCCTGGTGCTGAATTATTTCGGGCAGGGCGCGCTGCTGGTGCACGATCCGAAGGCGGCCAGCAATCCGTTCTACCTCGCGGTGCCGGAGTGGGCCTTGTATCCGATGATCGCGCTGGCGACGGCGGCCGCGGTGATCGCGTCGCAAGCCGTGATCGCGGGCTCGTTCTCGATCATGCGCCAGGCGATCCAGCTGGGCTTCCTGCCGCGCATGCCGGTGGTGCACACGTCGAACGAGGAAATCGGCCAGATTTATCTGCCGTGGGTGAATCGCCTGCTGATGATCCTGGTGGTGCTGGTGGTGATCGGGTTCGGCTCCTCCAAGGCGCTGGCCGGCGCCTACGGCATCGCGGTGACCGGCACGATGGTGATCGACACGGTGCTGTTCCTGACCGTCGCGTGGCGGATGTGGAAATGGAACCCGCTGGTGATCGTGGGGCTGGGCTTGTTCTTCCTCACCATCGACCTGTCGTTCTTCGGCGCCAACACGCTGAAGGTCGAGGACGGCGGCTGGTTCCCGCTGGTGCTGGGCCTAGCGGTGTTCACCATCCTCACCACCTGGCGGCATGGCCGCGACCTGGTGCTGCGGCAGCTGAAGCACGGCGGCCTCGCATTGGCGCCGTTCATCGCCAACCTCGCCGAGCATCCGCCAACGCGGGTGGAAGGCACCGCGATTTTCCTGGTCAGCGATCCCGACGCGGTGCCGCACGCGCTGCTGCACAACCTGAAACACAACAAGGTGCTGCACAAGCGCAACGTGATCCTGACCGTCGAAACGCTGGAGACGCCGTACGCCGATCCGGACGAGCGGATGGAACTGAAGGACCTCGGCAACGATTTCTACCTCCTGAAGCTGCGCTTCGGTTTCGCCGACGATCCGAACGTGCCCGCGGCGCTGCACGAGTGCGCGAAGCAGGGCCTCGAGATCAAGATGATGGACACCACGTTCTTCCTCTCGCGCGAAACCATCGTCGCCACCGACCGCCCCGGCATGGCGCTGTGGCGCGACAAGCTGTTCGCGTTCCTCGCGCGCAACGCGCTGCCGGCCACTGCGTTCTTCAGCATTCCGGGCAACCGCTTGATCGAACTCGGCGCGCAGGTCGAGATCTAGAACGTCGCGCGTTTACCTGAACCGCAGGTTTGCGGGCGTCGCGCTTCACATCGCGCCCGATGCGGCGGCATTACACTTCGCGCCTTCTTTGCGTCGCCGGGCGGGACATGCGCGCCACGAACTCGAAACCGGAAGTTTCGCCGCCCCTGCGCGCGCTGGCGTTCGGCGCGCTGGGCGTGGTGTTCGGCGACCTCGGCACCAGCCCGCTGTACACGCTGCAGGAAGTCTTCAGCAGCGCTTACGGTCTGGGTGTCAGCAGCGCCACGGTGCTGGGCGTGCTGTCGCTGGTGTTCTGGGCGCTGTTGATCGTTGTGTGCATCAAGTACGTCATGTTCGTGATGCGCGCCGACAACAAGGGCGAGGGCGGCATCATGGCGCTGCTGGCGCTGGCGCAGCGCAGCGTGTACGGCTTGCCGCGGCTGCGCTGGCTGGTCGCGGTGGTGGCGATTTTCGGCGCCGCCTTGTTCTACGGCGACGGCGTGATCACGCCCGCGATCTCGGTATTGTCGGCGGTGGAAGGCCTGAAGATCGCCACGCCCGGTCTGGGGCGTTTCGTGATGCCGATCAGCGTGGTGATCCTGCTGGGCCTGTTCGTGCTGCAGCGGTTCGGCACCGCGCGCGTGGGCGGCCTGTTCGCGCCGGTGATGTGCGTGTGGTTCGTGGTGATCGCGCTGCTCGGGGTGCGCATGATCGTGCAGTATCCCGCGATCCTGATCGCGCTGAATCCGTACTATGCGGTGCGCTTTTTCCAGTCGCACGGCATCGCCGCGTTCGTGGCGCTGGGCGGCGTGGTGCTGGCGCTTACCGGCACCGAGGCGCTGTACGCGGACATGGGCCACTTCGGCAAGAAGCCCATCCGGATCGCGTGGATGTACTTCGTTTTTCCCGCGCTGCTGTGCAACTACTTCGGGCAGGGCGCGTTGATGTTGCGCCACCCCGAAGCGTCCGCCAATCCGTTTTACCTGCTGGTGCCGCCGGCGCTGCTGATCCCGATGATCGTGCTGGCCGCCGCGGCCACGGTGATCGCCTCGCAGGCGGTGATCTCGGGCGCGTATTCGATGACGCGCGAGGCGGCGCAGCTCGGCTTCTCGCCGCGCATGCGCGTGGTGCACACGTCGAGCAGCATGTCGGGGCAGATCTTCGTGCCGTGGATCAACACCATGCTGCTGCTGCTGGTGCTGGCCGCGGTGGTCGGGTTCCGTTCCTCGGAGAATCTCGGCGCGGCCTACGGCATCGCGGTCACCGGCACGATGGTGACGACGACGCTGCTGGCGCTGCTGGTGGCGCTGCGCCTGTGGCACTGGAAGTGGTACGCGGTGGTCGCGCTGGGCATCCCGCTGCTGATCATCGATTGCGCGTTCTTCGGCGCCAACCTGCTGAAGGTCGAGCACGGCGGCTGGTTCCCGCTCATCCTGGGCATCCTGGTGTTCACGGTGATGACCACGTGGCGGCGCGGCCGCGAGCTGGTGCTGCGCCAGCTGAAGCACGGCGGCATCGCGCTGGCGCCCTTCATCGAGAGCATCGCCGAACACCCGCCGGCGCGCGTGCCCGGCACCGCGGTGTTCATGACGGCCAACCTCAACGCCGTGCCCCATGCAATGCTGCACAGCCTCAAGCACTTCAAGGTGCTGCACGAACGCAACGTGCTGCTGAGCGTGGAGACGCTGGAGGCGCCGTACGCGGACCAGGTGGAACAGGTCGAACTGCGCGACCTCGGCCATTCCTTCTACACGCTGTTGCTGCGCTTCGGTTTCATGGAAGATCCCGACGTGCCCGCGGCGCTGGCGGCGCGCGCGCAGCGGGGATTGGGCTTCGACATGATGGACACGACGTTCTTCCTGTCGCGCGAGACGGTGGTCGCCACCAAGCGTCCGGGCATGGTGCTGTGGCGCGACAAGCTGTTCGCGTTCATGACCCGCAACGCGATGCCCGCCACCGCGTTCTTCCACATTCCCGGCAACCGCCTGGTCGAGCTCGGCACGCAGGTCGAGATTTAGCGGCTGCGGTTTCGGCTTGTTCGCAAGATGAACCCATTCTGGCTCGCGAAGCGTGCCGGCGTGACATGCGCGGCCGATGCGCGCAAGATGCGGGAACGCAGGCGCGCTCCCGGTGCGCATGCATTCCACAGTCAAGCAAGGAGGTGCGACATGCCGGACAAGGAAGCGGTTGCACGCGCGAAGAAGGACAAGCGCGAAGGCAAATCCGCCAGCACCCAGGCGGGCGAGTTCGTGCACGAGGAGATCGAGCACGTGCGTGAAGGCAAGCACGGCGCGCGTTCGACCGAACAGGCGATCGCGATCGGATTGTCGGAAGCACGCCGCGCGGGCGTGAAGGTGCCGAAGAAAGGCAAGGCCGCGAAGAAGTCGAAGGGCGGCAGGAAGGCGGCATCGAAAAAATCCGCCGCGAAGAAATCGTCTTCGAAGCGGACCTCGGCCAAGCGGTCGCGCGCCAGCCGCAAGGCGCTGAAGCGCGAAGGCCGTTCCGCGGCATCGAAGCGGGCGCTTTCGAAACACGCCCGCAAGGCGGCGCGCAAACGCTCGTCGAGTCAGCGCTCCGCTGCGGCGAAGAAGGCCGCGCGCACCAAGGGTGCCAAGGGCCGCTCCGCCGCGGCCCGCAAGGCTGCCCGCACGCGCGCGAAAAAGCGCAAGTAAAAAGCGCAAGCAATAAGCACGGACGACGGCACGCGGCGTGCCGCCGTCTGCTTTTCAATGACCGTCTTTCCGCGTGCGTTCAGTCGCAGCGCGCACCATCGCCCTGAGGTTTGCACTGCAGAGGCCAGCCATTGGCATTCCAGAAGTCGATGAATTTCATGTGCCCGATGAAATCGTGGAACGCGGGATTGCGGCGCACCGAAGCGTATCCGGTCGCCCAGACCAAATTGCCACCCGGTTGCTGATCGCCGGGCTCGAACGTCGCGAGGATGTCCGCGGCGTTGGGCTTGGGCTCGTACAGACGAAGGCGATCGGGACGCGTGCCCAGGGCGGCCTCGCGTTCGCCAATCGTGATTTCCGCTTGCGGCCATGCAGCGGGATCGACCAATGCTTCGGTGACCGCGACAAAAGCCTTTCTCGCCCCGTCGTAGTCAGGCAGTTGCGCGGCAAAGCCACGCGCTGCGGTGAAATCACCCCGCCAGACAGCATTGCGCCAGCGCGCCACGTCGGTGTCCGTCGTGAGCGTAGTTTCCCGGCCAGGCAAAAGGTCGAGATACTTCTTCGCCTCGGTGTGACGGCCGAGCACGTCCAGATGGGTGCCCATGTTGTACGTCACCCAGTAGCCGAGCGGGTCGGCGGCATAGGCGATTTCGAATTGTGTCAACGCTTGCTTGCCGTATCCCAGCCGCGACAGGAACATGCCATCGATGTTGTGCACGACCGGATCGGTGGGATTGAGGGCCAACGCGATGTCGTATTCCCGCTTGACCGTGGCCCAGTCCTTCTCGTGCGAAGCGACCATGCCCAGCGCGAGGTGCGCGTACACATCGTCGGGATCGATGGCGAGTGCACGGTGCGCTTCGCGCAGCGCGGCATCTTCCTTGCCTTCGCCCTCGAAGTTCGATGCAAGATTCAGCGCGAGCAGGCCGTGCACCGGCGCGTAGTCGTGCGCGCGCGCTGCCAGGGCGTTCAGATCGCGCTCTGCCTGCGCGTAGGCGGTCATGTCGTTGCTGGCAAGGAAGACGTGGCGCAATTGCAGGTATTCGCGGAATACCTCGGGATCGGGCGCGGGCGAACCGGCACGCGCAATGCCGATGTGCAAGGCAAGCGCATTGGCGACGGCTTGCGCGATTTGCTGTTGCATGGCGAATACATCGTCGGCGCTGCGATCGTAATCCTGCGCCCAGACCGTTCGGCCCGTCGGTGTTTCGATCAGGCGCAGGTCGATGCGCAACTCGCCGCCGGCTTCGCGCAGGCTGCCTTCGAGCGCGTGCGTGGTGTGCAAGTTCGCGGCCAGTTGTGGCGGATCGAGATCCTTCTTCCGCGCGATGGTTGCCGAGGTGCCGGAAATCAGGCGCAAGCCGCCGACGCGGGCCAGCCGTGTCGTCAATTCTTCGCTCAGGCCGGCGGCGAAAGCGGCTTCGTTCTTGTCATCGCCGATCACCTGCAGCGGCAGCACGACGAGGGTTGGTGATGCCGGCGGCGCGGGAGTTCGCATGCGCAGGACGAAGATCGCGCCGAGCACCAGCAAGGCGCACACGGCGATCGCGGTCGGGAGGCGGTTCCGCCGCGGGCGCGAAACGGTTGGTTGGGCTTCGGCTGCACGCAATGCATCGGTCGCCGCAGCCTCGATCAAGGATGGCCGACGCAGCACGCGGGCGTCGAAGCGATAACCCACGCCGTGCACGGTGTGGATGTATTGCCGCTGCGGAGATCGGCCGCGGAGCGCCTGCCGCAGCAGCGCGATTGCCCGGTGCAGCACGTTCTGGGTGACGTGGCGATGGCCCCACACCGCATCGAGGATGTCGTCGTGGGTCAGCGTCTTGCCGGGATGGCTCGCCAGCAGCGCCAGCACGGCGAACGTCTTCGGTTCCAGCGCGACGTCCTTGCCGTCGACGGTTAGGCGGCGGCCATCGACGTCGATTTCGATATCGTCGAAGGCGATCGTGCCCGATTCATTCGTCAGCACCACGAATCCGTCCCCCGGCTTTGCCTGCGGCGGCCGCTGTCACGCCAGTGGCTAGCGTAGCCGGTTGTCCTGCCTGCGGGAAAACAGGCGCCGGGCAGGTGGCAAAACGATCCCAAGGGTTTCCTCAGGAATCCTCGCGCAACCCCAAAGGTTTCCATCAAGCATTTCCATCTCGGTCTGGCGAGATTGAGCGGGCGGCAGCAACCGTTCGCCGCCCAGCCACTGATGGAGGGAAATCATGTTCGAAACTGCACGCAAAACTTCGTTGGCCCTGGGATTTGCCTTGCTCGCCCTGCCGGCTGCCTTGGCGCACGCCGACCCGCCGGATGGTTCGGCCTTTTTGGCGCAGGTACGGCAGGCCACCGCCCCTTACCAGAACATCAACGTCGCCGCACAAGCGGGTTGGGTCGGCCGTGACCCGTTCTGCGTGAGTGGTCCCGATCGCGGAGCGATGGGAATACACGTGGCGAACCCGGCGCTGATCAGCGGCAACCAGCCGAAGGTGAGTAAGCCCCAGATCCTCATCTACGAACCGCAAGCGGACGGATCGATGGTGCTGGTCGGCGTGGAATACGTCGTGCTCGCCGACCTTTGGGATGCCGCGCACCCCACGGGCCCTGCGCCCAGCGTGGGCGGCCAATTCATGCTCAAGTTTCCGGCGCCGAACATGTTCGACATGCCGTCGATCTATGTGTTGCACGCCTGGGCTTGGCGGAACAATCCCATCGGCAATTTCGCGATGTGGAATCGCAACGTGACTTGCCAGAGGCAGCAGCTGCCGGCCTTCTCCTGACGAGTCTTCTCGCGCGTGCGTGGCCTTTCGAAACCAGGACGGAGGCAATCGAGCGATTCGATTGGCTCCGCCTGAAATGCGTCACGCGTGGCTTGGCGTCGCGGGCGGGGGCGGCGGTGCAGGCGGCGCGACGGACGGTGCGGACGGAGCCGCTGGCACGGGCGGCACTGGCGGCGGTGGCGGCGGCGCGGGCAGGTCCCAATCCGCCGGCACCGTCATCGTCAGCATGACCGGTTTGCCGTGGCGCCGCAGCGCGACGGTGATTGACTTGCCCTTCGCGGCGTCGCGCAACGCGCGCGTGGCGTCCTCGGGCCGCGCGACGGATTGTCCGCCGATCGCGGTGATCACGTCGCCGGGCTGCAGCTCCGGGAACTGCTTGCCGTCGCGCGACAACACCAGCGCGCCGCGATCGGTGCCGAAATAACTGCCGAGATCGGGATTCAGCGGCGCAAGGTTCAGTCCGAACCACGGCGCCGAACGAAGCGCGATCCACGCCTGTCCGCGCGCCCGTCCGGCCGCTTCGCGTGCCGCCGCCGCACCTTCGCGCGCCGCTGCTGCGCCTTCGCGCGCTGCCTCGCGTGCGGCTTCCGCTTGTGTGCGCGCCACGTCCGCGCCGGCACGCGCGGCCTCGGCGCCTTTCATCGCATTCTCGATGCTTTGCTGGATCTGTTTCTGGAATTCGGGCGAACGTACCTGCGCGGTGGCCTGGTCCGCGGCCAGTTCCGCCTGGCGCGCGAGGGCCTCCCAATCCGACGCTTGCAGGCGCTCGGGCGTGACGTGCAGTTCGTGCAGCTTGCCGCCGCGATCGACGGCCAGTGCGATGGGCTTGCCCGCTTCGGCATGCCAGAGTGCGTTCTCGCCATGCGCGCCGACGGGCTTGCCGCCGATGCGCGTGATCGTGTCGCCGGCCTTGATGCCGGCGCGTTCCGCCGGGCCGCCGGGCGTCACCGCGTCGACCCGCAGGCCGTTGTCCGTGCTCATCACCGCCATCCCGAACATGCCGCGGCGGCTGTCGGCGAGATAGTGCAGCGCGGTCGCGTTGGCCTCGTCGCCCATCTTCGTGGAGAGCGCGGCCATCTGGCGCGCAAGGTCGTTCATGCGCGCTTGCAGCGCGGCCAACCGTTGCTGGTCGGCGGTTGCGGCGCTTTGCGCGGCGTCGGACGCCGCGGGCGGTGCGGCGAAGGCCGCGCCGGCAAGCGGCAGCAGCAGGCAGAAGGCAAGTGTTCGTGGCATGACGGTTCTCCTGTCACATGGAAATGAGGTGGTCGCTGTTCGCAGGGCGCTGCGTCGCGACGAGGTACGGTTGCAGGTGCAGCAGGCCGAGTTGCTGCAACAGCGTGATGCGCTGCTGCCACAGATCGGCCGTGGTCGAAGGATTGCGCGCGGCGGAAAGTTGCAGGTCCACCAGACCGATGCGGTCCTGCAAGGCCACCGCTTGCGTGAGTTGCCGGCCGTCCAGCGGCGCACCATCACGGTCGAGCTTCTGCACCCACGCCTGCCATTGCTGCGAACTGGCCTGCAATGCAGCGAGATCATTCGCCGCCGCCGCCGCCGCCGGCGTTCCGGCGTGGCTGGAAGTTTGCGTCGCGACCGGCGTGAACGCCGGTGGTGCCGCGTGCCGATGGAATTGCGGCCACGCGAACGTCAACGCGATGCCGGCAGCGAACGCGGCCGGCAGCGTGAACCAGACGGCCTTGCGCACGGCGCCGCGGCGTCGCACGCGTGCAGCCATCTCCGGCCACAGATCGCGGGGCGGTGCGCCGGCGGGCAGCGCGCGCAGCGCCGCGCCCAGCGCCATCTCGTCCGGATCGCGGGGGTCGTCGTTCCGGGGGGCATACTTCACGAAGTCGTGGTCGAGCCGATCGTGCATGGCGTAACCTCCACTTGCAGTTGCGGTTGCAGCAATTCGCGCATTCGCCTGGTGGCGCGCGCGAGCTGGGATTTCGAAAAACTCAACGAGCGTCCGAACTGCTCGGCGATTTCAACGTGGCTGTAGCCTTCGACGTGATAGAGCCAAAGCACCGCGCGCGCCGCGTCGGGCAGGCGGTGCAGCGCGCGTTCCAGCGTGGCGGCGTCGGCGTGCATCCATGGCGCCGGTGATTCGTCGACCGCCAGCGCATCGTCGAACACCTCGATGACGTGCAGGCGGTCGTGGCGCAACTGCATCAGCGCCTCGTTCACCACCAGCTTGCGCAGCCATGCGGCGAATGGCGCCTCGCCGCGGTACTGGTGGGCGCGCTCGAAGGCTTTCAGCATCGAATCCTGCAGCACTTCCTGCGCGACGTCGGCGCGGCCGGTGAGGCGCAGCGCCAGCGTCCATGCCGCGCGCTCGAAGCGCCGGTAGATCAGTTCGAACGCGGCCAGTTCGCCGCGCTGCAGGCGGGCGATGAGGTCGGGTTCGACGGCTTGCTGGAAATTCGTCGGCGTGTCCACGTTACAAGGATGCACCAGCACGCCAAAGGGTCGCAGTGCCGGTCGGAGTGGTCTGTCATAATCGCGGCATGGAAGAAGTCCGCGTCGTCGACGCCGCCGAAAGCCCGGCCGAGCAAGCCGTCGAAGCCAGCGTGCGGCCGCGCACGCTGGCCGAATATGTCGGGCAGGCGGCGATGCGCGAGCAACTTTCGCTGTCCATCGAAGCCGCGCGCAAGCGCGGCGATGCGCTGGACCACGTGCTGGTGTTCGGGCCGCCGGGCCTCGGCAAGACCACGATTTCGCACGTGATCGCGAACGAACTCGGCGTGAACCTGCGCAGCACCTCCGGCCCGGTGCTGGAGCGCGCGGGCGATCTCGCCGCGCTGCTCACCAACCTGCAGCCGCGCGACGTGCTGTTCATCGACGAAATCCATCGCCTGTCGCCGGTGGTCGAGGAAGTGCTGTATCCGGCGCTGGAGGATTTCCAGATCGACATCATGCTGGGCGAAGGCCCGGCGGCGCGTTCGATCAAGCTGGACCTGCCGCGCTTCACGCTGGTGGGCGCGACCACGCGCGCGGGCATGTTGACCTCGCCGCTGCGCGACCGCTTCGGCATCGTGCACCGGCTGGAGTTCTACACGCCAGGCGAACTCGCCGCGATCGTCGCGCGCTCGGCACGCATCCTCGACATCGCCTGCGATGAAGAAGGCGCGGCCGAAATCGCGCGGCGTTCGCGCGGCACGCCGCGCATCGCCAACCGCTTGTTGCGCCGCGTGCGCGATTACGCCGAGGTGCGCGCGCACGGACGCATCACGCGCGACGCCGCGTCGGCGGCGCTGGAAATGCTGCAGGTGGACGCGGGCGGCTACGACGAACTCGACCGCCGCCTGCTGCGCCTGATCCTCGAACAATTCGACGGCGGTCCGGTCGGCGTGGAATCGCTGGCCGCGGCGCTGGCCGAGGACCGCGACACCATCGAGGACGTGCTGGAACCCTACCTGATCCAGCAAGGCCTGCTGGCGCGCACCGCACGCGGGCGCATCGCCACCGCCAGGGCGTGGCGGCATTTCGGGTTGAAGCCGCCGCGCGGCGAAATGAACCTGTTCGAGCGGCAGGAGTCATAGATGGTCGACGTGACCGATCATGCTCAACGGAGTCAGGCTCAACGAGCGTTCAGGTGGCGGACAAGGGTCTACTGGGAAGATACCGATGCGGGCGGCGTGGTGTATCACGCGGGCTATTTGCGGTTTCTCGAGCGTGCGCGCAGCGAGTGGATGCGCACGGCGGCGATCGGCCAGGATGCCCTGCGCCAGTCGCACGGGATCGTGTTCGTGGTGCGCGAGTTGAGCATCGCCTATGACAAGCCGGCCCGACTGGACGATGAGTTGGATTCGACCGTTCGCGTCGAACGCCTGCGTGCGGCCAGCATCGATTTCGCGCAGGACATCGTGCGCGCCGCGGACGGCGTCACGCTGGCGCGCGCGACGGTGCGGGTCGCCTGCATCGATGCCGCGAGCTTCATGCCCTGCCGGATTCCGCAAGACATCGCAGCCTTGATTGAAGGACACAACTTCCAATGAACGGTTCCATCAACATCCTCGACCTGGTCATCCACGCGAGCTGGCCGGTCATCTTCGTGCTGGCGGTCCTGGTGGTTTTCTCGTTCACCTCGTGGGTGATCATCTTCCGCAAGAAGATGATGCTGGATGCCGCGACCCGCGACGCCGACGAGTTCGAGGAACGCTTCTGGTCGGGCGTGGACCTGGCGGCGCTGTTCCGTGAGGTCAGCAACCGTGCGGGCGAAGCGGGCGGGCTGGCGTCGGTGTTCGAATCCGGCTTCCGCGAATTCGTGCGCCAGCGCCAGCGCAGCGGCAGCGAAGACCGGCGCGCGGTGCTGGAATCGTCCGAACGCGCGATGCGCGTGGCCGCCACCCGCGAAGTGGAAAAGCTGGAGCGCAACCTCGAATATCTCGCCAACGTCGGATCGATCAGCACCTACGTCGGCCTGTTCGGCACGGTGTGGGGCATCATGATCGCGTTCCAGGGCTTGGGAACGATGAAGCAGGCCACCATCGCCACCGTCGCGCCGGGCATTTCCGAAGCGCTGGTCGCCACCGCAATGGGCCTGGTCGCGGCGATCCCCGCGGTGTGGGCGTACAACCGCTACTCGACGCGGCTCGACCGCCTGACGCTGCGCTACGAAACCTTCCAGGAAGAATTCTCCTCGGTGCTGCAACGCCAGATGCACGCCGACGACCAGCCCGCGGCGCCCGCGCCCGGCCGCGCGGAAGCCCGCGTGCGCTGAGCTGAGCAGGAGCGAAGCCCATGGCACTGCAACATCGCAGCAAGCGCCGCCGCCGGATGGCGGAGATCAACATCGTCCCGTACATCGACGTGATGCTGGTGCTGCTGATCATCTTCATGGTCACCGCGCCGATGTTGAACCTCGGCGCCGACATCCAGTTGCCGCAATCCGCGGCCAAGGCGTTGCAGGACGAGAAGCAGCCGGTGCTGGTGACGGTGGACCAGCAGGGCGACGTGTTCCTGACGCTCGGCAAGAGCGCGCGCGAGCAGGTCGACGATGCCACGCTGGTGAAAGACGTGTCCGCGTTCGTGAAGCAGGATCCGAAAGTCTCGGTGATGCTGGGTGGTGACAAGCGCGTCGACTATGGGCGCGTCAACCAGGTGCTGGGTTTGCTGCAGCAGGCCGGTGTCGCCAAGGTCGGCCTGATGAGCCAGCCCGAGACCACCGTGGTTCCGGCGGGCCATGGAAAGCGCTGAAGCCACCCCGCGCGCGGTCGTCTACTCCGCGTTGCTGCATTTCGGCATCGTCGCGTTCCTCGCTCTGGCGATGCTCAACTGCACGCGCTGGGAAAGCGTGGCCGACGCGCTGCACCTGCCCGAAGCGCTGCGCCCGGTCACCTGCACCCGCATGCTGCAACTGCAGGGGCCGGTGATCGAAGCGACGCTGGTCGGCCCGGTCGGCGCGCCGCCGCCGCCCGCCGCGAAGCACGCGCAGAAGGCATCGCCGAAACAGCAGGAAAAAACCGAACCGACGCCCAAGCCGCCGCCGCCCGCCAACGTGCGCGTGCTGCCGACGCCGGTGCCGCAGCCGAAATTGAAGGACCAGGAAAAGATTGCGCAGATCGCGGAGCAGAAGGCCGAGCAGGAAAAGCAGGCGCAGGAAGAGGAACAGAAGCAACGCATGGCCGAGCTGACCAAGCAGCAGGAAGCCGAGCGCATCCTCAAGGAGCTGGCCAAGGTCAAGGCGCAGAGCGAAGCCCAGCAGCGCAAGATCAACATGGAAACGCAGAAGGCGCAGCAGCTCGCCGACCTGCGCAAGGCCAGCGAAAGCCAGAACGCCCAGAACGTCCCCGTCGCCAAGCAGGCGATGACGGGGCAGGCGGGCACCGACAACGCGGCCTACGCCGCGGCGCTGACCAACGTGATCACGCAGAACTGGCTGCGGCCCGACAACATTCCCGACGGCACCATCTGTCCGGTGGAGATCAAGCAGATTCCCGGCGGCCAGGTCATCGATGTGAAAGTCCTGCCGAGCTGCCCCTTGAACGACGTCGGGCAGCACTCGGTGGAAGCCGCGGTGCGGCGTTCCTCGCCGTTGCCGTACAAAGGTTTCGAGAAGGAATTCCAGCGCGACATTTTGCTAAATTTCAGAGTTACCTCGTCACAGTGAGGGAGATTCCATCCATGCGGACCGTCATGCGTACTCCAAGATTGCTGGTTGCCATCCTTTTCATGCTGAGTGCGGCGTTGTGCGCGAACATCGCCGCCGCGCAAGGGCTGACGCTGCAGATCGTCAACGGCGTGCCTTCGGCGATTCCGATCACCGTGGTGCCGTTCGGCCAGCAGGGTTCCGGGCCGGCCGCGCCGGTGGACGTGGCGCAGATCGTGGGCATGGATCTCGCGCGCTGCGGAAAATTCCGTCCGCTGCCAACCAGCGAGATCGTGCAGTCGCCCACCACCGGCGCCGAGATCAAGTTCGCGACGTGGCAGCAGTTGAAGCAGGACTACATCCTGGTCGGCACCACCACCTATTCGGGTGGCGTGCTCACGGCGAATTACCAGTTGTGGGACGTCAACAAGCAGCAGATGCTGCTGCAGGGTTCGATGCCCGGCCAGGGCAGCGATCTGCGCCGCGTGGGCCACAAGATCGCCGACCAGATTTACCAGAAGATCATCGGCGTGCGCGGCGCGTTCGACACGCGCATCGCCTACGTGACGATGGTCGGCCTCGGCAACAACGCGCAGTACGCGCTGGTGGTCGCCGATTCCGATGGTTACAACCCGCAGACCGTGGTGCGCTCGCACGAGGCGCTGCTGTCGCCGGCGTGGTCGCCGGACGGCAAGGAAATCGCGTACGTGTCGTTCGAGAGCGGCAATTCCGCGATCTACATCCAGAACATCGCCACCGGCGCGCGCCGGCTGGTGTCGTCGCGGCCCGGCATCAACGGCGCGCCGCGCTTCTCGCCCGACGGCACGCGGCTGGCGGTGAGCCTGTCGTTCCAGGGCAATCCGGAAATCTACGTGCTCGACCTCGGCAGCGGCGGGTTGACGCGCCTCACGCACAACCTCTCGATCGACACCGAGCCGCGCTGGATGCCGGATGGGCAGAACATCATCTTTACCTCCGACCGCTCCGGCAAGCCGCAGCTGTACCAGATTCCGGCCACTGGTGGCACGCCGCAGCGCATCACTTTCCAGGGCCAGTACAACGCCAACGCGTCGATCAGCTACGACGGCCAGAAGCTGGCGATGGTGCAGGGCAACGGAAACGTGTATCGTATTGCAGTCATGGATCGTTCCACGGGCGGTCAGGAGATCTTCGTTTCGCCGGGCAACTTGGACGACTCCCCCAGCTGGGCACCCAACGCCAGCATGCTCCTCTACGCAGCCACAGAAGGCCCGCGCGGCGTCCTGTACTCCGTGTCGGCCGACGGGCGGGTACGCCAGCGGCTCGTATTGAGCGACGGTGACGTGCGTGAACCGGCCTGGGGGCCGTATCGCAACCCTTGACGCCGTTTTGATCGATAAACTGTTCCAATCCCAAACGTTTCACCCCACTCACCCACTCGTTCAAGAAAAAAGGATGGATTCGCCATGAACGCAACCGTTCGCGTCTCCGTAGTTGCATTGCTTTGCCTGGCCGCCGCAGCCTGCGCAAAGAAGCAGGAAGTCAAGCCCGCGCCGCCGCCGGAGGCGACCCAGCCGACCCAGCCGGCCACCACCGAAGGCGCGTTCACGCCGGCCGACCTGCAGACCAACGCCTGCCTGCGCACCCGCGTGATCTACTTCGATTTCGACAAGAGCGACATCCAGTCGCAGTTCGACAACATCGTCGCCTGCCACGCCAAGTACCTGCGCGACCGTCCGATGGCGCGCATGACGATCGAAGGCAACACCGACGAACGCGGCACGCGCGAGTACAACCTCGGCCTCGGCGAGCGCCGCGGCAATGCGCTGGCGTCCGCGCTGGAAGCGGCCGGTGCATCGGCCGACCAGATCAAGGTCGTCAGCTACGGTGAAGAGCGTCCGGTGTGCCGCGAGCACAACGAAGGCTGCTGGCACCAGAACCGCCGCGACAACATCGTGTACACCGCAGAGTGATCGCGGTGTCGCGGTTGGTGGAAAGGCGCGGCCGCGCGCCGCGCAAAGCCCTCCTGATCATGGCCGCTTCGGCGGCCATGATCGTTGCGGGGGTCTGCATGCCCGCTGCATGGGCGCAGGACGCGGGCGATGCCGCTTCGGCGCCGCCGCCGCCGTCCAACAGTCTCACCCTGCTCAACCAGGTCCAGGCCATGCGGGACCAGATGCAGCAGATGCAGGGGCAGATCGAAGTGCTGGAGCATCAGCTGCACGATCTCCAGCAGACCAGCAAGGACCAGTACGTCGACCTGGATTCGCGCGTGGGCAAGCTGGAACACGCGCAAAGCGCGCCGGCTTCGCCGGCCGCAACCGCTGCTTCGTCGGCACCCGTTGCATCGGCCACGTCGATGCCGAGCAAAGCGGCGCCCCCCGCATCGGCCAAGCCGCCGTCTTCGGCGGACACGGCCGCGGCGCAAGCGGCGTACGATGCGGCGTTCAAGGCGCTGCGCGCCGGCAATTACGTCGATTCCGCACGCGGCTTCCGCGCCTTCATCGACAAGTATCCCGACAGTCCGCTCGTTTCCAATGCGTGGTATTGGCTGGGCGGTTCGTACTACGTCACCCAGAATTACAAGGTTGCGCTCGCCGCGTTCCAGACGCTGCTGCAGAAATATCCGGGCAGCCCCAAGGCGCCGGAAGCGCAGCTTCGCATCGCCGATTGCCAGATCGGCATGAAGGACAACGCGGCCGCGCGCGCGACCCTGCAGTCCGTGATCAAGGCGCATCCGGGCACGCCGCTGGCCAAGCGCGCGCGCGAAAGATTGCAGGACATTCCCGCGGCTGCTTCCGGCGCGAAGTGACGCGCGGGGCATGACGGTGGTCGACTCCGCGCCCAGGGCGGTCGTGCTGGTTTCCGGCGGCATGGATTCGGCGGTGACGCTGGCGATGGCGCGCGCGCGGGGATTCGCGTGCTATGCGTTGTCCGTCGCCTACGGACAACGGCACGCATCCGAATTGGCCGCGTCCGAACGCGTCGCGTCGATGCTGGGTGCGGTGGAACACAAGACCGTCGCGGTCGACTTGCGCAGCATCGGCGGCTCGGCGCTCACCGCCGACATCGCGGTGCCCGAACACGCCGACGCGCACGGCGAGGGCGACATTCCGGTCACCTACGTGCCCGCGCGCAACACCATCATGCTGGCGATCGCGCTGGGCTGGGCCGAGACGCTGGGCGCGAACGACATCTTCTGCGGCGTCAACGCCGTCGACTACTCGGGCTATCCCGATTGCCGGCCCGCGTTCATCGAAGCCTTCGAGCGGCTGGCGAACCTCGCGACCAAGGCCGGCGTCGAAGGCCACGCGCTGCACGTGCACGCGCCGCTCAGCGCCATGCGCAAGGCCGACATCGTGCGCGAGGGCATGCGCCTCGGCGTCGACTTCACGCAAACCGTGTCGTGCTACCGCGCCGACGGCGAAGGCCGCGCCTGTGGCCGCTGCGACGCCTGCGTGCTGCGCGCGCGGGGATTCGCCGACGCCGGCGTTGCCGATCCCACGCACTACGTTCCGGCGGCGTGACGGGTTAGAATGCGCGGCTTGCTTTGCGGAAGTGAAGAGTAATCGGGCGAGGCTTCGTTGCGGGTTTTCGCGACGTCGCCCTCACCCCTTGCCCTCTCCCGCAAGCGGGAGAGGGGGAGTGATCGTCGCGCTGCGCGCGACAGCGTTATTGTTTTGAAGCGGGGGCCGTTAGCTCAGCGGTAGAGCAGTGGACTTTTAATCCATTGGTCGATGGTTCGATCCCATCACGGCCCACCATATTCAAATCCAGCCGCATCCCACAACATCTCAAAAAGTCGACGAAACCCGCTCCTGTAGCGGGTTTTTCGTGCTTAGAAGTTCTGTTGCATCCCGTTGCAGCCTGCCCGATGTTGGGATACGGTTGGGGATACCGAGGCCGTTTTTGGTTCGTGTTTTAGACCGGTATCCCCAAGAACGTTACGCAAAGGAGATGGCGATGTTGACGGATGCACGTGTGCGACAGGCTGCACCAGCAGACAAGCCCTACAACTTGTATGACACGGGTGGCCTCTATGTGACCATTTCTCCAACTGGCTCGAAATGGTGGCGTTTGAAGTACCGGCACGCGGGCAAGGAAAAGCGGATTGGTCTCGGCGCGTATCCTGAAGTGTCCTTGGCAGGCGCGCGTCACGAGCGCGACAAGGCTCGCATAGCTGTTCGAGCTGGCAACGATCCCGGAATGTTGAAGCGGGCTGAGAGTGCGCGGTTGAAGGTTTCTGCCGCCAACTCGTTCGAGGCAGTTGCACGCGAATGGTTGGCTGTGAAGAAGAGTGGCTGGGTTACGAGCCAATACGAGAAAGAGTGCCGGCGGCTGGAAATTCACGCGTTTCCATGGATCGGTAAAATGCCGATCGCTGACCTCGGTACCGCAGAAATCCGCCCACTGCTCGACCGTTTGGTGAAGCGAGGCACTCTGGACATGGCGCACAGGCTGCGGCAGCAGATCAGCGCCGTGTTTCGCTTTGCAGGTCGCGATGATCGTGTCAGCAGAGATCCTGCGGGTAATTTGGCCGGCACATTGCCCGAGCACACCAAGCAAAATTACGCGACGCTCACCGATGCAGACGACGTGGCCGAATTGTTGCGTGCGATTGACGCATTCAAAGGGCAGTTTCCTACGGCCTGCGCGTTGCGTCTGGCTCCGCTGTTTTTCGTAAGACCCGGAGAACTGCGAGGCGCCGAGTGGGCCGAAGTGGATTTCGACGCCTCTGAATGGCGAATTCCAGCAGCGCGTCGCAAGCTCAAGAAGAAGCTGAAGGAAGACCCAAGAACGCCTCCCCACGTGGTGCCATTAGCTGCGCAGGCAAAGGTGATCCTTGAGGAGCTGCACGCACTCACGGGGCAGGGAAAGTATCTGTTCCCTGGAGTACGCGATTCTAGACGCCCGATGTCGAATGCGACCATCAATGCCGCGCTGTGCCGGCTTGGCTATGACGGGCAGACGATGACGGGACATGGATTCCGGCATATGGCTTCAACGCTCTTGAACGAGCTGGGCTGGAACCCGGATGCGATCGAGCGCCAGTTGTCACACAAAGGGCAGGGTATGCGGGCGGTCTACAACAAGGCCGAATACATGGACGAGCGACGCAAGATGATGCAGGCGTGGGCAGATCACCTTGATACACTGCGAGCCCTGCCCGTCCCATTGAAACGATGCGCGTGAGATCGAGTTGTGTCGCATGAAGCGGCATGTATACGGTTCCTGTGGCCGGCTCAGTGCGATCGCTGAAAAGAACTGAAAGGTGTTCGATGACGGTGGCTGCCAAGAAGCGAATCACGGTACGGGAACTGCGCGAGCATCCTGAGCGCTATCCCCACATTACGCAGGCGGCCGAATCTTTCAAGCCGCTGGTTGCACGCTTTCTGGCGGCGAAGAAGGAAGCCGAGCAGGTGTTCGAGCACTTGCGCGGTGCCGACATGGACGAAGCGGTGGCCTATTGCCGTGAGCACCCGCTTAGCCCGGAAGCTGTCGCGGTATTGATCCACGTGGCACGTCGCGCGCAGACGCTCGAAAAGGCCAGGGCTGCTGTGTCGACCAAACTTGCCAACGATCCGAAGCAAGCCGTGATGCGCGAGACGTTCAAACTCTGGCAAGAGTGGCGCGAGGGACGAACGGTGCATAAATCTGCCGCTGCGTTCGCGCGCCACATCGTCGGCAAATTCCCAGTTATCGAAAGCCCCGTGACCGTGCAGCGCTGGGTAACAACCTGGTCCAGAAAAGCCACGGCGAGCGCCCAAAGTATGTCGTGAACCGGCAACGTATATATCGTGCAGGTGGCGTATGTGTCGTGCCGCTTCAAGTGATGAATCTCGCGCGCAGATATAGATAGTAGGCATCGCCTCGTTCGAGGGCCGCCCGCGCAATTCAGCGCGGGCGCACAAGGACCAAGCGATGACACCTGACACCACCCCGGCGCCGTCTGCGCATTCCGTTTTGCTCCGTCTTCCGCAGGTCAAGTCCCGCACGGGCTTGAGCCGCTCCGAACTCTATCGCCGTATCGCTACCGGTGCCTTTCCGGCACCGATCAAGATAGGTGCGCGCGCCAGTGCCTGGAGTTCGGTGGAGATCGAATGCTGGATTGCGGATCGCATCGCGCAGCGCGATGCGAAGTCGGCGACCTGAGTTTCCCCATCCACCACCTTGAATCCGGTCGGGAACCCGACAGCGGACCGAAAAATTCCATCAATACTTGCTTGCACCTGCGCGCTCATGCGGTAACGTGCTGCGCTGAGGCAGAAGGAGAGCCCGTGAAACTTTCGCTTTGGTATGTGCCAGGGACTGAGGAACAGATTGCAGCCGCTACTCAAGCGGCGACGGAGGAGCTGGAGAAGCGCCGGGTGACGGTCGAGGAAGCCTTCGCGGCAACCCTTGAGCTGAACGATCTTGAGGATGATGCGGAGATTGCGGAGATCATGCCGCAGGTGCTCGCGGTGAGCGCTTGGTATGCGGCGGAGAACGCGGCATTCGAGACCTTGGCGAGTCTGACGGGCGAGTGGCCTGTACAAGGGTCATTGATCGTGGTCGAGCCGAAGCGCAAAAAAAGTTCCTCTCGATAACTCACGCGTTGCTGTTGACCGACCGTTGCGCCTTCGCGCGGCAACGGTCGCGTCCGGCCGGAGCCCAAGACGATGAAAACGCTCGTTGTCGCCAATCAGAAGGGCGGCGTGGGAAAGACGACTTTGCTTGTGCATATGGCGCATTACGCCGCAGAGGCAGGGAACCGGGTACTGGTCATCGATCTGGATCCACAGCGCAATACCACCCACAGTTTGGAAGCATTCGCGGGCGGCACCTGTGCGTCGGCCCTGTTCGATGCCAAACCGATCGAGTTGAAGGTAGAGGCTGCCTCACGCATCACTTTGATTGGAGCCGACAGTGCCTTGGTCGATGTGGATCGCGCCAAGCTGGATGCCGCCCAGGATTTTGTTGGTCACGTGAGACGCTTTTCGGATTCGGGAGACTTCGAAGTCTGCCTGATCGATACATCGCCCGCGTTGGGGCTGCGCATGGTTGCAGCGCTGGCCGCGGCGAACTATGCCATTGCCCCGATCGAGCTGCAGGCGTACAGCATCAACGGCATTGCAGCCATGTTGAAGACGATCTACGGGATTCGCCAGAAATTGAATCCTGGGCTGCAGTTCCTGGGAATGCTGCCCAGCCGCGTGAATGCGCACAGTCCAGCACAGAAGGCCAATTTGGCGGCGCTTCTGATGAGGCATCCCGACTTGATCATGCGTCGCGCAATCACGGAGCGAACCAGCATCGGGGAGGCCGCGAGTGAGCAGAGGCCGGTCTGGGAAAGTCCCAAGACATCCGCCCGCGAAGCAGGCAAAGAGATGAAGAGGGTGCTCGCGCACATCACTGAAAAGATGGGGGGCCTCTCACGTGCAGTTTGATTTTTCCGAACTGACCAAAGTCAGTTCACTGCTTGATGAGCAGAGCACTGGCAACGGCATTCGTCGGGTGCGCGTGGATTCGATCCAACCGGATCCGAACCAGCCCCGCAAAATTTTCGACGAAGAACCTTTGGCCGAGCTTGCGCAGAGCATTCGCTCGATCGGCATCATCCAGCCGCCGGTTGTGCGAACTCGCGACGAAGACTACATCCTGATCTCCGGTGAGCGACGGTGGCGAGCGGCGCGTCAAATCGGTTTGGACATGATCGATGTGATTGTGCGAGATGATCTCAGCGCACGCGCCCAGTTGGTCGAAAACATCCAGCGCGAGGCCTTGGGCGCGTGGGAAATCTATCGTGTAATTGCTGGCGAACTCGATGCCGGCACGTCGCAAGCTGACTTGGCACGGGCACTCGGGAAAAGTGGCGGCTGGGTGGGGGCATACGCTGCCGTGAGCAAGATGCCTGAGGCTTTTGTGTCACTGCTGCGCGATAGCCGCATTGCTGATATTACGGCGTTGGCTCACCTGTACCGCCTGCACCAACAGAGGCCGGAAGCGGTGGCGACGCTGCTCGGTTCTTCAGCGCCTATCACCCGAGCCATGATCGCGAATTTACGAGAGCAAGCTTTGCCCATGGATGGCTGCGAAGCGAGAGGAGATCTGTCGCCGTCGCCCTGTGCTTCGGGTGATGAAGTCACAGGCGAAGCGCCCTCGGCGTTAGTCAGAGCCATGGGTGGTCCAGGCAAGGTCAACGCAGACGCTTCCCTTACGAAAAGCCCAGTGACGTCGTCGCAAGCCCCTTCGAAAGCGTCAGTGCGCATTCGCGTGCATTTCGACAACGCAAGCTGGACCCTGGATTACACGCAGCAACGGCAAGACCGCAGCCGTGTTGTTTCGGTAAAACTCAATGGAGATGAAGGGGAGGTCCGTTACGCGCCGTTTGGCGAGCTCGTACTGCAGTCCATCGAGTGTCTGTGAAGCTCCGCAGAAGTGGTTGTAGTGCTGCCCGCGGCCGCACAGTTAGCGGAGTCGAACCCTTCAATCTTCAGCATGCTGAAGAATTTTCGAGGAGGAATGAGCTAGTGCAGGATAGGGTTGCCGGTGACAATGTTAACCATTTTTGTCCTTCTCATTCCTCCTCGTGGTCCCAGCCATGACGGTTTTGCACACCCGTTGCAGCGCCGAGATCAAGGAACGTTTCCGCGCGATCGCGGCCGCCGAAGGTCTGACCGAATCCTTGTTGCTGCGGCGCATGGCCGCGGTGGTCGTTGCAAAGCATGGAAGCGAAAGCACACCCGTGCCGAGATCAGATACACGCGGTGGGCGAGGGGGTTATGGCGGTCAGCTCAAACTTCGGCTGCGGCCTTCCGAGATTCAGGCCATCCGTGCACTGGCCGAACCGGAGGGATGTTCCGCCCAAGCCTGGATCGTGCGCCAACTCCGGCACCGGCTCGAGGATGCGGTGCCCTTCGCCAAGGACGAACTCGATGAATTGCGCGATGCCATCCGGGAGCTGGCCGCGCTCGGTCGCAATCTGAATACCCTACTCCACGTCCTGCATCGAAGCGATCGTTTCGAGGACGGACGGCTGGATCTGCAGGCGTTACAAGCCGGCGTCGACAAGTTGCGAAGGACCATCACCGCCATGATGACGCGTGCCACCCATCGGGGGTACCGTGGCGAGGCTTGATGGTGATCCGCTGCTGGGTCCTGCGGGGTATGTCTTTCAGACCCCGGTGCAGGCCAAGAAGCAGAAGTCCCAAGCCAAAGACAGGCGTGGACGGATGCGCTTGGCGAGCGCCCAGATCGGGCGTGTTACGCGTCGACGGCCGGAAGTGATGGTCAAGGTGACCGGCAGTGCGCGAGGCTTTCGCAGTCTGAAGGAGCATTTAGCCTACATCACACGCAACGGCAAGATCGCTGCCGAACGTGACGGGGGCGAGCGGATCGAAGGGGCTGTCAACGTCCGCGAACTGGCGGAACAATGGTGGGCGGACTGCGGCCGGGACCGCAAAGCCAGCGCGCGCGACACGATCAATCTGATCCTGTCGATGCCGTCCGGTACAGATCAGGCTGCGGTGGCTGCCGCAGCCAGTGCGTTCGCACAGAAGACCTTCGGCGGGGCCTACGACTATCTGCTTGCCCACCATAACCAGGACACCGATCCGAAGCGTCCGGAGAATCCCCACGCCCATCTCACAATCAAGACTCGCGGACGAAGCGGGCAACGGCTGGATCCGAGGAAGCATGACTTGCAAGCGTGGCGTGAAACGTTCGCGGCGGAACTGCGCGAGCGCGGAGTGATCGCCGAAGCCACGCCTCGGCGTGCGCGCGGGGTGGTTCGCAAGGGTCAGCGCCAAGCGATCCGGCATCTTGAAGCGCGGCAAGCTTCGCGTGTCACGCAGTGGAAATTACAGCAAGCCATCAAGACCGTGGCGGCCGGCAAGGACACAATGGATGCGGCGCCGTGGATCAAAGCAGCGAAAGAAAGGCAGCGCAAAGTTCGCCGGGCGTGGAATACACTCGCCGCCGCGTTCGAGGGTTCAGGGCAGACCAAGCTCGCGCAGGCGATCAAGCAATTCGTGAACACCATGCCGCCCGAGTTGACGGAACGCGAACACTATCTCGCGCAGGCCCGGAAGTTGTTTGCGAAGCAGCAAATTCGAGATCGAGGGGCGTAGTTGGTAAGCGTCGCGCAGTTAGCATCCGGCGGAGGGCGTTGCTTTGGTGGGGAAGTGCTGACGATTCTGGATGCCTTCATGCGCCAAATCACCGGCTATGAGCGGTACGAGCGGCTCAAGACGACACAAAGCGGACATACATCTGTATCTGTTGCCCAGCGCATACAGAGTCTTGCTTGCGGAGCGCGTTACGGCAGATTCCTCTTGCCCTGAGAGCAAAGTCAGCCAAGCGAACCCATCGTTTTCGGCAAGTCATTGTTCTTAGGGCGATGCATCTTCCTTGTCAACGCCGCTACCGAGGTCGCCAAGAACATCGCCGGCGGCGTCCGTTCGTCAGGCTACGGTTCGTGCACGGCGCCTGCTGGCTGCCTTTGTCTAGGTATGGGTTTGCCCACTGCTGTGCTGGCCATCTCTCTGCGAAGCGACGCCGCAATCGTGATGTTGCTGCGACGCCACCGCTCGCACCTCACCATTCGCCCCCAGCACACTTGTCGGCGCGATCGCCATTCGTCGCACCGCCGACCATCTGCAATTCGCTTGCGATGAACTTGCATGTTCGATTCTTGACGTGATGCTCATCTGCGCGCTTCTCGGTACGCAGCGAGCCGTCGATGTCGACTGGCCTTGGAGCTGGACCGCTATTCCGGACAGCGAGCGGACAAGCCATTCGCTCCGGCACTCGCTATCGCGTATTCTGTCGGCGACTGGTCGGGGGAGGCGGGCATGGCGACATTGACGTTAAGGGATAAGATTGCAGAGGGCTTTCTTGAACAGTATCAGCTTGATCGAAAGCATCTCCAAAGAGCCGACAAGACAAAGGGTATTCCTGGCCTTCGCACCGGAAAGGATCAGTATGGCCAGCCAGTCTTAGTCAAGCTCTGGCCAAAGGAGAGCACAAGTTCAGATGCCGATCTACGTGAGATCTGGCGAAATGAAATGTTGCAACTGCATCGAATAGGCGGCTCTCCCGGCGCTGGGGATGTAATTGCCGAGCTGTTGAATTCGGGCGAAGACGCTCAAGGCTTCTATCTGGTGTTGACGACCGGACGGCGGAGGCCGCTCGGAAGCCTTTCTAGCGGGGAGCGTCGGCCGGACTGGTTGGAGAATCCGGCGAGCGCTTCAAACAAAAATCTACTTTGGCGAAACATAAAGAGGCTCGTCCAAGGCTTGGGTGCGCTCCACGGCCAAGGCTTGCTTCACCGGAACATCGACCTTTGGGCCGTGCTCACAGATGGAGGGTTTGAGCCAGATTTTCAGTTGACGGGCTTCGAGTGGTCTATTCGGCTCACTGGGTTTCAGAGAAATATACGGCATCCCAAGGGGGTCGCAATCCAGCCCGGAACCGAATCCTTTTTGAAGGATTGGGAGCAGCTGGGCGAACTCGCCGTCGACCTGTTTGGACTTAATCGAAAGACAGTCGGCAACGTCGCGATAGCGAATCACAGCGTCGCAACGGCGTTCGCAGCCGAAGAGATTAAGTTATTGCGCGAAATGCTCCGCGTGCTGCCTGTTAGTCGCGCCGACGCCGACTACTTCATCGAAAGAATTGATCTAATCCTTGCAAGCCTCGGTGCTCGAGCTGCAGGAAAGGGAGGCAAGTATCACCTCGCTTTGTTACTCGGTCCTCAAAGTGCACTTTCGAGGGCAATTCGAAAGGCATCTGGCGGGGAATGGATTGAGCTAGACGATCTTGACACGCAAATCGCTTTCGTTCGCGACGATCTGAGCCAGAGCGCACGCGCCTTCTCGTTGAAACTCGCAGGCCAACCGGGCCGATTCAAGATGGTCCTGCAGGGCTCGAAGCTTACTTACCATCTTGAAGACGCCGTGGTCGGAGTGGAGCGGACACCGACTGGGTGGCGTGCGGCCAGTTGCGACATGGCCGAGACTACTGGCCCGCAGGCAAATCACGTGATTCGGGACGTTCGCGTCAACGGGCTAGATATCGAGGTGGCATCTGCTGTCGGCTTTGCTAAGAGATACCGCAACAACTACGCGACCCTTAGCTCATGGGAAGGCCTTCGCGATCAACTAAGCCAATCTGACGAGCGCGACGACATCGAGGACCTGGTTCGCGCTCTCTGGATGGCCCACTTGGTTGAGTGCCTATTCGCGTCTGCAGATGCCTTCCCGGTCGAAATGGTGGCTCGAAGTCAACCGGCAGGGAAGGCAGCTGGTGAGGCCACCCTCCTCCTTAGAGCGCGATCGGATAAGGATCGAGAAACTCTATCGTCGGCTCTGCTGTTGAATGACGCTCCCGGGAAGCGACTATCAGCAGCGCTCACCGAGAACGACGGTGTGGAAAGCGGGAGCTGGCGATTGACGGAACTTGGCCAACTTGGCGATCGGTCGCCGACGGACACCGAGTGGCGATTCGTAGGCGAAACGACAGCCAAAGACGGCAGCCCAGCGTTCGAGTTCGTTGGCGACCGCACGGCGCCACCGCTAAGGAAGGTGTTCCTGGTTTCGACGGAATCGTTGGGCAGGGACTCCCAGCTCAAACGGAGGCTTAAGTACATTTCAGCGCTTGAGTCGCACTCCGAACTCGTGCGCATGATTTCGAATCCTCGCTCGCGCGTGTTCAAGAGCGACGAAACCATAGCGGCAGACGAGGCATTCCTGAGTCTGGACGAATCGAAGCAGGTAGCACTCAAAACCATAATAGAGACTCTCCCTGTTTTTTTCGTTCAGGGACCGCCCGGGGTGGGGAAAACGCGCTTGGTTCGAGATTTGGTTCGACGCCGTTTCAAGGACGACCCGTCGACTCGCATGCTTCTGTCCGCCCAGAGCAATTATGCCGTCGACCATCTTCTCCACGAGCTGGAGAAGGTACTAAGCGTTGAGGCCGAGATCCCGCCATTGACGATCAGGTGCAGGGCGAAGGACAAACGGGACGAGTCTGGGAAGTTCGACGTCGGCTTCCAAGCAAAAAAGATCGCAGAGGACTTTGCTAAGTGCAAGCTGGTTGAAAGCGTAGACGAGGAATTGGGGCGTCGGGCTAGCCTTTTGGCGAAGTCCTACGAGGTGTCGTCTGCGAGCGATGAAGCCCCAGATAGATTCAGTCAAAGAGCGTTCGAGGGCCTCGTGCTCCGCTCGGCGAACGCAGTGTTTGCAACCACAAACTCAGCAGACCTCGAGAGATTGGTGGAGGAGCGAGGTCAGTTTGATTGGACGATCGTAGAAGAGGCTGCGAAAGCCACCGGAGGCGAACTTCTCGCCCCAATGCTGCTATCGCACCGACGATTGCTGATTGGGGACCACAAGCAGCTTGCCGCATTCGGAGCGGAGCCGATGCTGAGAATTCTCCAATCGCCGAAGTCCCTCAGAAAGGCTCTGGCCGCAGGCGACCGATTTATTGGTCGGGCTTTTCGGAGCCCAGCAATGGATGACATTCTTGCGTGGATCGAGGGAGCCGACCTCGACGAACAAGAGTTTGCGGATTTATGCACAGAAGCTAGCCGAGTTCTATTCCTGTTTGAGAAGTTCATCGAGACGGAGTTAGAAAGGCAAAGCAAGGAAGCACCAGCGAGCAAGGCGCGACCAATTGCGGCGCGGCTCAACCATCAGCACAGAATGCACCCGAAGCTCGCCGAGCTCGTCTCCACAGTCTTCTACAACGGCTCGCTAGAGACCGACGAAAAGAGAAGACACTACTTCGAAACGGCGGTGTGTCCCATCAAGTCGCTTGACCCTGGGCGCTTGCCGGATGCGCCAATAGTCTGGATCGACATGCCTTGGGTCCAGACAACCAAGAACAAAAAGGATGGCGATACTTCACCGAGATGGAACAATTCGGACGAGCGCCTAGCTGTGCTCCATGCACTTGGACTGCTTTCATCGACTTCAACCAAAGAGCGCCCTTCGCTAGCGGTGCTCTCGCCATACACCCAACAAGTCAGATTGCTGGAAGAGGAGATTCAGCGTGCCGCTGGAAAGCAGCTCGCTAATCTAAAATCTTTCAGCAGGGCGGTGGATGGCACGCGCTACTCGCATACGGTTGATTCTTTCCAGGGTAATGAAGCGGATGCGGTGGTTATCTCTCTTGTTCGAAACAACTCGCACGGTTCGATCAAGCGGGCACTTGGCTTCCTATCGAATCCGAGACGGATGAACGTGCTTCTTAGTCGTGCTCGGTGGCGTCTCGTCATCGTGGGCAGCCTCGCGTTCATGCAGTCGGCAGCTGCTATTGCAAAATCCCCCCAGGATGAAGATGAGGTCGCGTTCCTAAAGAAGCTCCTCGCCGTCGTAGCGGCTGAAGGGTCGAAGGCCAAGGTTGTGCCGTTCGCGACGCTGCGTGGGGGAAGCACATGAGTATCGTTATAGTCGCGGTCCCGGTGTTCAAATATCGACTCAAGCTCCACCTGGACAAGGGTCGCCCGTGGAGCGTTGTAGAGCATGTAA
Organism: Rhodanobacteraceae bacterium; assembly: GCA_030167125.1. NCBI lineage: Bacteria > Pseudomonadati > Pseudomonadota > Gammaproteobacteria > Lysobacterales > Rhodanobacteraceae > Rhodanobacteraceae bacterium. The sequence goes on from CP126531.1 coordinate 366,941, forward strand.
TCCTCCAGGCACTAGGCTCCAAGCCGTGGACAATCGGCGCGCTCGAGGCATCATCAAGTCTGCCAAGAAGAGTCGTCATCGAGTCCGTCGTCAGGCTCATGCGCGCCGGATGGGTTGAATTCTCTTCTTCAAAGGAAGCGATGAGATTTGCGGCCACAGCGCTCGGGTTAGCTGTGGCACATGGAGCTGAACTTCCCCACGCCCCACGGAGACTCGTTCGGCCGGTGTCATTCGCGGTGGACTGCGTCTCTGGCACCGTTTTCGCAAATCGCGAATTACTTCTCCACGAGGACTACGTGGTCAAGGAGCGGGAGAAATCTGAGAAGATTATTCGATTGAACGTCGACCCTGACAAGATGGGATACGACGTCCAACAGGTGCATCGCGTGTTGTTGGAGGACGACGAGCGTTTCGTTGCCCTTGAATCCGTGGGAGGGCCTCCCTCTCAGCGAATTGCACTTGTCGCCGTTCGAGACGGGCAAGTGGTCGACGGCCTGCCCAATAGAGAGGTCACCGGGCTCCGGGCGAAGGTGATCGAAGCCGCGGGCCTGGCGATCGATCCCGTCGCCGTTTCGAAGCCCGTAGACGAGAAGTCATCGCTCCGGTCAGACCGGGCCGCACCGGTGCGCCAAGTTCGATTCGCCAAGACCGACCTGATATTGGACGCCGAGCGCCATGAAGCAATAATCAAGGACACCTTGTCTAGTGCGGTGTCTCGCGTATTCATCCACTCGACCTTCATCCGCGCGGACGTTGTGGAACGCTTGTTGCCTGAACTCACCGAGGCAGTTCGGCGAGGCGTACGAATCGACATACTCTGGGGGCAGAGCGAAGATCTTGAAGAGGTCGCGACAAGCAGACGGGCAATCGAGACGCTTCGTGCGAACCCGCAGGTCGCAGAAATGGGGGATGCGTTGAGGATCCATCCATTCTCGACCGGATCTCACGCAAAAATTCTGGTAGCCGACTCTCGAAAGGGTGGAGGATTTCTCGCCGTTATTGGGTCATGCAACTGGCTTACGTCTTCATTCAAAAGTTATGAGGCCTCCGTCGTTCTTCGGGATCCTCAGATCGTTGCCGACGTCGTTGGAGTGCTCGCCAATATCACTCATAGTCACAGCGGCATCTGGTCGGATGTTACCAACGAGTTGATGCGCTTGGCTGCCCAGATTGCTATGTTGCCGGCGTCAAAGGGGTCGAATGCAACTGCCTCCGTGGTGATTGGGGCTCATCACAATCGATTCGTTCTTGAAGCTCGAGATTCTGCGAAGAGTCGAATTTTCGTAACTAGCCACCGCCTTGGGCCGGTCTCTGAGAGTGCAATCATCGCGCCGCTCGCAAGTGCAGCATCCGAAAACGCGATCAAAGGCAGCGTTTTTTTTGGTCGAAATACTGGTGCAGTTAAGTACAAAACACGCAAACGCATCATTGCGGAAGCCGCGTCCGATGGCGTGGTAGTCGAGGTTGTGGAGGCTCCTCGGCTGCACGCCAAGATTCTCGCCTGGGATTCCGACAGCTTGGTCATCACGAGTCTGAATTGGTTGTCAGCGGATCCAATGAGTTATGTAGAGCCATCCGAAGTTGGTATATTTCTTTGCGGAGTCGGGGTGGCTGACGCGGTGGTGGATGACTTCACAGGCGCCTGTGATGCCGCCGGAGCGATTGACACATCCTAGTGTTAGTCGGAGGTGCCAGACAATCTACTAGGATGGATGTAGTACGCGCGATCTATCGCGAACCGCCGTCCATAGCGTGCCTGAGTTCCCTGGTGCCAGCGCAGAGTCGCGGACGGGACGAGGGTGAGCTCCTGGCAACAGGTGACACTACAGCCATGTGCAAGCCCAATGGCAGCGTTACCTTGCGCCGGGCGCGGAGCCGGGCGTCTCGGCACCTGAGAACTTTGCCGATACACTTGCGGCGAAATACGAGCGCACGCCTTTGGCGCCTGAAGGTGACTGCGCACGTGCGTGACCGCTTGGGTCGATACACAGAACATCGGGATGATAGATGGCAACGAAGCTCCAAGTCCCTGATGGGATATTGGATCCTATTCGGAAAGATGTTTTCGAAGGCAAGTTCACATTGAGCCTGCCCCGCTGCGAGCTGCGCCAATGCGGCACGGAGACACCGCTTACCCTTTCGGGCGCAGGGTTCGTCGATCAGGGGGCAGATGGTGGTCTTACGTTGCGGATGTTCGTCACCGAGAAATATGACGTACGAGAGGGGATGAACAGGTTGGGGTTCGGAGCGCTCACTTCCGGGGTGCTCATCCCGACCAGCGCGTACTACGACATCAGCGGCAGAGCGCAGAATTTTGCCACTTGGCGCGCGGAGCACCAGTCCGTCGATCCGAGTTTCGGTGTCGGCACCGAGATTCGCGTGTCACTGTCCCACATGGACAAGGTCGATACGCTTTCGAAGCCGGCAGCGCTCAAGGTCAAGCAGTGGTTTATTCCCGGCGAGTTCAAGCTTCCGTGGCACGTGGTGACTCGGACCGAACGTAGCTTGAGTCGAGATCGTTTTGAGTCCGGTGATGACGAGTTCGCATGGGTGATCAAGAAGAGTGATGGCGGCATGGATGTCCAGTTCACGGTAAAAAATGGCCAAGAGCTGGAGCCCCACGCTACACGTTTCATGCAGGCCTTGGAAATGCTCGTCGGACGTTCGCTCCGCCCCCTGCTCACGAGCACGGTAAGCGGCAACGAGCGCCTCACACGTGTTCATCGACGACCGATGCCGGAAAGGTCAAGTCTCGTGCCGCCAGTTGAGTTGGGTCACTTCGAGCCCGGCGATGCGCACCGGTTCTTGTCGTGCTGCCTACACCGAGCCGAACGGCCGCCGACGATGGGGGATCAACTTCTTTTGCTGTACAGGTTTTGGTGGCGAATCCTGCGCTCGTATCAAAGTGACATTGAAAACAGTTCGTTGGTGTTGTCGGTTGCCATCGAAGGAGTACTACAGGCTTTGTTCCTTTCGGAACACGACGCGGATGCGGAGTTTTGCCGTCTGGTGGGTGCTGCGGAACCTGCGATTGAACGTTTGGACATTGACGAGCGCGTTCGCTCTTCGCTCTTCAGGAGCTTAGACCACTCCATCGCGCCGAAGCCGCAGGAAGCGATGCGGCGCCTTAGAGAGCAATGCGTGCTCGCGGACGCTCACATCAAGGCTTGGGGGGAATTGCGCCATAAAGGGGCTCACGGCGCCATGCTGGAGGATGACCTGGAGAAATACCAGAATCATCTCGATCGTTATCACTGTTGCCTGGATCTGTTCTACCGTATTTTGTTCACAGCAGTTGGCTACAGGGGTGGGTCTATTGACTACAGCACGAGAGGCTGGCCACCATCCACGTTCCCACCAGGCGATGAGGTCAAAGTCGCTTCACCGCCTAGTGCGGTGGCGGAGTCGAAGTCGGCGTGATACCGGGCAGTACACTACTGGGATAGTACCGAATCGCACTGACGTTGTAGGGGAATCCCACACATGCCCGTACTGGACTGGATCGGCAAGCCGGCCGTCGTCAAACATCATCGTGACGTGCCATATCGCCTGCTGGAGCCCGTGCCGGAACTAGGCTGCGGCGATGCTGGCAGCGGAAATCTGATCGTCCATGGTGACAACCTCCTGGCGCTGAAGGCCCTGCTGCCGCGCTACGCCGGGCAGGTGAAGTGCATCTACATCGATCCGCCCTACAACACCGGCAACGAGGGGTGGGCGTACAACGACAACGTCAACAGCCCGGAGATCCGCAAATGGTTGGGCGAAGTGGTGGGCAAGGAAGGCGAGACGCTGGATCGCCACGACCGCTGGCTGTGCATGATGTATCCGCGCCTGGTGCTGCTGAAGCAATTCCTGCGCGAGGATGGCGCCATCTTCGTATCCATCGACGACAACGAAGTAGCGTCATTGCGCAAGGTGATGGATGAGATATTCGGCGCAGGCAACTTTGTTGCGACAGTCCTGTGGCAAAAGGTCTATTCGCCAAAGAATTCAGCTCGGCACTTCTCTGAAGATCACGACTACGTCGTTGTCTATGCTTACCACGCGGACACATGGGTTCCGAATCTTGTGCAGCGGAGCGAGGATCAAGATCGCGCGTATAGGAACCGCGACAATGACCCTCGCGGTCCATGGAAGACGAGCGACCTGTCGGCGCGTAATTTCTACGGCGACGGCAACTATCCGATCACGTGTCCCTCCGGTCGCGTCATCGAGGGGCCGCCACGTGGTCGGTATTGGACGATTTCGCAGGCCAAGTTCGACCAGTTGAATCAGGACAACCGAATTTGGTGGGGGCAACGGGGCGACGCGATACCACAATTGAAGCGATTTCTGTCCGATGTGAAGCAAGGTGTCGTGCCACAAACAATGTGGTTCTACGGCGAGGTTGGGCATACGCAAGAAGCAAAGAAGGAGCTAGTTTCCATAGTCCCCTTCGACACTTCTGATGACGTATTTGTCACCCCAAAACCGTCGCGCCTGATTCAACGCATCCTGCAAATTGCTACCGACAACGACTCGTTGGTGCTCGACAGCTTCGCCGGCTCCGGCACCACCGGCCACGCAGTGCTGAAGCAGAACGCCGAGGACGGTGGTCGCCGCCGCTTCATCCTCGTGGAGGTGGATCCGAAGATCGCGCGCAACGTCACCTCCGAGCGCGTGCGCCGCGTCGCGCACGGTTACACCAACGGCAAGGGTGAAACGGTCGAGGGGTTGGGCGGCGGTTTCCAGTTCTGCAAGCTGTCCGACGAGCCGTTGTTCACCGCTGAAGGCCAGGTGCGAGAAGACGTAACTTATCCGCAGCTCGCGGAATTCGTGTGGTTCGTGGAGACAGGATCGGGCTTCGCAGGCAATGCCCGCTCGCCGATGATCGGCGTGCATGAAAGCCGCGCGGTGTACCTGCTGTACAACGGCATCCTCAAGGACAAGTCCGTAGCCGGCGGCAACGTGCTCACCTCCGCCGTCCTCGACGTGCTGCCTCCGTTCGACGGTCCGCGCGTGATCTACGCTGCCGCCTGCCGGCTGGGCGCGGCGCGGCTTGTGCGCGAGGACATCGTGTTCAAGCAGACCCCGTACGCGCTGGAGGGATGAGAATGGCGACTTACCTCCCCAAGGAATACCAGCGATCCGTATTGGACAGCGTGCAGAAATATTTCCGCACGGTGCAGTCCATCGGCAATGCGGACAGCGCGTTCTACAACGCCACGCTTGAGCTATGGAACCGCGGCATCGCCTATCACCCGATCGACGGCTTCGACACGGCGATGCCTTATTTCTGCTTGCGCGTGCCGACCGGCGGAGGCAAAACCTGGCTGGCGGCGAAAAGCGTGGCGCTGGTCAACGCCGAGCTGTTGCGCACTGAATTCAGCGTGATTCTGTGGCTGGTGCCCTCCAACACCATCCGCGAGCAGACCTCGCGCGCGCTGCGCGATCGCGAGCACCCATATCACGCGGCTTTGCGCGAGAGCGGCCCGATTACCGTGCTGTCGCTGGACGAGGCCAAGAGCGTCACCCGCGCCACGCTGGAATCGACCACCACAGTGATCGTTTCCACCGTGCAAGCGTTCCGGCGCGAGAACACCGAAGGCCTGAAGGTGTTCGAATCGAACGGCGCGCTGATGTCGCATTTCGAGCATCTGGACCATGTCCAGACTGCGGAACTGCAGCGCGATGAGAATGGTGCGGTGGTGTGCTCGCTCGCCAACGTGTTGCGCCTGCGCCGTCCGTTCTTGATCGTAGACGAAGCCCACAACAGCCGTACACCGCTGTCGTTCGCCACCTTCGCGCAGTTCCGGCCCAGCGGGATCATGGAGTTGACCGCCACGCCGGATACCGAGAGCACGCCCAGCAATGTGCTGCACAGCGTGTCGGCGGCGGAACTGAAAACCGAGAACATGATCAAATTGCCGATCCGCCTCGAAACCGAAGGCGACTGGCAGGAGTGCTTGGCCGACGCGATCGACTGCCGTGGCCAGTTGCAGGCCGCCGCGGAAACCGAACGCCGGCACGGTGCGGCATACCTGCGGCCGATCGTGCTGATCCAAGCCGAGCCGCGACGCAAGGACATTGAAACGCGCGACGTGGATGCAGTGAAGCGAGCGCTCGTCGAAAACCACAACATTCCCGAAGACGAAATCGTCATCGCCACCGGCGAAACGCGTGGCCTGGAAGCGATTGAAAAGGAATACGCAGCGGGCGTCGCCGACGAGCGTTGTCCGGTGAAGTACGTAATCACCCAGCAGGCGCTGGCGGAAGGCTGGGATTGCCCGAGCGCGTATGTGCTGGTGAGCATGGCCGAACTGCGTTCATCGACGGCGGTCGAGCAGTTGCTGGGTCGCATCCTGCGCCAGCCGCAGGCGCAGGCGCGTACGTCGGCGCTGTTGAATCAGTCGTACGCGTTCGTGGTATCGCGTGACTTCGGTCAGACCGCAAGCGCGCTGCGCGACCGGCTGGTCGATGGCGCGGGTTTCGAGCGGCGCGAGGTCGGCGACTTCGTGGCGGCGCGCAAGGACGAACAGGCCCGGCTGGATTTGTCGGCGCGGCCCGGCAAGGTGGTGGTAACGCCGGTGAGCGTGGAGTTGCCGGAAGCGCCCGATTTGCGCGATTTGCCCAAGCCCGTGCGCGACAAGCTGGAGTGGGACAGGAAGGCCAGCACGCTCACGATCACGGTGCCGCTTACGGACGACGAAACTGCGACCGTGCAGGCGAGTGTCACTCAGCCGGAAGCCAAAAAGGCCATCGAGGCTGCGGCCGAGAGGTGTCGTGCGTCGGTCGAGATGTTCCAGACGCCAGCCGAACGCGGCGAAATACTGTCGGTGCCGCAGATGGCGCTGCGCGTGCAGGGCGAGCTGCAGCTTTTCGACGATCCCGAAGCGCTGGATTATCCGTGGGAGCTGTCGCCTTACGACGCCGATCCCACCAAGCCGCAGATCGAGGCGCTGGACGGCAACCGCATTGGCGAAGGCGGTGAAATCGACGTCGATTCCGAATCCGGCAGGGTCACCACACGCTTTATCGCCGAGCTGCAGCGCGACCTTGGGTTGAGTTACCGGCCCGAGCACTGGGACGAAACGCGGCTGGCGACATGGCTGACGCGCAACTTGCCCGAGACGGCAATCCCCCACGCCAGCAAACGCGCTTTCGTCGCGCGCTGGCTACGCGCATTGCTAGATGCCGAAGGTTTCGACCTGGCGCGCGGCAATCGGCAGAAATTCCTGATCCGCACGTTGCTGGAGTCACGAGTGCGCGAATTGCGGCAAGCCGCCGTGAGTGAGGCATATCAGTCGGCACTGTTCGGCGTTGACGCGGCCAGCCGCGTTGCGGTCGGTGACGACTACATCTTTACGTTCAACCCGCAAGGCTACGCGCCCAGCCGCGATTACGACGGTCGCTTTGGCGTGTTTGACTTCCGTAAGCACTATTACGGCCGCATCGGAGACTTCGACAGCAAGGAAGAGTTCGAGTGTGCCTGCAAGCTAGACGCGTGGGGCCAAGCCGGTCGGATGCAGTTCTGGGTGCGTAACCTCGTGCGCAAGGAAGGCTGTTCGTTCTTCCTGCAGAAAGCGGATGGCCGGTTCTATCCTGATTTTCTGTGCAAGCTCAATGACGGTTCGGTCCTGGCCGTAGAGTACAAGGGCAGCCAAGGCTGGACCGACGCGCAAGAGGACCGCGACATCGGTGGCTTATGGGATGCGTTGAGCGGCGGTCGCTGCAAGTTCGTGATGGTGCGAAGAAGGCAGTGGGAGACTGTCGAAGCGCTGCTGTGACAATCACTCGCGATTCCGTCGAGCTCGGCAAATACTTGCGACGCACGGGGTCGGAACCGTGGCATTTTGCCGATCGCTCAGAAGGCGGTTGTGGCCAATCTCCAGGATCCCTTGTTGTGGTGTTTGACTTTCAACTTTGACCCAAGAAGAGTGACGAGAGTCGAGAACGGTGGGAGTGACAACGCGTTTCGGGCGCTGTCTCATGGAAAAAGCATTTCAAACAAAACTGGCGCCCGGAGGCGCCAGCTTTGCTTGCTGTGGCGAGTGAGTGCGAACCGGCTAGCGGGAGCGGTCCTGAACCCTGTCCTCGACTTTCGAGGGACGTGGACGTTCCGCTTTGACTTCTGCGGCCGGTAATGTGCGGCCTGTATGCAGGGCGATCGCGATCGAGTCCCGGAAGCGTGAAACGAAAACTTCGGCCGCTTTCTTGGAGTCTATCTTCGCCTCCGCCACGGCTTTGGCCGCGGCGTCGGCGACGAATGCCGCCTTGAGCTCCGGATATTTCTTGACCGCGTCATCCCGATCTTTCTTGGATTCTGCATGCAGGAAGGCCTGCACCATTGGGTTCTTCTCCGACTCCCGACGCTCGGCGCGGCGCTGCAGGATTTCGGCGTCCTTTTGCGTCGGCTCGTAGCCACGTACCCCCAGGCTTTTTGAAGTCGCCTCGACGTAGATGGACTGCTGGAATTGCTTCGAACCCGTCACCTCGATCTCTTTCCAGCCTCGCGCCTGGGCAATGTCGATCAAGGCCCGCGTGGTGAAGGTGCTGATGGGATAATAAGCATGCATGCGGCTGCCGCGATCGACGAATTCGATGCGATCCGGGCGGTATGCCGATCGGAACGCATTGCCGTCCTGGTGATAGTGCGGTTTCAGGTGCTCGGGCATGGTGCGGTCGGGACTGCCTTGCTCGCCGCCCACACGGCGGATCTCGTTCAACGGCCGCTTGTTGACGGTGCGGCCACCCTCGGGCAGTGCGGGTGCTTCGTTGCTCATAGTGAACTCCTTTGAGAGTTGGTTAACGCGACATGGCGGAGAAGAGCTGATCCGCCGCTGCTTCGGCCTCGGCTTGGGAAACTTCCCCGGAGGGAAGGGTCACGTCGGACAAGTCGAGGCAAAAATCCGACAGTGGACGATCGTACACAGTATCAAGATCGGCCGCCTCCACCGCTCCGCTGGACGATGAACCCCTGGTATCGGCATTCGAAACCAAGGGCACGGGCGCGACAAAAGGTGGCGATCGCCGCCGGTGCATGAATGCTGGATCGCGATACCAGCGAATCTTGTCGGCCTGGATGGGCTGACAGCCTTTCGCAAGGACCAAGGCTTGCTCTTCGCCGATCTCCTTGACCTCCTGCGGAAGCAAAAGAGCACGCGCATGGTCCGATTCACTCATCGAGCGGGTGCCTGTGGAGAACGTTGACGGCCGGGACGTCGACCTTGCCTGGTACGTATAGGTGCCAAGCTCGCGGCTGATCTCCGTGGCCACGGTCATGTCGGGCGGCGTATAGCTGATCCGAACCTGATGGTTCTGGAAGAAGGTACACGCAGCTTCTTCCCCATACAGTTCACGAATTTGGCTGGGGGACTGAAAGATCGGTAGCAACCGCACACCGTATCCGCGAAGGAATGCGATCGCCTCAATGATCAGGGGCATTTTGCCCAGCGAACGGAACTCATCAAGCAGCAGCAGGCATTGGTACTTGAGCGCCGGGTTGTGCTCGGGCAATTCACGCGTGTTGAGGTCCACGACTTGCTGGAAGAACAGATTCAGCAAAGGTGAGAGACGGGAAAGATTGTCCGGGGTGATGCCGATATAGATGCTCGTGCGCCGCCGCCGCAGTGCTTCCAGGTCAAAATCGTTCGCCGCGGTCGCGGCGTCGAGGATGGGATTCAGGAACAACTCGAAGCGCGAGGTGAATGTCTTGCGGATCGACGTGCGCGTGTTGTCCGAGGTGCACACGTAGTCCAGCAACGCGTGCGCGCAGGAATCACTGTAGGGAGTTCCCTGCGCCTGGCGCGCTTCGATGATTCCGGTGAACCGTTGGTCGTCGCCGGCGAAGGATTCGCGTGCAACCTGGCCGAGCGTGACCGGCTTGTCCGGGGTCTCCAGAAGGTAAAGAACCAGCCCCAGAAACAATGAGCGGCACGAGGCCGTCCAGATCGGATCGGTGCCGGCGATATCCGGAAAGAGAATATGGGCAATCTTCTGGATGTCGTCGACCCGCAGCGAGGCGTCTTCGCGGATATAGGCGAGAGGATTCCAGCGGTGCGTCTGGCGTAGCGGCGAGGCGGGACCGAACAAAAACACGTCATGGCCGTGAGCGGCACGAAAACCGGCCGTGATCTCCCAGTTCTCCTTTTTGATGTCCAGCACGATGACGGAGTGGTTCCAGTTGAGCAGGTTCGGGATCACGACGCCCACGCCTTTGCCTGAACCCGTAGGTGCTGCGAGCATCACATGAGGATATTTATCGATGCCTGCGGTCAGGAAGTGCTTGCCGCGGCGGCCCACGATGATCCCGTCGCCTTTCTGCGTGAGCAGCCCCGCGCGGCGAATCTCTCCGAGCCGGGCGAAGCGGGCCCGGCCGTGCTGAGGCGGTTTGGGCTTTTGGAAGAACAGCGCGAGGGGCGCCACGATCACCGCGGTAGCGGTTACGCCGCTTGCGATCAGCCAGTGCCTGACGTTCTCAACCGCGCCATAGCTCCTGAGATAGGCCGGCCAAGTCAACAAAGTTGCCCCCGGTTGCTCGTGGCCACGGAAGGCAAGCCACAAAAAGGCGTGACCGGCCAGCCACAGCCACGCCGGCACTGCGCACAGCGCCAGCAGAATGACCAGGAGTGCTCTAACCCGGAAGGGTACGCTTGCGTTGCGGGTCATAGTAGATACCGGTGACGCGGCGCGCCTTGTCGACCACCGAGAACTGGATGACGACGTCGACAAGCATGAACAGCAGGTGCTTGATGTCCTCTCGCGATAGATTGGCTCCGCCCGCCGATTCCTTGACCAGCAACATGAGCTGCTCGATGGCCAGGCGCGGCGACGTCGCATGCACCGAGGTAATCGAGCCGGGATGCCCGGAATTGATGTTGCGCAGGAAATAGAAGGCTTCATCCGAACGCAGCTCGGCAAGCAGGATACGGTCGGGCTTCATGCGCAAACAGGCTTCCAGCAGCATCTTGGGCGTTGCCCTGGAGACGCCTTGGCCATCCTTGGAGTAGAACAGCCGAACATGGTTGGGCTGCTTGATGATGTCGAGTTCGGGTGTGTCCTCGATGGTGATCAAACGCTCTTCGGACGGAACCAGATCCACGAGCGCTTTCATTGCGGTTGTCTTGCCGGAGCCCGTTGCGCCGGAGATCACGATGTTTTGTTTCGAGCGCACGGCGAGTTCCATGAACTCGCGTATGCGGTGTGCCGCGAGCAACCCGGACAACTGGTCTTCCATTACCCGCGTGGGATCTGCATCGACGAGAACCTTGTCGAAGGCGCCGGATTTTTCGTAGTCATGCAGATCAAAGCGCAACTTGGAGGGCTTGCGGATGGTGAGGCTGACGGTGCCCGCAGGAACCGCGGGCGGCACGATGGCTTGAACGCGTTCCCCCGTGGGCAACGTGGCTGCGACCAGGGGCGCCCCCTCGTGGATCGTCTGTTGTGTGGAATTGGCGATCAAGGTGGCGAAGGTGCGCAGGTGGTCGTACGTCAGCGACGGCATGGCGTGAATCCGCCAGCCGTCGCGTCCTTCCGTCCAGACTTCGGCCGGCCGATTGATGACGACTTCGGTGACATTCTTCGAGAGCAACCCGCGCAGCGGCTGCAGGAACGTCTCGACAGCCGAGCATGCCCGGGCGGTGTCAGCGGGCTGCGGTAAGTCCATAGACGTTCCCGAAATACAGATCGCGTGCGACGAAGATGTTGACGTGTGCGCCCTGCGCCTTGGTCAACGTCGGCGGGATGTTGACGCTGTTCTCGACGATGATCGCCGCTGCATCATTGGCGGAGTTCGTGGTATTGGTGAAGGTAAGGCTGTTGTTGTTAGAGCCGCCGCTGTCTTGGACTGCATTGGAGGCCAGGTCATCGACGACCGAAACCAGCAATGCGGAGCCGAAGCGGGCCCAGAAGTGATTGTCGACGGTGCCGGCGAGACCCGAGCGACCCAGAGCATCGGTGCTGGGTGAATCCAGATTGATGATGACGCCATTCGGCGTTTCGGCACGCGTCCACAGCACGAATATGCGGCTTTGGCCTTGGCGCAGTTGCGCAGCCTGATATTGGCCGACGAGGCGCGAGCCACGTTCCAGCAGGAGCACCTTGCCGTTGGTCGAGTAGATGTTGCGCGCGAGCACGCAACTCGTCATGCCCGGTACCTCTGAGGACAAGGCAGTCTGGAGGATGCAGTCCAGAAACATGCCCTGCGTCAGGGTCATGTTCGGGTCGGGCAATAACGATGCACTGACCTGCGCGGTGCGCGTGGCGCTCAGCGCATTGGACAACGTACTCTGAGGCGGCTGACCTTGTTGCTCGCGACTCCCAATTTCCAAGTCCGGCAATGCCGCGGCCGGTTGCTCCGCGGCGCTTTGAGTGGTGAGGCTTGTGCCACCGATCGCCAGCAACGGTGCCCGTTTGCGGCGTTCCGCGAGGTCCGCCGCTGCTTTTTGGGCGGGCGTCATCGGGGCTGATGTTTGTCCGGACAAGGTGGATGTCCCGGCGCTCGCACTCGACGGGGGCGGAGGAGGGGGAGTGCTTTGCCCTTCGAAGGCGGTGCGCGTCAGATCGGGCGGAGCCGGGGTGAGCGTAGCTCCATGTGAAGTGTGGGTACGGCTTGCAAGTGCGCCCAGCATCGCGCGTGCCGCGAGTGCCATCACCAGCACGATCCCAAGTGCGACGAACGCCAGGAGGAACCACCGGTTGCCTTTACGGGGTCTGCCGACTTGCGGGATGCCCCTTTCGGCGACTTCGTTGGAGGGGTCGACGCTCATGGGGAACTTCCTTGGTCGGGATCGGCGCGTTGCATTCGGGGTGCGGGTTGCGTACTGGTGCGGGACGGAGGCGCTGCACCAGGTTCTACCGGTGCGGAAATCGCTCCCACGCCGGTTGCTTGCGCTGTCGGGACCACCACTGGAGGAGTCGCATTGATGTTCCCGCGAGAGGCTTGCGCGCGAAGGGTCCGCTGTACGTCCGGGCTTACCGTGTCGGTAGGTGTGGCCGAGCCGCGTGGGTTGTAATGGCGGTTCTGCATACAGGCAACCGACTTGCCACGGCGCAGGACGAGCTTGCGTGCAGTCGTTTGAACGACGTACTCGTCATGGCGCATCTCGCCATTGACCAGGCTTTCGGTGCCATCGGCGTTGATGATGAAAATCGCAGGGATCTCCTGCGCATTCGGGAAACGCAGATAGGTGAACCGGCCATCGTCGAAGACCTCCGATGGCCACAAGCTGCGTTCGCCACAGGCGTAGTAATCCCAGTTGACCGGTTTCGGTGCGGCGTCGAGCTTGGCAACGAGCCGTGCCTGATCCGCTTGGGCCCGCTGGGCTTGCGCCAGGGCGGCCGCATCTTCCGGATAGCGGAAACGCACCTCGAAAAACATGCCCTTACTACGCGCGCCGGTGAGCCCGGTGACATGCCGCGCGTCCAGCGATAACTGGTACACGCGCTTGTTCGTAACGACAGTCGCGTTCGTGACCGCGTTGTCCTCGCGTGGTTTCACGAACAAATGTGAGCCGGCCGGGGCGACTTCCCAGGCCAGGGAATCGCCGAGCGCAATGCTCTGTACGTGCTCGTCTGCCGCAAATTCGATGTCGGTCGAGTAGCCGTAATGGCCGACGATCTTGACCACGTCGGACGGGTTGTATATGACCGTCTTGATGCGCGCATCATAGGGACCGCCCTTCGGGATGGTTTCGGCCGAGACGAAGGTCGGCATCAGCAACAGGAGCATCAGCAGGGTTAAGAAGAACGCGCGCATGCTCAGGCTCCTGTCGGCACAGTCTCGGGGTCGAGCCGGTAATCGCTGACCTGGAACCCGATCGGATCGACCAGCCGGGCCTTTTCATCAGTCGGGGGATTGAGGTAGCGGTACGTGATCGTCGCGATCCAGCGCGTGATCTTGTCTTGCGCATTCGGCATGTGCTCGGTCCGCGTAAACCGTACCTGGGCCACGCCTTGGCCGAGGAAGGCGATGGCGTTCACCGAAACATCGACCTGGCCGTCCTTGCCGTAGACGGCAGTCGGCGAATGCGGATTGTTCGGCTTTATCTGCTCGAAGTAGGCATTCGCCACTTGAGGTGAGGACATGGTCGTGACGGCTTCATAGTCGGGGTACGCCATCGCCTTCGAGTAGGAACCCCGATACGTCACGTAACGCGCCAGAAAGTATTTGTCGATCGCCTCGTTGTAGGACTCGCGCTGATCGGTCAGGCGGGTCACGATGTCGGTCGCGCCCGTGTTCTTGTCCACCCGCACCACGAATGGCTCGACGGTCTTGAGCGGGGTCAGCAGCGCGACCGCGACCACGGCGGTAAGCGCGATAACGAGACCGACACCGGCGAAGATCCACGCGCGGCGTTCGGACCTGTGCGCGCGCACGAGCTGATCGGTTTCCCATGCCTTCGCTGCATCGAGAAAGGCGACTGTCTCCGGGCAATCATTCATTGCGCTTTCTTCTCCGGCATGGGGTAGCGATCAGGGGTGTTGATCGGCGTATAGGCGCCGTGACAGTCGGGCGCCCTGTCAGGAGTGGAAGCGCAGGCAGCCAGAGCGAGCAGGGCGGCGAGCAGCAGGGTTCCGCGCAAAATCGGCGTGAGTCGACGGGTCATTGGGTGTCCTTCAGATCGTGGTACGGCTACGGGCTTGCCACGTGCGGCGCACAAGGCCTGTGGCGCTCTGACCCATGAGATGCCGGGAGAGTCGTTCGCTGGGCGTCATCGGCAACCGTCGTTCGGCGCGATCACGGGACCAGCCTTTGTGGGAGTGGCCTGTGCCAATCGCGCGACTGACGCCCATGGCCAGGAACCCGGCTCCGCTGAGCCGCCCGAACATGCCCTGCGTCTGCAATGCCAAGCCACCGCCCAAGGCGGAGGCGATCGCTCGGGTTTGAAACAGCACGGCAAGCGTTGCGAGCGTCGCACCGAAGACTTTCAAAGTGTCAATCACCATCTCATTCCATTGATCGGTGTTGATCTGGGTCAGATAGTCACTCAGGAAGTGGAAGCACAAGCTGATCGCGCACGCGACCAGCAGGAACAGGATCGCGAAGTTGACGACCTGACCAAGCCACGCCTCGAAGAAACGCTGGGTCTGTGGAAAGATCGCCAGCAGAATGAAGAGCGGACCGATCGCCAGCAGCAACGCCGTGGAGATGAAGGCCATGAAAATGATGCCGCACGCGAGTGCGACGATGCCCGTCACCGAGAGCCAGATCACAAAGGCCAGAAAGAGGTAACCGATTCCTCCAAGTCCAGTAACGCCGCCATCTTTCTGACCCTGCGCCCACGCCTTGTCGCCGATCTGGATTCCCTGATTTTCCGCGTTGTCGAGGACATCCGCGATCGTCGTCGGTGAGCTTCCAGAACCTGAGCCGGGTGCGACGAGACCCGCCGCAACGGCGCTTGGCGCGTGAAGGAAGAACCGCGCGACCTGGCCCTGATAGAAACCAGCCGACAATGCGAACGCGACGATGACGACAATGCGGATGATGCGTTTCGCGCCGTCGGTGAAGGGTTCGCTGATGCGGCCGCTGGCAATCCCTACGGCCCACAACAGGACATAGATGGTGAGCAACGCTGTGGCTGCACCGCCGATGATGGCGACCATCGTCGAGGATGCGGCATTGACGTAATTCGTCGTCGTGGTGACGATCGAGTCGAGCAGCCAATGCGCAATGCGGGTATTGCTGGCGGTCATTGAAGGTCGTTATCCGTCACTTCTTAGGACATGCTGTCGCCGGTGTCTCACCGAAATAGGATGGATCCATGCATCGATTCGCTTTTTGCACAATTCCGCACCACGGATTGGTCGCACGATCGGCGGTCGTCGAAGACTCGTTGCACTTTGCAACTGCCGCGTTCATGTTTTCCTGATTCTGTTTTCCTACCAGCGTGTGGTAATCGGGCACGCGATCGGCAGAGTGCGAACAGGCACCGAGAGCCAGGACGGCGGCGGTGGCAAGGATGATCAAGGGACGTTTCATCGTGGGATTCTCCGGTCAGTATTTCGCGGCGGTGAGCTGGTAGTCGTCCTGGGTTTCTTTTTGCTGTTGGACACGGCGGTTGTTGTCGATGAGGGAATTCATCGATTGCAGCTTGATCAGTTCGTTCAGGAGCATGCCGTTTTCGATCTCGATGCGTGCCTGCAGTTCTCCGATCGACTTCATGTCGGTGGTGCCGTTGATCTGATTCATGAGGTCAGTCAGCCGCTGGAAGCGTGTGCCGGAGTCGTCGTAGGTCTGGGCGTTGAGTGCCTGCGCGGTCGCGGCATCGTTGAGATGCGTGGTCAACGCCTGCACGACCGTCGGATCGACGTTGGCGAACTGCGGCTGGTTGAGTTCGGAGGCTTCGTTCCTGATCTGGTTGGCGAGTGCGCCGACCTGGCCGCCGTTTTGCATCGCGGCGAGGGTTTCGTGCCAGTTGGTCGGAATGTTGGCCGTGTAGTTTTCGGCGTCGATCGCGCCGAGGCCGCGGCTGCCGGTGATTGATGCGTATTCCTGCTTGGCCTGTTCGAGCTGGGCTTTCAGTTGTTCCAACTGCTGGATCATTGCCATGTATCGGACGATTGCCTGCTGCAGGTTGGCAGGATCGATCACGACGGCTTGGGCGTACGCCGTTTGCGGCGCCATGCAGAGTGCTGCGCTGCCCAAGGCCACGCCCAATGCCAGTGCCGATGCTTTGCGCTTCATTGCGTTCTCCTCATTTGCTCGAAGACTGGAAGCCAGCGATCCGGGTCGTCCCCGCTTGCTGCGATGGCACGGTTGGCGAGCTCCACCGACGCCGCAGTACCGGACAGCACGGCCAGCTCCTGCTCGAAGCCGCGAAGGTTCAATTCGCAGACCGTGGAGTTCTGGCCCTGCTTGAACAGGAATCCGCGCAAGTTTTGCTCCACCATGTCTCTTCCGATGATTTCGTATTCGCGCTCCGTCAGCTTGAAGCCATCGATGTAGTCCTCGCGGGCAGCCTTCGGGTTGGGGAGATAGAGTTGCGTGACGCACTGTTCGATCAGCTGACGGCTGATCCGCGAGCGCAGCACGTCGGAGGGGCTTTGCGTTCCGAAGATCGCCAGCGCATTGCGCTTGCGCCAGGTCTTGACCGCATCGAGCGCTTTGCTCTCGAAGACCGGGTCGAGCAGCATCTTCCAGAATTCATCCATGTTGAGGATGAAACGGCGTCCGTCGATCAACTGCTCCATGCGGTGGAACAGGTACATCACCGTTACGGTGCGGGTTTCGTCGTTGTCGAGGAAATCCGTCACGTCGTAGCCGAAGTGGCGGCCTGTGGCGAAGTTGATGGTGTCGACAGGGTTATCGAGCAGCCATCCGAGCGAGCCGCCCGCGCACCACTTGCGAAAACGCGCGGCGTTGCCGTTCGGATCGGTCGGGTCGAAGAACTCCTTGAGGGCGGAGAATCGCCGCGACTGATAAGGCATGATGTAGAGGCCAGCGATCGCATCGTGCACTTCACGTTCGCGGGAAGGCGAGAACTGGAACTGCGCGTCTTCTCCCGCGATGCAGCGCTTGACGAGCTGCATCAGGAACGTGCGATTGCCTGGCGTATCGGGCAACGCGCAGGGATTGAAGCCGGTCGGTACGCCATTCTTGAGCGTTGCATACTGTCCGCCCATGGCGCGCACGAAGATTTCCTGGCCTTGGTCCTTGTCGAACGTGAAGACCGTCGGGCGGTACTTCTCGCACTGCGCCAGCATGAAAGTCTGGATGACGGTTTTGCCGGCACCGGTCGGGCCGAGCAGCAGGGTGTGGCCCGGGGCACGTTGGTCCACATCGTCATCGACGCTGCGCCCTGAACTCGGCGGCAGGTGGAAATTGAAGTAGAACGGCGTGCCGGACGTCGTCTTCAGGAGTGTGACGGCCGGTCCCCACTGGTTGCCGTCGTAGCGGCCCATGGGATAGTTGTGGAAGCCGGTGAACCCGACGATGTTGCTGGAAGAAATCGTCGCCGGCCGTGGACGCATCTGGAAATTGCCCGGCAATTGGGCGAAGAACGCAGCCTCGATGCACTCGTCCTCACGGGCCACGGTGAAACCGCACTCGGACAGGGCCGCACGGGCATCCGAGAGGCGGTCGATCAATTCGCGCTGGTTGGCGGCCAGGATTTGCAGGCTCAGGTGGTGCTCGCCGAATACGACGCGATTGCTGGCGAGGTCGTCCAGGGCCTGGCTGATATCGGCAATCTGCGTTTCCGACGCATCTTCGGCGTGTATCAGCAGGCGCTGTTGCCGTTGCAGCGCGGCCATGGCTTTGTTGCGGCCATAGATCGCAAACGATTGCGTGAGCACGAAAGGGAAGGGCAGCGTGAGCATCACATTCAGATGGCCGGGCTCGGTGCGCTCGACCTGGTAAGCGCTGGCCGCGAGGATCGCGCCGACCCTGACGTGCGTGGGTGAGCGGATTTCCAGTTGATCCACGCCGAATGAAACGCGTGAGCTGACCATGCCGAACCCGGCGCGCCCTTTCGGCACGGCAATGCTTTGCCATTCGCCGTTGATGAGGCGAGAGAGGAACTCAAGCGTCTCGGAGCACACCACTCTGTTGGCGGCGTAGGTCGAAAGACGGCGCGGCGCGTACCGGCTCAAGCCCGCGAGAACCGTATCGGCCAATTCGTCGAGGCGGGCCGAGGCGTCCGAGATCGACTCGAGCACGCTGGCCGCGGTCTTTTTGGCTCCGAAGTCGAGCAGCTTCATGGCCGGGGATTTGCCACGCACCAACAACGTCACGTAGTGGACGTTGGCCATGAGCTGGACACCCGAGAGGCTCTCACGGTAGTGCTCGTTCAGACGGCCGGCAAAGTTGTTTTCGAAAGAGCCGGCGGGATACTCGGAGCGCTCTTCGCGGAGCGTGTGCATCCACAGCGCAACTTTCTCTGTTGCAATGTTGCGGATGAGGTTGGTGAGGGCGTCATGCCAACTCTGGATGTCTTCATCGTCCGCACATTCATGCGCGACACCCGCAAGTTTGATGACCGTGAGCGTGTCGCCGCCGACCGTCCGCACGTTGAAATTGGAAACATGCGTGGAATAGGGAACAAAGTCGGCCAGTGGCCGCGCCGCATTGGCGAGGCTTTGCTTGGATGCGAGCATGGAATGTCCTTATCTGCGCTTGCGGTGCTGCAGCGGCGAATAGGAACCCGCGCACCAGTAACCGCGCGTGCGGTGCATCGCCTTGGTATTGAGTTGCAGTCCGAGATATCTGAATGCGCGGGGGTCCTTTGCACAAATGAGGCGCGCGATGCCGTACAGCACGATCCCTGATCCGAGTGCGCCGACCTTCCACATCACGTTGGTCTGCAGCATGTTGGCGACGAGGTAGGCGACGGCGCTCCCGGCGGTGATGAAAAGGAGTGCCTGAACTGGCAAGCCCAGCAGGACCGGCGGCCGGGCGAGACCGCCGAACAAGGGATCGCTGCGGAGATGCTTGGCCACGGATCAGCAGCCGCCGGCGCCGTACAGGGCGGTAATGACTTCGGTCGCAAGGCCGGCCACGATGGCGCCGACCAGCACTTGCCCCACCGTGGCCCACGACATCCTTCCGAACGCCGCCATGACGCCTGAGCCGAGCACGGCCACCACCAGGATGAAGAACACGCCTTCCTTGATCCACGTGAGCGCGCTGTTGGCCTTGGTACACAGATCCATTCCGCCCGCTGCCTGCGCGAGTGCAAGGTGCGGTGACATTGCGCTCAACGCCATGGCGATGAGGCAGACAGTCAGTCGCAGATATCCGGTGTTGCGGGCAAAAACGGAGCAACAAGCAGCCAGGCGGGTTGACGCCATCATCGGTCGATCTCCAAAGTGAGGGTGTGTGTCTAGATCACTGTTGCTCGCCGAGCAGGAGCGTCGGCGGCAAGGGTCCATGCTGCTTGATGGTCTTGAGCAAGCGGTCGAGCGACTTGTACTGGCGAGGCTCCTTGGTTGCGGTTCCGATCAGGGTCATGAATTCGTCCTTCCATACGGGCAATGCCTTCAGACAGAATCCCCGCTTGCTTTCATAGATGCATAGTTGTCGGATCGCCTGGTTGGCGATCTGATCCGCCAACTCGGCTTCAAACATGGTTGGCTCAGTGCGCGGCTGCCCGGGCAGGTAGAGCGTTCGACGTTTGAGACCGTGCCTGGTTGATTCCAAGGGTTTGCCCGGGTGTGGCATGAGGAGGGTCCTGATCGGCCGAACTCGGGCCGAGTCTAGTCCTCGTGTAATCGTTTTCCCTCTGCAATTGGTCACTCCCTGTTACATCGTTTTCTTGCTGCTTCCAGGCAGCGGCGGCGTAAACGTCCCAGGGGGGCGGCGGCGTTTGCACGGTGACGCTTGAGACCTCTGTCGGAAGGTTGCCGGTGCCCTTGATCTGTTGCAGCAGCCACGCGTCGATGACTTGGGTCGGGATACCGAGCTTGGCCATGGCGTTGGCCTCGGCGAGCGCGGTGTCGATGTTCGTTCGGACGGGGGCGGCGCCTGCCGCTGGAATTCCGAGGACCAGCGTTGCGAGGAATGGGAGGGCGGAGCGCTGAAAGTGCATTCCGTTCATAAAAGTGTGAAATTTATTCATAAATAGTTGTGAAAAATACTTCAACAAATATTCGGAATTCGCGAAGACTATCTGTCGTAAATGACCGTGTCAACGGCATTTTTTCATTATTCTGTTATGGGTTTACATGGGAGGTTCAGGGACAATCCATTATGGGCACCGCCGCAGCGGACGGCTGTCGTGAACCGAGCCGCTGGCAGGCCATCGTCTCGGCCCTGTGGGCTTCCATCCTTGCCTGGGACTAGAAATGTCGCCGCGCCTCTCTGCGCATGAAGGTGGGTTGCAATTTCGCAGGACGAACGCGAAAGCTGGTTTCGGCGAAGGCGGCTCGTTCCTCGTGTTGCACGTCCCCGCCGGTGTACGCGAGACGGCAAGTGCGGACTTGTCTCAAACCGACTGCAATTACCAGTGACGCGGAAATGCCGCGTGCTGACACCACAGCGTTTGAGCCGAGTTGCATTGAAGGTATGGACAGGGCGATCTGGTGCGCCCTTTGGGCTTCCATTTCGCTCCTGCGCCGATAGTGAATTCTCGCTGTGCTGCGCACCGCTGCGAATCCGACGGCGCGCGTGTGCGCGTCCATGCGGGAACGCCGCTGCGCGGCTTTTCCCCCGCCGGCGTTGCCGGCGGCTCCCCCTGTTGCCTGCGCCGCCGCTTCCCGTGTCAAGGGCCGTTCGCGACCCGTGTCCTCGCTGTGCTGCGGGCCGCGCCAGTCGCTCACTGCGCCCTACGGCCGCTCCCCTGACACTGCGGCGGCTCCGGCAGGGACGGTGCCCGTCCGAAAGCTGACGCGACCCGCCTGGTCGCTTCGCTTCCGGCCAGACACGATAGGAGCAGCCATGCAATCGACCATCTTTCGCAGCAACCATTGCGTGCGGGACATCGCCACATCAGACCTGCCGCGCGACCGTTTGTTGTCGCGTGGTGCAAGTGCACTTTCCAACACCGAACTACTGGCGGTGCTGTTCGGCTGCGATCCCGAACGGATCCGCGCGGATGTTTGTGCGGCGGGAGGTTTGGCCGGTTACATGATTCGCCACGATGGCGGGTTGTCACCGGGACGGAAGGCGCGTGTGCATGCGGCGCTGGAACTTGCGCGACGCGTGATGGGCGAAGAACTGGCGGGCCGTGAGGCGTTGACGAGCCCGCGCGACAGCGCGGCTTATCTGAAGGCACGACTGGCGCACCTTCCGTATGAGGTATTCGCTTGTCTGTTCCTCGACAACCGCCACCGCGTTTTGGCGTTCGAGGAAATGTTCCGGGGTACATTGGATGGTGCGAGCGTGCACCCGCGCGAAGTCGTACGCGCGGCGCTGGAGCACAATGCGGCGGCGGTGATCCTCGCGCACAACCACCCGAGCGGTGTCGCTGAACCTTCGGCTGCGGACCGCAACATCACGCGCCAGCTTCGCGACGCGCTGCAGCTTGTCGGCGTGCGGGTGCTCGATCATCTGGTAGTAGGCTCCGGCGAGCCAACTTCGATGGCTGCACGCGGGCTGATCTAGCCCGCGCTGCGCCGCACGTTTCTGTGCGGCGCAGCGGTTGTCACCACTTTATTGCGCCATGTGCTTACCTCACGCCTATGCGCAAAGTGTGGTCTCATCCTCGTGGAGAATGCGGCGGCAAAGGCTTTCGGAACTTCGTCGGAGGGTTCCGTGTCGACGTAGGCTATGCGACCTGCGCCTCAGAGCGTGAGCCGATGGATCACGCGTGTCGGATCGTCCGGATCCTGCTCGCGTTTGAAACCCAAGTCACGAGCCAGGTCCCGCATTCGCTCGTTTTCGTTGGCGTCAATGGAAAACATGGAACGGACGCCCCGTTTGCGCGCGATGTCGATGAGGTCGCGCATCAAGATGGTGCCCAAGCCTTGGCCTTGCCATACGTCGGCAACGGTGACCGCGCACTCGCACGATTGGCCATCGGGTGCAAGGCTGTAGCGGCTGACGCCGACCTCGTGGAGAATTCCACCTTCGCGCGACAGCGCAATGAACGCCATGTCATGCTGGTAATCGAGCTCCGTCAACTTGCGGATGAGGGAATCGCTGGGCTCGCCGATTTGGCCGAGGAAACGCATCCAGCGCGATTCCGGGCTCAAGTTGCGGATGAATTCGCGTTCAAATCCTGCGTCTTCCTTGCGCAATGCGCGAATTATCACCTCGCTGCCATCCAGCAGGCTCACCACCGATTCCGGAACGTCCGCGGGGGCTGGCAAGGTCGTGATCTTGTTGCCTGAATTGGCATCAGTGGCGCTGGTCGTCTGATCCAAGGCCGTGTTTCTTGATGTGTGCATGGCATGCACCTCTCATGGAGTTTGCGAGCCAAGCATGGTTCGCTGGGCCAGTCCCGTTGTGATGAGGATCAACTTGGTCGCTGGTTGTCCCGGGGCAGGGGATGCAGAGGCCCATTTTTGGCACGAGCCAGAACGCAATCAACGACTCCCTAGCGATTCAAGCAACTTTGCGGTAGCCCGCGCGATCATCCTTTCCTCGTCGGTCGGGATCACGAACACTTGGGTCCACGCAGCGTCGGTGCTGATGCATGGAGTGTGGATCGCATTGCGTGCATCGTCCAGCACAATACCCAGCCAGCGGAGGCGTTCGCCAATGCGCTTCCGGATGCCGTCGGCGTGTTCGCCGATACCGCCGGTGAAAACCAGCGCATCCAGGCCGTCCAGCGTCGGCAATTGCGCGGTGATGGCACAGGCTGCACGCTCGGCAAACATTTCCAGGGCTTCGCGCGCGCGGGGATCGTCGCTGGTTTCCAGTACGCGCACGTCGTCGCTGATCCCCGATACGCCCAGCAACCCGGAACGATTGCCCAACAAGTCCGATACGTCCTGCGCGCTCATTCCGCGTTGCTGTTGCAGATACAGCAACACCCCGGGGTCGATCGCGCCACAGCGCGTGCCCATCATCAGGCCATCCAGCGGGGTGAAGCCCATGGACGTGGAAACGCTGCGCAGATTGCGCATCGCGCACACGCTGGCGCCGTGGCCGAGATGCGCAACCACGGTTTTCCCATACGGGTGTGTGCCGGCAATTTGCGGCAGGACACTGGCGATGTATTCGTACGACAGACCATGGAATCCCATGCGTACGATGCCTGATTCGCTCAACGCGCGCGGTAGCGCGAACCATTGCGCCAGCTTTGGCTGCGTGCGATGGAACGCGGTATCGAAACAGGCGATCTGCGGAACGTCCGGCAACAGGTTCTGCACGTTCCTGATCAGCGCGATCTCGGCCGGCTGGTGCGAGGGTGCCAGCACCGCCAGCGATTCGAGATCGGCCAGCACCTGCGCGTCGATGCGTACCGGCTCCGCGAAACGCGTGCCGCCGTGCACCACGCGATGGCCCACTGCGGCAACGCGCACCTCGGGATAACGTTCGCGAAGCTCGGCAAGCAGCCAACGAACCGCCTCGCCGACATCAGCGATGGCGGGCCGTTCCGAATCCGTGGGTTGCCCGTGCGACGTGAAGGTGGCACGCACGTCGCGCCCGATGTCCGTGACGTTGCCGCGCAGGATCGGTTCGAGCGTGGCCGAATCGAACAGCGCCAGCTTGATGCTGGACGAACCGATGTTGAGTGCAAGGATGCCGCTGTTCATGGCAGCGCGGTCACGGCCGGACGCGCGAGCAGCCGCGCCAGCGCGCAGGAAACCACCCGCGCGCGCACGTCGTCTGCACGGCTGGTCAATGCGATCGGCACCCGTGCGCCCAGCACCACTCCGGCGGTCGCGGCACCAGCCAGGTACACCATCTGTTTGGCCAGCATGTTGCCGGTCATCAGGTCCGGCACCACCAAGATGTCGGCATGGCCGGCGACCGGCGATTCAATGCCCTTGATCGCGGCCGCGGCGACTGATACCGCATTGTCGAAGGCCAATGGCCCCTCGAGCATCCCGCCAGTGATCTGGCCGCGATCCAGCATCTTGCACAAGGCTGCAGCGTCGATCGTTGAAACGATGCGCGGGTTGACCGTTTCCACCGCTGACAGGATCGCCACCTGCGGAAGTGCGATGCCGATGGCATGCGCGAGATCGATCGCGTTCTGAATGATGTCGCGCTTGTCCAGCAGGTCGGGTGTGATGTTGAGCGCACCGTCAGTCAGCAACAGCAGCTTCGGGTAACGCGGCACGTCCAGCGCGAACACGTGGCTGACACGGCGTTCCGTGCGCAAGCCGTGTTCGTGATCCACCACTTCGGCCATCAACTCGTCGGTATGCAGCGCACCCTTCATCAGGGCGATCGCTTCGCCGGCGCGTGCGAGTCCGACAGCGCGTGCAGCCGCGGCGTGGCTGTGCGGCACATCCTCGATGCGGTAACCGTCGAGGTCCACTCCAGCCGATTCCGCAGCGCGCAGGATTTTCATCCGCGGCCCGACAAGGATCGGCTGGATCAGTTCACAACTTGCCGCTTCCAGTGCTGCCTGCAACGACAGCGCATCGCAGGGATGCACCACCGCCGTGGGAATGGCTCCGAGTGTCGTCGCGGTTTTCAGCAGGGCATCGAAGGATGATGGACGGCTTTCAACGTTCGCATCGGCTGGCAAGGCGGCGGTCCTCGTCTGGATAGAGGCATCCTGCGAGTTCCAGGTGCGGCAATCTTGATCGGGATCACAAGGAACAGGCGGAGGCGTGCTGACATGAGGCTGTACCCCGTCGAACGTTAGCAGGACATTCGCCATGACCATTCCGCAGACCATGCGTGCCGCGATCGTATGTGGTTTCGGACGGCCGTTGTCGATCGAGGAATGGCCGGTTCCAAAGCCTGGCCCGGGTGAGGTGCTGGTGCGCATCGCAGCATCAGGCGTGTGCCACACGGACCTGCATGCCGCCGAGGGCGACTGGCCGGTCAAACCCACATTGCCATTCATTCCGGGCCACGAGGGCATCGGCCGGGTGGTGGCGCTTGGCCAAGGTGTCCACCATCTGAAAGAAGGTGATGTCGTCGGCATCGCCTGGCTGCACGACGCCTGCGGCCACTGCGAACACTGCATCACCGGGTGGGAGACCCTTTGCGGAGCCCAGCACAACAGCGGGTACAGCGTGAACGGATGTTTCGCTGAGTACGCGCTGGGCAACGCGGCCTACGTGACGCGGTTGCCGGAATATTCCGATCCCGTGGCCATGGCGCCGATCCTGTGCGCGGGTGTGACCACTTACAAGGGCATCAAGGAAACCGAGACGCGTCCGGGCCAATGGATCGCGATATCCGGCATCGGCGGCCTCGGTCATCTCGCGGTGCAGTATGCGAATGCAATGGGGATGCGGGTGGTGGCGCTCGACGTGGCCGAGGACAAGCTGGCGCTTGCGCGAACGGACGGCGCCGAAGTCGTGGTAAATGCGCGCCTGGACAACGCCGCGCAGCATGTAATCGACGCGACAGGCGGTGGCGCACACGGCGTGCTGGTCACGGCGGTGTCCCGTTCGGCCTTCGGGCAGGCTGTCCAGATGGTGCGGCGCAAGGGCACCGTCAGTCTGGTCGGATTGCCGCCGGGAACGTTCGATACGCCGATCTTCGATGTCGTATTGAAGCGGATCACCGTGCGGGGATCGATCGTCGGCACACGCCAGGATCTGGCGGAGGCGATCGCATTCGCTACAGCGGGCAAGGTGCGAGCTCACACGCAGACGGCGGCGCTCGAGGATATCAACACGGTGTTCGCCGACCTAAAGGCAGGTCGGGTGACGGGGCGCACTGTCCTGAAACTCGGTTAAGCAGAAATACACGGCGGACGGTGCGTGATCGCAAGTCCATGCATGTTCGCCGATGAGGATCGAACGATGAAGACGGATGTTGATAACGAGACAGTTTCTCCGCACACTCTGCGCAACGTGAACGCTTGGTGGCGCGCAGCGAACTATCTTTCGGTAGGCCAGATTTATCTGCGGGCCAATCCGCTGTTGCGCGAACCGCTGAGGCTGGAACACGTCAAGCACACATTGGTGGGCCACTGGGGCACCACGCCCGGGCAGAACTTCATCTATGCCCATCTCAATCGGGTCATCAAACAGCGCGACCTGGACATGATCTACATCTCCGGTCCGGGCCATGGCGGACCGGCGGTGGTGGCCAATGCTTACCTGGAAGGTACCTACAGTGAGGTGTACCCGAACATCGGTGAAAACGAGGCCGGCCTGCAAAAGCTGTTCAAACAGTTCTCGTTTCCGGGCGGCATCGCCAGCCATGCCTCGCCCGAATGCCCGGGTTCCATCCATGAAGGCGGCGAGCTCGGTTATTCATTGAGCCATGCGTTTGGCGCCGTGCTCGACAATCCGGACCTGATCGCCGCCTGCGTGATTGGCGATGGCGAGGCCGAGACCGGTCCGCTCGCGACGTCCTGGCATTCCAACAAGTTCCTGAATCCGGTCACTGATGGGACGGTGCTGCCGATCCTGCACCTCAACGGCTACAAGATTGCCAATCCGACCGTACTGGCACGCATTCCTGCAGAAGAGCTGGAGCAGTTCC
This sequence comes from Rhodanobacteraceae bacterium, assembly GCA_030167125.1. Lineage (NCBI taxonomy): Bacteria > Pseudomonadati > Pseudomonadota > Gammaproteobacteria > Lysobacterales > Rhodanobacteraceae > Rhodanobacteraceae bacterium. The sequence goes on from CP126531.1 coordinate 393,924, forward strand.
TGCGCGGCTGCGGCTGGAATCCGCACTTCGTGCGCGGCAGCGATCCGGAGGCGATGCACAGGCTCATGGCCGCGGCGCTCGATGCGGTGATCACCGAAATTGCAGGCATTCACCGCAATGCGCGCGAGCAGGGTGTTTCGGCCCGTCCGGTCTGGCCGATGATCGTGCTCGAATCGCCCAAAGGCTGGACGGGGCCGAAGGTCGTGGACGGCAAGCCAGTCGAGGGCACCTTCCACGCGCACCAGGTGCCGTTGCCGATCTCCGAGAACACGCCCCCGCAGCATCTCACCGAGCTGGAGGCGTGGATGCGCAGTTACCGCCCGGAGGAGCTGTTCGACGAGCGCGGGCGATTGCGCGAGGAACTGCACGGGTTCGCGCCGCGTGGCGGTCGCCGCATGAGCGCCAACCCGCACGCCAACGGTGGCCTGTTGTTGCGCGACCTGTGCATGCCGGATTTCCGTGCGCACGCGGTGGACGTGCCCGCGCCGGGTGCCCCCGGCATCGGCGACACGCATGTGCTTGGCCGATTTCTCCGCGAAGTGATCCGTGCCAATGGGGACCAGAGCAACTTCCGCATCTTTGGCCCGGACGAAACGGTTTCGAATGGGTTGGAGGCGACGTTCGAAGTCACCAACCGGCAATGGGAGCCGCCGATCATTCGGACCGACGAGTTTCTCGCTCGCGAGGGCCGTGTCCTCGAAATGCTGAGCGAACACCAATGCGAAGGCTGGCTGGAAGGTTATCTGCTGACCGGTCGCCATGGCCTCTTCAATTGCTACGAGGCATTCATCCACATCGTGGATTCGATGTTCAACCAGCATGCGAAATGGTTGAAGATGACCGCGTGCATTCCGTGGCGTCGCAGGATTGCCTCGCTCAATTACCTGCTGGCCTCGCACGTATGGCGACAGGATCACAACGGGTTCACCCATCAGGATCCCGGCTTCATCGACCACGTAGTCAACAAGAAGGCGGGAATCGTTCGCGTGTACCTGCCGCCGGATGCAAACTGCCTGCTGTCAGTGATGGACCACTGCCTGCGCAGCCGGCATTACGTCAACGTGGTGATCGCGGGCAAGCATCCGGCCCCACAATGGCTGGACATGGAGGCAGCGGTCAGCCATTGCAGCCTGGGTATCGGCATCTGGCCGTGGGCGAGCAACGACGAGGGCGGCGAACCGGACGTGGTGCTGGCCTGCGCGGGCGACGTACCCACGCTGGAAACGCTCGCGGCGGTGTCGATCCTGCGCCGTCAATTGCCGGACCTGAGGGTGCGCGTGGTTAACGTGGTGGATCTGATGAAGCTGGAGCCAGAGAGCGTGCACCCGCATGGATTGAACGATGAGGACTTCGACCAGTTGTTCACCACCGGCAAGCCGGTGATCTTCGCCTACCACGGCTATCCATCGCTGATCCATCGCCTGACGTACCGACGCCGCAATCACGACAATTTCCACGTGCACGGTTACAAAGAGGAGGGCACGATCACCACGCCCTTCGACATGACCGTGCTGAACGACCTGGATCGATGGCACCTCGTGATGGATGTGCTCCGGCGCGTGCCCGGACTCGCTACGCAGACCGCATATCTCAAACAACAACTGCTCGACAAGCTGATCGAGCACGATCACTACATTCGCGAACACGGCGTCGACCTGCCGGAAATACGCGAGTGGTCATGGTCGTCACCGGATGCCGGCGCGCTCCGTTGAGCGCGTGACGTGCGATCACAATGGCTGCTGCTCGACGGCGGCACGCCAGGCCGGCTCGCCCAGCCCGTGGATCGCCGCGAGCTTTTGCGCTTCGAGTCGTTGCGTGTCGCCCAGATCGTTCGTCGCCAGTAACGGATAGTCGATGGGTTCGTCCATCCAGGGTTGCAGGACAGCTCGCATTGCAATCTGTGCCTTCCAGATCAAACCCGGCAGGGTGCCGGGCATGCCATTGGGGTCGATTCCACCTGCACGCAGGATATTCAGCGCATATCCGGACGAACGCACGGTGGTGCGTTGCCCGTGCGAAGCGGCGATCACGTGCGCATGGTTCTCTTCTCGTAGTGGGTCGACGGCATCCGCCACGTCGTTGGCCAGTAGCGCGAGTCGAGGTTGCGATGTGATTGCAGTCAGTTGCGCGTGCCGCAAGCCGTGGCGGGCGGCATCGTGCAGGAGTTCTTCCGGCAACCCGCGCAGCTCGGCACGCGCCATGGAGGCATGTGCTTCACGCCCGCAGGATCCGCGCACGGCGGCGAGCATGATGCTGCCATGCAGGCACCCCTCGGCGAGCGCTCTTGCCATGGCCGCTGCCTGCGTGCGACCGGGGTCGCTGTCGTAACGCAGGCCCAGCAGTGCCAGTGCGTCGGCGACACCGATCATGCCGATACGCAGGCGCGGCGCGGCGATGCTCGCCTGTAGCGCGGCGTTGTCCAGTGCGCGAACCGCCAGCGCAGCGCAATCATGGAGGGCGTCGAGGTCCATCGACTTGTCTGCGCCTTGGCTCGAAGACACGAAACCTGCTGCATTGAGGGAGGCATGCAGCACTCCGTCCCGCTGCTTGGTCCGGCCGGTGCCAGCACTCGCGAGCAGGCGTTCGTCGGGCAATAATCGCCACGACGCCAATGCATCCATGAAGCGCGTCTGCCACGTCGCGGTTTCGCCGTCCGGTTCGACCAAGGCCAGTGTGGCCGACACGCGCCGCCAAGTGTCTTCGATGGAAAGGTCGTGCAAGTCGGCTTGCTCACGCCATCGGAACCAGGCATCCCAAGCCTCGACGGCTGCAAGGTCGATGAAAGGAGACGGGCGACGCAAATCGATCATGGGAACAACTTCGTGTAGGCAGCACCCACTATGGGCATCGTTCGGCACCGAAATCTGATCTTTGTCAACTCCGGGTGCGGTGAAGGTGCTCCTGTTACGCACCGTTACACAGCGTTGCGCTGCCGACATCCTGCAGTGACGATGGCATCGCATCTTGGCGGCGAACGCAGTCACTACCGGAGCGCCACCATGGATACCCCTTTTGTACCGTCCACGATCGAAACGTCGAACCCGCAGCCGAATGCGATCGAACAGCCGCTCGACTTGGACATCGAGGAACTGCAGCGGCATATGGTCGTGACGCGAAGAAAGGTGAGGGCGGGCCAGTACCTGTACCGGAACGGACAACCGTTCCACGCGTTGTATCTGGTCCATGCGGGTTTCCTGAAGACCTGCGAGTTGTCGGAGGATGGCCGCGAACAGGTGACCGGCTTCCGTATGCGCGGCGACCTGCTTGGTGTCGAGTCTATCGGCCTTGCGGTCCACACCTGCGACGCGGTCGCGCTGGAAGACTCGCAGATCTGGGAGTTGCCTTACCCGCCGGTGCTAACGGCGTGCCTGCACGTTCCCGAACTGCAGGTGCGATTGTCTTCCGCACTGGCCGAGGAGATACGGCGCGACCGATCCTGGATGCTGACCATCGGCACGCTGCCTGCCGAGCAACGCGTGGCGGCGTTCCTGCTCGACATCGCGCAGCGTCTTGCGCGTCTGGGGTTCAGCGCAAGACACTTCATCTTGCGCATGGGGCGTGCCGACATCGCGAGCTTCCTTGCGCTGAAGCATGAGACCGTGAGCCGCGCGCTGTCGCACCTCGAGCAGATGGGATACATCTCGGTGCTGCGGCGCGAAGTGCAGTTGCTGGATATCCCCAGGCTGGGCGCTTGCGTAGGCGTTTCCGGTACGCTTCAGTGACCAGCATCAGGCATTGTCGAGCAGCCGCCGTATCGCGCCGGTGAGCTGTTCGCGCCGATACGGTTTGCGCAGCACCTCGAAAGTTTCGCCCGGATCTTCGTGGCGTCTGTCGCCTGGACCCTGATACCCCGAAACAAGCAGTATTGGAAGTTCCGGCCGGATGCGGCGCGCTTCGCGTGCCAACTCGATGCCATCCACGCCGCTGCCCAGCACCACGTCCGAAAACAGCAAGTCCACGTCCGGTTTCGCGATCAGCAGGTCCAGCGCTTCGCGCGCGCTTACAGCGGCCAACACGTTATAGCCGACGGCACTCAAAAACCGGATTGCAACAGCGCGGACATCGGTTTCGTCTTCGACAACCAGTATCGTTTCGTGCCCAGTCTTTCGGCCGGCATCGGTGGCGTTTTCAGGGCCGGCCGCAGTGGGGATTGCGATGGCTTTTTCTGCGGCAGGCAGGATGAGTTCTATGCGGGTTCCATAGCCAAGCCGGCTGTCGATCGCAATGGCCCCGCCAGACTGGGTTGCAAACCCGTAGACCATGCTGAGGCCCAATCCGCTGCCCTTGCCGGATTTCTTGGTGGTGAAAAATGGTTCGAAAGCGCGGCTCTGCACCTCTGGCGGCATGCCCGTGCCGGTGTCGCTGACCATAATCGATACGTAGCGGCCGGCGGGCAGCTTCCATTGATTGTCTGTGTTCTCTAAATTGATTTCGCGCGCAGCAATGCCTAGGCGTCCACCGCGTGGCATTGCATCGCGGGCGTTTAAGGCGAGGTTGACCAGTGCTGTATCGAGTTCATTGGGATCGGCATGCACGTCGGGAATCTTCGCTGAGCAGTCGATCTGCACCACGATTGACTCGCCCAATGTACGCCGGAGCATGGACCCCAATTCCTCCATCAGGGGTTGCGGCACGACCGCACGCGGCTGCAGCGGTTGCCGCCGCGCAAAGGTGAGTAGCCTGCGGGTGAGATCGGACCCCCTGTCGACTGCGCGCAAGGCGCTGTCGATGGCCTCCTGCATGTCGGGCCGGCTGGACAGTTCACCCTCCAGCATCTGCAGGTTTCCTGAAATGACGGTCAGCAGATTATTGAAATCGTGCGCGACGCCACCGGTCAGCTGGCCGATAGCGTCCAGCCTTTGCGCATGCGCCAGCTGTTCTTCGGTGCGGCTGCGCTGCATCGCCGATGTCAGCAAGCCTGCAATCGACTGCAGGAAATTCAATTTGCCTTCGTCAAAACTTCGCGGAGTGGCAGCCAACGCCATCAGGAATCCCAGCGTTTCCTGCCGCACGAAAAGCGGGACCAGTGCGGCATCGTGAAATCCCGCCCGGGAAAGATCTGCGCGGATGGTCTTGGAAGAGACGTCCTCCAGCATGTCCGAAGTGATCACCTCGTGCTTCCGCGCATCAAAGGCATTCCGCAGGGAATCATCATTCCCTAGGAGGGTAGTGATGGTGCGTGCGCTCTGGTCGGAAAGCCCGGTGGAGGCACGTAACTGGAACCTCCCGCGGCGCCAGTCAGTTGCAAAGATAGCTGCGGCGGGCAGTTCCAATGCCGCCGACGTCAACTCCAGCATTCGCCGGATCGCAAGCTCGTAATCGGGAGACTCCAGCGCCAGTCGGCTTATCAACGTGATGTAGCTATCCCGCTGGGCACGTTCCAGCGCCTGACGTACGCGCCGAGTCTCGGAAATGTCGCGCACCGACGCGATGGCGATGACGCCTTTTTCGGTCGTGATCGAGCTGAGGCCGATTTCGAGCGGGAACGTCTGGCCGTCGTGCTTCAAACCCATCAATTCGTAGCCGATTCCCATCGGGCGGACGCGCGGCCGGGCCATATAGTGGCCACGATGCGTCACGTGCGCATGGCGCAGCGGTTCCGGCACCAATGCTTCCAGTGCCGAGCCCTGCAGATCGCCCTGCTCGTAGCCGAACATGCGTTCGGCCTGCGCATTCGCCAGAACGATGGCGCCTTTCTGGTCCACCGCGATCATCGCGTCCGGTGCGATGTCGAACCACATGCTCAGCATCGTGAAGTTGGCCGCGGGGACTGGCGGGTTCATCATCCGCTCCGCCTGTAAACTCGCGCCGAGAAGACGTAGCCGGCCCCCCGTACGGACTTGATCAATTCGGGATTTGCCGGATCGGATTCGACCTTGCGGCGCAATCGTCCGATCTGCACGTCGATCGCGCGGTCGAACGGGCCGGCATTGCGGCCATGAATGTGTTCCATCAGGTCGTCGCGCGACAGTACGCGGTTGGGATGTTCGGCGAGCACGCGCAACAGCTCGTATTCCCCGGTCGTGAGTGCAATGGCCTTTCCGTCGGCCGTGCGGAGCATGCGCGACTGGGGGGTGAGGAGGAAGTTGCCGAACTGGAATGCAGGCTCGTTTGCCACGTCAGCGGTGACGGCACTCGGAGTGGCGCGCCTCAGCACGCTACGCACTCGCGCCAGCAGTTCGCGCAGCTCGAATGGTTTGGTGACGTAATCGTCGGCTCCAAGTTCCAGTCCGACCACTCGATCCACCGATTCGCCTCGGCCGGTGATGATGATTAGTGCGCCATCCCAGCTCTTGCGAAGTTGACGTGTCAGATCGAAGCCGTCTTCGCCCGGAAGACCCAAATCGAGCATTACCAGATCAACGGACAATCGCGCGAGCGCGTCGCGCATCTCGGCGCCATTCGCCGCGACGCTGACCTCGAAACCCTGGCCGCTGAAATAACGGCGGAGCAAGTCGAGGACACCCGCGTCGTCATCGACGACCAGCAAGTGCATACCAGCCGACATTCGTCTGACCCGGCACGAGAGCAGGGTTCGGATTTTATACCGATACCGCTTTCACGAAAGACACAGCCGCGAACCATATGGCAGGGGTCGGATGGACCGGGTTCGACCCTGCCGGAACCTGCGCGAAGCTTGATCCACGTCACCATGAACTTTCCGGGAGGGCTGATGCTGTCGTTCCGCCGAAACGCGCGGGAAGACTGAGGTGAACGACGATGCCGGAACGAAACTCCGCCTGCATGGTGATCGTGGACAAGAGTCTGGCGCTGACGCCGGGACTGGTTCGCGCCGCTGCCTTGGCACGCAAGAGCGGCGACCGGTTATTGCTGGCGTTGTTTGAATTCGACCGGGCACTGGCGCGCGCGGCGGCGCGCGGCTTCGATTTGGATGCCTATTTGCGTGGTCGGCGCGAGAAACTGGAATCGCTGGCGGAACAGTTGCGGCGCGATGGGCTGGCGGTGGAGACCCATTTGTTCTGGGATCACCCGATCATGGCTCGCACACTGCTGGCGGTGCTGGCCGAGCAGCCGACGATCGTGATCAAGGACGTGCGCCGGGAAAACGGGCTGAAGCGCGTGTTGTTCACGCCAGCGGATCTGGACCTGCTTCGCCAATGTTCGGCGCCACTGATGCTGGTGCACAGTGGTACGCATGGCCTCCCGAGGCATGTCCTTGCGGCAGTGGATCCGCTGGATGAGCAGGGGCGCCCGCACGAACTTACGGCGCGGGTTCTCAATGCCGCCAACCGGCTTGCCATGCAATGTGATGCGACGCTGGATGTGGTGCACGCTTTTGAATACATGCCGCCGTTTGCCGACCCGCAATTCGGCTGGCTGCCGGACTTGGGTCAGATCGAGCAGTTTCGAGCCCTGCATCTCGACGCCCTCCAGCAACTCGGCAAGAAGTTCGGCGTTCCGGTGGAGCGCCTGCATTTGCTCGACGGCATTCCTGGTTGGGCGATTGCCGAATTTGCCACGACGAACCAGATCGACGTGGTGGTGATGGGCTCGATCCAGCGCAATTTCCTGCAGCGTCTTTCGATCGGCAGCGTGGCCGAAGACCTCCTGCAACGTCTCGATTGCGACGTGCTGGTGCTCAAGCCCGAGGGATTCGCGGAGCATCTGCGAGCAGAACTTGAAGGAAACGGCCAGACCGCTTGAGCGCTGAACCGGGAGGCGACATGAATGCTGCTTACCTCGAAAGACGCGAAGCCGGAGCGATGGATGGTAGTGGGTACGTTCGTGGCGGTTTCGCCCGACAGCCAACCCGCGCGATCGTGACGAACATCTTGCCGTCCGTCGTCGGAATAGGTGCACCGGATCCATTGGAGCGCGGATGCATCCATGCGAAGTCTGGGGCCACCATCGGTGTGCCATGGGTGATGGTGCTGATGCACGCGATGGCATTGATCGGCTCCAGCATGGCTGGGTTGGCCTTCGCGCTATTCGTGCAGTGAGCATGTACACCAAGCCCTCTACCGGAAAGATTGCGGAACGCGCTTCGATCACGTTCATCGCGGCGAGTCGACAGGTGTTCTGCGAGGTCACGCCAGACACTTGACCCAATCCGCGACATACGGGAGGCAACATGGCCACATTGACACAGCAACAGATCAGACACCTGTCCGAGTTGATGGACGTGCGCTTCGCGCGCGAAATCGAGGAGATCCGGGCTGTCAGGGAGCGCACACGCAATGAACGTGATCAAGGGGCCCCGGCCGACTGGATCGACGCGGCGCTGGTTGAATCCACGCTTGCAGCAGACGACGCAGTGATCAATCAGGACGTCCAGGACGCGCGTGACATCAGGGCTGCACGCGAACGCTTGTCGGCGGACACGTACGGTGTCTGCGTGGATTGCGGCGAGACAATCGCGTACGAACGCCTGCTGGCTTATCCCACGGCCAAGCGTTGCATCCATTGCCAGCGCCTGCATGAACGGCAGGATGCGGAACGTGGCGTTTCCCGTGTGTCGTAAAGGTGAGGTGGCGAGAGCAGGGCAGTCTGCAATCTGCCCGTACCGGGATCCGCAAACAGCAACATCCTTGATCCGTATCACATCTCACTGCGGTTTGCGCTTTAACTTCGCGCCTGAATTCCACCAGGAGTCGCGCCGATGAATGCCTTGAAAATGGCCGCGAACGACGCGGTTCCCCAAGATCGTGTCAGCCGCACTTTGATCTGGGTGTTGCTGGTGACGACGATCTGTTGTTGGGCCGCGATGATTGCTGCCACGGTGGCCACGTACCGGCAAGCGCCGCCGCTGCCGGAGCAAATGGTCGATGTCAGTGGTTCGACAGTGATGACCCGCGCCGACATCGTGGCAGGCAAATCGGGCTTTCAGCAGGCCGATTTGATGGACTACGGCAGCTTGTATGGCATGGGTTCGTACTTCGGTGAGGATTTCACTGCTGAATACCTGGTCCAGCTCGGCAACGAGGTTCGCGACAATCTGGCCTTGGCCCGTTACGGCAAACGGTTCGCGCAGGTCGAGCCAGCTTTGCAGCCAGGGCTTACCGAGGCGATGCAAAAGGAACTCAAGAGCATCGACCTCAGCCAGACGACAGTACAACTGCCGGATGCGGTCGCGAAGGCTATCGGCACGTTGCGTGTGCAGATCGCTCGATTGCTGTTGAGTGACAATTTCGAACACGGCTATACCCGTGCCTACAGCCTCAACGACAAGAGCGCGACCGAGACGGCGAATTTCCTGCTGTACTCGTCGCTGACCACGATCGCGCGGCGTCCCGGTCAAGACGTGTCATGGACCGCCAATTGGCCACCAGAGCCTCTGGTCGGGAACCAACCGACGCCAGCTACCTTCCAGTGGACTTGGGCCTCGTTGACGCTGGTGTTCTTCGGAATCGGCGCAGTGTTGCTGATCTTCCGGATGTGGATCGAACCCAAGGTCGCGAACGAGACTTTCGAGCCCACGCTGGAGAAATTCTTTACGCCAACGCCCAGCCAGCGCGCACTGTGGAAGTATCTGTTGGTGGTGGCGCTGGTGCTGCTGCTGCAGATTGCCGCCGGCACGGTGCTCGCGCATTACTACACGGAGCGTACCGGTTTCTATGGATTCATCATCGACAGCTTCCTGCCATTTGCATTCGTGCGCGCCGTGCATTTACAGGCGCCGATTGTCTGGATCGGGATGAGCTGGATCGGTGCAGGTCTGTTCCTCGCACCATTGATTGGCAAGCGCGAGCCAAAAGGACAGCGCTTTCTCGTGAACCTGATCTTTTGGGTGCTGGTGGTCATCGTCGCCGGCGCGCTGATCGGCGATTACCTTGGCGTAATGGGTATCGTCAAGGATCACTGGTTCTGGTTGGGCAACCAGGGCTTGTCGTACCTGGAACTGGGTCGCCTGTGGCAGATCCTGTTTTTTGTCGGCTTGCTGGTGTGGAGCCTGGTACTCCTGCGTGCGTTTCTGCCTACGCTCACCTCATTGGTCAAGGAAGGCCGCTCATTCCTGAGTCTGTTCCGGATCGAGCACCTGCTTTGGTACAGCACGCTGGGCGTGGCGGTGATCTATGCGTTCGGGATGATCCCGCTGGGCGCCCCCAATCCGTCCTTTACGATCACGGATTTCTGGCGCTGGTGGGTGGTCCACCTGTGGGTAGAGTGGGCCTTCGAACTGTTCACCGCCGCGGTGACCGGCTACTTCCTGATGGCGTTGGGCCTGGTGTCGCGCCAACTGGTGGAGCGCGCCGTGCTGTTCGAGTGGATCCTGATCCTGGTCAGCGGCATCCTCGGTACCGGCCACCACATGTATTGGGCCGGCGAAAGCGGCAGCCTGTGGATCGGCGTGGGCAGCATGTTCTCGTTCCTCGAGGTGTTGCCGCTGTTCCTGCTGGTGATGGAAGCGATCGATCAGCGGCGCCACATCGCCGAACGGGTGGCCTTCCCGTATCGGCTGGCATACCTCTACATCCTGGGCTCGGCCTTCTGGAACTTCGTGGGCGCCGGCGTGTTCGGCGGCGGCACGCTCAATGCACCGCTCGCGAACTACTACGAGCACGGCACCTTCCTGACGCTCAACCATGCGCACACAGCGATGTTCGGAGCATTCGGCCTGCTCGCACTCGGCTTGATCTACATGGTGCTTCGCTACTTGAACGGCGAACGGGCGTGGAGCGATCGCGCGGGCGTGTGGGCCTTCTGGCTCTACAACACCGGACTGGTGATGTGGATCGTGATGAACTTCTTCCCGATCGGCTGGCCACAACTCGAAGCGGTTTACACCCACGGGTATGCCCACGCGCGCAGCCTGCAGTTCTATGAAACCACCAATTTCTGGCAGTGGATGCGCATGCCTGGCGACATCGTGTTCGCACTGGGCGCACTGCTGATGGCTTGGGATTTCGTGGTCAAGCTGCGAGCGCAAAGCAACAGGGAGCCGGCGTCCAACTCGAAAGGTCCGACACCGTTTCAGCAACCCGTTCCCGATTGAATTGATCCGAATCAAATCGGAGCCGTCGCGAAGAGGGATAGTGACTGGCATCGAGGAGAAAACGACATGAAATCCGATCGGGAACTTCAGCGAGACGTGGTGGCGGAATTGAATTGGGATCCGTCCATTGATGCGAGCCGGATTGAAGTGGAGGCGTGCGCAGGCATCGTGACCTTGGCGGGCCTTGTGAACAGCTATGCGCAAAAGCGCGGTGCGCAAATGGCCGCATGGCGTGTCGACGGGGTGAAGGGCGTGATCGCGGACTTGGAAGTCGTGCTGCCAGATATCGACAGACGGTCGGACGAGGACATTGCCAAGGCTGCACACAATGTATTGGCATGGAACACGTCGATACCGCCGCGCAAAGTGAAGGCGTCAGTCAAGCATGGCTGGGTCGTGCTCTCCGGCAACGTGGAATGGGAGTACCAGAGCCGTGCCGCCGAGTCCGCCATGCGCAACCTGACGGGCATCAAGGGCCTCACCAACCTGATCGAGATAAGACCGGCCATGGAACCGCGCGATGTCACGCGCCAGATCGAGGCGGCGTTGCGCAGACGATCCCATCGCCGTGCCAGGAACGTCTCGGTGGTGGTGAATGGCGGCACCGTGACACTTTGCGGGCAACTGGATTCCCCGAGCGAGCGCAACGCGACGCGCCTGGTCGCATGGCGCGCACCGGGCGTTCGCAACGTGGTGGACGAGACGACGATCACGGCTTGAGCCGCGATCCATGTAAGGGTACGGGCCGCGCACCAGGGAAGGCACGCGGCCCAGGGAAGCAAACATGTTCACGCACATCCTCATTCCAATCGATGACGATCCGGGTTCGCATCGCGCGATCGAGCAGGGCATCGCTCTGGCAAAGAAGCTCGATGCCCGCGTGACGGGTTTCCATGCGATGACGGAGTTCAACCACGCGGGCATCGTCGAGGAATTGCTTGAACCGCCGCCCGCGGAGTTGCAGGTGCTTGCGCAAGCCCACGCGGACAAGCTGTTCACGCCATTGCAGCGCGAAGCCGAACTCGCGGGTGTCCAGTACGACACCATCGCGAAGCGGGCCGAACGACCCTGCGAGGCGATTGTCGCGGCGGCGCAGAGGGCGCATTGCGATCTGATCGTGATGGCTTCGCATGGTCGGCACGGCATCGCGAAGCTGGTGCTGGGCAGCCAGACGCAACAAGTCCTGAACCACGCCGGCATTCCGGTGCTGGTGGTGCGTTGAGCAAGACAGTGCCGCTATCGCCGATCGCACGGGAGCAAGCGTCGTGACCAGTCCCCTCGGGTTCCATGTTTCGGCACTGTGGCCCCAGCTCGTCGCGGTGTACTGCGTGACCTTGCTGCCGCTCGCGGCGGGATTGCCGCCGATCATCGCGATCATCGAAAGTGTTTACGTGATGACCGGAAGGGAAATCTGGCGGCAGACCGCGCGCTTCTGGGGCAAGTTGTTTGGCGTGGTCCTGCTGATGTGGGCCGTGGGCTCGATCCTGCTCACGCTTTTGTATGTCGCGGATCCCGGCCGGTTCACCAAACACATCCATGGAATGCCCGGCCCGTTGCTGGTGCTGTTCTTCATGCCTTTCGTACTTGCCTTCGGCCTGCTGCTGTGGAACCGTTTCCGCAACTGGTGGAATCCGCACCGGGTGCGGCACCTGATCGTTACATGGTTGTGGACGCCGTTGTTCGGATTCGCAGTGTTGAAGGTCGCGATCGGATTCGGCTTGCTGGACAACCCGGCCGGCGTGGACCTCGACGCCGGCAGCATGCAAGCCTGGATCTACGACGTGCCGGCGGTGCTGCTGAATGTCGCCGCCCAGTCCAGGTTCGTGCACATGATCGCGGCGTGCTATCTGACTGCCGCAAGCCTTGTCCTCTCGATTTCGGCCTGGTACATGTTGCGCGCCCGCAACATGCGGATCGCACGCCGTTCGCTGACCGTGGCCGCAAGTTTCGGTTTGGCAGCAGCACTCTCGATGGCGGTTCTTGGCGACCATCGCGGCTATGCCGAATCCTCCGGTCAGCAGATGCGGATCGCCGCCATTGCCGCCGAGTGGCATACCCACGCAGCACCCGCGCCTTTCACGATTTTCGGGATTCCGGACAGCCACCAGCGCGTCACCAACGCAAGGGTGGACGTGCCGTGGGCTTTGGGGCTGGGTGCCACCCATTCATGGAGGAAGGCGGTTCCGGGCCTGGACGATCTGGAGGCGGTGAACCTGGCGCGCATCCATGACGGTGTCGCGGCATTCACGGTGATGGATACGCCGTGGGCCGATCCGGGTGGCGTGGACAATCTTGTCTTCGACCTCGAAGACACACCCAACCTCGGCTACGGGTTGCTGTTGCTGCGGTACACCTCCAATCCAGCCCGTGCGAGTGACGCAATGATGGCCGCTGCAGCGAGGGACACGATTCCGAACGTGCCGTTGCTGTTCTGGAGTTTCCGCGGCATGGCGTTGCTTGGGCTGTATGCGATCGTCCTGTTTGGCTGCGCGTTCTGGCTCGCGTCGAATCGAAAACTGGACCGGCGCTGGTTCCTGCTCGCGGCAGCATGGAGCTTGCCCGTACCGTGGGTCGCGGGTGCGCTGGGCTGGATCGTGAGTGAAGCCGGCCGCGGTCCGTGGGTCATCGACGGTGTGTTGCCCGTGACGGAAATTCACGCCAGCCGCCCCGACATGATCGTCGGCGCCATCGCGTGCACCGCCATGGCCGTTCTGTTTGTTGCAGGTGCTGCATTGCTGGTTCGCCTTGTCCGCATCGGTCCCGAAGGGCTGAAGTTCTGGCCGGGCGATCCGGGCAAGGCCGGGAAATACTGAATACGAACGAATCGGGAGATCGCATATGTGGTACTTCACATGGCTGCTTGGCGTCGGCCTCGCGTGCAGTTTCAGCATCCTCAATGCGATGTGGCTCGAGGTGCATGCGGATGACGAACGCGACTGGGCAGCGGTCGTCAATGACGATTGACAAGTTCACGAAAAGGGGCGTTGCTAAATGATGAGCACACCCGGTTTGCCTTCGCACGACTTTGAAGCAGCAGCGCCAACGAGGTGATTCCTTGAATCCATGGCTGTTAGCGAAAGCCGTTGCCGTGTGGGGCGTGATCCTGGTGCTTGCGTTCGCAAACGCCGGGTTGCGAGAAGTCATATTGATCCCGCGATTCGGCAACGTGCGGAGCCTGACCGCCAGCGGGGTAATCCTCTCGTTGCTGGTGCTGTTCGTGGCGTACGTGAGCGTCCCGTGGCTCGGCGCGATGCGAACCCGGGAGCTGCTCGCCGTCGGCTTGGGCTGGTTTGCGCTGACACTCGCGTTCGATTTGTTGCTGGGCATGGCGCAAGGTGAGCCACTGCGTCAGCAGTTGGATGCCTATCTGTTCAAGCGCGGCAATCTGTGGCCAGTGGTTTTGCTGGTTACTGCCTGTGCGCCCTACCTCGCGGCGAAGCTGCGCGGCTGGATCTGAGGGTGACGCAGCGCAGAGGAGGGCTGATCGGCAGAGAAGTTGATCGTCATCAATTGGCGAGTCGCGACGACAAGTATTTTTGACGGGAATCTCCGAGGATCCTGTCATGGCAAAGATAGTGGTATTGGGCGCGGGTTTGGGCGGCATGAGCGCAGCCTATGAAATCAGGTCGCGTGTAGGCACGAACCATTCGATCACGATGATCGGTGACGGACCACTGTTCAACTTCACGCCATCCAACCCCTGGGTGGCGGTGGGTTGGCGCAGCGCCGAGGACATCCGGGTGGATGTGACCCGTCCTCTCGCAAATCACGACATCCGCTTCATACCGGTCGCAGCCGAAAAGGTGGTTCCCGAAGCCAAGCGCATCGATCTTGTCGACGGCAACAGCGTCGATTACGACTACCTGGTGATCACGACCGGGCCGCGTCCGGCGTTCGAGAAGGTACCGGGCAGCGGCCCGGAAGGTTTCACCCAGTCCATATGCACCGGCCCGCACGCCCAAAAGGCGTGGCATGCCTACCAGACGTTCCTGACCAACCCGGGCCCCATCGTGGTGGGCGCCATGCAGGGCGCGAGCTGCTTTGGTCCTGCCTACGAGTTCGCGATGATCCTCGACACCGACCTGCGCCGCCGAAAGCTGCGCGACCGCGTGCCGATGACCTTCATCACGTGCGAGCCGTACATCGGGCACATGGGTCTGGGCGGCA
The DNA here is from genome assembly GCA_030167125.1 of Rhodanobacteraceae bacterium. Lineage (NCBI taxonomy): Bacteria > Pseudomonadati > Pseudomonadota > Gammaproteobacteria > Lysobacterales > Rhodanobacteraceae > Rhodanobacteraceae bacterium. The sequence continues at coordinate 409,045 of CP126531.1, forward strand.
TCGGCGATTCGGAAGGCCTATTGGAATCGGAATTGCGTCGGCGTCACATCAAGTGGATCGCGAACAGTCGCGTGAAGAAGGTTGAAGCGGACAAGGTGCATCTGGAAGAACTGGATCACGATGGCAGGGTTGCGCATGTGCACGAGCTGCCGTTCGCATTCTCGATGCTGATCCCGGGCTTCGCCGGCGTCGAGGCCGTGCAGGGTGTCGACGGGTTGGTGAATCCCAGCGGTTTCATCTTCATCGACGAGCACCAGCGCAACACGAAATACCCGGAAATTTTCGCGGCCGGCGTGTGCGTGGCGATTCCGCCGGTGGAGTCGACCCCGGTACCGACCGGTGTGCCCAAAACCGGGCTGATGATCGAGTCGATGGTCGAAGCGATCGCGGAAAACCTGCGCGCCGAGCTGGCCGGCAAACCTGCCAGGGCGACGGCAACCTGGAATGCGCTGTGCCTGGCCGACATGGGTGACAGCGGATTCGCCTTCCTGGCGTTGCCGGAAATCCCACCCGGCAACGTGACGAAAACCATGGCCGGCAAGTGGGTGCATCCAGCCAAGGTGGCCTACGAAAAGTATTTCCTGCGCAAGATGCGCCAGGGCAAGGCCGATCCAGGCTATGAGAAGCGCATCCTCAAGGCATTCGGCATTGCACGGTTGAAACCGAAAAAGCACGCGGCATAAGTGAAAGTTGTGGGGTGTACTCGCGTCAACGACCGCAATGTACGTCGAACGCCTAGGCCCAGGCGACAGGGAGCAGTTACCCAGCGTGCGGAGAAGTTACGGTTTCACGACGGCAATGTTGGCCGCGCGGAACAATGACTGAGGTAATTCGGTGCGAATGGCTGCCGCACTTGCACGAGTCAAATTTTTGGGAAGTCTAAGCACTACGGCGGCACGCAGATGTGCGTCCAGCGTCGCGTTGAGCATCCCGAGAAACGCCGGTGGTGCGATCAATACGAGATCATGGTAACGCTGCGCATCGCGTGCATGTTTCAGGTGAGACTCCAGGGTCGCGGCGAACTGTGCGGCAGTTTTTTCCCTCGGCGAGGTATGCGCCTCGATCGCGTGCCGGCCCTCGCCAATACGGTCGTGGACGCGCGGCGGCGGCGCGTGCTCCCGCTCGTGACCGGGAGTACGCGCCGCCGGATTGACGAAGTCCTCGATTTCGGTCATGCGCGGCGCGCCTGCAGCAAGCGAGAACAGGCGTGCCCGCGCGCGATCGGCGACGAGAACCCACACTTCTTTCATGGCGATCTCAGCGGAACATCAGGTTGTCGTCGACGCGCTGGACCCCCGGAGCCGACCAGACAGCGTGCTCGACCGCCTGCATTTCGCTCCAGTTGTCGACGCGCCCCTCGATGTGCACTGTGCCGTCACTGCGCACGTCCACGTGGACCGCGTCGGCCTCGACCTCGGCGTGCCGCTTCAACGCGTCCTGGATGCGCCGTTTCAGGTCGCCCGCCTGAACGGCCGAAGTCAACGTGATGTTGTTCATGACGCCCTTGACGCCATTCAATTTCCGGACCTCGTTCTCCGCTGCCTGGCGCTGATAGTTCCATTTCACGCCGCCCGACAACGTGATCCAGCCATCGGACACCTTCACACGGACACAATCCTTCGGGACAAGGGTGTTCCACGCGAGAATGTTGACTGCACGTTGCGCAATCTCATCATCGTTCCACTTCTTGTCGCCGGGAAACCGCACCTCGATTTCCTGGGCGATCCCCTTGACGCCCTTGACTCGCCATGCGGCACGTTCCGCCGCCATCTTCTGCACATAATCAGGCACGTGGCCGCTGAGGGTAACGACGCCATTCTCGGCCGCCACGCCAATGTCTGCAGCATCGATGCTCGGTTCGTATTCCAGCTCGTCGACGACCAGCTGGCGCAGTTCTTTGTCGTTCATTGCTTTGCTCCTTTCGGGGATCAGGGGATTTCATTTCACATGTTGCGTGGAATGGCTTGTTGATCCGCATCAACAAGAGTTGTTTTGGCCGGCCGCAATGGAGCGTCCGCAGCACGGCGCAGGAACCGTGGCATGCGCGCCGCGTATTTTTCGGCGCGACGCATGCGCGGCAACGCCACGAACAGGACCCAGCCCAGCAACACGCCCGTGACGAACGCACAGGCGAGTATTGGCCAAATGATCGGGATGAGTTGCATGGAGAAACCTCTCAAGCGTCGTTGGATATCGCAACGCCAAGCGTAGAAAGCGCAATCCACGGCCGCTTGACATCGATCACAGGAATGCGGTCACTCAAGCCGCGGACGCCGTGCGCTGAATGACCTCGGGTTCCGTGGCGACGGCACCCATGAAGCGGCGCTTCACGAGTTCCACCAGAAGCAAATAGGTTGCCGTGGCGGCGGCGAGAAAGACGAAGAACATCGGGGGCAGCGGGATGAATCCCAGATCCGCGCCGATTGGCGTGAACGGCAACAGCGTGCCGACGGTGACCGCGCCGAGCACGGTGGCCACCAGTGACTTGCTCGGGTGGCTGCGCAACGGGTTGCCGGCGGTGCGGATCACGAACAGCACCAGCGTCTGCGTGGCGAGCGATTCCACGAACCAGCCTGTATGGAATTCGGCTTGCGAGGCGTGCAGCCACGCGAGCAACACGTAAAAGGTGAGGAAGTCATACAGCGAGCTGATCGGCCCCACGCCGAGCATGAACCGCCGGATCGAGCTTACGCTCCAGCGGCGCGGCGCCATCAGCTGCGAAGCGTCCACGTTGTCGCCGGGAATGGTGACCTGCGCGATGTCGTAAAGGAAATTGTTGAGCAGGATCTGGGTGGGCAGCATCGGCAGGAAGGGCAGGACGAGCGATGCCACGGCCATGCTGAGGACATTGCCGAAATTCGAGCTGGTGCCCATCAACAGATACTTCATGACGTTGGCGAAAGCCTTGCGGCCCTCGATGACGCCAGCGTGCAGCGCGCCCAGATCACGTTCGCCCAGCACGATATCTGCTGCGTCGCGTGCCACGTCCACGGCATTGACGACGGAGATGCCGACATCGGCCGCATGCAGCGAGGGCGCGTCGTTGATGCCGTCGCCGAGGAAACCAACCACGGCGCGGCGGGCTTTCAGTGCCAGCACGATTCTATGTTTCTGCGCCGGGCTGACGCGTGCGAATACGCTGACGCGTTCGGCAACGACACCCAGCGCATCCTGATCGAGCCTGTCCACCTGGGCCCCGGTGATGATTTCACGCGCGTCCAGCCCAACCTGCTCGCAGACATGACGCGCGACCAGTTCGTTGTCGCCGGACAGGATCTTCACGGTTACGCCGTCTCGCGCGAGTGCGCGCAGGGACTCGGCCACGTCCGGCAATACCGGATCGGCGAACGACACAAAACCAGCCAGGATCAGGTCCTTTTCGTCACCAGGCGCGTAGCGCGGCTTTTGTTCGATATCGCGCCAGGCAATGGCGAGAACCCGCAGACCCTGCCTCGCATACGCGTCGCAGACGCGCCTGATCCTTTCGCGCATCTCCATGTCCAGCGCACAGGCGGTGCCGTCCACCACGCATTGCGTGCATTGGCTGATCACGAATTCAGGTGCACCCTTCGCAACCAGGAGTGTTTCGTTCCCGCGCGTCGCCACGACGCTCAGGCGGCGACGCTCGAAATCGAATGGAATTTCATCGAGCTTTTGCGCCCCATCGTTCAGGGGGACGCAGCCGCGCAGGATCGCGTCGTCGAGCGGACTGCGGATGCCGGTCTGCAGCGAACTGTTCAAGTGCGCAAGGGCGGCCGTCCGATCCGACGGTTCGCCCGTCGGATCGACGCTCGCGAAGACTTCGGTTTCGTTGCGCGTCAGCGTGCCTGTCTTGTCGCTCAGCAGGACCGTCATGCTGCCGAAGTCCTCGATGGCGGCGAGGTGCTTCACCACCACGTGGTGGCGCGCCATGCGCATGGCACCGCGCGCGAGCGTGACGGTGGTGATCATGGGCATGAATTCCGGCGTCAGTCCGACCGCCAGCGCCAGCGCGAACAGCAGGGTTTCGAGCAACGGCCGGTGGAACGCGATGCCGGCCAGCACGACCAGCAACACCAGTCCGATCACGGTGCGCATGATCAGGCGCGCGAAGCCGGAGAGGCCGCGCTCGAACTCGGTGGGCGGCGGACGCTCCGAAAGGCGCGCGGCGACGTCACCGAATGCGGTGTCGTTGCCGGTCGCCAGCACGACGGCCGTGGCGGTTCCTGCAACCACCGAAGTGCCGAGGAAAACGAGATGCCGCGACTCGGCACCCACGCGTCCCTGCGGTTGCTCGCAGGCATCCTTCTCTTCGGGTGCGGATTCTCCCGTCAGGGCGGATTGCTGGACGTGCAGCCCGCGCGCTTCCATCACTCGCGCGTCGGCAGGTATGCGATCCCCCGCGGCAAGGCGAATCAGGTCGCCGGGTACCAGCGAGCGTCGCGGTACATCGCGCCAAACGCCATCGCGGCATGCGCTGGCCGTCGGCGCGATGCTCTCCCGCAGCCGCTCGGCGGCGCGTTTGGAGCGATAGCTCAGCACGTAGTTGAGCATCACGCTCAACAACACCATCGCGACGATGATGCCGGCGCCGACACGATCGCCAAGGGCGCCGGAGACCATCGCCGCAACCAGCAGCATCAACACCAGCGGATTGCCGAACAATCCGATCAGCGCTGCCAGGGGGCTGGTGCGCAAGCCAGCCTGCGGATCATTGGGTCCATGCTTCGCCAGGCGTTGCATGGCTTCGGATTCGCTCAGTCCTTTGGCATTGCTGTCGAGCAGGGCGAATACACGCGCCTGCGGGGCCTGCGCGGGGTCGAGTGTGGGGTTCGCGTGAGAGGCGTCGTTCATGGTTGAACGCAACCTTGCCGCGGGAACCGGAAGGGATGTTGACGTCGGTCAATCACTTCGGCATCTCTCGAATCAACTCGAGTTGACATGCATCAACATGGCCCGATGCCCAACGCGTAGCGTGCCGGTTCGTGCCCTGGATGCACGATCGTTAGCGAGGAATACACCATGACAGCACTCACACGCTTCAACCCGTTCCGGACTCCGGCACGGTTCGATACTCCCGCGGCGTTTGACGACTTGTTCCGCAATTTCGGGCTTGGTCCGGTCTGGAACCAGCCCGAGTTCGTCTCCGACATGCGGGTTGACATCACCGAGGACGACGATGCCTATCACATCGATGCCGAAATCCCCGGCGCACACAAGGATGACATCGAGGTATCCGTGGAGGGAAACCGCGTGGCGATCAGCGCCGAGGCGAAACGCGAAAAGGAGAAGAAGAACGGAAAGGAGCTCATTGTCGAACGCTCGTGGGGCAGGGCCTATCGTGCCTTCGCGCTGCCGAGCGACATTGACGGCAATCGCACGGAAGCACGCTACGACAAGGGCGTGCTCACGCTCACGCTTCCGAAGCAGGCGAACGGGAAGGCCCGCAGGATCGCGGTGAGCTGATTCATGCCGGTTTTGTCGGGGCCGCCGTCACGAGGGGACGGCGGCTTTTTTGCGTCTGCGGGTCAGCGGCGCGTGTGTCTCATTGGGCAATCGCGTGAGACTTGATGTCGCCACGACGCCGGCGCACATGGTCCTCGACGCGGCGGCGCAGGGCATCGAACGTGTGCGTCACGGCAAGGTAGGCATCCTCGTGGCTGGAATCGGGTGAAGGCGTATGCCCGGCCTCGATCGTGCAATCACGCAGGGTGACCGAGGCGCGCACGTTGTAGCGATTGCCGTGATGGTGTTTGTGCTCGCATGCGCTCACGACGACATTGCAGGCGAGTATGTCTTCGGCAAACCGATCGAGGCGTTGCACGCGTTCATCGATTCTTGCGCGCAACGCTTCGGATGCTGGCATGCCGCGAAAAGTCACGGAGGTCTGGATGGTCATAGTTGTGTGCCGGGCAGTGTGGCGCAGGTGCCGTGTCTTTCAAGTTTGGTTGACTGTCGGCGCGCAATGGTGATCTGGGTCAAATGCAGCGGAGGAGAGGTTTTGCGCGAAACTGTTGATGAGCATCAATACCCGCCATGGAGGCTCGGGCATCTTGGCACGCACCCGGATTCCGATTCGAATCGATCACTGTGCGGAGATGGCCATGAAAGACATCCTCATTCACGTCAGGGATTTTGAGAAACACACTCCCGCTGCCCATTTCGGCGTGCGACTCGCAGCGACATTGGGCGCGACCGTCACAGGTGTGTATGCCTGCCCGAGGCCCCTGTATATCGCGCCGGCATACGAGCCAGAGTTGATGACGGAATCCATTGAGAACGCACGCGAGTGGGTCAAGAACGCCGTCCAATCGAAGCAATCCTTCCTGGACTGGACGGCTTCAATGGGTGTTCCACAGGCCGAATGGCTTGTGGCGGAAGGACCGGCCGGCGATGCGCTGGCACAGGCGGCGACACGGCACGACCTACTGATACTCGATCATCCCGAGGATGACGACGGGTCGGCCTGGGACATTCCCGGGGTGATTCTCAAGACGGGCGTCCCATGTATCGTCCTGCCACACCACGGTGTGCATTACAGCCCGTTCGAGCGGATCGCAATTGGCTGGAATGGTTCGCCGGAAGCGATGCGTGCGGTGCACGCTGCTCTGCCGTTCCTGCAGGGCAAGCGGGTCTTGCTGCTGTGGGGCGAAGAGCGCGACCTCTACCACGGCGTGGACTGGGATCCGCCGTTCAACATCATGGAATACCTTCGCAATCATGGTGTGACGGCCGAAGAGCACTTCGTTACCGGGAAACATGACGACGTGGGCGTGGTGCTGCTGGAAGAGGCAATGAAGTTCGGGGCGGAACTGTTCGTGATGGGCGCCTATGGCCGCAGCCGTTTCAGCGAGTGGATGCTGGGCGGCGCGACCCGTCACGTGCTGACATGGGCCGATATCCCGGTGCTCCTGCGACACTGAATGCGGTACGTATCCGCGGGTTGAAACCATGCGCGCAATGGTTCTGGAGGAGATCGGTGAGCCGCTTGTTCTGAAAGAGTTGGCGAATCCCTCTGTGCTGCCGGACGAAGTGCTTGTGCGGATCGAGGCCTGCGGCGTGTGCCGCACCGATCTGCACGTGGTCGATGGCGAGTTGCCGCTCGTGAAGCCACCGGTCATACCGGGACACGAAATCGTCGGCATCATCGAACGCGCGGGTGGTCGCGTCAGGGAACTCGTGCCGGGGATGCGCGTCGGCGTGCCATGGCTCGGTGGCACCTGTGGTGTTTGCGCCTATTGCACGACGGGGCGCGAAAACCTGTGTGATCACCCGGAATTCACCGGCTGTACCAAGCCAGGTGGATTCGCCAGCCACGTGGTCGCCCGCGCCGCTTATTGCGTTCGCTTGCGCGACGATGCGGATGCAGTAGCCACCGCGCCGCTGCTGTGTGCGGGATTGATTGGATGGCGATGCCTGAAGCGCGCTGGCGATGCATGGCGGATCGGGTTGTATGGATTTGGTGCTGCCGCCCACATCATTGCGCAAGTGGCCGCGCGGCAAGATCGCGAGGTATTTGCCTTCACCCGTCCCGGGGACGCAGCTGCGCAATCGTTCGCATTGTCGCTCGGTGCCGTGTGGGCCGGCGGCTCGGATGTCTTGCCTCCGGAGCAACTGGATGCGGCCATCATCTTCGCGCCCCTCGGATCGCTTGTTCCTGCCGCGTTGAAGGCAGTGCGCAAGGGTGGGAGAGTGGTGTGCGGCGGAATTCACATGTCGGACATTCCCGCTTTTCCGTATCGACTGTTGTGGGAAGAGCGTGAAGTCGTTTCCGTCGCGAACCTTACGCGTGAAGACGCACGCAGTTTCTTTCCGATGGCCACCGCCATGGGAGTCAAGACCATCACGCAACCCTACCCGCTGGAGCGGGCGAACGAGGCGCTGGCGGATCTCCGCAACGGCAGTTTCAGCGGTGCCGCCGTGCTGGTGCCATGAAATTTCGCCGGAGCGATGCCGTGACGACCGGCGTTCGCGAACTCGAAGCCAGGAAACTCACAACCTCGTACGCGCCGTCGCTTGTGCATGGACGGTGTTACAGCTCGGGGCAATGACTTGCAAAGCTCATGAGTTGAGAGGCATGTAGCTTGGTCTGGGGATACCGATGGGGATACGGTGATTCGCATCACCGTCGCGAAGGTCGGCAAGACGGTGACTTACAGCAACAATTAGATCCCATCACGGACCACCTTTCCGCTACAGACTCGACACGTATTCGGCGAGCGCTTGCATGTCGGCCGCGCCGAGGTTGCGCGCGACGCCCTGCATCACCTTGTCGTTGCTGGTCCCGACGCGGGTGCCGTCGCGGTAAGCCTTCAATTGTTCCAGCACGTACGGCGCGTTCTGGCCGGCGAGCACCGGAAACGTCGACCACGCCGGTTGCGGTGCGGTGCTGGTGAAATCGGGGCGAGGCCCCCGGCCGTCGATGCCGTGGCAGCCCTGGCAGGGCGGGATGCCTTGCGCGGCGTCGCCATCATGGAACAGGATTGAACCGCGCGATGATTGCTGCGGCGCGTGCTTGCCGGGCAGCGACGCGAAATGCGCGGCAAGGTTGCGCATGTCCTGGTCGGTCAGCGTTTTCGCGAGCGGTTGCATCACGGCGTTGTCGCGTGCGCCATCCTTGAAAGCACGCAACTGCACGTAGAGGTAGGTTGCCGATTGTCCGGCGAGGTTGGGGAATGTCGGCGCAACCGCGATGCCGTTGCTGCCGTGGCAAGCCGCGCAAACGTCAGCTTTGGCCGCGCCCGCCGCCGCGTCGCCGCGGATCGGTGCTTGCTTGCGCAGGTCATCGAAGCGCGGACTTGCAGCCAGTGCCACGCCGATGGCCATTACCAGCCATGCAATCGAGGCAACGAGTGCGGCGCGTGTCGTGAAGCTCACGGCGACATCCTCACAGTTTCACGTTGAGCATCACGCCGACCAGGTTGGCGCTGTAATGCGGCTGCGGGCCGAGGTCGGTGTAGATCCGGTGGTCGATCACCAGGTTGTCCTGCAACCCGAGGTAGTGCCAATCGGCGAAGCTGCCGGTCTCGAACAGGTCGAACACCCGCATCCCGATCATCCGCGATAAGGCAATGTCGAAGCCGAGCTGCAGGGTGTTGATGTGGTAGTGGTTGTCCGGGAAGGCATCGCCGACGTCGTCGGCGAACTGTTGCTGCGTGATGGGCAGTGCGCCGGGCGAGGCGAACACGTAGCCGATCCTGCCGAGTGCGTACGTGTAGGTGTAACTCAAGTCCGCGCGCACGCGTCCGAAATCGTGACGGAGCGTGAGGCCGGCGTTGTAATCGCGCTCGTGGTCGATGCTCTGCCACTGGTTCGCGAGCGGGAACAACGGTCCGCCCAGCGACGGATCATTGCGGCCCGGCCCGCCGGTGACGTCTTCGTTGTCGGCGACGTTCGAGAAATTCAGGCTCGAATCGTCGCGTCCCAGGTTGGCGCTCATGCTGGTCAGCGGCGAGGGTTGCCAGTCCCACGACAAGTCGAAACCGCGGTTGCGCGTGGCTTGCCGGCCGATCGCGGCGCCGTAGTCGTCGCGCGTCGCGTACGCGATGGCCGATAGCGTTGCAGTGTCTCCGATCGGATAAATCAGCGTCGCGTGCAGCTTGTGTTCGATGCGGTTGCTCAGGTCGTACTTGCGCATCGCGTCGGTGGTGAACGCGACATTGCCGAGCGGCGGCGTCACGAAGCCGGGCAAGCTGGTCGAGTAGAACGGCGCGTAGGGATCGTAGTTGTAGGGTCCGCCGTTGCGGTACGCGAATTCGTAGTCGACGCGCAGCGTGCCCTTGCCGAGCGCGCGGTCCACCCAACCCAGCTTGATGCGTTGTTCGTTGACCAGTTTGCGCTCGCGGTATTTCGGCTGGTCGCGATCGAAGCTCCAGGTCACGTTGAAAGTGTTGTTTTCGCTGGCGCGCCAGTCGATGCCCGTGTCGAACACGGTGTCGGTGTAGCCGAACGGAATCGCGCGCACTTGGGTCACGTAAGACGCGTACAGCGGATTGCGCGGATCGAAGATGCCGATCTGGCCGGGGATGATGCTGCCCTGCGATCCGTTCTCGGCGATGTAGCCGTACTGCCCGGTCAGCGGATTGAAGGCGAGGTAGTTGGTCTTGTTGTCCTCGCGGTACCAGCGCAGGCCCGCGTGCCAGCCGAGTTTCGGGGAAGGGTGCAGCGTGATCTTCGCGTCGAGCAGGCCGGTGTCGATGCGTGCGTTCGCGGTCTGCTGCGACAGCGCCGCGGTGGTGTTCCAGTTGGCGCAGTTGAAGGTGTAATCCGCCGACGGCGAAATGAAGATGCCGCCGGTGCCCGTGCAGGTGACGGGCGGCAGCAGCGGATCGTCCTGGCGCATCGTGCCCCACGCCGCGGCCAGCGAGAGTTGGCCGTTCCACTTCAGGCTGCGCGAAAGCTCCGCGCGCAGGTTGTGGTAGTCGTTGTCGGGCTCCAGCGAAAACTGGCCCTGATGGATGTTGGCGACTTGCGGCACGCCGACGACGTTGGTCAGCGCGAACGGGCTCTGGTAATTCAACGTGTCCTTGTGGTTGCGGAAGAACGAACCCGTGTAGTTCAACTGGAATTGCCAAACCTCGCCGACGTCGCGCAAACCCGCGTTGACGTCGGTGGTGGTGAAGTCGATCGGGCGCACCGTTTCCAGTGCACCGCCGTTGTCCTGGAGGATATAGTTGAGATACATCGGGCCGCCCCACAAGCGGTCGCCCGTGCGTTGCTCGTTGACGATCGAGACGTAGCCGGTCCAGTCGCGATAGAAGTTGTCTTCGAAGCTGAGGCCTTCGCGCCTGCGCGTGAGGCCGATCGTTTGCCGCGGGCGCGTGTTCGCGACGGCTGCTACTTCGGTGGGCGTACTGCCGCCGGGCACCAGCGGCGCCGGCAGTGTCAGGTTGGTAGTGCCAACGCCGTTCCACAACGGGTAGGCGCTGGTGGTGACGTTGTGTGGAATGTCGCGGTAGAAGGCTTCGATCCTATAGACGCCGTATTGCCCGGCGCGCAGGCGGTAGTACTGATCGTCACCGCTCAACCGGCTGCCGCGGAATTCGACGTACTGTCCGGTCTTCGGATTGTCGGCATACAGCGCGAACAGGCCGAGCGCGATGCCGTCCTTCCAGCCGGCGTACTGGCGGAAGAATTCGGCCCGGGTATCGCCGCCCACGTGCAGGTAACCGAGTTGCAAAAAGCCCGAGTACACCCAGTCGCTGTTCTTGTACAGCGGTGAACCCTTGTCGTTGCGTTGCGGTGGATACGGATACAGCACGCCGCTGGGCGTGCGCATCATGCCGGCGTGCAGCCACGAGAACCCGCGCGGGTCGGGCCACGCAAGCGGCGCCCAGCCGGTGGGATCGAGCGCGTTGCCATACTGGATGTCGCCCACGCGCGCGCTGTCGCTGGAATCGGCCCACGCCGGCGCACCCACGAAAGCTGCGGCAATGGCGATGGCCAGCGATGTGACGAACAGTTTGCGCATGCACTCTCCCTATCGCCGCCGCATCAGGGAGCCATCGGCTGTTCTGCCCCCTTGAGTCAAGGGGGCTGCCAAGCCGCTGCCGTGCAACGGCTTGGCGGGGGTTGTGGAAGGATGGTTCTGCATGGTCAAGGAAAGCAGCACCCCATACGTCGAATGGTTCATTTATGGAACCGCGAACCCGAGGGATTGTTGGAGCCGTGGATGTTGGCGTGGCAGGTCAGACAGGCCCGGCCGATCAGCCGCTCGTCCGGCGCCGGACCGGTTGCAAGCCCAGCCGTCGTCAGCACGTCGTTGGGATGTCCCGTCATGATGTGGCACTGCTGGCACAGCATCGGCACCGGCAGCGTGAGCAACGCCTCTTGGTTGGAACCGTGCGGGTCGTGGCAGGCCAGGCAGTCCTCGCGCACCGGCGCGTGTTCGAACAGGAACGGTCCGCGTTTCTCGGCGTGGCAGACGTAGCAGGTTTCGTTGACCGTGTCGGTCTTGATGAGGTCCGCCGTCAAGGTGCCGTGCGGATTGTGGCAATCCACGCAGGACATCTCTCCTTCCGGCAGCGGCATGTGCGAGCGGCGGTTGAACTTGTCGCGGATGTCCATGTGGCAGGCGGCGCAGACCTGGTTGATCGAGTTGTCGGCCAGAACACCTTCGGCCGACAGCTTCGCCATCGGATTGTGGCAATCGGTGCAGCCGAGCTGGTGCTGCTGGTGCACCGAGCCGATCCAGTCCTGGCGCGCGCCGCCCTTGTGACATGCGAGACACACGCCGGCCTGTACGTCGATCGGTGTTTTGGAGTCACGGGTGAAGGCGATGATCAAGCCCGGTCGCGTTGGATCCTTCGCATGTGCGGAACCCGGCCCGTGACAGGCTTCGCACGCCGCCGCGGCGCCCGTTCCGGCCGCGCCGGCGCGGAACGCCTGCACGTGCAGCGAGTGCGAGGCCCGCACGTTTTCCAGCGCGTGGCAGGCGACGCAGGATTTCGCGCCGATCGCGACCGCATCGGGCGCCAGCGGATTCTTCGCGATCGGTGCGCCGTCGAAAGGCGCGGCCGCGCTGTCGTCGAGTAAGGCGTGCGCAGACGGATGCGCATTCGCGTCCGCGTCGGTGCGCATGTCGGTGCGCGGCAACATCCGCGCGAAATCCTGGGTGGTCAATGCGCTGGCGGGCAACGCGCCCCCGTGCGGATCGCCATCGTTTGGATTCGCCGCGGCTTGCGGCGTCATCGCCGGCAGCATGCGGCTGAAATCCTGTTCTGTCAGCGTGCCCGGAGTTGTGGCGGGATGGGTCACTTGCGCATCGGCATGCCGGACGGTCAAGAGGGCGCCCGCCACGCCAAGCAACATGAGCAACGCCATGGCCGAATGCAGGCGTACCGTTCGATCAGAAGAAGCCATGTCCGGAGCCCGGAAAGTTCCGGCTGACCTGCGCGACGGCGTCGTGCGCGTGCAGGCTTTCCTGGTGTTCGACGCGCAGGTGGAACGCCGCGATGCCTTCGTCGTTGTCGAGCGCGCGCCGGATGCGGCGCGCCGCGTCCTCGCAGAACATCGGGTTCTCGGCGTTGGCCTGCGCGAAGGCCTGCTCGTCTTCGCGCTTCACGGCGGTCTGCACCGCGGTGCCGAGCGAGTGCTCGACGCGATCGATCAAGGCGAGCAGGTCCATCGTCGCACCCGGAACGAAGCGCACGCGCACGCGCGCGATGCTGCGCTGCGCGTGCGGGGTGGCGGCCATGCCACGCGCGCTGCCCAGCCACGCCAACACTGCGGCATGATTTAGCGGTTCGCCTGCGCGGAAATCCGTCGCGAAGCGTTGCTGAGCCACTTGCCGCGACAGCGCGAGGGAAGCAGGGCAGGTCGAGGAATACACGACTTGCGTTCCGAGCTCCATGTGGAACGCGTCGCCGGTCAGGACGGCTTCGATGGAAACCGGATAGGCACGCCAGCCGTGGTGCTCGCTGCGCAATGCTTTCCGGCGCACCAGGTACTCGAAGTGGATGCCGATGCGCGCGCAATCGGCGAGGTCGTGGTGCGAATGCAGGAACGCACGCAGCAACGATTCGAGCGTTGTCGCGTCGACGGCCGCGCTGCCGAGATGCCGGTTCAGCAGCAGGTACAGCCGCGACATGTGGATGCCGCGCCGGTCCGCACGCACCAGATTCACGAACGCGTCGACCCGCGCGCGGCAGCGCTGCGGATCGCCGTCGCCGGCATCGAACAGGATCGGCATCTCGATGCCCTGCATGCCGACCCAGTCGATCGCATCGCCAGCCGGCGGCAGTGTTTCCGCGGCGACGTCGGGCTTCGGGTGAAGGAGGTCGCGCAGTTCGTCCCGGGCCGAACTCGTCGCGTCGGGCGCGGTCGGCGCGTCCGCACTAGCCATGGTTCGATGGCGCCGCACGGCGCAGCGCGGCCACCGCGGCGGCCGCGTTCACTTGCAGCACGCCGCCAGCCTTCGTGCTGGTGCGTGTCAGCAGATCATGGATCGCACGCGCATCCAGATCAGGATCGAGTGACACCAGCAACGCGGCGATGCCGCTGACCTGCGCGGCGGCCATGGACGAACCGGACGTGAAGTCGTAACCGCCGTCGGGTTGCGTCGTCAGGATGTCGTCGCCGGGCGCGTTCAGCACGCCGGGCGGGCTCAGCCCGCTGCCGCTCGCGTTCACCACGATCACGCCCGGCACGTCGGCGGGGAATCCGTCGAGCCTGCCGTCCGGCGGCAGCGCGGCGATCACGACGTGCCGCTGCAACACGCCTTGCAGCAGCCGAGACAGCAGCGGATCAGATGGGCCGCCCAGGCTGAGGTTCACGATGCGCGCATTCGTGTCCATCACGGCGGCCAGCGCCTTGGCGAGGGTGAAGGAATTGCAGCGCGCACCATTGGAATCCGATGGATACCAGCACGCCTTGTAGATGCTCAGCCGCGCCTTGGGCGCCATGCCGACGATGCCGATGTGGTTGTCGGCGATCGCGCCGATGATGCCGGCAACTTCGGTGCCGTGGTGATCGCGCTCGAACGCCGCGGCATCGTCATCCACGAGGTTGTGCACGTCGCGGATCTGGCCCTTCAGGTCCGGGTGCTCGAAGTCTGCACCGGTATCGACGATGGCGACATCGACGCCCGCGCCTTGGGTTGCGGTTTGTGCGCGGGCTGCGGCGGTCTCGACGAAGCCGCGCTGGAGGTCGACGTAGGGATCGTTGTACTTGCGCGCATCCTGCCGGCCGCTTGCGTACACCGAAAAATTCCGCAGCGGCTCCGCAAGCTGCACCCGCTTGTCGCGCGCCAGCGCCGCGAGCAGCGTATCGCGGCTGGTGCCCGCGGCCGGTTCCAGCACGATGCAATAAACGTCCAGGCTCTTGATGGGCCAACCGACGAGTTCGCGCCAGCGGTAGCTCTGCTGCAGCGTGGCGAGCAGGGATGCAGCGCGCTGTCCCGCACCGTAATTCCCCGATGGCACATAACCGAGCAAGCTGGAACCCGCATGCGTCGGCGGTGGATCGAGCGGGTTGGCCACCGCCAGCACGATGTCGCGTTCGCCATCCATCGAAGCCGCGGCGTTTCCCGTCTGCGCATGCGCGCGCACGCTCCAGGCCAGGCACGCGATGGCGAAGAGCAGCGCGCCGGCTTTCATGGCGCGATTTTTCGTGGCCCGGATTTCATGGCCAGTTTTCATGACCTATTTCATGGCCCGGTTTTCATGGCACGATTTCATAGCTTGTCGTCGACGGGCTCCGCCAGGCGGATGTCGCGATCCGCGCGAAGCTTCCGCAATGCAGACGCCGAAGACGAAGCGGACTCCGCCGGCACCACCGCGTAGGCGCCGGCGTCATTCGGGCCGTCGACCACGCGCAGGCCCAAGTCGTGCAGCAACCTATTCCAGTCGGCCAGCTTCATGCCGGTGGCGGGAATCACGCGCAGCGCGCCGGCCGGTTCCAGCAGCGCGGGCCGGCTGAGGGTTCGATAATGCGGCGCCTGGTCCGACCACAGCCGCACGCCGAGCGCGCCGATGCCGAGCGCCTGCAGCACGACCGCGGCGGCCAGCGCCCGCGTCAACCATCCTGATGGCCAGCGCCGGGCCGGCGCCGCTTCGGCTTCGGGCGAATCGATGCGTTCCAGCAGGCGTTTCAATCCGCGCTCCGCGTCTACGGGCACATCCGTCGGCAGCGACAGGGCGCAACGCAGCCGGCTCTGCTGCGCAAACTCCGCGCTGCACGCTTCGCATTGCGCAAGGTGGTGCATCAGCCATTCGCGTTGCCCGGGGGCGGCGGTGGCCTGCAATGCCCACGGCATGATTTCCCACGCGCGTGCACAGTCCTTGCCGGAATTCATCTCGATCGTCATGACCTGTTCTCTCGTTGCGCAGATGCATCGCCTGCCAGCACCGGAAGCACGTTGCGCAACTTGATGCGCGCATGGAACAAACGTGCCTTCACCGTGCCGACGGGGGCCTGCATGATGGCGGCGACCTCGTCGAGGCTGTTGCCGACGCCGTAAACCAGTTCGACCACGATGCGCTGGTCCGCGGACAAGTGCTTGAGTCCCTCGCCCAGCCAGTCGCGCAACTCGCGGTCCTCGTCTGGATCGTGCGAGGGACCGTGTCCTTCGCGCAGCGCGTAATCGTCCACGGGTTCGTCGCCGCGTTGCCGCAGCGCCTTCAGCCCGCAGCGATAGGCGATGCCCATGATCCAGGTGGAAACACGCGAGTCGCCGTGGAAGCTGTCCGCCTTCCGCCACGCGATCCAGAAGCAATCGTTGACGATCTCCTCGATCAGGTCGGCGCGGCGGGTGAGGCGCGACAGGAAGCGGGTCAGGCCGCCGTGGTAGGCGCGATACAGCGTCTCCAGCGCCGTGCGGTCGCCCGCCGCCATGCGCTGCAGCAGCATGCGGTCGCGGGCGTCGACATCGCTTGAGGGTTCATTCATCGCTGCACGGAAACGGCCAGTCCGCAGGGTGGGTGCCGGTCCGGGGTGTGAAGGTTGCCTGCCAGGGGCGGCGGACTCGCACGGCGCTGCGGCTTCAGAAGGATCGGGAAAGGATAATGAGCCAAGGCGAGGCGGCATAACGGCTCAGATACGTCCGTGAACCCGAATCGATGGCGACGCGATCGAGTTCGGCCTGCCACGCGCCATGCCGCCACAGCAGTCCCGCTTCGCCATAACGGTAATAGCCCGTGAGATAACGTTCATTCGGCGGATTGCCGTAGGGCACCGCATAACGCGCAACGCCCAGCCCACCGGTAATGGAGAAAGCCCCCGCCAGCGGCCAGTGGAAATTCAGATCGGCGGCGGGGTGTGGGCTGTGCTCGCCGGCGCCGGCGACGTGGACGAGTGAAACGCCGAAGGTCAGGATGTCGCGGTACACCCAGTACACGCCGGGCTCGTAAACGTTGGCGTGAAGGCGGCCGGCGTAGTGGTAATAGACCATGTCGGCCTGCATTCTCCAGTCGCCGGAAAGGGTCCATGCGTGTGCAACCTGCGCCACGCTTTCGGCGACACGGCCCGGCGAGCGCACTTCGATCCCGCCCGACAGGCCCAGCGACCAGCCCGATGGCGTCGTCCACGCAATGCCGCCTTGCAGTGCCGGAGTCGCGGGCGTGATCGCGAGGCCGCGATCCGCCAGCTGCGAGGCGAGCGATGCCGAGCCGCTGAGATCGCCGGCGCGCGCGTGGACCGGGACGAGCAGGAAAATTGCAACGGCGGCGGCGCGTGCGCGGGCCGCGCTGCCGGGGTCGCGCTGGCGTGGTGCCTTTCGCCGTGGCGGGTCGCCGCGACGGAGATGCCGGAAACGGTTTCGACCTTCATGCGTCATGTAACCGCACTCCGACCATCGAGGGGCCGTGATCCTCGGGCGACCGCACGAATCCTGTCAAGCCGGCACGCGGCCTGCGTCGATTCGCCATTCAACCAAAGCGCGCCACGAAGACACCCACCTCACGACTCTTCGCGACATTCTGGTACGGCTCTGCGCGCCATGTTCGAACAAAGTACGCCCGCTGTCGAATCGCAACTGCTCGACACGCGCCAGGCCTTCGACAGCGTCGCCGCCGATTACGACGGCCCGCGCGGCAACAACGTGCTGATCCAGCGCATGCGGCGCGCGCTGTGGAACGCGGTGCGCGACGAGCTTCCGCCGGGATCGCGGTTGCTGGACCTGGGATGCGGCACCGGCCTCGACGCGGTCGAGTTCGCGCGGCGCGGCTATCGCGTCACCGCCACCGACTGGTCGCCGCGCATGGTGGAACGCACGCGTTCGCTGGCCGCACAGGTTGCAACGCATGCCCGCGTCGACGCGCGCCACGTCGGCATCCACCAGCTCGACCGGATCCAAGGCGAATTCGACGGCATCTATTCGGATCTCGGGCCGCTCAACTGCGTGCCCGATCTCGAAAAGGCGGCGGCCGAGTGTGCGCGCCTGCTGCGGCCCGGCGGCAAGCTGGTGTGCTCGGTGATCGGCCGCATCTGTCCGTGGGAAATCGGTCACTACGTGGCGCGTGGACGTTTCGGTCGCGCGTGGGTACGGGCCGCGCGCGGCGTCACGCCGGTCGGCATGAACCGCCACACGATCTGGACGCGCTATTACCTGCCGCGCGAGTTCTACCGCGCCTTCGCCGAACACTTTTCGTTGTGCGGCTATCGCGCGCTCGGCCTGTTCATGCCGCCGCCGTACCTGCTGGATTACTACCGCCGCCACCCGCGATGGTGCGACTGGCTGGCGCGGCTCGATGATCGCCTCGGCACGCTGCCGCTGTTGCGCGGCATGGGCGACCACTTCCTGATCGTGATGAGCGCGCGGTCGCGGCCATGACCGCCGCCGCCGTCAGCTTGCACGGCGCGCGGACGATCACCGCCGAAGGCGAATCGCGTGCGCCGTTGTCGATTGCCGATGGCAGTGTTTGCGCTTCGTCGCCTGCACGCGCGTACCGGATCAATCTGCGCGACCACGTGATCGCGCCGGGCCTGATCAACGCGCACGAACACCTGCACCTCAATGCGGTACCGCCGCTGCCGATGGGCGCGCCGTTCCCGAACAGCTATGCATGGATCGAGGCGTTCCAGGCGCATTTCCGGAATCCCTTCGTCGTCGCCGCGCTTGCGATACCGAAAACGCTGCGGCTGCGGCACGGTGCATTGAAGAACCTGCTCGCGGGCACGACCTGCGTGGCGCACCACGATCCCTGGCATCCCGCGCTGGACGCAAGGGATTTTCCGGTCGCGTTGCTGCGCGATTACGGCTGGAGTTACGCGCTGGGCTGGCCCGCTTACGGACCGCCGGCATCGCGGAGTTTCGACGCCACGCCGGCCGATCGGCCGTGGATGATCCACCTTGCCGAAGGCACCGATGACATTGCGCATGCGGAACTGGCGCAACTGGATGCGCTGGGTTGCCTCGCGTCGAACAGCGTGCTGGTGCACGGCGTCGCATTGCGCGAGCGCGACATCGATCGCGTGATCGAAACGGGCGCTGCGGTGGTGTGGTGCCCGACCAGCAACCACAACCTGCTCGGGCGCACACTCGATCCGCGGCGCCTGCATGCCGCCGGGCGGCTGGCGTTGGGCAGCGATTCGCGGCTCAGCGGCGCGCGCGATCTGCTCGATGAATTGCGCGGCATCGTCGCTGCCGGCGTACTCGCTGCGCGCGACGCGCTGGCACTTGCGACAACCGATGCCGCACGCATCCTGCGCCTGCCGCAACGCGGCCATCTCGGGGCCGGCGCCCCCGCGGACCTGCTGGTCGTCGCCGATCGCGGTGGCGACCCCGCATGCAGCATCGTCGGGATCGAACGCAGCGACGTTCGCGCCGTGATACGCGATGGCGTGCCGCGCATCGCCGATCCCGACTTCGCCGAATGGTTCGACGCGGCCGGCGTGGAAGCGGTGCCGGTAACGCTGGACGGAAAGTCCAAGCTGCTCGCGAAGGCGCTGGCCGATCCGGTGCTCGTGGAGATGGAACCCGGGCTCGAATTCGCTTCGCGTACCGAAGAGCCGGCGACCGAACCGGCGCTGGCCGAGGGACATTGCTGATGTCGCACGTCGAAACGCTGGAACCGCGTGCCGCGTACGCCTTGTGGGCGGCGAGCTATCCGCCGCACGCGCACAACCCGGTAATGCAGGCGGAAGAGCGCGCGATGTTGAAATTGATGCCGGCGGATTTGCGCGGGCAAGCGGTGCTCGATGCGGGCTGCGGCAGCGGACGCTACATGTTGCACGCGCTGCATCGGGGCGCGGTGCAAGTGATGGGCGTCGATCTTTCCACCGAAATGCTTGAGCGCGCCGGTGCGGAACTGGCTGCGCGTGTTCGCCGCGCCATCATCGAATTGGTGGAGGGTGATCTCGAAGCATTGCCGGTGCCGGACGCCTCCGCGGACCTGACGGTCTGCGGCCTGGCGATCGGACACCTGGATCGCCTGCAACCCGCGCTGTCGGAATTGCGTCGCGTGACGCGCCCCGGCGGCGTCATCCTGTGCAGCGACGTGCACCCGATCGGGCATGCGCTCGGCTGGCGCCGTGATTTCAAATCCGGCGACGGACATTACGCCGTCCGGCACACGCCGCACTTCTACAGCCACTGGCACGCGGCCTGCGCAGCGTTGCATCTGGAAATCGTGCGGGTGCTGGAACCGATGCTCGATCCCGCCGACGTTCCGGCCGGCGCACACTTCGATCCGCTGGCGCTGAAAGTTCCGGTCGCGCTGGCGTTCGAGTTGCGCCGTTTGCCTTGACGCGACTCGTCCATGACACATTCGCCCAACACGCTGCTGATCAATCCGACCGTCACCACGCGTCCGCGCTTTCCGCTGTCGCTGCTGAACCTGGCCGCGGCGCTGGACCGCTTCGGCGACAGCCACATCGTGGATGGCAACATCGATCGCGATCTGGTGGGCGCAACCCTGGCGGCCGCCGGCAAACGGCATTACGACGCCATCGGCATCGGCATCATGGGCGGCCCGCAGGTGGCGCCGGCGATCGCGGTGTCGAAGGCGATCCGCGCACACCATCCGTCGATGCCGATCATCTGGGGCGGCTATTTCCCGACGCTCTACACCGACACCACGCTGGCCGCGCCGTACGTGGATTACGCGATACGCGGGCAGGGCGAGGAGAGCTTGGTCGAGCTGGTGTCGGTCCTCAGCCGTGGCGGTGGCGACGAGGCGCTGGCCCGGATCGACGGGCTGTCGTGGCGCCGCGATGGCGGGATCGTGCACAACCCTAACCGCAAGTTCCATTACGGCGACATCGCGCCCGCGCTGCTGCCGTACGCAAAGCTGGGCAACCTCGAACAATATTTGAGCGGCACGTTCCTCGGCAGCCGCACCGCGGTGCACCAGGCGTCGATCGGTTGCCGCTTCCGCTGCACGTTCTGCGGCGTGGCCGCGATGTTCGGCGGCGCCACCGCGTTGCCAGCAACGGAACGGCTGGAGCGCGAGCTGGGATATCTCAAACACGAACTCGGCGCCGATTCCATCCTTTTCTACGATCACAACTTCTTCGACCGCGAGCAGGACATGATCCCGCTGCTCGAAGTGATGGCGCGCTTCGAAATGCCGTGGTGGTGTTTCGCGCGCGCCGACGCGTTGCTCAATTTGTCCGAGAACACCTGGAAACTGGTGCGCAAGAGTCGATTGCGCATGGCCTACATCGGCGCCGAATCGCCCAGCGGCGCGATGCTGAAGGAAATCCGCAAGGGCACGCGGCCGGACCAGACGCTGGCGGTGGCCGAGCTGTGCGCGCGCCACGGCGTGATCCCCGAGTTCTCCTTCATGCTGGCGCCGCCGGTGGATGCCGAGCTGGAAACCGAGCAGGCGTTCGAGTTCATCCGCGAACTGAAGCGCATCAATCCGGCGTCGGAAATCATCACGTACATCTACACGCCGCTGCCCGAAAGCGCGAAACACGAGAAGGATCGCGGCAAACGCAAGTCGATGCCCTTGCTCGACGTGCACGGCGAACCGGTGGTGTTTCCCGCGACGCCGGACGGGTGGACCGAGCGCCGCTGGGTCGACTACGCCTGCCATGCCGACGCGCCGTGGCTCAGCGAGAAACTGCGCCGGCGCATCTACGATTTCGTCACCGTGCTGCGTTGCCGGTTTCCCACCGTGCAGGACCAGCGCGCGCCGCATTGGGCCAAGCGCGGCATGAGCGCGATGGCGGCGTGGCGTTACCGCCATCGGCGCTACAACCGTCCGTGGGAACTCGACATCGCCAACCGTTTCGTGCGGTTGCGCAAGCCGCAGATCACCGGCGCGTAGCGATGGCGGCCCTGCACGTCGCGCAGCTCAATTTTCCGCCGGCGCCCGCGGGGCTCGGCATCGAGGCGTTGCTGGAACGCTGGCCGTCGCTGGCGGACATCGCGGAAATGGTGGCGGGTGCCGGCATCCGTGTTTCGGTGTTGCAGGCGGCATTCCATTCGGCGCGCCTGACGCGCAACGGCGTCGACTACCGGTTCGTCGACATCGGCAAAGCGCGTTCGGCGGGAGAAAAGGCACGCCGTTTCGCAAGCATGTTGGCGGGCATGGATGTAGGCCTGCTGCACGCGCACGGGCTGGGCTTCGTCGAAGAAGCCGCCGCGATCGCCGACCGAATGTCGCTGGCGGCGCCGATCGTGTTGCAGGACCACGCCGACCGGCCGCCGCGCTGGTGGCGGCGCGCGCGTCATCGGCGCTGCTTCGCGATGGCATCCGGCATTGCCTTCACGTCGCTCGAGCAGGTACGGCCGTTCGCGGCGGCGAACCTGTTCGCGCCGTCCACGCGGTTTTTCGCGATCCCCGAATCCAGCAGCCGTTTCACGGTCGGCGATTGCGATCGTGCGCGCGCAGAGAGCGGCCTGGATGGCGATCCCTGCGTCGTGTGGGTCGGGCGCCTGACCCGCGGCAAGGATCCCATGACGGTGCTCGAAGGCGTCGCGCTCGCTGCGCCGCGCCTGCCGGATCTGCATTTGTGGTGCGCCTTCGGCGCGGCGCCGATGCTGGCCGAAGTGCGGGCGAGGATCGCCGATGATCCTCGCCTTGCCGGGCGGGTGCACCTTCTGGGCGAAGTGCCGCACGCGCGCATCGAGACCTTGCTGCGCGCGGCCGATTTTTTTGTTTCGGGCAGCCGCGCCGAGGGCAGCGGTTACGCCACGATGGAGGCGCTGGCCTGCGGCGTCACGCCGGTGCTGACGGACATCCCCGCGTTTCGCGCCTTGACCGGCAATGGGCGCATCGGTCATTTGTGGCCGTGCGGTGACGCAACGCGCCTCGCGGACGAACTGTTCCTCGCAGCCACTGCACGGGCATCGCCGCAGCAGGTGCGCGCGCATTTCGATGCGACGCTTTCGTTCGAAGCGGTCGGGCGGCTTTGGAGCGACGCCTATGCGCAGGTGCTCGATGGCTGGCGCCGGAGGGCGGCGTGAAACTCGCGCTGGTGGTGCCGGGCGGTGTCGACCGCAGCGGCGAAGTGCGCGTGATCCCGGCGTTGCTGGCGCTGATCGAGCGGCTGTCGCGCACGCACGAGGTGCACGTTTTCGCGTTGCACCAGGAACCCGTCGCGGATCGCTGGAAACTCGCGGGCGCCACCATCCACAACATCGGCGATGGCGCGGTTTACCTGCGCGGCATCGCCGCGGTGCGGGCGGAACATCGCCGCGCGCCGTTCGGCGTGGTGCAGGCGATCTTCTCGGGCCCATGCGGATTGATTGCCGTCGCGGCGGCGAAGCTGCTGCGGGTGCCCAGCGCGGTGCATGTTACCGGCGGCGAACCCGTCGCGATGCGTGACATCGGCTACGGCGGACGGCTCAGCTGGAAGGGGCGCCTGCGCGAACGTCTTGCGCTGCGTGGCGCCGATGCCGTCACGGCAACCAGTACGCCGGTCGTCGAGTTGTTGCACGCCTTGGGCATCCGGGCGCAGCGCGTGCCGCTCGGTGTCGATCTCCGCAAATGGCCGCCGCTGGCCCCGCGCTTGCGTAGCAACGGCCCGGCACGCCTGGTCCACATCGCCAGCCTCAATCGCGTCAAGGATCAGGCGACACTTCTGCACGCGCTCGCGCGGTTGGCCAAAACGGGCGTGGAATTCGAAATGGACATCGTCGGTACCGACACCTTGCAGGGAGCGACCACGAAACTCGCCCGCGAACTGGAGTTGGATTCGCGTATCCGGTTCCTTGGCTTCAGGACGCAACGCGAGCTGCGTCCGCTCGTGGAATCCGCCGACCTGCTGGTGATGTCGTCGCGGCACGAAGCGGGGCCGTTCGTGCTGCTCGAAGCGGCCGTGGCCGGCGTGCCGACGGTCGGCACCACGGTGGGGCACATCGCCGAATGGGCGCCGTCGGCAGCGCTGGCCGTGCCGGTCGGCAATCCGGAGCGGCTGGCGGATGCGATCCACACGCTGCTTGCCGACGAAGCGCTCAGGCTGCGGGTTGCGCGCGCCGCGCAATGCAGGGCGCTGTCGGAAGACGCCGATTACACGGCACAAAGCTTCGAGGCCTTGTACCAGCGCCTGACCGGCGGCTTTCGCGGATGAACACCGCACGGCTTTGTAAACAGAACGTACCTGCAACCGAAGCCGCATGGCAGGGAACACACAGGCCATGACGACCTCCGCCTACCGGCTGACAGACCCGGTTTCGCCCTACCGCGCGTTGGCGCGGCATTTCGCGCTGGTGGTGCAGATGGCGCGGCGCGACGTGGCGGGGCGCTACCGGGGTTCGTTCGCCGGACTGCTGTGGTCGTTCTTCAATCCGTTGCTGATGCTCGCGATCTACACCTTCGTGTTCGGCGTGATCTTCAAGTCGCGCTGGAATGCGCAGGCGGACAATCCGTTCCAGTACGCGATGGTGTTGTTCGCCGGATTGAACATCAACACGCTGTTCTCGGAGTGCGCCAACCGCGCCACCACGCTGATCGTCGAAAACACCAATTTCGTCAAGCGCGTGGTGTTTCCGCTGGAAACGCTGACCTGGAGCACGCTCGGCTCCGGGCTGTTCCACCTGGGCGTCTCCACGCTCGTGTTGCTGCTGATCTCGCCGCTGGTGATGGGACACGTTTCGTGGACGCCGGTCTTCTTTCCGGTCGTGGTCCTGTGCTTCCTGCCGTTCGTCGCCGGGACGGTCTGGCTGCTGGCGGCGCTGGGCGTGTATTTGCGCGACCTCAAGCAGGCAGTGGGCATCGCCACCACGGCGCTGATGTTCCTGGCGCCCATCCTGTATCCCGCCACGTCGGTTCCGGAGCGCTGGCGCGTCGCGCTTTATTTCAATCCGCTGACCGTCATCGCGGAGGCTTCGCAGGACGTGCTGATCTGGGGCCGTGCGCCGCGTTGGGATCATCTCGCCGCGTACGCTGTTGTCTCATCGCTGTTCGCGTGGGCCGCGTTCGCCTGGTTCGAACGGACGCGAAAGGGCTTCGCCGATGTCGTCTGACGATTTCAGCCTTCGCGTGGCGAGCCTGTCCAAGCGCTACGAAATCTACGCGCAACCTGCGGAACGGCTGAAGCAGATGATCCTGCCGCGCGTGCAGCGAGCGGCGCGCCGGCCCGTGCGGAATTACTTCACCGAGTTCTGGGCCGTACGCAACGTGGGCTTCGATGTCCGCAAGGGTGAAACCGTGGGCATCGTGGGCCGCAACGGCTCGGGCAAGTCGACGCTGCTGCAGATGATCTGCGGGACCTTGACCCCCACCTGCGGGACGATCGCGGTGAACGGCCGCGTGGCGGCGCTGCTGGAACTGGGCGCGGGCTTCAATCCGGAATTCACGGGCCGGGAAAGCGTGCGCCTGAGCGGACTCCTGTACGGACTGTCGGAGCAGGAGTTGAACGCGCGCTTCGACGCGATCCTCGATTTTGCCGGGATCGGCGATTTCATCGACCAGCCGATCAAGACCTATTCCAGTGGCATGTACGTGCGGCTGGCATTTTCGGTCGCGATCAACGTATCGCCCGACGTGCTGGTGGTGGACGAAGCGCTTGCGGTAGGCGACGAGGCTTTCCAGCGCAAGTGCTTCGCGCGCATCGACGCGATTCGCGATGCCGGTGCGACGGTCCTGTTCGTGTCGCACGCGACGGGCACCATCATGGAACTGTGCGACCGCGCGATCCTGCTGGACGGAGGTGAAATGATCGCCGACGGCTCGCCGAAATTCGTGGTGTCGCGCTATCACAAGTTGCTGTATGCACCGGCTGACAAGGCGGCTGCGGTACGGGAAGCAATCAGACAGGAATCCATCGCCGTGAACGCCGGCGCGGCGTTGCCGGCAATCCATTCAAAGGTGCGATGCGGGTCGTCGAACAAAATGCCCGCGGCGGTGAACGACGTCGAGATCAGGAACGTCGAGGAGTCGGCGTATTTCGACGAAGCGATGGCGCCGCTCAGCACGGTGCATTACCCGTCCCGTGGCGCGTTGATTTCCGCGCCGCGGATCGAAACCGGCATGGGGCGGCAGGTGAACGTCCTGTCGCCGGGCCGCGAATACATCTACACCTACGACGTGCTGTTCCAGACGGCCGCGGCCGGGGTGCGCCTGGGCATGATGATCAAGACCATCACTGGCCTCGAACTGGGTGGCGCCGCCACCGCGCCGAATCCCGCGAGCGGCATGTCGGTTGCGGTCGGACAACGTTTGCAGGCGCGTTTCCGTTTCCGCGCCATGCTTGCGCCGGGCGTGTATTTCATGAACGCGGGCGTCACCGCGGCCGAACCGGAAGGCGAGACGTATCTCGACCGGATCATCGACGTCCTGATGTTCCGCGTGACATACGACGCCGAGCGCGTCGCGACCGGCACCGTGGATTTCCATGTGCTTCCGGATCTGAGCGTGGAGACCGTGTCGTGACGGTGGCAACGTCGATGCTCAGCGGCACACGGCGTACCGGCATCGCCGATACGCGCAAGGCCATCCTCGTGCTGGGCATGCACCGCAGCGGCACGTCCGCCGTCACCCGCTGCCTCAATCTGCTCGGCGCGGAGGTGGGCAACAAACTGCTTCCGCCTGCGGAGGACAACCGCTCCGGCTTCTGGGAGCACGCCGATGTCGTGGCCATCCACGAAGAGCTGCTGAAGGGTCTGGGCCGGGCGTGGCATGACGCGCGCGCCCTGCCGGATGGTTGGCTGCTCTCGGCTGCAGCGCGCAAGGCACGCGTGAAGCTCGCCCGCCTGATCGCCGAAGAGTTCGATGCCAGCACGCTGTGCGCGATCAAGGATCCCCGCCTGTGCCGCTTCGTGCCGTTGTGGCGCGAGGTGTTGCTCGAATCGGGACTGGACGCGGTCGCGCTGCTGGTCGTGCGCCATCCCGCGGAGGTGGCGCGTTCGTTGAATGCGCGGGATGGCCTGCGCTGCGAAACCACGTATCTCAATTGGCTCCAGCATTTCGTGGAAGCGGAAACCGCGACCCGCGGCATGCCGCGCAGCCTGCTCGCCTACGATGGACTGCTTGCGGATTGGCGCAACGCCTTGGCCAAGGCAGGGCGCGCATTGCATGTGCAGTGGCCGGTGCCGATCGAGGACGCGCATCCCGCGATCGATGCATTCCTGGATCGAGCGGAACGCCACCACGTTTTTTCGAACGGCTTCTGCGCGACGCCCGTGGTGCTGGATCGGCTCTACGGACTTTGCCGCGCATTCGATCCGGAGCGGCAGGACTGGAAAGCGATTTCGCGGGTGGTGGATGCGTATCGTTTGATTGCGCCGCCGTTCCTCGACAGGCTGGAGGGTCTGCTCGAAGAGAAGCGCGCGCTTGAGGACAGTGCGCTGTGCGCAGAAAGTGCGATGGATAGCGCCTTGAGCGAAATCGAGCAGGCTGCCAAGACGGCGCGTTCGCGGCTGACCGGTGATTCGCTCCAGCGCGTGGGAATGCTGGAAGCGCGCGGCACCGAGCTCGAGCGCGAACTGGCCGCAAGCCGCGAACGCGCGGCGCAGGTGCAGCGGGAAACCTTTTGCGTGATCGCAAGATCCCTCGAACTATCGAATCAGCTTGAGGCCATGCGAATCTGGTGTACCGACCTGCAGACGCGTTGCACGCAAAAGGATGAGGTGGAATGTTCCTTGCGCAGCGAGCTTGACGAGATCAAGGCCAGTAGTTTTCTCTTGCGCCAAGAACTCGACGAGATCAAGGCCAGCACCCTGTGGCGGGCTTTGGTGGGCGTGCGGTCGATCCTGCTGTGCCTCCCGGCGAAAGTACGTCTGACGTTGCGTCGAGCAACAAGAATGGCTTGGTGGCTCGTGACGCCATGGCGCACGCCGGCGCGTTGGCGCTTTTTCGCCGAGCGGCGTGCTGCGGCGGGGCTTCTGTCAGCACACTCTGCGGAAACCGCAAGCGTCCCTGAACCAATCACTGATGCCGCCGCCGCGCCGGCGCAATCGCCGCCCGCACACGCCGCATACACCTATTCGCCACCGCAAACGGCACCTGCCGCGATCGGCAAGGCCTTGCTCGCGCTGTCGCGACATCCGCTTTTTTCGGTGATCGTGCCGGTCTACAACACCGATCCCGCATTGTTGCGGAGGATGATCGCGTCGGTCGAGGCCCAGTGGTATTCGCATTGGGAACTGGTGCTGGTGGACGACCACAGCACCTCGCCAGCGGTGCGCGAAGTGCTGGGCAGTCTCGCCGATCCGAGGATGGTGGTCGTCCAGATCGCCGAGAATCGGGGCATCTCCGGCGCCACCAACGAAGGCATCGTCCGCGCGACCGGCGACTTCATCGTGTTCCTGGACCACGACGACGAGTTGACCGTGGACTGCCTGTACGAGCTGGCGCTGCGCATCGACCGCGACGATCCGGATTACCTGTACAGCGACGAGGACAAGCTCGACGTCGACGACCATTTCCGGGATCCGTTCTTCAAGCCGGACTGGTCGCCCGACACCTTGATGAGCACCATGTTCACCTGCCACGTGTCGTGCGTGCGGCGTTCGCTGGCGCTGGAGCTGGGCGGCCTGCGCAGCGAATACGACGGCAGCCAGGATTGGGATTTCGTGTTGCGCTTGAGCGAACGCGCGCGCCGCATCGCTCACGTTCCGAAGGTGCTTTACCACTGGCGGATGACGCCGCAGTCGTGCGCGTCGGATCTCCAGGCCAAGCCTTGGGCGATCGATGCGGGCAAAAGGGCGCGGGAAGATGCGCTTCGCAGGCGTGGCCAATCCGGCGAACTGGTCGCGGTGCCGGAACTTCCCGGCTACTACCGCACCCGCTACAACTTGAAGGGCCAGCCGCTGGTTTCGATCCTGGTCCCGAGCAAGAACAATGGCGCGGTGCTCAAGGCCTGCATCGACAGCATCTTCGAACGGACCACGTATCGCCGGTTCGAAATCATTGTGATCAACAACGCCGCAACGGACGCCGCCACGCTCGATTACGTTTCGGATTTGCGAACGCGCGAGCAGGTCCGCGTGCTCGACTGCAACGTGCCGTTCAACTATTCGGAGATCAACAACGCCGGCGTGCGCGTCAGCCGCGGTGAACTGCTGGTCTTCCTCAACGACGACACCGAAGTGTTGTCTGCCGACTGGCTGGAAACCATGGGCGGTTACGCGCAGCTGCCGCACGTGGGCGCGGTGGGCGCGAAGCTGCTGTATCCGGGCACGCGGACCGTGCAGCACGCGGGCGTCCTCAACCTGACCAACGGACCTTCGCACGCGTTCGTGCATGTCGATGCGCGCGCGCCCGGTTATTTCGCGCGCAACATGCTGGAGCACGACTGGCTCGCGGTGACCGGTGCGTGCCTGATGATCGCGCGGAAAAAGTTCGAGGCGGTGGGCGGGTTCGACGAAGACCTTGCCGTGACCTACAACGACGTCGAGTTGTGCCTTCGTCTTGCCGAACATGGCTTCCATCAGGTCGTCTGCCCGGGCGTCGAGTTGATCCACCACGAATCGCTGAGCCGCGGCAAGGACGGACTCGACCGCGCGCGAACGGCGAGGGGAGAGCGGGAACGGGTGATCATGTTCGGGAAGCACCCGGGTTTCTACGACCGCGATCCGTTCCACAACCCCAACCTCGCGCCGAACGATGCGTATTTCGGCCTGCGTCAATGAAGCGAATGCGGATCACCGCTCGACGTTCGTGCAGGTGACGACATGCGCGTTGCGCTGACCGCCGTGGTGGACCGTTGCGTGCCGCTGTTCGTGCTGCCGTACGCGGTCTGGACGATCTACGTCCATCTGATCACGGCCGCGCATGCCAGCTTCGACACACTGCTCAACGGGTTGCCGGTCATGGCATCGATTGCGGTGGTTGCGACGGCGGCGTGGTTTCGCCTGCCGGAGCCGGTTCGAGGGTATGAGGCTGCAACGACGGGCGATCGGCCGGCCGGCGGCTCGGTTGCGGCGCCGATCGCGCGGGCGATCGGCCATCCCGGCGCGCCACTCGCGGTGCTTGCGCTGGCGATCGTGTGGGTCGGCTTGTTGTCCGTCGAACTGCCGTACGAAGTGTTCTGGTGGATGGCATTGCCGGCGATGTTCGGCGCGTGGATGTGGAACCTGCGCGGCGACGCATGCGTGACGTGCGCGGAAGATGCGGGCAAGCACGCCGCGTGGATCGTGGCGCTGGTGGCGGCCGCCGCGGTCTGCATCACCCTGTTCGCGAGCCGGCCGGATGCCGACGATGCGTTCTACCGAAGCATCTCGGCGACGCTGTTGCGCCATCCGCAACAACCGGTGCTTCTGCACGACACGCTGTACCGGTTGCCGGATGTTCCGATCCTGCTGCAGTTCTACCGGCTGAGCAATTACGACGTGCTGGTCGCGGCGCTGGCGCGGCTCACCGGCATCGATCACCTGCTGGTCGCGTACCTGCTGCTGCCGTCGCTGTTCGCGGCGTTTTCCGTGCTGGGATGGATCTTCCTGCTGCGGCGCATCGTGCCCGCGCGCTGGCCGTGGGTGTTGCCGATCCTGTTGCTGGTGATGATGGCACTGGGCGAAGCGCACCAGGACTACGGCAACTTCGCGTTCGTGCGGTTGTTCCAGGGCAAGGCGGTCCTGGTCACCGGCATGGTCCCCGTCATCGCCGGGTCGGCGTTGATGTTCGCGCGGCACGGCGGCGTGCGTCGCTGGCTCATGCTGTTCGCCGCGCAGATCGCCGCGTTGGGCATCAGCGCGAGCGCGCTGTTCGTGGCGCCCGCGGCGGCGGCGCTGGGCTTGGCGGGTGGCTGGTCGCCGGGCGTCGCAAGCAGCCGGCGATTTGCACTGGGCCTGCTGGCTTCGGTGTACGTGTTCGGCGCGGGCTGGGTAATGGCGTCGGTCGCACATGGGGGGGCAGAGGACCTGGTCAGCACAAGCCCCATGCCTGCCGTGATGCCGATACTCGACGACACCTGGGGCCTGTGGAGCACGCGGCTGCTGTTGGTCGCGTTGCTTGCCGCGTGGGCGTTCGTGCGTGATCCCGTGCGCGCGCGCTATCTGTCCGCCGGCGCGTTCTTCTTCCTGCTCGCGGTGCTCAACCCGTACACGGTTCGCTTCGTGGCCGATCACCTGGTCGGGGTTCGCACGTACTGGCGATTGACCTGGATCTTGCCGCTGCCATTGTTCCTCGCGGTACTGCTGGACGGCATGCTAGAACGCGCATTGCACATCCGACCGAAGCTGCTGGCGGGGTGTGCCTGCGCGGCGCTGGCGTGTTTTGCGATCGCGTTCGGCTGGCGCTTCGGAACGCTGCGCGCTGCGAATGGCGTGACGCTCGGCCTGCCGAGACCGAAAGTCGCGCCGGTCGAATATCAGGTTGCCGCGGCGATAGACAGAAACGTGCCTGAGAAAGGCGTCGTGCTCGCGCCGGAATCCGTGTCGATCTGGTTGCCGGGTTTCGTGGTGCATCCGCAATTGCTTGGCGTCCGGTCGTTTTACCTTACGCGCGCGTTCTCCCCGCAAGACGCCGCGCTGCGCAGCTCGTTGCTGCGCTATGTCGCGGGCGAATACCGGCCGCCGGATTCCGCAGCGTGGTTCGCCGATGCGCTGCGCCGGTGCGGATTGACCGCGGTGGTGTTCGCGCACTCGGTGGCATGGCGCGGGGAAATGGAAACCGTACTTGGGCGCGCCGGCTGGCAACCGCTTTCGCAGGGGCCCTACGATGTGTGGCTGAAAGCCGGCGGTGATGCTGCGACGACACGAATCGCGAACGGATCGGCGCAAGCGAAACGCTAGGCTTCCGCCAGCAGCGTTCCCGACCGGCGGCGCCACGCCTGATGGAAGCCCGCCGTGTGATGCAGTTGCGCGCCCGGCGCCGGTGTTTCGTCGGAAACCACGCGGCCCAGGAAAAAGGTGTGGGAGCCGATTTCCTGGCTGTGCACGATGGCCAGTTCCTGAAGGTGTGGGGTGTCGGTCAGCACGGGAATGCCGAACGCGCGCGACGGCCGCATCGGAATCGGAAGCGCCTTCCAGTCATCGAGCGGCTGCTTGTGGTGTCCCGCGAGCTGGTAGACGGTTGCCTTCAGATGCGCGGGCGCGCCGGACAGGGCGACGCGGCGCGCATCACGCATCACGGGTGCCGAAACGTTGGTGCTGCGCAGTGCCAGCGAAAAGAATCCGCTGCGCCGCAGCGGGCCGATCAGGTCCATCGGAAAGATGTTGCGGTGCCAAGCTGTCTCGACCGAAACGAGCACCACCGGCCGCGGGCACAGATAGGCGATCATCAATTGCTGGGCCGCGGCGGGTTCCATGTCGGGGTTGTGCGGCGAACGGTTCTTCAGCATGGCGCGATTCTGCAGCCATGCGTGCCACGATCGCCGCGGCCAGCCGAGGCAATGGTGTTCGCCAGCGACGACGCGATAGAGGACAACGTATGTGCTTGCGACTGCGATCGACTCCGTCCGTGCCAGCCGCAGGATGCCGAGCAGCCGGCCGGTCGCGCCGTCGCGGTATTCGAGTTCCGGCGAGGCGCCGGCATCGACGCTGGTCGCGATCGTCAGCGGCTTGAGCGAAGCCACGGTGTGATCCGCCGTGACATCCGCCGATTCCCCGTTCCCGCGCAAGGCGGCGGTGACGAGCGTCTGCGGCGCAGCCAAGGCGACGGGCGACCATTGCGGCAGCGGGCGCACGAACGGCCTTAGCCAGTCCTTCCACATCTCACACCCGCCGGAACAACAGGAACATGTATAGCGAAGTGGCCAATCCGAAACTGCGCGGGACGAGACGCTCCAGCCGGAAGTACGGCGCCGCCGCGCGCGCCACGGCACCGGGCGCAAAACGATGGATGCGGCTTTCGCCCGGGCTGGGATAGCTGCCGTGCCACACGAGGTTTGCGATGTTCGCCCACCACCAGCGATGGCGCGCATCGCTGAGATACCACGGACTCAGCATGCTCGCGAGGAAAAAACCGCCGCGGTCGATGACCTGCGCGCATTCCTCGAACAGCGACCGCTGGTCCACGACGTGGTTGAGGACCGCGAAGTTTGCCGTGACGGCGTGCACCTTGTGCGTGAGCGGTCGAGATACCGGGATAACGGTTTGGCGGGCGATTTCATCGCCGCAATGCCGCAGCAGGCAATCCTGCATCGCCTGCGAAGGTTCGTGCACGAACGTTGCGTGCCCGTGGGCGGCGTAAACCTTGGCGTCGAGGCCGGTGCCCGCGCCGAAGTCGAGCAGGTCCGCGCCCGCGGGCAGGAGGTCCAGCGCCATGCTCTGGAACCGGTCGCGCACCTCCCGGTCCTGCCGCGAGGCCAGCATGAATGCGTGGTACTGCGCTCCTGTATGCACGGTGCCGACTGCCTTGCGCCAGGGCGAACCTGCTTCGAAGGTGGGTTCTCGTGATTGCCGGCGGACCAAGGAAAGGTTGCGTCGTTCCGCTCCACGATGAAGGTCTGCAGCTTTCACTTCCAGCCCACCACCCGCGCCGCGCAGCGTGCTGCCGCTCGCCACGGCGATTTGTGCAAGGGAGCGACGCGCGCCGCGCGGGCGAGCGTTGCAAATGCGGCCCGGTGCAAGCCTTCGCGCGAAAGCGCGTTCGCCTGCCCCGCGAGTTGCGTCGCGCATTGACGCAGGCACAGCGCGCGTATCCGGGCATCGGTTGCCGCGGCCGCGGCCTTGCGGAACGAGCGGGCCTGATCGGCATGAAGATCCGCTGGACGCTGCCGCGCAGTGGTCCTGTCCGGGTGTTCGCGAACCAGCGTCAGCGTTTCGGACAATGCGCAGACCTCGCTGCGTGCAGCGAGGCGCAGTATGAAATCGTAGTCGGAAAGGAACAGCATCGCCGCGTCGAATCCGCCGATCTCTTCGATCAGCGAGCGCTGCACGAGCATGGTCGGAACCGCCGTCGAGACCTCGAACCTGAGCAGCGGTTCGAGGATGTGTCCGGAAACCGGCAGAGGCAGAAGGATCGATCGCTCTGGCAGCGGTGTCCCATTGGTGTCGATGAACGAATATCCCGTGTAACTCCATCGGCACGCCGGGCGTGCAGTGACGCATTGCAGTTGCCATTGCAGCTTTTCGGGCAGCCACAGGTCGTCCGAATCGTGAAATGCGATCCACTCCCCGCGCGCAAGCCGGAGACCGGCGTTGCGGGCCGAAGTGACACCACCGTGTTCGACAAAGATCGGCCGCACGCGTGGATCCTGGATCGCTTCGAGATATTCCCGTGTGTTGTCCGTGGAACCGTCGACGACGACGATGAGTTCCCAATCGCTGAATGTCTGTCCGATGACCGATGCGACCGCCTTGCGCAACAGCGGCAGGCGGTTGTACGTCGGCAGGACGATGGAAACCTCAGGCGTTGCCATGGCAGGCACCGTTCCGTGTCGCTTCGCGGCTGCCGCGGGCCAGCGGTGGCGCATCCGCCAGCGCCATGCGCGCCACGAACATCATGTCCATCCGCGGCACGCGCCGGATCAACCAGGTGAGGACGCGCCGGCGTTGCGTGGCCGTGACCCAGCGTTCGTCGTGGAGCCACAACTGCGTGCGCACCATGTCGGCGCGCTCGCGGATTTTTTCGGCGGAAGGCCTGACCCGTTGCATGACGTAGCGGGCGGCGTCCCCGGCATTTCGCGACCATTCGAGGCCGGGGAAGGCGCGCAGCCACAGCGCGGAGCAGGAAACATCCGTGAGGGTCTGGCGGCCGGAAACCATTCGCAGCAGCGGCGGACAATCGCGCGCGAGCGTGGCGAGGACCGCATTGGGAATGGCATCTTCGTAATAGCGCGCGACCATTCGCAGCGGCGGCAGCGCCCACCAGCACGCGCCCGCGTTCCACAGGAAGACCCATTCCTCCGGCTGAAGGCTGCGCGCCAGCAGTGCGATGTCATGCAGGTGCATCAGGCGCAGACTGCGTCCGCAGATGTTGCCGGCGGCGTGCAGCAGCAGGTGCGCGAGCAGGGCGCCGCGCGACGGATAAGGATTCAAGCCGGGTTCCCGTCCGTGCGGCAGGACGCCATTGGTGATATCGACGACCGAGACCGGCAGCCGTTCGCGGACGTGCGCGTGCAGCTCGATGTTGATCGGCGTGTCGCGATGTTCGCCCAGCACCGCAGGCGGCGTTCCCGTTGCCGGTTTGAAAACCCGGTGCCGCCAGTGGTCGAACGAAGGAACGTAACCGACGGCGCGGATCAGTCCGCTCGCCACATCGATGTCGCACTCCTCGACCAGAAGGTCGATGTCGGCCATCGGCCGGTCGCCTGGCGCATAGAGGCCGAGTGCATGCAAGGCGGCGCCTTTCAGCGGCGTCATCGCGATGCCGGCCGCGCGCGCGCGAATGTCGATCTGCTCCAGCAACGCGGCGATCCGCGCATGGCGGATCGCGACGTGTTCGTGCTGGGCTTCCAGGAACCTTCGCCAGCGGGGATGCGTCCAGCCCGAACGTTTCCACAGCAGCGGCGACACGCCATGCGCCACCGCGACGGCCGACGCGAGCTGCCATTCGAGGTCGCTCCACGCCGGTGTCGCGCCGCCGGAGCGCGCCAGTTCCGCGGCGATCGCCTCAGTGGCGCGGCGCAGGCCGGCCTCAATGCGTTTGAGCGGCGGCAACACGGCGCAGCGGCTCGACATGATCGCAACGCGGCAGCGGTGCCGGCGTCGCGTCGGGATTGCGATGGAGGGATTCGCTTGCGATCAGCGCATCCCAGCGCGCATCCAGCGCGGCGAGTGCGCGTTTGCGGGACGCGGGCGAGTCGATGCCGCGTGTCTGCTGCAGCGTCACCTGCTCGTGCAGCAGGTTGCGGAAGCCGCGGTAGAACGCCGAGTCGTAGGTGCCGCGGAACATCATGGCCAAGTCGCCGCTGTCGCGCCAATGGGTCTTTTTGCCGAGCTGGGTCTTCACCTGTTCGTAGAACCGCGTGCCCGGAAGCGGGTACGACACGCTGACGCCGATGTCGTCCGGCGCGGCGAGCGTGATCAGTTCGCGCGTCGCGAGCAGGTCGGAGAGTTGTTCACCGAGGTAGCCGAGCTGGATGAAAAAACCGACGCGGATGCCGTGCGCACCGAGCCGCTTGCGCGCATCGACGAGTTTGCCGACGCGGGTGCCCTTGTCCATCCTGTCGAGCACGCGCTGGCTGCCGCTTTCGGCGCCGATCCAGGCTTCCGCGCAACCCGCGCGTTCGAGCGCGGCGGCCATCGGTTCGGTCGAGATGTCTGCGCGGGTCTGGATCGTGAAGGGCACGCCGCCGTCGTTGTCGCGCAGGCGTTCGGCAAATTCGTTCACCCAGTCGCTGTGGAAGCCGAAGATGTCGTCGGCGAACCAGACGTGGTCGGGATGGAACGCGTGTTTCAGGTAAGTCATCTCCACCGCGACTTCGCCGGCCTCGCGGCGCCGGTAATGGTTGCCCCAGATCGGCTTGGCGCACCAGTTGCAGTGGAACGGGCAGCCGCGCGACGCCGTCATGTTGAGGCTGAACCAGCCGTGCCGTTCCCGCCAAAGCGTGCGGTAGCGTTCGATGTCGACCAGGTCCCAGGCCGGGAGGCCGGTGAGTTGCGCGTCCGGCGGCTGCACCCCGATGCGGGCCGTTCGCGTTTGTCCCGCATCGAGGATGGAAACGCCGGCGAGCCCGGCCGCCCAGCCTTGGGTATCGATGTCCGGATTCGCGTCCAGCCGCCCGATCAACTGGACGAGTGCCGCGATGCCTTCACCGGCCAGCACCACGTCGGCACCCGCGGCGAGAAAAGGTTCCGGACGGTCGGAAGCGTCGGAACCGGCGACGATCACCCGCGCGCCGCGCGCGTGCGCCGCCGAGATCATCCGGCACGCGGCTTCGCGCATCCGGCCCAGGCACATCTTGGTGAGGAAATTGAAGTTGTCCTCGTACAGCACCACCACGTCCGGCGCGGCGGACGACAGCGATGCTTCGTAAGCCTCGGTGCCGTCGGCGAGCATCGCATCGAACAACGCGACGCCATGTCCCATTCGCCGCAGCAATGCGGCGACCTGGATGGTCGCGAGCGGGGGATAGGGTTTGCCGCGTTCCCACTGCTTGGCGTCGTATCGCAGGAAATAGGAATGGGTGACCTGGATCTTCAGCATCAGCGGAGAGGCCTGCGGCAACGCGTCGAACGCGCGTGGGAGTGAGTGCCGTGCATGCCGACGCAGGTTGCACGGCGGTGGCCCGATGCGATCGCGTCGATGCGCAACCTTTTGCACGCGGCGCCGCACCTACGGTGCCATCCGGAGATTGCGAACGCCGTGCGATCCAACCTGGAAGCTTCGTTCGATCGTGCCGGCGCAATGCGTGCCGGCGATGGCACTCATCGGAAGTGGTTCACGCCGCCCGGATCTACCGCGCATCCCCTCACCGCAACCAGGTGGGTCCTGGGCGGCCTCTTCCGGTTCGAAAGCAACAGCCGTGATTTGATCGACCTCGCCGAGGCCGCATACGGGCGGCTGCCGGCGCAGAAGCTGCCGGGCGTCAGCGCGGAATTCCGGATCGAACTGCGCCTGCTTCCGCGACGTGCAAATCCATGGACGGCCGCGCCGCCCGCGCCGCGGATACGGCAGGACGGAAATTCGTTTCGCGCGGACTTCGACGCTTCGAACCACGCGGTCATCGATCCCGAACGCCGCCGCGCGCGCATCACCGTGTCGGAGGACATGCTGCAGCACGCCTGGCACTTGCGTTGCGAGTTGATCGAATTCGCGGTGTTCATCCTGGCAACGCACGCGATCGGTCTGGTGCCCTTGCACGGCGCCTGCGTGGGACGGAATGGCCGCGGCGTGCTGCTGCTCGGCTTCAGCGGTTCGGGCAAATCGACGCTGGCGCTGCACGGCCTGTTGCACGGACTGGAACTGCTCGCCGAAGACGCGGTGTTCGTGCGGCCGGGGGATTTGCTCGCGACCGGCGTGCCCAACTATCTGCATTTGATGGGCGACGCGCTGGATTTCATCGCGGACGACGCGATCCGCCGCTGGGTCGCGCACGCGCCGGTCATCCGCCGCCGCAGCGGTGTGCACAAATTCGAAATCGACCTGCGGCAGGGATTTGGACGTCCCGCGACGCGCGCGCTGTCGCTGGCCGGCGCGGTGTTCGTTTCCACCCAACCTGCCGAATCGCCCGATACGTTGCTGACGCCGCTCGATGCACGCGAGGCCGGCCGCCTGCTCGACGCCGACCAGCCCAACGCATCGCGCCAACCGGGTTGGCAGCCTTTCAAGCAGCAGATCCTGGACAGGGGCGTCCATCAATTGCGGCGCGGGCGCCATCCGCGCGATGCCATCGATGCGCTCTGCCGGCTGCTCGACTGACGCGCGCCGCGCGCCCGCTGCAAGCCCATCGCCGGCATTGCCGGCGTGGCGTCGACGCGTCGATCCGTTGCGCGCATTCGTGCCGATCATCGGCCGTGATGGCGTGATCCTTGCCGGCACGCACGTGTTGTTGTCGCTGCTCGCGGCGCTGACGGGAAGCCTCGCTGCCATCGTGCTGGTACCGCTGATCCAGTCCGGCCACGCGCCGATGTTCGGCGGCCACGTGCTGGCGCTGCCGACGAGTACCGGAACGCTGCTGTCGCTCTTCGTGGCCGCGACGGCGTGCCACGTGCTGCTGCGCTGGTTCGTGTCTGGGCTGGGCGCGCGCATCATCGGCGATTGCGCGATGCGGTTGCGCGGCAGGGTGCACGCGCGGCTGGTCGACGCCGATGTCGTGGCGCTGAACGGCTTGAGCTCGGCGGAAATCGCCAACGTCCTGACCGCCAACGTCGAACTCGTCAGCCAGGGCGTCGCCGCGGCGTTGCAACTGCTGGTGGCGGGTGTGACGACCGCCGTCAATCTCGCGGTCGCATTCTGGGTCTCGCCCGTGCTCGCGCTGATGCTGCCGGCGCTGGCGGTACTCGGCCTGGTCGCGCTGCGCTGGCATGGCCGCGAGCAGTCGCGGGTCAGCCGGCAATTCGTCGAAGACACCACGCGGCTGTTCTGGTTCAGCGAGGATTTCCCGCGCCGGTTGCGCCACGTCCGTTCGTTCGAGCGCGAGGAGGCCGAGAAGGCCGGCTACGGCGCCACCTCCGCGCGGCTCGCGCGTGCCTATCGCCGCCAGATCGAGCTGACTGCTTCCGGGAAACTCGTCGTCGAACTGTTCGCGACGGTTGCCATGGTCGTGATCTTCCTGGTCGCCGGCCGCTGGCACGGCGTCGACCAGGCATCGCTGATCGCGGTGGGACTGCTGCTCGGCCGCCTGCTGCCCTACATGTCTTCGACGCGGCACAATTTCCAGCAATGCCGCCTCGCCGTGCCGGCGTTCGAATTGTGGCGTCGCTACGCAAACCTCGATCGCGTGCGGTGGTCCATGCCGCCGGCGACCCATACCGGCGTCGCCGTGCGTCGCATCGAGATCGAACGCGTGCGGTTGCAGTTGTCTTTGCTGCGCGTCGAGGTCGAGAACCTGACCCTAAAGCCCGGCGAGATGACGCTGATCACGGGCGACTCCGGCATCGGGAAAACCAGCCTGGTGGACGTGCTGGCGGGAATGACGGCGCCTGCGTTTTTTTCCGCGCGCGTCGACGGACGTTCCCTGGACTTCGATACCTATCGGCAACTCGTGCGCAAGGGCGCCTACGTCAGCCAGAGCATCCGTCCCTGGCAGCGCAGCATCCGCGAGTGCCTGTCGTGGGCGGCGCCGGGCAGCACCGACGAGCGCCTGCACGAAGTGCTTGCGGACGTGGGTCTCGACACGCGCCTGCGCGGCGTGCGCGACGATCTCGACCTGGAGGTGCAGGGTTCGTCCTGCCGCCTCTCGGGCGGTGAACTGCAGCGGTTGCTGCTGGCGCAAGTCATCCTGCGCCAGCCGTTCATCGCGGTGCTCGATGAAGCGACCGGCGCGCTCGATACGGCATCCGAAATGAACGTACTCGAAGCACTGAAGCGGCGCCTGCCGCACACGATCCTGATCGTGGTGTCGCACCGGCACGGGCCGCGCGATCTCGCGGAACAGTGCGTGCACATCGGTCGCGGCGGCCGCGCGGCGATTACCCGGGCGGAGATGGCCGCAAGTGATCGTCGATGAACCGCAGCGCAGCGTTTGCTGAACCGTGCGCGCCGCGTTGACGCGCTGTCCACGCGCGCGGGTCTAGGCTGGCGCTTTGGACGGAGAAGCGGCGTGAACATCTCGGAAGAAGGGAAATCGGCAATGCAGAACGGAGCGGACGCAATGAGCAGTGCAAAGGAATACGCAAGGCACGGCGCGGCGGAAATAGCCGATCGTGCCCAGGACATGGCGAGCGATGCATGGCGCTACGCGCAGCGCGGCGGTGACAAGGTGAGCGGCTTCGTGCACCGGCGGCCGGTGGAAACGGCGTTGATCAGCGCGGCGGTGGCGTGCCTGATCACCGGATTGGCGTTCTGGGCGACGCGTCCCGACTAAAGCCGGTCTTCGCTCGACCGGAACCGCTGCACCACGACCGGCACCAGCGCCAGCAATCCCAATCCCACCAGCGGCAGCCAGATGTGCGGCTCCATGAACAGGCCGGGCGACAGGCTTTCGCCCGAGGCGATGGATTGCCCGAGCCCGGCGCCGATCGCGGTTTCGAATACCAGCATGATGACGCCGCCCAGCGCGGTGGCGAGCGTGAACAGCCAGACCGGGCAACGCAGCCAGGCGAGCGCCACGGTGATTCCACCGAACGGAAACAGCGGCACGAGGCGCAGGAACAGGGTGTACGAAACCGGGTTGGCCTGGTAGCCCTGCCGCACCCGCTCCACGAACTTCGGCGGCGGCCGCTTGCCGGCGCCGAAGGCGTGGCGCGCAGCGTAGAACAGCAGCAGCGAACCCAGCACTTCGCCGACCAGCGACAAGCCGATCGCCGGCCCCATGCCGAACAGCATGCCGCCGGCGATGATGATGAACAGCGGGCCCGGCATCGCCGTCGCGATAGACAGCGTCAGCACGATCACGTAGATGGTGTACGTCAACACCGGGTGCGCCGCGATCTGTCGCGACCAGTTCGCCTGCTCGGCCATCAGGTGGCTGGGCACCAGGTGTTGCAGCATGCCGCTGGCGCCGACCGCCACGCCGATCGCGACGAGGACGAGCAGTGGCACGAAGGCGCGCAATCGGCTCATGACAAGGCGTGAAGGGAGCGCAAGAGTGAGGGAATGGCAAAAAGCATAGCGGGTCGCGGACAGCGGCGCGAAACGTGCGGGTTCACTATTGACGCGGATCAATCGCTGCGCATGTCGTGGCGAAGACCGCGACGATGCGTGGATCGGCCGGCGTGCGGGAACGGCAGCGCATGCTTCGCAAGGTTCAACCGTAGCACCGCCAACCTGAAGCGTGCGTCAGTGTGGTTCGCCGCGTGAACCGAGCGCGTGCAGGAGTTCGACGCTGCGCGGCGCCGCAAGACCGCCGTAGCGCGCGTCGATTTGCGTGAGCGCCCGCATCGCGTCGGTGGAGTGGCCGGCGTGGATGAGCGATTCGGCGTGGGCGAGATCCTTCGCCAGCGCCGCCGCGTTGCGTGCGCGGCACGCGTCGAGCTTCGCGGCGTCCGGCGCGCGCGGCCGGGAGAGCGCGGCGAGGGCTTGCGCGAAGCCGCCCGCATCGGCAAGCACGTGTCCCAAATGCGGCAGCGTGATGCTGTCGGTGTCGAACACGCACCATTGCGCGAGCGATGCGTCGGTGCGGTCGAACTGCGCCTGGCGGATCGCGTCATCGCTGCCGGTCAGGAACACGATGCGCGAGAATTGCTGGAAGCGATGCAGCAGCTCGGCCGGCGGCAACGGCACCTGCGCGGTACCGATCGGATCGCTGCCGGCGTCCAGCAGCGCGCCGCGGAAAAGGTCGGGCCACGCGAGCGCCAACCGCAGCGCCACGCGCGAGCCGCCGGAAAAGCCGCCGACGTAAACGCGCGAGGGATCCACGTGATAGCGCTGCATGACATTGAAGGCCGCCAGCAGCGCCAGGGGATCACGGCGATTCAGCACATCGGCATCGTTGCCGGAGCCGGCGGCCGTGACGAAGATGACGCGATCGCGGTCCAGCACCGGAATCCATTCCAGCGGTATCCGCGCATCGTTCCAGGGCGGCACGAACACCAGCAGCGCATAACCCGCCGCGGGCGCGGGTGAAGTGGGCACGTACAGCGCGAAGTGTTGTTGCGCGGGCAGCAGCGGCGAGGCTTGCAGCGCCAGCGGATTGCCAGCCATCGCCTTTTGCACATCGATCGCGTGCAGCGGACTGACCAGCCGGCGCAGCAGTTCGCCATTGCGCGCGAACGGCGCGGGCGCGCCGAAGACGACATCGCGTTGCAGCCCCGTCGGCGGCGGTGCCGCGCAAACCGGGGCCGCGCAGAGGCTCATGCCGAGTGCGATGAGCCAGCGTGCGCGGCGCGGTGTCATGCGACCGCGAATTCGAAGGCCGCGCGGATGTGCAGCGCGGTGGAATTGATGCAGCGAACGCCGTCGAACTCGAACAAGCCTTCGTGCTTGTGCGCCGGGAAAGCCAATGGCAGTTCGGTGCAGCCGAGATAGACCGCGGTCGACTCGTCTGCTGCTTCCCGGATGACGCGTTCGAGATTTTCGGACGCGCCTCCGTCGCGCCCGCGCGAAAGCGCGTCGATGGCGGCCAACACGGTTCGTTGGTGGCATTCGTCCTGCGGAACCCGCGCGCGAATGCCGCGCCGGCGGAACACGTCGCGAAATACCGCGGATGCCATCACGGTGCGTGTGCCGAGGATCAGCACGTCCTCCACGCGGTGCGCCGCGCAGGCGTCGGCTGCCGCGTCCACGATGCCGAGGACGGGGATCCCGAGGCCACGCTCGACCTGCCGCAGGCGATGATGCGCGGTGTTGCAGGCGATGATCGCGAGGTCCGCGCCGCTGCGTTCCAGCCGTTGCAACGCGGAGCGGTGGTAGGCGTCGAAGGCGAGCCACGATTCCTCGTCGTCATCGCTGCCGACCAGCCTTTCCGCTTTCGACAGGTCCAGCGATTCGATCGCGATCTCCGGCATTTCCGCGCGGCGCCCCGATACTGAGTTGCGCGATTCCGCAAGCGTGCACAAACCTGCGTAGTACTCGATCGTGGAGGGCCAGCCGATGCCGCCGAGGATGCCGATCTTCTTCACCGCTTTGCCCATCGAATGCGCTCAGGTCATGGCAGCCACGTTGAAGGTGCCGTCGACGACCTCGACGAAGTTGCGTTCTTCCTTCAGGATAAAACGCTTCTCCTGCGCGAACGCGAGGTTCCTGCGGCCATCGGCATCCTCGCGCAGGCGCGCCTGGTAAGTCTCGTACGCGGCGAGGCTGTCGAATCCGATCAGCCCCCAGCCCACGTAGTTGGTGCCTTGCCACGGCAGGAAATAGCCGATCAGGTATCCGCCGCAGCGCGGG
Organism: Rhodanobacteraceae bacterium; assembly: GCA_030167125.1. Taxonomy (NCBI): domain Bacteria; kingdom Pseudomonadati; phylum Pseudomonadota; class Gammaproteobacteria; order Lysobacterales; family Rhodanobacteraceae; species Rhodanobacteraceae bacterium. The sequence goes on from CP126531.1 coordinate 452,166, forward strand.
ATCACCTTGCCCCAGTTCTCGGCGTAGGTCTTGAAGGCGTCGCGCTGGAACGGGTCGATTTCATAACGGATGATGCAGACGATCTTCATGGCGGTTCTCCGCGGGTCGGAAGGATCCAGCAGTGCATGCGGGCCGGCCAGCAGCCCGAGGCGCCACGTCGCGGCGCCGGCACCCAGCGCGGCGCCTTGCCGCAGGAAGGTGCGGCGGTCGGGGTTGTCGATGCCGGTCGTGGACTTCATGCGCGCATGTTGGCGCTTGCGCGGCCGTCATGCTTTGACTATCGTAAAAGTATGGATGCGGAAAGCGACGACGCCCCCATCGCCGGAATCGCGGCCGCGATCGCGGAGCCGGCGCGCGCGCGCATGCTGTGCCGCCTGCTGGATGGACACGCGCGCACCAGCACCGAACTCGCGACCGTCGCGGGCGTGAGCGCTTCCACGGCCAGCGTGCATCTCGCGAAGTTGGCGGAGCGCCGCCTGGTCAAGGTGTTGCCGCAGGGACGCCATCGCTACTACAGCCTGCACGACGCGCACGTCGCCGCCGCGCTGGAAGCGTTGACGGTGGTGGCGGGCGAACCGCTGGCGCGCTTCGTGCCCGGCACGCCCGAGCGCCTGCGCGTGGCGCGCACCTGCTACGACCACATGGCGGGCACGCTGGCGGTGCGCCTGCACGACAGCTTGTTCGCGCTGCGCTGGCTTGCGCGCGGCGCAGACGATTACAACGTCACACGCGCCGGCGTGGAAGGCTTGCAGGATCTGGGCGTCGATGTCGCGGCGGCGCGCGCGTCGCGGCGGCGCTTCGCCTGCGCCTGCCTCGACTGGAGCGAACGGCGGCCGCACCTCGCCGGCGCGCTGGGCGCCGGCGTGCTGCAAGCGGCATTGGATCGAAAGTGGATCGTGCGCGGCCTGGACAGTCGCGCCCTGCAAGTGACCCGCGCGGGACACCGTGCCTTCCGTGAGCGATTCGGCATCGAACTCTGATGCCCCGCGCGGGATTCCGTATGCGGCTTTAGAGCCGCCCGCGTCGCCCGAAGATCAGCGAGGCGATGAACAGGATGATGAAGATGACGAACAGTATCTTCGCGATCCCGGCCGCGAGGCCGGCGACGCCGAAGAAACCGAAAAAGCCCGCGATGAGCGCGATGATCAGAAAAACGATGGCGTAGTAAAGCATGCGGCTCTCCTGATGCTGCATCGTTGGGAAACGGCTCCGGACCAGTGTTTCGCCACGTGTCCGGAGCAGGACCTCGCCGGCATTTCTGCCGGCCGGCGCGGTCGATACGCACCACGCCGTCACGGCGTTGACGGGTTCCTCACAGCCTCCTGCTGAAATCGTCGACCTGCTTGCGCGCTTCGTCACGCGCAATGCCGTAGCGTTCCTGGAGCTTGCCGGCCAGGTACTCGACGTTGCCGTCCGCGACCTTGAGGTCGTCGTCGGTCAATTTGCCCCACTGGGCTTTCAGCTTGCCCTGGAGCTGCTTCCACTGTCCCTTGATCTTGTCGTCGTTCATGTGACCTCCTTCAGTGGGTTGCCTGCTGCGAGCGGGCAACCCGTCGTGCGGAAAAGAGACGCCGCAGCCGTCCGCGGCGGCGCGATGGTGCGAAACGCGTCACTTCACCTTGAGACCGGAAGCGTCGACATCCTTGACGCCCTTGACGCTTTTCGCCGCGGCGACGGCTTTCTTTACCGCCAGTTCCGTCGGCAGCACGCCGACGAGGGTGACGACGCCGTCCACCGTCTTGACGGTGACATCCATGCTCTTGACGCCCTTGGTGGTGGCGAGCTCGCTCTTCACCTTGGTGGTGATCCAGGCGTCGCTGACGGCCTGGCCGGTGCTGGACGAGTGGTCGCCGGTCGGCGCCGCGTCCTGTGCGGCGAAGGCCGTCGTGGCGGACATTCCGAACCCAAGCGCTGCGGCGAGGGCGACGACGGGAACAATGCGCGAATGTTTCATCGTGATCTCCTGTTGCGTCGAAGCATCCGTGACGATGCCGGTTGAACGTAGCAACGGGAAAATGACCGACCAATGACCGCGATGTAAAAATTCCGGTGAACGGGAACGCGCGCGTTCAGCTTGCTTTTGCAGGCCAATGAACACGCGGCATTGCGCGCACGCTGCAACGGCGCGCTTGCGCGCGCGGCGGTGCGCGCTTCAGCTTGCGTTCGACGTTGTCACGACGATTTCACGTTCCTTGCGCTGGAAACGTCGTGCACGCAACGCGTCGAAAGCTCAGTGCGCGCCCTGTGCCCAGGAATCGCGCAAGGTAACGGTGCGGTTGAAGACCGGCCGCTCGCGCGAGTGGTCGTGGCGGTCGGCCACGAAATAGCCGACGCGTTCGAACTGGAAGACGTGTTCCGGTTCGGCGTCACGCAGCGACGCTTCCAGCCAACCACGCACGCTGCGGCGCGAGTCGGGATTCAGATGATCCAGCCAGGTCTTGCCGTCGCGCTCGTCTTCGGGATCGGCGGCGTCGAACAGACGATCGTACAAACGCACCTCGGCTTCGATCGCATGCTGCGCGCTGACCCAGTGGATCGTGCCCTTCACCTTGCGGTCGGCACCCGGCATGCCGTGGCGCGATTCAGGATCGAGCGTGCCGCGCAGTCCGGTCACATGGCCGGACGCATTCTTGATCACCTCATCGCAGCGCACGATGCCGACGCCGCGCAGGCGCACTTCGCCGCCGGGCACGAGCCGCTTGAAACCCTTGGGCGGCACTTCCGCGAAGTCGTCGCGTTCGATCCAAACCTCGCGCGCAAACGGCACCTCGCGCGTGCCGAACGATTCGTCTTTCGGATGATTGGGAAACGCGAGCGTTTCCGCGTGGTCGTCGGGCAGGTTCGTGATCACCAGCTTCAGGGGATCGAGCACCGCCATCCGGCGCGGCGCGCGCGCATCCAGATCCTCGCGCACGGCGTTCTCCAGCACGCCGTAATCGATCACGCTGTTCTGTTTCGACACGCCCGCGCGTTCCCAGAACCGGCGAATCGCGGCGGCGGTGAAGCCGCGCCGGCGCACGCCCGCCAGCGTCGGCATGCGCGGATCGTCCCAGCCGTCCACGCGGCCTTCGTTGACGAGCTGCAGCAGCTTGCGCTTGCTCATCACAGTGTAGGAAAGATTGCCGCGCGCGAATTCGATCTGGCGAGGTTTCGAGGGATCGGTCGGCAAACCTTTCGCCACCAGGGACTGCCACAGTTCCGGATGGCCGGGCAGATCGACGTTGTCCACGCACCAGTCGTAAAGCGGCCGATGGTCTTCGAACTCCAGCGTGCAGAACGAATGCGTGATGCCTTCCAGCGCGTCCGACAGCGCATGCGCGAAGTCGTACATCGGATAGATCGGCCAGGCATCGCCGGTGTTCTGGTGCGCGACCTTGCGGATGCGGTACAGCGCGGGATCGCGCAGGTTGATGTTGCCCGAAGCCATGTCGATCTTCGCGCGCAGCGTGCGCGAGCCGTCGGCGAATTCGCCGGCGCGCATGCGTTTGAAGAGGTCGAGATTTTCCTCGACCGGGCGATTGCGGTACGGGGAATCGCGGCCGGGCTCGGTGAGCGTGCCGCGATATTCGCGCACCTCGTCGGCGTCCAGGTCATCGACGTAGGCCTTGCCGCTCTCGATCAATTTCAGGGCGGCGCGATAAAGCACCTCGAAATAATCCGAGGCGTGGCGCAGCTCGTTCCATTCGAATCCGAGCCAACGCACCGAATCCTTGATGCCTTCGACGAACGCCGGGTCTTCCTTGCCGGGATTGGTGTCGTCGAGCCGCAGGTTGCAGGTGCCGCCGAATTCGCGCGCGATGCCGAAGTCCAGGCAGATCGCCTTGGCGTGGCCGATGTGCAGGTGGCCATTCGGCTCCGGTGGAAAACGCGTCCTCGGCCCCGCGCCCAGCCGCCCGGCCTCGCGGTCGGCCAGCACGATCTGGCGGATGAAGTGGGTGACGACGGGGGCGTTTTCGTCCGCCATGGTGAATCCTGCGTTGCGAAGCCCGCAAGTTTAGCGACGCGCGCGGCGCTTGCGTGCGGCGACTGGTGGGGCTACGTTGAGGCCATGCGGGTCGTTTATCACGCCGAAGGCATCGTCGATGCGCATCTGGTGAAGGATGCGCTGGAGGGCGCCGGCATTCCCGCGTTCGTCAACGGCGAATACCTGATCGGCGGGATGGGGCAGTTGCCCGCGCGCGATTTCATCACGGTCAGCGTGCCGGAAATTTTCGTCGAAGACGCCGATCCCGTCGTGCGCGAAATCATCGACATGCTGCGCGCGCCGGTCGCGGACGAGCGCGCCGAATCCCCGGCGCCGCTGCTGCACCTGAAACCCGCGACTGCTTGAACACCGTGGCCGCTCCCCCGGAGATCGACGCCGCGCTGCGCGCGCGGCTGGCCGCGCACGTCCGCGACGTGCCGGATTTCCCGAAGCCGGGCGTGTTGTTCAAGGACATCACGCCACTGCTGGCCGACGCGCGGGCGTTCCGCGATTGCGTGGATGCGCTGGCGTCGCCGTGGCGGACGCAACGGATCGATGCGGTCTGCGGCATCGAGGCGCGCGGCTTCATCTTCGGCGCCGCCCTGGCGCGCGCGCTGGAGACCGGTTTCGTGCCTCTGCGCAAACCCGGCAAGCTGCCGGCCGCGACCCTGGCCGCCGATTTCGAACTGGAGTACGGACAGGCGCGGCTGGAAGTGCACGCCGACGCGCTCGCGCCCGGCGCGCGCGTGTTGCTCATCGATGACGTGCTGGCCACCGGTGGCACGCTCACCGCGGCCAGGCAGTTGATCGCGCAGCTCGGCGCCGACATCGCGGGCGCCGCGGTGTTGATCGAGCTTTCATTCCTGCACGGACGCGCGCGCTGGCCTGCGGACGTGCCGCTGCACGCGTTGCTGCGCTATTGAAAATCGCGACAGCTGTATTTTGCTCGGGACCCAGCGCCTTCAGATCCAATGCAGCGCGCAAAAGACACTGGATTCCGGCTTTCGCCGGAATGACAACAAAAAAGCAGGTTGACTCTCAGCCGCTTGCGCCCAACTGCCGAAAACTCGGGCGTTGCGTCAGCACCACGTCGGTGTGGAACGGCATGCCCGCGCGCAGGCCGAACACTTCCACCTTGTCGCCGGGTTTCATGTTCGCTTCGCGCGTGCGGAAATCGAACGGATCGGTGATCGGTTGCGTGCCGAACTTCAATAAAATGTCGCCGGGCAATAGCCCCGCCTGGGCCGCGGGTCCGCCGGGATAGACGTCCAGCACCGTCGCGCCGCGCGCCGCCGCCGGCAGGCCCGAATCGGCCGACACGGTCACGTTGCCGACTTCCACGCCCAGCCAGCCGCGCACCACGTGGCCGTGTTCGACGATCTGGTCGAGCACGCGCTTCGCGGTGCGCACGGGAATCGCGAAGCCGATGCCTTGCGCGCCGACGTCTCGATCCAGCATCGCGGTGTTGATGCCGACAAGCTGGCCTTCGGCGTTGACCAGCGCGCCGCCGGAATTGCCGGAGTTGATCGCCGCGTCGGTCTGGATGAAATCCTCGTACGGCGACAGACTCAACTGGCGTTGCAGCGCGCTGACGATGCCCATCGTCACGGTCTGGCCAATGCCGAACGGATTGCCGATCGCCAGCACCACGTCGCCGACCCGCGGCGCGTCGGGATCGACCTGGATCGTGGGCAGGGTGCCGGCATCGATCTTGAGCACGGCGAGGTCGGTATCGGGATCGTTGCCGATCACCTTGGCGTGCGCGACGCGTCCGTCGTGCAGCATCACCTGGATGTCGTCGGCACCCGAGATCACATGGTTGTTGGTCAATACATATCCATCGGGCGTGAAGATCACGCCGGAGCCGAGGCTCTGCTCACGACGTTTCAACGCCGGTCCGGCGACGCCGCCAAGCAACGGATCGGGGAAGATCTGGATCTGGCGTTCGGTGACGGTCTTGTCGGCGTAGATGTTGACGACGGCCGGCGCGGCGCGCGCGACAGCATCCGCATACGAAGCCGGCCCGTGTCGGGATGCTGCGTGCAATTCGACCGACGCCGGTTGCGTGACCGTGGCGCTGGACGATCCGCGCAGGCCATCGCGCAGGTGCACGCCGGCTCCGGGCCACGCCAGGCTGATCAGGAACGCCGCGGCCAGTCCCGCCACCACGAATTGCAGGACGAAGAGAAAAGGTCTGAGCTTGTGCCGCATGGATCGTGGCCCGGTGGAGCGCGATTGGATTGTGCGCCACGGAGGCGAACGCTAAACTAACACGATTTTGGGGCCCGATGGATGCGGGACGGCGGCCGTGGCAGGGCCGCGGGCCCGGGCCGTGCACTCGGACAACATCATCGCGGTGCAGTTCACCGGTCGTGACCACAAGCAGTGCGGAGAAGCGGATGGCGGACGAAAGCATCAACAAGGGCCGACGCAGGTTTTTGACGGCGTCCACCGCCGTGATCGGCGGCGCCGGTTTGATCATCACGGCGATCCCGTTCGTCGAGACCTGGCTGCCCAGCGCGCGCGCCGAATCGGCCGGCGCACCGGTGACGGTCGCGATCGGCAAGATCGAACCCGGCCAGATGGTGCGCTATGGCTGGCGCAGCCAGCCGGTGTTCGTGGTCAACCGCACGCCCGAACAATTGCAATGGTTGCCGAAACAGGACTCGCGCCTGCGCGATCCGGAATCGAAGGAATCCGACCAGCCGAAGTATTGCCAGAACGCCACGCGTTCGATCAAGCCGGAATGGATGGTGCTGATCGGCATCTGCACGCATCTCGGCTGCGTGCCGGATTACAAGGGCGAGGTGAAGCCCGAGCCGTTCGATCCGAACTGGAAGGGTGGTTTCTATTGCCCGTGCCACCATTCGCGCTACGACCTCGCGGCACGCGTGTACCAGGGCGTGCCCGCGCCGCTCAACATGGTGGTGCCGCCGTACCACTTCGTCGATGACACCCACATCCAGATCGGCGTCGATCCGAAAGGAGCCGCGTAATGGGCGCGTTCACGCAATGGTTCGCCGAGCGCGCACCGGGCCTGGGTGCGAGCTACAAGAAGCACATGACGGAGTATTACGCGCCGAAGAACTTCAACGTCATGTACTACTTCGGTTCGCTGGCGCTGCTGGTGCTGGTGAACCAGATCGTCACCGGCATCTTCCTGACGATGTTCTACACGCCCACCGCGGCGGGCGCGTTCGATTCCGTGCAGTACATCATGCGCGACGTGCATTGGGGCTGGCTGGTGCGCTACATGCACGAGACCGGCGCCTCGATGTTCTTCATCGTGGTCTACCTGCACATGTTCCGCGGGCTGATGTACGGCTCGTTCAAGAAGCCGCGCGAACTGGTGTGGCTGCTCGGCATGTTGATCTTCCTTGCGCTGATGGCCGAAGCTTTCATGGGCTACGTGCTGCCGTGGGGCAACATGTCGTTCTGGGGCGCCAAGGTGATCATCACGCTGTTCTCGGCGGTGCCGGTGATCGGCGAGCAGCTGGTCACCTGGATCATGGGCAGCTTCGTGCCGTCCGATCCGACCTTGAATCGCTTCTTCGCGCTGCACGTGGTGGCGCTGCCGCTGGTGCTGCTGCTGCTGGTGGTGCTGCACCTGGGCGCGCTGCATGAAGTCGGCTCCAACAATCCCGATGGCGTCGAGATCAAGAAGCACAAGGGTCCGAACGGACATCCGCTGGACGGCATTCCGTTCCACCCGTACTACACGCTGAAGGACCTGGTCGGCGTGGGCGTGTTCCTGATCATCTGCGCGATCATCATCTTCTTCGAGCCGACCGTGGGCGGGTTCTTCCTCGAACACGACAACTCGATCCCGGCGAACGACCTTGTGACGCCGGCGACGATCAAGCCGGTGTGGTACTTCTCGCCGTTCTACGCGATCCTGCGGATGATCCCGAGCAAGGGCTTCGGCGTGCTCGTGATGGCCTTGTCGATCATTGCCCTGTTCCTGGTGCCGTGGCTGGACCGCGGCAAGGTCAAGTCGGTCCGCTATCGCGGCGTCGGCTACAAGGTGGCGTTGACGATCTTCGCGATCGTGTTCGTGCTGCTGGCCTGCATCGGCGCCGACCTCACGCCGGGCTGGATCGTTTCGATCTTCGGCCCGAACGCCGACATCACCACCATCGAGAACCTGTTCGGCCGCACGCTGGTGGTGCTGTATTTCGGATTCTTCGTGTTCCTGTGGGCCTACACGTTCTTCGGGTGGGAGAAAACCAAGCCGGTTCCGGAAAGGGTGACCACGCATGCATAAGTCCATTCGGCGCACCGCCGCGCGTACCCTCCCGGCCCTGCTGCTCGCGTTCGCGGTGGCGCTGCTGGCATCGCCGGCCGCGTTCGCGGAAGAGGGCGGCTATCCCAACGCCAACATCAACGTGCACGACCAGGCGTCTCTGCAACGCGGTGCGCGCCTGTTCATGAACTACTGCGTGGGCTGCCATTCGCTGAAGTACATGCGCTATTCGCAGATGGCGGACGGGCTGGGCCTCACCGAAAAGCAGGTGATGGACAACCTCGATTTCACAGGCGCCAAGTTCGGCGAGCCGATCGTTTCGGCGATGCCCGAGGCGGACGCCGAGAAGTGGTTCGGCAAGGTGCCGCCGGACCTGTCGCTGGAAGTCAGTGCCAAGGGCGCCGACTGGGTGTCGGCGTATCTGAAATCGTTCTACCTCGATCCTTCGACCAACAGCGGCTGGAACAACACCGTGTTCCCGAACGTCGCGATGCCGTTCCCGCTGTGGCAACTGCAGGGCGAGCAGGTGGCGGTGATGAACCCCGCCGAGGGCGGCAACCCGGCCACGGTGAAGGAACTGAAGCTGGCGCATCCGGGCAGCATGACCCCCGAGCAATACGACCAGGCCGTACGCGACCTGACCGCGTTCCTGGCCTGGGTGTCCACGCCGGACGAGGCGGTACGCAGCCATATTGGTGCGTGGGTGGTGCTGTATCTGGTACTTTTTACCCTGTTCGCGCTGGTGCTGAAAAAAGAGTATTGGAAGGACGTGCATTGACTGGCGGGCGCCGCGCCCGCCAGGCGATGACACCCGAACCCGGGACTGTCGCGTCACCGGACCCGCAAGGCCCAAAGGGGACACTGGCATGATCCAAACCGCACACACCACCCGCACCGTGCTGACCCTGTTCACCGCGCCCGACGACGTGCAGTCGCACCGCGTGAGGCTGGTGCTGGCCGCCAAGGGCGTGGTCTACGACCGCGTCGAAGTGCCGCCCGGCAAGCCGCACGACGAATTGCTGTCGATCAATCCGTACGGCGACACGCCGACCCTGCAGGACCGCGACATGGTCCTGTACGAACCGGACGTCGTGTGCGAATACATCGACGAGCGCTATCCGCATCCGCCGCTGATGCCGGTCGATCCGCTGTCGCGCGCGCGCCTGCGCTTGGCCTGCGTGCGCATCGAGCGCGACTGGGTGCCGGAAGTCGCCAACATCCGCGCCGGCGGCCGCGCCGCCGAGACCGCGCGCAAGCGCCTGCGCGATCACCTGATGAGCGCTCTGCCGCTGTTCAAGGCCGCGAAGTTCTTCCTCAATCCCGAAATCAGCCTCGCCGACTGCCTGGTCGCACCGGTGGTGTGGCGCCTGCCTTCGCTGGGCGTGCAGTTGCCCAAGGAAGCCAAGCCGATCGTCGATTACGGCGAACGCCTGTTCCGCAGCCAGGGTTTCGCGCGCAGCCTCACCGCCGACGAGCGCCTGCTGGGCGAGTTGTGACCGAACAATCCCCCGCGATGACTTCCAACCGTCCGTACCTGCTGCGGGCGGTGCACGAGTGGATCTGCGACAACGGCCTCACGCCGCACATCGTGGTCGATGCGGCCAAGCCCGGCGTGCAGGTGCCGCCGCAGGCGGTCAGCGAAGGCCGGGTAGTGTTGAACCTCGCGCCGCGCGCCGTCGCGCATCTCGAAATCGGCAACGACGCGATCACCTTCATGGCGCGTTTCGGCGGCGTCAGCCAAGCCGTCAACGTTCCCGTTGCCGCGGTGCAGGCGATCTACGCGCGCGAGAACGGGCAGGGCATGCTGCTGGCGGAAGACGCGCCGGGCGTCGCGCCCGCGATCGAACCATCCGGCGATGCGCGATCCACAAAACCTTCCGCGCCTTCCTTGCAAGCCGTGCCCAAGGCGGTCCAGGAATCGCCGGCCGCGGACGATGCGGGCGAATCGCCGCCGCCTTCCGGAGACGGTCCGGACAAGCCGCGGCCCAAGGGCAAACCCACGCTGCATGTGGTGAAGTGAAGTCAGGATGACTTCATCCCGTGCAGGCCATGGATGGCCGTTGACACGGGATCCAGTGTCTTTGATTTTGGTGTATCGATATCCCTGTCTTTTCCGCGCCCCTCCCGGGGGCGCGGGTGACTTTCTCTTGCGTGGCCAAGAGAAAGTCACCAAAGAGAAGGCCACCCCGCGAACACGTCCTGAGCACATCCGTGTGCTCAGGATTCGCGAGCGGTCGCCGGGGTTCGCCGAAGGCACATCCCTGTGCCTGCGGCGAACTGGCCCGCATCCTGCGGGCCATCCTTCGGACTTTTCCGTCGTCCGCTCGCCGTGTTCGAGGGGCCCCGTTTGGCGCGCATCCTGCGCGCTGTCGCCGCAACGCAGATTGCCTTATCTCGCTGCGAACGAGGCCATGGATGGCAGTCGGCGAAGCGATAAACGCGCCTTTGGCGGTGCCGAGAAGCGCAGCCGATCGCGCGAGCAAGGCGCGCATGTTCGAGGCCATGGATGGCCAAGTTCGCGCCGGCGCGCGATCGGCGAGCATCGCAGGGCAGTCGAACGAACACGATGTTCGTTCGACCACCGCCACAGGCGCATGGTCTTTGGCTACTTTCTGCCGTAACAGAAAGTAGCTCGCTCGCCGCTGAGGCGAGCGAAACCCGGCGAAAGCGCTGCTACTTGAGCGTGTTCTGTGCGGGCGGGTGGGAAAGACGATGACGTCGTAAGCGACGCACACGCGAAGGTCAGTGCAACGTTCTGCGCGCACGCGTGATCGGAACGATATTGTTGCCGGTGGCGGCGCCGCCTTGGGGCGGCGTTGCGTCGTGCACGACGTGCACTGCGGACACCGGCTCGTGGAAGGGCACTTCACTCTCCGGCACGCTCGCACTCACGATGTGGTCGCCGAGCAGGGTGATGCTTGCCGCGCGGCGGTCGTTGCCGCCGAGGCTGGTGTCGAAGCGGTATTCGCGCGTGACGCGCAGGTCGCCATGGCGCCAGCCCACGCGCAGGCGATGCAGCGCCACGCTGTCGTCGAGCAACTGCAACCCGTGGCGCTCGCACAACTCACGTGCGTGCGCGACGGCGCGTTCGCGCAACCTCAGCGCGTGGTACCACCACGCGGCAATGGCGGCGATGGACAGAAGCGGCAGCCAGACTTCCATCATGTCACGATGCTCGCGGCAGAAGCGCGCATCGTCATCATGCCTGCGGCGACGGCGGAAAGACAGCCAAGGAACGAGGCGCGGTTACTTCACGCGTTCGACGCGCACGCTCTGGTTGCAGCCCTGCACGTACATCAGCCAGCTGCCCAGGATCATCGGCTTGATCGTGACCTCTGGGTTGTCTTCTTCGGGGCACGAATAGCTGCCGGACTCGGCCTGTTTCCAGACCTGGCCGTTGTCGAGGGTGAACGTGGATTGTCCCGCCCAGCCGCTGAAGTGTCCGACCAGGTGCGTGCTGAATTTGTCGCGCGGCTGGTTGTCGGCATAGAAGACCGGCTGGCCGCTCGCGGAAACCATCTTGGTCTGCTCGTGCGTGCGCAGCCAGTTGTCGAGGTTCTGCAGTTCCTGCGGCGAAAGCTTGTCGAGGCCGGCCGCCTTGAAGTCGGCCGCGGACATGCGTTCCTCGAGGGAGGAAAACTGTTGCGCCATGGCAGGCAGGGCGGTGAGGAGCAGGGCCAGAACGGCCGGCAGCATCGATCGGGTGCGCATGAGGGGCGATGATAGCAGTGCCCCATGCCGGTCGCACAGGGTTTCGATGGGTGCAATTTAATACACTGGGACTCTTTCGCAAACCTTTCCCGAAACGGTGCGCCGGCACCGGCAGCGCGCAACACATGCAGGCATCGTCCAGCAATCACGGTTCCATTTCCGAGGCGCCCATCGCTTCACTGCCACGGCACGAGCACGACTTGTGGCAGGAAACCGATGCGCTGCTTGCGTCGGTCGATTGCGACGACGACATCCGTGCCGCGGCGGCCTGGTATGCGGTGGCGCGTGCCGATCCGGAAGCATGGAACGCGATCGGCGCGCAGGCACCGGAGGCCTTGCGCAGGCTGGTGGAAGGCCAGCAGCAGGCCGAACGCGTGTGGGCGTTGCACGCGGCGCGCGATGGCGCCGGCAACAGCGAAGGCCTGCGGCGCTTGCTGCTGGCGATCATCCGCGACCTGCGCGTGGTGTATCTGTTGCTGGCGCGCCAGCTCGCGCGGATGCGCGCGGCCACTGCGCTGCCGGAAGCCGAACGCCACGAACTCGCGCAGTTGACGCGCGACATCCATGCGCCGCTCGCCAACCGTCTGGGCATTGGCCAGTGGAAGTGGGAACTCGAGGATCTCGCGTTCCGTTATTTGCAGCCCGACGTGTACCGCCGCATCGCGCAGCTGCTGGACGAGCGGCGCGCCGACCGCGAGGCGTGGATCGCGCGCAGCGTCGCGCAACTGCGAGAGGCGCTGGCGGCGCAAGGCGTCTCGGCAACCGTCAATGGTCGCGCCAAGCACATCTATTCGATCTGGCGGAAGATGCAGCGCAAGAAGGTCGGCTTCGGCGAGCTGTACGACATCCGCGCGCTGCGCGTGCTCACCGGCAGCGTCGCGGATTGCTACGCGGTGCTCGGCGTCGTGCACGGCTTGTGGCCGATCATTCCGCGCGAGTTCGACGATTACATCGCGCGCCCCAAGGGCAACGATTACCGCTCGCTGCACACCGCGGTGATCGGGCCGGACGGCAAGACCCTGGAAGTGCAGATCCGCACCGAGGAGATGCACCGCGGCGCCGAACTCGGCGTGGCCGCGCACTGGCGCTACAAGGAAGGCGGCCACGGCGACGCCGCGTACCAGGCGCGCGTCGCGTGGATGCGCAAGCTGCTGGAGACGCGCGCCGACGGCGAGGACGACGCCACGCTCGCGGCCGAGTTGCGTTCGGAACTCGCGGAAGACCGCGTGTATCTGTTGACGCCGAAAGGCGAGGTGCTGGACCTGCAAGCCGGCGCGACGGTGCTGGACTTCGCCTACCACGTGCACACCATGGTCGGGCATCGCTGCCGCGGCGCCAAGGTCAACGGTCGCATCGTGCCGCTGACCTGCCAGCCGGCCAGCGGCGATCGCATCGAAATCCTCACCGCGCGCGAACCCGCGCCCAGCCGCGACTGGCTGTCGCCGCAACTCGGCTACCTCAACACCGCGAGTGCGCGCGGCAAGCTGCGCGCGTGGTTCCGGCGCGAGGATTTCGCGGCCAACCTCGCCGCGGGACGCCAGATCCTCGAACGCGAAGCGCGCCGCCTCGCGGTGCCCGACGAAGCGGTGGAACGCCTGCCCGCGCGGCTGGGCCGCAAGGGCCGCGACGACTTGCTGGTCGCGCTGGCGTTGGGCGAAGTGGGCGTCGCGCAACTGACACGCGCGATGCTGGAGGCGCAGCCCGCGGCGCCCGCGCCGGCACCACCTTCGCGCAGGCCCGCGCAGGCCGCCGACAAGCCCGGTGCGTTGACCGTGGAAGGCGTCGGCAATCTGTTGACGACCTTGGCGCGCTGCTGCCGGCCGTTGCCGGGCGACGACGTCGCCGGTTACGTGACGCGCGGGCGCGGCGTCACCGTGCACCGCGCCGACTGTACATCGCTGGCGCGCCTGCGCGCGCGCAACCCGGATCGCGTGATCGAGGTGCGCTGGCAGAGCGCACCCGACCGCGCCTACGAAGTCGACATCGTGGTACTGGGCTACGATCGCCGCGACCTGCAGCGCGACGTCACCAACGTCGTCACCAACTCGGGCGCGCGCATCGTCGCGTCGGACAGCCACAGCGACCAGGACTTGGGCGAAGTGACGCTGCATTTCACGCTGCGCGTGCACGACTTCGGCGAGCTGTCCGCGTTGCTCGCTCGGTTGTCGGCCTTGCCCAATGTGACTGAAGCGCGCCGGCTTGTGGCCGGCTGAGGTCACCGAAGCGCGCCGTCTTGCCGGCGGCTGAATGCACGCCGTTCCCGGCGTGGCGACGCCAAGGCGACTGCTAAGATGAACCGAACGCGGCCCGTTCCGTCAAGGAACCGGTGAACGGCCGCGTGGTCCCATGGGCGGAGATTCCGGGCGGGCTGCGGTCCGGCCACGATCGGCATGAACGACAGAAAAGACCCTTCGCGCGACAACCTGCGGCGCACCGAGCCGCGGCTCGGCAACCTCGATTACCTCGACGAACGCGACGATCGGCGCACGACCATGCGCGCCGATCCGGCCGATCGCCCGCCTTTCACCAACGCCACGCGGCCGCGGCAGGCGCCGCGTCGTTCCCGCGCGCCGTGGATCGTGCTCGCGGTGGTGGTCGTGCTGGCCGGCTTCGGCGGGTGGGCATTCACCCACCAGGCCGCGCTGAGCGGCTTGCTTCCGCAGACGCAGTTGAATTCGTTGCTGACGCGCGCCGACAAGGCGTACGCAGAGGGCAAGCTTTCCGGCAGCCCGGACAGCGCGCGCGACCTGTACGAAGCCGCGCGTGCGCTCGATCCCGACAACGAACAGGCGCTGACGGGCTTGCAGAACGTCGGGCATTCCGAACTCGTGCGCGCGCAGGCGGCCTTGACGCAGGGCGACTTCGCTTCCGCGCGCACCTCGCTGGAGGAGGCGCGCAGCCTGCTCGGCGGCGGTGCCGACGTCGCCGCGGTCGATCAGGCGCTGGCGAAGGCAGTGTTGCACAGTGCCAACGTCGATGTGCTGATCGACCAGGCGCGCGCGGCACTCGCGAACGGACACATCGACGGCAACGATGGCGCTGCGGCCTTGTTCGGCAAGGTGCTCGCGGGCGATCCGCACAACGCGGTCGCGCGCCACGGCATGACCGAAGTCGGCGACGCGCTCGCGTCGCAAATCCAGACCCAGCTCGGCAATGGCGACCGCGCCGGCGCGCGGGCGACGCTCGCCCGGCTGTCGAGCCTGCTGCCCGGCTATTCGCAGCTGCCGATGCTGCGCGCGAACATCGCCGCCGCCGAGCGCGCCGCGGATGCGCAGCGCGACCAATACCTCGCGCAAGGCCAAGCCGATCTGCGCGCGGGCAAGATGACCGGCAGCGGCACCGACAACGCCGAGGCACAGTTCAAGGCCGCGCTGGCGGCCGATCCCGGCAACGCCGCCGCGCAAGCCGGCCTGGGCCAGGTCGCCGAAGCGCTGGTCGTGCAGGCCAACGCCGCGATCGACGCTGGCCATCCGCACGATGCGAGCAACCTCCTGGACCAGGCCGCCGCACTGGCGCCGAAGTCGGCGGACCTCGCCGCCGCGCGTTCGCGCCTGGCGGCGGCCGGCAAGGCGGCGCCGAGCGTGGCGGCCGTCGACTCGTCCGCACCGGCGTCGCCGCCGCCGTTGAGTCCCGCGGACTCGGCCAAGCTCGCGCAGCTGATTGCGCACGCGAAGGTTGCCGCGCGCAACGGCGACATCATGCTGCCGCCGGGCAACTGTGCGTACGACTTGTATCGCGCCGCGCTCGGCATCGACGGCAACAATGCCGAGGCGCAGGCGGGCCTGCGCGACCTGCCGGAGGTCACGCGTCAGCAATTCCAGCGCGCGCTGCGCGAAGACAATCTCGACAAGGCGCACGACATGCTGGGCACGCTGGAGCAACTCGATCCGGGCGATCCTGCCGCGGCATCGATGCGGCATGGCTTGGGCAGCGCATGGCTGGATCGCGCCGACCACTACGTGGGCTTGGGCGAATTCGGCGCCGCGCGCGCGGCGTTGCGTGAAGCGCAACGGCTGGTGCCGGACGACCCGCGCATCAGCGAGGTGGATGCCAAGCTCCATCATGGCTGACGCCACACATGGATAATTGGCGTGACGGCACGGTGCTGGTGTGCGGCGCCAGCAGCCAGATCGGTTTCTTCCTGCTTCCGGAACTGGCGCGCGCGGGCGTTCCGGTGCTGGCGTTGTCGCGCCGACCGCGCGCCGCCATGGCCGGCGTGACGTGGTTGCAGGGTGCACTGCCGCAAGCGCCCGCCGCCGCGAACGCCGCCGGGTCCGTGTGCTGTTTCGCGCCGCTGGATGCGCTGGCTGCATGGATCGAAGCAGGTGCGGCAACGCATCTGAAACGCGTGGTCGCGACCAGTTCCATGAGCGCGGAGAGCAAGCAGGCGTCGCCGGTCGCCGCCGAACGCGAAGTGTCGCGGCGCTTGCAGGAGGGCGAAGCCGCGCTGGCGCGCGCTTGCGATAAACGCGGCATCGCGTGGACGATCTTCAGGCCCACGCTGATCTACGGCGCCGCGCGCGACCGCAGTCTCACGCCGCTCGCGCGCCGCGCGCTGCGCTGGCGCGTGTTCGGGTTGCCGGCGGGTTCCGGTTTGCGCCAGCCTGTGCACGCGGCCGATATCGCACAAGCCGTGGTGCGTGCGCTGGACGGCGGCGCGGCGGAACGCGTGATTCCCATCGGTGGTGGCGAACGTTTGCCGGCCGCGCAAATGTTCGCGCGGGTGCGTGCGAGCCTTCCGGTGCGCACGTTGCCGTTGCATGTTCCGTCGCCGTTGATCCGCGCCGGCGCGCGGCTGGCGCCGCCGATGCGCGGCGCGTTGATGCGCCTGGAAGAAGATCTGATCGCCGACAACGGCGAGCTGGAACGGCTGCTCGGCGTGCACCCGCGCCCGTTCCGGCCCGGCCCGGAATGCTGGGATGCGTCGAGGCTTTGAATTCCGAGCGCGCGTCCGGGTTGGCGCGCGGACGTCCTTTACAATGCGCGCGCAGGATGGAAGCCGATCATGGACATGCATATCGCGCCCGCGGCGGTGCGGCGAATCGCCCGCGAGTTCAGAAGCCGCACGCCCTACGGCTATGCGGCCGTCGATGGCCTGTTCGACGCGGCGACCGTGCTGCGGGTCGCGCGGGAAGTCGAAGCCAACCTTGCGCGCTATCCGCAGGAAGAAAACATCTACGCGTCCTATCGCAAGCATCGGCTGTCGGTGCTCGACGAAATGCCGGAGCACGCGCGCGCGTTCGTCGCGGCGTTGAACGCGCCGCCGTTCCTGCGCGTGCTGTCCGAAATCACCGGCATCGAAAACCTGCAGCCCGATCCGGAACTGCGCGGCGGCGGCATCCACGCGATCGGCCGCGGCGGCTATTTGAAACTGCACACGGATTTCAATTGGCACCGCGGCTTGTCGATGTACCGGCGCCTCAATCTGCTGGTGTATCTCAACGAGGACTGGCAGGACGCCTGGAACGGCAACATCGAGCTGTGGAGTGCCGACGCACGCGAGCGGATTTTCTCGATGTCGCCGCGCCTCGGCCACGCGCTGCTGTTCGAAACCAACGACATTTCCTACCACGGCCATCCCGATCCGCTGGAATGTCCCGAGGGCGTGTTCCGCAAATCCATCGCGCTGTATTACTACACGCCCACCCGGCCCGCGGCGGACCTGCGCTTCGGCAAATCGGAAATGACGAATTTCGTCGAGCGGCCCGCGGAAACATTCGGGACCGACAAGGTGCGCAGGCTGCGCCACCGCTTGCAGTTGCAGGCGAAGCGCCTCGCGCATGCGCTGAAGCCGGGCGGGGACCCTTGAAGCCGATGCCGCTCGTGCGCGCCCGGGTGCCGCATGTCTGAACCGTCCGCGGCGCCGGCACGCGCAGCGGGCGTGTGCGCGGTGGTCGTCACCTATCATCCCGACGCGACGCTGCTTGCCGCGCAACTCGACGCGTTGCAGGCGCAGGCCGATCGCATCGTCGTGGTGGACAACGCCACGCCGGGTGACTCCGTGCGCGCCTTGTGCGCGCCGCATCCGCAAGTCGAGTTGCTGTCGTTGACGGAAAACCTCGGCCTCGCGGCGGCACTGAACGCAGGCATCACGCGCGCACGCGAAACGCCGGGCATGACGCACGTCCTCCTGATGGACCAGGACAGCGTGCCCGAACCCGGCATGGTCGCGGCGCTGAAGGCCGCGCTGGATCGCCAGTCACAACGCACGCGGGTGGCGGCGGTCGGCACGCGGTTCCTCGATCCGCGCGAAGGCGTGGACGCACCGTTCGTGCGCATCCGCTTTCCCGTCAACCTGCAACTGCGTTGCAGCGGTGAGTGCGACGAGATCCCGTGCGATTTCCTGATCACGTCCGGCTCGCTGATTCCGCTCGACGTGCTGGACCAGGTCGGCGGCATGGACGAAGCGCTGTTCATCGACAACGTGGACCTGGAATGGTGTTTCCGCGCCACGTCGAAGGGCTATGCGCTGTTCGGGGTTTGCGGCGCGCGCATGCTGCACCATCACGGCGCCGCCCGCCATCGCTTGCCGGGCGTGCCGCGCGGCGTGGTGGTGCACACGCCGCGGCGGCTGTTCTACATGATGCGCAATCGCGTGCTGCTGTACCGGCGCGCGTACACGCCGCGGCGCTGGATCGCGCAGGACGTGCCAAGGCTCGTCGTCAAGTTCCTGCTGTTCGCGCTGCTCATCGCGCCGCGCCGGGAGAACGTGCGCGGCATGCTGGCGGGCCTGCGCGCGGGCGTCGCGGGGCGCACGGCACCGCCGCCGCCGGACATCGGTTGATCAGGCGATGCCGACGCGTTCCTGTTCCAGCTGTTCGAGCTGCCGCCAGCGGTTGGCGATGGTGCAGAACAGCGCCGCGGTGCGCTCGGCGTCGTACACCGCCGAGTGCGCTTCGTTGGCGTTCCACTCGTAACCCGCGGCCTGCACCGCGCGCGACAGCACTGTCTGGCCGTAGGCGAGGCCGCCCAGCGTCGCAGTGTCGAAACACGAAAACGGATGGAACGGATTGCGCTTGTGCCCGGTGCGCAGCACCGCGGCGTTGAGGAAGCCGAGGTCGAACGCCGCGTTGTGGCCGACCAGGATCGCGCGCTGGCAGCCCGACGCCTTGATGGCGGCGCGCACCGGCTTGAAGATCAGGTCCAGCGCCAGGCGCTCCGGCAACGCGCCGCGCAGCGGCTGGCCGGGATCGATGCCGGTGATCTCCAGCGACTTGGGATCGATGTGCGAACCCGGAAAAGGTTCGACGTGCGTGGAGACGACCGGTTCCGGCGTCAACATGCCGTTTGCGTCCATGCTCACGATCACCGCGGCGATCTCGAGCAGCGCGTCGCGCTGCGCGTCGAAACCGCCGGTTTCGACGTCCACCACCACCGGCAGGAAACCGCGGAAACGGGTGCACAGGCGTTCCGCGTAGCCTTCGATCTGTTTATGCATCACGCCACTCTATCAGTGGCAGCCGGCACTGATGAATTGCCGTCATGCCGTCTTGTGTTTGTAGGCGCAGAGATCGCGGATCGGGCATTCGGGACATTTCGGTTTGCGCGCGACGCAAATATAACGGCCGTGCAGGATCAACCAGTGGTGCGCGCCGAGCTTGAATTCGTCCGGCACCACTTTCGCCAGCTTGTCTTCGACGGCGCGCACGGTCTTGCCGGGCGCGAGGCCGGTGCGGTTGCAGACGCGGAAGATGTGCGTGTCCACCGCGATCGTCGGCGCGCCGAACACGGTGTTGAGGATCACGTTGGCGGTCTTGCGGCCGACGCCGGGCAACGCTTCCAGTTCCTCGCGCGTGCGCGGCACCTCGCCGCCGTGGCGCTCGATCAACAGCGCGCAGGTCGCGATGATGTTCTTGGCTTTGGCGTTGTAGAGACCGATGGTCGAAATGTATTTCTTGAGGCCGTCCTCGCCGAGTGCGAGGATTTTTTTTGGCGTGTTGGCGACCGGGAACAGGCGCTTGGTGGCCTTGTTGACGCCGGCGTCGGTGGCCTGCGCCGACAGGATCACCGCGACCAGCAATTCGAAGGGCGTGCGGTACTCGAGTTCGGTGGTCGGATCCGGATCGAGCTCGCGCAGGCGGCGGAACAGTTCAAGGATATCTGTGCGTTTCATGCGCAGCGGCTGTTGTGAAAAGTCAGGCCAGGGATGGCCGAGTTGGCGTTCAAGAATTTTTGCCGTCTGGGATTGGCGGAGAGTTCGTGATGCGGCGATCAGGGACGATCGCACGAACTTTGGCGCGCCCGCGCGCGATCGCCGCCAGCACCTCGGCGTGGCTGATCGTCTGCGCGGGAAGCGCGGCGGGCGAAGGAACTTCGCGCCGCCGCTCGGCACGTTCGGCGCGCTCGCGCGCGAGCCGCGCGTTGCGGGCCAGGTAGCGCGTGCGCGCCTGCTCGGCGCGCGCGCGTTCGCGCAGTTCGGCCTTGCCCCAATGGAACCAGTCGAGCAGCGGAATGTGCGAAGGACAGATCTCCACGCAGCGGTTGCATTCGCTGCAAGCGTCCAGCCGCGCGACGCGCGCCGCGGCGAAGTCATCCTGCACCAGCGCGAAGAACAGCGCTTCCGGATTCAGCGCTTCCGGACACGCGCGCACGCAGTTGCCGCAGTGGATGCAGGATTGCTGGCTGGACGTTTCAGTGGACATGCCGGCGCAATTCCAGCACGTCGATGGTGGGCGGGCAATCGAAGCGCAGCGGCACGCCGGTCATGCCGATGCCCGGCGTCACGAACAGCTTGCCGGTCGGCGTGTCGTAAAGGCCGTTCACGTATTTCTCGTCGCGGATCAGCATGAACATCTCGTCGGTGAGCCAGGGGATGTAGACCTGCCCGCCGTGGGTGTGGCCCGCCATCGCCAGCGCGAAATCCACGCCGCGCAGCGCGCGCAGGCTGTGCGGCTGGTGCATCAGGATCAACAAGGGTTTGTCGTGCGGCAACGCTTTCAGGAACGCCGTGTCGTCGCGCCCGCTCCACCAGTCGTACAGGCCGGCCAGCCGGAACGCCGGGAAATCCACCACGCGATGTTCGATGAACTGCACGTTCGGTGCCGCCATCGCACGGATAATCTTGTTTGCCAGCGGCGGCCCCGGCAGCTGCACGTCGTGGTTGCCAAGCACCACGTAGACCGGATGGTCGATGTGCCGCAGCGGCGCCAGCGCGGCAGCAACGTCGTAGCGCGGATCGTAGGTGAGGTCGCCCGCGATCAGCACCATGTCGACGTGCAGCGCGTTCAACTTGTCGACCATTTGCGCCAGCTTGGCGGTGCGCGTGAAGATGCCGACGTGCATGTCGGCGACCAGCGCGATGTTCAGGTCGATCGGCGCCGGGATCACCGTGCGGCGCACCACCATCCGGTTCGGCGCCACGAAGCGCGCCCAGCACAATACCGCGCAGATGACGACCAGCACGATGGCACCGGCCGCGCGCGCGCGGCGGTGTTCGCGCCAACGCAGCCACGCCTTGAAGCCCGATTGCACGAGCAGCGGCCACAGCAGCCACGAACCGTGCAGCAGGACGAGTTGCAGGAACGCCTTGAAGCGCTGCTGCGGCTCGATGTCGAACGCCGGATATTCCCACGCCGGCCAGACGAGGCAGAACACCACGATCGCGGCCAGCCACGCTCCACGCCACAGCCAACGCCGCCGCGTTGCGCTCAAGGCGGGCATGGCAGCACCGGGCGCGGCAGCCGCCCGGGCACGCCGCGCGCCGGAACCATCGCGATGCAATCGACCGGGCAGGGCGGGATGCAGAGTTCGCAGCCGGTGCAGAGACTGGCCACCACCGTGTGCATCAACTTGCTGGCGCCGACGATGGCGTCGACGGGGCACGCCTGGATGCATTTGGTGCAGCCGACGCACACGTCCTCGTCGATGATGGCGACGCGTTGCGGCGTCTCGACGCCGCATTCCGGATCGAGCGGCAGCACCGGCAGGCCGGTGATCCGCGCCAGCGCGCGCACGCCTTCCATGCCGCCCGGCGGACAACGATTGATCGCCGCCTCGCCGCGTGCGATCGCTTCGGCGTAGGGCCGGCAAGCGGGGTAGCCGCAGCGCGTGCACTGGGTTTGCGGCAACGCGGCGTCGATGCGGTCGATCCGCGCATCGAGCATCTCGTCCGTTGGCGAAATCTCCACGTCCATCCCGGCATTGTAGTCGTCGCGTCCGTGCATGCCCCGTGCAAGCGGCGCTATGCTCGCGCCGATACGGTCATCGACCGCAACGGAATCGCCCATGTCCGCACTCGCCGCGCTGCGCGCACTCGACACCACCCAGCGGCACACCGTGGCGGCCACCTTCCTCGGCTGGACCCTGGACGCGTTCGATTATTTCCTGCTGGTGATGATGATGCCGGCGGTGGCGAAGGCGTTCGGCGTCGACGTGCCGGACGTTGCCTTCGCGCTGCTGCTGACGCTGGCGTTCCGGCCACTGGGTGCGTTGATCTTCGGGCGGCTGGCCGACCGCTACGGGCGCCGGCGCATCCTGATGATCGACGTCACGCTGTACTCGGTGCTGGGTCTGGCCTGCGCGTTTGCGCCGTCGCTGCTTGCGCTGTTGATCCTGCGGTCGCTGTTCGGCATCGCGATGGGCGGCGAGTGGGGCACCGGTGCGTCGTTGGCGATGGAATCGATCCCGGCGAAATCGCGCGGCATCGTGTCGGGAATTTTGCAGAGCGGCTATCCGTGCGGCTATCTGCTGTGCGCGATCGCGTACGGCTTGTTGTTCAACTCGATCGGCTGGCGCGGCATGTTCGCGCTCGGCATCCTGCCCGCGTTGCTGGTGCTGTACCTGCGCCGCAGCGTGCCGGAGTCGCCGGTGTTCGAGCAGCGCACGCAAGCCGGCGTGCGCCGCGGCGTCAGGGAGACGATGCGGGGGCGCTGGAAGCTGCTGGCCTACATGATCGTGACGATGGCGGTGTTCAACGCCTTCAGCCACGGCTCGCAGGACGTATATCCGACGTTCCTGAAACTGCAGATGCATTTCGGCACCCACATCACCAGCTTGCTGACGATCATCCTGAACCTCGGTGCGCTGGTCGGCGGGCTGGTGTTCGGTCACTGGTCGGAAAAAATCGGCCGCCGCCGCGCGATGGCGATCGCCTGCGTGCTGGCGCTGCCCGCGGTTCCGTTGTGGAGTTACGGCGGCTCGGTGCTGCTGCTCGCGATCGGCGCGTTCTGGATCCAGATCGCGGTGCAGGGCGCGTGGGGCGTGGTGCCGGGCTACTTGAACGAACTTTCGCCGGACGACGTGCGCGGGACGCTGCCCGGATTCGCTTACCAACTCGGCAACCTGCTGGTGTCGTGGACCGCGTTCGCGATGACCTGGGTGGCGCACGCCAATGACGGCAACTACGCGATCGTGCAGTCGGTGTGGATCGGCGTCGTCGCGATCCTGCTGGCGCTGCTGACCTGGTTCGGGCCGGAAGCGCACGGCGCGAAGTTCGGCGTGACGCGGGAAACCGGCGACGCTACCATGCGCGGTTCGCCGGTTCCCGAGTGACGTCTCCATGCGTGCCGAAAAAGATTCCGTGGTCAGCTTTCACTACGTCGTGCGCGACGCCGCCGACGCCGCGGCCGAACCGTACGACGATTCGCGCAAGCGCGGCGAGCCGTTGCTGGCGCTGCTGGGCCACGGGCAGTTGGTGCCCGGCGTCGAAAAGGCGCTGACCGGCCGCGAAGCCGGCGAGAAATTCGAAATCGACATCGCGCCGGAAGACGGCTACGGCGAGCGCCAGGAAGGCCTGCTGCAGCGCGTGCCGAAAAAATATTTCCAGAATGCCGGGAAACTCAAGCCCGGCATGACCACCGTGCTGCAGACCCGCGAGGGCGGCCGGCGCATGGTCACCATCCACAAGGTCGGCATGAGTTCGATCGACGTCGACCACAACCATCCGCTGGCCGGCAAGACCCTGCACTTCGACATCGAGATCGTCGACGTGCGCGCCGCCGCGCCCGAGGAAATCGCGCACGGCCACGCGCATGCAGGCGACGGCCACGCGCACGGTTGAAACGTGTTGTCCGGCGCTTCACTCGAAGCGGCGGTGGTGAAAAGTCAGGCCATGGATGGCCGAGGCAGTCTCGATCGCCAAAGCGGTCCTGTTGATCGTGCGCAACGACGATGCGGCGACCAGGGGGCGATCGGTTAAAAAAATATCTTCTGCTTGCGCCGCCTGCGCCACCCGTCCAGCGACAGCAGGCCCGCGCCGTGCACGGCCAGCACCAGGAAGCCGCCGGCGATCGCGAGGTTCTTCATGAAATTGATCCACTGCTCGTGATCGGCAAGGTGATTGTGGAAGATCACCGCCGTGAGGATCGAATAGAAGAACAGGCCCACCGCGGCCCAGCGCGTCAGCAGTCCGGCCAGGATGGCGAGGCCGCCGCCCAGTTCGACGAAGATCACCAGCGGCAGCAGGCCGGGCGGCAGGCCCTGCGCCACCAGCACCTTGGCGGTGGCGGCGTACGCGGTGACTTTCCCAATGCCCGACAGGATGAAGATCAGCGAAAGTCCGAGGCGTCCGACCAGCAAGGTGAAGTTCTGCATCGTGGGTTCCATGGAAAGCGGGCCGCGCGCGCGGCGAGCGGCATGGGGCGCATCCAGCGCAGTCAGTCCGCGGCCAGCGCGGCGCGCACGCGCGGCGTGAGCACGCGCTTGGCGAACAGGAAATGCTCGCGCCAATAATAACCGTCGAGGTGATCCAGCCGTACCGTGCCGCCCTTGTCGGGCGCGTTGACGAAACGGCCTTTGCCGACATAGATGCCGACATGGTTGACGTGACGGCCGCCGAAGAACAACAGATCGCCGGCTTGCAGGTCGCCGCGCGGGATTTCCGGCGCATCCAGTGCGGCGATCCCGCGCGAGGTGCGCGGCAGTTGCAGGCCGGCCTCGCTGCGGAACACGTAATCGACGAGGCCCGAGCAATCGAAACCCGATTCCGGCGTGTTGCCGCCCCAGCGATACGGCGTGCCGACCAGGCCGATCGCGCGGATCAGCACGTTGTTGGCAAGCGCCGGGGGCGGCGCAGGGACGACGCTGGGGGTGCGGACCGGCGCGAAGCTGGAGCAGGCCGCGAGCAGCAGGAGCGAGGCTGCGGCGAACAGGCGGACGATGTGCCGGCCGGCATTCAACCCGGCGAAGTCCGCTGCGTGGACGCGCGCAGCGCGGCGTCCGGGAAGGCGTTCTGGCGACTCGATGTCATCGTCTCGGCGGCGCGGCCCAAGGCCGCCACGACGTTAACCGATGGCGATGCCTGCGTCCAGCGAACGGATCAGCAGGCGACGCGCTGATCCGAGCGCCGCGATTCGGCCTGGATGGTGGCTTCCAGCGCCTGCTCGAACTGGATGGTGCGCTGGCGCGCGGCTTCGGCGATGGCCACGGGCACGGACTGTTCGCTGATGCAACGCGCGAGGATCGCACGATGGTAGGCGTTGAAGTCGGGATCGCGGCTGGCTTCGTCCAGCGCGGCGAGCAGCGTCGCGAGCCAGCCCGCGCCCGGGGCGCGCAGCATCAGCAGGACTTCGGGCACGCTGCAGAAATCGGTATCGGTGTTGGCATTCATGTGGATTCCCCTTGTGCAGGAAGGTCCCTGCAGGAATGATGCCAAGCGTGGCGGAATGCCGGAAAACAGGCTCCCCGGGGACTTGGGTTTGCGGAGTCGCCGCAACCACCTGGGTTGGGCACGGGATTCGAGAACTGCCGCACCGTTTGGCGCCGGCTGCCCCGACGTTACAATCTCGTGGATGAGTGAAGCACGCAGTGACGTTCTGATCCTGGGCGGCGGCGTGATCGGCCTGTCCTGTGCGCTGGCGCTGTTGCATCGCGGCGCTTCGGTGCGGGTGCTGGATCGGGGCGAGCCCGGCTCCGGCGCGTCGCACGGCAATTGCGGCACCCTGACGCCCAGCCATGCGATTCCCCTGACCGTACCCGCGATGCCGTGGCGCGCGCTGCACTGGATGCTGCGCCGCGACGCGCCGCTGTACGTCAACCCGCGGCCAGACTGGGAACGCTGGCGCTGGTTGCTGGGCTTCGCGCGCCGCTGCAACCAGGCGTTCGCCGAGCGCGCCGCGATCGCCCGCGCCGCGATCCTGCAGCGCTCCTGGACCCTGTTGCCGCGCGTGCTGGTCGACGAAGGCATCGAATGCGAATACGCGCCTGCGGGCAGCCTGATCGTCTACCGCGATGCGCGCGCACTGGCGCACGACCGCGCCGGGATCGACTGGCTGCGTCGGCTCGGCATCGGCGCGACATTGCTGCGCGGCGATGAAGTCGAAGCGGCGGAACCGGCGCTGCTGCCGGGCGTCGCCGGCGGCATCCTGCACGCCGACGATGCGCAGCTGCGTCCCGACCGGCTGGTGGATGGACTGGCACGGCGGGTGCGCGAGTGCGGCGGCGTGATCGAAACCGGCATGGCGATCGAAGACTTCGGCTGCGCGGGCGAACGCATCGAAACCGTGCACACGTCGCGCGGCGCGTTTTCCGGCGATCGCGTCGTGATGGCGCTGGGCGCGTGGACGCCGCAGCTTGCGGCGAGGCTCGGCCTCAAGGTGCCGATTCAGCCGGGCAAGGGGTATTCGATCACGATGTCGCAGCCCGATCCGTGTCCGCGCCGCGCGCTGGTGTTGCACGAACCCAGCGTCTGCGTGACTGCGTGGGGATCGGGTTACCGGCTCGGCAGCACGATGGAGTTTTCCGGCTACGACGAAACCCTCAATCGCACGCGGCTGGATGCATTGAAACGTGGCGCCGCGGCGTTCCTGCGCGCGCCGCTGGGCGATGATGTGCGCGAAGAATGGTGGGGCTGGCGGCCGATGTGCGTGGACGAGGTTCCGCTGATCGGTCCGGTCAAGCGCTGGAACAACCTGATGCTCGCCACCGGCCACGGCATGCTGGGCGTCAGCATGAGCGCGGCCACCGCGGAACTCGTCGCTTCACTGATCGCCGGCGAAAAACCGGTGCTGGATCCGGCGCCGTATGCACCGACGCGCTTCGGGTTGTAGTTTTTTCTGCCATCAACTCCGTGCACAAGATTTCCACAGACTTGTTGTCTTAAGCATTGAGACCTGCGCGCGTATGATCGCCGGCATGTCGAAGCCGCTGACCGTCCTGCGCCGATGAGCGCCGTTTTTCCGGAACCGAAATCCGGTCCGCCGCGCGTCGACGTCCTGCGCGTGCCGCCGCATTCCATCGAAGCCGAGCAGTCGGTGCTGGGCGGCTTGATGCTGGTGGGCGAGGCCTGGGACCAGGTCGCCGACCGCATTACCGAGGAAGATTTCTACCGCCGCGAACACCGGTTGATCTTCCGCGCGATAGGCGAACTCGCGATGGCGGGCAAGCCGTGTGATGCGGTGACGCTGGGCGAGTGGTTCGAGCGGCATGGCGAAACCGCCAACATCGGCGGCGTCGCATATCTCGCCGAGCTCGCCAACAACACGCCCAGCGCGGCCAACATCGCCGCCTACGCCGACATCGTCCGCGACAAGGCGGTGCTGCGAAAGCTCATCGAAGCCGGGACGCAAATTGCCGGCGACGGGTTCAACCCCGAAGGCCGCAACACGCCGGAAATCCTGGAAGCCGCCGAGCAGCGCGTGTTCAAGATCGCCGAAGCGGGCGCGCGCGGGCGCAAGCAGGTGATCCCGGTGCGCCAGTCGGTCAAGGAGGCCGTGGAATTGCTGGCGCAGCGCTACGCCAATCGCGGGCAATTGAATGGCCTCACCACCGGCTTCAAGGATCTTGATGACCTGACGTCGGGCATGCAGCGCCAGGATCTCGTGATCGTCGCGGGCCGCCCGTCGATGGGCAAGACCGCGTTCGCGCTCAACATCGCTGAGGCCGTGGCGATGCGCGCCAAGCAGCCGGTGCTGATCTTCTCGATGGAAATGTCGGCGTCGCAACTGGCGTTTCGCCTGATCTCCTCGCTGGGCCGGATCAACCAGAAGGATCTGCGTTCGGGCGAACTCGCCGAAGAGGAATGGCCGCGCGTCAGCCAGGCCGCATCGCTGTTGTCGGAATCGAAGATCTTCATCGACGATACGCCCGCGCTGTCGCCCGGCGAATTGCGCTCGCGCGCGCGCCGCATGATGCGCGAGCACGGATTGGGCCTCGTGGTGATCGACTATTTGCAGTTGATGCAGGTGCCGGGCAACACCGAAAACCGCGCGACGGAGATCTCGGAAATCTCGCGCAACCTGAAAGCCATGGCCAAGGAACTGGACGTGCCTGTGATCGCGCTGTCGCAGTTGAACCGCGCGCTGGAACAGCGCAACGACAAGCGCCCGGTGATGAGCGACCTGCGCGAATCGGGCGCGATCGAGCAGGACGCAGACCTGATCCTGTTCATCTACCGCGACGAAGTCTACAACAAGGAATCCAACCACAAGGGCATCGCCGAAATCATCATCGGCAAGCAGCGCAACGGCCCCATCGACACCGTCAAGCTGACCTTCCTCGGCCAGTACACCAAGTTCGAGAATTACGCGCCCGAGGCGTATGTGGGGAGCATGGAGTGAACGCGGCCCAAGGCGTTGGGCGTGGCGGCCGGCATCCGTGCGTTCACCCCCTTCCGCAGGAAGGGGGTCGATGCAGACCGCTGGATGCAGTCTGCATCGGGGGGACGCCGCGGCGCATCCATGCACAAGCCATCCCCCTCGTCGCTCTACGCGCGCGTTCGCTATCGCTCCGCCCTTCGCAAGCGAAGGGGGAAGCAAAGCACGCATGAGCCGCTCAGCGACCGCCACGATCCATCTCGACGCGCTGCGCGCCAATCTGGCGCGCGTGCGTTCGCTGGCCGGCGACGCGAAAGTGATGGCGGTGGTGAAGGCCGACGCGTACGGCCACGGCCTCGAACGCTGTGCGCGTGCGCTCGGAGATGCCGACGCGTTCGGCGTCGCGTCGATCGCAGATGGCTTGCGCCTGCGCGCGGCGGGGCATCGTCAACGCATCGTGGTGTTGAGTGGCCCCGACGCCGCGAGCGATCTCGCCGAGATGCGCCGGCTGCGGCTCGAAGCTGTGATCCACCACGAATCGCAGCTCGCGATGCTGGAAGCCGAACGCAGCGGCGATCCGCTGAAGGTCTGGT
Organism: Rhodanobacteraceae bacterium; assembly: GCA_030167125.1. Taxonomy (NCBI): domain Bacteria; kingdom Pseudomonadati; phylum Pseudomonadota; class Gammaproteobacteria; order Lysobacterales; family Rhodanobacteraceae; species Rhodanobacteraceae bacterium. Next base: position 481,146 of record CP126531.1, read on the forward strand.
TGAAACTCGATACCGGCATGCATCGGCTCGGGTTCGCACCGGAACGGGCGCGCGAATTGCATGCGCGCCTGCGTGTGCTGCCCGCGGTCGATCCCGCGATCGTGCTGATGACGCATTTCGCGTCGTCGGACGAATTCGACGACGACCAGACCGCGCGCCAGACGCAGTGTTTCCTCGATGCGACGAAGGACTTGCCGGGTGAACGCGCATTGTCGAATTCCGCCGGCTTGCTGGGTTGGCCGAACGCGCGCGGGGACTGGGTGCGCGCGGGCGGCTTGTTGTATGGCTTGTCCGTTGTGGAAGGCAAGACCGGCGCCGATTTCGGTTTCGCCCCTGCGATGACGCTGACCACACGCCTGGTCGCGGTCAACCGCGTCGCGCGCGGCGAGCGCGTCGGCTACGGCGCGACGTGGGAATGTCCGGAAGACATGCGCGTCGGCATCGCCGCGATCGGCTACGGCGACGGCTATCCGCGCAGCGCGAACTCCGGCACGCCGGTGCGCGTCGGCGATGCGTCCGCCGCGGTGATCGGCCGCGTGTCGATGGATTTGCTGACGCTGGATTTGCGCAACGCGCCGGATGCGAAGGTGGGCGACGCGGTCATGCTGTGGGGTCCGCCATTGCCGGTCGAAATCGTCGCGCAACACGCCAACACCATTTCCTACGAACTCACCTGCGGCGTTACACGCCGCGTGCTGTTTGCGGAGGACGGCGCCTGAGCGCTTTGCCAATGATTGCCAAGCGTGCCAGAATCACCGCATGGGCACGATGAACATTTCCCTTCCGGACGAAATGAAGCGGTTCGTGGACCAGCAGGTGCGCGAAGGCGCCTACGCAGGTTCGTCCGAATACGTGCGCGAGTTGATCCGCAAGGATCGCGAGCTGGCGAAGTTTCGCGCGCTGCTCGACAAGGGAGCGGCATCACCCATCGAAGGCCAACTCGATACAGACTGGTTCGATGGACTGCGGACGCGTTTGCGCGCGCGGGCGAAGCGTCGCAAGCGCGCTTGATGCCCCGCACCATCATCCGCCGCCAGCTTGCACGCACCGACATCGAGCAAGCGGCTGCATATTATTTCGATACCGCGGGTTTGGCTGTGGCCGAGCGTTTCGTCGTAGCGGTTGAAACCGCGGCGGCCCATGCGGCAACCCATCCGGAGGCCGGCTCTGCGCGGTACGCACAAACACTGGATCGTCCCGGATTGCGGTTCTGGTCGGTCAAGGGCTTTCCCTATCTGGTTTTCTACCTGGATGGTGGGGACTATCTCGACGTGTGGCGCGTGCTGCACGCCGAACGCGATATTCCGGCGTGGCTGCGCGAGGAATGAAAATGGCCAAGGCAAAAACCGCCTACGTGTGTTCCGACTGCGGCGCGGAATATCCGAAGTGGCAGGGGCAGTGTGAAGCGTGCGGCGCGTGGGACACGCTGAGCGCCTTCGTCGTGGAACCGGCGAAGGAGGCCGCGCATGTGGGCCGGCGAGTCGGTTATGCCGGCGCGGAAGCGGCAAAGGTGCAGCCGCTGGCGAGTGTTGCGGGCGAAGTCGAGCAACGGCATCTGGTGCGGATCGGCGAACTCGATCGCGTGCTGGGCGGCGGCTTGGTGGAAGGCTCGGTGGTGCTGGTGGGCGGCGATCCCGGCATCGGCAAATCGACGTTGTTGTTGCAGACGCTGGCGGCGTTGGGCGAACGCATGCCCGGTTTGTACGTGAGCGGCGAAGAATCGCTGGCGCAGATCGCGGCACGCGGACATCGGCTTGGGCTGGAACTCGGCCCGTTGCGCGCACTGGCGGAAACCTGCGTCGAACGCATCCTGGAACATGCGCAAGTGGAAAAACCGCGCGTGCTGGTGGTCGATTCGATCCAGACCATCTGGACCGAAACGTTGCCGGCCGCACCCGGTTCGGTGTCGCAGGTGCGCGAATCGGCGGCGCGCCTGACGCGCTTCGCCAAGCAGACCGGCACCTCGGTGTTCCTGGTCGGCCACGTGACCAAGGAAGGCGGCATCGCCGGGCCACGCGTGCTGGAGCACATGGTCGACGCGGTGCTGTATTTCGAGGGCGAGACGGGTTCGCGCTTCCGCGTGCTGCGCGCGTTCAAGAACCGCTTCGGCGCGGTCAACGAACTCGGCGTGTTCGCGATGGGCGACAAGGGCCTGCGCGAAGTGCCGAACCCGTCCGCGATTTTCCTGTCATCGCAGCAGGGCGCGACTCCGGGCAGCGCAGTGATGGTGACGCGCGAAGGCACGCGCCCGCTCTTGGTCGAGGTACAGGCGCTGGTCGATCAGTCGAACCTCGGCAACCCGCGTCGCGTCGCGTTGGGGCTGGAACAGAATCGCCTCGCGATGCTGCTGGCGGTGTTGCATCGCCACGGTGGCGCGGCGGTGTTCGACCAGGACGTGTTCGTCAACGTGGTCGGCGGCATCCGGGTGCAGGAAACCGCGGCCGATCTGCCGGTGCTGCTGGCGGTGTTGTCGAGTTTCTGCGACCGCGCATTGCCGGAGAAAACCGTCGCGTTCGGAGAAGTGGGTTTGTCCGGCGAGGTGCGTCCCGTACCGAACGGCGAGGAACGCTTGAAGGAGGCCGCGCACCACGGCTTTCGTCGCGCGATCGTGCCGCAAGCGAATGCGCCAAAGAAATCCGCGCGCATCAGTGACCTGGAGATCGTTGGCGTGGAACGCCTGCGCGAAGCGATCGATGCGGCGGGTGGCTAGGGCAGGAGTCCGCGCAATTCGACGTTGCCGCGCGTGACCCGCAACAGTGAGCCCTGTTCGTACCAATCGCCCAGCACGATGCGCTGCGCTGGTTTGCCGTCCAGCGTCAAATCGTGGATCGCCGGACGATGGGTGTGGCCGTGGATCATCCGCGTGACGCCGGCTTGGCGCAGCGCGCGTTCCACGGCGTCCTGATTGACGTCCATGATCGCCATGTCGGCTTGCGACGTGTGTGCGCGGCTGGCATCGCGCGCCTGCGCCGCGAACGCGCGGCGCTCGACCAGCGGACGCGCGAGGAACGCGGCCTGCCACGCGGGATCGCGCACCTGCTTGCGGAACGCGAGGTAGGCCGCGTCGTCGGTGCACAGCACGTCGCCGTGCAGGATCAGGGCCGGCGTGCCGTACAAATCGACGACCGTGCCGTCGTCGAGCAGATCCATGCCGCAGCGGCGCGCGTACTTCTCGCCCAGCAGGAAATCGCGGTTGCCCACCATGAAGTGCACCGGCACGCCGGCAGCGGCGACGCCGTGCAAGGCGGCGGCGATGCGCGCGTTCAATGGCGCATCATCGTCGTCGCCGATATAAGCTTCGAACAAATCTCCCAGCACGTAGAGCGCGTCGGCATCGCGCGCTTCACCCGCGCAGAAGCGCTCGAAATCTTCGACGATGTGCGGCCGCGCATCATCGAGGTGCAAATCCGAGACGAAAAGCGTGTGCGGACTCAATGCCCCGGACCCGCTTTCTTCTTTTTCGTGGCCGGCGTCGAAGCGGGCGCTTGTCCCGTGACCGGCGACACCGGCTCCTCGGTCGGGTGCGCGGCTTCGCCGATCACCTTGGCGCTTTCGATGACCACCAGCGGCCGCGGCACGTCGCCGATGAACGGGCCTTGCGGGCCAGTCGGCAGGTTGTCGATCTTGTCGACCACGTCCATGCCCTTGACGATCTTGCCGAACACCGCGTAGCCCCAGGTCATGCCGCTCTGGTTGCCAACGTAATCGAGGCGTGGGTTGTCCACGACGTTGATGAAGAACTGCGCGGTCGCGGAATCGGGATCGGGCCCGCGCGCCGCGGCGACGGTGCCACGCAGGTTCGAAAGCCCGTTGTTGGCTTCGTCCGGGATCGGCGGCAGCGTGCGCTTGGGCCGCAGCTCGCGCGTGTACAGGCCGCCCTGGACCAGGTAGCCGGGAATCACCCGATGGAACACGGTGCCGTCGTAGAAACCCTGCTTCACGTACTGCAGGAAATTGGCGACGGTCTTGGGCGCCTTGTCCGGGAACAGCTCGATCACAAAATCGCCTTGCGAGGTCTTGAACTCGACTTGCGGATGCGCGGGCGCGGCCGGCGCCGCCGACGAGGACGCCGAAGCGGGCGGCGCCTCCGCGTGCGCGCCGAAGACGGCCAACGCGAACAGGCAAGCCGCGAACGCGGCGGCGAACAAGGGGCGAGGCGGATGTCGGACGGTCATGGCGCAGGTCATGGGCGGCGCGAAAACGGCATGATACGCGAGCGACATGTCCCCCACAGCAGGGCCCGCGCGCTCACGGCTGCGGGCAGGACGCACCCGCGCAAACCCCGAAGTGCAGCCCGGTTCGCCGCTCGGGCGCGGAACGGCCCTGCAAGGAATTGCTGTCGCCGCCGTTCTGGTCCTGGTCCAGATGCCGGCGCCGGATTTCCAGCACGATGGGCGTGATCTGCGCGATGCGCGAATCGATCTGCGCGCGGGTGTAGTAGTCGAGGTCCTTGCGATCCAGCAGACGGTGCAACTGGTCGAGCGCATCGGCGGCGTGGCCGGACAGGAAGGTCGCGTCGGCGTAGGCGATGCCGGCGTGCACTTCGTCGCCGGCGACGTGGCAGGCATGGCCGTAGGTCGCGTAGAGCGAAGGCTCGGAATCGTCGTTGAGCAACGGTTTCAACAAACCTTGCGCGGTCTTCGCATCGCCCTTGGCGCCGCTGTCGATCAGCGCCTGGCTGTACTCGAGCACGATCGCCGGGTCGTTGGGCCACGCGGCGTTCAGTGCGGCGTAGCGCTGCAGGGCCTGGCCGCGCTCGCCGGCCTGGCGCTCCGCGTAGGCGAGGCCGAGTGCCAGGGTGAGGTCGTCGGGACGCGCCGCCGCCAGTTTCTGCATGATCGGCACCGCTTTCGACCCCTGGTTCAATTGCAGCAACGCCAGCGCGTAGCCGTAACGATTGGCAACCGACGCCGCGAACTTGGCGTTGCCGGACATGTTGCGCGTGTAGTAATCCAGCACCGAACGCGGATCGCTGGACGACAGCACGCGCACGCGCTCGCGCATCAGCTCGTACTGCATCTCGCTGGGCCCGCGCACGGAGTGATCGAGCAGCGCCGAGGAATTCTTGACGAACGGCAGCGGCAGCATGCCCGGCGGACTGGTCGTCTTGTCGTCGAGCGCATCCAACGGCTGTTGCTTGCACCGCGATGCGTCGCTCTGCACGCTGACGCAGGCCTTGACGGCGTGCATCTGCTGTTCCAGCACGCGTGCACGGGCGCGCGCGTCGGCGATGCGCACGCTGCTGACCGGATGGTCCTGCAGGAAGTCGGGGATGTTGCCGGCCGCCATGCCGCCGTCGCCACCGGGGCGCAGCAACTCCTGCATGTGCTGGAACACCGTCGCCATGGCTTCGGGATCGAAACCGGCCTTGGCCAGCGTCTCGATGCCGACGTGGTCGGCTTCTTCCTCGTCCTTGCGGGTGAAGTCGATCATGTGCTGCTGCATCATCGCCATCACCGAGTAGAACGCGCCGATCGCCGGATCGACACCCTGCTGATACGGTGCGTTGCCGTAGCCGTAACCGTAGGGCTGGGTCTGCGCGTAGCGGTCGCCGGAATCCGCGCGCGAGGCCGCCAGCGCCGCTGCGAATGCGCCCAGCACGTACAGCGGCGTGGATTTCTTCTGGTCCTCGATCGCGCGCTGCAAATGGTGCTGGCTGATGTGCGCCAGCTCGTGCGCCATCACCGCCGCCAGCTGATCCTGGTTCTGGGTGACGGTGAGCATGCCCGAGAAGATGAAGATGTAGCCGCCGAAGGTCGCGAACGAATTGATCTCGGGAACGTTGATCAGGGTGAAGGTGTAGTGCTGGCTCGGGTCGGCGCTGACGGCGGCCAGCCGGTAGCCGAGCGTGTGCAGGTATTGGTCGACCTGCGGATCGTCCAGCACCAGGTGCGCCGCGCGCAGTTCGCGCAGGAATTCCGCGCCGTACGCCTCGGCTTCCTGCGGCGACATCACCGTGTCGGCGGAACTGCCGAGGCTGGGCAGGCGCACGTCGGCCTGCTGCGCGGCCGCAGGCAGCGCCAGCGCCAGCGCGGCGGCGAAAGCCAGCAAGCTTGGTGGACGAAAATGCGAAAGATGCGGCATGAACGGATGACGTGTATTCGCCTGGTTTGGACCCGGATCGCGTCGATTGGTTCGACCGCCGGCGCCGCAAGCGTAGCGCCATCGGAAACCGGCAGCCATTCTCGCTATCGGCGTGTTCAGTGCCGGTAAAATGGCGGCAGCACAACCAGGTTGCCGTCATGGCCGACATCGAAGTCTATTCCACCGCGGTGTGCCCGTATTGCATCGCCGCCAAGAACCTCCTGAAGGCGAAAGGGCTCGCGTACCGCGAGTTGCGCATCGACACCGACGCGAACGCGCGCCGCGAGATGCTGGCGCGCGCCCCCGGTGCCCGCACCGTGCCCCAGATCTTCATCAACGGCGTGCACGTGGGCGGCTTCGACCAGCTCGCCGCGGCCGATCGCAGCGGCAAATTGCAGGAAATTTTGCAAGCCGCGCCGTAACGCCCGATAATTACCCGTTTGTCTTGTCCGCACGTCGCGCCCAACGCGCCTGACGGAGCGGCTGTTGTGAAAAGCCAAGGCATGGATGCCCGTGGTGGACTCTCATGACCTGTGCCGCTTGCACTTGTCGAAAGGCTCATCGAAGCAGCGATCAGGGACGATCGCAAAAACCAAGGAGCTCGTGTGGAAAAGACGATTGCGGTAATCCGTGGCGACGGCATCGGCCCGGAAATCATGACCGCCACCCTCAAGGTGCTGGACGCGCTGGAGTGCGGACTCGATTACGAGTTCGTCGAGGCCGGCATGGCCGCCCTGGAAAAGCACGGCGAGTTGTTGCCGCAAGCGACGCTGGATGCGATCGCGAGGCACGGCGTCGCGTTGAAGGGTCCGCTGACCACGCCGATCGGCAAGGGCTTCTCATCGTTGAACGTGGCGCTGCGCAAGCACTTCGACCTGTATGCCAACGTACGCCCGGCGATCAGTTTCCCCGGCACCAAGGCGCGCTACGAGAACATCGACATCATCACGGTGCGCGAGAACACCGAAGGCGCGTACCTTTCCGAAGGCCAGACGCTGTCCGACGACGGCGAAACCGCGCAATCGATCGTGCGCAACACGCGCACCGGCGCCACGCGCATCGTGCGCCACGCGTTCGAGCTCGCGGTGCGCAAGGGCCGCAAGAAAGTCACCGCGGTGCACAAGGCCAACATCATCAAGACCGCGTCGGGCCTGTTCCTCGACGTCGCGCGCGAGATTGCCAAGGAGTATCCGCAAGTCCAGTTCAACGAGATGATCGTCGACAACACCTGCATGCAGCTGGTGATGAACCCGTGGCAGTTCGACGTGATCGTCACCACCAACCTGTTCGGCGACATTTTGTCCGACCTGTGCGCAGGGCTGGTAGGCGGCCTGGGCCTCGCGCCCGGCGCCAACATCGGCAACGGCGCGGCGATCTTCGAAGCCGTGCACGGCTCCGCGCCCGACATCGCGGGCAAGAACGTGGCCGATCCCTGCGCACTGCTGCTGGCCGCGGCCGAAATGTTGGATCACCTCGGCATGGTCGAGAAAGGCACACGGATCCGCGACGCGATCCGCGCCACGCTGGCGGCGCACGACCGCGTGACACCGGATCTCGGCGGCAGCGGCACCACGGAATCGTTCGCCGAGGCGTTGGTGGAACGCGTGCGCTGCTGATTGGCTTGCGCCAGATCACTTGAGGTTGCAGGCTTCGCCGCAACCGCCGGTTTCGCGTTCGACGTAGCGGCGAACGGCCGGTATCCGCAGCATCGGCAGCATCGGCCAGTACGCGGGAATCTGCCGGCAGAGCAACGCGAAGCCTTTCGCGCCCGCGAGGGTCGCGCCGCTGCGCAGATCCTGCACCACGATTTGACCCATGCGCATAGGGCCGAGTGGCGAGGGATCGGTCGAATCCTCGAGTCGGTGCAGCCAATCGAGACGGTGATGGAGGCGCGCGATACGCGCGCACTTCGCGCAGCGCGGATGCCGATAAAGGCGGATACGGGTCATGGCATTGTCCGTGCGCGCCGTACTGTCGGGACAATGCGGCGCACTATCAAATGATCACCCGAACATCCCCGGCTTGTAATCGCCGACTTCAGGCCGCGCGGCGATGTTGATCCGGTTCCAGCTATTGATCAGCGTCACCAGCAGCGTCAGGTCGACCAGTTCCTTCTCGTCGAATTGCGCGCGGGCTTCCTCGTACAACGCATCCGGCACGGACTGATCGTGCGAGGGCAGTTGCGTGAGGGCTTCGCACCACGCCAGCGCGGCACGTTCACGCGCGCTGTAGAACGGCGTTTCGCGCCAGGCCGGCAGCACGTACAGGCGTTGCTCGGTTTCGCCGGCGGCGCGCGCGTCCTTGCTGTGCATGTCGAGGCAGTAGGCGCAGCCGTTGATCTGCGAGGCGCGCATCAAAACGAGGTTGCACAACGTCGGTTCGAGCGTGCTCTCGTGAAGCTGCTTGGTCAGCGCGAACAGCGGCTGCAGGCTGGCGAAGTGTTTCTTGAGGGTGAAACGGGGCATGGGTGACTCCTTGGCTTTGGATTGACGGGACGGAAGTTTTCCGTCACTCAATGCAAGGACGCGCCACCCTCGTGTTTCGTGACTGCCTCGATCCGCGCCAGCTTGCCGGGGTGACGGATCGTGTGGATCGAGGTGATCCGCTCGCCGTCGCAATCGATCCACATCGCGTAGAACAGCTGCCGGTCGCGCCAGCAGAGCAGCGCGGGCGCGCCGTTCAGCATGCGCAATTCGTAGCGCAATTCAACCTTCCGCGCCTGGCGCGCGAGCTGCAGGTACAGGCGTGCCAGCCGTTCGGCGCCGTGCAGCGGATGCAAGGTCGCGCGCGCCAGGCCGCCGCCGTCGGCAACGTGCACCGCGTCCTCGGCGAACAGCGCACGCATGGTGGCTTCGCTGGGTTGGCGCATGGCTTCGACGAAGCGTTGCAGCAGGCGGCGTTGCGCGGGCGCATCCACGTGGAAGCGCGGGCGGCCTTCGCGCAGCCGCGTCTTCGCGCGATGCACGCGCTGGCGGCAGGCATCTTCCTCGATGCCCAGGATCGCCGCCGCCTCGGCGTGGCTGTAGTCGAACACTTCGCGCAGCAGGAACGCCGCGCGTTCGTCGGGACTCAAGCGTTCGAGCAGCAGCAGGAACGACAGCGTGAGCGTTTCGCTGCTTTCCAGTTCCGCGTCGGGTGAAGCGACGGATTCACTCATCGGCTCCGGCAGCCACGGCCCGGAATAATGTTCGCGCTCGGTCTTGGCGCGCCGCAGGCGATCCAGCGCGATGCGCGTGGTCACGGTGACCAGCCACGCCTCGGGATCGTCCAGCATCGCCACGTCTTGCGCCTGCCAACGCAGCCACGCGTCGTGCAGCACGTCTTCCGCGTCGGCGGGCACGCCCAGCATCCGGTAGGCGAGGCCGAACAGCCGCGGGCGGTGTTGCTGGAACAGATCGGTATCGCTGTTCACGTCCAAACTCCGGCCTGATGTATGCCAGGACGTGCGAGCGGGCCGCGGCGTGACAGCCTCAGCGCAACAGCGGCCACGGTGCCAGCAGCAGGATCCACAGCAGCGCCACGCTGCCCGCGAACTTCATCGCCTTGAACAGCTTGCGGTGGCGCTGCTTGAAGCCGCGGCTTCGCTCGCGGCGCTGGCGCAGCGCCGAGAACAGGCGGTTGATCGCGCCGGTGGGTTCGCTGACCTGATTCGGGGATGCGGTGATCGCGCCCATGAAGTTGCTGACGTGGTGGTTGATCCACGCCATCACACGCGAACGCAGCGGACGTTCGAGGTCGGCGAAGAAGATCACGCGCGTCTTGCTGGTCTTGTTCTCGGCCCAGTGCACGCAGGTCTCGTCGAAGATCACGTCCTCGCCATCGCGCCAGAAATATTCCTGGCCGTCCACGAAGATGTGGCAGTCGCGCGAGTTGGGCGTGATCAGGCCGAGGTGGTAGCGCAGCGAACCCGCGAACGGATCGCGGTGCGGATTCAGCGTGACGCCGGGCGGCAGCAGCGCGAACATCGCGGCCTTGACGCCGGAAATGCGGTTCACCAGTTCCACGGTTTTCGGACAAAGTTTTTGCGCGGACGGCAGCGGTTCGCCGTACCACTTCACGTAGAAACGCTTCCAGCCGACCTTGAGGAACGACGCGAAGCTGGCGTCGTCGTCCTTCAGCGCGTCGCGGATGTGGCCCTGGTCGAACAGGCCCGCGGCTTCGTCGCGGATCGCCTGCCAGTTGTCGCGCAACGCATCGACCGCGGTGAAGCGCTTGCGGTCGGGAAACGCGCCGGCCGGCACCGCGGAGAACGCGTACATCAAAAGGTTGTACGGCGCGAACACGGTGGCGTGGCTCGCCAGCTGGCGGCCGAGTTTCAGGCGCACGCGCGAGCGGAAATGCACGGCCAGCGCGCTCAGCAGGAACAGCGCGATCAGGCCCAGCAGGACGAGGCGGAGGATCAGCAGCGCGGACATGGCGGGGAACGGCGTGAAGTTGCGGCGATTTTAGCGCGGGCGCTGCGCCAGGACCCTGAGCGGTGTCATGCCTGGCGTGTACGCATGCTGCAACGCGCGTTGCACGAAGGCGATCGCGCGGCGTGCGGCGGTACGTGGCGTCCGGCCTTTCGCCAGTTCGGCGGCCAGCGCCGCCGACAGCGTGCAGCCGGTACCGTGCGCGTCGAACGGCGATCTGCGGTTGCGGACTTCGAAACTGCCGCGCGCATCGAACCAGCGATCGATCACGTCGCGTCCGCGCCCGTGACCGCCCTTCAGCAGCACGGCTTGCGCGCCGAACGCGCGCAGTTTCGCTGCGACACGTTCTCCATCGCGTGCATTGCGGACAGCGATGCCGGTCAGGGCTTCGGCTTCCGGCAGGTTGGGCGTCAATACGTCGGCAAGCGGGATCAATTCATCGATCAACACGCGCACCGCATTTTTGTCGAGCAGTCGCGCCCCGGAAGTCGCGATCATCACCGGATCGACCACCAGCCAGCGCGGCCTGCGGTGTCCCAGTTCGCGCGCGACGCAGCGCACCGTGCGCGCATCGCCCAGCATGCCGGTCTTCACCGCCGCGATGTCGAAATCATCGAATACCGCATCGAGTTCAGCAGCAAGATGTTTCACCGGAACGGCATGCACCGTCGCTACGCCTTGCGTGTTCTGGGCGGTCAACGCCGTGATCGCGCTGGTGCCATGCACGCCCAGCGCCGCGAAGGTTTTCAGATCGGCCTGGATACCCGCGCCGCCGCCGGAATCGGAGCCGGCGATGGTGAGGCAAACAGCGGGACCGGGGGCCAGGGACCGGGGACCGGTTGCCCACGAGTGCTTTTCTGGTCCCTGGTCCCTGGTCCCTGATCCCCGTCTTTTCACAACGCTTCCGACGCAAAATCCGCCAGCCGCGACCGTTCGCCCCGCCGCAGAGTGATGTGCGCCGCGTGCGGCCACTGCTTGAAACGATCCACCGCGTAGGTGAGTCCCGACGTCGTTTCGGTCAGATACGGCGTGTCGATCTGTTCGACGTTGCCGAGGCAGACGATCTTGGTGCCGGGGCCGGCGCGGGTGACCAGCGTCTTCATCTGCTTGGGCGTAAGGTTTTGCGCTTCGTCGATGATCAGGTAGCGCGACAGGAAGGTACGCCCGCGCATGAAATTCAGCGAGCGGATCTTGATGCGCGAAGCCAGCAGGTCGTTGGTCGCCTGGCGTCCCCACGAACCGCCTTCCTCGGGATTGGTCAGCACTTCGAGGTTGTCGGTGAGCGCGCCCATCCACGGCGTCATCTTTTCCTCTTCGGTGCCGGGCAGGAAGCCGATGTCTTCGCCGACCGAAACCGTGGCGCGCGTCATGATGATTTCGCGGTAGCGTTGCTGATCCATCACCTGCGCCAGGCCCGCCGCCAGCGCCAGCAGTGTTTTGCCGGTGCCGGCGGTGCCGAGCAGGGTGACGAAATCAACGTCGGGGTCCATCAGCATGTTGAGCGCGAAGTTCTGCTCGCGGTTGCGCGCGGCGATGCCCCACACGCTGTGCGCGCTGCTGGTGTAGTCGTGCAACAGCGCCAGCTTGGCCTTGTCGCCGGACTGATCCAGCACGCGCAACTCGACCGAGTTCTCGCCGGGCAGGTACAGGCATTCGTTGGGTTGCCAGTTCTCGTCGTCGCGCGGTTTCACCTCGTAGAACGTCTGCCCGCGTTCGGACCACGAGCGCAATTCCGGGTGGCGATCCCAGAAGTCGGCAGGCAGTTCCGCGGCGCCGGTGTACAGCAGCGAGAAATCGTCCAGCGCGCGATCGTTTTCGTAATCCTCGGCGGCGATGCCGAAGATGGTCGCCTTGATGCGCAGGTTGATGTCCTTGGACACCAGCGCCACCGCGGCGTCCGGATGGTGGTCGCGCAGGTCGAGGATCGCGGCGAGGATGCGGTTGTCGGCCTTGCCCTGGCCGTTGTTGCCGGTCTGCGTCTGGAAGTAAAGACGTCCATTCGCGCCGCCGCTGCGCAGCTTCACGCCGTCGGGCTGCGCCAGCGGCACGCCGTCCGCGATGCCGTGGCTGTTGTTGCGCTCGATCAGTTCGTTGAGGAACCGGCTGGCCTGGCGCGCATTGCGCGCGACTTCCGAGACGCCTTGTTTCTTCTCGTCCAGTTCCTCCAGCACCGTCATCGGGATGAACACGTCGTGTTCCTCGAAACGGAACAGTGCGGTCGGATCGTGCAGCAATACGTTGGTGTCCAGCGCGTAGATGCGCCGGGCGGCGGGCTTCGGCATGCGGGCTCCGGAGTGGGGCGACGAATCGGCGGACGCGCGACGGGCGCGCGTGATTGAGGCGGAACGGACGGGCTTGCTCACTTGGCGGGAATCGCGTCCAGCACGGCTTGCGCGTGGCCGGGTACCTTCACGCCGCGCCACTCATGGACCAGCTTGCCGTCGGGGCCGATCAGGAAGGTGCTGCGGTCGACGCCCATGTATTCGCGTCCGTAGAGTTTTTTCTTGCGGATCACGTCGAACGCCTTGCACCACGTTTCATCGGTGTCGGCGACCAGCGCAAAGGGCAGGCCGAGTTTTTCCTTGAAGCCCGAGTGCGAACGCGCGCTGTCGCGCGACACGCCCACGATGGTGGCGCCGCGGCGCTTGAACTTCGTGAAAAGATCGCGGAAGTCGCCGGCCTCGCGGGTGCAGCCGGTGGTGTTGTCCTTCGGGTAGAAATACAGCACGACCCATTGGTCCTTCAAGTCGGCGAGCTTCAGCGTGTCGCCCGATTGGGTGGTGCCGGAGAGTTTGGGAATCTTGGTGCCGGATTTCAGCGTGGTCATCAGAATTTGACCGGGTCCATGATCGCGTCGAGGTTCAGACCGTCGCACATTTCCATGAATTCGTCGCGCAGTTCCGCGATGCGGGTGTCGGCGGGGATGCCGATGGTGATCTGCGCCTGGAACATGTCGGCGCCGGTCTGCATCGCCTGGTAACGCATCGAGGACATCTGCTCGATGCTGATCTTGCGGCGGTTGAAGAAATCGATCAGCTCGACCAGCACGCCGGGCTTGTCGGCCGCGACCACTTCGACCATGTACGGCAGCAGGTGGCTCTGCTGGTCGCGCGGCTGGGTGCGGTAACTGAGGATATGAAGGTTCTCACCGCGGCCGATTCGGGCCAGCGCGTTTTCCAGTTTGGCGATCGCGTCCCAGCCGCCCTTGGCCAGCAGCAGCACCGACACGTCGGCGCCGACGGTGGCGACACGCGATTCCACGAGGTTGCAGCCGGCATCGGCGATGCGGCGCGACAGCACCAGCAACGGAGAATCCGTGGCGGGTGCGATCGCCTGGATCAGCAACTGGTGGTCGGTGACGGGGCGCGTGGCGGCCTGGTTCAAGCGGGTAACGGTCTTCAGGTTCACGGAGGGAAGAATAGTGGCGTTGGCGAAGGCGTGTCGATCGTTTTGAACCGGCTTGGGCCGGCAGTGTGACGGCGGTGCTTCCGCTATGATCGCCGGTTTGGGCAGATGTGGAGTCCGCGCTTGGAAATCAACGGCAGCCTGTGTGCAATCGCGACGCCGTTCAATGAAGGGGGTGCGCTCGACCTGCCCGCGTTCGGCCGGCTGCTCGATTATCAGCTCGACGGCGGCACCCAGGGCATCGTGGTGGCTGGTTCCACCGGCGAAGCGCACATGCTGGATGAACACGAGTACGAGCGCCTGCTGGCGTTCGCGGTCGAACGCATCGCCCGGCGCGTGCCGGTGCTCGCGGGCACGGGCGAGGCTGCCACTTCGAAAACCATCGCGCTGACCAAACGCGCCAAGGCCCTGGGCGCGGACGCGGCGCTGGTGGTGACGCCTTATTACGTGCGCCCGACCCAGGACGGCTTGCGCCGGCATTTCGCCGAAGTGGCCGCGCGAGGCGGCTTGCCGGTCGTGATGTACAACGTGCCTTCGCGCACCGGCTGCGACATGCTTCCGGAAACCGTCGCCGCGCTGCGCGACACCGCCGGCATCGTCGGCATCAAGGAAGCCGTCGGCAAGCCCGAACGCATTGCGGCGATCGCGCAACTTCAGCGGCCGGGATTTGTCTATCTGTCCGGTGACGATGGCAGCGCGGCCGACGCGATGCTGGCCGGCGCGGGAGGCGTGGTCTCGGTGGTGAACAATCTGGTGCCGAAAACGTTCCGCGCACTGTGCGATGCCGCGCGCGGCGGCGATCGCGCCGCGGCCAAGCAGCATGCGGATCGCATTGCGCCGTTGCTGGATGCGCTCGACTGCGCGCCCAATCCGATTCCGGTCAAGGCCGGCCTGGCCGAGCTGGGCCTGTGCGGCGTGGCGCTGCGGCTGCCCCTGGTCGAACTGCCGCCCGGTCCCGAACGCACGCGTTTGCGTCAAACCCTCCTTCCCCTTGCTGGCGTCACCACACCCTGATCATGCACAATGCGCCCATGAAACGAATCCTGATTCCGTTGTTCCTCTTCGCCTCCGTCGCGCTCGCCGGCTGCCAGACCATCAAGGCCCACAACCCGTTCCGCCACAAGGAACCGGCCTACAAGTCCGCGCAGCAGGAGCAGCCGCTGGAAGTGCCGCCGGGCATGGACCAGCCGCCGACCACCGAGGCGCTCGCCATTCCCGATGCCGGCAACGGCGCGCAGACGGCCGCGCCCTCCGAAGCCGGTGCGCCGCCCGCGGCGCAGGAAGCGGTCTCGAGTGGCGTGACGGCTTCCGGTAACAGCCTGAGCGTTTCGGACACGCCCGACAGCGTCTACCGCCGCGTCGGACTGGCGCTGGCGCGCGGTGATGCCGGCCAGGTCACGGCCAGTGACGATGCCGCGCACACCTACCAGGTCGCGGTGGACACGATCGTCACCCGGAAACCGGAAGGCGGTTTCCTCCACCGCATGTTCCACCACAGCAAGAACGAAGCCGTGAAGGGCACGGTGACCGTCAGCGTCGCGCCTTCGGGCAGCGGCAGCGTGGTCACCGCATCGGGCGACGCCGATGCTTCCGCGCGCGTGATGGCGGTCCTGCAACAGCGATTGGGCGGCGGCTGATCGGCCGCATACCGCAATGAAAACGCCGCCCGAGGGCGGCGTTTTCGTTTCAGCGTTCAAGCAAGGGCAGCTTGTCCGGCTTGCCGTCCCATTCCTTCGCGTCGGGCGGCGCATCCTTGCGTTCGGTCAGCACCGGCCAGATCTTCGCCAACTCGGCGTTCAACGCGATGTAGCCTTCCTGTCCCGCCGGCACGTCGTCCTCGGGAAAGATCGCGCGCGCCGGGCATTCCGGTTCGCACAGCGTACAGTCGATGCATTCGTCAGGATCGATCGCGAGGAAGTTCGGTCCCTCGTGGAAGCAATCGACGGGGCACACCTCCACGCAATCGGTGTACTTGCATTTGACGCAGTTGTCGGTGACGACGAAGGCCATGGGAAGAAGGGACTAGGGACTGGAGGGCTACTACACGACCCAGCATCATCGCACACATGCAGCCACAAATCGAAGCGGCTGTGATGCACTGTCCGAAGCCGCTGTCGTGAAAAGTCAGGGCAAGGATGCCCGAGGTGGTCCCACGGAACTCGGATTCGCCTGGCGCTCGCCTCATGGATTGGCGGAGCAGCGATCATGGATGCTCACACAAGTACTGGCGCTCCCTGCGGGAATCGAACCCGCGTTACCGCCGTGAGAGGGCGATGTCCTGGGCCGCTAGACGAAGGGAGCGTAGGGCCGGTGAGCGCGCTAGTATAACGGACTTCGTGCCGCGAACATGCGGCGCGCCACCGCATGGATGTCTTTCGCTTGAGTTCCGATTCGCCCGCTTCCGGCCATGTTCATCCCGTGCCGCGCGTCATTCCGCGCGAGCAACACAACGTGTCCCGCAAGCAGATCAGCCGTGGCGCGTTGAAGGTGCTGTATGGACTCAAGGACGCGGGATTCCGCGCTTGCCTCGTCGGCGGCGCGGTGCGCGACCTGTTGCTGGGCCGCCAGCCCAAGGATTTCGACGTGGCCACCGACGCCACGCCCGAGGACGTCAAGAAGCTGTTCCGCAACTGCCGGCTGATCGGGCGGCGGTTCCGCCTGGCGCACGTGATCTTCGGGCCCGAGATCGTCGAGGTCGCGACCTTCCGCGGCACCGGCGAAGGCGGCGCCAGCGAGGATCGCCACGTGGTCGATGGCCGCATCCTGCGTGACAACGTCTGGGGCAGCATCGAGGAAGACGCGCTGCGCCGCGACTTCCGCGTCAACGCGCTGTACTACGACATCGCCGATTTCAGCGTGATCGACTACGTCGGCGGCATCGAGGATCTCGAGCAGAAGCACCTGCGCCTGATCGGCGACCCGGCCACGCGCTATCGCGAGGATCCGGTGCGGATGCTGCGCGCCGCGCGGCTCGCGGCCAAGCTCGATTTCGAGATCGACGCGGAGGCCGCGGCGCCGCTGCACGAACTCGGGCACCTGCTGAATGATGCGCCATCCGCGCGGCTGTTCGACGAATGCCAGAAGATGTTCCTCGCCGGCTACGGCCTCGCGAGTTTCCGCATGCTGGTGAAGTACGACCTGCTGCGGCACCTGTTTCCCGGCACGGTGCACGCGCTGGCGCACGACAAATCCGGCGCGCTGCTGGGCCTGATCGAGCGCGGCCTCGCCGGTACCGATGCGCGCGTCGCCGACGGACGTCCGGTGACGCCGGCGTTCCTGTTCGCGGTGCTGCTGTGGGGCGAAGTGAAGGCGCTGGCGGAGAAACTGCACGCCGAGGGCACGGTCCAGTCGCTGGCGTGGCAGCGTGCCGCGCACCGGGTGATGGCCGAGCAGGGCAAGCGCGTGGCGATCCCGCGCCGGTTCGGCTACACCATCGAGGACATCTGGTCGCTGCAACCGCGTTTCGCCGAACGCACGCGCAAACGCGTGTTCCGCCTGATGGCGCATCCGCGTTTCCGCGCGGCCTACGACTTCCTGCTGTTGCGCGCCGGCGAGTCGGACGCGCTGCGCGAGTCGGGCGAGTGGTGGACGGAAATCCAGGCGCTGCCGCCCGATGAGATTTCCGAGCAGCTTGCGCCCAAGGCCATCGCCGCCAGCGCCGGCGACAAACCGTCCGGCAGCGTGCGCCGGCGCCGCCGCGGCGGCCGGCGGCGCAAGGCCGCTGCGCCGAAAGCCGGTTCGCCTGAATGACGCATGGCTGAAACGGTCACCGCCTGCGTCGCGCTGGGCAGCAATCTCGATGATCCGCGTGCGCAGGTCGAGCGCGGGTTCGCGGCGCTGGCCGTGTTGCCGCATACCACGTTGAGCGCGCGTTCGCGCCTGTACCGCACGAAGCCGTGGGGCAAGGCCGATCAACCCGATTTCGTCAATGCCGCCGCGCGGCTGGAAACGGCACTGGCGCCGCGCGCCTTGCTCGACGCACTGCTGGCGATCGAAGCCGGCGCCGGCCGCGTGCGCGGCGCGCGCAACGGCCCGCGCGTCCTCGACCTCGACCTGCTGCTGTACGGCGACCGGATCATCGACGAGCCCGAATTCGCGGTGCCGCATCCGCGCCTGCACGAGCGCGCGTTCGTGCTGTTGCCGCTGGCCGATGTCGCGCCCGAACTCGAAATCCCGGGACACGGGCGTGTCCGTGATCTCTTTGCGCGGGTCGACACGACCGGCTGCGTACTGCTGATCGCGTGATCGCAGCGGCTGTTGTTGAAAGTCAGGCCAGGGATGGCCGCATTGGTGTTGGCGATGTCGAGACGATGTCGCGGGCGAAAGTGTCCGATGATGCAGCGATCAGGGACGATCGCAAATATACTGACGCGATGCTCAGGATCTACCGCGATATCGAGGGCCCGTGCCTGGCCCCGGACGGCAGCGTGCTCGCGATCGGCGCGTTCGACGGGCTGCATCGCGGCCACGCCGCGCTGCTGGCGAAAGTGCGCGAACACGCGAAGGCGCGTGGCCTGGTCGCGGCGGCGGTGAGTTTCGAGCCGCTGCCACGCAGCTACTTTTCGCCGGTGCCGCTGAAGCGGCTGTCGTCCGTGCGCGAAAAATTGTGCGGCTTCGCCGATGCGGGGATCGATGCGTTGCTGCTGCTGCGCTTCAATCCGGCGCTGGTGGCCATGCACGCGGAAGATTTCGTCCGGCAAGTGCTGGTCGCGCGAATGGGCGCGCGCGAAATCTGGGTGGGCGCGGATTTCCGCTTCGGCCACGACCGCGTGGGCGACGTCGCGCTGCTGGAAGCGATGCAGGGCGAGGGCGGTTACGAAGTGCGCGTGCTGGATGCCGTCACGAACGGCGACGGCGAACGCGTGTCGGCCTCACGCGTGCGCGGCGCGCTGGGCTCCGGCGATTTCGCGCACGCCGCGGAATTGCTGGGTAGTCCCTTCACCATCGGCGGACGCGTGGTGCGCGGCCAGCGGATGGGCCACACGCTCGGTTATCCCACCGCGAACATCCGGCTGGGCAAGCGCGTGTCGCCGGTGTCCGGCATCTTCGCGGTGCGCGTGCACGCCGGTGGCCGCTGGTGGCCGGGTGTCGCCAGCCTCGGCGTGCGTCCGACCATCGCGGGCGGTGGCGAACCGCTGCTGGAAGCGCATCTGTTCGGTTTCGACGGCGACCTGTACGGCCAGCGCATCGAAGTCGAGTTCGTCGCCAGGCTGCGCGACGAGGAAAAATTCGCCGATCTGGATGCGCTGCGCGCGCAAATGGATCGCGACGCCGCGGAGGCGCGGCGGATTCTTGCCGACACATCCACCGTTTCCGGAGCGTTCGCGTGAGCCGCGACTACAAGCACACCATCAACCTTCCGCAAACCGCGTTCGCGATGAAGGCCGACCTCGCGAAGCGCGAGCCCGCGATGCTGGCCGATTGGGAAAGTGCACAGCGCTACGCCGAATTGCAGCAGCGCACCGGCCATCGCGAGCACGCCTACATCCTGCACGACGGCCCGCCTTACGCGAACGGCAAGATCCACCTGGGCCACGCGGTCAACAAGATCCTCAAGGACATCGTGGTGCGCTCGAAGCTGATGGCGGGCTTCCGCTCGCCCTACGTGCCGGGTTGGGATTGCCACGGACTGCCGATCGAAATCGCGGTCGAGAAGAAGTACGGCAAGGTCGGGCACAAGATCGACGCGGAAGCTTTCCGCCAGCATTGCCGCGACTACGCCGCGCAGCAGATCGACTTGCAGCGCCGCGACTTCAAGCGGCTCGGCGTGCTGGGCGACTGGGAACATCCGTACCGCACGATGGATTTCAAGTACGAGGCCGACATCCTGCGCGCGCTCGCGGGCGTGTACGCGAACGGCCATGTCACGCGCGGCTTCAAGCCGGTGCACTGGTGCTTCGATTGCGGTTCGGCGCTGGCCGAAGCCGAGATCGAATACCAGGACAAGCAGTCGCCGGCGATCGACGTCGCTTACGACGCGCTCGATTCCAAGGCGCTGGCTGCGAAATTCGGCGTAACCGTCGACGGCGACACCATCGTCGCGGTGCCGATCTGGACCACCACGCCGTGGACGTTGCCGGCCAGCATGGCGGTGACGCTCGGACCGGAATTCGATTACGTGCTGGTGGAAGGCCCCGCGCGCGGCGGCAAGCGCGTGTTGCTGGTCGTCGCCGAAGCGCTGGTCGACAAGGCGCTGGCGCGCTACCAAATTGAATCCCTTCCCCCGCTTGCGGGGGAAAGTGCCCGGAGGGCGGATGGGGGTGTGCTCGGACGTACGAAAGGAGCCGCGCTCGAGAACTTGCACTTGAAGCACCCGTTCTACGATCGCGAAATCCCGCTGATCCTGGGCGAGCACGTATCCGCCGAAGACGGCACCGGCGCGGTGCACACCGCGCCCGGCCACGGCGCCGACGACTTCGCGGTGGGCAAGCAGTACGGCATCGTGGATGCGACGCCCGCCAACGTGCTGAATCCGGTGGGTGCCAACGGCGTGTACCTGCCGGGCACGCCGATCTTCGAAGGCCAGCACATCTGGAAGGCCAACGACGCGATCATCGACTTGCTGCGCGAACGCCGCGTGCTGCTCGCCGCGCAAAAGATCACGCACAGCTATCCCCATTGCTGGCGGCATCACACGCCGATCGCGTTCCGCACCACGCCGCAGTGGTTCATCGCGATGGACTCCGCGGGCCTGCGCGCGAGCGCGCTGCACGCAATCCACAACGATGTGAAGTTCTACCCGGCGTGGGGCGAGGAGCGGATCAACAACATGGTGGAAGGCCGCCCCGACTGGTGCATCAGCCGCCAGCGCACCTGGGGCGTGCCGATCGCGCTGGCCGTGCACAAGGTCACGGGCGAGCCGCATCCGCGCAGCGCCGAATTGCTGGAACAAGTGGCACAGCGCGTCGAGAAGGCCGGCGTGGACGGTTGGTATGGTCTCGACCTCGCCGAAATCCTCGGCGACGAAGCGAAAGACTACGAAAAGGTCCACGACATCCTCGACGTGTGGTTCGATTCCGGCGTCACGCACTACTGCGTGCTCGACCAGCGTCCTGAACTGCATCGCAACGAGGGTGACCAGGTGATGTACCTGGAAGGTTCGGACCAGCATCGCGGCTGGTTCCAGTCGTCGCTGCTGACGAGTTGCGCGATGCACGGCCGCGCGCCATTCGACGAAGTGCTGACGCACGGCTTCACCGTCGATGCGCAGGGCCGCAAGATGTCGAAGTCGCTGCGCAACGGCATCGAGCCGCAGGACGTGATGGACAAGTACGGCGCCGACATCCTGCGCCTGTGGATCGCGTCGGCCGATTACCGCAACGAGATGGCGCTGTCGGATGAAATCCTGAAGCGCGTCGCCGACAGCTACCGGCGCATCCGCAACACCTGCCGGTTCCTGCTCGGCAACCTCGACGGATTCGATCCGGCGCGGGACCTGCTCACCGTCGATCGCTGCCTGCTGCTCGACCAATGGGCGATCCGCAGTGCGCGCGACGTGCAGGATGCGGTGGTCGCCGCCTACACGCGCTACGACTTTCCCGATGTGGTGCAGCGCGTGCAGAACTTCTGCACCAACGAAATGGGCGCGCTGTACCTCGACATCACCAAGGATCGCCTGTACACGATGCCGACCGCCAGCCACGGCCGGCGCAGCGCGCAGTCGGCGATGTTCCGCATCCTGGAAGCGATGGTGCGCTGGCTGGCGCCGCTGCTCGCGTTCACGTCGGAAGAAATCTGGCAGGCGATGCCGCGGCAGATGCACATGCCGACTGACACGCTTCTCCAGACCGGCGGCAGCTTCACTGCGCGCGACGCATCGGTGCTGTACGAGACCTGGTACCAGGGCTTGCGCGAAACCCAGAACAGCCCGGACCAGCGCCGCTGGTGGAGCGATTTGCTGGCGATCCGCGAAACCGCCGGGCGCGTGCTGGAAGGCATGCGCAAGGACGGCAGGATCGGTTCCTCGCTGGACGCAAAACTGACCCTGCACGCCGACCCGGCGATCGTCGAACGCTACAAGCACGTCACCGACGAATTGCGCTTCTTCTTCATCGTCTCCGACCTGCGGCTCGACATCGGCGAGGCGCCGCCCGACGCCGTGCTGACCGAGCTCGAAGGCGCCAACGTGTGGGTCTCGGCCACCGTCAGCGACGCGCCCAAGTGCGTGCGCTGCTGGCACCATCGCGACGACGTCGGTCGCCACGCCGGGCATCCGGATTTGTGCGGCCGTTGCGTCGAAAACGTCGAGGCGTTCGAGGGCAAGGGGGCCGGTGAGAACCGCCGATCGTTCTGATGCGTTAGCATTGCGTCAACCGCCGTTGCACGGCGGCCGGCCCGGGGAGGCTGGAAACACAAGGGGATACGCAATGACGAGGTCAACACGTTGTCTCGTGGGCGTCGTACTGTGGGTTCTGGCCTGCGCTGCACTGGCGGCCCCGGTTTCGTTGGCCGACCTGGCGCGGCATGCGCAATTCAAGGCGGTGAAAATCGCGCCCGATGGTGCGCATATCGCCGCGACGTCCGTACTCCCGAACGGGCAGACGGTGCTCACGTTGGTCAACTTGGCGACCCACAAAGCTCTGAATCTTGCACCGTCTCAGAACGACGACGTGCTGGATTTCTGGTGGGCATCGCCCAAACGTCTGCTTTATACCCAAGCCCAGCACGAGGGCGGCTGGGACAGTCCGCTTGCCACTGGCGAGTTGTTCGCGGTGGGCGCCGATGGTGGCGATCCGGAGATGCTTTACGGCTATCGCAGAGGCGGCATGCAGGCGGGCTCCCACATCCAGCAGGCCACGCCCGAATACGGCAACGCGACATTCCTGTCGCGGATCGACGGCGATGCGAATCATGCATTGATCGAGGTCACCAACTGGGAGGCGTCCGGATCCGCCGGTGCGTTCACCGAGGTTTACAAGATCGACGTGCGCAACGGGGACAAGGAACGTATTGCGACCGCGCCAACGCGCGAAGCCGTCTACCTCGCCGATCACCACGGCAATGTTCGTTTCGCGATGGGCGATGACCTGGACGGGCAACGCGTGATCTACATGCGCCCAGCGCAGGGTGGCCCGTGGCAACGCCTGGAGCAGGCCAGCGCCGACCGCGACTGGCCGATCGCCTTCAGCGACGACGACAAGACAGCGTGGTTCACCTGCCCGGGTGAGCCCAAGGGCAGCGGCATATGCAAGTTCGATCCGGACACGCAGAAGATGACGCACGTCTGGAGCAATCCCCACGTCGAGGCGACGGGCTTGGCGCAAGGACTGGCTGAGGATTCGATCATCGGCGTCGAATTCACCGACGGGCGACCGGCCGTGTCGGTATTCGACAACCAGGCGCAGGGCGTCAAGGCGCTGGTCGATCTGATGCAGCAATACCCCGGCGAAGATGTCGAATTCGTTTCCGGCACCGATGATGGCAGCAAGGCGATCGCGCTGGTTCAGGCCGACGTCGACCCGGGCACGTTCTTCCTGTACGACCGCGCCACCAACAAGTTCACGCCGCTGCTGCAGCGGGCCGGATGGATCAATCCCGATCAGCTCGGGCGGGCGCAGCCGTTCACCTTCACCACGCGCGATGGATTGAGCGAGCAGGGTTACGTCACGTATCCACCCGGCAAGGACAACGCCAAGAACCTGCCGATGGTGGTGTACGTGCACGGCGGTCCGTACGGCGTGCGCGACGGGTGGGAATACGATCCCTACGTGCAGGCGATGGCCACGCGCGGCTATGCGGTGTTGCAGGTGAACTACCGCGGTTCCGGCGGCTACGGTTTCGATTTCGAGAAAGCGGGCTGGAAACAGTGGGGCGGCACGATGCAGGACGACGTCACCGACGCCACGCGCTGGGCCATCGCGCAAGGCATCGCCGATCCGCATCGCATCTGCATTTACGGCGGAAGCTATGGAGGCTACGCGGCGCTGGAGGGCGCGGTGTCGGCACCCGATTTGTACAAGTGCGCGATCGGCTACGTCGGGGTGTACGACCTGACACTGATGTACCGGGGTGGCAGCGACGCGATGCAGAATCTCTACGGCGAGGATTACCTGAAGCGTGTGCTCGGCACCGACATGACGGTGCTGGCGCAGCACTCGCCGATCTACCAATTGAACAATCTCAAGGCGAAGGTGATGCTGATCGTGGGCGGCCGCGACACCCGCGTGCCGCCGGTGCAGGGCATGGACATGCACATCGCGCTCCTGAAGCGGAAGATTCCGCACGAATGGCTGTACAAGCCCGACGAGTGGCACGGCTTCTACGACGAGAAAAACATCGCCGAGTTGTTCCAACGCGTGGATGCGTTCCTCGACGCCAACATCGGGCAGGGCGCTGCCGCGAAATGATCCGTAGGCTGCGGGTGAGCGCGGCTTCTCGCATGTAGCCGCTCACCCCAACCGGCGGTTCACTCCCAGTCCCCGATCCGCCCCATCCGTATCCGGTTGGCGAACAGCGAGAACGCGAGTTTCGCCGCGAGGCCCTGCGAACGCAGGATCCACGGCGGCAGGTATTGCGGCGGCGCGACCGAGCCGTCCGCGAAACAGGGCCGCAATGCGATCGCATCGTCCAGCGCGAGCTTGCCCGCGAACAGGTGCTGCATCAGGTCCAGCCGGCGCCGCTTGAATGCCCAACGGAAAAACGTGTGCACGGTGAGCAGGCCGGCGAGGTACACGTTGTCCTTGGTGAAGGCGGCGCCGCCGCCGACCGGCACGCCGCGATAGACGCGCTGCGTGGAATAGAAACTGTCGGCAACGTTCTGGCCGTGCGCGCGGAACCAGCGGTAGACCTCGATGAAATCCGCACCCGACAGCGCCATGTCGATCGCGAGGATGCGCAGGCTGATCCGCTGCAGGCGCGCGATGTCGATGGAACCCGACATCAATTCCGCGAACACCGCCAGGCCTTCCTGCGTTGCCGTCGCGCGCGGCGCGGTGCGCGACAGCGATTTCAACACCGGCTGGGCGCGCCCGTTGCGCGCGGTGAGCGTGTGCACGAAGGCTTCGTGCGCCAGCAGTTGCGAGCGGTCGTATTCGGAAAAACACGTCGCGCCGCGCAGGCGGATGCGGGTGGCGCCGGCCGCGGCCTTTGAGGTCAGTTCGGGATCGATCTCCACACGCACCGTGCCGGCGCCGAAGCACGCGTCCACCTCGGCCTGCACTTCGTCGCGCAACACTTCGGCGGGAATGCAGTATTCGGCTTCCGGCAGCGCTTCGCCGTTGCCCATTTCCTCGGCGATGTCGAGGAACCAGCGCGCGGCGTCGAGGTTGGTTTGCGTGCCGCCCGGCAGCGCGTCGCCGGGCTTGCCGTAGAGTTCGATGGACGGTGCGGTGACGCCACCGGTGCCGACCGCTTCCAGCATGCGCGCCGCGGTTTGCCACGATGCCGCGCTGCGCCGCAGGTAGGCACCGAGCGGATGCGAGGCATCGGCGTTCGAGGCGATGGCATCGAGTTCCGCGCGTTGCGCGGAAAAATCCGGCGCGTGGTATTCGAAGCGCGGCAGCGTTTCGCGGCCGTGGTGCAGGTCGTCGAGGAAGCGCCGTTCGACAGCGGCCGGCCACGCCACGGTATCGAGCACGCGGATGCCGCGCACCGCTTCCACCAGCCGCTTGTCCAGCGCAGCGCAGCGACGCAAGGCGCGTGGCGCGGCAGCGTCCACGGCCGCGCTACTCGCGTTCCTGCCAGCCGCGGTGCCGCTGCGAGCGGATCGGTTCGTGGGTACCGCGCAGGCGATCCTCGAAGCGGGTCGCCTGTTCCGCGCGCTGGTCGCGCAGCTTCAGGTAATGCCGCCAGCGCTCGTGATCGAGTTCGCCCGCTTCCAGCGCCTCGCGCACCGCGCAGCCGGGTTCGTTGCCGTGGCCGCAGTCGGCGAAGCGGCATTGTTCGGTCAGCGCGTCGATGTCGTCGAACAGTTCGAGGTCTTCGTCGCCGGTCAGTTTCAGTTCGCGCATGCCGGGCGTGTCGATCAGGCATGCGCCGCCGGGCAGCGGCAGCAAGGCGCGGTGGGTGGTGGTGTGGCGGCCGCGGTCGTCGCCGGTGCGGGTCGCCGCGGTGGCCATGCGATCCTCGCCCAGCAAGGTGTTGGTCAACGTGGATTTGCCGGCGCCGGACGAACCCACCAGCACGACGGTGGACGCGCGCGCGAGATGCGGTTCCAGCGTGGCGACACTTGCCGCATCCTTGCCGTTGATCGCGACGACGGGCGTGCCGCTGGGCAGGCGCTTGCGCAGCGCGTCCACGGCCGCGTCGGCTTCGGCGTCGTCCACCGCGTCGCGCTTGGTCAACACCACCACCGCGCGCGCGCCCGAACCCTCGATGAGCGCGAGGTAGCGCTCGATGCGTGCGGGATTGAAATCGCCGTCGAGCCCGGTCAGTACGCACACCACGTCGATGTTGGTGGCGATGATCTGGCGCTGGTACTTCTCGCCCGCGGCCGCGCGCTCGAACACGCCGCGGCGCGGCAGCACCTCCACGATATGCGGCGGCGCGCCGGTTTCGATGACGACGAAGTCGCCGACCGCGGGCCGCGCGGAGGGATCGAGATTGCGCTTCAGGAATTTCGGCGCCGGCTGCACGTTGAACGCGTGCGCGCCGTCGTGCACTTCGTAGCCGGCGCGGTGTTGCGCCGACACGCGGGCCAGCACGTGTCCCGGCGGCAGCGATGGAAGGGCGCCCTGCCAGCCGATGCGTTGCAGCGCCGGAGGGGATTGCGTGGAAGCGGTTGCCATGGCGGGGAATGCCCGTCCGATGAGTCCAGTGGGTGTTTGCGGACGCCTGAATCGGCGCTAGCATGCCCGATCCCTCGATCGTTTGCAGCCATGCGCACACCCTCCGTTCATCCCGGCTTCCATCTCGCACAGGTCCGCTACGAGATACGCGGCGCACTGGCGCGCCACGCGCGCGCGCTGGAAGCCGCCGGGCACGCGGTGCTGAAGCTCAACATCGGCAATCCGGGCCGGTTCGGTTTTCGCGCGCCCGCGCACCTGACCGCCGCGATCACCGCGCATCTGGCTGACAGCGATGCGTATGGCCACGAGCAGGGCCTGGAATCCGCGCGCGAGGCGATCGTGGCGCAGCAGCGCCAGCGTGGCATCGAGGTGCCCGGCATCGAACGCGTGTTCATCGGCAACGGCGTCAGCGAGCTGATCGACCTGGCCCTGCGCGCGCTGCTGAACAACGGCGACGAAGTGCTGCTGCCCGCGCCCGATTACCCGCTGTGGAGCGCCGCGACCATCCTCAATGACGGCGCGCCGCGCTATTACGCATGTCCTGCGTCGCGCGCGCACCTGCCCGATCCGGACGAGATCGAGTCGCTGTGCAGCGCGCGCACGCGCGCGATCGTGCTGATCAATCCCAACAATCCGACCGGCGCGTGCTACCCGCGCGAACTGCTGGAACGGATCGTCGCGATCGCCGAGCGCCGCGGTTTGTTGTTGCTGTCCGACGAGATCTACGACGACATCCGCTACGACGGGGCGGCGTTCACGCCGCTGGCCTCGCTCGCGGGCGATCTGCCGTGCGTGACCTTCGCGGGACTGTCGAAGGTGCACCGCGCCTGCGGTTTCCGGATCGGCTGGGCGACGCTGTCGGGGGATGCCGCGCGCGTCGACGCGTATCGCGACGCCTTGCAGTTGCTCGCGGCGCTGCGTTTGTGCGCCAACGTGCCCGCGCAATGGGCCATCGAGCCTGCGCTGGCCGGGCCAGACACGATCACCGCACTGACCGCGCCCGGTGGACGCCTGTACGAATCGCGCCGCGCGGCGTTGGAATGCATCGCGCGCAGCGAATTGCTCGAATGCGTCGCACCGGAAGGCGCGCTGTACGCGTTCCCGGCGGTACGTGCCGATGTGCTGCCCGACTTCGACGACAACGCCTTCGCGATGCGCCTGCTGGACGAGGAGCACGCGCTGGTGGTGCCGGGTTCCAGCTTCAACCTGCAAGCGAGCCGGCATTTCCGGATCACGCTGTTGCCGGAAGCGGGCGAGATCATCGACGTGTTCGCGCGGATCGAGCGGGTGCTCGCGCGCATGGCGGACGAGCAACCGGAATCGAAGGTCGCCTGATGGCAGCCGGTTTTCTTGCGCTGGGCGATTCCTACACCATCGGCGAAGGCGTGGCGCCCGATGAACGCTGGCCCGTGCAACTGGCCGCGCGATTGCGCGAGGACGGCATCGATATTGCCGATCCGCAAATCATCGCGACGACCGGCTGGACCACCGACGAACTTGCGTCGGCGCTGGACGCGGCTTCGTTCGCGCCGCCGTACGGTCTGGTGACGTTGCTGATCGGCGTCAACGACCAGTATCGCGGGCGGCCGCTGGACGAGTACCGCGCGCAGTTCCGCGATCTGCTGCAACGCGCGATCCATCTCGCCGGCGGCAATGCCGCGCACGCCGTCGTGGTATCGATTCCCGATTGGGGGGTCACGCCATTCGCCGCGCGCGAAGGCCGGGACGCTGCGCGCGTCGCGCGCGAGATCGACGCGTTCAACGCCGCGGCGTGTGCGGAGGCCGGCGGTAAGGGCGCGCACTGGGTCGATGTCACCACGCTCTCGCGCGCACCCGGATCGCGCGATGAACTGGTGGCCGACGGCCTGCATCCCTCGGGCGCGCAGTACGCACGCTGGACCGCGGCGATCGCTCTGGCGGCACGTGCCGCCTTGATGGATCCTTGAGTCGTCATGGTGCCGGGTTTTTCTTCCCCCTTCGCTTGCGAAGGGGGAATGAGGGGGATGGCCTTTGCAACGCGCGGCGGCATCCCCCCGGCGCTTCGCGCCGACCCCCTTCCTACGGAAGGGGGTGAGTTCGCGTGCCGTTATCATGCGCGCTCCATCTGAGTGTGTTATCCCGTCGCGCAAACAGGACGTCGAATCTTGAGCCTCCCCAAACCCAACGCGCTGCCGTGGTTGATCGTTTCCTTGCTGGTAATTGGCCTGGACCAGATCACCAAGGCCGCGGTGCGCCACGCCTTGATTCCGTACATGCCGCACCAGGTCATCCCGCACGTACTGAACTGGACGCTGGCGTTCAATCGCGGTGCGGCTTTCAGCTTCCTGGAAGACGCGTCGGGATGGCAGACGTGGCTGTTCGGTGGTCTCGCGGTGGCCGTGTGCATCGGCTTGGCCGTGTGGCTGGCGCGCACGCCACGCCGCGACTGGCGCGCCGCGCTGCCGGTCGCGCTGATCATCGGCGGCGCGCTGGGCAACCTGATCGACCGCGTGATCCACGGCCAGGTCACCGATTTCATCCAGGTCTATTGGCACACGTGGTCGTTCCCGGCCTTCAACGTGGCCGATTCGTCGATCACTGTGGGCGCGGTGTTGTTGATTGCTTTCGGGCTCTTCGGTGGACATCAACGCGAGACGCCGCAACAATAGGCGGCTGTCGTGCCTGCGTGATCGATGCCCGCGGCACGGGACGGCGCCCGGATCGCCGCCGGCAATCCCCTGAATCACGAGGCTCCTGCATGAATTTTCACGAATATCAGGCCAAGCAATTGTTTGCCGAATTCGGCATCGCGGTGCCGCCCGGCAAGGTCGCGTCGACGCCCGCCGAAGCGGTCGAAGCCGCGCGCGCATTGGGTGGCGAGCAGTGGATGGTGAAGGCGCAGATCCACGCGGGCGGGCGCGGCAAGTCCGGCGGCGTGAAGTTCTGCGACTCGCTGGACAAGGTGAAGGCCGCGGCCGAAGGCATGCTCGGCAAGAGCATGGAAACCTACCAGTCGGGCGGCCGCGCGCTGCCGGTCAACCTGGTGCTGGTCACCGAAGCCACCGACATCGCGAAGGAGTTGTATCTCTCGACGCTGGTCGATCGCGGCACCAAGGCCGTCACCTTCATCGCGTCCGCACGTGGCGGCGTGGACATCGAACAGGTCGCGCGTGAAACGCCGGAGGAAATCCACACCGTCACGGTGAACTTCACCGAAGGCCTGCAACCCTACCAGTGCCGCGAACTCGGTTTCGCGCTTGGTTTGAACGCCAAGCAGGTCAACCAGCTCTCGAAGATCATGCTGGGCCTGTACAAGCTGTTCAACGCGAAGGACCTGTCGCTGGTGGAATTGAATCCGCTGGCGATCGTGAAATCCGGCGACCTGATGGCGCTGGACGGCAAGGTCAACTCCGACGACAACGCCGAGTTCCGTCATCCGGACCTCGCCGCGATGCGCGACGTGTCGCAGGAAGACAAGGCCGAAGCCGAAGCCGCGGCCGAACACCTCAACTACGTCACGATGGACGGCAACATCGGCTGCATGGTCAACGGCGCGGGCCTCGCGATGGCGACCATGGACGTGATCAAGCTGGCCGGTGGCGAACCGGCGAACTTCCTCGACGTCGGCGGCGGCGCGACGAAAGAGCGCGTCACCGCAGCGTTCAAGCTGATCCTGTCGTCGGACAAGGTGCGCTGCATCCTCGTCAACATCTTCGGCGGCATCGTGCGTTGCGATTTGATTGCGGAAGGCATCATCGCCGCGGTGAAAGAAGTTGGTTTGAAGATTCCGGTGGTCGTGCGCCTCGAAGGCACCAACGTCGAGAAGGGCCGCGAGTTGCTGGGCAATTCCGGCCTCAAGATCACGCCCGCGAACGATCTCAACGACGCCGCGCAGAAAGCGGTCGCGGCGGCGAAGGCTGCGTAAACAAACGGGTTGGGGCGGGAGCAGCGTAGCGAATCCCGCCGTTTTCGATTGCACGAAGGCGGGACACGCTGCTTCGCAGCTCCTCCCGCCCTACATGAAGGGTTTCGACGTCATGAGCGTACTGGTCAACAAAAATACGAAAGTCATCTGCCAGGGCTTCACCGGCCAGCAGGGCACCTTCCATTCGCAGCAGGCGCTGGATTACGGCACCAGGCTGGTCGGCGGCGTCACGCCCGGCAAGGGCGGCACCGAGCACATCGGCCTGCCGGTGTTCAACACCGTGCGCGATGCGGTCGATGAAACCGGTGCCGACGCCTCGGTGATCTTCGTGCCGCCGCCATTCGCGGCCGACGCGATCATGGAAGCAGCCGCCGGCGGCATCAAGGTGATCGTCGCGATCACCGAAGGCATTCCGGTGCTGGACATGCTGCGCGTCAAGAACGTGCTGAAGGATTATCCCGACACCGTGCTGATCGGCCCCAACTGCCCCGGCATCATCACGCCCGGCGAATGCAAGATCGGCATCATGCCCGGCCACATCCACCAGCCCGGCAAGGTCGCGATCGTATCGCGCTCGGGCACGCTGACGTACGAAGCCGTGTTCCAGACCACCAACGTGGGCCTCGGCCAGTCGACGGTGATCGGCATCGGTGGCGACCCGATCAACGGCATGAACTTCATCGATTGCCTGAAGCTGTTCCAGGACGACAAGCAGACCGAGGGCATCATCATGGTCGGCGAGATCGGCGGCAGCGCCGAGGAAGAAGCCGCCGAGTTCATCGAGGAACACGTCACCAAGCCGGTGGTCGCGTTCATCGCCGGCGCATCCGCGCCGCCCGGCAAGCGCATGGGCCACGCCGGCGCGATCATCTCCGGCGGCAAAGGCACCGCCGCGGCCAAGTTCGCGGCGCTGGAAAAGGCCGGCGTCACCACCGTGAAGTCGCCCGCGGATCTGGGCGCGACGCTGGCGGCGAAGATGAAGAGTTGATCGGAACTTCCATTGTCGTCATTCCGGCGTAAGCCGGAATCCATTTTTGTTTTCACGCGAAAGCTCGAGATGGATCCCGGCTTACGCCGGGATGACGAGCAAAAAAGATCGCGTCATGGCTATTCTGAAATTCGCCCTCGCGCAGCACGATTTCCCGGTCGGCGCGGTCGCGGCCAATGCCGACCGCGTGCGCAAACTGATGCGCGAGGCGCGCGCGGGCGGCGCCGATTTGCTGGCATGTCCGGAACTCGCGTTGAGTGGCTATCCGCCCGAAGACCTGTTGCTGCGGCCGAGTTTCCTGGCCGCGTGCCAGACTGAAATCGACGAGCTGGCGACGGAGTCGGACGATCTGGTTGCGGTGGTCGGCTTTCCGCACAGCGAAGGCGTGGTGTACAACGCGGCAGCGTTGTTGCGCGATGGACGCGCGGCGCAGGTCACGCACAAGATCGCGCTGCCCAACTACGGCGTGTTCGACGACAAGCGCTGGTTCGAACCCGGGCACGCCGTGGCGGTGACGACGCTGAAAGGCGTCCGGGTCGGTGTGCTCGTCTGCGAAGACGTATGGCAGCCGGAGCCTACGGCGGCCGCGGCCAAGGCGGGTGCGGAAGTGATCGTCGTGATCAACGCGTCACCATTCGACATCGAAAAACAATCGCAGCGCGAGGCGGTACTTGCCGCACGCGCCAGGGAAACCGGTTGCGCGTTCGCCTACCTCAACATGGTCGGCGGCCAGGACGAGGTGGTGTACGACGGCGCTTCGCTGCTGGTGGACGGCGACGGTTCCATTGGCGCGCGCGCGCCGGCCTTCGTCGATGCGCTGCTGTGGGCGGAGTTCGATCCCGCGTCGCGTCGCTGGACCGCGCAGGATTGGCCGCCTGTCGATGACCGCGCGCCCGAGGCGACGCTGTACGCCGCGCTCGTGCGGGGCGTACAGGATTATGTCCGCAAGAACGGTTTCGAAGGCGTGTTGCTGGGATTGTCCGGCGGCATCGACTCGGCGCTGACGCTCGCGATCGCGGTCGATGCATTGGGCGCGGACAAGGTCACCGCGGTGATGCTGCCATCGCGCTACACGTCGCAGCTTTCGCTGCGCGAAGCCCACGCGCAGGCGCGCACGCTGGGCGTCGAATACCTCGACGTGCCGATCGCAGGCGTGGTCGATGCCGCCGCCGCGGCACTCGAACCGGCCTGCGGTGGACTCGGTGATCTCACCGCGCAGAACCTGCAGGCACGCAGCCGCGGGTTGCTGTTGATGGCGCTTTCCAACCAGACCGGCAAGCTGCTGCTCACCACCGGCAACAAGAGCGAGATGGCGGTGGGTTACGCGACGCTGTACGGCGACATGTGCGGCGGCTATGCGCCCCTGAAGGATGTGTACAAGACGCAGGTGTATGCGTTGGCACGCTGGCGCAATGGAGCCGGGAATGGGGAATGGGGAAAGCGGGCCCCCCGATCCGGCGAGTGTCCACAGTCCGATTCCCGATTCCCGATTCCCGTTGCAGTCATCGAACGCGCGCCTTCGGCCGAACTGCGCGCCGACCAGACCGACCAGGATTCATTGCCGCCTTACGACGTGCTGGACGGCATCCTGCGGCGCTGCATCGAAGGCGCCCAATCGCAGGCCGAGATCGTGGCCGCGGGTTACGACGCGGCCGACGTACAGCGCGTCGTGCGGATGCTCTACGCCAGCGAATTCAAGCGCCGGCAGTCGGCGCCCGGTCCGCGCGTGTCGACGTGCGCGTTCGGACGCGAGCGGCGCTACCCCATAAGCAATGGCTGGAGATAACCGCGCGCGGACGTGGCTTCGAAGCTATTGAAGCCGATACCGCACGGCACCAACCGTTCCCCTCTCCCCCAAAACGGCTTCATCGTTTTGGGGGAGAGGGCAAAGGGTGAGGGGGATCGCGCTGCGGGTTGTTATACGGCGCGGGTTTGGCGGTACGCGTCAATGCGCGCTCGTCAGCGGAATCAGGCGCCACGCCCACGTGTGGTGGTCGGGCCACTTGTTCGGGTTGCGCAGGTAGGGGTGATTCGGATAGTTGAGCTTCAGCACCTGCGCGGCCTGGTCTGACAGCGTCTGCTGTCCCAGCAGGTGGTAGCTCTTGGCCAGCACCGCCAGCGCATCGGCCGATTCCGGCGAGCGCTGGTAATGCTCGATGATGTACTTGGCGCGGTCGGCCGCGGCTATGTAGGCTTTGCGCTGCAGGTAATATTCGGCGACGTTCAATTCCGACTGCGCCAACTGGTTGCGCAGGTAGATCATGCGCTGGCGCGCGTCGGCGGCGTAGCGCGTGTTCGGGAAGCGCGCGATCAACGTGTTGAAGTCGTCGAACGATTGCAGCACGTAACCCTGGTCGAAGCGCGACGGGCTGATCTTGGCCAGCTTCTGCATGCCGGTTTCGGTGCGGTCGAAGTTGATCAGGCCGCGCAGGTAGTACGCGTAGGCGATGTGCTTCTGGGTCGGATAGGTCTTGATGAATTCGTTGATGGTCGAATACGCATCCTCGAACTTGTCGTCCTTGTACTGCGCGTACGCCAGCTCGATCTGCGATTGCTCGTTGTAGGCGCCGTACGGGAAGCGCGAAATCAGCTTCTGGTACACCGTCTCGGCCTCGCCCCAGTTGCCGTTCTGGGACAATTCGTGCGCGCGCTGGTACAACTCCTCGACGCTCATGGTGTTGAGCGTGTCGCGCTTGCCGTGGTGGAACAGCGAGCAGGCGCCCACGGCAAACAGCAGCGGCAGGAACAAGGCGAATTTCAGCAGCGGGGCTAAGCGTCGGGATGGCATCGGGCAAGTCTTTGCAAATGCGAACGGGCATGATAGCGGAATCCGCCCGGCCCAACCGGCACGGGGGCCGGCATGGCTGAACGGTTGCGCGCGGAAGTTCCGGCCGATGGCGCCGGCCAGCGTTTCGACCAGATCCTGCCCGGAATGTTCCGGGGCTATTCGCGGGCGCATCTGGCGGCCGAGGTGAAGCGCGGGCGCATCCGGCTGGACGGCCGGGAAGTCGCGCCGCGCACGCTGGTTCGCGGCGGCGAGGCCGTGGAGTGGCAACGCGACGAGGCGCCGGTGCTGGCCGACAGGCCGCAGTCGATCGATCTCGACATCGTGTTCGAGGACGCCGACCTGCTGATCATCGACAAGCCGGCGGGTCTGGTGGTGCATCCGGGCGCGGGCAACCGCGAAGGCACCTTGCTCAACGCGCTGCTGCACCACGATCCGGACCTGGCGCAGCTTCCGCGCGCCGGCATCGTGCACCGTCTCGACAAGGACACCTCGGGCCTGCTGGTGGTGGCGCGCACTCTGCCCGCGCAGACCGCACTGGTCGCGATGCTGGCCGCGCGCGACATCCACCGCCGCTACGCGGCGATCGTCAACGGCGTGCCGGTCGCGGGCGGCACGGTGGATGCGCCGCTCGATCGCCACCCGACCGATCGCCTGCGTCGCGCGGTGCGCGAAGGCGGGCGTCCCGCCGTCACGCATTACCGCGTGCGCGAGAAATTCCGCGCGCACGCGGTGCTGCAATGCGAGCTGGAATCCGGCCGCACCCACCAGATCCGCGTGCACATGGCCCACGCGGGCTGGCCGCTCGTCGGCGATCCGTTGTACGGCCGTGGCCTGAAACTTCCGCGCGGCGCGACGCCGCGATTGGCCGACGCATTGCGCGGCTTCAGGCGCCAGGCGCTGCACGCCGAACACCTCACGTTCGCGCACCCGGTTTCGGGCGAAGCCTTGGCGTTCGACGCCGAACCACCGCGCGATTTCCTCGACCTGCTGGACGCGTTGCGTGAGGATTTGAAAGAGTCGGCTGGAAGCGGCGCGCCATGATTTACCTTTCGTCGTCATTCCCGCGCAAGCGGGAATCCAGTGTCTTTGCTTTCGGACTGCCCAGTGGATTTTGATCCCAATAGCAACGATGCCATCAGCGCGTCTGGGTGGATCATTCCCGATTGGCCCGCGCCGTCGAACGTACGCGCCGCGGCGGCCACGCGCGAGGGACCACGGCGCGCGCGCCAATCGCCCTACGGATTCAATGTCGGCACGCGCTGCGGTGACGACCCGAACGCCGTCGCGGAAAACCGCGCGTTCCTGCGCGAAGTCTTGTCGCTGCCGTCGGAACCGCGCTGGTTGCGGCAAGTACACGGAACGCAGGTTGTTGCGCTCGATCGCCCCCTTCCCAGCCCTCCCCCGCGAGCGGAGGAGGGGGGAAGGCACGCGGCGGCGCCGCCTTCGAATTTCCTTCCCCCGGGGGAAGGTGCCCGAAGGGCGGATGGGGGGAATCTTGCGACAAAGCTTGTTGAACCCGAGGCCGACGCCGCCGTGACGCGCACGCCAAGCGTGGTGCTGGCGATCCAGACCGCCGATTGCCTGCCGGTGTTGTTCTGCTCGGACGACGGCGCCGAAATCGCGGCCGCGCACGCCGGCTGGCGCGGGCTGTCCGCGGGGGTGCTGGAAGCGACACTCGCCGCGATGCAAACCTCGCGCGAAAACATCATTGCCTGGTTCGGCCCCGCGATCGCCGCGCCGTCCTATGAAGTCGGCGACGAGGTACGCGATGCATTCCTTGCGCACGATCCCGCCGCGGCGTCTGCGTTCACCGCCACGCGCCCCGGACATTGGTCGTGCGACCTGTACGCGCTCGCGCGCCAGCGCCTGCAACGCGCGGGCGTCACCCGCATCTTCGGCGGCGGCTTCGACACTTTCACCGATCCGCGCTTGCATTCGTATCGACGTGACG
The DNA here is from genome assembly GCA_030167125.1 of Rhodanobacteraceae bacterium. Classification (NCBI taxonomy): domain Bacteria; kingdom Pseudomonadati; phylum Pseudomonadota; class Gammaproteobacteria; order Lysobacterales; family Rhodanobacteraceae; species Rhodanobacteraceae bacterium. Next base: position 517,403 of record CP126531.1, read on the forward strand.
GCGCACACAGCGGGCGGATGGTAAGCCTGGTGTGGATGTTGCGAACACCGCGCTGAAGGCGTAGAACAGCGAGCGTCGAATTCCGGTACTCACCTGTGCGTATCGAAAGTGTCATCGCAGGGTGTGTGGTGCTTGCCGTTGGTTTGCTCATCCAGAGCGCGGCCACGGCGGATGTTGCGCGCCCTTCGAACACGGAAATCGAGCAGGCGGTCATTGCGTCCATACCGGCTTGGCACGGCCGGAAAGCCACGATCCTCAAGTATCTCGACTTGACGCAGCCGTTTGCGACGAAGTCCCCATGGGCGTTGGTGGTTGCCCAAGATGCCAGACCTGCGCCCGCCGATCTTTCAATGATGGGAAATGCCGGTCCGATAGCCGTGTGCTTCGTCAAAGGTCTCACTCCAGGCTGCACCGAAGCCCGAGGTCACGCTGGTGATGACTGGTTCGACATGGCGAACGGACTACGCGCTGCGGCGGTGGTTTTCGCAGGTTCCGGCCAACCGCTGCTGATGCTGCAGACTCTGTCCGCGCATGGAATGAACGGAAATGCAAACTTCGAAACCAAGCTGTTTCGGTACGACCGCAAGACGGATGATTTTCGCCCGGTGTTCGTCAACGTCAATGGCGGGACCAACAACAACGCGGCGACGCGGTTCGTCGAGCACGGACCGTTGCAGGGCGACGTGATTATCGACCATCCGACCAGCGATGCTCCCTACGCATACTGGATCGAAGTGTACGCGCCCGGGAAATCGGGTCTGTACGCGCGCATCCTGCGCTACCGCAGCATCACGCACTACGGAGACGGCAATCCGCTGCCGGTCGCGGATTCCGAGATGCCGGAAATCATGAAGCGTTTGGGTTTCTGGAAGCCTGGTGATGCACTGCCCCTGCCGCCGCACGCGCCGAGTGGGTGCGCGCCTTTCGTCATGCGCCACGGAGAAGAGTGGTGCAAAACCGACCGCATCGCCTCATCGCCGCAGCAATAGCAGCGGCGACGTACGCAGCACCTTGCGCGTTCCCACCAAACCAAGACCGGCAACGACAACCGCAGCGATCACGGCCGCGATAATCAGCGGCGGCCACGGCGGCGCGAACGAATGGATGCGGAAGACCGCGCGCGCAAGCCACGCGCCTGCCGCAGCGGATGCGAGGAGCGCGGTCAATCCAGAGATCATGCCCAGCAATCCGAACTCGCACAGCGCCGCCTTGCGCAATTGATCGCGGCGCGCGCCGAGGGTGCGCAGCAGCGCGGCTTCGTGGCGGCGTTCGGCGGCGCTCATGGTCAGCGCTGCGGCCAGCACCAGCGCGCCGGCGAGCAGGCTGAAGGCCAGCACCCAGCGGGCGGCGGCGGTCACTTGTCCGACGATCTGGCGCGCGCGGTCGAGCAGTTCGTCGACGTCGATCAGCGACAGGCTGGGGTTGTCGCGCGAGAACGTTGCGAGCGCGGCGGCGTGGCCAGGCGGCAGATAGAAGCTCGCGATCCACGTGTGCGGCAACGCTTCGCCGTGTGCCGGGTCGAGCATCACGAAGAAGTTGACGTTGAAGCGGCTCCAGTCGACCTCGCGGATGCTGGTGAGGCGCGCGTCGATGCGCTGGTCGCCCACGAGGAACGCAAGTCTGTCGCCGAGCTTCAGGCCGAAACGCCGCACCCACGCGACGTCCAGCGAGACCTGTGCATCGTGCGCGTCCGGCGCAAACCATCGACCGTCGATCACTCGGTTCGCCGGCGGCAGCGCGCGGCTCCACGATAGGCGTACCTGTTGCGAGGCTTCCTGGCTCAAGTCCTGGCCGCGGAAGGGTACGCGCTCGACATCCACGCCGTTGATGGAAACCAGCTTGCCGACCGCGACCGGCATGTCGTTGAAGCGCGTCGCGCCGAGCTTGTCCAATGCTTCGCGCACGCCGGCGCGCTGCGCATCCTGCACGTTGACCACGAACCAGTTCGGTGTGTCGGACGGCAGCTCGCGCCGCCAGTTGTCGAGCAAGGCCGGCGCGACCACCGCGAGCAGCAGCAGCGCGGTCAGGCCCAGCGAAATCGCGCAGGATTGCAAAAGGCTCAAGCCGCGTCGTCGCGTCAATGCGCTGACGCCCAGCCGCAGCGCCGGATTCAGGCGCACCGCGTAGCGGCGGATGAGCCACAGGACCGCGAACGTCAGCAGCGCGGTGAACGCGGCGGCGCCGGCGAGGCACGCCGCGAGCACGCCCGCGATCTTCCAGCTGCCGGTTTCCAGCGCGATCAATCCGACCGCCACCAGCACCGGCAGCGAGTACAAAAGATCGAAACGCCGAGGTGCGTGTTTGGCGTTGCGGCGGAACACCGCGACCGGCGGAATCGACTTCAACCGTGCCAGCGGCGGCAGCGCGAATCCGGCGAGCACGGCGAGACCGATGCCAGCCGCAGCGAACGCGGGACCGAACGGCAGCGGTGCGCGTTGCGCAGATGCTGGCAGCAGGTCGTGCGCATACACGAACGCCGCGGAAGCGAGCCCCAGCGCGACACCCGCACCGATCAACGCCGCAATCACGGCCGGAACCGCCAGCGTCCACGCGAGGCTGCCGAACGCGAACCGCGATGACGCGCCCAGCGCGCGCAGCAGCGCGATCTCGTCGGTCTTGCGGCGCGCGTAGCGCTGCGCCGACAGCGCGACCGCGATGCCGGCCAGCAGCGCGGCAAGCAGCGCCGCGAGCCGTAGGAACGAACCCGCGCGATCGAACGCGACGGCCAGTCGTTGCTGCACTTCTTCCGGCGTCACTATGTGCGCGTCCGCAGGCAGATGCGCCTTGGCCCACGCGCGATACGCGTCCACGCCGGACACGCTGCCCGCGACCAGCAGGCGATGCCGCGCGCGGCTGCCGGTGCCGAGCAGGCCGACCCTTTGCGCATCGGCCAGCGCCATCACCGCGCGCGGCGCCAGCGCGATCAGGTCGCCGCCACTGGGTTGCTGGCCGAGTTCACCCGCGATTGCGAGCTCCATGCCGCCGACCTGCACGCGATCGCCGACTTTGAGTTGCAGCGACACCAGCGCTCGGTGGTCGAGATAAATCGAACCCGCAGGCGGCGCGTGCGTGACGCGGTCCGGAGCGACGATCAATTTCCCGCGCAGCGGCCACGCGCCATCGCCGGCCGTGACCGACAGCAATTGGCTGCGGTCGCCGGCGAACGCGACGCTGGGAAAATCAGCCAGCATGCTCGTCTGCAGCCCGCGTGTTTGCGCGCGTTGCACGAAGGTCGCCGGCAACGGCGTCGCCGCATCGATGCCGAGGTCGCCGCCGATCAATTCCGCCGCGCTCATCAGCACCGCGCGCTGCACGCGCGCGGCCAGCGTGCCGACCGCGCCCAGCGCGATCACCGACAGCAGCAACGCCGCGATGAGCGTGCGCAGTTCCGGCAGGCGCCATTCGCGCCGCAGCGTGCGCCAGGCGTGGCGTGAACCGATCACGCGTGCGCCCGCAGGCGGCCGTCCACGAGATCGAATACCCGCGCGCAGCGCGCCGCCATCGCGGGATCGTGCGTGACGATCACCAGCGTGGTGTGGTGTTCGCGGTTGAGCGCGAACAACAGGTCGGCGATCGCGTCCCGCGAATGATGATCGAGGTTGCCGGTGGGTTCGTCCGCGAACAGGATGCTTGGTGAGTGCACGAAGGCGCGCGCAATCGCGACGCGCTGCTGTTCGCCGCCGGACAACTGATATGGGTAATGTGCGCCGCGTTCGGCGAGGCCCACCGCCGCCAGTGCCGCGCGTGCACGCACCGACGCATCGGCGGTGCCGTCGAGTTCCAGCGGCAGCAACACGTTTTCTTCGGCGGTCAGCGCGGGCAGCAAATGGAACGACTGGAACACGAAGCCGACCAGCTTCAAACGCAAGCGCGCGCGCGCTTCCTCGTCCATGGTTTCGAGTGAGTGGCCGCCCAGACGCACGCTGCCGTGGCTTGGCAGGTCCAATCCGGCCAGCAACCCGAGCAGCGTGGTCTTGCCCGAACCCGAGGCGCCGGTGATCGCCACGGTTTCCCCGGCATTCACTTCCAGGCTGACATCGTCAAGAATGCCGAGGCGGCCGGCCGGTCCTTCGACGTGCTTGCCCAAACCCGTCGCGGAAATCAATGCCATGTCTGTCCGGTTGCCGTCGTGCATCCTGCTGTCATCCATCGTGTTGTGCCTGCTGTTGCCGCTGCGCGTGTCGGCGGCGGCCGCGCCGCGCACGATCCTGTTGCTGGGGGATTCGCTGTCGGCCGCCCACAATATCGAATTGCAGGCGGCGTGGCCCGCGTTGCTGGAGAAACGTCTGGCCGATATGCGTCCGCCGTGGCAGCTCGTCAATGCCAGCATCAGCGGCGAGACCACGTCGTCCGGATTGACGCGCCTGCCGGGTTTGCTCAAGCAATACCATCCCGCGCTGGTGATCCTGGAACTGGGCGCCAACGACGGCTTGCGCGGCCTGCCGCTCGCGGAAATCAGCGCCAACCTTGCGGCGCTGATTGCGCAGTGCCGCGATGCAGGTGCCAAGGTCTTGCTGCTCGGCATCGAATTGCCGGTGAACTACGGCCCGCGTTATCGCGACGGCTTGCGTGGGATTTATGCCGATCTCGCGCGGCAGGACCGTACCGGACTTGTGCCGTTCCTGTTGCAGGGCATCGCGCTCGATCCCGCGTTGATGCAGCCCGATGGCCTGCATCCCGTCGCCGCCGCGCAAGCGCGCGTGCTCGGCAACGTGTGGGCGGCACTGGCGCCGATGATCGGTGCTGCGCCGAAGGTAAAACCAGAGCACCGCCAGCAACACCCGAGAGTGTCTGCTTTGGCCCCCTCTCCCCCAACAGTTTCATCGTTGGGGGAGAGGGCTGGGGTGAGGGGGTAAACACGAGCACAAACCCTGGGCCATCAAAGTTACGGTGTGTTCGCCCCCTCACCCAACCCTCTCCCCCGAGCAAAACGGCTGCTCGGGGGAGAGGGCTTGAACGTCAGTTTCCCAGCGCCTCGAGGAACCCCCGCCGCCACGCGCCGATGTCGTGTTTCGAAATGTGTTCGAACATCGCGGCCCAGCGTTCGCGGCGTTCTTCCAGCGGCATCGTCAATCCCTGTTCGATGCCTTCGACCAGCCCTTCGGGATCGTAGGGATTCACCAGCACGGCCTGCGGCAATTCGCCCGCGGCGCCGGCGAAGCGCGACAGCACCAGCGCGCCGGGATCGTCGGGCGGTTGCGCGGCGACGAATTCCTTGGCGACCAGGTTCATGCCGTCGCGCAGCGGCGTCACCAGCGCGAGGTCCGCGATGCGGTAGAAGCCCGCGAGCGTGCGCTGCGCGAAGCTGCGATTGACGTAGCGGATCGGCACCCAGTCGGGTTCCGCATAGCGGCCGTTGGTGGCGCCGGCGGAGCGTTCCAGCTTGGAGCGCAGCTCGCGGTATTCCGGCACTTCCTCGCGCGAAGGCGGCGCGATCTGCAGGAACGACACGCGCGAGCGCCAGTCGTGATGCTCGGCCAGGAAACGCCCGAACGCTTCGAAGCGCCGCGGCAGGCCCTTGGAATAATCCAGCCGGTCCACGCCGACCGCCAGCGCGCGTCCGCTGAGGCTCGCGCGCAGGTTGCGGATGGTGGCGCTGGCCGCGGCGGCTTGCGACTGCCGCGCCACCTCGGCGGTGTCGATGCTGATCGGGAATGGCGCGATGCGCGTGCGGCGTTCGCCCAGCACCACGAAATCGCCGCTCCGTTCCGCGCCCAGCACGTCGACGAAATAGTCCGCCAGCGCGTGCGCATCGTCCCGGTTCTGCACGCCGACGAGGTCGCAGGCGCTCAACGTCGCGATCAAGTCGGCGTGGCAGGGCAGGTTGATCAGCAGTTCGCGCGGCGGCAGCGGGATGTGCAGGAAGAAGCCGATGCGCGAGCCGATGCCGCGCGCGCGCAGTTCCGACGCCAGCGGAATCAGATGGTAATCGTGGATCCAGATGCGGTCGTCCGCGCGCAGCAGCGGCGCGAGCTTTTCCGCGAACAGTTTGTTGACCTGCCGGTAGCCCGCGTACTGCGCGCGGCTGTACTGCATCATCGTCGGCTGGAAATGCAGCAGCGGCCACAGCGTGCGGTTGGCGAAACCGAGGTAGTAGGTTTCGTATTCCTCGCGGGTCAGGTCCAGCAGCGCGTAATCGATGTTGCCCGCGCGTTCGCGATGCAACGCGCGTTCGTTGTGCGCGACGCGCTTGCCGCTCCAGCCGAACCATAGCCCGCCGTGTTCCTTCAGCGCCGCGCGCATGGCCGCCGCAAGTCCGCCGGCGCGCGCTTCCCTCGGCTGCGCCACGCGGTTGGACACGACGACCAATCGGCTCATACCACGTCGCTCCACTTCGTGGACAGGCCACGCGCGGCGTTGATCAGGCCGACCATCGAATACGTCTGCGGGAAGTTGCCCCACAGCTCGCCGGTGTTGGGGTCGTAGTCTTCCGACAACAGGCCGAGCGGGTTGCGGATCGCCAGCAGTTTCTCGAACAGCTTGCGCGCGTCGTCGGTGCGGCCGATCGCGATCAGCGCTTCCACGTACCAGAAATTGCACACGAGGAAACTGGTCTCGGGCGCGCCGAAATCATCCGGGTGCGCATAGCGCAGCAGGAAGCCGTCGCGCATCAGCGTCTTGCCGACTGCCTCGACGGTCTTGACGAAGCGCGGATCATCGGCGCTGACGAAACGCAGCCCTTCCAGCAGCAGCAGGCTGGCATCGAGCTGGTCGCTGCCGAACGATTCCACGAAGTAGCCGTCCTTGTGCACGGCGTGGCGCAGGATCTTCTTCCTGATCGCGTCCGCGCGCTTGCGCCAGAACCTCACGCGATCATCGAGCTTCAGCCACGCGCCGATGTTGGCCAGCCGGTCGCAGGCCACCCAGCACATCACCGCGGAGTAGGTGTGCACCGATTTGCGCCCGCGCAGTTCCCACAGGCCGGCGTCGGGCTTGTCGTGCAGGCGCCACGCCGCCTCGCCGCAGCGCTCGAGGCGGCGGTATTCCACTTCGCCCGCGATCTTCGTCAAGCGCTGGTCGCAGAACATCTGCGTGGCCGCCAGCACCACGCTGCCGTAGATGTCGTTCTGCTGCTGCTTCCAGGCTTCGTTGCCGACCCGCACCGGACCCATGCCGCGGTAGCCGGCCAGCGTGGCTTCCTCGCGTTCCGGCAGTTCGTCCTGGAAATGGATGCCGTACACCGGCGTCATGTTGCCGTCTTCCTTGACCGCGAGATTGAAGATGTAGCGCACGTACTCTTCCATGCTGCGCGTGGCGCTCAATCGATTCAGCGCGCGCACCGACAAGGCGGCGTCGCGCGGCCAGCAGTAGCGGTAATCCCAAGTGCGCACGGTGCCGGGCGCTTCCGGGATCGACGTCGTCATCGCCGCGGTGATCGCGCCGGTGCCTTCGTACTGGCACAGCTTCAACGTGATCGCGGCGCGGATCACCGCTTCCTGCCATTCGGCGGGAATCGACAGATAGCGCGACCACTCGTGCCAGTAGTCGAGCGTCGATTCCATGGCTTCCCGGAAGTAGTGCCCCGCGGATTGGTGCAGCGTCTCGTCGGTGCCCAGCACGATGTGCACGTCGTGGTCGAGCAGGAACGGCAGGCCATCGCGCAGCATCGGCAGTTGCGTGTCGGTGGTGGCGCGCAGCACCAGCGGATCGAGCAGGTAGCGCACGTGGTTGGAGCCGAAGGTCTGTTCCGGCTTGCGCCCGCCGTAGCCGGTCAGCGGTTTCAGCCGCAGCGCGATGCGCGGCGAGCCCGCCAGCGGGCGCACGCGGCGCAGGATCTGCATCGGGTGGAAGGTGCGGCCGTGTTGCTTGTAGCGCGGCGCGAAATCGGTGATCTCGATCTGCGCGCCATCCCTGTCGGTGAGCGTGGTCACCAGCACCGCGCTGTTGTCGAGGTAGCGCTGGTGGCTCTTCGTTTCGCTCTCCAGCACGATGTCGAAGAAGCCGGCGTCGGCGAATCGCGGCGACAGCAGCGCGCAGAACACCGGATCGCCGTCGAACGCTGGCACGCAATGCCACACGATGCTGCCGCGCGCGTCGATCAGCGCGTTGATGGTGCCGTTGCCGATGATGCCGAGGTCGAGGCTGGCGCGCTCACCGGGTCTGGCGGATTGCTTCGACGGCGATCGGGCGGCCGGGCCGCTCGGCGGCCATGCGGGTCCCGCCTTGGCCGTGCGGGATTTCACCGGTTTCTTCTTGCGGGTTTTTTCTGCCAAGGCCATCTCCTTGTGTCGTAGTTTTCATTGATTGCCTTCCGCCAGCGCGTGCAACCACGCGCGCACCGCGGCGGGATCGTCCAGCGCGTAACGCGCCTCGGTGGGGCGGCGCGCGCCGACGATCACGCTGACGCCGCCGTTCGCGTTGACGTGGCGGAACGCGTCCTCGTCGGTCAAGTCGTCGCCCAGCATCCACGGCGTGCGCCCGCGGAACGGCGGCTCGCGCATCAATGCCGCCAGCGCGCGGCCCTTGTCCACGCCGGCCGGCTTCAGTTCGAACACGTGGTCGCCGCGTTGCAGGACGTAGTGGCCACCGGCCTCGCGCAGCAGCGTTTGCGCGATGTGCTCCGCCGCGTCGCACGTCGCCGGCGCATGTCGGCAGTGCAGCGCCAGCGCGAGGCGCTTGTCTTCCAGCATCACGCCCTTGGTCGCCGCGACCAGTTCGCCGGCACGCGCGCGGATGCGCGCGAAGGCGATCGCGTCGCCGGTGACGTGCGCCCGTCCGTCGGGGCCGCGCAGTTCCGCGCCGTGCAGTCCGGCGGCGACGTGGCGGTTCCAGCCGAACAGCGCGTCGACTTGCAACAAGGTGCGCCCGCTCAGCAGCGCCACCGCACCGTCGAGCCGGTCGCGCAAGCGGTGCAGATCGTCGTGCAGGCGCGGATCGACGTGCACGTCATCGGGACGGCAGGCGATATCCAGCAGGGTGCCATCGACATCGAGGAACAGCGCCCAGCCGGTGTCGGCGCCGGTTTCGGGCGGCGCAGGCAAGTCGGTTGCGATGTCGGCGCCGGTCATGGACACGCGTGTATTGGATACCTCGGCTCGGCGTGGACGCCAAGTCGCAGCATTGTCGCGCACGCGACGTGAATGGCCCTTTCACGCCCGGTCGAAATGTCCGGTTGGATGGTCCTTCGCATGGCAGTTGAAGCGCGGCTGCGCCGGCCCTATTTTCTGCCGATTGGCGGCGCGCTCCGCCCCTGTGAGGATCGACCCGTGAGAACCGACAAACTGACGTCGCGTTTCCAGCAAGCCCTGGCCGATGCGCAATCGATCGCGGTCGGGCGCGACAACAACATGCTGGAACCCGCGCACCTGATGGCCGCGCTGCTGGACCAGCAAGGCGGTTCGACCGCGCCAATGCTGGCGCAGGCCGGGGTCAACGTGCCGCTGCTGCGCCAGCGGGTGGGCGAAATCCTCGAACGTCTGCCGCGCGTGTCGGGGCAGGAAGGCAACATCAACGTCTCGAACGAATTGAATCGCCTGCTCAACCTCACCGACAAGCTGGCCCAGCAGCGCGGCGACCAGTTCATCGCGTCGGAATTGTTCGTGCTGGCCTGCCTCGACGACAAGGGCGACATCGGCCGCGCGCTGAAAGCCGCGGGCGCCAGCAAGTCGAACATCGAAGCTGCGATCGACAAGATCCGCGGTGGCGAAAAGGTGCAGAGCGAAAGCGCCGAGGACCAGCGCCAGGCGCTGGAGAAATACACCATCGACATGACCGCGCGCGCCGAGACCGGCAAGCTCGACCCGGTGATCGGTCGCGACGAGGAAATCCGCCGCGTCGTGCAGGTGCTGTCGCGCCGCACCAAGAACAACCCGGTGCTGATCGGCGAACCCGGCGTCGGCAAGACCGCGATCGTCGAAGGGCTGGCCCAGCGCATCGTCAAGGACGAGGTGCCCGAAGGCCTCAAGAACAAGCGCCTGCTCGCGCTCGACATGGGCGCGCTGATCGCCGGCGCGAAGTTTCGCGGCGAATTCGAGGAACGCCTGAAGGGCGTGTTGAGCGACCTTGCCAAGCAGGAAGGCCGCGTCATTCTTTTCATCGACGAGCTGCACACGATGGTCGGCGCGGGCAAGGCCGAAGGCGCGATGGACGCGGGCAACATGCTCAAACCTGCGCTGGCGCGCGGCGAACTGCATTGCATCGGCGCCACCACGCTGGACGAATACCGCAAGTACCTCGAGAAGGACGCCGCGCTGGAGCGGCGCTTCCAGAAGGTGTTCGTGGGCGAGCCGACGGTCGAGGACACCATCGCGATCCTGCGCGGCCTGAAGGAACGCTACGCCGTGCACCACGGCGTCGAGATCACCGATCCCGCGATCGTCGCGGCGGCCACGCTGTCGAACCGCTACATCACCGACCGCCAGTTGCCCGACAAGGCCATCGACCTGATGGACGAGGCGGCGTCGCGCATCCGCATGGAAATCGATTCCAAGCCGGAGGAACTGGATCGCCTGGAACGCCGGCTGATCCAGTTGAAGATCCAGCGCGAGATGCTGAAGAAGGAAAAGGATCCGGAATCGAAGAAGCGGCTTTCCGATCTAGAAGGCGACATCGAAAGGATCGAGCGCGAATTTTCCGACTTGAACGAGGTGTGGAAGTCGGAAAAAGCCACGTTGCAGGGCGACGCATCGATCAAGGAGCAGATCGAGAAAGCGCACCTGGAACTCGAGGCCGCGCAGCGCCGGCAGGATTACGCGCGCATGAGCGAAATCCAGTACGGCCAGTTGCCGGCGCTGGAAAAGCAACTCGCGGCCGCGCAGGCCACCGACCAACGCGAGTTCAAGCTGGTCAAGGACAAGGTCACGGACGAGGAAATCGCCGAGGTCGTGTCGCGCTGGACCGGCATCCCGGTGTCGAAGATGCTGGAAGGCGAGCGCGAAAAGCTGCTGCACATGGAAGACGCGCTGCACAAGAACGTGATCGGCCAGGACGAAGCGGTGCGCGCCGTTTCCGACGCGATCCGCCGCGCGCGTGCCGGGCTGTCCGACCCGAATCGTCCTTACGGATCGTTCCTGTTCCTCGGCCCGACCGGCGTCGGCAAGACCGAACTGTGCAAGGCGCTCGCGGGCTTCCTGTTCGACACCACCGAAGCGATGATCCGCATCGACATGTCCGAGTTCATGGAGAAGCACTCGGTCGCGCGGCTGATCGGCGCGCCTCCGGGTTACGTCGGTTACGAGGAGGGCGGTTATCTCACCGAAGCCGTGCGTCGGCGTCCGTACAGCGTGATCCTGCTGGACGAAGTCGAGAAGGCGCACCCGGACGTGTTCAACATCCTGTTGCAGGTGCTGGATGACGGACGCCTCACCGACGGCCAGGGCCGCACGGTGGATTTCCGCAACACCGTGATCGTGATGACGTCGAACCTCGGCTCGCAGCAAATCCAGGAAATCGCGTCCAGCGGCATCGACGAGGATTCACCGGAGGCCTACACGCAAATGAAAGCCGCGGTGATGGGCGTGGTGCAGGCGCATTTCCGTCCCGAGTTCATCAACCGCCTCGACGAAATCGTGGTGTTCCATCCGCTCGACAAGTCGCAGATCCGCGAAATCGCGCGGCTGCAGACGAACTATCTGGCGAAGCGCCTGCAGGAACGCCAGATCGACCTCGAGATTTCCGACGGCGCGCTGATGCTGCTCGGCAACGTCGGCTTCGACCCGGTGTACGGCGCGCGTCCGCTGAAGCGCGCGATCCAGACGCAACTCGAAAATCCGCTGGCGCAGAAAATCCTCGCCGGCGAATTCGTCGGCGGCGACACCATCAGGGTCGAAGCCGAACACGGCAAGCTCGCGTTCCACAAACGTTGAGTGCTTTTCTTCCCCCTTCCAACGGAAGGGGGATCGAGGGGGATGACTCTGTGTCGCTCCATCGGTGCAGCAGAGCTGTCGTAGGACGGTGGCAACCCACCTTCGCTGTAACAGGAGGATTGCGCTACGCTGCTCCCGCCCTACGCGAGCTGATCGCTTCTAATCCACCCTTCAAGCGGCAACTTGGGCGGGGACGGTGTAGGTTGGGGTGAGCCCACGCTTCACCGGGCGAACCCCAACGAGGTCGACCAAAGCGTTGGGGTTCGCAAAAGACGCTCACCCCAACCTACTCGCTCGCGATGGCTTCATGTCCCTGAAATCAATCAACACCATAGATGGCACGATGAATATGAATAGACCAATTGTTCCGGTTTACTTGAATCAGAAGTTAGTTTTCGACCTCGTAGCGATGCTTCGTGGTGGAATAAGCACAGTGACAGCCATAACTTCAAGTATCGGAAGGCAGCAGATTGAGCAGCAAGATGTGTCCGCAAAATTCGGGTTGAGCGATGCATTGTCTACTTTATTGAGCATCAACCTTTCTGGTGCGAAAACAAAGGGCCAAACTAACGATAGTTCGTCTACCTCGTCAGAAGAGCGCGTTCATACTCCGGCCTCACTCTTTTATGAGCTAAGAAACATGCTGGCGGAGCAAAAGTGTCTAACTACGCCAGCTGCCGGCGAGCTACCTTCACCTGGCGATTTCGTTGAGTTCACCGCTTCGCTGAAGAGAAATTCCATCGTTGAAACATTAGATAGCTTATCGGAGGTGCTGAGATTGGCAATCGTGTTCAAAGATACGCCGGAGCCACCGAAGAAAGGTGGGGTGAAGAATTACAAAACAGAGGACGAGGAGATACGCGAGCAGATTGCCTCACTGTCAGACGCACTTAAGGCGGGCAGTACTATTGACCTCACAACATCGGAGACAGACGGGAAGTTTCGCAGTGTTGTAACTGTCGAGACGGAGTTTCTAAATGACCCATTTATGTCGGATTTGGTGGATGGTCATTTTAATGTACTAGGTAAGGTAATCAGATCCGTAGCAACAAACGATGAATCAATAAGTCTGCTTAGGAAAACGGCCCTCTCAAAGATGCCTGTCGACACTTTGGAGACGTTGTTTGCTGCGCTTTCAGACCTAAAAAACGAAAAGGGGTTTGACGTGCCGGAGATACTATGGGAAGTACCCGGCCCGGCTATTCAGGTATTGCCGGTGGCAATTTACGCATGAGATTCACTGCCGCTGGAGAGTTGGGTGAATCGAGGTCTGCCGAGCCGTCAATCGCGCATCTGTATTTCATGACGAATCACGACACCCATCGCCAGCAGCGTCCCCAGCGCGAGCAAGTACCACGTGACGGCGTAGCCGAAGCTGTGGTTGTAGATGTGGATGCTGGTTAGGCCGGCCATGGGCCATTTCGAAGCGCCGGTGTTTGACGTCGAAGCGTTGGCATCGACGAAGTAGGGCGCGACCTGGTCGGCCGGCAAATGATCGGCGGCCGCGATCGCGGCGACGTCGCGCGAATACCACAGGTTCTTGTCCGGCTGGTTGCGGCGCAGGAAGCCGCCGCGCGGTTCAGTGGAGCGCAGCAGTCCGGTGAGCGTCACTTCTCCGGCGGGCGGAGCAAGTTTTGCGGGTGCAGGCGCGCCCGAAGACTCGGGCGGCACGTAGCCGCGATTGACCAGTACGACGAAGCCGCGATCGGTGCGCAGCGGCGCCATCACCCAGTAGCCGTAGCCTTGCGAGCTCGATCCATGCACCAGCGTTTGGCCGCCGGTGAAGCGGCCGCGCAATTCCACGTGCAGGTATTGGTCACCACCGGCAGCAATGCGCGGCCAGTAGGTGGGACCAGGCGCAGCTACCGGCGGCGCGTGCACGCGCGTGGCGATGTCATGCGCGATTTTCAGTTTCAGGTGGTAGCGACGGACTTGCCAATTGCCGAGCAGGACGAGGGCGGCGAACACCGCCGCCAGCAGCGTCATCCCCAAGATGAATTTGAGTCTGCCTCTGCGTGCAGGCGCCGTCTCGTGCAGGGGTGCGCGTTGCATCGGACTGAATCGCGATCGCGAGCTTCGCCCCCTCACCCCAACCCTCTCCCCCAAACATGTTTGGGGGAGAGGGAGACAAGCGCGTGGCGCTTGATGGTGAGCGGGTTCATTTCAAGCCGAGGCAATGGCCGAATGCCAGATTACTGCGGCGGCTGGTTGCTGGTCGGCTGGTGGCTGATCGGATGCTGCTGGTACTGCGGCGACATCGGCATCATGTTGACGTTTTCGTTGTACATGACCCAGATGGACGCGCCGAGCACGATGATCACCAGCACCGCGGTGAAGATGAAGGCCATCATGTTCCAGCCGGCTTCCGAGCGCGTGTCGAGGTGCAGGAAATACACGATGTGCACGAAGATCTGCACCACCGCCAGCGCCAGGATCACCAGGATCAGCAGCTGCTTGTTGGGCATCACGTGGCCCATCACCAGCCAGAACGGAATGACGGTGAGGATCGCGGCCAGCACGAAACCGGTGAGATAGCCGCGCAGGCTGCCCTGGTGTTCGTGCATGCTGTCGTCATGCATGGAATCGTGGCCGCCGTGCGGCATCGCGTGACCAGATGAAGATGGCTGGCTCATCGCACCACTCCCACCAGATAGACGTAACTGAAGACACCGACCCACACGAGGTCGAGGAAATGCCAGAACATGCTGAGGCAGCGCAAGCGGCGCACATTGTCTTCGCTGAGCCCGAACTTCACCGTCTGCACCATCAGCACGATCAGCCACAGCACGCCGAGCGTGACGTGCAGCCCGTGCGTGGCGACCAGCGTGAAGAACGACGACAGGAACGCGCTGCGGCCGGGGCCGGCGCCTTCGGCGATCATGCCGAGGAACTCGTGGATTTCGAGCGAGACGAAGGCCGCGGCCAGCAAACCCGCGAGCGCCAGCCAGCCCAGCATCGCGCCTTTCCTCTGGCGCTGCATCTCCAGCATCGCGAAACCGAACACCACCGACGAAATCAAAAGCAACGCGGTGTTCACCGCGAGGCCGGGCAGGTCGAGTACTTCGGCGCCGGTCGGCCCGCCCGCGTATTCGGTGCCGAGCACCGCGTAGCACGCGAACAGCGACGCGAAGATGAAGCAGTCGCTCATCAGATAGATCCAAAACCCGAGCAGGGTTCCGTTGCGCGGCGGCGCTTCGGTCAGGCTGTAGTAGTCGGACGGCGCCGGAGGCGCGGTGTCGATGGCGGTGGTGTTCATGCGCTGGCGCCTTGTGCTGCCGCCTGATTGCTGCCGGATTCGAAGCGGCGCACCTCGTCGGCGGGAATGTGGTGGTGCTGGTGGTAATCGAAGCTGTGCGCGATGGCGACCAGGATCACGCCGAGCAGCGACGCCGCCGCCAGCCACCAGGTGTACCAGACCAGGCCGAACGCGCAGACGAACGACAGCGCGCCGATGAAGACGCCGGTCGGCGTGTTCTTCGGCATGTGGATGTCGTTGTAGCCGCCTTGCGGGCGCGCGAAGCCGAGGCTCTTCATCGTCGCCCACGCGTCGCGATGATGCACGACCGGAATGAACGCGTAGTTGTAATCGGGCGGCGGCGACGAGGTGGACCATTCGAGCGTGCGGCCGTCCCACGGATCGCCGCCCACCGCGTATTGCTTGCGACGCAGGATGCTCACGTAGATCTGGATGATGAAGCTGAGGATGCCGAGCGCAATCAGGAACGCGCCGAACGCGGCGACGATGAAATACGGCTGCAGGCTCGGATCATCGAAGTGGCTGAGGCGCCGCGTCACGCCCATCAACCCCAGGATGTACAACGGCCCGAACGCGACCCAGAAGCCGATCAGCCAGAACCAGAACGAGGCCTTGCCCCAGAATTCGTCGAGCTTGAATCCGAACGCCTTGGGGAACCAGAAGTTCACCGCCGCGAACACGCCGAACACCACGCCGCCGATGATCACGTTGTGGAAGTGCGCGATCAGGAACAGGCTGTTGTGCAGCAGGAAGTCGGCCGGCGTCACCGACAGCATCACGCCGGTCATGCCGCCGATGGTGAAGGTGAACAGGAAACCCATCGCCCACAGCATCGGCACGGTGTAGCGCACGCGGCCGCGGTACATGGTGAACAGCCAGTTGAAGATCTTCACGCCGGTCGGGATCGCGATCATCATCGTGGTCAGCGAGAAGAACGAGTTGACGTCGGCGCCCGAACCCATTGTGAAGAAGTGGTGCAGCCACACGAGGTACGACAGGATCATGATCGCGACCGTGGCGTACACCATCGACGAGTAGGCGAACAACGGCTTGCCCGAGAACGTCGGCACGATTTCCGAGAACACGCCGAACAGCGGCAATATCAATATGTACACCTCGGGGTGGCCCCACACCCAGATCAGGTTGATGTACATCATCAGGTTGCCGCCGAAGCCGTCGGTGAAGAAGTGCGTGCCGACGTAGCGGTCCAGCGCGAGCAGGAACAGGGTCGCGGTGAGCACCGGGAACGTCGCGATGATCAAGCCGCTGGTGGCCAGCGAGGTCCAGGTGAACACCGGCATCTTCATCAGCGTCATGCCGGGTGCGCGCATCTTCAGGATCGTCACCACGAAGTTGATGCCGGTGAGCAGCGTGCCGACGCCGGACAACTGCAGGCCCCAGATGTAGTAATCGACGCCCGTGCCTTGCTGCAGTTCCGACACCGGCGGATAGGCCAGCCAGCCGGCCATCGAGAAATCGCCGAGGAACAGCGACACCATGAACAGGATCGCGCCGCCGCAGGTGAACCAGAAACTCAGGTTGTTGAGGTACGGGAACGCCACGTCGCGCGAGCCGATCTGCAGCGGCATGATGTAGTTCATCAGGCCGACGATGTACGCCATGCCGACGAAGAAAATCATGATCGACCCGTGCGCCGAGAAGATCTGGTCGTAGTGCTGCGGCGGCAGGTAGCCCATGTGCGGGCCGAACGCGTAGGCCTGCTGCGCGCGCATCATGATTGCGTCGGAAAAACCGCGCAGCAGCATCACCGTGCCGAGGATCATGTACATGATGCCGAGCTTCTTGTGGTCCACGCTGGTGAACCACTCGCGCCACAGGTAGCCCCACAGGCGGAACTTGGTGATCGCGCCCAGGATTGCGGCGCCGATGATCACCACCACCGCAAGCGTGACGAGCAGGATGTGGCCTTCGGCGTCATTCGCGAGGAAGGGCAGCGAGTCGATGGTCAGCCGCCCGAACAGGAAGTTCATGAAGGCGGAGCGATGAGGCATGGCTTCAAGCATGGTTGAATCCCGTCAAAGCAATCAGTGCGCGTCCGCGGCGGGCTTCGGCGCGGCGGACATGGGCATCGCGCCGTGCGCGTGCATGTCCTGTATGGCGTCGCCGCCGTGCACATCGGCGGCCATCATCTGGCTCTTGCAGACGCGGCCGGGCTCCGCGCACAGGTTCAGGACGCGCTGGTAAAGATCGGCATCGAACTTCGCGAAGTACTGCACCGGCGCATTGCGGCTCGGTTTGCGCAGCGTGCCGTAGGCCGCGAGGTCGAGATCGCCGCCCGCCGCGCGCACCTTGCCCACCCACGCATCGAAATCCTGCGCGGTCAGGCCATGGAACTTGAAGCGCATGTCGGTGAAGCCCGCGCCGCTGTAGTTGGCGGAAAAACCCTTGTACTCGCCGGGCTTGTTGATGACGCCATGCAGGATCGTCTGCATGCCGGGCATCGTGTAGACCTGTCCGACCAGCGCCGGCACGAAGAACGAATCCATCATGGTGTCGCCGGTCAGCTTGAACTGGATCGGCCGGTCGACGGGCGCAGCCAATTCATTCACCGTCGCGATGCCGTACTGCGGATACAGGAACAGCCATTTCCAGCGCAGCGAGATCACGTCCACTTCGAGCGGCTTCACGTCGGCAGGCACGGCTTTGCCCGGCGCGATGCGGTCGAGTGCGCGGTACGGATCGGTCTGGTGCGTGCCGAGCCAGCTCACCGCGCCGACCGCGATGATGATCAGCAGCGGCCCCGCCCACACCCACAATTCGAGTTGCGGCGAATGGTCCCAGTGGGGGTCGTACTTCGCCCGCTTGTTGGAAGCGCGGTAGCGCCACGCGACCACCGCGATCGCGACCAGCACCGGCACGATGATCAGCGCGGTGATGATCGTGGTGATGATCATGATGTCGCTCTGCTGGCGCGCGACGTCGCCCGACGGGTCCAGCAGCACCAGGTTGCAGCCGCCCAGCAGCAACAACGGAATCAGCAGCAGGCCGCGGAGGGGTTTGAGGGACATGATTGCACTTGGGCGTGATGCGAAAACGCCCTATGATACCCCGTCATCCCGTTTTTTCAGACTGATCTGCATCAAGGCATCGATCCGGCTGCGCCGCGACGCTGTTCCAGTTCATCGGCCCACATCCTGAATCTCGTTCGTCCCCGGATCGAGTCCGGGGCAGGCTCTGGGCGCAGCGCCGAAGGCGCGAAGTCGAAGGGCCAAAATCAACACGAACGGTTGAGAGATCCAGTCATCCATTGGTTCATCACGCAAACGTCATGTCCACCAGCGAAACCCTGACCCGTCACCCGGCGCCCGGCCGTCCGCGATCTGATTCACAAGACGAACACGTCACGCCGGGCGATCTCGCCGTCGGCGTCGTCGTCGGCCGCATCTCGCAATCGTTCGACGTGTTCGTGTTCGGATTGGGTTGCGTGCTGGCGTTCCCGAAGGCGTTCTTTCCGTTCGCGAGCCAGCTCGACGGCATGTTCTACGCGTTCGCGATCTTCGCGCTGGGATTCATCGCGCGGCCGCTGGGCTCGATGTTCTTCCTGGTGATCCAGCGCAACTTCGGTCTCGCGACCAAGCTGACGATCGCGCTGTTCATGCTCGGCATGGCGACCGCGGGCATCGCGTTCATGCCCGGCTACGCGACGCTGGGTGGATGGGCGATCCTGGCGCTGGCCTTGCTGCGTTTCGGCCAGGGTTTCTCGCTGGGCGGAAGCTGGAATGGCCTGGCTTCGCTCGCCGCATTGATGGCGCCGCGCGAGCGCCGCGGCTGGTACGCGATGCTTTCGCAGCTCGGCGAGCCGGTCGGCTTCATCCTGGCGGCGGGTTTGTTCGCCTACATCTGGTCCAGCCTGTCGCCGGACGATTTCTACGGCTGGGGTTGGCGCTATCCGTTCTTCGTCGCGTTCGCCCTGAACGTGGTCGCGCTGTTCGCGCGCCTGCGCATGGTGGTGGCGCCGCGCTACGCCGAGCAGATGCAACACCGCGACCTCGAACCGTCGCCGATCCGCGAAACGTTCCGCGTGCAGGGCATCAACGTCGCGCTCGGTGCGTTCGCGCCGCTGGCGAGCTACGCGCTGTTCTATCTCGTGACGATCTTCGGCCTGTCGTGGGCGTTGCTGTACACGCACATGTCGACCACCGAATTCCTGCTGGTGCAGATCATCGGCGCGCTGATCGCCATTCCGTGCATGCTGCTTTCGGGCGTCATCGCCGACCGCTTCGGCCGCCGCACCACGCTGGCGGTGTGCGGCGTGCTGATCGCGATCTACAGCGGCTGGACCGCGCTGCTGCTCTCGGGCGGCACGGTGAATAGTTACCTGTTCATCCTCATCGGCTTCGCGCTGCTCGGCTTCTCGCATGCGCAGGCGGCGGGCGCGGTCAATTCCGGTTTCCGCAGCGAATACCGCTACACCGGCGCGATGATCACCTCCGACCTCGGTTGGCTGATCGGCGCCGGCTTCGCGCCGCTGGTGGTGCTGGCATTGGCGCAATTCCTCGGCGCGGATTACGTCGGCCTGTACCTGCTGTCGGGCGCCGCGGGCACGCTCGGCGCGCTGTGGTTTTCGCGGCGCGGCAGCCTGCCCAACGATTGATCGCGTTTCGGTCGCGCGCGGCGGTAGTGGTCTAGTTTGAAATCGCGCATGCTTGAGCGTTCAGGCTTGGTGCCCTATCGTTGACATTATGACCACCAAGCATCCGAAACGCCCCCGCGACACCAACCAGCTCGCGCACATGATCGCCCAGCTTGCCACGGGTGAGCTAGATGACATCAAGACCGATGACGGTAAAGATCCGGCTGCTGTTGCGCTGGGGCGCAAGGGCGGCCTAAAGGGCGGCAACGCACGCGCAAAGAAGCTGACCGCCAAGGAGCGGTCAGCCATTGCGAAGAAGGCGGCTAATGCTCGGTGGGCGGGATCAGGGGCAGATACATCGTGATCTGTACGGGTTCCATCCCGTAATGCAATGCGACCTTGTTTCGCAGTTCGTTGATCGTATTGCATCCCTTTGCCATCCCAATTACCTCATAACACCTGGACACCAATTTTCTTACCCCATAGTTTTCGGTAAGTTTGCGGTGCCAGTGCACTCCTTTGGGCGGCCTGTTGTCCTTTAGGTAAGCCGCAACATCAGGGTCGAGAGTTTCATAGATCAACTCTATGACTAACTTCCCCCACCATTTGGGCCGGCTATGCAACGCCCCCTTCCACCCCGTCAGCCTTCCGAACTCAACCCAAAGCTCATCGGGGAAGGTGCTTTCCCACGCGCGAAGCTCATCAGCGATGAAGGCCTTTAGCTTTACCTTCAGAGCATCTGACTCTCGCTCGAATTGATAGCCAGTGGCTTCATCGATCAGGGCAATCAAACCTAGTTTTGCACATGACGCCAGCAGGACGCTGCATCGAATAGCGTTTTCTCTTTGCTTGTCTGTTCTAAGCAAACCTTGTCGCAGCGCCTCTACATATGCCTGACAAAGCTCCAAGAACATTTCAGCGGTAATGCCCCTAGCTTCTGTTGGGTTGCCGGGGATGCTAAATGACAGAATCTCGCCGGCGAACTTTTCCTTATCTATCAATTCCTTAAGTGCCTCAATACCCACAATGTTGCCGACGTTCCCCGAATCAACTTGGGCGATCGCAAGCACCGTGCCAGAGAGGCTTAGGACACGTTCTCCAGTATTGAGCACATAACAATCAACGGGCTGATCTCCGCCCAATTCCAAAGTGCCTGGAAACCTGGCCACACGGCCAACCGGCCCAGCTGGCGCGATGGGCTTCGGCATGAAATCGCTTGGCGAGAGGCTAATACCTTCCCTTTCGGCCAACTCCAGAAGACGTGGCTGCCACTTTGCGGGAATCAGTCCCTTTTTCACCCAATGGGACACTGTCGTCTGCGCTATTCCGAGCTTGGCCGCCAAAGCGGCTTGGCTACCGAACTTGTCAACCACCTTTTTCGCTTGGCTCATGGATAGTCTCCAGCGGTTTCGTGGGATCATTGTAACAAATAAATTGCTTGACGCAAGCAAGTTATTCGTTATAATTCATTCTACACGAATGCTTGAGCGCCGTGATGAACAAGCTAGATTTGGCCAAACGCGCACGAATCCTCGGTCTGCTGGTTGAGGGGAACTCCATCAACGCGACGTGCCGCATCACGGGTGCGGCCAAGGCGACCGTGCTGAAACTGCTCGCGGACGTAGGTGCGGCCTGTGCCGAATACCAGCACAAGGCGCTAGTGAATCTCCCCTGCAAGCGTGTGCAGTGCGACGAAATCTGGTCATTCGTCGGCGCTAAGCAAAAGCACGTCGAACAGGGCGCGGCCGGTTATGGCGACGTGTGGACTTGGACGGCCATCTGCGCAGACACCAAGCTGATCGCCTCATGGATGGTCGGCAGCCGCGACGGCGAAGCCGCCCGTGCGTTCATCGCGGACTTGGCGCCACGCTTGGCGAACCGCGTACAGCTCACCACGGACGGCCATCGGGCCTATCTGGACGCGGTAGAAGATGCGTTCGCTTGGGAAATCGACTACGCGATGCTGGTCAAGCAGTACGGTGAAGGTCCGAACTCACCGGAGCGCAAGTACAGCCCGAGCGAGTACCAAGGCTCCAAGAAGATCAGGATCACGGGCAACCCGGTCAAGGCTGACGTGTCCACGTCCTACGTCGAACGCCAGAATCTGACGATGCGGATGTCCATGCGCCGCTTCACGCGCCTGACCAATGGCTTCAGCAAGAAGATCGAGAATCACGCGCACGCCGTCGCGCTGCACTTCATGTTCTACAATTTCGGCCGCATCCATAAGACGCTGCGCGTAACGCCTGCCATGGAAGCGGGCATTGCGGATCACGTTTGGAGCTTGGAAGAAATCGCGGCGCTAGTGCGGGAGCCGGAAGCCAAGCCGCGCGGCCCGTACAAGAAGAAGGCTCCATAAAAACACAGGGGGCGCTAAGCGCCCCCTGGGGATACAATGATCTACCGTGTTTTAGCCCCAAATCTAAGGCGCGGCAGATGGGATTCAATGCGTCAAAGGTTAGGTACTGTTGACGGCCTTGTCAATAGCTAAATCAGGGGGATAGACCTATGCGTATCGCAGTGTTCATAGACTATTGGAACTTCCAACTGACCCTAAACCAGAAGGCATCAGCATTGAGAAAGGTAGAAAATTCAAGGGTTAAGGTCGATTGGAGAAAGCTTGGAACTATTTTGGCGCGGGAAGCCTGCGCAGTTCTGTCCTGTGAAGGGGGAGAGCTGTCGTATGAGGGGACGTACATCTATACGTCCTTCAACCCTCTTACACCAGTAAAGCAAAAAGTTTAAGAACTGGGTAACTACATGGCTGGACCGTCAGCCGGGCGTCAATGTTCAGATCAGGGAGCGTCGCCGAAAGTCCGCGCAGCGTTGCCCCGCATGCCACCAAGAAATTACCCACTGCCCTCACGTTGGTTGCGGCCAAGAAATTATCGCCACAGAGGAAAAAGGCGTAGACACACTTTTGGTGACCGACCTACTCAGACTTGGACTTTCTGATTCCTATGATGCGGCCGTTCTCGCTAGCTTGGATGCAGACATGGTTCCAGCCGTAACGTATATGCAGACGATGGGAAAGAAGATCATTCAGGCCGGCTTCCCCCCTCAGGGCATGACGCTAGCTACTGAATGCTGGGGATCGTTCGATGTTATGAAACTACTTGGCCAGATCGAACGTCCATAATTTCAAACTAGACCACTACCCGCGCGGCGCACACGTGGCGTGGTCCACGATGATCGGTTACGATGCGCGTTGCCCAAGGTGATCGTCCGCGCAAGCGGACGATTGAAACGGGAATCCGGTGACGACGCTTCAGCTGTCTGGACGTCCATTCCGGAGCTGCCCCCGCAACGGTAGGCGAGCAACGATCCGCAGGTGCCACTGAGCGCGAGCTCGGGAAGGCGCGGATCGATGAAGGTTCCGAACCTTCGCTCGCGAGCCCGGAGACCGGCCTTCGGCAAGAACCGGACAAGCGGCGGGCTTGTGTCTCGGGGCCATGCGACCTCGCGCCTGGCGCCGCACTCCTTCCCCTGTCCACGACACCACAGCAAACCGCGCGGGCAGGCGCGGACAGGAGTCATCGTGAAATTGCATCGTCGTTTGCTCGGCCGCTGCGTGCTGGCCGCGCTCTATTGCGTTCCCGTTGCGGCTTTCGCGGAAGGCGCGCCCACCACGCTCGGCCAGATCATCGTCACCGCGACGCGTACCGCGCAGACGGAAGACCAGACGCTTGCGCCGGTCACCGTGATCACGCGCGAGGAGATCGAACTGCTGCAGCCGTCGTCGCTGCAGGATCTGTTGAACGACACGCCCGGCATGACGATCAGCAACCAGGGCGGACCCGGCAAGCAGACGTCCATGTTCCTGCGCGGCACCAATGCGAACCAGGTGCTGGTACTGGTCGACGGCATTCGCGTCGGCAACGCGACATCCGGCACCACGCCGATCCAGGACATTCCCGTCGACCAGATCCAGCGCATCGAAATCGTGCGCGGGCCGTTCTCGAGTTTGTATGGTTCGGAAGCGATCGGTGGCGTGATCCAGATTTTTCTGCGCCACGCACCGGGCACGTTCACGCCGAACGCCAGCGTCGGCATCGGCAGCTACTCACATTGGAAAGCGTCGTACGGTTTTTCAGTCGCCAGCGACAAGGGCTGGATCGCGGTGCAGGCCACGCACGACCAGACCAAGGGCATCAATGCCTGCCGCATCGGCGCGGCCGAAGTGTTCGCCGCGTGTTTCGCCGACCAACCCGACCGCGACGGTTTCCACGACAACGCGCTGACGATTCACGGCGCGTATCAGTTCAACGATCAGTGGAGCGCCGATGCGCTGGCGATGCGCACGCAAGGTTTCAACAAGTACGACGGCAGCTTCAGTGATTCGGATGATTACTCGACGCAGGTCGTCGGCGGTCAGTTGCACTTCCGTCCGAACGACAAGTTGAATTTGTCGTTGCGCGTCGGCAGCAGTGCGGATCTCGACGAGGATTTCCTTGGCGACGTGTACGTCGACCACTTCGACACGCGCCGCACCTTGGGTTCGCTGCAGGCCGACATTGCGCTGGGCGGCGGATTGCTCAGCACCGGACTGGACTGGCAGCGCGAGGCGGTCGCCAGCAATTACAGGTTCACGCAGGATGCGCGCACCGATCGCGGCGTGTTCGCGCAATGGCAGCGCAGCTTCGGCGCGCAGTCGCTGCAGGCCAACGTGCGCCGCGACGACAACAGCCAGTTCGGCGGCAAGACCACCGGCAGCGTGTTGTGGGGCTGGAACTTCGCGAAGGATCTGCGCGTCACCGCGAGCTGGGGCACGGCATTCCGCGCGCCCACGTTCAACGATCTGTACTACCCCGGTTTCTCCAATCCGAACCTGCGTCCGGAAAGTTCACGCAATGTCGAGCTCGGCCTGCGCGGCACGCCCGAATGGGGGCAGTGGTCGTTGTCGGCGTATCGCAACGACGTGAGCGATCTGATCACCTGGGACGCCGCCCTCAACATGCCCAACAACATCGACCGCGCGCGCATCACCGGACTCGAAGGCGTGCTTGGCGGCAAGCTCGGGGGCTGGGACCTGCGCGCCACCGCGACGCTGATGAATGCCCGCGACGATGCGGCGGGCGGTTTCTACGACGGCAACCAGTTGCCGCGGCGGCCGCGCCGCAGCGCGCGCTTCAACGCCGACCGCAGTTTCGGACGTTTCAGCTTCGGCGCGAGCTGGTACGTCGCGGGGCGCAGCTACGACGACATCGCCAACCAGCATCCGCTGGGCGGCTACGCGCTGGCCAACCTGCGCGCGGGCTGGCAGGTCGATCGCGACTGGAAGCTGCAGATCGCCCTCAACAACGTGTTCGACAAGGACTACGAAACCGCCTGGTATTACAACCAGCCGGGCCGCAATTTCATGCTCACCGTGAGCTGGCGACCGGCGCAATGAACACCGCCACCTGTCCCGCGCTGCTGGTTTCCGCGCCCGCATCGGGGCAGGGCAAGACCAGCGTGACCGCGGCGCTGGCGCGCTGGCACGCGCGGCAGGGACGCCGCGTGCGCGTGTTCAAGGCCGGGCCGGATTTTCTCGATCCCATGATCACGGGCCGCGCGGCGGGTGTGCCCGCGTACCAGCTCGACCTGTGGGTGGGCGGCGAGACCGACGTGCACGCACGCCTGTACGCGGCGGCGCGCAGCGCCGACCTGATCCTCGTCGAAGGCGTGATGGGCCTGTTCGATGGCGAACCTTCCAGTGCCGACCTCGCCGTCCGTTTCGGCCTGCCGGTGCTGGCGGTGATCGACGGCTCGGCGATGGCCGAGACTTTCGGCGCGGTCGCGCACGGGCTCGCGCATTACTACGCGGGACCTGCGTTGTACGGGGTGGCGGCCAACCGCATCGGCGGCGACTATCACGCGCAACTGTTGCGCGGGAGCTTGCCGCACGACATCCGCTGGATGGGCGCGTTGCCGCGCGATCCGTCATTGGCGCTGCCCGAGCGGCACCTCGGCCTGGTCGCGGCCGGCGAACTGGACGATCTCGATGCGCGGCTGGACGCGCTGGCCGATGCGTGGAGCCGCCATGCGGATCTCGCGTTGCCGCCCGCGGTGTCGTTCAAGCGCGCAACGCCGCCAGCCGTGTCGCCCTCGCTGCGCGGCGTGCGCATCGCGGTCGCGCGCGACGCGGCGTTCTGTTTCCTCTATCCCTCCAACCTTGACCTGCTGCGCGAGGCCGGCGCGGAACTCCTTTTCTTTTCGCCGCTCGCGGGCGACGCATTGCCGGATTGCGATGCCGTTTGGCTGCCGGGCGGTTATCCGGAATTGCACCTGCACGCATTGTCCGCGCGCCAGGATTTGCACGCTGCGTTGCGCGCGCATCGCGACGCCGGCAAGCCCATCCTCGCCGAATGTGGCGGCCTGCTGTTCGCGCTCGACGAACTGGCCGATGCCGAAGGCCATGTCGCGCCGATGGCCGGCTTGCTGCGCGGCAGCGCGGTGGTGCAACCGCGCCTCGCCGCGCTGGGCTTGCAGGAAGTCGCGTTGCCGGAAGGCGCCTTGCGCGGCCATACGTTTCATCATGCGCATGCGGGCATCGCAGCGGCGCCAATTGCGACGGCCGCGAATCCTAACGGCGCGCCGTCGCGCGAGGCGGTGTACCGCGACCGGCGCTTCACCGCGAGCTTCGTGCACTTCTATTTTCCGTCGGACCCGGAAGCCGCGCTGCGATTGTTCCTGCCATGAGCGCGCGCGTGCTGATGGTGCAGGGCTGCACGTCGGATGCCGGCAAGAGCACGCTGGTCGCGGCGCTGGGCCGCTGGCTGCACCGGCAGGGCGTGTGCGTAGCACCGTTCAAGCCGCAGAACATGGCGCTCAATTCCGCGGTCACCAGCGACGGCGGCGAAATCGGTCGTGCGCAAGCGGTGCAGGCGCAGGCGTGCGGACTCGCGCCGGCAATCGATTTCAATCCGGTGCTGCTGAAACCCGAAAGCGACACCGGCGCGCAGGTGATCGTGCACGGCCGCGCGATCGGCGCGATGGACGCGGTGGGCTACCACGACTACAAGCGCGTCGCGATGGACGCGGTGCTGGCGTCGCACGCGCGCCTGGTCGAACGTTTCGACGTGCTGTTGGTGGAAGGCGCGGGCAGCCCCGCCGAAATCAACCTGCGCGAGCGCGACATTGCCAACATGGGTTACGCTGAGGCGGTGGATTGCCCGGTGGTCCTGGTCGCCGACATCGATCGCGGCGGTGTGTTCGCGCACATCATCGGGACGCTGGCGCTGTTGTCGGAATCCGAACGCGCGCGCGTCGCGGGTTTCGTGATCAACCGTTTCCGCGGCGACCCGTCGTTGCTGAAGCCCGGACTCGACTGGCTGGAACGCGAAACCGGAAAGCCCGTGCTGGGCGTGCTGCCGTACCTGCACGGCTTGCATCTGGAAGCCGAAGACGCGTTGCCGCGCGCGCGTGCGCCGCGTGACGGTGAAGTGCTGCGCGTGATCGTGCCGGCGCTGCCACGCATCAGCAACCACACCGACTTCGATGCCTTGCGCGCGCACCCGCAGGTCGATTTGCACTTTGTCGGTCCGGTCGAAGCGCCGCCAGCCTGTGACCTGATCCTGTTGCCCGGTTCGAAAGCTGTGCGTGACGATTTGGCGTGGCTGCGCGCGCACGGCTGGGATGCGGCGATCGCGCGCCACCTGCGCTACGGCGGCAAGGTCATCGGTATTTGCGGCGGCATGCAGATGCTGGGGGGGGCGATCCACGACCCGCACGGCGTCGAAGGCGCGGTGGGTTCCAGCGAAGCGCTCGGCTGGCTCGACCTCGAAACCACGCTGCAACCCGGCAAGCAACTGCGCTACGTGCAAGGCCGCCTCGCGTTCGCCGACGCCGCGCTGCGCGGCTACGAAATCCATTGCGGTGTCAGCCGCGGCGCCGCCCTGCATTCACCGCTTTGCAGGTTGGACGACGGCCGCAGCGATGGCGCGGTATCGCCAGACGGCCAGGTCGTCGGCACCTATGTGCACGGCTTGTTCGATCATCCGGATGCGCTGCACGCCTTGCTCGCGTGGGTAGGTTTGCACGATCCCGCGGCACTCGACATCGACGCGCTGCGCGAGGCGTCGCTGCAACGCCTCGCGGACGCGGTTGAAATGCATCTGGACGTCCGCGCGTTGCGGGATTTGCTCCATGGGTGTTGCTGATCGCGCGCTGTCCGGGAAACCGCGGCGCCGGCAAACGTCCGATCCGGATCAGCGCGGATCCGCGGACCCGAACGGCCTGGTCAGTCCGGTGAAGTCGCCGATGACCTTTGCATCGTAGGGGCCGTTGAGCTGGTCGTGGCCTTTGCCGGGAACGTTGAGTGCGCCTTGCTGGAACACGATCTGCCCCGACGGCGTGATCTCGATCACCCGGCCGTTGAACTGGTCGCTGATCAGCGTGTCGCCGTTCTTCAGCCGCACGGCCCTCGTCGGCAGCGGCGTCGGATTGCTGCCGGGGCTGGTGTTGGTGAAGTACTGCCACACGACGCGATCCTTGCCGTCGACCTCGACGATCCGGTTGTTGTTGGAGTCGGTGATCAGCGTGTCACCGTTGTCGAGCCGGCTGGCGAACGCCGCTCCGCTGATCGTGCCGTGCGCGGTGAATTGCTTCACGACCCATCCGCGCGGCGTGATCTCGATGACGCGGTTGTTGTTCTCGTCCGCGATCAGGATGTTTCCGTTCTCCAGCACTTCCGCGCTGTTGGGATTGTCGAGCTGGTTGGCGCCGCTGCCGGCCACGCCGGTCGTGCCGTATTGCCACTCGATGCGCTTCTTCATGTCGACCAGGATGACGCGTTGGTTGCCCTGGTCGGTGATCAGCACGTGCGACCCCGGATGGCCCGGAAAACTGGCCAGGCGCAGCGATTGCACCGGCGTATTCAACTGGTCCGGCCCCGATCCCGTGACGCCGGCTTGCCCGTACTGCCAGACGATCCTGCCGCGATGGTCGACGATGATCACGCGGTTGTCGGGACAGCCGCTGGTGGTGTTGCTGCAGCCCGGCAAGCCCGGCGGCGTGCCGGTACCGGAAATCAGGGTGCGCGAACCGAAACGCTCGGCGTCATTGGTGCCGACGACGCTGTCCGGTCCGGGCTGGTCCGAACCGTTGCCGAACCGCCAGACGATCTTGTGTGTCTGCGGATCGACTTCGATCACGCGGTTGTTGAACTGGTCGGCGATGAGGATATTGCCGCGATCGTTGCGCGCCTGGGCGAGGCAAGGAGACAGGATTCCGGCCGTGCCCAGGGCCGTCATCATCAGCAGGACCAAGGCGCGGCGAGATGCCGGCCTGCAGGACGGTAGCGGTGACATGGAGAGCCCTCCGTTGGATTCACGCCAGGGGCGGTGCACAGGTGAGTGCCGGTTTCCCCGCCACGGGTTGCAGCGTGGCGTCCGCTCATCGCCATGCCTGTTCGGCAAGCCGGCGCTCGCGAACGTCAACGACGGGTCGATACGTGCAGGGCGTGTTTCCTGTTTCTGGATCAATGGGCCTTGGCGCTGCCCGCGACATAGCGCCAATGCCACGGCTCGTATTCGTAGCCGTACTTGTTGCCCGGCGGAAACGACAGGTGGAAGCCGTATTCGGCGCCGTGCTGTTGCAGCCACGAGAACGCCTTGCTGCGTTCGAAGCTGCCGTCCGCGGCCGGCACGCCGGGCGTGGTCAGGTCCACCGCGCAGCCGGTCTGGTGTTCGCTGTATCCCGGCACCGCGTTGATGCTGAGCGCCTTCTGGATGCTCATGCCGCTTTTCAGCTTGCGGCGGATCAGTCCGGTCTGATAGTCGATGCTGCGGAAACCCGACACGGTCTCCAGCTTCACGCCATCGTGCGCGGCGGCGGCGAACATTTTCTCCAGCGCGGCGGCGGCGGGCGCCACCATTTCCACCTTGCGTCCGTACACGTCGCGTGGCACTTCTACCAGGTCCTTGCCTTCGGGCAGCGGCACCAGGTTGTGCTTGGCCGCGTAGTCGGGCGGAATGCCCAGTCCGCGATTGACTTCGTCGATGCGCGCGACCCACGCAGCCGGCTGCGACGGCCAGGTGGCCGGGCACGACGGCGCCGCGGCGCGCGCGGCGGGCAGGGCGGCGGCGAGCATCACGGCGAGGCACGCGGAACGGAGAAGACGCATCGGGTTTCCTTGCAGGCAAAGATGCGCATGATAGGCGGCGCGCCCGAATGCGCGCAGAACCGCGCAATCCGCGCGGCCTTGGCGGTATGATTGCGCGATCGCTTCAAGGGTTTTCCGCCATGCCCATCTACGTGTTCCGCTGTGACGACTGCGGCGAAAAATTCGAGCGCCTGCAGAAGCTGTCCGATCCCGACCCCGACGTCTGCCCGAACTGCGGCAAGCACCACACGGTGCACAAGCAGGTGACCGCGCCGGTGTTCCGCCTGGCCGGCAGCGGCTGGTACGAAACCGATTTCAAATCCGACAAGGAAAAGAAACGCAACCTTGCCGGCGATGCCGCAAAAACCAAGGAAGCACCGGCGGACAAGCCGGCGCAGCCAGCCAAGGAGGCCGCCAACGCAGCTACCAAACCGGCGTCGGAAAAGGCCAGCAAGGCGGCGGGCGACTGAGTTCCGTCGATTGCCAGCCGCGGTTCAGTCGTTGCTGCGGAAACTGACCACACCAACCAGGAGGGCAGTGCGATGCGCAAGATCGTATGGATGTTCGCGGCATCTGTTTTGGCGTTCGCGGGCGCGGCCAGCGCGCAGGTGACTTACGGCAACCAGCCGCCGCCTCCCAATTACTATCCGAATCGCCCGCCGCCGCCGGGCTACGGTCCGCAGACCGTTTCCTGCGGCAGTCCGCAGCACCGTCCGCTGCGTTGCGCGGTGCCGGGCAATTGGCGCGGCGTGCGGATCATCCAGCAGACTTCCAAGGCGGCATGCATCGAAGGCCGCACCTGGGGCTACGACCGCGGCAGCGTCTGGGTGGACAAGGGTTGCGGCGGCGTGTTCGCGGCGGCCGGCGGTTGGCAGCCCGGACCGGGATGGGATCGCGAGTTCGTGGTGTCCTGCGGCAGTCCGCAGTACCGCTACTACTTCTGCCAGGTCGACGTGGGCGCGCGCGGCCACGTGCGGCTGCAACGCCAGAACTCCAGTTCCGCCTGCATCGAAGGCCGCACCTGGGGCTGGAACCGCGCCGGCATCTGGGTGGACAAGGGCTGCGGTGCGCAGTTCCTGGTGAGGCGCCGCTGGTGATCGGCGTGCGCGGTTCGCGGTCGGCCGCGAACCGCGCACATCACAATCGCCGCTGAATCGGTGCGGCCATGCGCGAAAGCTGCCGCACCGATCCGCTAAAATCCGCCGACGCCTTGCTGGATAGATAGACAGCCTTGTCCTGGTTCGAGCGCGTGCGCGGGTTCGTCGCCCGAACTTGGCCATTCGCACGCTGGCCCATCCTGATCGGAATCGGTTTCGCGGTCGGCTTCGTGGTGCCGTACACGCTGGTGCTCGACCACCGCGTGAAGACGCGCGTCAGCGAAATCGATTTCACGCAGCCGACGCGCGTGTACGCGCGCCCGCAGTTGCTGGAAGCCGGCGTGCCGATGAACAAGGCCACGCTGACGCTGGAACTGCAGATGGCCGGCTACACCGAGGCCGCGCACGTCGCGCAGGTGCCCGGCACGTACAGCATCGACGGCGGCACGTTCACCATCGCGTCGCGCGGTTACATGGATCCGGTCGGCGGCGAATTGCCGCGTCGCGTACGCGTGACGCTGGGTTCCGGCCAGATCCAGTCGGTGTTCGACCTCACCTCGAACAAGCCGCTGCGCAGGACGCACCTCGATCCCGCGCGCATCGCGACGATGTACGGCTCGCAGCAGGAAGAGCGCATCATCGTGCAGCTGGACGAATTGCCGCCGCTGCTGGTGCAGGGCGTGCAGGCGGTCGAGGATCGCGACTTCAAGAACAACCACGGCATCGACCTGTCGTCGATCGCGCGCGCAGCGATCGCCGACTTGCGCGCGGGCCACGTGGTGCAGGGCGGTTCCACCATCACCCAGCAATTGGTGCGCAACCTGTTCCTCGACCGCAACCAGACGCTGATCCGCAAGTTCAACGAAGCGCTGCTGTCGATCCTGCTGGACGCGCACTACACCAAGGGCCAGATACTCGCCGCGTACTGCAACGAAGTGTTCATGGGCCAGCAGGGCGGCCAGGCCGTGCACGGGTTCGCGGCGGCGAGCTGGTATTACTTCGGACGCCCGGTGCAGACGCTGCGCCCGCAGGAAATTGCGCTGCTGGTCGGCATGGTGCGCGGTCCGAGTTACTACGATCCGCGCCGCAACCCCGAGCGTGCGCTGGCGCGCCGCAACGTTGCGCTGGACGCGTTCCATGCAACCGGGATATTGAATGACGCGCAATGGAACGCCGCAAAAGCATCGCCGCTCGACGTCACCGCGAACCCGCAACTGGTGGTCGATCGCTTCCCGGCATTCATGGACGTGGTGCGCGGGCAATTGAAGCAGGACTTCAGCGACCAGCAACTGCGCAGCGGCGGCCTCAAGGTTTACACCACGCTCGATCCCGCCGCGCAGACCTACGCGGAACAGTCGCTGGATGAGGCATTGAAGAGCCTCGGCAAGCGCGGCGACGGCATGGAAGGCGCCGCAGTGGTGGTCGATCCCTCGGACGGCGACGTGCTGGCGATGGTGGGCGGCCGCCAATCCGACCAGCACGGTTTCAACCGCGCCTACGATGCGCGGCGGCCGGTCGGTTCCAGCCTGAAGCCGTTCTATTACCTGATGGCGCTCACGAATCCGTCGCGCTGGAACGTCGCGTCGATGCTTGACGATTCGCCGATCTCGATGAAGCTGCCGAACGGCAAGCTGTGGACGCCGCAGAACGACGACCACCAGTCGCACGGCGAGGTGCCGATGGTCGAGGCGCTGGCCAAGTCCTACAACCTCGCCAGCGTGCACCTGGGTTTGCAGCTCGGCATCGATCGCGTCGCCGCGTTCCTGCGTTCGTTCGGATTGAAAGACGTGGAGGCCAATCCGTCGCTGCTGCTGGGCGCGGTGGACATGTCGCCGTTCCAGTTGGCGCAGTTGTACGAGTTCATCGCCGACGATGGCCACGCGCTGCCGCTTCTGACTTTGCGCGGCGTGCTGGATGCCAAGGGCAAGGTGGTCAAGCAATACGCGGTGCAGCCCGGCAAGGGCCAGTACCAGCAGGCGGTAGGGTTGGTGCGCTGGATGATGCAGCAGGTCACGCAATACGGCACCGCGGCGGCGATCGGCAATTCCTCGCTGGCGTCGCTGCACGTCGCGGGCAAGACCGGCACGTCCGACCACCAGCGCGATTCGTGGTTCTCGGGATTCACCGGCGACCGCCTCGCGGTCACGTGGATGGGCCGCGACGACAACCAGCCGACGCACCTGTGGGGTGCGACCGGCGCGCTGCGCGTGTGGACGAAGCTGTTCGAGAAGCTGCCGAGCGCGCCGCTGACGACGTCGCTGGATGAAGGCATCCAGTACGCGTGGATCGATCCCGCGACCGGGCAGGGCAGCCTGCCGCAGTGCGATGGCGCCAGGCAATATCCCTTCATCGACGGC
The DNA here is from genome assembly GCA_030167125.1 of Rhodanobacteraceae bacterium. NCBI lineage: Bacteria > Pseudomonadati > Pseudomonadota > Gammaproteobacteria > Lysobacterales > Rhodanobacteraceae > Rhodanobacteraceae bacterium. Next base: position 550,595 of record CP126531.1, read on the forward strand.
TATGCGCCGGCGGTGCAGAACCATTGCTACCTGCAACGCCTCGAAAATTTTTTCGGCGGCGGCAATACTGATTCAGCGGCGCATCCGCAGCCGTGACGATCTTTCCGGAGCAACGCATGACTCGCAACGTGACTCGGGCCGCGCTGGGCGCGGCCGCTTTGACCGTCTTCCTGGCGGGATGTTCGCATCCGCCGCAACCGGCGCCGGTGAGCAGCCGGTTGTCGCCGACATCGATGGTGGAAGCGATCCGTGCGGCGGGCGCGGCCGACAAGTCGGTGGTGCAGGTGACGCCGCTGCGCGATCCCGCGGTGGACGGCTATCTGGACGGCGCGCGCGCCGACGAGAGCGCGGGCAAGTACCAGGACGCGCTGGACAAGGTCAATGCCGCCTTGAAGCTGTCGCCCGATGCGCCGGACATCCTGCAGTTCCGCGCCGAGATCGAAATCCTGCTGAAGGACGACGCGGCCGCCGAGGCGGACGCGCGGCGTTCGTATGAACTGGGCGCGAAGGTCGGCGGTCTGTGCGCCAGCAATTGGGAAACCATGCTGGAGATCGCCGACTCGAAGAACGACCAGGCGGGCGTACAGGCCGCGCGCACCGCGCGCGATGCGTGCCACAAGGCCGGGCCGATCAGGATGTGATGTTGCTTCCCCCTTCGCTTGCGAAGGGGGATTGAAGGGGATGGCTTTTGTCATGATGCTGCGTCCCCCGCGCCTGCGGCGCCCGCGCTGCGCGCGCGTTCGCTACGCTCCGCCCTTCGTTCCGAAGGGGTGAACTTCACTGCCGGTACACGCACAGCACCACCAGCAATGCGATCCCGAATGCCGCCATCAGCATCGTGAAGCTGAAGGCGAGCCATGGCGTGTGGTACCACACGTAGCGCGGATTCTGGCGGTGCCACTTGAGGCCGTAGGCGAGGAAGCGGAAACCCGTCGCGAGCAGGATCAGCACGCCCATTCCCACCAGCACCACGCCGCCCAGCGTGGACAGCGGGTTGGGCAATAGTTCGCTCGCGATCGCGACGTGCCAGGGCGGATGGTTCATCAAGAGGCCGAAGCGGTCCACCGCGATCCCGAAGATCATCAGCGACAACGCGACGCGCGTCCACACCGCCAGCGTGCGCTCGGTGTTCATGTACGAGCGCTGCAACGACAGCTCGACCAGTTCGTGCGCGGTCTTGGGTTGCGGGAGCGGTGTCTCTTCGGCCACGTCGCGTTCCTGCCCTGCATCCGGACGTCGCCGATAGTTTGTCACGCGCCGCGCGGCTTGACGACACGCCGCCCGTCAGCCGCGGAACACGCCCAGCACGACCAGCAGCGCGACGCCGGCGATCACCGTCATCGCCGCGAACGTGAAAGCCAGCCACGGCCCGTGGAAGCCGGGACGTCCGTATTCGCGTAGCCAGATCCGGCGGTAAGCCTGATGACGGATAGCAGTGCTCGCCGCGATGAACACGCCCAGCGCGATCAGGCACAGGCCGCCGATGCTCGATTCCGGGTTCATCGCCAGCAGCGTGCCGACGTGCGCCGGATGGTCGCGCGTCAGCAGCAGGCCGTAGCGGTCGACCACGGTGCCGAACACGATCAGCGACAACGCGGTGCGCGTCCAGGTCGCCAGCGTGCGATCGACGTTGTGGTACACGACCTCGGCTTGCAACGCGACGAGTTCGCGAACCTCCGCGTTGTATTCGGCCGCGCTGGTTTCCGCCACCTTGCTTCTCCACGCGTTCGCCACGAACGATGCTGCCAGTCTGTCACCGCGCCACGAGGCTTGCCAGTGAACGCGGCCGGCGCGTCAATGGTTCGCGCTCGGTGCTGTCGATTGCGGATTCCATTCGGCCAATTCGATCGTGATGCCCTCGGGTCCTTCGAGAAACACCAGCTTGCGGTCGTGGAATACCATCACCTCGTTGCGCAGTCGGACGCCGTGAGCCTTCAGCGCAGCCAGCGTGCCATCCATGTCATCGACCGCGAAACAGACGTGGTTGAATCCCAGCTTGGAGAGATCGCGAATGGCGGGATCGGGCAGCGGCGCCGGATGGCGGTACTTCAGCAACTGCACTTCCACCCGCGGAACGGCGCCATCGAGCACCAGCGTGACGTGCTCGGCCTCGATGCCCGCCACGCCCATGTATTCGGAAAACTGTGGTCCCGAAATGACGACCGATTTGTCTTCCCGGAATCCCAGCAGGCCGAAAAAGCGTTTGGCCGTCTGGACGTCCCGGATCACGATGGTGACGTGGTCGAAGTTCTTCACCATGGCCTTGCTCCCGTGTGGCGCGATGGTTGGATCAAACTGCGCTGATTCCGGTGCCGGTCCATTCCGTGTCGCGGGCGGGAAACCAGGCCATGCCGATGTCATCCTCGTACACGCCGTCGGTCCGCCGGACGCGGCGCTTGAAGCGCGCTTCCTCCACGAACCCGCAACGATGGTACAACCGCCGCGCGCGCAGGTTGCCCGCGCGCACGTTCAGTTCGACCTTGCCGACCCGTGCATCGCGCCGTGCCCAATCCAGCAGGTGCTCCAGCATCGCGCGGCCGATGCCGCGTGCGACGTGGCCCGGGTGCACCACGATGGTCAGCGTGAACACGTGCGCGTTGGCGCGCATGGGCATCGGTTCCAGGAGCGCGTGGCCCACCGGGTTGCCGCTTTCCTCGGCGACGATATAGCAGCCGTCCGTTGCAAGTTTGGCGATTTTCGCGCGATACGCCTCGAGCGGAATTTCGCCCGGCCCACCGACCAGCAATCCCGGCGTGCTTTGCGTTTCGGCTTCCGCCGCGGCGATGGCTTCGGCGTCGGCGATCGTGGCGGTGCGAATCTGCATGGCGATGCTCGGGGTGCGAAAGGCGGCAAACCGCCGCCGGCGCTGGCAAAATAGCGGGTTCGGGATTCGATTGCCTGCATGTACGCCATCAAGGAAATCTTCTACACGTTGCAAGGCGAGGGCTTCCACGCCGGGCGCCCGGCCGTGTTCTGCCGCTTCGCCGGCTGCAACCTTTGGTCGGGGCGCGAAGCGGACCGCGCGGGCGCGGTGTGCAACTTCTGCGACACCGATTTCGTCGGCACCGATGGCGAGAATGGCGGCAAGTATCCGGATGCGCACGCCGCCGCGGAGAAGATCGCGAGCCTGTGGCCACGCGACCAGAACGAAAACCGTTTCGTGGTGTTCACCGGCGGCGAGCCGCTGCTGCAACTCGACGCGCCGCTGCTCGACGCGATGCATTCGCGCGGCTTCGAATGCGCGGTCGAAACCAACGGGACGCTGGAAGCGCCCGAAGGTCTCGACTGGATCACCGTCAGCCCAAAGAGCACGGCGCCTGTAAAACTCGAACGCGCGAACGAATTGAAACTGGTGTATCCGCAACCCACCGCCATGCCCGAGCGCTTCGCGGATTTCGTCGCGACGCATTTTTTCCTGCAACCGATGGACGGTCCGCACGCTGCCGAAAACACCCGCGCCGCGGTCGACTACTGCAAGGCGCATCCGCACTGGCGCTTGAGCCTGCAGACCCACAAATATCTTGGCATCCCATGAGCGAACGGCTTTTCAACGTCTGGAAGACTTTTCATTTCGACGCCGCGCACCAGCTCGACGCCGGTCCCGGCGGCGATCCGCGCTACCGGCGCATGCACGGCCATTCGTACCAGGTGGAAGTGTGGCTGCGCGGGCCGCTCACCGAACGCGGTTGGGTCGTGGACATGGGTGACCTGGAACGCCGCATCGAAGTCGCGCGCGACGCGCTCGACCACCGCCTTCTCAACGACGTGGAGGGACTCGGCATTCCGACGATGGAAAACATCGCGCGCTTCACCTGGGAAAAACTCGGCGACCTGCCGCAACTGCAGCGCGTGGTCGTCAAGCGCACGCAGAACGGGGAGGGTTGCGAGTATTGCGGGCCACGCAAGATCTGATCACGCCGCCCGCGGCAGCACTTCGCGTTCGATGGTCTTGCCTTCGGCGATTTCCGCGGTGCGCAGGTCGTAGGCGACCTGCAGGTTCATCCAGCTTTGCGCGTCGCCTCCGAAATACCGTGCCAGCCGCATGGCGGTATCGGGTGTGACGGAGCGGCGCTCGCGCACGATATCGTTGATGCGTGGCGCCGGCACCCTGAGCGCCATCGCCAGCGCATGGGCGCTCATGTCCAATGGCTTCAGGAAGTCTTCGCGCAGGATTTCGCCCGGATGGATGGGGCGCATGCCGTTCTTGACCATGATTTTTGCCTCCTTCAGTGATAGTCCACGATTTCTACCTGTTCCGGTCCTGCGGCCGTCCACGTGAAGCACAAACGCCATTGATCGTTGATGCGGATGCTGTATTGGCCGCTGCGCTTGCCGCGCAAGGCTTCCAGTCGGTTGCCAGGTGGCGAGCGCAGGAACTCCAGCGTTGCAGCCGAGTCCAGTTGCTGCAGCTTGCGCGTGGCGACTTCGGCAACGGCAGCAAACCGCCGGTTCTTGCCGGTGGCGAACAGCGCTTGCGTGTCCCTGCAGCGGAACGACCGTATCATGCTGTACAGCGTATAACGTGATGCATTGAATGTCAAACGTTATATGATGTTGCGGCAGCGGCGGCAAGAGTTCCGCCGGCCGCGCTCCTCCGCGATACTTGCGCGATGGCCGTTCTGATCGATTCGCATGATGCTTCCGCGCTACTCGGCGTGGACGGTCCGTTCGCGCGCGAGGTGCCGAACTTCGCGCGGCGCGAGACGCAGCAGCGAATGGCCGACGCGGTGGCGGACGCCATCGCGCATCACGATGCGCTGGTGGTCGAAGCCGGCACCGGAACTGGCAAGACGTTTGCATATCTGGTGCCCGCGTTGTTGTCGGGCAAGCGGGTGATCGTCTCGACCGGTACGCGCAACCTGCAGGACCAGTTGTTCCATCGTGACCTGCCGCGCGTGCTGTCGATTCTGAGCGCGAAGGCGGACACCGCATTGCTGAAGGGCCGTGCGAATTACCTCTGCCGATATCGCCTGCAGCAGACGGTCGAATCGGGGCAATTCAAGTCGCGCACGCAGGTGGACGATTTGCAGAAAGTGCGCGCGTGGGCTGCGCGCACGCGCACGGGCGATCGCTCCGAATTGGCCGAGGTGCCGGAAGCCTCGCCGCTGTGGCCGCGCGTCACGTCCACCACCGAGAATTGCCTTGGCACCGAATGCCCGCTGTACGACGAGTGCTTCGTGTTCAAGGCGCGCCGTCGCGCACAGGATGCCGACCTCGTGGTGGTGAACCATCATCTGCTGCTGTCCGACCTCGCGCTGAAGCGTGAAGGCTTCGGCGCCATCCTGCCCGAGGCCGATGCGTACGTGCTCGACGAGGCGCACCAGTTGCCGGAACTCGCCGGGCAATATTTCTCGGTCGGCATCAGCGCACGGCAGGTGAAGGAACTCGCGGCCGACGTGTTGGCGGAATGCGCCGGCCAGCCGGGCGCGCTGGCATTGCTGCAACCCGCACTGGATACATTGAACGACGCGCTGCGCAAGGCGCGGCTCGCGTTCGATGCTTTGCCCAGGCGCGGCGCGTTCGCGCAACTGGAAGCCGATGCGGGTGCAGCGGAAGCGCTGGAACAGCTCGGCGATGCGTTGGACGATCTCGCCGGTGTGCTGGTCGGACAGGCCGAGCGTTCCAAGGGGCTCGCCAGCGTGCACGCGCGCTGCGTGGTGCTGGACCAGCGCCTGCAGCGCATCGCCGGCCGCGATGGCGATGACGAGGTGCGTTGGTACGAATTGTCCGACCATGGGTTCGAGTTGAGCGCGACGCCGCTCGACCTCGCGCCGCAGTTGCAGACGCTGCGCAACGCCACCGACGCGGCATGGATCCACACGTCGGCCACGCTGGCGGTTGCGGGGCAGTTCGAGCATTTCACGCGTCAGATGGGGCTGGTCGATCCGGTCACGCTGGATCTCGGCAGTCCGTTCGACTACGCGCATCAGGCGTTGTGTTATTTGCCGAAGAACCTGCCGGAACCCGCCGCATACGACTACACCGCGCGCGTCATCGAAACGGTGCGGCCGGTGCTGGAAGCGTCGAAGGGCCGGGCGTTCCTGTTGTTCACCTCGCATCGCGCACTGCGGCTTGCGGCCGACCTGTTGCTGGATGGACCGTGGCCGCTGTTCGTGCAGGGCACCGCGCCACGCCACCAGTTGCTGTCCGACTTCCGCGATTCCGGCAACGGCGTGCTGCTGGGCGCGGCGAGTTTCTGGGAAGGCGTGGACGTTGCGGGCGAAGCCCTGAGCGTCGTCGTCATCGACAAGCTGCCGTTTGCGTCGCCCGACGATCCGGTGTTGCAGGCGCGGCTGGATGCCGTGCGCCGCGCGGGCGGCAATCCGTTCCGCGACTGGCAAATCCCGGCCGCCGCGATTGCATTGAAGCAGGGCGCCGGACGATTGATCCGCGACGTGCACGACCGCGGCGTGCTGGTGCTGTGCGATCCGCGCATCGGCACCAAGGCCTACGGAAAACTGTTCCTCGCCAGCCTGCCGCCGATGCCGCGGACGCGTGAAGTGGACGACGTGCGGCGATTTTTTTCGGCGGCGGATGCGACAATGCCGGCATGAACCTGCTCGCCATCGAAACCGCTACCGAAGCCTGCTCCGTCGCGTTGCTGCATGGCGACGCGCTGATCGACCGCAGCGAACTGGCGCCGCGTCGCCATGCGGAACTGGTCTTGCCGATGGCGGAATCGGTGCTGGCCGAGGCGGGCCTCGCGCGCAAACAACTCGACGCAATCGCGGTCGGGCAGGGGCCGGGCGCGTTCACCGGCGTGCGCCTGGCAATCTCGGTGGCGCAAGGTTTGGCGCTGGCGCTCGACATTCCGGTGGTGCCGGTATCGTCGCTCGCGGCGCTGGCGATGCAGGCGCCGAAGAACGGCGCCGCGATCCTTGCGACTATCGACGCACGCCGCGAGGAAATCTACGCGGGCACGTTCCGGTTTGACCCAGGCGGATTGGTCGAGCCGCTGGGCCTGGAGCATGTGCTTCCTGCATTCGGCCTGATCCTGCCGCAAGCCGAAGCGTGGAACGTGCTGGGCACCGGTTGGGGCGCATACGGTGATGCTATTCGAGAGCGATTGCCGTCTGCGCCGCGTTGGGCCGACGGTGAGCGTTACCCCCAGGCATGTGATGTGGTGCGACTCGCCGCACCGTTGTTCGCGGCCGGCAAGGGCGTGCCGCCGGAACAGGCGTTGCCGGTTTACCTGCGCGACAAGGTGGCGTTGACGCTGGAAGAACAGCAACAACAAGCAACATGAAAGCCGTCGTCGCGGCGCAAGCCGGGACCCATGTTCCCGATGAACCAGAAGATGCTGGGTGCCGGCCTTCGCCGGCATGACGAAGATTCAGGTGCAGGCGTTACGAATCGCATCCGGCAACGGCACCGACGCGCCGGTCGCGGGATCGACCCACACCATCACCACGTTGCCGTCGGCGTACACGCATGCATGATCGTTGCGATCGACGATGCGGTTGCCGATCGTCATCGACGTTGTGCCTAGTCGTTCGCAGGAAAGCAGCACGTCGATCTCGGCGGGCCATTCGATCGGCTTGCGATAGTGCAACTCGACGGCCGCCATCACCGGCATCGCGTGCGCGCTGAACCATTCGCCCGGCACCGTGCGCAGCCATTGCAGGCGCGCTTCTTCCAGGAAGGTCAGGTACGAGGAATTGTTGACGTGGTTGAACGCGTCGAGGTCGCGCCAGCGCACGTGCAGCGGGATGGTCGCCAGCGTGCGCGAGGGCGGCGGTTGTTCTGTCGATCTCGCGGGTATCGCGGGTGACAGTGCGGTTTCCGCCGCGGTCTTCGCCTTCACACGTCTGCGCGGCGCGCGTTGTCTGGAAGATTTCTTGTTGTCAATCATGCGATGGCCTTGGAAAAAGCGAATCAGTCCGCGAATGGACGCAAATAAACGCAAATGTACATCCGAGTATCTGTTTTATTTGCGTCCATTGGCGTTCATTTGCGGATAGATTGCTTTTACGCGCGTTTCTTTTTGCGCGAGGGTTTCGAAGTCGCGGCCAGCACCGGCGCCAGGAATTGCCCGGTGTACGAATTCGGCGTCGCCGCGATGTCTTCCGGCGTGCCGGTGGCGATGATGCGCCCGCCGCCGGCGCCACCTTCGGGGCCGAGGTCGACGATCCAGTCGGCGGTCTTGATGACGTCGAGGTTGTGTTCGATCACGACCACGGTGCTGCCGCCGTCCACGAGGCGGTGCAGCACGCGCAGCAGTTGTTCGATGTCGTGGAAGTGCAGGCCGGTGGTCGGCTCGTCGAGGATGTACAGCGTATTGCCGGTGTCGCGGCGCGACAGTTCCTTCGACAGTTTCACGCGTTGCGCTTCACCGCCCGACAGCGTGGTCGCGCTCTGGCCGAGCTTGATGTAACCGAGGCCCACGTCCATCAGCGTTTCCAGCTTGCGCGCGATCTGCGGCACCGGCTGGAACACTTCCAGCGCCTGCTCGACGGTCATGTCCAGCACGTCGGCGATGGTGTAGCCCTTGTAGTGGATTTCCAGCGTCTCGCGGTTGTAGCGCTTGCCGTGGCAGACGTCGCAGGGCACGTACATGTCGGGCAGGAAGTGCATCTCGACCTTGATCAGCCCGTCGCCCTCGCAGGCTTCGCAGCGGCCGCCCTTGACGTTGAAGCTGAAGCGCCCGGCCTGGTAGCCGCGCGCGCGTGATTCGGGAACCTGCGCGAACAGTTCGCGCAGCGGCGTGAACACGCCGGTGTAGGTGGCGGGGTTCGAGCGCGGCGTGCGCCCGATCGGCGACTGGTCGATGTCCAGCACCTTGTCGAACAGATCGAGTTTCTCGATCGATTCGTATGGCGCGGGTTGCGCGGAGGCGCCATTCAATTCCACCGCGGCGATGCGGAACAGCGTGTCGTTGACCAGCGTGGATTTGCCCGAGCCCGACACGCCGGTGATGCAGGTGAAGAGGCCCGCAGGGATTTCGAGATCCACGTGTTGCAGGTTGTTGCCGTGCGCGCCTTTCAGTTTCAGCACGCGCTTGGGATCAGGTTCGCGGCGCAGTTGCGGCACGTCGATGCTGCGCTGGCCGGAAAGGTATTGGCCGGTCAGCGAACGTGGTTCTTCCAGAATATCGGCGAGCGTGCCTTGCGCCACCACTTCGCCGCCGTGCACGCCGGCGCCGGGGCCGATGTCGACGACGCGGTCGGCGCGGCGGATCGCGTCTTCGTCGTGCTCGACCACGATCACGGTGTTGCCGAGGTCACGCAGCCGCGTCAGCGTGCCGAGAAGGCGTTCGTTGTCGCGTTGGTGCAGACCGATCGAAGGTTCGTCCAGCACGTACATCACGCCGACGAGACCCGCACCGATCTGCGAAGCGAGCCGGATGCGCTGCGCTTCGCCGCCCGACAGCGAATCGGCCTTGCGGTCGAGGGTCAGGTAATCGAGGCCGACGTCAATGAGAAACCGCAGGCGTTCGCGGATTTCCTTGACGATGCGGTCCGCGATTTCGCCGCGCCAGCCGGCGAGTTGCAGGCCGTCGACGAACCTGCGCGCATCGCTGATCGCCAGCGCCGACAGTGAAGGAAGATTGCGTTCACCGACGAACACGTTGCGCGCTGAGACGTTCAAACGCTCGCCGTGGCATTCGGGGCAGGGCCGCTCGCTGATGAAGCGCGCCAGTTCCTCGCGCACCATGTTGGATTCGGTTTCCTTCCAGCGGCGCTCAAGGTTCGGCACCACGCCCTCGAAGCTGTGCTTGCGGGTAAACCCGGAGCCATTGCCGTGGCCGAGGTAGCGGAACTCGATCTTCTCGTCGCCGGAACCGAACAGGATCGCATCGCGCGTCTTCTTCGGCAGCTCCTGCCACGGCGTCTCGACGTCGAACCTATAGTGCTTGGCCAGCGAGCGGATCATCTGGAAGAAGTGCGGATTGCGCCGGTCCCAGCCGCGCACCGCGCCTTCGCCGAAGCTGCGTTCGGGATGTGCGACCACCCGCGCGGGATCGAAGAATTGCGTGACCCCCAGGCCGTCGCAGTTCGGGCATGCGCCGACCGGCGAGTTGAACGAGAACAGCCGCGGTTCCAGTTCCGGTAGCGAGTAATCGCATTGCGGGCAGGAGTAGCGCGACGAGAACAGTTGCTCCGGTGCCTTTTCGACGTCGAGGTCGACCAGGATCGCCAGGCCTTCGCCGAGGCGAAGCGCGGTTTCAAACGATTCGGCAAGCCGCTGCTTCAAATCATCGCGCGGACGGAAGCGGTCGATCACGACTTCGATGGTGTGCTTGATGCGCAGCCCGAGCGCGGGCACCGCATCGAGGTCGTACACTGCGCCATCGACGCGCGCGCGCACGAAACCCTGCGCGCGCAACTGCTCGAACACCTGCACGTGCTCGCCCTTGCGTTCGCGGATCACCGGCGCCAGCAGCATGTAGCGCTTGTCTTCGGGCAGCGCGAGCGTCTGGTCGATCATCTGGCTGACGGTCTGCGCGGCCAGCGGGGTGCCGTGGTTGGGGCAGCGCGGCGTGCCGACGCGCGCGTACAGCAGGCGCAGGTAGTCGTGGATTTCGGTGATGGTGCCGACGGTCGAGCGCGGGTTGTGCGAGGTCGATTTCTGCTCGATCGAGATCGCCGGCGACAGGCCCTCGATGTGGTCGACGTCGGGCTTTTCCATCATCGACAGGAACTGCCGCGCGTACGACGACAGCGATTCGACGTAGCGGCGCTGGCCCTCGGCGTACAGCGTGTCGAAGGCAAGCGAGGACTTGCCCGAACCCGACAGGCCGGTGATCACGATCAACTGGTCGCGCGGCAGGTCGAGGTCGATGTTCTTGAGGTTGTGGGTGCGGGCACCGCGGATGCGGATGGTGTCCATGGGAATGCGTGCGGCAAAGCCCGTTACTATAGCGATCCGCCTGATGTGGGGTTTGGTCGCGGGTTTTTCGAGCGAGGGCATCCCGCCGGCGCTGGCGCGCCGACTCCTTTCATACCGAGGGGGGTGAGCTTTTCCTCCCCCTTCGCTCGCGAAGGGGGATCGAGGGGGATGGCTCTTGGCGCGCGATGGCATCCCCTCGCCGCTGCGCGGCGGCCCCTTCCACAGGAAGGGGACGGGCAGTTTCTGCTTGCCCAATCCCCTGAAATCACGCTAGAATTGCCGGTTCGCGCGCGAGCCATCGCGTCCGATCGACCCAGAATAACGACAGAACCAGAGAGCAAACATCATGTACGCAGTCATTCTCACCGGCGGTCGCCAGTACCGCGTCGAGCAAGGCGCAGTCCTTCGCGTCGAAAAACTGGATGCCGAACCCGATGCCGCGGTCACTTTCGACCAGGTGCTGCTGGTCGGCGACGGCGACAAGTTCACCGTCGGCGCGCCGGCCATCGAAGGCGCCACTGTCACCGCCAAGGTGCGTGGCCACGGCCGCGCCGACAAGGTGCGCATCGTGAAATTCCGCCGCCGCAAGCACCATCGCAAGCAGATGGGCCATCGGCAGCACTACACCGAAATCGAGATCACCGGCATCGCCGGTGGCAAGAACGAGAAGTAAGGAGAAGCCGCCATGGCACACAAAAAGGGCGTAGGTTCCTCGCGCAACGGCCGCGACTCCAACCCAAAATACCTCGGCGTCAAGCTGTACGGCGGCCAGGCCGTGGAAGCCGGCAACATCATCGTCCGCCAGCGCGGCACCCAGTTCCATCCGGGCGTCGGCGTCGGCCTCGGCCGCGACCACACGCTGTACGCACTGGTCGACGGCAAGGTGGAATTCGCCACCAAGGGCCCGAAGGGCGGCCGTCGCACGGTGAACGTGGTCGCGGACTGATCGCGCGCCACATCGAATCCGGAGGGCCCCGCTTCGCGCGGGGCTTTTCGTTTCATGGAAAGCTAGGGATGAGGAGCGAGTAGCGAGGGTGCAAGCCCCCGTGCCGGTATCCTTGTCGCGCCGCCGCATCTCTCGCCCCTCGTCCCTGATCCCTCGCCCCTGCTCCCATGAAATTCGTCGACGAAGCCATCATCAAGGTGCAGGCCGGCAACGGCGGGGACGGCTGCGCCAGTTTCCGGCGCGAGAAGTTCATTCCGTTCGGCGGCCCGAACGGCGGCGACGGCGGCGACGGCGGCAGCGTATGGCTGGTCGCCGACGAGGGCCTGAACACGCTGATCGATTTCCGCCACCAGCGCCAGTTCAAGGCGCAACGCGGCCAGAACGGCATGGGCAGCGACATGTACGGGCGTGGCGGTGAGGACACCGCGATCCGGGTGCCGGTGGGCACGTCCGTGTTCAACCTCGATACCGAAGAATTGATCGGCGACCTCACCACGCACGGCCAAAAGCTGCTTGTGGCGAAGGGTGGCAAGGGCGGCCTCGGCAACATCCATTTCAAGAGCTCCACCAACCGCGCGCCGCGCCGCTTCACCCCCGGCACGCCGGGCGAAGAACGCGAACTGAAACTGGAATTGAAGGTGCTGGCCGATGTCGGCCTGCTGGGTTTTCCGAATGCCGGCAAGAGCACCTTCATCCGCGCCGTTTCCGCTGCGACGCCGCGCGTGGCGGATTATCCGTTCACGACCCTGCAGCCGCACCTCGGCGTCGTCAGCGTGGGACCGTCGCAAGGCTTTGTGGTCGCGGATATTCCCGGCCTGATCGAAGGCGCTGCCGAAGGCGCGGGTCTCGGCATCCAGTTCCTTAAACACGTGTCGCGCACCAGCCTGCTGCTGCATCTGGTCGACGTCGCGCCGCTGGATGGCGCCGATCCGGTCGAGCAGGTGCGGATCATCGAAGGCGAACTGCAGCGCCACGATCCCGAATTGCTGCAACGCCCGCGCTGGCTGCTGCTCAACAAGATCGACCTGTGGGCGCCCGAAGAACGCGATGCGAACGCGCACGACATCGTCGCGCGGCTGGATTGGCAGGCGCCGTGGTTCGCGATCTCGGCGGCGGAGCGCATCGGCACCCGCGAGGTCTGCGTCGCCGCACAGCGATTTTTCGATGAGCGGAAAGCGGAAGCTGCCGATGATGGCGCATCGGTGTCCCCCTTCGGAACGAAGGGGGATTGAGGGGGATGGCTTCTGGATCGGCGAATTCATTCCCCTGCGCCTGCGGCGCGAGCGGCTTCGCACTGGAGGAAATGGCATCCCCGCGCATCCCCCCGCCGCTGCGCGGCGACCCCCTTCCTGCGGAAGGGGGTGAGATTTACTTCCCCCTTCGGAACGAAGGGGGATTGAGGGGGATGGCTTCTGGATCGGCGAATTCATTCCCCTGCGCCTGCGGCGCGAGCGGCTTCGCACTGGAGGAAATGGCATCCCCGCGCATCCCCCCGCCGCTGCGCGGCGACCCCCTTCCTGCGGAAGGGGGTGAGATTTACTTCCCCCTTCGGAACGAAGGGGAAGCGATGGGGATGGCTTTGCAGCGATCAAAGAAAAAGCCGGCTGGCGCCGGCTTTTTCGGGACTGCTTGCAGCGATGGCTCAGCCGATCGCCTGGATGTGCGCGACGAGGCGGCTCTTGTGGCGGGCGGCCTTGTTCTTGTGGATCAGGCCGCGGCTGGCGTAGCGGTCCAGCACCGGCTCCGCGGCCTTGTAGGCGGCTTCGGCGCCGGCCTTGTCCTTGGCTTCGATGGCCTTCAGCACCTTGCGGATGGACGAGCGCAGCATCGAACGCTGGCTGGCGTTGCGCATGCGATGGGCTTCGGCCTGGCGGGCGCGCTTCTTGGCGGACTGGATGTTGGCCACGGGGTGACTCCGGAAAATGAGTGCGGAACGAAGCCGCCTAGTATCGCGGGAATGCGGTCGGCAGTCAATCTTTGCGGAGCTGGGGGGTGGGGGCTGGGGACTGGGGAAAAGCAAAAGACGGAGCGCACCGCCAGCCGTTGCGAGTCCCGAGTCCCGAGTCCCGAGTCCCAGCTTTTGCCAGTCCCCAGCCCCCATTCCCCAGCCCCAAGGCGCCAGCCATGACCCGCCAGCCCAGCCTGCTGCGCGGGGTGTTCTCGTTCAGCAGCATGACCATGATCTCGCGCCTGTTGGGTCTGGCCCGCGACATTGCCATCACCCACGTGTTCGGCGTCAGCGCGGCCACCGACGCGTTCTGGGTGGCGTTCCGGGTGCCGAACTTCATGCGCAGGCTGTTCGCGGAAGGTTCGTTCTCGACCGCGTTCGTGCCGGTGTTCACCGAGGTCAAGGAAACCGGCAGCCACGCCGAACTGAAGGACTTGACCGCGCGCGTCACCGGCACGCTCGGCGGCGTGCTGCTGGTGATCGTGGCACTCGGGATCATCTTCGCGCCGCAAGTGGCCACCGGTTTTTCGCCTGGCGCGCTCGACCAGCCGCACAAATTCGACCTGACCATAAAGCTGCTGCGGCTGACGTTTCCGTTCCTGCTGTTCGTGTCGCTGACCGCGTTGTGCGGCGGCATCCTCAACAGCTTCCACAAATTCGCATTGCCGGCGCTGGCGCCGGTGATCCTGAACATCTGCCTGATCGCGGGTGCGCTGTGGGGTGCGCGGTATTTGGCTGTGCCGATCGAAGCGTTGGGTTGGGCGGTGCTGATCGCGGGCATCCTGCAGTTGCTGTTCTTGTTGCCTGCGGTGCGGCGGCTCGATCTGCTGGCGCTGCCGCGCTGGGGCTGGCGGCATCCGCAGGTCAGGAAAATCATGCGCCTGATGGTGCCGACGCTGTTCGGCTCGTCGGTTGCGCAGATCAACCTGTTGCTGGATACCGTCGTGGCCTCGCTGCTGATCACGGGTTCGCAAACGTGGCTGGCGCAAGCCACGCGCTTCCTCGAGTTGCCGCTGGGTGTGTTCGGCGTCGCGCTGGGCACCGTGATCCTGCCGGCGCTCTCGCGCCACCACGTCAGCGCCGACGAGGAAGGCTTTTCGCGCTCGCTGGACTGGGGCTTGCGCACCACGCTGCTGATCGCGCTGCCGGCCATGTGCGGCCTGTTGCTGTTGTCCGAGCCGGTGGTTGCGGCGTGTTTCCAGAACGGCCAGTTCACCGCCTTCGACAGCCACATGACCGCGATCGCGATCATGGGATTGACGGCGGGCATGCCCGCGATCGCGTTGACGCGCACGTTGCTGCCGGCGTTCTATTCGCGCCAGGACACGAAGACGCCGGTGCGCGCGGGCGTGATCGCGCTCGTGGTCAACATGGTCGCGAACTTCGCGCTGATCGCGTTGTTGTTCGAACTGTGGGCGCCGGCATCGTTGAAGCAGCTGCCATGGCTGGAAGGCATCGCGCGGGTGCCGGGCCTGCATCTCGGCATGGCAATCGCCAGCTCGGTTTCCAATTACCTGCAATTCGCCTTGCTGTGGCGTTACCTCAAGCGTACCGGCGTGTACCGGCACCAGCCCGGCTGGGGCCGCCATTGGCTGCGGATGGGGCTCGCATGCGCAGCGGTGGTCATCGTGATCGGTGCCGGTTTGTGGCTTTGGCCGTGGCAGCAGTGGACCCATGAGCGCATCCTCACGCGCATCTGGAAACTCGCGGTGCTGGTGTGCGCGGGCGGCGCGGCGTATGTGGGAGCGCTGTTTGCGAGCGGCTTCCGGATGCGTGACCTGCGCGGTATTTGAAGGGATAATGCGCCGTTTCAGAGGAGCGCCGCATGTACGTCCAGCCTGCCGACGCACCCAAGCGCAAACCCGTCACGGTTCCCGGCCTGCGCGCGATGAAGGCGCGCGGCGAGAAGATCGTTGTGCTGACCTGCTACGACGCCAGTTTCGCGACGCACATGGAAGCGGTCGGCATCGACGTCGCGCTGGTGGGTGATTCGCTGGGCAACGTGGTGCAGGGCCAGGCGAGCACCGTGCCGGTGACGCTGGACCAGATGATCTACCACGGATCGGGGGTCGCGCGCGGGCTGTCCGCCACGTTGCAGATCGTCGATCTGCCCTTCATGCAATTCCGTGATCCGTCGACCGCGCTCGCGGCATCGGCGCGGCTGATGGCCGAAGGCGGCGCGGCGATGGTGAAGCTGGAAGGCGGTTCCGACTGGGTGTGCGAGGTGATCGCCGCGCTGGCGAGCCACGACGTGCCGGTGTGCGCGCATCTCGGCCTGACGCCGCAGTCGGTGCACAAGATGGGCGGCTACCGGATGCAGGGCAAGACCGACGACGCGGCCGCGCGCCTGCGCGAGCAGGCGCAAGCCGTGGTGCAGGCGGGCGCCGAACTGCTGGTGCTGGAATCCATGCCGGCGGCACTGGCGGGCGAGATCACCCGCGCGGTCGACATTCCCACCATCGGCATCGGCGCGGGCGCGGATTGCGACGGACAGGTGCTGGTCTGCTACGACCTTTTGGGCCTGACGCCCGGGCGCCGCCCGAAATTCAGCAAGGATTTTCTCGAGGGACGCGGTTCGGTGCGCGAAGCTTTCGCCGCGTATGCGGATGACGTCCGCGCGGGGCGCTTTCCGGGTCCGGAACAGATCGCGGGGTAAAACGGCATGCGTACCGTTGGGGATTTGCGCGCGCTGCGCGCCTGCATCCGGGCGTGGAAACAGGACGGCCTGCGGGTCGGCTTCGTGCCGACCATGGGCAACCTGCACGCCGGGCATTTTTCGCTGGTCGAATTGGCGCGGCGCCAGGCCGATCGCGTGGTCGCGAGCATTTTCGTCAATCCGACCCAGTTCGGACCCAGCGAGGATTTCGCGCGCTATCCGCGCACGCTGGCGGAAGACAGCGTGGGCCTGGTCGAACACAACTGCGACTTGTTGTTCGCGCCGTCGGTCGAGGTGATGTATCCGTTCGGCGCGGAACAGGCGCTGCGCATCCACGTGCCGGAGGTCGGCGACACGCTGGAGGGCGCGCATCGGCCGGGACACTTCGATGGCGTTGCCACGGTCGTCGCCAAACTGTTCGCGATGGTCGAGCCCGAGGTCGCGGTGTTCGGGCAGAAGGATTGGCAGCAATTGCTGGTGGTGCGGCGGCTGGCGCGCGAATTGGCGTTTCCGCTGGAAATCGTGGCGGGTCCGATCATCCGCGACGGAGACGGGCTGGCCTTGTCCTCGCGCAATCGTTACCTCGATGTCCGCCAGCGGGCGCGCGCGCCGGAATTGCACGCAACCCTGCAATGGATGCGCGAATCGTTCGTCGATGGGCACGCGCGTGCCGCGATCGAAGGCGCCGCGCTGCGCAGACTGGAACGGGCAGGTTTCCAGCCGGACTACGCCGTGGTGCGGCGCGCCGAAGATCTTGTTGTTCCCGCGGAAGGCGAGCGCACGGGGTTGCTGGCGCTGGTGGCCGCCAAGCTGGGCGAGACCCGCCTGATCGACAACCTGGCATTCGATTGAAGCTGGCCGCCGCGGTTTGTGCGGCGCAGCAAGCCGCCCGTTCAGCCGTTATAATGACCGTCTACGGCAATCTTCGTGCCGGAGGAAAACCATGCAATTGAACATGCTCAAGGGCAAGATCCATCGTGCGACCGTGACCCACGCGGAATTGCACTACGAAGGATCGATCGCGATCGACGGCAACCTGCTGGATGCCGCCGGCATGCGCGAGTACGAGCAGATCCACGCGTGGAACGTCAACAACGGCGAGCGCTTCGTCACCTACGCGCTGCGCGCCGAGGAAGGCAGCGGCATCATCTCCGTGAACGGCAGCGCCGCGCATCGCGCCCAGCCGGGCGACCTGCTGATCATCGCCGCCTTCGTGTCGCTGACCGAAGCCGAGGCCGCGCTGCACAAGCCGCAGCTCGTCTACGTCGACGCCGACAACCGCATCGCGCGCACCAATACCTCGATCCCGAAGCAGATGGCGGCGGCTTGATTTGTGCGATCGTCCCTGATCGCTGCTCGATCAGGCTTGCTGCAGGTTTCGGCCACGTTGGTATTTGTAGACCATCACGGCCATCAAGCCGCCATCCATGGCCAAGAGCTCCGGCCCGACTTTCAACAACAGCCGCTCGCGTAGCAACGCATGTGGGTTATGTTGGCGCCACGACGGTGCCTTGGTGGAACACGATCTTCCAATCGTCACCCACGCGTCGCCAGATGGTGCTGCGGCGCGTAAGCCGTTCGCCCTGGCGCAGCGTGTACGTCAGCAGATAGACGCCGGGCGCGAGTTCGCGCACGTGGAAGTCGCGGCTCTCCCAGTCCGATTCATCGACGGGATTCGTCAGCCGCGCTTCCAGCACGTCGAGCACGAATTCGCGGCTGTAGCGCTGTCCGGATGCGCCGATTTCCCAAAAGTCATCCGTGGTCATGCGCATGTAGTCGGCGCGCGAAGTGCCGAAGCCGGGGCGATGGAAGACCGGTTCGCGCCGGCGCAATTCGTCGAGCACGCCTTGCAGGTGCGGCGGCGTCACGAGATCGGGTTCCTGGTTCATGCCTTGTCTGCCTTTGCGGCTTGTTGCGCAAGTGCCCACGCCACGTGCTCGCGCACCAGCGGTGAGGGATCGTCCGCGCGCGCCGTGAGCGCTTCCATCACTTCGGATGTGTGCGGCGCGTTGCCCAGCGCCACCGCGACATTGCGCATGAAGCCCGTGTAGCCCGCGCGGCGGATCGGCATGCCTTCGGTGCGTTCGAGGAATTCGTCCTCGGTCCACGCGAACAGTTCGGCCAGCTTCGCGTGATCGAGGCCGTGGCGCGGCGTGAACGCTTCCTCGCGCGTGGGCTGCGCGAACTTGTTCCACGGGCAAACCAGCTGGCAATCGTCGCAGCCGAACACGCGGTTGCCCAGCAGCGGGCGCAGGTCTGCGGGAATTGCGGCCTTCGACTCGATGGTGAGGAAGGAAATGCAGCGGCGCGCGTCGAGCTGGTACGGTCCGATGATGGCCTGCGTCGGGCACACATCGATGCAACGCGTGCAGGTGCCGCAGTGGGCCGTCGAAGGTTTGTCGACCGGCAGCGGCAAATCGGTGTAAAGCTCGCCCAGGAAAAACCACGAGCCCGCATCGCGGTCCAGCGCCAGCGTGTGCTTGCCGATCCAGCCGAGGCCTGCGTTGCGTGCCAGTGCCTTTTCCAGCACCGGTGCCGAATCGGTGAAGGCGCGGTAGCCGAACGGGCCGGTTTCGGTGGCGATACGGTCCGCGAGTTTCTGCAGGCGATTGCGGATCAGCTTGTGGTAGTCGCGGCCCAGCGCGTAACGCGAAATGTAGGCCCGCTCGCCATCGCCCAGCGTGCGCCATGCAGCGTCCGCGTCCACGCCGTCCGGCAGGTAATGCATGCGCGCGGAAACCACCCGCACGGTGCCGGGCTGCAATTCTTCCGGCCGGCTGCGCTTGGTGCCGTGCTGCTGCATGTAATCCATCGTGCCGTGGCGGCCGTGGCGCAACCATTCCTGAAGGTGCGCCTCGTCATCGCGCAAATCGACGCCGGTGATGCCCACCTTCGCGAAACCGAGTTCCACGCCCCACGCCTTGATCCGCTGCGCGAGCGCGGCGAAATCGATGGCATCGAAGGCGGCTTCACTGACTGTTGGCATTCGCACATTGTAGGATCACGCGATGCCGACCACCGACCCGCAATCCGCGCTTTACACCACCGCACAGGCGCGCGCGCTCGACCGGCTCGCGATCGGCGGCGGCATCGCCGGCATCGAATTGATGGAACGTGCCGCACGCGCGGCGCTCGACGTGTTGCGACGCCGCTGGCCGCAGGCACAGACGTTGTGCGTGGTGTGCGGTCCCGGCAACAACGGCGGCGACGGTTTCCTGCTGGCCGCGCTGGCATGCATGGCGGGCTTGCAGGCGCACGTCATCGCCACCAGCGAACACTCGACCGGCGATGCCGCGCTCGCGCGCGAACGCTGCATCCGCGAAGGCGGGCAGGTCGCGCTCGACGCGGCGCCGTTGCCTGACGCCGACGTTTACGTGGATGCGTTGTTCGGTTCCGGCCTGGATCGCGCGCCCGCCGGCGACGCAGCGAAACTGATCGCGGCCTTGAACGCGCAAACGCGTCCGGTCCTGGCGCTCGACGTGCCCAGCGGGCTGGACGCCGACACGGGCGTCGCTTTCGACCCCTGCGTGCGCGCGGCGGCGACCGTGTGCTTTGTCGGCTGGAAGCGCGGCCTGTTCACCGCGCAGGGCGCCGACCAGTGCGGCGAACGCAGCCTTGCGACGCTCGACATTCCCGCGAACGTATGCGCGCAGGCGCAGCCCGACGCCGCGCTGCTCGCGCCGCGCGCATTGCCGCCGCGCGCGCGCGACAACCACAAGGGCCGCCAAGGACACGTGCTGGCGATCGGCGGCGACCTCGGCGCGGGCGGCGCGGTGCGCATGTGCGGCGAGGCCGCGGCGCGCGTCGGTGCCGGTCTCGTCAGCATCGCGACGCGCGAAGCGAACGTCGGCGCGATCCTCGCCGCGCGTCCGGAACTGATGCCGCAGGGCGTGCACGTGCCGCGCAACCTGGAACCGCTGCTGGCGCGCGCCAGCGTACTCGCCGTCGGACCGGGTTTGGGGCAAGACGAATGGGGGCGCGGGTTATGGAATGCCGCGCTGGACGCTGGCAAGCCGCTGGTGCTCGACGCCGACGGGTTGAATCTGCTCGCGGCGGCGCCTCGCGCGCTGCCTTCGGCCTGCGTGTTGACGCCGCATCCGGGTGAAGCCGCGCGTCTGCTGGGCATCGGCACTGCCGACATCCAGGCCGATCGTTTCGCCGCGGCGCGTGCGCTGGCGCAAAAGTATCGCGCGGTCGCGGTCCTGAAGGGTGCCGGCAGCCTGATCGCCAATCCGGACGGCCGCGTGAACGTGTGCCCGTGGGGCAATCCGGGCATGGCCTCGGGCGGCATGGGCGACGTGCTCACCGGCGTTATCGCGGGCCTGCTCGCGCAGGGGCTCGATACCTGGGATGCGGCCTGCCTCGGCGTCGGCCTGCATGCGCGCGCGGGCGACCTCGCGGCGCGCGCGGGCGAACGCGGCTTGCTTGCATCCGATCTCTTCCCTTATCTGCGCGCGTTGGTAAACGGTCGTGCCTGAGATGGAGCCAAGCTTCGCAATCACGTTGTCCAACGAAGCCGCCACGACCGCGCTGGCGCGCAGCCTTGCACCCGCGTTGCTGGACGGCGGCGTGGTGTACCTGCGCGGCGAACTCGGCGCCGGCAAGACGACTTTCGCGCGTGCGCTGCTGCGCGCGATGGGCGTGGGCGAACGGGTGAAGAGTCCCACCTACAGCCTGCTGGAACGCTACGTGGTCAACGGCCGCGATGCGTTCCATCTCGACCTGTACCGGATCGCCGACGCAGGCGAACTGGAATGGCTGGGCCTGGATGAGCTGGACGCGCCGGAAACGATCGTGCTGGTCGAATGGCCCGAGCGCGGGCGCGCTGCCCTGCCCAAGCCGGACCTGGAAATCACGCTGGAGCACGAAGGCCCGGGACGCAGCGCACTTCTGGCGGCAGCGTCCGCGCGGGGCGGCAGCTGGCTGGAGGCGGTCGAACCGGCGGCAGTCCGCCCCGGAAGATAACCGGCACTTGGCGCAACTTCATCATCCGGGCTCGACAAAGCCGCTGCAGCCATCGGATTACAAAGGGAAAAATACTTGCAATCGGGCGCGGCTTGCGGTTGAATTCGCCCCATGAGGGGGAACTTGCGCCCATTGCTGTCGTTTTTGGTCTTCGCCTGCGGGATGCTGACCTGCGCGGCAGGCTTGTCCGCGGCATCCGCAAGCGCTTCCAGCACCGTCAAGGCGGTGCGCATCTGGGGCGGCCCCGATTCCACGCGGGTGATCTTCGAACTATCCGCGCCGGTCGATTACCAGTTGTTCCAGTTGAGCAATCCCGACCGGGTGGTGCTGGACCTGGACAACGGCGTCTTCGGCAATGGCGTAGGCGCCAAACCCGGCAAGGGCGCCGTCAAGGACATGCGCATCGGCCGCTTCCAGGGCAAGGCGCGCATCGTGCTGGACCTCGACAAGGCTGCGCATCCGAAAAGCTTCCTGCTGAACCCGACCGCGGAATACGGTTACCGGTTGGTGGTGGAACTCGGCACGCCCGACACCAAACCTTCGAAGATCGTCAAGACCATCGACAGCGACATCGCCGAAGGCAAGCCGCGCCCGGTGGTGATCGCGGTCGATGCCGGCCACGGCGGCGATGATCCTGGCGCGCGCGGGCAGGGCGGCACGCTGGAAAAAATCGTGACGCTGGAAGTCGCCAGGGATCTCGCCAAGCTGATCGACGCGCAGCCGGGCATGCACGCGGTGCTGACCCGCAGCGGCGACTACTTCGTGCCGCTGCAAAAGCGCTTCCAGATCGCGCGCGAGCACAAGGCTGACCTGTTCGTGTCGATCCACGCCAACTCCTGCCCGGATTTCTGCGACGCGCGCGGTGCGTCGGTGTGGGTGCTTTCCGCGAACGGCAAGCAGAGCGAGGCCGGCAAGTGGCTGGCCAAGAGCGAAAACGCCTCCGACCTGATCGGCGGCGTGTCGCTGGACGACAAGAGCCACATGCTGGCATCGGTGCTGCTGGATCTTTCGCAGGGCGCCAGCATGCACGCGGCGGGCGAAGTCGGCGGCCAGGTGCTGGCCGCGCTGGGCAAGATCGGGCCGCTTTATCGCAACACCGTACAGGGCGCGAATTTCGTGGTGCTGCGCTCGCCGGACGTGCCCTCGATCCTGGTCGAGACCGCGTTCATCAGCAACCGCGCCGACGAGCAGCGACTGGACAACAGCAAGGATCGCCAGCAATTGGCCAAGGCCATCCTCATCGGCGTCCAGCAGTATTTCGAAACCACGCCGCCGCCGGGCACGTGGTTCGCGATGGAACGCAACAAACGCCTGCACCTCACGGCCGACGCCGCGCCTGAACTCGCCACCGCAGCCGACACCGCCAAGGGTGCCAAGGCGGTCAGCGCGGATGCGCCGCAACTGGCATCCGCGGACAAGGCGCCGGATTCCAACGATCCGTTCCAGGACATGCACAAGGTCGCGCGCGGCGAAACGCTGTCCGGCATCGCCCGCCAGTACGGCGTCAGCATGAGCGCCTTGCGTTCGGTCAATTCCAGCAAGATCCAGGCGGGCGGTGGCATCCAGGTGGGGCAGGTGCTGCTGATTCCCAATTCGTAGGCGGCGAATCTTTGACAGCTTGCCCCCGCCGCCCGATAATTGGCGGCTCGCTGCCCGAATAGCTCAGCTGGTCGAGCGTGTGGCGTTGGCGACAGTCCGGGGGACTGTCGCGACGCACGCGAGGGCGAGGCAGGGATGCCGAGCGGCGAAGGCTCCATGGAGGGAGACGAAGCGCCAACTCAAAATTTGCCCGAATAGCTCAGCTGGTTAGAGCACTAGACTGTTAATCTGGGGGTCCTTGGTTCGAGTCCAAGTTCGGGCGCCAGACATGCAAGGCCGACGCATCGCGTCGGCCTTTTTGTTTGTCGACGCCGTTGACATCACGTGGACGCGGTTTTCCCGCATACTCGCGCGCTTCGTGTCCGGTCGCAGGAAAACTTCGTGGCTCCAGTTCCATTTGCATCGAATCCCCCCGTCGGCATCAGCGGAATGGCCGTCTATCTGCCGCCGTACCGGGTCGACCTGGAGCGCTGGTGCGAATGGACGGGCAACGATCCGGCCAAGACGCGCGCGGTGGTGGGCCACGCGTTCCGTATGCCGGGTTCCGACCAGAACGTCTACACGCTGGCCGCCAACGCGGTGCTGCGGCTGATCGCGCAGTACGGCATCGATCCGCGCCGCGTCGGCTATCTCGCGCTCGGCACCGAATCGAGCATCGACAACGCCGCGGGCGCGGTGATCGTGCGCGGACTGGTCGATGCCGCGCTGGCCGCGGAAGGCAAACCTGCGCTGGCGCGCGATTGCGAAGTTCCGGAATTCAAGCACGCCTGCCTCGGTGGCGTGTACGCGATGAAGGGCGGCTTGCGTTATCTCGCCTGCGATGGCCGCTATCGCCAGGCGATCGTGGTGAGCGCCGACATCGCCGAGTACGCGCGCGGCAGCAGCGGCGAGCCGACCCAGGGCGCGGGCGCGGTGGCGATGCTGCTGGAAGCATCGCCGCGCTTGCTGGAACTGGATCTCGCGATGGCGGGCAGCGCGTCGGAATATCGCGGCCTCGATTTCCGCAAGCCGTTCCTGCGTTTCGCGGGCCAGACGCCCGGCATGCACGGACACCTGAGCGACCTGCCGGTGTTCAACGGCAAGTATTCGACCGATTGCTACACCGATGCGACGCTGCGCGCGCTGGATGCTATGTTCGCGCGGCGCGGCGGTTCGCGCACGGCGTACCTGCGCGGATTGGCCGCCGCCTTCATGCACCGGCCGTACCACCGCATGCCGCGCAATGCGTGGGCGATGGCTTGGCTCGCGGCGCTGGGCCACGACGCGGCGCGCGGCGATGGCGATGCCGCGCGGGAGCTGGACGGCTATTGCGCGAGCGCCGGCGTGTCGCGCGACGACGTGATGCGCGAATGGCAACACGGCGTCGACGGATGCGAGGGTGGCGTGCTGCCCGCGGATGCGTACCCGGCGTCGGCTGCGTTGCTCAAGGTGTTCCGCAACAGCGCTGCGCATGAACGCATGGTCGAGGGCGCGTTGCGAATGGGTTCCGACGCCATGATGGAATTCGGCAACCTCTATACCGCCGCGCTGCCGGCGTGGCTGGCGGCAGGCCTGGACGATGCCGCCGCGCGCGGCGTGGAACTGGACGGCCGCGATCTGCTGGTGCTCGGCTACGGCAGCGGCGACGCGGCCGAGGCGATTCCCGCGCGCGTGGCACCCGGTTGGCGCGAAGCGGCGCGCGCGATGCGTTTCCGCGAAGCATTGGCGGGCGCGGTCGATCTCGATGAAGCCGGATACAACGCGCTGCACGACAATGCTGCTTTGCACGATGGGCAAACCGGCAACTCGGGCGTTGTGATTGATCGCATCGGCACGCGCAACGAACCCGCGTTCCAGGATTTCGGCGTCGCGTATTACAAATATTGCGGCCATCCTTGACCGCTGCATCGCCGGCTCGTCATTCCCGCGCGACGATGCCGGAATTGAGTTTGTAGTTGTGGTGAGCGGCCTTTCGCCGAATCCCAACGTGTCACCTGATCACTGCAATCCTGCGAGGCACGCCTGCAAATGCGCGGCATCCGCATTCGCCAGCCGCACGCGCCCGGAATTGGCGACGATCACTTCCCTGCCTTCGCGCGCGTTCGCGTGGCAGATCGTGAAACGCACGTTGCTGCCGCCCGCGCTGCCGCTGGGCTGGAACGCGATCTGTCCGCGCCCGATGCTGGTGACCACGCGCGTGCCCTCCGGCATGGCTGCCTGCGCCCAGATCAAAGCCGCGCCGTCATCGGGTTGTCCATCGTGGTCGGAATCCTGCGCGATGATCCAGCCGTGCTGCCAATCATCGCCCGCGCCGCAGTGGCGGCCGTCACGGCTCGGGCAGACCAGCACGCGCGCGTTGCGCATGATCGCGGCCGAGCGCGCCTGCCGCAGCGTGCCGGCGACCGCGGCTTCGACGCTCGTGGCACGCGTGCGCGCCAGCAAGCTGCCCATCGCCGGCGCGCCGATCATCGCCAGCACGCCCGCGATCGCCAGCGTGATCAGCAATTCCGTCAGGGTGAACCCGTGTGCCGCGCGCTCGTGATGAGCCATGACCGTTCCCTCCGAATGAAGGAAACAGTCTGATCAACGAGCGTGAGGCACGGCAGCAGTGCAGGCCGCGCGATCGGGTCGGCGATCGCCTACACGGGATGTAAGGCGGTACGCTTCGATCTGCCCTCAGGCTCGTGTCGTCGCGCGGGCTTTGGCGATCAGGTCCGACAATCGACGCATATCTGCCAATTTCTGCGCTTCCGCCGAAGCGCCGGCGATTTGCGCGGCCGCTTCGGTCAGAGCCGCGTCGCGCTGCTTGCGGCCATTCGCGTCGTCCGGTTGCGAAATCGCGCTGACGTACAACGCATAGGCGTAGTCGTGGCGAAAGGTGGTGCCAGCCGCACCGGCTTTTTGCTCGCCTGCGTAATACGCCAACGCGGGTTGCAGCGTTTTCCGCGCCTCGTCGTTGCGGCCCTGCCTGCTGATCGCATCGGCGAGAACCGATCGTGCCAGCGATTGCCTCATTCGCGGATCACTTTCCGAAGTCGGATTGGGTGGAACGGCCAGCCATCTGCGCGCCAGCGCTTCGGCTTGCGGATATCGGCCGAGTCGAATTGCAGCTTCCGCAGCGGGACCGAGGGTTCCCAACAATATGTTGTCCCTCAAATAGCGGGAAACCACGTCGCCATCGGAAAGCCTTACTGCATCGACACGTTCGATCCTCGCCAAGCCATCAGCCAACGCTTTTTGGGGATCGCCCTCGGCCAGTTCCACGTCAGCGCGCAGCCCCTGCACCGAATTGGCGAGGAGCTGACGCCGCGGATTGCCCGGCGTCGATTGCGCGATCAATTCATCCACGGAGCGCGCGAAACGCTGCAAGGCCTGCGCGGCTCCGGCCGAATCGCCGATCTCGGCTTGCAGGTGCGGCAGCGGAATCCAGAAATACCAGATCGTGGGGCCGATGCTTGAAGGCCGGCGAGGGTCCTGTTCCATGGCTCCCAGGGAGCGCAGCGTCGCGACGGCTTCGGTGACTTCGCCGGTTTCCCATTGTGCTTCGGCAAGGCCAGCCACGCCGCTCGCCCAGCGTTGCCAGCCGCCGAGGTCGGATGGATTGAAACGCACCTCGTCCTCGCCCGACTGTATGGTCTTGTTTGCGTAACCCATGGCTGCGCTGTCGTTGTGCTGGCGGCCGGCAAGCACCGTGAGCAACTGCGCTGCCCATGAACGGTCGGCCATCGAATGCAAGTCACCGGGACGACGCACGAGGATCCTGCCGGCCAGTTCATACACCTGCTGTTCGAGTTTTTGCGCTTCGGGAACGCGCCCGAGCGTCAACAAATGACGCGCCTCGGAATCGGCGGTGTCGGCGTAGGACGAGGCGGCATCCAGATCCGAAAGATCCAGCGCGCCAAGCCCGACCAGGACCCTGCGTGCTTCGTCGCAAGTCGCCACGGCGGTCTGCATTGGTTGCACGTGGCTGAGTGGATTCAACGTATCCGCATACAATTGCCGCACTCGCCGTGACGCGCCCGGCGCATACACCAGCGGTCGCAACAGCTCGGTGGCACGCACCAGTTGTGCGGAATTGCCTTGGCCGTTTCCGCCGCCCACCACGGCGTAATAGCCCTCGTTGTACAAGGTAAGCGCGAGGCCATAGGTGACTTGTTCGCTGTGGTTTCCGCCGGCGCGCAATTTCTCGAATACCGACTGGGCTTCGCCGAAGCTCCTGAACGCCGCTTCCACCTTGCCGCTGGAATTTTGCGCGACGCCCTCTCGCACCAGTGCCATCGCGCGGTTGATCTGCGTCTGCGGCGTGACCAGTTCCGGAGGCAGGCTGTCGTAATAGCCGACCGTCATGTGCGCGAGCTTGCCCAAGGTTTCAAGCCGCCCGGTCGGCGCAAGCTCGGTATAGAAATCCTCGATCAGGAAGCTCACGAGTTTTTCGGCATCGCTGCGCGATTTCTGTGCTTCGATTTCCGCGGTCCGTGCGCGCTGCATGTTGACCAGGCCGAAAATCGCACCGGCGACCGCGAGCAGCATCAGCACCACGCACACGGTTGCGATCGCGCGTGCACGCAACAGTGCGCGATGGATGGATGCCTCGCGTTCACGTTGCGCGGCGAGCTGGCGTTCGGCTTCCTCGCGCGCTTCGCGCGCATGGCGCTGATTGCGGCTGGCGAGCACCACGCCGCACAGCACATCATGGGTCAATTCCACGCGGCGCATGTCGAGGCGTTCCTCGATACGCAGCAAGCGGCGGTTCACCAGTGTTGCCAACGCGTCGGGCGACGCGCCTGCCGCATCCAGCGCCTTGCGCACGCGTTCTTCGGCCAGGCTTTCGCGGTAGCCGGATTCGGTCAGCAGCTCGTCTTCGATCACGCGCCGCACGCCGGCGGGCTGGTCGGCGAGTGCGCGCTCGTAGAACTCGGAAAGAATGGTGTCGCGCGAACCGGCCAGCAGGTCGGCGGAAATTTCCCGGCGCCCCTGCGCCTGCCGCGCGGCGTTGAGTTCGCGGCAGACCAGGCTCAGCAGCGAGGGTTCGATCTCCGCGTTGGCGAGTTCCGAACCGCCGGCGACGAAGCGCACGATGGCCTCCGCGACTTCCTGCGATACCAGCTTGCCGCCCGGCCGCACCACCGCGCTCAGCGCCTGCGCACCGTTCATGCGCGCCAGCCGCATGCGGTTCTGCGTGATCGACGGCATGATGTCTTTCACGCTTTCCAGATGCGCGAGATAGTCCTCGCGCAGCGCGATCAGCACGCGGTAATCGGCGCGCGCGAAATCGAACTGCTGCATGGCCGAATCGTCTTCCTCCAGGCGCGCCTCAAGCGTCGCCGGCGCGCGGTTCTCCACGAGGTCGGCGAGATCATCCAGGAATTGCTTCGCCCGCAAACGGCCGGCGTCATCGGCTTGCCCGAGCGTGAAGATTTCCTCGAACTGATCGAAGATCAGCAGCGGCATCAGCGTATGGCCGTTGGCGTCGCGCAGCAGGTCTTCCCGGTGATGCAGGAACTCCCACAGCGATTCGCCTTCGATGGCACTGCCCGGTCGCGTCCAGTGGCCGGCTTCCGCGGTGGCGCGGAAGATCGCGTGCTTGATCTGCTCGGAAGGCGAGGGCGATTCGGGCGCGTAGTCGATGCGTACGTAGACAGGGCAGAAGTCAGCGCCGCGCAGCCGGGGCACCAGGCCCGCACGCAGCAGCGAGGTCTTGCCAAGCCCGGATTGCCCGAACAGCACGGTCAGCAGCTTGCGCTGCACGCGCCGCGCGAGCTCCGCCGCTTCCTCGTCGCGGCCGTGGAAATACGCACGCGTTTCCTCGGAATAGGAAAACAATCCGAGCCAGGGATTTTCCGGATCGAGCATGACCGTGTCGCTGCGGTCGATGTCGTTCATGCGCGCCTCCCGCTGAGCAACTCCTGCAGGCGGCGCAGGAATTCCGGCGTGGCTTCGCCGCCCGGCAGGCGCGTCATGTGGACGGCCTTGAAGTGTTCCGGCACCAGCGCGGTGGCTTCGGGCGTGTCGTCGATGCAAACCGGCAGGATGAACACGGCGCCTTCCGCGATGTTGCGCGCGCGATCCACCGCGTAACTCCATTCGCGGCGGAAGTAGGCTTCGTGGCGGCGCTGCGTCGTCGCCGAAATCACCGGCACGAAGAAACTGCAGCGCGCTATGTTCGCGTGGATCTTGCGGTCGTAGTCGTCGCCGCCTTCGAGGCGGTCGAGGTCGAACCAGGTGGTGAGTCCGGCTGCATCCATGCCGGCCTTCAATCGCTGCACCGCGGGCAGGTCTTCGCGCGCGTAGCTGATGAAGATCGCGTTCTCCGGCATCTCGCGCGCGGGCGGCAGGAAACGTTGCGGGGCATTCGAAGAGGAGGCCTGCACCGGGCGTTGCCGCGCGCTCCAGCGCTGGTGCAATTCGGCGACGAAGGATTCCGCGCCGCCGTACACGCGCGTGCGCACGCTGACCTGCTGCAGGAACGCGACCAGGCGTGCGTCCTTCGCGGTATGGTCGTCGGCGAACACCTCGGTGACGTCGCGCGGGTCGGACAATCGCTTGCGCTTGGCCATGCGCAGGAACAGCCGCGCCAGCCAATTGGAGAAATCACTGCCGATCAGCAGCAAATGATTGTGTTCGAGTTCGTGGAAGAGTTTTTCCGGCGTCAGGTGTTCGGATTGCAGCGCGCAGATGAACTCCAGCATGTCCTCGTCGGACAATACGTACGTCGGCGATGCGGACAGACGCCCAAGCAGGTGGTAGACCACGCTGCGGCGCAGGTCGGCGCGTTCGCAGGGCAGGTCGGCGACGCGGTTCGGGGTGTAGGCGATCACCTCCGCAGATGGCTGGCCGCCGTAGCGTTCCAGGTTGACGGCGTTTTCCAGCAGCGGGTCGAACGTGGTGGTGACGAACAGGTCGAAGTCGGTGATCTGCGCCAGTTGCCGCAACGCCATCGGCGGCTCGAACTGCACTTCGCGCATGATCGAGCGCAAGCGCGTGTACGCTTCCTCGCGGCGCCCGCGCTGGCCGAGCCAGGAACACATCACGTCGTTGAGCGTGAGCGGCTGCGGCAATTCGGCCGTGTTCACCGACAGGCGCGCGGCCAGTTTTTCGGCGAGCCAGACGTACAGGGGGCGCAGGCCGCTGTCGGTCTGCACGCGCAGCAGGTCGGGACCGATGATCGGAATGACCCGGTGTTCCTCGATGTAATTGAGGAGGTCGTCCCATGCGTCGTCGTCAAAACTCTGCGGCGTCTCGACAGCGTTCGGCAGCGTCATTTCGCCAACCCTCGCAATGGACGCGCGGAGCTTACTCCTGCGGATGAACGCTTGCATGGGCCGCTGTTTCCGGGCGGCCGCCGGTGCACGCGACATTGCTGACAAAGGTTGTCAGCAGGCCGAACGTATAATGTGCGGATGGATGCAAGCCATGCCCCGCAGCACGAGAGCGAGCGTTTCGAACTGGTCGCGCCGTACCGGCCTTCCGGTGACCAGCCGCAGGCGATCGCCAAGCTGATCGAGGGCTTCAACGCGGGCCTGGCCGCGCAGACCCTGCTGGGCGTCACCGGCTCGGGCAAGACCTTCACGATCGCCAACGTGGTGCAGGCGGTGCAGCGCCCCACGCTGGTGCTGGCGCCGAACAAGACGCTTGCCGCGCAGTTGTACGGCGAGTTCAGGCAGTTCTTCCCGCACAACGCGGTCGAGTACTTCGTCAGCTACTACGACTACTACCAGCCCGAGGCGTACGTGCCTTCGTCCGACACGTACATCGAGAAGGACGCGAGCATCAACGATCATATCGAGCAGATGCGGCTGGCGGCCACCAAGGCACTGCTGTCGCGGCGCGACGCGCTGATCGTCGGCACGGTGTCGGCGATCTACGGTTTGGGCGATCCCGAGGATTACCTGTCGCTGCGGTTGATCCTTTCGATCGGCGATCGCGTCGACACGCGTGCATTGCTGCGTCAGTTGACCGAACTGCAATACACCCGCAACGAAATGGAATTGCACCGCGGCACCTATCGCGTGCGTGGCGAGAACCTCGACATCTTCCCGGCCGAAAACGAAACCGAAGCCATCCGCATCGAAATGTTCGATGGCGAAGTCGAAAAGATTTCGATGTTCGATCCGCTGACCGGCGACGTCCTGCGCAAGCTGCCGCGCTGCGTGGTGTATCCCGCCACGCATTACGCGTCGACGCGCGAAAGCGTGCTGAACGCGATCGACACCATCAAGGAAGAACTGGCGCAGCGGCTGGAAGTACTGCGTGGCGCCAACAAGCTGGTGGAAGCGCAACGCTTGGAACAGCGCACGCTGTACGACATGGAGATGATGCACGAGGTCGGTTATTGCCAGGGCATCGAAAATTACTCGCGGCACCTGACGCGGCGCCTGCCCGGCCAGCCGCCGCCCACGCTGTTCGACTACCTGCCGTCCGATGCGCTGCTGGTGGTGGACGAATCGCACGTCACGATTCCGCAGCTGGGCGCGATGTACAAGGGCGACCGCTCGCGCAAGGAAACGCTGGTGGAGTTCGGCTTCCGCCTGCCGAGTGCGCTCGACAACCGTCCGTTGAAATTCGAGGAATGGGAGCAGCGCGAGCCGCGCACGATCTTCGTGTCGGCAACGCCGGGTCCGTACGAACTGCGCCAGTCCGGCGGCAGCGTGGTCGAACTGGTGGTGCGTCCGACCGGGCTGGTCGATCCGCAAGTGGAAATCCGGCCGGTGCGCTCGCAGGTGGACGACGTGCTGGGCGAAATCCGCCAACGCGTGAAGCTCGGCGATCGCGTGCTGATCACCACGCTCACCAAGCGCATGGCCGAGAACCTCACCGACTTCCTGGCCGAGCAGGACGTGCGCGTGCGCTACCTGCACGCCGACATCGAAACCGTAGAGCGCGTGGAAATAATCCGCGACTTGCGACTCGGCAAGTTCGACGTGCTGGTCGGCATCAACCTGCTGCGCGAAGGCCTCGACATGCCGGAGGTCTCGCTGGTCGCGATCCTCGACGCCGACAAGGAAGGCTATCTGCGATCGACCGGTTCGCTGATCCAGACCATCGGCCGCGCGGCGCGCAACGTGCGCGGCAAGGCGATCCTGTACGCCGACACCGTCACCAAATCCATCCAGGCTGCGATCGACGAAACCGACCGCCGCCGCAACAAGCAGGTCGAATACAACCTCGAACACGGCATCACGCCCACCACCATCGTGCGCAACGTCACCGACGTGATGGAAGGCGCGCGCGAGGAACCCTCGTCGCGCGGGCGGGCACGTGGCCGCGGCAAGGGTCTCGCCGAGCCGGTGCGCAAAGTCGCCGAGCAATCCGCGGATTATTCCGTGCTCGACGCGCACGCCGCCGCCGCACTCATCAGGAAACTGGAATCGCGCATGTACAAGCACGCGCAGGACCTGGAATTCGAGGAAGCCGCGCGGCTGCGCGACGAAATCCACCGCGTGCGCGAGCAGGCGTTGATGTCGTAGGAGCCGGCCTGCCGGCGACAGCGTCCCGCGAGGATGGGTCGCGCGCAGGCGCGCTCCTACAAAGGTTGCCAGGAAATTGATGTTGTAGGAGCCAGCCTGCCGGTGCCCGGGGCGGACCTGTCAGCCGCCGCGCATACTCCAGTGCCGCCGCGCGGAATGTCAGGACGCCGCGCGCACTGCGACGGCCGCGCCCAGCAAACCAGGATTCGGATGCGTGATCACCTGCACCGCCATGCGACGCATGTAGTTGGCGTGACGGCCCTTGGCCGTAAAGGCGTCCATGAAGTCGCTGGCGCGGAAGAAATCGAGGAAGTGCAGCACCACGCCGCCCGCGATCATCACGGTGCTGGCGCCGTGCAGCAGCGCGGCGTCGCCGGCGACCGCGCCGTAGATGCGGCAGAACCGCCGCAGCGCGTGCATCGCGGCGGCTTCGCCCGCCAGCGCCGCATCGACGACATCCTTGGAGCGCCGCGATCCCGGCTGCGGCGTCGGCGCCGCGACCGGTGCCACGCCGCGCAGGCAGGCATCGAGGTTCGACAAGCCGTGGCCGCTCAACAGGCGTTCTGTCGAGACACGGCCGTGACGAACGCGCAGCCACGCGGCGATTTCGCGTTCCTCATCGTCGATGGGGGCGAAGCTCGCGTGGCCGCCTTCGGTGGGCACCACGTGCCAGCCCTGTTCGGCGGAACCCGTCAGCAGCGCGACGCCGAGGCCGGTGCCCGCGCCGATCACCGTCACCGGCCCTTCGGGTGGCGTGGCGAGCGAGCCGTGGATCGCGATGCGGTCGGTCGGTGCGAGGTGCGGCGCCGCCCATGCGATGGCCGCGAAATCGTTGATGAGCTGCAGGTGCTCCAGTTCCAGCGCGTGCTGCAACCTGTCGCGGTTGAACGACCAGTCACGGTTGGTCAGCGTGATGTCGTCGCCTTCGATGGGCGATGCCACCGCCAGCGCGGCGCGCGCCGGCTCCGCGCGGGTCGCTTCCAGGTAATGCAGCGCGGCGTCGCGCAGGCTGTGGAAGCCGGCGTCGGTGAAGGTTTGCTCTTCGAGGATCTGCGGTGCAGCGGCCGTGAGGTCGGTGAGCGCGAAACGCGCATTGGTGCCGCCGATATCGCCGATCAGTGCAAGCTTCTGCATCGTCCATCAATCCTTGTTCGCGGGTTCGGGGTGCGGCAGGTCCTGCCAGAGGCTGGATCGCCGCACCATCAATTTCATCGGCAGCATCCGGCTTTCCACCGGCTCGTTGTGGATCAGCCGCAGCAGGCTGTCCACCAGCATTTCGCCGGCGCGTTGCGTATCCTGCTGCACGGTCGTGAGCGGCGGATTGACGAAGCTGGCCATGGGAATGTCGTCGAAACCGGCCACCGCGACTTCGAACGGCACGCTGATGCCCTGCGCCGACAGTGCGCCGATCGCGCCGATCGCGATCAGGTCGCTGGCGGCGAAGATCGCGTCGAACGGTTCGCCGCGCGCGAGCAGGACTTCCGTGGCGCGGCGTCCTTCCTGCTGCGAACTTTCCGCGTCCACCTGCAGCGCGTCGTCGGGCACGATGCCGCGCGCGCGCAGCGCCTGCAGGTGCCCGCGATAGCGTTCCTGAAACTCCGGGAAATGCCGCGAGGCGTCGCCCAGGAACGCGATGCGCCGGCAACCCTGGTCGAGCAGGTGTTCGGTGATGCTGCGGCCGCCGCTGAAATTGTCGCAACCGATGGTGACGCACGGCTGGTCGGGCATCACCGCGCCCCAGCTGACGATGCGGGTGCCGCGCGCGCGCAGCCGTTCCAGCCGGCTGGTGTGGGTCAGGTAGTCGCCGTAGCCGAGCAGGATGATGCCGTCGGCCTTCTTGCTCTCCGCGAAATCGGCGTGCCAGTCGCGCGAGAGTTCCTGGAACGAGATCAGCAGGTCGTAGCCGTGCCGCGCGCAGGCGCGGGTGATCGAGCCCAGCATCGACAAAAAGAACGGGTTGATGTGCGAGTCGTCGGGCGTCGGGTCTTCGAAGAACAACAGCGCCAGCGTGCCGGTGAGCCGGCCGCGCAGGTTCGAGGCATTCTTGTCGACGGTGTAATTGAGCGCTGCCGCGGCGGCCTGCACGCGCCGGCGGGTGTCGCAGCTCACCGAGGGGTCGCCGCGCAGCGCGCGCGACACCGTGGCCTGCGATACCCCGGCCTTTTCGGCGATGTCGAACGACGTGATGCGCTTCTTGCTGTGCACGCGGCGGCGGCCTTCGGAGCCTGCGATCGGGCGGTCGAAGGTGATGATGCTAGCCAAACTTGCGTGATGCTGCCGGGCGGACGGCCTCGATCCGGCCGGATCAGCCGGTGAGCGAGGCGAAAATCGCGCCATGGCCGGGCAGGCGCACGCGTTCGCCCTCCAGCGTGCCTTCGTGCAGGCCGTGGCCGTGCAGCGGCTCGGCGCCGCGCAGGGACGGCACCGAAAAATCCGCGCCGGCGTCGGAAAGATTGAACGCGACCAGCAGCGTTTCGCCGGGTGCTTCGCGGATGAAGGCCAGCACCGGCTCCGGCGTGTCGAGGAAGCGGATCGATCCCGCGCGCAACGCCGGGTGTTCGCGCCGCCAATGCATGAAGGCGCGAAAGCCTTTGAGCGTCGAAGCCTCGTCCATTTCCTGTCGCGACACCGCCAATGCAAGGTGTTCCTGCGGCACCGGCAGCCACGGCGCGCCGCGAGTGAAGCCGCCATGCGCATCCGTGGTCCACGGCATCGGCGTGCGGCAGCCGTCGCGTCCCTTGAACTGCGGCCAGAACGCGATGCCGTAGGGATCCTGCAAGGCTTCGAACGGCACCTCCGCTTCGGTCAGGCCCAATTCCTCGCCCTGATACACGCACACCGAACCGCGCAGCGAGCAGACCATCGCGGTCAGCAGGTTCGCCAGCGTCGCGGAAGCGTGGCCGTTGCCCCAGCGCGACAGCACGCGTTCGACGTCGTGGTTGGAGATGGCCCAGCACGGCCAGCCCTCGGCCATCTTCGCTTCCTGTGCGCGCACCGTGTCGCGGATATAGGCGGCGCTGAAATCGTCGGTGAGCAATTCGAAGCTGTAACCCATGTGCAGGCGATGCCCGGCGGTGTATTCGGCCATCGTCGCCAGCGAATCCTCCGACGCGATCTCGCCCAGCGTGGTCGCGCCGGGATAACGATCGAGCAGCGCGCGCAACTCGCTTAAGAATGCGAGGTTCTCCGGCTGCGTGTTGTTGAAGTAGTGGTACTGGTACGCGTACGGATTGTCGGCGCTGAAGCCGCGTCCGGTGCGCCGGTCTTTCGGCTTGGGCGGGTTGTCGCGCAGTTGCGTGTCGTGGAAACAGAAGTTGATCGAGTCCAGGCGGAAGCCGTCGACGCCGCGCTCCAGCCAGAAGCGCAGGTTGTCCAGCATCGCCGCGCGCACTTCCGGATTGTGGAAGTTGAGGTCCGGCTGCTCGGTCAGGAAGTTGTGCAGGTAATACTGCTGGCGGCGCGGTTCCCACTGCCACGCGGGACCGCCGAAGATCGACAGCCAGTTGTTGGGCGCGGTGCCGTC
This sequence comes from Rhodanobacteraceae bacterium, assembly GCA_030167125.1. Lineage (NCBI taxonomy): Bacteria > Pseudomonadati > Pseudomonadota > Gammaproteobacteria > Lysobacterales > Rhodanobacteraceae > Rhodanobacteraceae bacterium. The sequence continues at coordinate 586,508 of CP126531.1, forward strand.
CTCGCGCGGATCGGTCCACACATACCAATCCGACTTCGGACTGGCGCGGCTCTGCCGGCTTTCGCGGAACCACGGATGCTCGATCGAGGTGTGGCTCAAGACCTGGTCGATCATCACCTTCAGTTCCAGCGCGTGCGCCTTCTTGAGCAGCCGGTCGAAATCCTCCAGCTTGCCGAACAGCGGATCGACCGCACGGTAGTCGGCGATGTCGTAACCGAAGTCGGCCATCGGCGACTTGAAGAACGGCGCGATCCACAGCGCGTCCACGCCCAGCGACGCCACGTAGTCGAGCCGCTCGATGATGCCGGGCAGGTCACCCACGCCATCGCCGTCGGTGTCGAGGAAACTGCGCGGGTAGATCTGGTAGATGACGGCGCCGCGCCACCAACAAGCATCGGACATTCATGCGCCCCGGTTGAGATGTGCACGCGTGATTCGGCGCACGTCTGTAAGCGGCGGCCAGCTTAGCGGCTGGCGCGATCCGGCCCGCCGCACGCGTATACGTATTCATGCATGCTGCAGCTGCGTCATGCGCCACGCCGGATGCCGGTCCATGCATGAGGCCATCGCGCGCATCTCGCGTGCTGCATCGCACCACGCACGGTCCGCGCGCGGCATGAATACGTATGCGCCGCACGCCCGCCGCGAAACCGGACGCCTACCATCCCGATCACACCCGCGCCGCGAGCGCGGGACTGCACGCGGCGCAGCCGCGACACGCACAACGACGTTCACCATTGGGGACGAAACCGATGCCACTGAAACGCAACATGATGACGCTGGCCCTGATCTCCGCAGGCATCGGCCTTGCCAGCTGTGCCAACGTCGCTTTCGCCGCCAGCGCACCAGCCAAGGGTACGCAGGATCAGCCGCAGCAGCAGGACCAGACCGCCACGGCCGACCAGAACGCCAACGGCAAGAAGAAGAACGAAAAGCAGAAGGCGCAGCCGCAGCAGTTGCAGACCATCAACGTGCGCGGTTACGCGGGCAGCATCCAGAACGCCACCGCGATCAAGCGCAATTCCGACGAAATCGTCGAGGCGGTTTCGGCCGAGCAGATCGGCAAGCTGCCCGGCACCAGCATCGCCGACACGCTCGGGCGTTTGCCGGGCCTTGCCGTGCAGACGCTCAGCGGCCGCCCGCAGGTCGTCACGATCCACGGCCTCGGCCCCGATTTCTCGACCGCGCTGGTGAACGGCCGGGAGCAGGTCAGCACCTCGAACAACCGCGACGTGCAATACGACCAGTACCCGTCGAGCTGGTTCAACAGCGTCGTCGTGTACATGTCGCCCAGCGCCAGCCTGATCGGGCAGGGCCTGTCGGGCACCGTCGACATGCGCACGATCCGTCCGCTGGAACAGCCCGGCCCGGTGGCCGCGGTCAACGCGCACTATGTGTGGGACAGCCTTTCCACGCTGTCGCCCGGCCCCGGCGTCAGCGACCACGGTTATTCGGTGAACGGCGTGTACGTCAACCAGTTCGCCGACCACACCTTCGGCGTGACGCTGGGCGTGGACCTCGAATCGAATCCCGCGCAGATCGAACACCAGGCGCCGTGGGGTTACCCGAACGACGCGAACGGCGACCTGGTGGTCGGCGGTTCGAAGAACTACGGCATCTCGGATCAGTTGAAGCGCACCGGCCTGCTGACGACGCTGCAGTACAAGCCCAGCGAAAACTTCACCAGCACGCTCGACCTCACCTGGGACAACTTCCGCGAAACCCAGCAGGCCAAGGGCGCGGAGCTGCCGTTGTTCTGGGGCTCCGGCGTCGTGCTTGCGCCGGGCAACGTGCAGAACGGCTTCGTGCAAAGCGGCGTGTACAGCAACGTCTCGCCGGTGGTGCGCAACGACTACAACCAGACCCGCGCCAAGGTCTGGAACATCGGCTGGAACAACAAGCTGCGTTTCAACGAAGACTGGTCCGCGGACCTGGACGCCAGCTATTCGCGCGCGGACCGCCGCGACATCCTGCTGGAAAGCTACACGGGCTTCGGCTACGACAAATCCGGCCCGACCGACACGCTGGCGTTCGAGGAAGCCGGCAGCGGCCTGCTGTACGTCGACCCCACGCAGAATTACACGCAGGGCCTGGTGCTCACCGATCCGCAGGGCTGGGGCAGCGGCAACAATCCGCCGGTGGTGCAGGCGGGCTTCATCAACGCGCCGCACACCAACGATTACCTTGCGCGGCTGCGCCTCAGCGTCGAGCACGAATTCATGGGCGGGCCGTTTTCGGACGTGCAGTTCGGCGTCGACCGCGCCACCCGCAACAAGAATTACAACATCGACCAGGATTTCATCGTGCTGCCGCCGACAGCGGCCTTCCCGAACGGCGCACAGACCGCGCCGATCCCGTCCTATTCGATCGGCAGTCCGCTGGCGTGGATGGGCATCGGCCAGCAGGTGGTTTACAACCCGCTCGATTTTCTCGCCAACGGCACCTACGACCTGTTCCCGACCGCGCTGTCGTCGATCGGCGTGCCGCCGAACTGGAAGGTGCGCGAGCTCGACACCACGCCGTTCGTGCAGTTCGACATCGACACCTCGCTGGGCAACGTGCCGGTGCGCGGCAACCTCGGCATGCAGGTCGCGCATACCAACGAATCGTCGCAGGGCCAGCGCGTCGCCGCGGGCACCAGCTCGACCGGTTCCTCGGTGGTGACGCTGGTGCCGGTTTCGGGCGGCACCAAATACACCCGCTGGCTGCCCAGCGCGAACCTGGTGTTCCAGTTCACGCCCAGCACCGACCTGCGCGTCGGCGCCGCGCGCGTGCTGGCGCGGCCGCGCATGGACCAGATGAGCGCGAGCCTCGCGATCAGCGGCAACATCACGCACCTCGGTTCGACCGATCCCAACACCTCGTACTTCAGCGCGAACGGCGGCAACCCGGAACTGCTGCCGACGATGTCCACCAACTTCAACATCAGCCTCGAGCACTACTTCGCGCAGAACCAGGGCTACATGGCGGTGTCCGGCTATTACCTGAAGCTGACGGATTTCATCAATCCAAGCGCGGCGTTCCTGTACAACTTCGCGCCGTTCGTCGGTGCGTTCCTGAACGCTGACCAGCAGAAGGACCTGGGAACCACCTACGGCATCGTGTCGGGCCCGACCAACGACGGCCATGGCAGCGTGAAGGGCGTGCAGGGCACGATCAACCTGCCGTTCAAGGCCGTCACCTCGGTGCCGGTGCTGGAAGATTTCGGTTTCATCCTCACCGGTGACTACACCAACAGTTCGGTCGTGTACGCGGGCAATCCGCAGGCGATCACGGTGCCCGGCCTCTCGAAGTGGGTGGCCAACGGCACGATCTACTACCAGCACGACGGCTTCGAGGCGCGCGTCAGCGACAGCTACCGCACCAGCTTCCTCGGCGAAGTGCAGGGGATCAGCGCCACGCGCATCCTGCAGACCATCAAGGGCGGCAGCATCTATGACGCGCAGGTCAGCTACACGATTCCGGATGGCCGCATGAAGGGCCTGACCTTCTTGCTGCAGGGATCGAACCTCACCAACCAGCGCTTCATCACCTACCAGAACAACGATCCGCGGCAGGTGCTGACGTGGGAGGAATACGGCCGCCGCTTCGAAGTCGGCGTGTCGTACAAGTTCTTCTGAGGCATGGCGGCGGCGCGCGCTTCGTTGATTGCGGCAACGAAGCCGTGTCGCCGCCGTTTCACTGTGCCGAAGGTTGATCGCGCGCGTCCTGGGCGTATGCTCACCGCATGAACGACTCCGCGATCCGGCGCGTGGTGATCGTGGGCGGCGGCACCGCCGGCTGGATGGCGGCCGCGCTGCTGGCGCGCGCGTTCGGGCCGCGGCGCGAAATCCAGCTGATCGAATCGGCCGAGATCGGCACCGTCGGCGTGGGCGAGGCGACGATCCCGCAGATCCTGCACATCAACGCGTTCCTCGGCATCGACGAGGCCGAGCTGATGCGCTTCACCCACGGCACGTACAAGCTGGGCGTGCAGCTCAATGATTGGGGACGTCTCGGCGATTCGTATATCCACGCGTTCGGTGACATCGGCTTGCCGCTGGGCTTGTTGCCGTTCCACCACTACTGGCTGCGCAGCCGTGCGCAGGGCGACGCGCATTCGCTGTGGGCGCATTCCTTGAACGCGATGGCGGCGGCGGCGAACAAGTTCGCGCCGCTGGACAAGATCGGCAACAGCCCGATCGGCGGCATCCGCTACGCCTACCAGTTCGATGCCGCGCGCTATGCGCAGTATTTGCGCGGGCGCATTCCGGAAGGCGCGGTGAAGCGCATCGAAGGCAAGGTCGTCGAGGTGAAGCTGCGCGGCGAGGATGGCTTCATCGAATCGCTGCGGCTTGAAAGTGGCGAAAGCGTTGCAGGCGATTTCTTCGTTGACTGCTCGGGCTTCCGCGGGCTGCTGATCGAAGGCGCGCTGAAGACCGGCTACGAGAACTGGCAGCACTGGCTGCCGTGTGACCGCGCGCTCGCGGTGGCGAGTCCGCGCGCCACGCCGATGCGGCCGTACACGCAGGCCTTCGCGCGCACGGCCGGCTGGCAGTGGCGGATCGCGCTGCAACACCGCACCGGCAATGGCCACGTTTACAGCAGCCGCTTCATCAGCGACGACGAAGCCGCGGCGCAACTGCTGGCGAACCTGGAAGGCGAGCCGCTGGAAGATCCACGGCCGCTGCGCTTCGTCACCGGGATGCGCAAGCTGCAGTGGAACCGCAACTGCCTCGCGCTGGGCCTGGCGGCCGGTTTCATGGAGCCGCTGGAGTCGACCAGCATCCACCTCGTGCAATCGGGCATCGCGCGCTTCCTCGGGATGTTCCCCGATCGGCATTGCGATCCGCTGCTGGTCGACCAATACAACCGCCAGGCGCGCTTCGAATACGAGCGTGTGCGCGATTTCCTGATCCTGCACTATAAGGCCACCGAGCGCGACGACACGCCGTTCTGGCGGCAGTGCGCGGCGATGGAAGTGCCGGAGGAACTCGCGCGACGCATCGATCTGTTCCATCGCACCGGGTTGATCTTCCGCGACGCCGACGAGCTGTTCGCCGAAACCGGCTGGCTGCAGGTGATGCTGGGGCAGCGGATCGAACCGGCGCACTACCACCCGCTGGCCGACGAACTGGAGGAATCGAAATTGAAAGCGTTCTTGTCCGACATCCGCACCCTGGTCAACCGCGCGGTCGAGCGCTTGCCCGCGCACGACGATTTCGTCGCGAGAACCTGCGCGCCTGCAAAGCCGATGCACGAAGTTGCACGGAGCGCATCGTGAGGAAACGCGGGTTCTGCATCGCGGCGCTGCTGATCCTGCTGGCCTGGATGCCTGCCGGACTGGCGACATCACCCGCGCGATCCGGTGCCGGCACCAAGGCTTCGCCATCCGGCGTGTACTACGAAATCTTCGTGCGCAGCTGGTACGACACCAATGGCGACGGCATCGGCGACTTGAACGGCGTCACCGCCAAGCTCGATTACCTGCAACGGCTGGGCATCAGCGGCATCTGGCTGATGCCGATCAATCCGTCGCCGAGTTATCACGGCTACGACGTCACCGATTACTTCGCGATCAATCCGCAATACGGCACGCTGGCCGACTTCCAGCGGCTGCTGCGCGAGGCGCACAAGCGCGGCATCAAGGTCATCATGGATCTCGTCGCCAACCACACCAGCAACCGGGCGCCCTGGTTCAAGGCCGCGCACGATCCGCACAGCAAGTATCACGGCTGGTATTCGTGGGCGACGCCTGCCACCGATCTGAAGGCGATCAGCGCGACCGGTGGTTTCGCGTGGCACGCGCTGCCGGGTGGCCAAAGCTATCTCGGCGTGTTCACCGACGAGATGCCCGACCTGAACTACGACGATCCCGCCGTGCGCAGGGAAATGATCGACGTCGGCAAGTTCTGGCTGAAGCAGGGCGTGGACGGTTTTCGCCTCGATGCTGCGCAGCACGTCTATCTCAACCTTGAAACCGACTGGAATGATGCGTCGGTGCTGCAAAGGAATCTCGATTGGTGGCGCGAATTCCATCGCGGCATCGATGCGGTCGATCCGCACGTGTGGGTGGTGGGCGAGGTGTGGCAGCAATATCCCGATCAGCTCGCGCCGTGGATGAATGCGGTGGATGCGACGTTCGATTTTCCGCTCGCGACGCGCCTGATCGAAAGTGCAAGGGCCGAAACCGATCGCGATCTTGGCGCGACCTTGCAGCGCATCGGCGATGATTACCGCGCCGCCGGCCGCGGCCGTTTTGACGACGCTCCGCTCTTGTCCAACCACGACACCGAACGCGTGATGAGCCAGCTCGACGGCAATCCCGACCACATGCGCGTGGCAGCCGCGATGCTGCTGACGTTGCCGGGCCATCCCTTCATCTATTACGGCGAGGAACTCGGGATGCGCGGGCAAAAGCCCGACCCGCACCTGCGCGAGCCGATGCGCTGGTATCGCGCCGGCAAGGGGCCCGGCGAAACCACGTGGGAAGGCTGGAGCGCGGGCGACGGTCCGAATGTTTCCGTCGATGCCGAGAACAGGAATCCCACTTCGCTGCTCGGCTGGTACCGGATGCTGATCGGCTGGCGGCGCGACATTCCCGCGCTGCGCGACGGCGTGCCGCGCGACTGGCGCGACGGCAACCGGCAGGTCGCGGCGTGGGAACTCGACGATCCGCGCGGCGACGTGCTGGTGCTGCACAATCTTTCCGGCAAACCGCAAACGGTCGCGCTGCCCGCGCAACGTTTCCATACGCTGCTCGAACACAGCCGCGCGGACACCGCGATCACCGGTGGCCGGTTGCAACTGCCGCCGTACGGCAGCGCGGTGCTGCAGTGAACGGCCGCTCAGCTCTTGTGCAGTACTGCGTTATTTTTTGTCGTCATCCCGGACTCCGCGCAGCGGCGATCCGGGACCCAGTGACTTTGCTGTCGAAAGCAAAGACGCTGGGTTCCGGGTTCCGTCCGCAATAAATTGCGGACGGAACCCGGAATGACGAAAAAAATTTTGGCTCCGCTTCGAAGCGAAGGACAAACATTGATGACCGCAAAACTGCGCACATTTGCATTCATGCTGCTGTGGCTGGCCGGTGTCTCCGCGGCAGTCCACGCCTCCGTCACGCTGGAATTGCGCAGCGTCGGCGCGCAAGGCTTCGCCCTTGCCCAGGACGACGCGACCACCACGGTGCAGATGGTCGCGCCCAGCGTGCTGCACGTGCATTACGTGCCAATGGGCCACACGACGCCGCCGGATCTCGTGATCGATCCGCAGCCCGCACCGGCCACGGCTTTCAAGCCGGACGTTTCGCGCCAAGGCAACGCGGTCACGCTGCGTTCGGACCGAATGGTCGTCGACTGGAATCCGAAAGACGCCACGCTGACGGTCAGCGACGCACAAGGCAACGTGTTGCTGCGCCAAACCGACCTGATGGGCTTGTCGAGCGAACGAATCGTCCTCGAACATGCCGCGGGCGACGCGCTGTACGGCATCGGTGGCTTCGAGGCGAACAAGCCGGTGACGGGACTGCTGCGCAGCGGCAAGCAGGTCGCGCAGGCCGGCAAGCAGGGCCACGCCGGTGCGCCGTTCGTGTGGAGCACCAAAGGTTACGGCGTGCTGGTCGATTGCAACGGCGCGGATGTCGATCTCGCGGGCGGGCGAATCACGGTCGATGATTTCAATCGGCCCGACGCCGACTACTACATCCTGGTCGGCACGCCGAAGGAATTGTTCGCAGAGCTGTCGAAGCTCAGCGGACCCGCGCCGCTGTTCCCGAAATGGGCGATGGGTTTCACCAACAGCCAGTGGGGCATCGACCAGAAGGAATTGCTGGACATCGTCAAGACCTACCGCGCCAAGCACATCCCGCTCGACAACTTCACGCTCGATTTCGACTGGAAGGCGTGGGGGCAGGGTGACTACGGCGAGTTTCGCTGGAATCCCGAGAAGTTTCCCGACGGCGCCAGCGGCAAGCTCGCGAAGAGGCTCGCGGCAGAAGGCGTGCGCATAACCGGCATCATGAAGCCGCGCCTGCTGCTCGGCACCGCCGAAGGCGATTACGCGACCGTGCACGATTTGTGGATTCCGGGCGAGCAGGCGTATCCGGAATACTTCTCGCACAAGATGGCGAAGGATGTCGATTTCGACAAGCCGGCGGCGCGGCGCTGGTTCGGCGAGCTTGCGATCAAGTACGGTTTCGACCACGGCATCGCTGGCTGGTGGAACGACGAGGCCGACGTGTACGGCAAGGACGGCACGCCAACGTCCGACACGCAGTTCCTCAACATGCAGCGCGCACTGTACGACGCGCAGCGCGCGGCGAGCGACCAGCGCGTGTGGTCGATCAACCGCGCCTTCTGGCTGGGCGCGCAGCGTTACGCCTACGGCATGTGGTCGGGCGACATCGACACCGGCTTTGCCAGCATGGCCGCGCAGCGCGCGCGGATGCTGAGCGCGATCGCCGTCGGCGAAGCGAAGTGGGGCATGGACGGCGGCGGCTTCAACGGCCATCCGTCCGACGAGAACTACGCGCGCTGGATCGAGTTCGGCGCGTTCACGCCGATCTTCCGCGTGCACGGCAACTTCAACGAGAAACGCCAGCCGTGGATTTACGGGCCGGTGGCGGAAGCCGCGGCGACGGCGGCGATCCGCCTGCGCTATTCGCTCATTCCCTACATCTACGCTTACCAGCATGCGGATCACGCGCACGGCGTCGGTCTGGTGCGTCCGCTGATGTTCGATTGGCCGGACGATCCGAACGTGCGCGACGATTCCGACGCGTGGCTGTTCGGGCAATGGCTGCTGGTGTCGCCGGTGGTCGAACAAGGACAGACGTCGAAGCGCATCTATCTACCGGCCGGCAGGTGGACCAACTGGTTCAGCGGCAAGACGTATGCAGGCGGACAGACGATCTATGTTCCGGTCGATGCGAAAACCTGGCGTGACATTCCGCTGTTCATCCGCGACGGCGCGATCATTCCGACGCAGCCGGTGATGGATTACGTGGGTCAGCATCCGGTCACGACCGTGACGGTGCAGGTGTTTCCGTCCGATCAAGAGACGCAGTTCGATTATTACGATGACGATGGCGAAACGTACGCATACGAGAAGGGCGTGTATTTCGCGCAGCGCCTTTCCGTGCAACGCAAGGGCGACGAGGTGACGTTCCGGACCGCTGTGCCAACCGGCAGCTACAAACCTGCGCTGCGCCATTGGCTGGTGAAAGTGCATGGCATCGCCGCTGCAAGCGTTCGTGCCCAAAGCGCTGAGCTCACCCACTACGCGACGCCCGCGGCGCCCGAAGCGGCCAGCGATCAGGGTTGGATCACGGGGCACGATCGCTACGGCGCGTTCACTTTGCTCAAGCTCGATGCCGGCGTGGCGCGCGACGTGACGCTGAAATGAGTGGGCGGCGCCGGAGCATTCACGCGCTTGCGCGCAAACTGCGCAATTCCTCGCGGATCATGCGGCGCATGACGGCCTCCATGCGGTCTTCGTGCATCGCGTCGTGCAAGGTGCGATTGATGAGGGTTTGGTATCCACGTTCGCCGGCCTTGGCTTTGAAAAACGCAATCACCTCTTCGTCCAGCATGATGGAGACCCGTTGTTTGCCCAGACGTTCGCGCACCGCCTGCGCGAATTCCGCGCGGCTGACGTCGCGCAAGCCAACCCGCAGACGCGGTGTGTCAGAGTTGGCGGAAGAGCGTTTCGATTTCATGGTGTTCTGCCTTGCGCATGGAAATGACATGAATGCGGTCTTCGGACTCGGTATGGCAAATGGTCACGATGACCGCATCCAGGAATCCCGTGGTGTTAAAGCGCTGCTCGCCGTAATCGCCCGAATCTTCGAAGGTCATGGTTGGACCTTCAAATACACGCGGCGCATCAGCGAAGTCCAGACCGTGCTTTCTCAGGTTGGTCGCGCGTTTGCGCGCGTTCCACGTGAATTCCATCATCCGCATCATACATACGAATGTATGCATGTCAACCAAGGCAAGGAGGCTGCCTGATGCGTCACCCGACGAGCCTTGGCCTGATATTCACGTTGACCGCGATCACAGGCTTCGGTTTGGCTGCGACGCCCGGCTCTTTGTGGCGCGGCCACATCGAATGGCGGGGTCGTACGGCCGAGATGCGGTCCGCTGGCAACGGTGATTACGTATTGCACGGCCCGTTCGGCGAGCGTGACATTCCCGCCGCCGCGTGGAGCGTGAGTACGGCCAGCCCGTTGTTCGACGGCCTGTTCGCGATGGCGCAGGATGACCTGAAACAGGATTCGGTCAGCGCGATCCGCGACGGCGCGTTCGACCACGGCCAGCCAATTGCGTGCCATTGCTTCGAGACCGGCGAGAAATGGCCGTACGTGTGGACGCGCGACCTCTCCTATTCGGTCGATTTGGGTTTGTGGCGCTTCGATGCGGCGCGTTCCCGCAACGGCTTGTTGTTCAAGCTGTCGGGCGTGCGCGCGAAGGACGTGCCGCAGGGTCTTTTCCCCATGCAGGACACCGGCTCAGGCGGCAGCTGGCCGATCAGCACCGATCGTGTGGTGTGGTTCCTCGGCGCGCGCCATCTGCTGGATGACAAGGTGTTCGCGGACAAGGTGTGGCAGGCGTTGAACGACACGCTGGCGCAGGATCGCGAGTACGCGTTCGATGCGCGCATGGGCCTGTATCGCGGCGAGACCTCGTTCCTCGACTGGCGCGAGCAGACCTATCCCGAGTGGACGAAGGACAACGTGGTGTTCATCGGGCAATCGTTCGCGCTGTCCACCAACGTGCTGCATTACGAAGCGCTGCGGCTGGCCGCGCGCATGGCGATGCAACGCGGTGACGATCGTGCGAAGCAATATGCGGCGCAGGCCGATGCACTGAAGACGGCGATCAACGCGCATTTCTGGCGCGCCGACCGCGGCATGTACATGAGCTACATCGGCGGCGACGGCTTGCCGGTGGAAGCCTACGACCTGCTGGGCCTGTCGCTGACGATCACCAGTGGCGTGGCGGATGCCGAGCGCGCACGCTCGTCGCTGGTGCACTATCCGGCGTGGCCGGCGGGCAGCCCGGTGATCTGGCCCGAGCGCGCCGACCAGCCGATCTACCACAACCGCGCGATCTGGCCGTTCGTCAGCGCCTACGCGCTGCGCGCCGCACGCAAGGTCGACGATCCCACGTTGATCGCGTTCGAAATCGAATCGATCATGCGCGGCGCGGCGCTGGCCGGTTCCAACATGGAGAACTATGCGCTGCTCACGCAATCGACGCACGTCGACGACGGCAAGCTCAGTGGTCCGGTGGTCGATTCGCCGCGCCAGTTGTGGTCGGTGGCGGGTTATCTCGACATGGTCACCGAAGGTGTGTTCGGTTTGACCGAAGACGGCACGGTCGAACCCAAACTGCCGGCATCGCTGGTGCCGATGCTGTTCGGCGAGCGCAACGCGATCACGCTGCATTTGGCCGATAGGACGATCACGCTGAAGCGTCCGCAACATGTCGACGGCAATCTGCTGGTCGCGGGCCGAATCGAGCACGATGGCAGCAACACGGTCGTCACATTGAAAGCGATCACGGTGCCGATGCTGCCGCTGCGCACCGACGCACCGCTGTACGCACCGGCGACGCTGGCCGCACCGCGCGTTTCGCGTTACGGCGATCAATGGCGCGTAGAGGCGGACAGCGGTCGCAATGTGCTTTACGTGGACGGCAAGCGCTTCGGCGATCCGGACAACGCCTGGACCTTGCCACCCACACCGTTCGCCCTGAGCGTAGCGCCGAAGGCGCGAAGTCGAAGGGCAACTTCGGGCGCTTCGACTTCGCTTGCTGCGCAGGCTACGCTCAGCGCGAACGGAGTAGAGAACTCGATCCACCGTTGCCTGCGCGTCACGCAACTCGGCAAGGGGATCGAATCGCTGCCAAGCGTTGAAACATGCATGGGCGACGAATCGCAAGTGACTGGCGCGTGGCCGCGCACATGGGAAGCTGCGCATGCTGCCCGCTACCGCATCTGGCTCGATTACGCGAACCACCACGGCCCCATCAACACCGGCGTCACCGCCGCCGTGAAACGCCTCGCGATCACCTGTACGGGCAGCCCGGAACAGATCGTTCCCATCGTGATGCCGCACAGCGTCGGCGAACAACGGTCCACCTTCGCGACGTTCCATGCGAAGACCGGCGCACGCTGCATGTTCGCGCTGCAACAGGGCTTCAACATGAGCGACCTCGCGAATTTCGCGCACTACACCGGCGGCGCGGGCGGCAGCGCAGGCCCGTTGAACGATGCGAAGATCGGTGCGTTGCACATCGCGCCGATGGCAGCCCAGACGCCCGAGCCATGAACCGGAAGCCCGCGCTTTCGTTCTGGCAAATCTGGAACTTGTGTTTCGGGTTCCTCGGCATCCAGTTCGGCTTCGCGCTGCAGAACGCCAACGTCAGCCGGATATTCCAGACGCTGGGTGCCGACGTGGCCGAGATTCCGGCGCTGTGGATCGCCGCGCCGCTGACCGGCTTGATCGTGCAGCCGCTGATCGGCCACTGGTCGGATCGCACCTGGGGCCGGCTCGGGCGGCGCCGTCCGTATTTCCTGATCGGCGCGGTGCTGGCGACGCTGGCGCTGTTCGCGATGCCGGACGCGCCGCTGCTGTGGATCGCGGCGGGCCTGCTGTGGGTGATGGATGCGTCGTTCAACATCGCGATGGAACCGTTCCGCGCCTTCGTCGGCGACCAGTTGCCGACACATCAGCGCGCGAAAGGTTACGCGATGCAGAGTTTCTTCATCGGCATCGGCGCGGTGGTGGCGTCGATGCTGCCGTACCTGCTGGCGCATGCCGGCGTGGCGAACACAGCGCCCGCAGGCACAATCCCCGACACCGTGAAATACGCGTTCTACGCCGGGGGCGTGGTGCTGCTGGGTTCGGTGTTGTGGACCATCGTGACCACGCGCGAGTACCCGCCGGAAATGCTGCACGCATTCGAAGATCCCGTGGCGAAAGCCGCACCTGCGGACATGCGCCGTGCTTGGCGTCCCGGCCTGCTGCTGGGTGCGGCCGGCGGACTGCTGCTGATCGCGATCCTGCGTTTTTCGCTTATGCGCGACCTGTACCTGCTGGCGGGCATGCTGATCGCCGCGGGGTTGCTGTTCGCGTGGCTGTCTATCGCGCGCGGCGGCGGCACGCTGCACCAGGTGATGGCCGACCTGTACGGCATGCCGGAAGCGATGCGGCGGCTCGCGTGGGTGCAGTTCTTTTCGTGGTTCGCATTGTTCGCGATGTGGATCTACACCACGCCCGCGGTGACGCAGGTGCAGTTCGGCGCCACCGATCCGCACTCGGCCGCGTACAACGCGGGCGCCAACTGGGTCGGCGTGCTGTTCGCCGCGTACAACGGGTTCGCCGCGCTCGCGGCCATCGTGATTCCGTGGATGGCGCGCGCGTGGGGCCTGCGCGTCAGTCATCTCGTGAACGTGGCTTTGGGCGGCGCAGGGTTGATTTCGTTCGCGCTGATCCGCGATCCACGCTGGCTGCTGCTGTCGATGGTTGGTGTGGGTTTCGCGTGGGCGTCGATCCTGTCGCTGCCCTACGCGTTGCTGTCGGACAACCTGCCCGCCGCGAAGATGGGCGTGTACATGGGCATCTTCAATTTCTTCATCGTGATCCCGCAATTACTGGCCGCGAGCGTGCTGGGCGTGTTGTTGAAATGGTTCTTCCGCGGCCAACCGATGTATGCGCTGGTGCTGGGCGGCGCCAGCCTGGTGGTCGCCGGACTGTGCGTGTTGCGCGTGCGCGAACCGGAAGGCGCGACCGCGTCCGGCGCCGCGGCGCTGGATTCCTGAGTGCCGCGATTACACTGGCGATTCTGATTCCTGCCGCACGGACCCGGGCCCATGGATCATCTGGAAGCATTGCGCGCGGCGGTCGGCGCGGCGCAGGTGTTGACCGGCGCGGACGCGCAGGCGTATGAAACCGATTGGCGCGAGCGTTACCGCGGCCGCGCACTCGCCGTGGTGCGGCCGGGTTCGACCGAAGAAGTCGCGGCGGTGGTGCGCGTTTGCGCGCAGGCGAACATTCCGATCGTTCCGCAGGGCGGCAATACCGGCCTGTGTGGCGGCGCGACGCCCGATGGTTCGGGCCGCGCGGTGATCCTGTCGCTGCAACGGGTGAATCGCATCCGCGGCATCGACACCGACAACGACACCATGGAAGTCGAAGCCGGTTGCGTGCTGCAGGCGGTGCAGCAGGCCGCGCGCGACGCGGGGCGTTTGTTTCCGTTGAGCCTTGCCGCCGAAGGCAGCTGCACCATCGGCGGCAACCTCGCGACCAATGCGGGCGGCACGCAGGTTCTGCGCTACGGCAACACGCGCGAGCTGGCGCTGGGTCTGGAAGTGGTGACCGCGCAGGGCGACATCTGGCACGGCCTGCGCGGGCTGCGCAAGGACAACACCGGTTATGACCTGCGCGATCTTTTCATCGGCAGCGAGGGCACGCTGGGCGTCATCACCGCGGCCACGCTGAAGTTGTATCCGCTGCCTGCGGCACGCTGCACCGCTTTGCTGGCGGCGGAATCGATCGAGGCGGCGGTCGCGGTGTTGAATCGCGCGCGATCCGGGCTTGGCGCATCGCTGACCGGCTTCGAACTGATGGCCGGCGATTGCCTGCAACTGGTCGCGAAGTGTTTTCCGCAACAGCGCCTGCCGTTCGACGGGCCTTCCGCAGAGTTGCCGTGGTACGTGCTGATGGAAGTGTCGGACAGCGAATCCGAAGCGCACGCGCGCGAACGTTTCGAAGTCGTGGTCGGCGAGACCATCGAAGCCGGTCTGGTGCAGGATGCGGTGATCGCCGGATCGCTCGCGCAAAGCCACGCGTTGTGGCACCTGCGCGAAAGCATCCCGATGGCGGAGAAGGAAACCGGCAAGAGCATCAAGCACGACGTGTCGATTCCGGTGTCGCGGATGGCGGAGTTCGTGCGCGGCACCAACGCGGCGTTGCAGGCCGCGTTCCCCGGCATCCGCAACGTGATCTTCGGGCACCTCGGCGACGGGAATCTGCATTACAACGTCGCGCGTGGCGAGGGTTGGACGGAAGAGAAGTTGCTCGTGCGCCAGGACGACGTGTACGCGCTGGTGCACGACCGCGTGCACGCCGCCGGCGGCTCGATCAGCGCCGAACACGGCATCGGACAGCTCAAGCGCGACGTGCTGCCGCGCTACAAGGATCCGGTCGAAATGGCGCTGATGCGCAGGATCAAGGCCACGCTCGATCCGCAGGGCATCATGAATCCGGGCAAGCTGCTGGACGCGCGTGCCGGCTAGGCGTGCAGGAAGCGGCCGCCGCCGAACGACCAGTTCTCCCAGCGGGTTTCGCTGAAACAAACCATGACGCGTTCGGGATCGAAACCCAGCGACGACAGTTTGTCGACGATGCACGCGACGATCTGCTTCTTCACCTTGACGCTGCGGCCCACCGAAAACAGGATTTCGATGAGCACGAAGTTTTCGTCGCGGCGCGAAGTCAGATCCGGATAGCTGGGATCGAAGCGGAAATCGGACGCGTCAAGCTCGAGTACGCGCTGGAACCTGTCGGCGGCCGGAACACCCGATGCCACCAGCGCATCGTGCACCGCGGACAGGACCTTGTCCTTGAATTCGGCGGTCTTGGGCCTTTGAACCGTGACAGTGACCAAAGGCATCGAACACTCCTGTTTCGCAGGGTGAAAAGCGTCCGGAGCGGATCGAGCCAAAATCACGGAACCGGATTTTGGTGGGCAGTACAGGGATCGAACCTGTGACCCCTACCATGTCAAGGTAGTGCTCTACCGCTGAGCTAACTGCCCGCGCTTGCGCGAGCCGCGCACTATAGCGTGATCCGCGTTGGCACTCAATGCGTCCGGACATGACGAGGCCTTCACCGGACGCCTAACATATTGACGCCTGCGCAGGCGTCGCCGCGGCGGCATGAAACGCCGTGGTGTTGCCGGACGCGGGGATTGAACCGATCACCCTCTGCACACCAACCGTGGACCGACCCAAGGAGAGCCTTCCATGTCCCACGTGCAAGTCCGTGAGCCGTTTTCCGAAGCGTGGCCGGCGATGACGCGAACCGCGTTGCGCGTCGCCTTCGGCCTGATCTGGGTCGCGAATGCAGCGTTCACCTGGACGTCGGGATTCGCAGTCCACTACGTCGGTTACCTGCACAACGCCGCGCAGGGCCAGCCGGCGTGGTCGGCGTGGTGGTTCAACTTCTGGATCGCGCTGGTCACGCCGCACGCCGATCTGTTCGTGTGGCTCACGCGCATCATCGAGACAGCGCTGGCACTGGCGCTGGTGCTCGGGTTCGCGCGCAAGACCGTGTACCTGCTGGGCGCGTTGTTCAGCCTGCTGGTGTGGAGCACTGCCGAAGGCTTCGGTGGGCCGTACACGGTGGGCGCCACCAACATGGGGTCGGGCATCGTTTACGTGCTGGTGTTCATCGCGCTGATGGTGATCAACAGCCGCTCGGGCCCGAGTCCGTACAGCCTCGACTTTTACATCGAAAAGGCATGGCCGAACTGGCGCAGCGTTTCGGAATGGCGCAGCGACACCTTGCCGGCGACGGTGCATCCGGTTTCGTGGCGCGTGCAGGGGCCGGTGCTGTTCGGCATCGCGGTGCTGGTGTTCTTCCTGGTGGCGGGTTTGCACAGCAGCCTGCACGTGAAGCCGCCTACGCCCACCGCCGCCGCTGCTGCGGTGTCGCCGTTGTCGCTCGCATCGACGACGCCGGTGCAACAGGCGCGGGATGCGCGCCTGCCGCCGCTGCAACCGGGCGGCAGCGTCGACGTGAATGTCGATGCGACCGATGCCTCGGTCTCGATCGCCAGCGGCGTCGAATACCAGGCCTGGACCTTCGGCAAGAGCGTGCCGGGACCGGTGATCCATGTCCGCCAGGGACAGACCGTCAACGTGACGTTCACCAACCACGGCACGATGGAGCACTCGCTGGATTTCCATTCCGCGATCACGCCGCCGAACCTGCATTACGCGGAACTCAAGCCCGGCGAGAAGATGACCTATTCGTTTGTCGCCAAGGTGCCGGGCGCGTTCCTTTACCACTGCGGTACGCCGCCGGTGTTGTTGCACATCGGCAACGGCATGTACGGCGCGATCATCGTCGACCCGGCCACGCCGCTGCCACCGGCCGCGGAAAGCTACGTGATCGTGCAGAGCGAGTGGTACACGCAGCAGATCTCCGGCAAGTTGATGGGTCCGGATTTCCAGAAAATGAAGGACGAGCGGCCCGACGAAGTGGTGTTCAACGGCATCGCCTTCCAGTACAAGGATCATCCGCTGACGGCGACGCCCGGCAAGCTGGTGCGCATCTACTTCGTCAATGCCGGCCCCGACCTGTGGTCGTCGTTCCACGTGATCGGCGGAATCTTCGACAAGGTTTATCCCGGCGGCGACGCGGCCCAGGCCATCAACGGTGTCTCCACGTACAGCGTCGGGCCCGGCGCGGGTGCGATCTTCGACATCACGCTCGACCAGCCCGGCAACTACGTGTTCGTCGATCACGACATGGCGCACGCGATCATCGGCGCGCAGGGCGTGCTGCAGGTGGGCGATGCCGCCGCGATCTCGGCGGAGAAACCGCCGATCGCCGCGATGCAGACCCCGGCCGTTGCGACCACCGTGGCACCGCCGATCGGTGCGCCGCCGAATGCCTCCGCGCCGGCCGGTGCGTACAAGTTCGATCCCGCACATGGTGCCTCGCTGTACACCACCAATTGCTCGGCCTGCCATCAGGCGACCGGCACGGGGCTTCCCGGCGCATTCCCGCCACTGAAGGACAATCCGGCCGTGCTGAACCCCGATCCGGCCAAGCAGATCGACGTGGTGCTGCATGGCTTGCACGGCGAGGCCATCAACGGCACCACCTATCCGAGCGCGATGCCGCCGTTCGGTCCATCGCTCAGTGATGCCGACATCGCCGACATCATCAACCACGAGCGTTCCTCGTGGGGCAACCAGGGCAAGTTGATCACCGCTGACCAGGTGAAGGCCGGGCGCGCGAAGGGGCCGGGAAAATAGGAAGCCGATCCGCGGGGGCGCCACGGTGCCCCCGCGGATTTCGGGCGTCGCGTTGACGCGGCGCCGGGCCTGCACTAACTTTGCAGCCTCGTCGAAAGGGTGGCCCGCGGAAACGCCGGCCGAGTGTGCGACATGGCAACTACGACCTTCTGATCCGAATCCTGCGTGGCTCCGCAAGGACGCCTCGCGCGTCCTTTTTTATGTCTGCGGTTTGATCTCATTCTTCGTCACCCCGGCGCAGACCGGGGTCCAAGGCATCTGAAGTCACTGGATTCCGGCCTGCGCCGGAATGACGAGCAAAACCTTAGCCTTCGTTTTCCACCGCCATGATCACGATCACGCTCCCCGACAACAGCACCAAATCCTTCGACGCGCCGCCCAGCGTGCGCGACGTGGCCGCGTCGATCGGCGCCGGACTCGCCAAGGCCGCGCTGGCCGGCAAGATCGACGGCAAGCTGGTGGATCTTTCGCGCACCGTCGACCACGACGCGCGCGTCGAGATCGTCACCGAGAAATCGCCCGAGGCTTTGGATGTCATCCGCCACTCGACCGCGCATCTTCTGGCGCAAGCCGTGCAGCGGCTGTATCCCGGCACGCAGGTGACGATCGGGCCGGTGATCGAGGACGGCTTCTATTACGACTTCGCGCCCAAAGGCGAACCGTTCAAACCGGAAGACCTGCCCGCGATCGAAGCCGAGATGCAGAAGATCGCGAAGGAATCGCTGCCGTTGTCGCGCAGCGTGAAATCGCGCGACGAGGCGGTGAAGTTCTTCCGCGAGATCGGCGAGGACTACAAGGCGGAGATCATCGAATCGATCCCGTCGAACGAGGAACTGTCGCTGTATTCGCAGGGCGAGTTCACGGATTTGTGCCGCGGACCGCACGTGCCGGATACCGGGCGGCTGAAGGCGTTCAAGCTGATGAAGACCGCGGGCGCATACTGGCGCGGCGATTCCGACAACGCGATGCTGTCGCGCATCTACGGCACCGCGTGGTTGAACGACAAGGATCTGAAGGCCTACCTCACGCGCATCGAGGAAGCCGAAAAGCGCGACCACCGCAAGCTCGGCAAGCAGCTCGACCTGTTCCACATGCAGGAAGAGGCGCCGGGCATGGCGTTCTGGCACCCCAAGGGCTGGACGCTGTGGCAGCAGGTCGAGCAGTACATGCGCAAGGTCTATCGGGATTCCGGTTACGACGAAGTGCGCTGTCCGTCGATCCTCGATGTGTCGCTGTGGAAGAAGTCGGGCCATTGGGACAACTACAAGGACAACATGTTCTTCACCGAATCGGAAAAGCGCACCTACGCGGTGAAACCCATGAACTGCCCGGGCCACGTGCAGATTTTCAAACAGGGCCTGCACAGTTACCGCGACCTGCCGATCCGCATCGGCGAGTTCGGCGGCTGCACCCGCAACGAGCCGTCGGGCGCGCTGCACGGCCTGTTGCGTGTGCGCAACTTCACCCAGGACGACGGCCACGTCTTCTGCACCGAAGACCAGATCGAATCCGAAGTGGTGGAATTCCACAAGCAGGCACTGAAGGTGTACGAAGACTTCGGCTTCAAGGACGTGGAACTGATGCTGGCGCTGCGCCCCGACGCGCGCATCGGCGACGACGCGATCTGGGACAAGTCCGAGGAGGCCCTGCGCGCGGCGCTTCGCAAGGCCGGCGCGGAATGGACGGAGCTGCCGGGCGAGGGCGCCTTCTACGGTCCCAAGATCGAATACCACCTGCGCGATGCGATCGGCCGCGACTGGCAGCTCGGCACCATGCAGGTCGATTTCTCGATGCCGGGCCGGCTGGGCGCCGAATACGTCGGCGAGGATTCCCAGCGCCACGTGCCGGTGATGCTGCACCGGGCCATCGTCGGGTCGATGGAACGCTTCATCGGCATCCTGATCGAGCACCACGCCGGCAACTTCCCGACCTGGCTCGCGCCGGTCCAGGCCGTGGTCCTGAACATCACCGACGCCCAGGCCGATTACGCCCGGCAGGTGGCCGCCAGCCTGAACGAGGCGGGTTTCCGGGCCCAGGCCGATTTGCGCAACGAGAAAATCGGCTATAAAATCCGCGAGCATACGTTGCAAAAGGTGCCTTGGCTCCTCGTGATCGGCGATCGCGAGAAGGAGAAGGGCGCCATTTCCGTGCGTACACGTTCGGGGGAAGACCTGGGCAGCATGTCGCTGCCGGCCTTCGTCGAGCGTTTGCAGGCTGAAGTTGGCCCGCACTGACGGAATGCGCGCCAGGCATCGCTGGCGAACTTGAGCAGGAGAAGACGGTATCGCTACCGAAAACAAAGGCAATCGGCGCAACAACGAAATCCGGGTCCCGCGCGTGCGGGTCATCGGCGCCGATGGCGAGCAGGTTGGGGTCCTCGAACGCGACGAGGCACTGGCGATGGCCGAGGATGCGGGCCTGGATCTGGTCGAAATCCAGCCGACCGCCGAGCCGCCCGTTTGCCGGATCATGGATTTCGGCAAGTTCAAGTTCGAGCAGCAGAAGAAGGCTGCCGCGCAGCGCAAGAAATCCAAGCAGATCGAGATCAAGGAATTGAAGTTCCGCCCGACCACGGACGTCGGCGACTACAACATCAAGCTGCGCAACCTGCAGCGGTTCATCGAGGAAGGCGACAAGGTCAAGGTGAACATCCGCTTCCGTGGCCGCGAAATGCGGCACCAGGAGCTCGGGATGGAGCTGGCCCATCGCATCCAGAACGACATCACGGAGTTCGGTGTCGTCGATCAGTTCCCGCGCATGGAAGGGCGCCAGATGACCATGATGATTTCCCCCAAAAAGAAATAAGTTGAACGTGCCTCGCGCTCGTCGGTTATTGAAGGGTTTGAGCAGAGCGGTACCGCAAGGCACCAATAGTTCCCCTCTCCCCCAAACGGTTTTATCGTTTGGGGGAGAGGGCAAAGGGTGAGGGGTCAGATGCCTCGTAACGCCGGAATGTTCCGGCAAGTGCGAAGCGCCAACCCCCTCACCCCAACCCTCTCCCCCAAGTTTCACTTGGGGGAGAGGGAGAAGACCGCCACCGCGGAGCGGCGGCGGCAAGCGTTCGGATGATCCGTTCGCACAACAAGCCGGCAAGGGCATGGATGGAAAGCGTGATTGCAAAGATCACCGCCCGGGCCAGTCACGAAAACCAAAACGGAGTGGCATATGCCAAAGATCAAGACCAACCGGGCCGCCGCCAAGCGGTTCCGCAAGACCGCTTCCGGCAAGTTCAAGGCCGGTCACGCGTTCAAGTCGCACATCCTCACCAAGAAGTCGACCAAGCGCAAACGCGGCCTGCGCGCCCCCAACCAGATTCGCGACTGCGACACCAAGCGTGTCAGCCGCATGCTGCCCTACGCGTAAGGAGAGACGACCATGGCACGAGTCAAGCGTGGCGTCACCGCGCGTGCGCGTCACAAGAAAACCCTCAAGGCCGCGAAGGGCTATTACAACGCCCGCCGCAAGGTCTATCGCGTAGCCAAGCAGGCCGTCACCAAGGCCCAGCAGTACGCCTACATCGGCCGCAAGCAGAAGAAGCGCCAGTTCCGCGCGTTGTGGATCGTGCGCATCAACGCGGCCGCGCGCCAGTTCGGCCTGTCCTACAGCCGCCTGATCGACGGCCTCGGCAAGGCCGGCATCACCATCGATCGCAAGGTACTGGCGGACCTCGCCGTGCACGACATCGCGGCGTTTGGCGCGATCGCCGAGAAGGCCAAGGCCAGCCTGGCTGCTTGAAGCATTCCGGCGTTCGCGCCGGACGTTATGATGCAAGCGAGCGGGGAGAAGGCCTTGCCTTCTTCCCGCTTTTCTTTTGTATGGGGCTGCGATGGACACGTTGACGCAACGCACCGATGAGGCGCTGGCCGCGATCGCCGCGGCCGCGACGCTGGACGCGCTGGAAGCGCAACGCGTCGCGCTGCTCGGCAAGAACGGTGCGATCACCGCGGAACTGAAGACGCTCGGCAAGTTGTCGCCGGACGAGCGCAAGGTGCGCGGCGCCGAAGTCAACGTGGCCAAGGAAAAACTGTTCGAGGCGATCGCGGCGCGCAAGGAAACACTCGAGCGCGCGGTGCTGGAACAGCGCCTCGCGTCGGAGCGCATCGACGTCACCCAACCCGGCCGCGACGGCGCGCGCGGCACCATCCATCCGTTGACCCGCACCCGCGAGCGCATCGAGGCGATCTTCGCGCAGCTCGGCTATTCGGTCGCCGAAGGCCCCGAGATCGAGGACGACTGGCACAACTTCGAGGCGCTGAACTTCCCCGCGCACCATCCGGCGCGCGCGATGCACGACACGTTCTACTTTGGCGACGGACGCCTGCTGCGCACGCACACCTCGCCGGTGCAGATCCGCGCGATGAAAGGCGTGCAGCCTCCGATCCGCATCATCGCGCCGGGCAAGGTCTATCGCAGCGACTCCGACCAGACCCACTCGCCGATGTTCCACCAGGTCGAAGGCCTGTTGGTCGACGAAACCTCGACCATGGCCGACCTGAAGGGCACGCTGGCCGAATTCCTGCGCGTGTTCTTCGGACGCGACTTCGAGATGATGTTCAAGCCGACGTTCTTTCCGTTCGTCGAACCCGGCGCCGACGTGATCATCCGCTGGGATCGAGAGGACGGCAGCGAACGCTGGCTGGAAGTGCTCGGCTGCGGAATGGTGCATCCCAACGTGCTGGAGAACTGCGGCATCGATCCCGAGCGTTACACCGGCTTCGCGTTCGGCATGGGCGTCGAGCGCCTCGCAATGCTGCGCTACGGCGTCACCGACCTGCGTGCGTTCTTCGAGAACGACGTGCGTTTTCTCGCGCAGTTCGCATAAAGGCTCGCACGAATGAAGTTTTCGGAAAACTGGCTTCGCTCACTGGTCGACATCCGCGCCGACAGCGCCGCGCTGGCGAAACGCCTGACCATGAGCGGGCTGGAAGTGGCGTCCGTGGAAGCGATTGGCGGCGCGCTGGACGGCGTGATCGTGGCGCGCATCGTCGCGTGCGAACCGCACCCGGATGCCGACAAGTTGCGCGTGTGCCGCGTCGATACCGGCAAGGACGAGGTGCAGATCGTGTGCGGCGCACCCAATGCGCGTGCGGGACTGCTCGCGCCGCTGGCGACGATCGGCGCGACATTGCCGAACGGCATCACGATCAAGGCGGCGAAGCTGCGTGGCGTCGAATCGCAGGGCATGCTGTGTTCGGCCAAGGAACTTGGCATCGATGCCGATGCGTCGGGTCTGATGGAATTGTCCGCCGATGCGCCGGTCGGCAAACCGCTGGCTGAGTATCTCGGGCTGCCCGATACATCGATTGAAGTCGAACTCACGCCCAACCGTGGCGATTGCCTCGGCATGGTCGGATTGGCCGACGAAGTCGCGGCCGAATTCGGTTCCCGCGCGAAGCCTTTCGTGGCGCCGCCGGTGCAAGCCGCGATCGCCGCGCCGCGCGAGATTCGTCTCGAAGCCGGCGCGGATTGCCCGCGCTATCTCGGCCGCGCAGTGCGCGGCATCGACATGGCCGCGCCAACGCCGGTGTGGATGGCGCAGCGGCTGCGCGCGGCGGGCGTCAAACCGATCAATGCGGTGGTCGACGTCGCCAACTACGTGATGCTGGAAACCGGCCAGCCCATGCACGCGTTCGACGAAGCGAAACTCGACGGCGCAGTTGTGGTGCGGCGCGCGCACGACGGTGAAAGCCTGAAGCTGCTGGACGGCAGCGAAGCGAAGCTCGATCCGTCGTTCCTGGTGATCGCCGGCGAGACCAAACCACTGGCTGCCGCCGGCGTGATGGGCGGCTTCGACTCGCGCGTCACCGACGGCACGCGCGACGTGTTCCTCGAAGCCGCGCATTTCGGTCCCGACGCGATCATGGGCCGCGCGCGCAAGCTGGGCCTGGCGACGGATGCAGCGCACCGCTACGAGCGCGGCGTCGATCCGGAGCTGCCGCGCGCGGCGATCGAACGTGCGACGGCGCTGCTGATCGGGATCGCGGGCGGCCAAGCCGGCGAAGTCATCGAGGCTGCAACGCCCGAGCACCTGCCGCGTCGCGCGGCGGCGACGTTGCGTCGTGCGCGCATCGCGCGCGTACTGGGCATCACCATTGAAGACGCGGAAATCGAACGTATCCTTGTTGCGCTCGGCATGCATGTCGCGACACAGGCCGAGGGCTGGCGCGTCACGCCGCCGTCGCGCCGTTTCGACATCGAGCGCGAGGAAGACCTGATCGAGGAGGTCGCACGCATCCACGGCTACGATGCGATTCCCGCACGGCTGCCGGCCGGCGTGCCGCCCGCGCCGCGCGACGACGAATCCGAACTGGCGTTGCCGGCGTTGAATGCTGCACTCGCGGCGCGCGACTACCAGGAGGCCGTGTGTTACGCCTTCGTCGACCCGCGCCTGCTGGAAAGCTGGCAGCTCGATGCGCGGGCGATTCCGCTGGCCAATCCGCTCTCGGCGGATCTCGCGATGATGCGCACCTCGCTGCTGCCCGGTCTCGTCGAGGCACTGAAGCGCAATCGCAATCGCCAGCAGACGCGGGTGCGCCTGTTCGAAAGCGGCGTGGTGTTCGAGCGCAGCGTCGCGGATGATGCCGCGCCACTCGAAACCACGAGGCTGGCCGCGGTCGCGTGCGGCAGCGCGCGCGCCGAACAATGGGGCGAGGCGAAACGCGCGTTGGATTTCTTCGACATCAAAGGCGATCTCGAAGCGCTGATCGAACTTTCCGGCACACCGCAGGCATGGTCGTTCGATGCGGCCGGCCTGCCGCCGTGGCTGCATCCGGGACGCAGCGCGCGGGTGCTGCGCGACGGCATTGCGGTCGGTGTGGTGGGCGCGCTGCATCCTGCTTTGCAGCGGCAGTTCGACATCCCCGAAACGCATGTGTTCGAAGTGAGGCTCGAGTCGCTGCGCAAGCGGTTGATTCCGCAGGCGCATCCATTGCCGCATTTCCCCTCGATCCGCCGCGACATCGCGATCGAAGTGGACGAGGCCGTGGAATGGGCGCAGATCGCGCGCGCGATCCGTTCAGGCTTGCCAACAATGGTGAACGAGCCGGTACTGTTCGACTGTTTTCGCGGCCCGGGCTTGAGCATGGGTCGAAAGAGTCTTGCCATCGGCTTGATTTTGCAGGACAGTTCACGCACGCTTACGGATCAGGACGCCGACCGCAGCGTGGCCGAAACGGTCAAGCTGCTGGAAAGCGAATTTGGGGCAAGGCTGAGAGGTTGAACATGACGCTGACCAAGGCAGAAATGGCCGAGCGCCTGTTTCTCGACGTGGGCCTCAACAAGCGTGAAGCCAGGGAATGTGTGGACGCCTTTTTCGAGGTGTTGCGCGAGGCACTCGAACGGGGGGAGCAGGTCAAGCTTTCCGGTTTCGGCAACTTTGACTTGCGCAACAAGAATCAGCGGCCCGGACGAAATCCGAAGACCGGCGAGGAGATTCCGATTTCCGCGCGACGGGTGGTGACGTTCCGTCCGGGCCAGAAGCTGAAACTGAGGGTCGAGAACCATGCTGGACCAGGGCAACAATAACGAGCTCCCCGCCATCCCCGCCAAACGGTACTTCACCATTGGCGAGGTCAGCGAGCTGTGCGCGGTCAAGCCGCACGTGCTGCGTTACTGGGAGCAGGAATTTCCCGCCCTGAACCCGGTCAAGCGTCGCGGCAACCGGCGCTATTACCAGCGCCACGACGTGCTGATGATCCGCCAGATCCGCGCGCTGCTGTACGATCAGGGTTTCACCATCACCGGTGCGCGCGCGCGCCTGGAAGGCCAGCAGGGCCGAATGGAGGCCAGCATCTCGCAGCAGATCGTGCACCAGATGCGGCTCGAGCTCGAACAACTGCTGCAACTGCTGCGTGATCCGATCCGCAAGGTTTGAGCCGAACTGCCGCATCGCGTGATCGGTTATCATGCGCGTTCGGTCGGGGCGTAGCGCAGCCTGGTAGCGCATCTGCCTGGGGGGCAGGGGGTCGTGGGTTCGAATCCCGCCGCCCCGACCAATAACAAAAATCGGGCCCTCGTGGCCCGTTTTTGTTATTGGCTGAGGTGGGAATGAGAAGCGGCGGCTTCGCAGAAGGCGCCGGTTCGACTGCGGAGCCAGGGATGGCGGAGCGAACATCGGCGCAGCCGATGGCCCGCAGGGCGAGCGCCAGGATGGCGCGAGTCATCCCGCCGCCCCGACCATCTTCTTGCGATCGTCCATGATCGCCGCTTCGACTCAGGCGGTGGCGAACCTTGGCGCTTTGCGACCAGTGGGTCCAGAACGCACATCCCTGTGCTGACTTTCCACAACAGCCGCTTCGTGGAAACGCTTGGAGGCGGCGGCTTCGCAGAAGACGCGAGGCATCCGCCGCTTGCTGATTCGCGGCCTCGCCGGTGTCGAGTTCATTGCCACGGGTCGACAACTCGGAAAATCCCGCAAGCCATAGGTCAATGGTTGTTGACCGCAAGGGTCGGCGACTGGGATTCGAATCGCGTCGCCGCTATGCCGGCTCTCCGATGTTCGTTCCGATGCGCCACAGCACGCCGGTGGGGTCGAACAGCGGAAAATCCCGGATGCGCCACGGCCGATCGCGCGGTTCGTCGACGCGCACGCCGAATTCCTCCACGACGCCGGATGCGAGCACGTGCGCGTGCCAGTCGTCCACGTCCTCGACCAGCAGGTGCATCATGAAGTTGCTCGCGTGTTCGGGGACATAAAACGCCTGCAACAGGAAACTGGTGTCGCCGTAATGGACGTACGCCAGATCGTCCGAAGACCATGGGATGTCGAAACCCAGCTTCGCATAGAACGCTTTCGAGCGCACAAAATCCCGCGCGGGCACGAAGGCTTTCATTTCCAGCGTTGCAAGGTTCATGGCGATGCTCCTTCCGCGTTGCGGCGATGGTCGATCTCGATGAGTGCCGCAAGTCCTCTGCGCAGCACGCCCACCGCGCGTTCGCCGATGCGTTCCTCAAGTTCGGCATCGATGGATTCGCGCGCTGCCGCCAGCGTTGCGGCGGCTTTGCGGCCGCGCCGTGTCAGGGTCACGACCAGCCGGCGGCGATCCTCGGGGTCGACATTGCGTTCCAGGTAACCGCGCGCGACCAGGGCATCGACCAGTTGACCCGCGGCTTGCTTGGAAATGCGTAGATCCCTGATAAGGGCGGCCAGCGGCACTTCCTTGCGTTCCAGCGCCAGCCCGCCGATGACATACAGCCCGTTGGCGGGGATATCCCCGCACCCGGCAGCCTCCAGCGCCTTGCGCATGGCTGCGCCGTACGCATGGCGTGCGTGCCGCAGCAACGCGGGCACATGGACTTCTGCGTACCAGGGGATCGGGTCCGGCATGGCTTTGCCAATTGGTAAAGGATGTGGACTATAAAGTAGTTTGACTGATTATGCGCGTCAAGCCGGCCGCACGACCCGCGCTTCGCAATGCCGGGCTGGATCGGCGGAGTGCAACGGAGGGCGGTGGGCCGCTTGCCACGGCCCGGCGCCGGCAGGCTTCAGTACAGCAAGCGCGTGCGCACGGTGCCGGGGATCGCCGCGAGCTGTTCGCGCAGGGAATCCGCCTGCGCCTTCGGCGCCGACACGTCGATCACGACATAGCCGAGGTCGCCTTCGGTCTGCAGGTGCTGGCCGTTGATGTTGACGCCGCCGGCCGAGAACACTTCGTTGATGCGTGAAAGCACGCCCGGCACGTTGTGGTGGATGTGCAGCAGGCGGCGGCTGCCCTGGTGTTCGGGCAGGTTGACCTCGGGAAAGTTGACCGCGGAGAGCGTCGAGCCGTTGTCGCTGTAGCGCACCAGCTTGGATGCGACTTCGGTGCCGATGTTGAGCTGCGCTTCCTGGGTGCTGCCGCCGACGTGCGGGGTCAGCAGCACGTTGTCGAAGTCGCGCAGCGGCGAGACGAATTCCTCGTCGCGGCCCTTGGGTTCCTTCGGGAACACGTCCACCGCCGCGCCTGCGAGGTGCTTGTCGCGCAAGGCCGCGGCCAAGGCATCGATGTCCACCACGTTGCC
This sequence comes from Rhodanobacteraceae bacterium, assembly GCA_030167125.1. NCBI lineage: Bacteria > Pseudomonadati > Pseudomonadota > Gammaproteobacteria > Lysobacterales > Rhodanobacteraceae > Rhodanobacteraceae bacterium. The sequence goes on from CP126531.1 coordinate 614,537, forward strand.
GCGCGAGGCGTTGATCAGCATCGCGCCGCGGCGCATGCGTGCGATTTCATCCTTGCCGATCATGCCCGCGGTCTCGCGGGTCTGCGGCACGTGCAGCGTGACGAGGTCGGAACGCGTGAGCAGGTCATCGAGGTCGCGCGCCGGTTGCGCATTGCCGAGCGCCAGCTTGGCTTCGACATCGTGGAACAGCACGTGCATCCCCAGCGATTCGGCCAGCACGCCGACCTGGGTGCCGATGTGGCCGTAGCCGACGATGCCGAGCGTCTTGCCGCGCACTTCGAAGCAGCCATCCGCCGATTTCGCCCAGCCGCCGCGATGGCACTCGGCGTTGCGTTCCGGCACCCGCCGCATCAGCAGGATCGCTTCGGCGATCACCAGTTCCGCGACGCTGCGCGTGTTCGAGTACGGCGCGTTGAACACCGGCACGCCAAGCTCGCGCGCGCCGCGCAGGTCGACCTGGTTGGTGCCGATGCAGAAGCAGCCGATCGCCAGCAGGCGCCGCGTGTGCGCGATCGCCTCGGCGTCGAGTTGCGTGCGCGAACGCAACCCGACGATGTGCGCGTCGGTGATCGCGCCGAACAGTTCCGCGCGCGGCAGCGCTTTCTCGTGTTGCTCGATGTGGCTGTAGCCGGCATTCCGGAAGGCTTCCACCGCGCTCGGATGGATGCCTTCCAGCAGCACGATCTTGATGTCCTTCTTCGGGAACGAGGTCTTCATGGCCGGCGGTTCGCTCGAGTGAGGTGCTAGGCTAACGGGATTCAGTCATCCAGCGAAATGCCGCGAATGGATATGCCGGGCAACCGCCGCGACCTGTACCCCGAGATCGAGCCGTTCGACAGCGGCATGCTGCGGGTGTCGGACCTGCACACGCTGTACTACGAACAGTGCGGCAACCCGCACGGCAAGCCGGCGGTGTTCCTGCACGGCGGCCCGGGTGCGGGCTGCAACGCCAAGTGCCGGCGGTTCTTCGATCCCAAGGTCTACCGGATCGTGCTGTTCGACCAGCGCGGTTGTGGGCGCTCGAGGCCGCACGCCGAATTGCGCGAGAACACCACGTGGGATCTGGTCGCCGACATCGAACGCCTGCGCGAGCATCTGCGCATCGAGCGCTGGCAGGTGTTCGGCGGCTCGTGGGGTTCGACGCTGGCGCTGGCTTACGCGGAGACGCATCCCCAACGGGCGACCGAACTGGTGCTGCGCGGCATCTTCATGCTGCGGCGCGCGGAACTGGAATGGTTCTACCAGAAAGGCTGCGACATGCTGTATCCGGACGCGTGGGAAAAATACCTCGCCGCGATTCCGGAGGACGAACACGGCGACTTGATCATGGCCTACCACAAGCGGCTCACTTCCAGTGATTCCGCGGTGCGGCTCGCCGCCGCGCGCGCCTGGTCGGTGTGGGAAGCCTCCACGAGTTTCCTGCTGCAGAACGACGGCTACATTGCGGCGAGCGCCGGCGACGAATTCGCGCTGGCGTTCGCGGGCATCGAGAACCATTACTTCGTCAATCGTGGTTTCTTCGAGCACGACGACCAGCTTCTGCGCGATGCGCACCGCCTGCAGGGCATTCCCGCGGTGATCGTGCAGGGCCGCTACGACGTGGTGTGCCCGATCCGCAGCGCGTGGGACCTGCACCGCGCATGGCCGGGAGCCGACCTGCGCATCGTCGCCGATGCGGGCCATTCCGCCTTCGAACCGGGCAATACGCACGAACTGATCGGTGCGACCGATCGTTTTCGCGATCGCGCGGCGTGAATCCCGCCGGCATTCCGCACGGGCGGCGCCGGCGTGACCGTGCCGCCGCGGCTCGGGTATCCTTGCGCGCATCATGTTTGCACTGAAACCATTGAAGCCATGGTCCGCCGCGCTCGCAGCCTGCGCGTTGCTGGCGGGATGCGCATCGAACCCGGCGCCGGTCGCCAACTATTCCTTCGGCGGCAGCAGTCCGCCCGCGCCCGCGACGACAGCAGCGCCGCCCGTGGCAAGCAGCAGCGGCGTGCAGACCTATGGCCTTGGCGGGCACGCCGCTGAAGGCGGACACGCCAACGGAACGGTCGGTGCGTCCGGCTACACCGTGGCGCGCGGCGACACCATGTACAGCATCGCCTTCGCGCATGGCATGGACGTGCGGCAGCTTGCCGCGCTCAACGACATTCCGCCGCCGTACGTGATCCATCCGGGGCAGGTGCTGAAGTTGAAGTCCTCGTCCACCGGAACCGTGGCCGCAGGCGCTGCTGCGCCGGCACCCGTTGCGCAGGCGCCCGCGCAGCCCGCGACGCAGCCGCCCGCCACCACGCAGCCTTCCGCGCCCGTATTCGGTCCTGTCACCACGCAGCCGATGACCGGGAGCGGCGTGGCGCCCGCGGAATCGGAATCGACCGTTGCGGCGCCCGCGGAATCGGTTGCTCCGGCCGCAATGGCAGCGCCGCCCCCCGCCGCGGTTACCACGCCTCCCGCCGCGCAACCCGCGGTGCCGACCCCGCCATCAGGCGCGACGCGCAACGCTGGCGGCATCAGTTGGCAGTGGCCCGCGAGCGGCAAGGTCATCGGCGGCTTCCAGGCCGGCGGCGGCGGCGATGGCGCCGGGCTCAACATCGCGGGCAACATGGGCGACCCGGTGCGCGCGGCGGCGGCGGGCACGGTGGTGTACAGCGGCAACGGCCTGATCGGCTACGGCGAGCTGATCATCATCAAGCACAACGACACGTTCCTTTCCGCTTACGGCCACAACAGCAAGCGGTTGGTGAAGGAAGGCGATCACGTCAGCGCCGGACAAGAAATCGCGCTGATGGGCGCGTCGGGTGCGCCTCGCGTCGAGCTGCACTTCGAAATCCGCAAGGACGGCAAGCCGGTCGATCCGCTGGGGTATTTGCCGGGGCGTTAGAGCGTCGCCAGTTCCGTCATTTCCATAAACCGGCCATCTTGTAGAGGATCGTGGTTTCGTGCCACGCCCAGACGAAGACGGCGAGCGAAATGATGATTCCAAGCACGCCCAACCAGCGCGGAATCTTGTCCATCCAGAGCGCGTAGATCGACGCGACCAGCAGAACGATCGGGAGAGGAAAAAACCATCTCATGGCTCGCTCCTGCCTGCGGAAGGTGACAGAGGAAGAGGAATCAAGTTGCAGCTTGACTTGCTTCGTCCCCGACGACAAACGCCGCGACAACGTTGCGGCCTTCGCCGGCCAGGATGTCCCAGGTGCGCGCCGCGGCGGCGTTGTCCATCACTTCCACGCCCACGCCCCGCCGAAGGAACGCCGCCAATACTTCCTGTGAGGGAAACCGTTGGCGCGCACCGGTGCCGAGCAGCACCACATCGGGTTTCAGCGCGACGATCGGTTCGACGTGGTCCGGCGTCATGATGGCTACGTCTATGACGCCCCAATCGTCGATGACCGTGTCACGGGTCAGGATGATGCTCTTGTTGAACGAACGGTCGACAACGACGATCGAGCGCGCGTCGGCTCGGCGCACGAACAGGTAATCACGCGGGCGTTCGAGGTTCAGTTCCAACGTGGATCACTTCGGCAGCGCGATTTGCGGCTTCTCGTCGTTGCGCCGGAACAGCACCGCGATGTGGCCGATGGTCTGCACGGTTTCGGCGCGGCTCGATTCGACCAGCTTGCCGAGTTCGGCCGCGCGTTCGCTGCGGTCGCCGCCGCCCAGGCGGACCTTGATCAATTCGTGGTCGTCCAGCGCCTGCTCCAGTTCCTTCAGCACGCCCGCGGTCACGCCCTTGCCGCCCAGCAGCAGCACCGGTTTCAGCGGATGCGCGAGGCCGCGCAGGTAGCGGATTTGCGAAGACGTAAGCGGCATGCGTCGGGCCGGACGGCGGGCGGAAAGGCTTGTCAGGGTATCATGTGCATGAAAGGGCGCGCGCATCGCGTCCTGGAAAGCGTTCCGTGGCAAGAAGCAAAAGCAGCGCGCGCTGGTTGAAGGAGCATTTCGGCGACGAGTTCGTGAAGCGGGCGCAGGCCGAAGGCTTCCGCTCGCGCGCCGCGTTCAAGCTGGACGAACTGCTCGACCGCGACAAGCTGCTGACGCCCGGCATGGTGGTGGTGGACTTGGGGGCCGCGCCGGGCGGCTGGTCGCAATTGGTGCGCCAGCGGCTGGGCGAGAACGGCCGCGTGTTCGCGCTGGACATCCTGCCCATGCAAGGCATTGGCGGCGTCGAATTCATCCAGGGCGATTTCCGCGAGGACGCCGTCCTCGATGCCCTGATGGCCAGGCTGGACGGCACGTCCGTGGACCTTGTGCTGTCGGACATGGCGCCCAATATCAGTGGTATCGAAGTGGCGGATCAGGCGCGCGCGATGCATCTGGTGGAACTGGCAGCAGAATTCGCGTCCAAGTGCTTGAAACCTGGAGGTTCCTTGCTGGTCAAACTCTTTCAGGGCCGCGGCTTCGACGAATACGTCCGCGACTTGCGTGCGGGCTTTGCGCGGGTGACACTGCGCAAGCCCAAGGCATCGCGGGCCCGATCACGCGAGGTCTACGCGTTGGCGACAGGATGGAAAGGCAAGCAATGAATTGGTTCGAATCCCGTTCACCGAGCGTGATCCACGCTGCAACCACCCGTGTGGCCGAGCGAGGTGCGCGCGCATGAAGCCTCCGATGAGTGAGCTCGCCAAACAGGGCCTGCTGTGGGTGGCCGTGGCCGTGATCGTGCTGCTGGTGTACCAGAGCCTCAGCCCGCGCCTCGCCGGCAGCGAGCAGCAGATGTCCTATTCCGAGTTCGTGACGCAGGTGAAGAACGACAACGTCGCTTCGATCACCCTGAGCGCGAACCTGCCGACTGTGGTGACCGGCAAGCTCAAGGACGGCAGTTCGCTGCGCACGGTCGTGCCGGTGGTCGATGACACGACGTTGCTGCCGTTGCTGGAATCCCATCGCGTCCAGACCACCCAGAAGCCGGGCGACAACGGCTTCTCGTTGTGGCGCTTGCTGCTGGATTGGGGCCCGATCCTCATCTTCATCGCGATCCTGATCTGGTTCATGCGCCAGATGCAGGCGGGCGCGGGCGGACGCGGGGCGATGAGCTTCGGACGTTCGCGTGCCAAGCTGCAGGGCGAGGACCAGATCAAGGTCACCTTCAATGACGTGGCCGGCTGCGAGGAAGCCAAGGAAGAGGTTTCCGAACTGGTCGACTTCCTGCGCGATCCGTCCAAGTTCACCAAGCTGGGCGGCAAGATCCCGCGCGGCGTGCTGATGGTCGGCTCGCCCGGCACCGGCAAGACGCTGCTGGCCAAAGCCATTGCCGGCGAGGCCAAGGTGCCGTTCTTCTCGATCTCCGGTTCCGACTTCGTCGAGATGTTCGTCGGCGTCGGCGCCGCGCGCGTGCGCGACATGTTCGAGCAGGCCAAGAAGCACGCGCCTTGCATCATCTTCATCGACGAGATCGACGCGGTCGGCCGCCATCGCGGCGCCGGCCTCGGCGGCGGGCACGACGAGCGCGAGCAGACCCTGAACCAGTTGCTGGTCGAGATGGACGGTTTCGAAGGCTCGGAAGGCGTGATCGTGATCGCCGCCACCAACCGCCCCGACGTGCTCGATCCCGCGCTGCTGCGCCCGGGCCGTTTCGACCGCCAGGTCGTGGTGCCGCTGCCGGATTTGAAGGGCCGCGAGCAGATCCTGAAGGTGCACATGCGCAAGGTGCCGGTCTCGGCCGACGTCGATCCGATGGTGATCGCGCGCGGCACGCCGGGTTTCTCGGGCGCTGATCTTGCCAACCTCGTGAACGAGGCCGCGCTGTTCGCGGCGCGCGAGAACGCGCGCGACGTGCGCATGGATTTCTTCGAGCGCGCCAAGGACAAGATCATGATGGGCTCCGAACGGCGCTCCATGATCATGAGCGAGGACGAGAAGAAGCTCACCGCGTACCACGAATCCGGCCACGCGATCGTCGGCCTGTCGGTGCCCGACCACGATCCGGTGCACAAGGTCACGATCATCCCGCGCGGCCGCGCGCTGGGCGTCACGATGTTCCTGCCCGAGCAGGACCGCTACAGCCACAGCAAGCTGTCGCTGGAATCGAAATTGGCCAGCCTGTTCGGCGGCCGCGTCGCCGAGGAGTTGATCTTCGGTGCGGAGAAGGTCACCACCGGCGCGTCCAACGACATCCAGCGTGCGACGCAACTCGCGCGCGACATGGTCACCAAGTACGGTTTGTCGACCGCGCTCGGCCCGATGACGTATTCGGAAGAAGAGGACGAGGTGTTCCTCGGCCGTTCGGTCACGCAGCACAAGAACGTGTCGGACGAAACCGCTCGCAAGATCGACGTGGCGGTGCGCGAGGTGATCGACGCCGCCTACAACAAGGCGCGCCAGATCCTCACCGACGACATCGAGAAGCTGCACGCGATGTCCGCAGCGCTGCTGCAGTACGAAACCATCGACCGGGACCAGATCGCCGCGATCATGGAAGGCCGCGAACCCGGCCCACCGCGCGACTGGCATCCACGCGACAGCAATACCGGCATGGGCGGAGGCAAGCCCGCGCCCGCGCCGGGCGTGGCGCCCGCGCCGTCGAGCCATCCGGCCGGTCAACATTAGTGTGCGATCGTCCCTGATCGCTGCATCGCCGAATGCCGCGGCGGCTGGAATGTTTCTCGGTCCCGGGACACCACCTCGGCCATCCATGGCCTGACTTTTCACAACAGCCGCTTCGGGTGTGAGTAATGCAGGGCCGCCACAAGGCGGCCTTCTCATATCGGGCGCTCGCGCGTGTAGGATTCCGGCGAAGACGCGTGCAGGACGGAAGTGGAGCCGTCCACCATGGGCGACTGGATCGGATCACTGAAGCAATCGTTCGCCGAATTCCGCCGCCGGCGCGTGTTCCGCGTGGTCGCGGTTTACGTGGTGACCGGCTGGATCCTGATCCAGCTCGGCAGCGCGGTGTTCGAACCGCTCGGGCTGCCATCGTGGTCGATGCGGCTGCTGCTGGTGCTGCTCGCGATCGGGTTCGTGCTGGCCTGCGTGCTCGCGTGGATTTACGACATCGGCGCGCACGGCATCGAGCGCACCGCGCCGTTGCCGCAGGCGCCGGCCGCAGCGGAACCGGCGCCGGACGCGTCGGTCGCGATCCTGCCGTTCGCCGATCTCAGCGAGGCGCATGACCAGGCATATTTCTGCGACGGTCTTGCCGAGGAAATCCTCAACGCGCTGGCGTCGATCCGCGGCCTGCGCGTGGCGTCGCGCACTTCGTCGTTCCGCTTTCGCGGGAACACGGCGGATGTGCGCGAAATCGGCCGCGCGTTGAATGTCGCCGCGATCATGGAAGGCAGCGTGCGCAAGGCCGGCGATCGCGTGCGCGTCACCGCGCAGTTGATCGATGCCGGCAACGGTTATCACCTGTGGTCGGAGAACTTCGACCGCGAACTCGAGGACATCTTCGTCATCCAGGGCGAAATCGCGCGCAATGTCGCGCGCGCATTGCGTGTCTCGCTCAAGGGTGCCGCGAAGCTCGACCGGGATTGCAGCTGCCATGCGCCGCGCGACATGCGTGCCTACGAGTTCTATCTGCGCGGGCGGCAGATTCAGTCGCTGAAGAGCAGCGACAACTGGACCAAGGCGCCGCAGATGTTCCGCCGTGCCATCGAACTCGATCCCGATTACGCGCAGGCGCACGCGGGTCTCGCCGACTCACTGGCGCAACTGCTGATCTGGCGCATCATCAAGCCCGAGGATGCGCTGGACGAAGCGCTCGCGGCCGCGAAGCGCGCGCTGGAGCTGGCGCCGGAACTCGCCGAGGCCCACGTCGCGCGCGCCAATACCTTGTCGCTGGCCGGAGACAATGAAGGCGCGGTTGCCGAGTTCCAGCGCGCGATCGACCTCGATCCCGAACTTTACGAAGCGCACTACTACTTCGGGCGGCACTGCTTCGCAACCGGGGACCATGCGCGCGCGATCGAGCAATTCGAGGCCGCGCATCGCGTGCGTCCCGATGAATTCCAGGCGCTCTCGCTGGCGGCCAATGCCGCCGATTCGCTGCACGATCCCGCGCGCGGCGATGCGCTGACCCGGCTTGCGTTGCCGTCGGCCCTGGTCGAGATCGCGGCTGATCCGGAAAACGGCCGCGCACTGTATCTTGCCGCGGGCATGCAGGTGCGGCTGGGCGATGTCGAGGGTGCGCGCCGCAATATCGAGGCCGCGCTGCGGCTGCAGCCGGACGATTTCGGCACGCTCTACAACGCCGCATGCACCTATACGCACATGGACGACAGCGAGCGGGCACTCGATCTGCTCGATCGCGCGGTCTCGGCCGGGCACGGCTTCCGCGACTGGATCGAACACGACCCCGATCTGGAAAGCCTGCGCGGCTTGCCGCGCTATCGTGAAATCATGAGCCGTCTTGAAGCCTCCGGAAACTGAAACAACCCATGTTCGACACCGTTCCCACGCTGGATTGCAATGGCCGCGCGCTCAAGCTCGACCGCCCGCGCATCTGCGGCATCCTCAACCTCACCGACGATTCGTTTTCAGGCGACGGCCTGCGCGGCGATGTCGAAGCTGCGGTCGCGCGGGGCGTGGCGATGGTGGAACAGGGCGCGGACATGCTGGACGTCGGTGCGGAATCCACGCGGCCGGGCGCCACCGCGGTCGAGGCCGCGACGGAAGCCGAGCGCGTGGCGCCGGTAATCGAGGCGCTGGCCAAGCGCGTCGAGGTGCCGATTTCCGTCGACACCTCCAAACCCGAAGTGATGCGCGCGGCGGTCGCAGCCGGCGCGGGCTTCATCAACGACGTGCATGCGCTGCGCCGCGAAGGCGCGCTGGACGCCGCCGCCGAACTGAAAACGCCGGTGTGCCTCATGCACATGCAGGGCGAGCCCGGCACGATGCAGGACGATCCGCGTTACGACGACGTGGTCGGCGAAGTGCACCGCTTCCTTGCGGAACGCGTGTTCGCTTGCGAGATGGCCGGCATCGACAAGCGCCGCGTGCTGGTCGATCCGGGTTTCGGCTTCGGCAAGACGCTGGAACACAATCTCGCGCTGCTGCGCGCGCTCGAGCGCTTCCGCGATCTTGCCGCGGGCGTGTTCGTGGGCGTTTCGCGCAAGGCCATGATCGGCACGCTGACCGGCCGCAAGAACGGTGTCGATCGCGCGGCCGGCTCTGCTGCTGCCGCGCTGATCGCGGTGCAGCGCGGCGCGATGATCGTGCGGGTGCACGACGTCGCCGCGACGCGCGATGCGCTGGCCGTGTGGCAGGCGGTGCACGCGGGTGATGCGCTATCGAAAGCCGCGCCGAAACCCTTCGGTTCGCAACGGTTTGGTGACGACTGATAAGATTGCCGTCATTCCGGCGAAAGCCGGAATCCATTTTGCTTTTATCCAACAAAGCAAGATCAAAATGGATTCCGGGTTCCGTTCGCGGCATACCGCGAACGGCCCCGGAATGACGGCCAGAACATCACGGTTGATCGTGCATGCCCCAATCCCCAGTCCCTAGCCACCAATCCCGCAAATATTTCGGCACCGACGGCGTGCGCGGCGTGGTGGGGCAGTGGCCGATCACTGCGGAGTTCATGCTGAAGCTGGGCCGCGCGGCAGGCGTGGTGCTGGGCGACGGCAAGCGGCCGCTGGTGCTGATCGGCAAGGACACGCGGGTGTCGGGCTACATGTTCGAAGCCGCGCTGGAAGCGGGTCTGGTCGCGGCGGGCGCGAATGTCGGCCTGCTGGGTCCGCTGCCGACGCCGGGCGTCGCGCAACTGACGCGCGAACTGGGCGCCAGCGCCGGCATCGTGATCAGCGCTTCGCACAATCCGTACCAGGACAACGGCATCAAGTTCTTCTCGGCCGAAGGCGAAAAACTCGACGACGCGCTGGAGTCCGAAATCGAACGCGAAATCGACGCGCCGTTCACCACCGTCGCGCCGGAATCGCTGGGCAAGGCGCGCCGAATCGACGACGCGGTCGAGCGCTACGCGCGGTTCTGCCTCGGCACGCTGGCGACGCCGCCCGATTTGTCCGGCATGCACATCGTGCTGGATTGCGCGCACGGCGCCACCTACATGGTTGCGCCCAAGGTGTTCGCTTCGCTGGGTGCGCGCGTGACGAAGATCGGTTGCGAACCGGACGGCTTCAACATCAACCGCGAAATCGGATCGACCCATCCGGCCACCTTGCGCGGCGCGGTGATCGAGCAGCACGCAGACCTCGGCATCGCCTTCGACGGCGACGGCGATCGCGTGCAGATGATCGATCGCAACGGCGAACTGGTGGACGGCGACGACCTGTTGTACGTGCTGGCGCACGACTGGCTGGCCGCAGGCAACCTGCGCGGCCCGGTGGTCGGAACATTGATGAGCAATTTCGGATTGGAACGCGCGCTCACCGGCGCGGGCGTGCGTTTCCTGCGCGCGAACGTCGGCGACCGCTACGTGCTGCAGCAGTTGAAGGAACACGGCGGCGTGCTGGGAGGCGAAACCTCCGGGCACATCCTCTGCCTCGACCGCGCCAGCACCGGCGACGGCATCGTGTCGGCGCTCGCGGTGCTGGATGCGTTGGCGCGGGCCGGCAAGGATCTGTCCGAAGCGCGTTCCGGATTCACCAAGCTGCCGCAGATCACGCGCAACGTGAAGGTGGCGGGCGCGAAGAATGCGATCACGACGCCCGATGTGCAGCAAACGCTGGCCGAAGTGCAGCAGGTGCTGCGCGGCCGCGGGCGCGTGGTGCTGCGACCGTCGGGCACCGAGCCGCTGGTGCGCGTCACCATCGAAGGCGAGGATGCGGACGAGGTGCAGGCGCTGGCCGCGCGCCTGGCCGATGCGGTGATGGCCGCGTCCGTGGACAAACAGAACGCACGGTAAAAACCGCGCCGCGAGCGGCGCGGTTTTCGTGTGAAGCTTAGGCCATCTGGCTGGCCGCGAAATCCCAGTTCACGAGGTTCCAGTACGACTCGACGTACTTGGCGCGCGCGTTGCGGTAGTCGATGTAGTACGCGTGTTCCCACACGTCGCAGGTCAGCAGCGGACGATCGCTGCCGGTGATCGGCGTGCCCGCGTTGGACGTCGAGACCAGGCCGAGCGAACCGTCGGCGCGCTGCACCAGCCAGGCCCAGCCGGAACCGAACGTGCCCATCGCGATCTTGCCGAATTCGGCCTTGAACTTGGCGACGTCGCCGAACGCCTTGCTGATCGCATCGGCCAGCTTGCCGGACGGATCGCCGCCGCCCTTGGGCGACATCGAGTTCCAGTAGAAGGTGTGGTTCCACGCCTGCGCGGCGTTGTTGAACATGCCGCCGGTGGCCTTCTTGACGATGTCCTCGAGATTCATGTCGGCGAAGTCGGTGCCCTCGATCTGCTTGTTGAGATTGTCGACATACGCCTTGTGGTGCTTGCCGTAGTGGTAGTCCAGGGTCTCCTCGGAGATGTGCGGCGCCAGCGCGCTGCGTTCGTAGGGAAGCGGGGGAAGTTCGATCGCCATGGAGTGCTCCTTGGAGTTTGGGGAAACCGTGAAACCGGGGAATGGCAGCATGCGTGGAGGGCGCGCTGGTACAATGCGCAGCTTCGGCACGACACCATCCTTCATTCTAGACCGATCTCCCATGGACGTCATTGAACGCATCAAGAACACGCTCGCCGAGCACCCCATCGTGCTGTACATGAAGGGAACGCCCGATTTCCCGATGTGCGGGTTTTCCATGCGCACTTCGCAGGCCCTCACCGCCACCGGCGCCGAGTATTTCTCGGTCAACGTGCTGGAAGACCCCGAGATCCGCGCCAACCTGCCGCGCTATTCCAACTGGCCGACCTTCCCGCAGCTCTACATCAACGGTGAATTGATCGGCGGTTGCGACATCACGCTGGAGCTGTACGAATCCGGCGAACTGCAGCGCATGGTCGCGGAAGCCGCGAAGCAAGCGACCGCGCAATGAGCCTGCCCGTCACGCATCTGCCGGCGGGTTGGACGCCCGCCGCGGATTCGCTGGCGGGACGGGTGGTTTTGATCACCGGCGCCGCCGGTGGCCTGGGCCGCGCGTCGGCCCTCGCATGTGCCGAGGCGGGCGCCACGGTGCTGCTGGCCGACCGCAAGGCGCGCGCGCTGGAACCCGTATACGACGAAATCGCGGCGCTGCCGAATGTCGCGCCGCCGGTGCTGCAGCCGATGGACCTGCAGGGCGCGACGCCGCTGGAATACCAGACCTTCGCCGAATCGGTCGAGCGCCAACTCGGGCGGCTCGATGGCGTGGTGCACGCGGCGGTGAAATGCGAGGGGCTGACGCCGCTCGGCATGCTGTCGCCCGAGGAGTGGATCAGCACGCTGCACGTCGACCTGTCCGCGCCGTTCCTGCTGACGCAGGCGTGCATGCCATTGCTGCTGAAGCGCGAGGACAGCGCCGTCGTATTCGTGCTGGACGATCCGCGCCGGATGGGCAGCGCGCATTGGGGCGCGTACGGCGTGGCCAAGGCCGGGCTGGAAGGGCTTGCCTCGATCCTGCACGAGGAAACCGACGAGACCCCATTGCGCGTGCACGCGCTGCTGCCGGCGCCGATGCGTACCGCGCTGCGCCGCACCGTGTGGGCCGGCGAGGATCCTTCCACGATCGCGACGCCCGATGCCGCCGCGCGGGCGATGCTGTACCTGTTGTCGCCACAGGCAAAACCGGCGCGCGGCAAACTGCTGGACCTTCGTGAGCCGGACAACGCCAAGGGTTGAGCCATGCACCAGCAGATGACCATCGTGTCGGCGTGCATCACCCTGTTCCTGGTGCTCGACGCGCCCGGCAATGTGCCGTTCTTCCTGGCGGTGCTGAAGGACGTGCCGCCCAGGCGCCGCCGCTGGGTGATGATCCGCGAACTGCTGATCGCGCTGGGCGTGCTGGTCGCGTTCCTGCTGGGCGGCCGCGAGCTGCTGTCGGTGATGCAGTTGCGCCAGGAAGCCATCAGCATCGGCGGCGGCGTGGTGCTGTTCCTGATCGCGATCAAGATGGTGTTTCCGCCGCGCGACGGCGGCATCTTCGGACCGGTCGGGCAGGGCGAACCCTTTATCGTGCCGTTGGCGATTCCCGGCGTTGCAGGTCCTTCCGCGATGGCGACGCTGCTGCTGATGACCAGCGCGCAGCCCGGCCGCGAAGTCGAATGGGGCGTGGCGCTGCTGATCGCGTGGCTGGCCACCGCGGCAATCCTGCTGGGCTCGACCTGGCTGTTCAAGCTGCTGGGCGAAAGCATGCTGGCGGCGCTGGAGCGCGTGATGGGCATGCTGCTGATCGCGCTGGCGGCGCAGATGATCCTGGGTGGCGTCGAAGCGTATTTGAAGGCAGGCTAGTGCGATGAATGATGTCAATCGCGCCACGCGACCCGCGACGGTCAACGCGCAGATCGTGCCGGCCGGCACGCTGGACGTGCTGTCGCGCGACGAGATCGCGCGCCTGCGCGATGCGTCGTCCGCAGGCCTGCACAACCTGCTGCGTTCCTGCGCGTTGGCGGTGCTGACTTCGGGTGCGGTGCAGGACAGCGCGCGCGCAACGCTGGACCAGTATCCGGATTTCGACATCCAGGTGCTGCAGCAGGACCGCGGCGTGAAGCTGGATCTGAAGAATGCGCCGGCGCAGGCGTTCGTGGATGGCAAGATCATTCGCGGCACCAACGAACTGCTGTTCGCGGTGATGCGCGACATCGTGTACGAGTCGACCAAGCTGGAATCCGGCGAGTTCAACCTCCAGGATTCCAGCGGCATCACCCACGCGGTGTTCGACATCCTGCGCAACGCGCGGGTGCTGCGCGCGCGTTTCGACCCCAACCTCGTGGTGTGCTGGGGCGGCCATTCCATTTCGCGCGAGGAATACGACTACACCAAGTCCGTCGGCTACCAGCTCGGCCTGCGCGGCATGGACATCTGCACCGGCTGCGGGCCGGGCGCGATGAAGGGGCCGATGAAAGGCGCGACCATCGCGCACGCGAAGCAGCGGCATTACGAGAACCGCTACATCGGTTTGACCGAGCCCAGCATCATCGCCGCGGAATCGCCGAATCCGATCGTCAACAGCCTGGTGATCCTGCCCGACATCGAGAAGCGCCTCGAAGCTTTCGTGCGCATCGGCCACGGCTTCATCGTGTTTCCCGGTGGCGTCGGCACCTGCGAAGAAATCCTGTACCTGCTCGGCATCCTGTTGAACCCGGTCAACGCGAACGTGCCGTTCCCGCTGGTGTTCACGGGGCCCGCGGAATCGGCGCAGTATTTCGAGCAGATCGACAAGTTCCTGCGTCTGGTGCTGGGCGACGCCGCGGCGAAGCGCTACCAGATCATCGTCGAGGATCCGGTGGCGGTGGCGCACGCGATGCAGCAAGGCATCGAGGTGGTGCGCGACCATCGGGTCGAGCAGCACGACGCGTTCTTCTTCAACTGGGAATTGAACATCGACCTGCCGTTCCAGCAGCACTTCGAGCCGACCCACGCGGCGATGGCGGCGCTGGACCTGCATCGCGGCCGCGCGCCGCACGAGCTGGCCGCCGACATGCGCCGCGCGTTCTCCGGCATCGTCGCGGGCAACGTCAAGGAAGAGGGCATGCGGCAGATCGAAAAGGACGGTCCGTACGAAATCCACGGCGACCCGGAATTCATGCGCGCACTCGATACGCTGCTGCAGAGCTTCGTGGCGCAGCAGCGCATGAAACTGCCGGGCAGCAAGTACGTGCCGTGCTACAGGATCGTGAGCGGCAACGGCGCGAGCAAGTAAGCTTGGGCGTCATGCCGTCCATCCGCCCGCTCCCGCCGGAACTCGTCAACCAGATCGCCGCGGGCGAGGTCATCGAACGCCCTGCATCGGTGGTGAAGGAACTGGCCGAGAACAGCCTCGATGCGGGCGCGCATCGCATCGACATCGAAGTCGAGCAGGGCGGCATGCGCCTGATCCGCGTGCGCGACGACGGCGCGGGCATCCCGGCCGACGAACTGCCGCTGGCGCTGGCGCCGCACGCGACCAGCAAGATCGCGACGTTCGATGACCTGACGCGCGTCGCCAGTATGGGTTTTCGCGGCGAGGCACTGGCATCGATCGCGTCGGTATCGCGGATGACGATCACGTCGCGGCGCGCGGGCGACGATCGCGCCATGTGCATCGACGCGCAGGGCACGCGAGCGCCGCAACCCGCCGCGCATCCGGTCGGCACCACCATCGAGGTGCGCGACCTGTTCCACGCAGTCCCGGCGCGGCGCAAGTTCCTGCGCGCCGAGCGCACCGAGTTCGGCCACATCGACGAGCTGGTGCGTTCGCTGGCGCTGGCGCGTCCCGACGTCGAATTCCGGTTGATCCACGACGGCAGGCCGGTGCGCATGCTGAAACCCGCGACGGACGAATCCGCGCAACTGCAACGCGCGGGTGATTTGCTCGGCGAAACCTTCGCGCAAAACTGCCTGCGCATCGAACACGCGGCGGCCGGTTTGTCGCTGCGCGGCTGGATCGGCTTGCCGACGGCGTCGCGCGCGCAGGCCGACCAGCAATACTTCCACGTCAATGGACGCCTGGTGCGCGACAAGAGCGTCGCGCACGCGGTGCGGCAGGCATACGAAGACGTGCTGTACCACGGCCGTCATCCGGCGTTCGTGCTGTTCCTGGAACTCGACCCCGCCGCGGTGGATGTCAACGTGCATCCGGCCAAGCGCGAAGTGCGGTTTCGCGACGCGCGCCTGGTCCACGATTTCATGTTCCATGCATTGCACGATGCGGTTGCGGGCACGCGCGCGGGCGAATCGCACGCTATTGCGGCAGATGCCATGCCCGCATACGCGGTGGGTGCAGCGTACAACGTTTACGCGCCACCGCGCCAATTCGGTCTCGGCGTGCGTGAAGCGCCGGCCGACCCTTACGCGGCGCTGCTGGGCGAACGTGCGCCGGCTGCCATCGCCGCTCCGTTGCCGGAAACCGAAGCCGGCGAAGCACCGCCGCTCGGCTACGCGCTGGCGCAGCTCGCGGGCATCTACATCCTTGCCGAAAACGCGCACGGGCTGGTGCTGGTCGATATGCACGCCGCGCACGAGCGCGTTACCTATGAAAAGTTGAAGGCCGCGCGCGATGCCCGCGAGGTGCGCGCGCAACACCTGCTGGTGCCGGAAGCGATCGCGGTCAGCGAGCGTGAGGCCGCGGCGGCCGAGGAGTACGCCGAAACGCTGGCGGGTTACGGGCTGGAACTCGATCGAAGCGGCCCGCGCCAGGTGACGGTGCGCCGCATCCCCGCGATGCTAGATGGCGCCGACGCGGCGCAGCTCGCGCGCGACGTGCTGGGCGAACTCGCCGAGCACGGCAACTCGCGCAAGCTCGAAGAGTTGCAGAACGAGTTGCTGTCGACGATGGCCTGCCACGGTTCGGTGCGCGCGCACCGGCGCCTGACGATTCCCGAGATGAATGCGCTGCTGCGCGAAATGGAAGCGACCGAACGCTCCGGCCAATGCAACCACGGCCGGCCGACGTGGACGCAGCTTTCCATTCCGGAACTCGACAAATTGTTCTTGCGCGGAAGATGAGCGATGGATAAGGACGACACCTACGCGCAGGAAGTCGAACGCTGGCACAAGGCGCGCATCGCGCGGCTGACCGCGCCGGACGGCTGGCTGAGCTTGGTCGGCCTCGACTGGCTGCAGCCGGGTACGAACCGCCTCGGCAGCGCAGCGGACAACGACATCGTGTTGGCCAAGGCGCCGGCGCATCTCGGCACGATCACGTGGGCGGAAGACGGCACGCTTTCGATTTCGCTCGACCACGATTCCGGTGCAACGATCGACGGCAAGCCCGCAACGAACGCCGTGCTGCTGGACGACAGCCACGCCGCGCCGACCACGGTTGCGTTCGGCAGCGTCAACTTCATCGCCATCGACCGCGGCGGCCGCAAGGGCTTGCGCGTGCGCGACAGCGAAGCGGAGACGCGCACGCAGTTCGCCGGCATCGAACGTTTTCCGGTCGGTCCCGCGTGGCGGATCGTCGCCGAATGGCAGCCGCTGGACCCGCCGTTCCAGTTGGCGACCGGCACCGTGATCGGCACCATCGAAAACTATCCCGCGCCCGGCAAGGCGGTGTTCGAACGGGAAGGCCAGCGTTTCGAGCTGTATCCGGTCATCGAGGTGCCCGGCGACACGCAACTGTTCCTGATCTTCGCCGACGCCACCTCCGGCAAGGAAACCTACGGCGCGGCCCGGTTCCTGTACGCTGACATGCCGCGCGACGGCAGGATCGTGCTGGACTTCAACAAGGCCTACAACCCGCCGTGCGCGTTCACGCCGTATGCGACCTGTCCCTTGGCGCCGCCGGAAAACCGGCTGGCGTTGCGGGTGGCGGCGGGGGAGCTGAAGTATCGTAAAAGCCCTTGAAACAAGGGAACCTTTGCGGCCGGTGACGTTCAAAGTTGGCAATGCCTGCGGCGCCACGGAACGCCTTGGCATTCTTTGCAAAAAGCGGGATTCGGAACCGACATGAGCAGGATCGTCATCGTGCTGGTGCTTGCGGCGGGCGCGCTGTTGCCGGCCGGCGTGCTGCTGGCGCAACCGCCGAAAACCTCGGCCGCGTCCGCCACCGACCGGGCCGAGCTTTCGTATGCGCTCGGCTACGCGGCGGGCCGCGACCTGCAACAGCGCCAGCCCGACGTCGATCTCGGGACGGTCATGCGCGGCGTGCAGGACGGCTATTCGCGCAGGAAACCCGAATATCCGCCGCAGACCATGCAGCGCGTGTTGCAGGACATGGAGGCCAGGATGATCGCCCAGGCGCGCGCGGCCTACCAGAAGCTCGCCACCGACAACTTGCAGAAGGCGCGCGCGTTCTTCGCCGAGAACGGCAAGAAGCAGGGCGTGATCACCTTGCCGTCCGGCGTGCAGTACAAGGTGCTCGATGGCGGCAAGGATGACAAGAGTCCGACCGTCGACAGCGAAGTGACGCTGCAATACCGCGGGCAATTCCTCGACGGCACCGTGTTCGCCGACACCGCGGACAACGGCAAGCCGGCGGTATTCCCGGTCAACCGCATGATTCCCGGCTGGCGCCAAATCATCACCCGCATGCACGTGGGCGACCATTGGCAGGTGTTCGTGCCACCCGACCAGGCCTACGGCATCCGCGGCGACCTGCCGCGCATCGGACCCAACGAGGCGTTGGTGTTCGACATCCGCTTGCTCGCCGTGCAGCCTTGAGGCCTCGCGCAACAGGCGCATCGATTCACCTGCGTTGCGTTACGCTTGGCGGATGCGGATCGAACCCGCCAGCCTCGACGAAACCCCGGTCAGCCCGTGCATCGGCGTGTGCCGCATGGACGCCGATGGCCTGTGCATCGGTTGCCGCCGCACGCTGGCGGAAATCGCGCGCTGGGGCACGATGAGCAACGACGACCGCAAACGCTGGATGCGCGAGCAGCAACCGTTGCGTCCGCCGCCGCGGCCATGACGCACGGGTTCGATGCCATCACGCGCGCGTTGCATCCGCTCGAGTCGCCGCCCGCGCCGCCTGCATGGAACCACGATCACCTGCTCGACCTGATCGGCGAAGGACCGCGCGCGGATGCCGCGGTGCTGATGGCGATCCGCGACGTGCCGGAACCGCGCATGGTTTTCACGCTGCGCCGCGAGGACCTCGCGCACCACGCGGGCCAGGTGAGTTTTCCCGGCGGACGCACCGACCACGGCGACGCCGGCGCGATCGAAACCGCGCTGCGCGAAAGCCGCGAGGAAATCGCGCTGGATCCGAATGCCGTCGAGCCGCTGGGGTTCATCGATTGCCTGGAAACCGTCAGCGGTTTCTGCGTGACGCCGGTTGTCGCACGTTTGGCCGGCGACGCCGTGCTGGTGCCGCAACCGGACGAAGTGGCGAAGCTGTTCGAAGTGCCGCTCGATTTCCTGCTGGATTCCGCCAACCTGCGCCGATTCGATTTCCGCGCACGCGGCGAGCCGCGCAAGGTGTACGAGTACGTCGGCGTCGAACCGCGCATCTGGGGCGCGACGGCGGCGATGCTGGTGAACCTGATGCAAAGAATGGGTCTGATGAAATGAAAGCGAGCGACGTGTTGATGGATGCGAAAACGCTGGCGGCGCTGACGCCGGGATCGGTGCTGATCGTCGATTGCCGGTTTGCGCTGGCCGATCCCGCGAAGGGCGAACGCGATTTCCTGCAAGCGCACATTCCGGGTGCGGTGTACGCGAGTCTCGACCACGATCTTTCCGATCTTTCGAAAAAAGGTTTGGGCCGGCACCCCTTGCCGGACGTGGCGGCATTCGCGCGCACGCTTTCGCGCTGGGGCTGGCGCAAGGGGCAATGGATCGTGGCCTACGACGACGCGGGCGGCGCGCTGGCCGCGGCGCGGTTGTGGTGGATGCTGCGGCTTGCCGACATCGATGCCTGCGTGCTGGATGGCGGCTGGCAGGCGTGGCTTGCGGCGTCGCTGCCTGTCGAGCGCGGTGCGGCGGCGCCGCGCGAAGTGACGGTGGTCGACTTGCCTGCCGATCCGACGGCGGTGGTTTATTTCGAGGAACTGGAAGCGTTGCGCGGCAAGCCGTCGACGCTGTTGCTGGACGCGCGTGCGGCGCCGCGCTTTCGCGGTGAATCGGAACCCATCGATCGCGCCGCGGGCCACGTGCCCGGTGCGCGCAACCGTCCGTTCTCGCAGAACCTGGCTGGCGACGGACGCTTCAAGCCCGCGGAAACCCTGCGTGCGGAATTCTCGACCTTGCTGGGCGATCGCGCACCGCGCGACGTCGTGCACATGTGCGGTTCCGGCGTCACGGCCTGCCACAACCTGCTGGCGATGGAAGCCGCGGGATTGCACGGCTCGCGCGTGTTCGCGCCGTCGTGGAGCGGTTGGGTGGGTGATCCCTCGCGCGCCGTCGCCACCGGCGACTAGAACTTCACGCCGCCCAGCAACATCGTTTCACCCAGGTTCTTGCCGCCGCCGATCAGGTGCGCGTTGGAGATGTGCCGCAGCATCACGGTGAAGTGGCCGCCCTGCCAGCCGGCGCTGGTCATGAATTCGAAGCGGCTGGAGAGCGCGTCGGTGCGGGTGCTGGTCGCGGCCAGTTGCTCGCTGACGAACCAGTGATGGTCCGCCGACAGCACGCGCACGCCGCCGCCGGCCACGAATACCTCGTGGTGCAGGTCATCGTTGCGGGTATCGCGCGAATCGATCCAGCCGAGCGTGCCGATCGGTTCGAAATGGACGTGGTTGTCTTCGGGCCGCTCGCCGAACACGCTGGCGAAGACGGCGGCGGTGGTGCGTTCCCCCGACGTGACGCTGGGGCCGGCAGTCACGTCGAAACCCGCGGCCAGCGCGGGCGCGCACATCAACAGGCAGGCCGAGGCGGCCAATCCACGCGGGATGTTCCTCATTGCGGTGCTCCTTGGGTGCTTCTCGTTGTCGTCCTGGCAAACGCGGTGCAGGGCGCGAGTTGTATGGTTGCCGTAAATATAATTGCCTTGACAATTAAAGCCAAGACAGTATCATCCTCGGCATGAATCGTGCTGAAACCCCGTCCGATCGTTCCTTCCAGCTGTGCCGGCTGATCGGGCGGCTGCGCGCGGAATTCGTGACCGGGGTCGAGCAGGAGATGACGCGGCAGGGGGTGGACCTGAACTTCACTCAGTTCCTCGCGCTGAAGCTGCTCGGCCACGAGGAGCCGCTGACGCCGGTCGAACTCGCGCGCGCGCTGCACTACAACCCGGGCGCGCTGACGCGCTTGCTGGACAAACTGGAACAACGTGGCTATCTCAAGCGGGTTCCTGATCCGGTCGACCGGCGCGCGCTGCGGCTCGAACTGACCGCGCAAGGCAGGAGCCTGCGCAAGCGCGTGATCGGCTATTGCGATGCCGTCGCGGAACGCACCTTTGCATGCACCACGTCGCGCGAGCGTGAGACCTTGCACGGCGTATTGACGCGCGTACTGGAAGACGTCCGCACGCGGCGCGAAGCGCACGAACGGGGTTGATTCGCGGCACTCCGCCCCAAGCTCAATCGACTTTTCCGGCCATCATCATGACCCTTCAGGTTTCCAGACATCGTCTCGGCCTTGCCGTTGCGTTCACGGCCAGCATCCTCGCCGGTTGCGCCAGCACCGGAGGGCTGCGTTCGACCGCGACGCCGATGCAAGCGGGTGACCTGCACGCCGAACGAAGCCTCGCCGGCGTCCAGCTCGACGCCGCCGCATGGCCGCAGAAAGGCTGGTGGAAGGCCATAGGTGACGCGCAGCTCGACACGTTGGTGGATGAGGCGCTCGCCGACAATCCCGACATGGCGCTGGTCGATGCGCGCGTGCGCGCGGCGCTCGCCGCCGCCGGCGCCGCCGACGCCGCGCGCAAGCCGACGCTGAATGGCGGCGCCAGCGCGGCGGGCGCGCGCGTGCCGCCGCTGCTGCCGCCGATCGCCTCGGGCCATTTCGGCGTGATCCGCTACGGCTATCTCAGCTTCAAGTGGGACATCGACCTGGGGGGCGGCAAGCGCGCCGCGTGGCAAGCCGCCGTCGGCAACGCGCGCGCGGCGGAAGTCGATGCGCAGGCCGCGCGCCTGAAACTTTCGGCCGACGTGGTGCAGGCGTATTTCGGCCTTGCCGGCGCGTACGCGCAACGCGACCTCGCCAACGAGGAATTGCAGCGCGCGCAGGATTTCCTGAACCTCACCAACAAGCGCGTCGCCAACGGCATCGACAGCAAGTTTTCGCTGGCGCGAATCCAGGGCGAAGCGGCAAGCGATCGCGCGCACCTCGAAGCCGCCGACAACGAAGTGCACGCCGGCGGCCTGGTGCTCGCGGCGCTGCTCGGCAAGGGCCCGGACCGTGCGCTGTCGATCACGCGTCCAGCCTTGCCAGCGATTCCTGCGCTGGCGCTGCCGAGCGATTTGCCCGCCGACCTGCTGGGTCGTCGCCCCGACGTGGTGGCCGCGCGCTGGCGTGTGGAAGCCGCGGGCAAGGACATCAAGGCGGCCAAGGCCAAGTTCCTGCCGAACATCAGCATCAGTTCGCTGGCGGGCCTGATCGCGCCGTCCACGCTCGATCTGTTTTCGCTGACCAATCGCTTCTACACGATCCAGCCGGCGCTGAGCCTGCCGATCTTCGAAGGCGGCGCGCTGCGCGCCAACCTCGCCGGCAAGGACGCGGCGCGCGACATCGCGGTCGCGCAGTACAACCAGACGCTGGTGCACGCGATCAACCAGGTCGCGACGCAGGTCGACGACGTGCGTTCGCTGGATGCGCAGGTGGCCGACGCCGAAAACGCGCGCGGCAGCGCCGCGGATGCGTACAAGCTCGCGATGCAGCGCTACCGCGCCGGCGTCGGCAATTACCTGGAAGCCCTCAGCGTGCGCCAGGAACTGATCGCGGCCGAACAGCAACTGTCATCGCTGCAGACCCGGCGCAGCACCGCGTGGGCTGCATTGAATGAAGCGCTCGGCGGCGGCTTCACGCCTGCGAAAGACGCGCCTGCGCTCGCCACCATGACTTCCACCCCGCCGACTTCCCCTTCGACATCCGCGGACAAGGCCAGACAATGACTTCGCCCATCAATCCCAACCCCGTTACCGACGACGAACGCGCCGACCAGCTCAAGGCCAGGCGCCTGAACAGGCGCCGCTGGCTGCTGCGCGGGCTCGTCGCGGTGATCGTGATCGTCGCGATCATCTGGGCGCTGTACCACTTCATGGTCGGCCGCTGGTACGAGGGCACCGACGACGCGTACGTCAACGGCAACGTGGTGCAGATCACGCCGCAGGTGCCGGGCACCGTCATCAGCATCGGCGCCGACGACAACGACTACGTGCGCGAAGGCCAGGTACTGGTGAAGATGGACCCGTCCGACGCCGACGTTGCGCTGGCGCAGGCCGAAGCCACGCTGGCGCAGACCGTGCGCAAGGTGCGCGGCCTGTACAGCACCGTGCACACGTCGAAGGCCGACGTCGCCGCGCGCGAGGCCGTGGTGAAGCAGGCGCAGGCCGACTTCCAGCGCCGCAAGGGGTTGGCGGCATCGGGCGCGATTTCCGCCGAGGAACTCTCGCACGCACGCGATGCATTGACCACCGCCGAGAGCGCGCTGACCGCGGCGCAGGCGCAGCTCGCAACGTCCAGCGCGCTGGTTTCCGATACGCAGATCGCGACGCATCCCGACGTGAAGGCGGCGGCCGCGCAAGTGCGCGCCGCGTGGTTGAACGACCAGCGCATGACGTTGATCGCGCCGGTTTCGGGTTACGTCGCCAAGCGCACTGTGCAGGTCGGCCAGCGCGTGCAACCGGGCACGCCGCTGATGGCGGTGGTGCCGCTGCACCAGCTCTGGGTCGATGCGAACTTCAAGGAAACCCAGTTGACCGACATGCGCATCGGCCAGCCGGTGACGCTGACGTCCGACATCTACGGCGGCTCGGTGAAGTACCACGGCAAGGTGGTGGGCCTCGGCATCGGCACCGGCAGCGCGTTCTCGCTGCTGCCCGCGCAGAACGCGTCGGGCAACTGGATCAAGATCGTGCAGCGCTTGCCGGTGCGCATTTCCATCGACCCCAAGGATCTCGACAAGCATCCGCTGCGCGTCGGCCTGTCGATGGACGTGTCGGTGAACCTGCACGACCAGTCCGGTCCGATGCTTTCGCAGCAGCCGGTGGAACATCCGGTGTTCAGCACCGACGTGTACGCGCGCAGCAAGGCCGAAGCGGATGAGTTGATCGACAAGATCATCCACGAGAACAGCGGGCCGGTGACGAGCGCGCCGAGCACCGCGGCCGCGGCGCAGTGACGCGAGGTTCACGCGGAGTTCGTCCGTTCGCGCTGAGCGTTGCTTGCGATAGCAAGCAAAGTCGAAGCGCCTCCGCACCGTCCTTCGACTTCGGCCCCATCCAGATGGGGCCAGCGCTCAGAGCCTGCCCCGGACGTGATCCGGGGACGAACGGAAGATCAGCCGAGTTTCCATCAGGCAAAAAGACCCATGGCCTCGAACGCTGCCGCAGCCAATCAGTCCTTCGGTGAATTCCGTCCTGCCAGCCTGCCGCTGGCGACGATCGGGTTGTCGCTCGGCACCTTCATGCAGGTGCTGGACCTCACCATTGCGAACGTGTCGCTGCCGACCATCGCCGGCAACCTTGGCGCGAGCCAGGACCAGTCGGTCTGGGTCATCACCTCGTTCACCGTGGCCAATGCGATTGCATTGCCGCTGACCGGATTCCTCTCGCGGCGTTTCGGCGAGGTGAAGACGTTCGTGTGGGCGACCGCGCTGTTCTCGATCGCCTCGTTGTGCTGCGGCCTCGCGACCAGCCTCACGATGCTGGTGTTGTTCCGCGCGATCCAGGGCGCGGTGGCGGGGCCGATGTATCCGCTGACGCAAAGCCTGCTGGTTTCCATCTATCCGAATGAAAAACGCGGGATGGCGCTGGCGATCCTGGCGATGGTGACGGTGGTGGCGCCGATCGCGGGCCCGGTGCTGGGCGGCTACATCACCGACAACTATTCGTGGGAATGGATCTTCTTCATCAACGTTCCGATCGGGCTTGCGGTCAGTGCGATCATCGCCGCGCAACTGGGCGGACGCCGCGACCCGATCGAGCGGCCGCGCATGGATTACGTGGGCCTGATCACGCTGATCCTCGGCGTGGGATCGCTGCAGGTGCTGCTCGACAAGGGCAATGATCTCGACTGGTTCCAGTCGAATTTCATCGTCGTGCTCGCGGTCATCGCCGTGATCGCGCTGAGCGTGTTCCTGATCTGGGAGTTGACCGACCGCGAACCGATCGTGAACCTGCGCTTGTTCCGGCATCGAAATTTCGCCGCGGGCACGCTGGCCATGGTGCTGGCCTACGCGGTGTTTTTCGCGATCGGATTATTGGTGCCCCTGTGGCTGCAGGAAACGCTGGGCTACACGCCGATCTGGTCGGGTCTGGCGACGGCGCCGATCGGCGTTGCGCCGGTGCTGCTGACGTTCTTCGTGGGCAAGTACGGCACCAAATTCGACCTGCGCTGGCTGGCCTCGTTCGCGTTCGTGGTAATGGGCGTGACGTGTTTCATCCGCGCCGACTTCAACACCGATGTCGATTTCTACCACGTGGCGATGGCGCAATTCCTCCAGGGCATCGGCGTGGCGTTCTTCTTCATGCCGATCCTGACGATCGCGTTGTCGGATCTTTCGGGCAGGGAAGTGGCCGCGGGTTCAGGCCTGATGACCTTCGTGCGTTCGGTGGGCGGCAGTTTCTCGGCGTCGATCACCACGTACTTCTGGGAACGCGGCGGCGTCACCAACCACGCGAACCTCGCTGCGCACATCAATGCCTATGACCCGCAGGTGCGACAGGCTGCGGCGGCCGGCGGCGGCACCCTGCAACGTTTCGCCGCGATGATCAACGGCGAAATCTCACGCCAGGCCGTGCAGATTTCCTTCAACAATTTGTTCTACATCTTCGGCTGGATCATCATCGCCCTCGTCGCGGTTGTCTGGCTGGCCAAACCGCCGTTCATCAAATCGGGTGGACCGGCTACGGCGGGCGGCGGACACTAGCGAATTCCAATCTATCCATTCGTCGTCATTCCCGCGAAGGCGGGAATCCATTTTTCTGTTGCGAAAAGACAATCAAGATGGATTCCGGGTTCTGCGCTTCGCGCAGCCCCGGAATGACGTCAAACTTTTTCGATTACCTGTGAGTCATGGCTTCAAACGCCGCCACCGCATCCCAGTCCCTCGGCGAATTCCGGCCCGCCAGCCTGTCGCTGGCGACGATCGGCCTGTCGCTCGGCACCTTCATGCAGGTGCTGGACATGACCATCGCCAACGTGTCGTTGCCGACCATCGCCGGCAACCTCGGCGCGAGCCAGGACCAATCGACGTGGGTGATCACCTCGTTCACCGTGGCGCAGGCGATCACGCTGCCGATGACTGGATTCCTCTCGCGCCGCTTCGGCGAGGTGAAGGTGTTCGTGTGGGCGGTGCTGCTGTTCTCGCTGTTCTCGCTGTGCTGCGGCCTCGCCACCAGCCTGTCGATGCTGGTGCTGTTCCGCGCGCTGCAGGGCGCGGTGTGCGGGCCGATGTACCCGATCACGCAAAGCCTGATGGTGTCGATCTATCCGCGCGAGAAACGCGGCATGGCGCTGGCGATCATCGCGATGATCACGGTGGTGGCGCCGATCGTGGGCCCGGTGGCGGGCGGCTGGATCACCGATTCGTATTCGTGGCGCTGGATCTTCTTCATCAACATCCCGATCGGCATCTTCGCCGGCGGCGTAGTCGCGATGCAGATGGGCAAGCGGATCGAACAGCTGCGCCGCGCACGCATCGACTGGGTGGGACTGATCACGCTGATCCTCGGTGTCGGCTCGCTGCAGATCCTGCTGGACAAGGGCAACGAACTCGACTGGTTCCATTCCACCACCATCATCACGCTGGCGATCGTCGCGACGATCGCGCTTGCGGTGTGGGTGATCTGGGAGTTGACCGACAACGAACCGCTGGTCGACCTGCGCCTGTTCCGGCATCGCAACTTCGCCGCGGGCACGCTGGCGCTGGTGCTGGCGTATGCGTTGTTTTTCTCGATCGCGCTGTTGCTGCCGCTGTGGCTGCAGAACGTGATCGGATACACGGCGCTGTGGTCGGGCCTCGCCGCCGCGCCCGTGGGCGTGATCCCGGTGCTGTTGACGTTCTGGGTTGGCCGCTACGCGCACAAGTTCGACATGCGCTGGCTGACGGCATTCTCGTTCGCCGTGATGGGATTGGTGTGCCTCCGCTTCGGCAGTTTCAACACCGATGTCGATTTCTGGTCGGTGGCGTTGACCGAATTGATGCTGGGCTTGGGCATCGCGCTGTTCTTCATGCCGATCCTGACGATCCTGCTGTCGGACCTTGAAGGCCAGGAAATCGCGGAAGGCTCGGGTTCGGCGACCTTCCTGCGCACGGTCGGCGCCAGTTTCGCCGTGTCCATCGTCACCTACCTGTGGACACGCGGCGGCGTGGTCAGCCACGCCAACCTTGCCGCGCACATCAACGCGTTCAATGCCGAAGTGCGCCAGAACGTCACCGCCATGGGCGGGCAGTTGCAGCACTACGCGGCGGGCATCAACGGCGTCATCACCCAGCAGGGCATGCAGATTTCATTCAACCAGATCATGGACGGACTGGCGATCGGTTTCTTCCTGCTGATCGCCGTGGTGTGGCTGGCCAAGCCGCCGTTCGTCGCGCGCGGTGGTGGGGCGACGGGTGGACATTAAGATCTTAGGAAAAAGCCAACGGTTGAGTCAAGTGTGGCCAGTTCGAAAGCGCAAGCAGAATAAATTGCATGACTGTCTAGCCAACGGACTCGCCATAAAATCGCCGAGTATTTCATGGAGGGACTCGGCAGAACAGTATCTATTCAATCCCGTCTTGCTAAGCGCTAGAATCAAAAACTAAACTGTAGAACAGCTTCGTTAGGCCGAATTGGCCAAGCTAGTAGCTGCCTAGCTTTGCCTTGATGCGCCGCAACTTACTACGGTAGTGCTTAGACAGCTCCGCTATGTAGCGCGGAAGGTGGCTCGCATTAACAACATCGCACCACCAGCTCATGCTACCCGTGTATGTATGTGCTCCGAATCTGGCAAAGCTACATTCCGTCGGCCCTGAACTGTCCGAAAGCCATAGCTGCGCATCCGTAACAACAATGGGATGAACTATATCCAGAATACTGACTCTCTCACGAGTCCACCACAGCATCGACTCCGGCCAACTTGTACTGTTCGCCTCAAATTCTGCCGCATCGCGCAGATTGATCAAATGCGTCTCATGTATATCTTGGCAGATTGCCTTGAAAGCCGACCTCAAGCCCTGACTGGCTCGCCAGAACACTGAGACTTCTAGTTCTTTCTCGGACCCCATGTTGGTTTCACGGAACGACGTGAACACCGGCGCCGCATTTGGCCGAATCATCATTGGCCGCATGCGTGCTGTTTCTCGGGGATACGCATATCTATGCAGTTTGCGCACAAGTGCGCTAATTTTACTTTCTTCGACGTCCAAAGCGCGCAACATTTCGGCAATTTCGAGGTATTTGCCACTACCGTCGCCAAGCCAGCGAATATGCTCATAGAAATTTTGATTGGTTGCTGGGTGCTTAGAAAGAAGAAGGTGGAAACCAATCATCGATTTAACTTCAATAATTAGTGTTATACGGCATAGCTGAGTTACATCATGCTGACTGCGCTGCCATATCTGGCGCGCTACAACATCTAACTCTCTTTGCTTCTTCGTATCCGTGTCTTCATAGTAAAGCCCATGTGTCGCCTTCCAGCCCGAGTGTTCGAGTAGATCAGATACATCCCGTTCTGCTCGAAAAGTCTTGTAAGGCAAGCTGGTTAAAAGCTTTTTCTTTACTGAATCCAAGGCTGCCTCCGACCGACCAATTGAAATCGATTTCAGGTAGAGCATGGCGCAATGATAGATACTTAATCCGCTTCAACTTTTTGCAGACCCCTTGCCGCGCAATCGTTCGACCAGCGCGTGCAACGTCGTTTGCGCTTCGGGCGCGAACCAGCCATCGAGGAATGCTTCGAGATCCAGGGATTCGGGATCGTCGAACAGGTGCACGAGGTCGGCGCGTGCCAGTGCACGGGTTGCGAGCATCGCGTGGCGCGGTAGCTGCAGCAGCGGTTCCAGCCACGCGAGCGTGCGCGTGACGACGTGGTCGACGTCGGTCAGTTCGTCGACCATGCCCGCGGCGAGCGCGGCGTCGGCGTCCAGCATCGCGCCGGCCACGAGCAGGCGCTCGGCGCGATATGGGCCGACCAGCCGGCGCAGCGCGGCCTGGATGCAGTCCGGCACGGTCAGTCCGACTTGCACTTCGTTGAGGCCGATCCTGAATTCGCCGCGCGCCATCACGCGGTAATCGCAGAAGATCGCGAGCACCGCACCGCCCGCGTGACTATGCCCGGTCACGGCCGCGGCGACGGGCACCGGCGAACGCGCCAGCGCCGCGCACAATCCGAAGAAGTCGCGCCAGAACACGCGCATCGCATCGCGGTCGAGTTGCAGCAGGGCAGGGATGTCGAGTCCCGCCGAGAACAAGCCCTGTGATCCGGACAGGATCAACGCCGTGGCGCCGTTGGTGGGCGCGCGTTCCACCGCCTGCTTCAGCGTGGCGATCAGCGCGGGATTGAGCGCGTTGACGGGCGGACGCGCGAGCCGGAATTCGCGGATGCCGTGGTCGTGTTCGATGATGTCGAGCATGGATGCTCCGTTTTTTTGTCGTCATTCCGGCGAAAGCCGGAATCCGTTGAGGTTTTTGTTTCTGAAAGAATCAAAATGGATTCCGGGTTCCATTCCCGATGAGACCGGGAATGGCCCCGGAATGACGGCGTTATTTATAAATCCTGTGCGGTCCAGGTGTAGCGCACGGTCCAGGTGAGCGTCGCGCTGCCGTTCGCGGGCACCGGCACCTTGAATTCCAGCAACTGCGGCGTCTGTTTCGAAGGCTTGATGCTGGACGATGCCAGGCTCCACTCGCGCCAGCGGTTCGGATGTTCGCGCACCATCACCGTGTGCGCGGCATCGCCGCCGTTGCTGAGCGTGACCTTGTACGCCTCGGTCATCGTGTGCGCGCT
Source organism: Rhodanobacteraceae bacterium (assembly GCA_030167125.1). Lineage (NCBI taxonomy): Bacteria > Pseudomonadati > Pseudomonadota > Gammaproteobacteria > Lysobacterales > Rhodanobacteraceae > Rhodanobacteraceae bacterium. The sequence continues at coordinate 644,029 of CP126531.1, forward strand.
GGCATCGACATGGAACGTGGTGCGCTCGCGGGTGGCGCGAAGGTCGAAGCTCTCGCCGAGCTGCACCGACACGCGCTGGCCCTTGGGCGTGTCGGCGACATTGCCTTCGCCCAGCAACGCGGGCGCGCCATTGCGGTCCGCGATCCACGCGCGCAGGGTGCCGGCGGGCAGCGCATCGGGTGCGTTGAACGCGAGTGTGCTGGCGATGGGACGGTCTTGGTAATCCTGCGCGCCATAGTCGTTGGTGTTCGGTTTCGGCGGAAAGTATGCGTTGCCGTCGTCGATGACGTATTCGCGCGCGCAGTCGAGCGCCTGTGCCGGATACAGCGGCGTCAGCGTGACCGTGCCGTTCGGCAGGCTCACCGAACCCGCGAGCTTGAAGCTGCGGTAATCGCCTAGCGATGCCTGCTGCGGCATCGCAGCTTCGGCAGCCATTGGTGGCGCGGGCGGCCTGACCGCCATGCTGTACATGCGCATGCCGCGGTTGCCGAGATTGGGTTGGCCCGCGACAAGCTGGATGTCGGCGCCGTCGTAATCGCGGCCGCTGCGGTTGGCGATGCTGGCTTGCGGCTTGAACTGCATGCGGCAGGCGCTGCCGCCTTCCAGCGTGGCCGTGTACGCGGCGCGCCAGCCGAGTCCCGACGTGGTGTAAGTCAACAGCGCGTCGCGCTGGCCAGCCGACTTCGCATCGACGTCGAGCAACACGCTGCTGCCGCCGGAAACCGCGTCTGCCGGCAGCGTGACCGAAGCGTAGTCGTGCACCAGATGCACCTTGCCGTCGGCCGTGCGGATCAACACGCCGTTGTCCGACGCGCCCAGCAGTTCACCGGTGAAGCCGCCGCCGCTCGATTGCACTTCGACCTGGCTGCCGATCGCGCCGTCCAGCGCGCCGTTCGCGCTGGCATTGGCCAGCACGACGCGCTGGCCGAGCACGTTCACCGTGGAACCCGCGCCGAAGCCCACGGCAACGGCTTCGGGATCGAGCGTCGCGGACAAGCCGCCGATGCGGATTTCATGATTGCCAGCTGCGATGCCGAGTGCGCGTTGTTCGTGCACCAGTGCGTGTCCCGCGTCCAGCGTGCCCTGGCTGCTGCCGGAAAACAGCGCGTCGTTGTCAGCGGAGTAAATCGTCAGGCGGACGTGGCCGGCGGCGAGCGCGGCCGGTGTCGTCAGCAATGCGGCGATGGCCGCGCAAAGCAATCGGCGAGGCATGGAGCGTCTCCGTGGTGTCGATCGTGCGCCGATGATAAACGCGATGGCTGAACGAGGCGCGGAAACATATAACCACTCGTCATTCCGGACGCCGCGAAGCGGCGATCCGACTGCGCTTGCAGGATTGCAAGCGCGAACGCCGAAGGCGGCCCGAAAGGGCGAGCGCCAAGGAAGGCGCGAGTCAACCCAGTGACTTTGCTCTTCAATCAAAAAGACGCTGGATTCCGGCCTGCGCCGGAATGACGAGCAAAAAAAGAGCGCGTTCAAGTCGGTGTCTGCGCGCTGTCCAGCAGCGCCGCGACTTCGCTGCGGTCGCGCGCACGCAGCAGGCGCGGCGCCAGCGCGCGCAGCGCCTTGCGATCGCAGCGCGACAATGCGTCGCGCTGGGCGAGGATGCGGTCGGGCAGCATGCTGAAGTCTTCGAGTCCGAGCGCGATCAGCGCGCACGCGAACGCCGGATCGCCCGCGATTTCACCGCACAGGCAAACCGGTTTGCGCGCCATGCGCGCGCGGCCGATCACGTGCGCCAGCGTGCGCAGCACGGCAGGGTGCGCGGGCTGATACAGCTTGCCGAGCTGGTCGTTGTTGCGGTCGGCGGCGAGCACGTACTGGGTGAGGTCGTTGCTGCCGATGGCGAGGAAATCCGAGACTTCCAGCAGCGCGCGCACGTTGAGCGCAGCGGCCGGCACTTCGACCATTGCGCCGAGTTCGAACTGGTCAGGAATCTCGTGGCCGGAAGTGCGCAGGTCGCGCGCGCACTCATGCAGCAGGCGGCGCACTTGGGCCAGTTCCGAAGCTTCGGTGACCATCGGCACCAGAATGCGCAGCGGACCGTAGCAACTCGCGCGCAGGATCGCGCGCAACTGCGGCAAGAGCACGTCCGGCTGGCGCAACGACAAGCGCACGCCGCGCACGCCCAGCGCGGGATTGGGTTCCGCCGTCATCACCAGGCCGGCGGCGTCGGCCTTGTCGGCGCCGAGATCGAGCGTGCGGATGGTGACCGGCAGGCCGCCCGCGCTCAGCACTGCGTCGCGGTACGCGTGGAATTGTTCGTCCTCGGTCGGCAAGCCGTCGTGGGCGAGGAACAGGAATTCGGTGCGGTACAGGCCGATGCCGGCGACGCCGAGATTGCGCGCACGTTCGATGTCTTCGGGGCGCTCGGCGTTGGCGAACAGGCGCAGCTTGCGGCCGTCGCGCGTGCGGGTTTCCGCGCCCGCGAGTTGCGCGAGCCGCTGGCCTTCGCGCAGCGCTTCGCGCTGCCAGTTGCGGTATTGCGCGAGATCCTGCGCGGCCGGATGCACGATGACTTCGCCGCGCACCGCGTCGACCAGCACCAGGTCGCCGTCGCGCAAGTCCTCCAGCACGCCGTCGGTGTTGACCAGCATCGGCAGGTGCAGGCTGCGCGCCAGGATCGCGCTGTGCGAATACTGGCTGCCGGAACCGGCGACCACCGCGAGGATGCCGTGGCTGGCCATGTGCGCGAGTTCGCCGGGCGCCACGCTTTCGGTGACGAGGATTTCGCCGACGCGCGTCGCGAGTTTCTTTTCCTCGCTGCTGGCCTGTCGCGCCAGCGCGCTCTGCACGCGCGCGATCACGTGGTCGACGTCTTCGCCGCGGCTGCGCAGGTACGGATCGTCCATGTTGTCGAATACCGCGACCAGCCGATCGCGCTGCGCTTTCAGTGCCGCAGCCGCGCGGTAGTGGCCCTTGCGGATCATCGCGCGCAGCCCTTCGATCAGGTCCGGATCGTCGAGCAGCTGCGCGTGCGCATCGATGAATTCGCCGACTTCGCGTGCGAGGGCGCCGTGCAGCTTGCGGCGCAGTTCGGCCATGTCCTCGCGCGCCACCGCGAAAGCGCGTTCGAGGCGCGCGACTTCGTTTTCGACTTCGGAATCGGGCAGCGGCGTGTTGTCGATGCTGAAGCGGGCGGGCTGCTCCAGCCGCACGCGTCCCAGCGCCATCCCGGGCGCGGCCGCGTAGCCGGGGAAGACGCGCCTCATGCGCCCTCGTCGAATTTGCGGTCGAACAGCGCGGCCACGGCGTCCAGCGCCTGCGCTTCGTCGGGGCCTTCCGCGCGCAACACCAGCGGCGTGCCGATGCCGGCCGCCAGCATCATCACGCCCATGATGCTTTTCGCGTTGACCGCGCGGCCGCCGCTCACCAGCCAGACCGTGGCCTTGAAGCCCTGGACCAGCTGCACCAGCTTGGCCGAGGCGCGCGCGTGCAGGCCCAGCTTGTTGCTGACCACGATTTCCTTTTCGACCATCGGGACGTTCCGGAGGGCGGCATTCGTTACGTTACCAGAAGCTCCGGGCACCGCTTCCCTCTTCGCTTGCGAAGGGGGATTGAGGGGGATGGCTTCTCGTTTGACGCAACATCCCCCCGCCGCTGCGCGGCGACCCCCTTCGTGCCGAAGGGGGTGAGAAGGGTCACACCTTGTCGATGCAGATCCCGCCGCGCCCGCCACTGGCGGCGACTTCTGCCAGCTCATCCAGCGGCTTGTCGGAATAGTTGAGCACGCGCAGCAGCATCGGCAGGTTGAGGCCCGACACGCAGCGCGCGCGCACGCCCAGGCCGGCGAGCTTGTTGGCGATGTTGCACGGCGTCGAGCCGTACAGGTCGGACAGCACCAGTACGCCGCCGCCGTGGTCGAGCGCGCGCGCGGCGCGCGCCGCGGCCGGCAGCACGGTGGACGGATCATCGTTGGCGCCCACTTCCAGCGTGTCGAGCTGGCAGGGCAGGCGCGGCATCACGTGCTTGGCCGCGGCGATCAGCGCGTGGCCGATTTCCTCGTGGGTCAGCAGCAGGATGCCCGCCGCAGGCGCGGGGCCGGTATGTTGGAGGGCGGTAGCCGTGGTCATGGCGGGATGGGCGAAGGGATAGCCGCAGGCCTGCAAGATTCGGTCCAGGCGGCGGCGTTATTCCAGTTCGCGGTGGAAAGTGAGTACTTGTTCACGGCTGGCGCGATAGTGTTCGGCAAGGCGTTCGGCAAGGTAAACCGAGCGGTGCCTGCCGCCGGTACAGCCGATCGCGACGGTCAGGTAACCCTTGTCCTCGCTTTCGAATCGCGGCAGCCATGCGTCGAGGAAACGCTGGATGTCAGCCAGATATTGTACTACGAGACCTTGCCCGTCGAGGAACTCGCGGACCGGCGCGTCCTTGCCCGAAAACGGCCGCAAACGCGGGTCCCAGTGCGGGTTGGGCAGGCAGCGCGCATCGAACACGAAGTCGCAGTCGGGCGGCAGGCCGCGGCCGTAGGCGAAGGATTCGAACATCAGCGTCAAGTCGCCCGAGGTCGCGCCGAAGTCGGTGGCGATGCGGCGCCGCAACTGGTGCACGTTGCTGTCGCTGGTGTCGATCGAACGGCTGGCGATCGCAAGCAGCGGGCGCAGGCGGCGGCGTTCCTCGGCGATCGCGTCGACCAGCGAGCGGCCGCGTTCCGAAAGCGGATGCCGGCGGCGGCTGCTGGCGTAGCGCTTCAGCAACACGTCGTCGCTGGATTCCAGGAACACCAGTTCGGCGTCCGCGCCCGCCTCGGCGAGGCGCGACAGCGCTTCGGGAAGGCGCTCGAGATCGCCGCGGTTGCGCACGTCCACGCCGACGGCCAAACCGCTCGGCGCTTCGCGGCCGCCATCGATCAGCGCGCGGTACAGCGAGGGCAGCAGCGCCGTCGGCAGGTTGTCGACGCAATAGAAGCCGAGGTCCTCGAAGGCGCGCAGGGCAACGGTCTTGCCTGCGCCGGAAAGCCCCGTCAGTACCACCACGCGAATGCCGGATTTGCCTTCGGTTGCCATGGCGTATCACCCCGGATGGCGTTGCAGGCGCGCGGCCTGCCGGTCCATGAAGATGCGGGCCTGGTCGATACCCTGCGATTTCAGCATGTGGCTGCGCACCGCGGCCTCGACCAGCACCGCGAGGTTGCGTCCGGGCGCGACCGGAATCGTGATCTGCGGGATCTTCACCTCCAGCACCTCGTGCACGCCGACGTCGCCGGTCAGGCGCACCATCGCGTCCTCGGGTTCATTGCCGGCCGGGCGCAGGTGCACGATCAGACGCAGGTACTTGGAACGCTTCACCGCGGTGTGGCCGAACATCTCGCGCACGTTGAGCACGCCGAGGCCGCGCACTTCCAGAAGGTCGCGCAGCAGTTCGGGACAGGTGCCGTCGAGCACGTCGGGCGCGATCAGGGTGAATTCGGGCGCGTCGTCGGCGACCAGGCGGTGCCCGCGCGTGATCAGTTCCAGCGCCAGCTCGCTCTTGCCGCTGCCGGGCGTGCCGGTGATCAGCACCCCGATGGAATGCACTTCCATGAACACGCCGTGCAGCGTCATCTGCGGCGCGAGCGCACGTGCAAGCTTGTATTGCAGGTACGTCAGCAGGTCATGCCCGCGGCGCGCGCTGACCCACAGCGGCGTGCTGGTTTCCTCGGCCGCTTCGCGCAGGTCGGCGGGTACGGCCTGGTCCTTGGTGATGATCAGCGCGACCGGTTGCTGGCCGAAGATCTTCTGCACCGTTTCCCAGCGCTGCCGTGAATCGAGGCCGTCGAGGTAATTCAATTCCTCGCCGCCGACGATCTGCAGCTTGTTGGGATAGATGATGTTGAGGTAGCCGATCTCCGACGGACGCCGCTGGCCCGCGCCGCCGGCCTGCAGCGCACGACCCGCGCCGGACTGGCCCGCGACCCAGCGCAGGGCCATGCGTTCCTTGATGTCCTCGAAAAGTTCGCGCGCGGTAAGTCGGTTCACGTCATTCCCCACCCGTCACGGCGACGGGCGGGGGACATTCTGCCAGCGTTGATGAGCGACTGCTCTTGAAGGTCAACCGCCGGATTGGCTACGAAGCGGCTTTTGGTGAGAAGTCAGGGCAGGGATGCCCGTGGTGGTGCATGTGAACCCTCGAGCACGACGGCTGCGACGAGGTTTGCTGGAGCAGCGTTCATGGATGAACGCACAAATAAACCCTACGCCATGTTGCGAATGTCGTCGCGGTCGTGCGTCGCCTTCTTGTCCTTGTGCTTGCGCACCTGCGCGTCGAGCTTGTCGAACAGCGCATCGATTGCGGCGTACATGTCCTGGTCCACGGCATCGGCGTGCAGCACGGTGCCGGCGGCGGCGAGCGTGCCTTCGGCGCGGTTGGCCAGGCGATTCTTCTCCACTTCCAGCACCACGTTGAGCGAAGTCAGGTGGTCGAATCGGCGCACGAGGCGTTCACGGCGGGCGTCGACGTAATCGCGCAAGGCCGGAGTGATTTCGATCTGGTGACCGCTGACCTGTGTTTGCATGATGGACTCCTGTGTAGCGTGGTGGAAGCGCGGGGATGGCCCCGGACGGATGCCTTGTCCGGCATCCTCGTGAAGTTTTTCGTCTGTACTCCTTGTGATCGTGATCGGGATGGAAAGTTGCACGCTCTTGTGAAAGTCCGGCACCGACGCCGGGGACTTTTCTTCGCGGATGACCGCACGAGCAACGTTGCATCCAGCGTGCCAAACGCGGCGTGAACTTTCTGTTTCAGGCAGCCCATCCACTTGCGTTCGCGCTGAAAGATTTCGTCAGCGTGCGCGCAGGCGTTCGCTGGAACTGGGGATGCGCATTTGTTCGCGGTATTTCGCGATGGTGCGGCGCGCCACCTGGATGCCGCGCCGGTTCAGTTCCGCGGTCAGGGTCTGGTCGGAAAGCGGACGCGCGGCATCTTCTTCGTCCACCAGCTTGCGGATCATCGCCTGGATCGCGGTAGCCGACGCGCTGCCGCCATCTTCGGTGGCGACGCTCGACGAAAAGAAATGCTTGAACTCGAAGGTGCCGCGCGGCGTGTGCAGGTATTTGCGGGTGGTGACGCGCGAAATCGTGGACTCGTGCATGCCGAGTTCTTCAGCCAGTTCGCGCATCACCAGCGGCCTCATCGCCTCCGGACCGTAGTCGAGGAACGCGCTCTGCGTGCGCACGATGGCCTGCGCGACCTTGAGCAGCGTGTCGGCGCGCGCTTCCAGGCTTTTCATCAGCCAGCGGGCTTCCTGCAATTGCCCGCGCAGCCACGCGGCGTCGCTGCGCTGCGCGCGCGCGATCAGGCCGCAGTAGTGCTGGTTGATCGCCAGCCGCGGCTGGCAATCGGGCGACAGCGACACGCGCCAGCGTCCGCCGACCTTCAGCGCGTACGCGTCGGGCGTCACGTATTCGGCCTGCACGGGTTCGAAGCGGGAACCCGGCCGCGGGTCGAGCGCGCGCACCAGCGTGATCGCCGCGATGACTTCGTCTTCCGGCGCGCCGAAACGGCTGGCGAGCCGGGCCACGTCGCGCCGCGCCAGCAGGTCGAGTTCGCTGGCGACGATCGCGCGCGCGAGTTCGCGGCCTTCGACATTGGGCGCGAGTTGCTCGATCTGCGCGTCGAGGCAATCGCCGAGGTCGAAGCTGGCGACGCCGACGGGTTCGAAATGCTGGATGCGCTTGCGCACTGCTTCGGCTTCTTCGCGCGTGACCGCGGGGCTGAGCGTCTGCAGCGCGGCCAGCACGGGCTCCAGGCCCTCGCGCAGGTAACCGTCATCGTCGAGCGCATCGATGATCGCGGCGGCGATGTTGGCTTCGCGCCCGGAAAAACCGCTGAGGTTGGCCTGCCACTGCAGGTGGTCGCGCAGGCCCTCGGGCGCCGCGTCCTGCGGATCGAGCGTGTCGTCGTCGTCGAAGCCGCGGCTGGATTGCGCCCATTCCATGACCTGCGGCGAGTTTTCGTCCCAATACTCGCTGTCGTCGGCTTCGGCGGACGCGCTCTCGGCCGGGCTGTCGGAGTTGTCGGAAGAAGATGCTTCGGCCGGCGCGTCGTCATCCGATGATTCGCCGTCGAGTTCGATCAGCGGGTTGGCTTCCGCCAATTCACGCAGTTCGGTCTGCAATTCGATCTGCGACAACTGCAACAGCCGGATCGCCTGCTGCAACTGCGGCGTCAGGGACAACTGCTGCGACTGGCGAAGCTGGATACCGGGTTTCATGGCAACGCTGCTGGTCAGGCGTCAGCATCGTATACCACGGCTACGCGCGTGGATAGTGTATGGGCACGGTTTATGCTTATCGCCACGCGGCGCCGAAACTACATCCGAAACTCATGGCCGAGGTACACCTCGCGCACCTGCTTGTGCGCCAGGATCTCGGCCGGCGTGCCGCGCGCCAGCACCTTGCCTTCGTTCAGGATGTAGGCGTGCTCGCAGATGCCGAGCGCCTCGCGAACGTTGTGGTCGGTGACCAGCACGCCGATGCCGCGGTCGCGCAGGTGCCGGACGATGCGCTGGATTTCGCCCACCGAAATCGGATCGACGCCTGCGAACGGTTCGTCCAGCAGCATGAAGCGCGGATTGGCTGCCAGCGCGCGCGCGATTTCCACGCGCCGCCGCTCGCCGCCGGAAAGACTGATGCCTTTCTGCGTGGCGATGTGCATGATCTTCAGCTCGTCCAGCAACGCGTCCAGTTCGCGCTGGCGCGCGTCGGCCGCGAGATCGGTGCGCAGTTCCAGCACGGCCATGATGTTGTCGGCGACCGACAGCCGCCGGAACACCGACGCTTCCTGCGGCAAATAGCCGATGCCCTTGCGCGCGCGCTGGTGCATCGGCAGCCCGGTGATGTCCTCGCCGTCCAGCGTGATGCGGCCGCCGTCGGGTTCGATCAGCCCGACCACCATGTAGAAACACGTCGTCTTGCCGGCGCCGTTGGGCCCAAGCAGGCCCACCACTTCACCTTGGCGGATTTCGAATCCGAAATCCTGCACCACCTGGCGCGAACGAAAACTTTTTTGCAGCCCCTGCGCGGACAACATCAATGCATACCGGAGGTCGAAGCAGGCGCAGGCGCAGATGCCGGTGCGGAAGCGGGCGCGTTGGATGAAGCTGCGGACGCGGGTGTGCTGGCCGGCGCCGCCGCCTTGTTTGCAGAGGGCTTCGCCGCCTTGGGCTTCGGCACCAGGGTCATGTGCACCTGGCCGCCGGGACCGCCAATTCCGTTGATCGATCCGGTGTCGGTGTTGTAGGTCAGCTTGGCGCCATGGAAATCGCCCTGGCCTTCGTGCACGACCACGGCGTCGCCGGTCAGGATCACGGTGTTTTCCGACACCTGGTAATCGATGTTGCTGGCCGAGCCATGCACGAGGCTGTTGTCGTCCAGGGTCTGGTGGAAGTGCGCCGGATTGCCGGTGACCACCGCGCGCTGGATCTGGTTGTCCTGGTCGAAATAGCCGACCGCCTTGTCGCCTTCGACGTGCATGGTGCCCTGGTCGAGGTTCACGTGCCCCGTCAGCGTGGCGATGCCCTTGTCCTGGTCCATCACCGAATTGTCGGCCTTCACCAGCACCGGCTGGCTGCTGTCCGTCTGCTTGGCCTGGGCGGAAAGCGTCGCTGCCAAACCTGCGAGTGCGCACGCTAGCGCGATGGCCCGCACTGATTCAGTGCGGCGATTTCGGCTGCTGCGACTTGGGTGCGAAAGTGCCGTGGACATCGGAGATCAACTCCAGGTAATGGGTATCGAAATCGGCCTTCATGCCGACGCCGCGCAGTATAGAGCCGGGCTCTTGAATGATGCTGGGCGCGGCGGAAGCCATGCGCTTGTCCTGCGTCCACACGGTGGCATCGGAGGTGTGGACTTCGGCTTCGGAGACTTTCGCCGTGGGCGGCCGGCGCATGTCCACCTTGCCGATCAGCTTGACGAGGTTGTTGTCGGAACTGATCCACGCGTACTGCGAGGTGCCATCCCAGGTCGAGCCGTCGCTGGCGACGAAGAAATATTTCGGTGCGTTGACATACAGCGAATCGTTGCCCTCGCGGCGCTCGAGGTGCGGCGAGGTCATCGTGAAGGCGAGCTTGCCGTCCTGCGCGAACGCGTGCAGGGTGAAATTGTCCAGCACGTAACTGGAACGCGGCGGCCCCACGATCGCGACGGGCTTGGGCGGCGGCCGCAGCCACATCACCAGCAGTTGCGTGATGCCGGCGGCGATCGCGAGCACGATCAGCCAGAACAGCGTGCGGCGGTCCCTCATGGAGCCTGCGCCGCCAGGATGAAGTCGCACACTTCACGCGCGGCGCCCTGGCCGCCTTTCGCGCGGGTGTGCCAGTGCGTCGCCTCCAGCACTTCCGGTCGCGCGTCGGCGACCGCGACCGCAAATCCGCACGCGGACATCGGCGCGAGATCGGGCAAATCGTCGCCCACGTAGCAGGCTTGTTCCGGCGCCAAACCCGAGGCGCGCAGAAGATCCTGCAGGCATGCGAGCTTGTCGTCCTTGCCCTGGTAGACGTGGTCGATGCCCAGTTGCTCGGCGCGCAGTTCGACCGCGTGGCTGATGCGCGAACTGATCAGCGCGACTTCGATGCCGTGTGCGCGCAGGCGCTTGATGCCGAGGCCGTCATGCACATGGAACGCCTTGATCTCGCGGCCGTCCTCGGTCATCCACAAGCGGCCATCGGTGAGCGTGCCGTCCACGTCGAACGCGACCAGCCTGATTTTCGCGGCGCGGGCGCGAAGGTCGGCGGGGATGGGCGAGGGATGGGGCACGGCGTTTTGTCTCTGGCGCAATCGCGAATTGTAAAAGGGGATGAGGGGCGGGTAGTGGGGGCGCAAGCACGAAGCAGCGCTGCGCGTGCAGCGCCAACAAGGCTTCCGCATGCCATGGATTGCGACGCGGCGGCTATCGCGCCCCCGCAACCCATCTCCAGCCCCCGCTTTTCAGACCACGCGCGCGCGCAAAAGGTCATGGATGTTCAACGCGCCGACCACGTGGCGCTCGGCGTCGACCACCAGCAGCGCGTGGATCTTGAACTCTTCCATCAGTTGCGCGGCTTCGGCGGCCAGCTTGTCGGGGCCGATCACCTTGGGATGGCGGCTCATCGCGCTACTCACGGACGTTGCGCGCATGTCGACGGCGTGGTCGTCGAGGCTGCGGCGCAGGTCGCCGTCGGTGAACACGCCCTGCAGGATGCCCGCGTCGTCGACGATGGCGGTCATGCCGAGGCCCTTGCGCGACATTTCCATCAGCGCTTCGGTAAGCGTGGCATCCGCGCGCACCGAAGGGATCGCGGCGCCGGTGTGCATCACGTCGGAAATCTTCAGCAGGCGCCGGCCCAGCGCACCGGCCGGATGCGAACGCGCGAAATCGTCGGCGGTGAAGCCGCGCGCTTCCAGCAGCGCGATCGCCAGCGCATCGCCCAATACGAGCGCGGCGGTGGTGCTGGCGGTGGGCGCGAGACCCAGCGGGCAGGCTTCGGTGGAGACGCTGGCGTCGAGGTGCGCATCGGCATCGCGCGCCAGCGTGGATTTCGGATTGCCGGTCATCGCGATCAGCGCGTTGCCCTGGCGCTTGAGGAAGGGCAGGATCGTCAGCACTTCCTCGGTCTCGCCCGAATTCGAAAGCAGCAACACCACGTCGTCCGGGGTGATCATGCCGATGTCGCCGTGGCTCGCTTCGCCGGGGTGCACGAAGAACGACGGCGTGCCCGTTGACGCGAGCGTCGCGGCGGTCTTGCGCGCGATGTGGCCGGACTTGCCCATGCCGGAAACCACCACGCGGCCGGGGCAGGCGAGGATCAGCCGGCAGGCCTTGCTGAAATCGCCGTCGATGCGTTGCGCGAGTTCTTCGATGCCGCGGGCTTCGATGCCGATGACCTTGCGCGCACTGGCCACCAGGGCCGCGCGATCGTGGCCAGGCAGCGTTGCGTCGGCAGGTTGAGCGGTGCGCGCATTCAAGGTTGCGTACTCCTGTACACGCGATTTCCAGTAACATCGCCGATCGCCATTCTACAGGCCACGGACCGCGCTTTCGCGCCTTCCCGCGTGTGCGAGCGGTCACGTTGCGGCCCCTTTGTTAGAGAACGGTTCATGCAATCCCACGAGTTGAAGTCCCTGCTGCAGGCGGCTTTCCCGGACGCCCGCATCGATGTCGCGAGCCCCGACGACGTGCATTTCCAGGCCACCATCGAAACCGACGCGTTCGCCGGCAAACCGCCGTTGGCGCGCCACCGCATGGTGTACGCGGCGCTGGGCGAGCGCCTGGGCGGCGAGGTGCACGCACTGTCGCTGCGCACCCTCACGCCGTCCGAAGCAGGCAACGCCTGATGGCCAGGATCGTGATTTCGGGCGGCAAGCCGCTCAACGGCGACGTGTGGATTTCCGGCGCCAAGAATGCGGTGCTGCCGATCCTCGCCGCCTGCCTGCTCGCCGACGAGCCGGTCACGATCGGCAACGTGCCGCACCTGCACGACGTCACCACCACCATGGAACTGCTCGGCCAGATGGGCGCCGAACTCGCGGTGGACGAGCACATGAAGATCCGCATCGATCCGCGTCAGACGAATCGTTTCTTCGCGCCTTACGAACTGGTCAAGACCATGCGCGCCGCGATCGTGGTGCTGGGCCCGCTGATCGCGAAATACGGGCAGGCCGAAGTGTCGCTGCCGGGCGGCTGCGCGATCGGTTCGCGCCCGGTCGACCAGCACATCAAGGGACTGCGCGCGCTCGGCGCCGACATCACCGTCGAGAACGGCTACATCAAGGCGCGCGCGAAACGTTTGAAGGGCGCGCGCATCGTGATGGACATGGTCACCGTCACCGGCACCGAGAACATCATGATGGCCGCGGCGCTGGCCGAAGGCACCACGGTGATCGAGAACGCCGCCGAGGAACCCGAGGTGTGCGATCTCGCGCATTGCCTCAACGCGATGGGCGCGAAGATCGGCGGTATCGGCACCACCGAACTCGTGATCGACGGCGTCGAACGCCTGCACGGCACCGAATACAACGTGCTGCCCGATCGCATCGAGACCGGCACGTTCCTGGTCGCCGGTGCCATCACCAGCGGCCGCGTGCGCGCCAAGCACACCCGTCCCGATCTCCTGAAATCGGTGCTGTCGAAACTGGAAGACGCCGGCGCGCACATCAACTGCGAAGACGACGCGATCGAACTCGACATGCGCGGCAACCGTCCGCGCGCCGTCGACGTCACCACCGCGCCGTATCCCGCGTTCCCGACCGACATGCAGGCGCAGTTCACCGCGCTCAACTGCGTTGCCGAGGGCACCGGCATCATCACCGAAACGGTGTTCGAGAACCGCTTCATGCACGTGCAGGAACTGCACCGCCTCGGCGCCGACATCAAGGTCGAAGGCAATACCGCGATCGTGCGCGGCGTGCCGCGCATGTCCGGCGCACAACTGATGGCGACCGACTTGCGCGCGTCCGCGTCACTGGTGTTGGCGGGCCTGGTGGCCGACGGCGCCACCGTCGTCGACCGCATCTACCACATCGACCGCGGCTACGAGAACATCGAGGAAAAACTCAGCGGCTTGGGTGCGCAGATTCGGCGGTTGCCGCATTGATTGAAAGGGGCTTGGGGGTGGGTAGCGGGGGTGCTCCGCCCAGGTGTTCTCGCGAGCCGAAGGATTTGCCGATTGCGTTGTCGGAGATTAGCAGTCCCGCAGGACGGCCCGGTTCTTGCGCCCCCACCACCCGTCCCTATCTCCTCTTCACCGCTTCGACCAGCTTTCCAGTTCCAGCGAAAACGCATTCTTGCCGCGCTGGTCGATCTTGACCGGCGCAGGCACTTTCGCAGGCGCGAACCAGGCCTCGAAATCATCGCCGCCGTCGGTGCGGCCGATGCGGGTGGCGTCGAAGGTGCCGGCGGGCACGCTCACGCTCTGCTTGCCTTGCGCGGCGTAGTGCTGCGTTTCGACGCGGTCGCGCACGGCCACGGGCAGCGTGAAGCTGCTCTTGCCGGCCGCGAGTCCCGCCGCAAGCGCGAGCGGAATGGTGTGGCGTTCCACCGCGCCGGGCTGGCTGGCGAAATGGAACTGGCCGTTGTCGTCCACGTCGACGGTGTGGCTGGCCCAATCGAAATGCACGCTGCGGTGTTTCTGCTTGAGCGCGGAGTTCATCGTGTAGTCGTAGCTGATGCCTTGCGGCAGATCGCCCACCCACTTGAAGGTGGAAACTTCCCTGGTGCTGGCGGCGAGCAGGGAAGCGACGCCGGCGGTGCCCTTGCTTTCCGTCGTGAACGTCCATGTGCCGTTCGCGCCGGGTGCGAGCGCGAGGGTAGCCTCGCCGATCGGCGAGCCGTTCTGCAGCACGCGGTAGTGCGCGGTGAACGCGGGCACGGGAGGCGCGGCGATCGCGGCCGTGCAAAACACGGTCAGCGCGGCGGCGGCGATGAGGGCGGCAAAAGCGCGAAAAGAATGCATGGCGTTGGATGGGTCGAGGCAAGGCGCGCAGCCTGCCGCGCCACGGCTGAACGCCGACCTCACGCGGCGATCAGGTTTCCGCCATCGCCGAGCCGCAGCGGAGCTGCGAGCGCCTGATCGCGGAACAGGACCTTTCCCTCGCGTTCGCGTACTTCGCCGCGGGCGATCGCGCCGACGCACGCGACCAGCAGGCGGTGTTCCTGCGACAGCAGGCGCGCAGCGAGCGCATCTTCGGTATCGCCGGGATGGATGTCGATGTGCGCCTGCGCGATCACCGGGCCGCCATCCAGTTCGGCGCTGACGAAATGCACGCTGGCGCCGTGTTCGAGGTCGCCGGCTTTCAGCACGCGGCGGTGGGTGTGCAGGCCGCGGTACTTCGGCAACAGCGAGGGATGGATGTTGATCATCCGCCCTTGCCACTGCGCCGTGACCGCGGCATCGAGGATACGCATGTAGCCGGCCAGCACCACCAGTTGCGCGCCGCTGGCGGCGACGTTGGCGAACAGCGCTTCGTCGAATTCTCGGCGCGAAGCGAACGTCTTCGGATCGAGCGCGAAGGTCGGGAAGCCGTGCGCCTCGGCGTTGCGCAGCGCAGGCGCGTCGGCCTTGTCGCTCGCGACCAGCACGATGTCGATCGGAAGCTTGCCGGCTTCGCGCGCGTCGATCAGCGCCGCGAGATTGCTGCCGCGGCCGGAGGCGAGGACGGCGATGGGGAAAGGCCGGGACTGGGGACTGGAGACTCGGGACTCGGAAGAGCGGCTCATGCGATATGTACGCGCCGCTCGCCACTTGCCGCGACAACCTCGCCGATGGACCAACTCGCAAGACCGGCTTGCGCGAGTGCCGCCTGCACGCTGGCCACGTCGGCGGCTGCAAGAATCACGGTAAAGCCGATGCCGCAGTTGAACGTGCGCCACATTTCCTCGCGCGGCACCTTGCCTTCGCGCTGCAGCCACTTGAATACCGGCGGCAGTTTCCAACTCGACGAGTCGATTACAAGGCCGAGCCCCTCCGGCACCACGCGGATGATGTTTTCCTTGAGGCCGCCGCCGGTGATGTGGGCCATGCCGTGGATGAGCGGGACTGGGGACTGGGGACTGGGGACTCGCAGAAGCTCCAGGATCGGCTTCACGTAGATGGTGGTCGGTTTCATCAAGGCATCGGCCAGCGTCTGACCATCATCGAGTTTCAGGTCGAACGGCGAACCCGCGCGCTCGACGATCTTGCGGATCAGCGAGAATCCGTTGGAATGCGGCCCGCTGGATGCGACACCGAGGATCACGTCGCCTGCGCGGATCGCGCTGCCGTCGATGATTTCCGATTTTTCCACCGCGCCGACGTTGAAACCCGCGAGGTCGTATTCGCCGGGCGGATACATGTCCGGCATCTCGGCGGTTTCGCCACCGATCAGCGCGCAGCCCGCGAGTTCGCAACCCTTGGCGATGCCGCCGACCACCGCGACGGTGGTGTCGACGTCGAGCTTGCCGGTTGCGAAGTAGTCGAGGAAGAACAGCGGCTCGGCGCCCTGCACCAGCACGTCGTTGACGCACATGCCGACCAAGTCGATGCCGATGGTGTCGTGGCGGTTCAACTGCTGCGCAAGTTTCAGCTTGGTGCCGACGCCGTCGGTGCCGGATACCAGCACCGGTTCGCGGTATTTCTTCGAGAGGTCGAACAGCGCGCCGAAACCGCCGAGGCCGCCCATCACTTCCGGACGAAAGGTTTTTCCGACCAGCGGCCTGATGCGTTCGACCACCGCGTTGCCGGCGTCGATGTCCACGCCCGTGGCGCGGTAGGAGAGGGCTTCGTCGTTGGAGGTCACGGCATTCGTGCGGCGGGGCGGGATCGGCAATGATAGACGCTGGCGCCGTGATTGGGCAGACTTGCGAACGAGCGATCGGAGGTGCGGCCATGATGCGGATTTCGTTGTTCCTGGTGGGCCTGCTGGCCATCGGCGGCGCGTGGGCGCAGGCGGCGCCACCGCCGGCCGCGCCGGCTGCGGCGCCGGCCAGTCCCTATTCGGCCACGGTGCCGGTGGCGGGCACCAGCGACGCCCAGCGCAGCGCGGCGATCGCCGCTGCGCTGACGCAAGTGTTGCAGCAGGTTTCGCCCGGTTTCGCGCCCAGTCCGGACATGCTCACGAACGCCTCGGGCTACGTGCGCGATTACCACTACCGGCGCGCGGCGTCCGGCACCGGCCTCGAGTTGCAGGTGGATTTCGACCAGGGCGCGGTCGGGCGCCTGGTTGCGCAAGGCGGCGGCACGGGCGCGCCGGCAACGGCCGGTGCAGCTGCGCCGGCGGGCGCTTCGTCGTCGTCCGCGCCTGCGGGTGCGGCCGCCAGCGGTACCGGCACGTTGTGGGTGGGCGGCCTCGACAGCACGCACGCGTTCGCCGCGCTGATGTCGCTGCTGCGCAACGACGACCAGTTGCACGACGTGGTGCCGATCGGCGCGAACGATGACGGCGTGCTGTTGCAGGTCGGCTACAGCGCGCCGCTGGCGACGGTGATCACGGCGCTGGAAGCGCCCAATGGTCACCTGGCGCAGGCCGCGCAGGCGCATCCGGGTGCGGATGCATCGTTGCAGTGGACCCCATGAGTGTGTCGATCGCGTGAGCGGGCGACCCCGGCCAGCGGGCGATGCGGCCGCCACGCCGTGGCGGCACCTGCCCAACGTGATCTCCCTGCTGCGCATCGCGCTGGTGGCGCCGTTGCTGGTGACGATCCTGCTGGAACGCTACGAATTCGCGCTGGTGATCACGGCGGTCGCGGGCATCTCGGACGGCGTGGACGGTTGGCTGGCGCGGCGGTTCCGCTGGCAAAGCAAGCTGGGCTCGATGCTCGATCCCGCGGCCGACAAGCTGATGTTGGTGGGCTGCATGGTCGCGCTGGGATGGCTGGATGAAGTGCCGCGCTGGCTGGTGATCCTGGTGGTCGCGCGCGACGCGGTGATCGCGCTGGGCGTGCTGGCGTGGCATCGCGTGCTGCGCAACTTCGAGGCGCATCCGAGCTGGTTGTCGAAAACCACCACGCTGGCGCAGATCCTGTTCGTGCTGTACGTGCTGGCCGATCGCGCGTTCGGCTGGAACGCGGCGATGACGATTCCGGTGTGGATCGTCGCGGTGCTCACCGCCGCCAGCGGGGCGGATTACGTGGTGCGCTGGGGCCGCCTGGCGCGGCGCGAACTGAAGGGGCGGAGCGCAGTGCCATGACCCACGTGCAACGCTGGCAATGGCTGGTCATCGCGGGTATCACCGGATGGCTGGTGTGGCTGCTGTCGCCGATTCTGATGCCGTTCGTGCTGGCGGCCGTGTTCGCGTATCTCGGCGATCCGCTGGTGGATCGGCTGGAGCGGCTGCGCATCGGGCGCGGGCTGGCGGCCAGCATCGTGTTCCTGGTGATGCTGTTGCTGGTCGCGCTGGCGCTGCTGTTGCTGGTGCCGTTGATCCAGCGCCAGGTCGCGCGCTTCATCGCCGCGCTGCCGGGCTACGTCGCGTGGCTCACGCACACGGCCGTGCCCTGGCTGGAACACAAACTCGATATTCCCGCCAGCGAGTTCGATGCGTCCACGCTGATCGCGCGGGTGCGCGAACACCTCGGCACCGTCGGCGGCATCGCCGCGACGGTGCTCGGCTACGCGACGCGTTCCGGCCTCGCGCTGATCGGCTTCGGCGTCGCCGTCGTGCTGGTGCCGGTGGTGACGTTCTACCTGCTGCGCGACTGGGACAAGCTGGTCGCGCACATCGACGCGCTGCTGCCGCGCGAAGCGCAGCCCACGATCCGCCGCCTCGCGCGCGAAACCGACAGCGTGCTGGGCGCGTTCGTGCGCGGCCAGTTGCTGGTGATGCTGGGCCTCGCGATCTACTACGCGGTCGCGCTGAAGCTGGTCGGGTTGGATGTCGGCCCGCTGATCGGCATGATCGCGGGCCTGGTCAGTTTCGTGCCGTATCTCGGCTTCATCATCGGCATCGTCGCCAGCGTCATCGCGGCGCTGGTGCAGTTCCACGATGCGTTCCATCTGGTGCTGGTGCTGGTGGTGTTCGGCGTCGGCAGCCTGCTGGAGAGCTACATCCTGGTGCCGAAGCTGGTGGGCGATCGCATCGGGCTGCATCCGGTCGCGGTGATTTTCGCGGTGCTGGCGTTCGGCGAACTGTTCGGTTTCATCGGCGTGCTGCTGGCATTGCCGATGGCGTCGATCGCGATGGTGCTGTTGCGTTTCCTGCGTGACCGTTACGAGGCGAGTTCACTGTTTGCCGGACGCGAGGCGCCGAAGACCGTGTTGCCGAACGAGCCGGCGCAAGAAATCGAACCCCCGCCGCCGGAAGTCCGGGAAGCGCCTTCCGAACCATGATCCGGCAATTTCCGCTCGACCTGCGCTGGCCGCCGCACCAGCGGCTCGATGCATTCTGGCCCGGCGCCAACGTGCCCGCCTTGCAGGGCGTCAGCGATGCCGCGCAGGGCGCGGGCGCCTGGCTTTACCTGCACGGCGCGTCCGGAACCGGCAAGAGCCATTTGCTGATCGCTGCCTGCCGTGCCGCGCTGGAAGCGAACCGCGCCGCGCGCTACGTGTCGCTGGCGCAACTGGCTGCGCCACGCGGGGATGCGATCGCCGGCATCGAGCCCGGCGGCCTGCTCGCCATCGACGACGTGCAGGCGATCGCGGGCGACCACGATGCCGAGCGCGCGCTGTTCGACCTCTACAACCGCGCGAAAACGACGCGGGCAGCGGTGCTGTTTGCGGCGAGCGCTTCGCCGGGGGAAATCGGCCTCACGCTTCCCGATCTGGTTTCGCGCCTGTCGATGTGCACGCAATACGCGTTGCGGCCGCTGGACGATGCCGGCCGCCGCGCGATGCTGCGCGTGCTGGCGGGCCGCCTCGGCTTGCGGCTCGACGACGAAGTGCTGGATTGGTGGTTCGCGCGCCAGCCGCGCGATCCCGCGTCGCTGGTCGCGCTGCTGCAGCGCGTGGACCGCGCATCGCTGGCGGCGCAGCGGCGCATCACGATTCCGTTCTTGCGGGAGTTGCTCAACGAAACAGGCGCATAGCGTCTTTACCCCTTCGGTACGAAGGGGTCGCGCCGAAGGCGCGGGGATGAGCGCTCTCGGCAAAAAGCCATCCCCCTCAATCCCCCTTCGCAAGCGAAGGGGGAAGTGGTGAGCGCAGCCGTGCGTCGAGTTCGGCCAATTGCCCAGGCGTGCCGATGTTGCACCAGAACCCGTCGTAGCGCTCCCCGCTCAGTTGGCCCGCGCGCATCGCGCGCTCGTAGATGGGCCGCAGCTTGAAACAATGATCGGGTTCGCCGGCGACGAGTTCGGGGCGATACACGCCGATGTTGCCGAAGGTAAGGCGCTCGCCACGGCCGTCTTGGTTGAGCCGCGAGCCGTCGAGCGAGAAGTCGCCGCGCGGATGGAAGTCGGGATTCGGCACCATCACCAAATGTGCGAGTCCGTCCGGTTCGCGCGGCAGGCACGCATAGTCGTAGTCGCTGACGATGTCGGCGCTCACCGCGATGAAAGGCGCGTCGCCCAGCAGTGGCAGTGCGTGCCGCATGCCGCCGCCGGTTTCCAGCGGACGCTCGCTCTCGTAGCTGTAGCGGATGCACAGGCCCCAGCGCGTGCCATCGCCCAGCGCCGCGGGAAACTGGTCGTGCAGGTGCGAGGTGTTGATCACCACCTCTTCGACGCCGATCGCTGCGAGTTTTTCCAGGTGATGTTCGATCAGCATCCGCCCGCCGATCCGCAGCAACGGCTTGGGCGTCGCATCAGTGAGCGGGCGCATGCGCTCGCCGCGGCCGGCGGCGAAGATCAACGCTTTCATGGCACCCATTTCCGTTCGTCCTGAGCGTAGCCCCGCAGGGGCGAAGTCGAAGGACGGTGCGCTTCGACTTCGCGGCCTTCGGCCGCTACGCTCAGCGCGAACGGTTCAGGCAAATTCATGGCGTTCGGAATCATGCGACCGGTTCCGTCAGGTCGCGATCACCGACCCAGCGTTCCAGCAGCGCAAGGAAATCGCGCAGTTCGGGATAACGCGATGCCACGCTGCGCACGTACCGCCACACGCGCGGCAGATCGGCGAGGTAGCCGCGCTTGCCGTCGCGATACCACAGGCGGCAGAAGATGCCGAGCACCTTCAGGTGCCGCTGCAGGCCGGTGAGGTCGAACCAGCGTTGCCAGCGCGCGGCGTCGATGCGTGGATCGAGCGCGCCGGCGTCGAGCAGACGCAGGCGGTGCGACTCGGCCCAGCCGCGCACGCGCGCGTCGTCCCACGCGATGTAGCAGTCGCGCAGCAGCGAAGCCACGTCGTAGGTGATCGGCCCCAGCACCGCGTCCTGGAAATCCACGATGCCGGGGTTGTGTTGCGGCACGCGCAAGAGGTTGCGGCTGTGGTAGTCGCGGTGCATGAAGACCTGCGGCTGGCGCCGCGCGTTGTCGACCAGCAGGCGGAACGCCACTTCGATGACGTCCCACTCGTCGCATTCGATCGAGATGCCGAGGTGCTTTTGCAGGAACCACGTCGGCAGCAATTCCAGTTCGCGCACCACGAACGGTTCGTCGAAAGGCGGCAGGCCGTGCGGATCGATGCGCGTCTGCATCGTCAGCAGCGCGTCCAGCGCGTCGGCGTACAGCGCGTCGGCGGAGGCGTCGTCCAGTTCGGCGAGGTATGCACGCGTACCGAGATCGGAAATCAGCAGGAAGCCTTGCGCGCGATCCTCGGCCAGCACTTCCGGCGCGTTGAGGCCGGCGCCGCGCAGGCGGGCATCCACGTCCAGCCAGGCTCCGAGGTCGCCCGAACCGGGCGGCGCATCCATCACGATCGCGCTGCCGTGCTTGCCATGCACGCGCCAGTAGCTGCGCGCGCTGGCGTCCGCGGACGCCACGTCGATGGTGGCCTGCGCGTCGCCGCGCGCCGCGCGCGCGAAGGCCAGCCGCGCGTCGGCGCGGGGATCGGTCGGGCAGCGTGAATCGATGGCAGACATGGCGCGGCAGTATAAAAGCGGCGCATGGGCTGATCGCGGCGGCGCATCTCCGTTTGCGGCCGATTACGCTATCCTTCATGCCCTCGCGTTACATTGCCTGAGTTTGCCTCCGCGGATCATGAGCGCATGAACGTCGCCCGCCTGCACACCCACCTCGACCGGCTCGAGGCCGAATCCATCCGCATCATGCGCGAGACGGTGGCGGAGTGCCGCAAGCCCGTGCTGCTGTATTCGATCGGCAAGGATTCCTCGGTGCTGCTGCACCTGCTGCTGAAGGCGTTTTATCCCGCCAAGCCGCCGCTGCCGATGCTGCACGTCAACACGACGTGGAAGTTCCGCGAGATGATCGAGTTCCGCGACCGCATCGCGCGCGAGAAGAACGTCGACCTGATCGAACACATCAACCAGGAAGGCGTGGGCCAGACCGATCCGGTCAACGCGGCTTCCAGGCACACCTATGTGATGAAGACGCTGGCGCTGCGGCAGGCGCTCAGCGCACACGGTTTCGATGCCGCGATCGGCGGCGCGCGCCGCGACGAGGATCCCGCGCGCGCCAAGGAGCGCGTGTTCTCGCTGCGCGGCGCGGGCCAGAGCTGGGAGCCGCGCAAGCAGCGGCCGGAACCGTGGGGCCTTTTCAACACGCGGCTCGACAACGACGAAACGCTGCGCGTGTTTCCGCTTTCCGACTGGACCGAACTGGACGTGTGGTTGTACATCCGCCGCGAAGGCATCGAAGTGGTGCCGCTGTATTTCGCGAAGGAGCGCGCGACCTTCGTGCGCAACGGCGCGCTGCTGGTGCGCGACGACGAGCGCGTGCCGCTGGAACCGGGCGAGAAGCTGGTTCCGAAGCTGGTGCGTTTCCGCACGCTGGGCTGCTGGCCGCTGACGGCGGCGGTCGAATCCGATGCCGCCGACCTCGACGGCATCATCGGCGAGATGCTGGACACGCGGCAGTCCGAACGCGCGGGCCGCATCATCGACCTCGATCCAACCGATTCCATGGAGCGCAAGAAGCGTGAAGGCTACTTCTGACGAACTCGCGGTGGCCGAGGCGTCGCCTGCGTTGGCGGCGCGGCTGTCGATGCTGGAAAACCGCGACACCCTGCGCCTGGCGATGTGCGGCAGCGTGGACGACGGCAAGAGCACGCTGCTCGGGCGCCTGCTCGCCGAAGCCGGCATGGTTCCGGAAGATCGTCTCGCGCAGATGATCCGCGACAGCAAGACACACGGCACGCAGGGCGGCAAGCCCGATTATTCATTGCTGCTCGATGGACTGGAAGCCGAGCGCGAGCAGGGCATCACCATCGATGTCGCGTGGCGTTATTTCGGCACCGACAAGCGCGCCTTCATCGTCGCCGATTGCCCCGGCCACGCGCAGTACACCCGCAACATGGCCAGCGGCGCGTCGATGGCGGAATTGGGCATCGTGCTGGTCGACGCGCGTGCCGGCGTGCAGACGCAGACCCGCCGCCACACCGCGATCCTCGCGATGTTCGGCGTGCAGCGCGTGCTGTTCGCGGTCAACAAGCTGGACCTGATCGACTACAACCACGCGCGCTACCACGCGATCGAGCAGGAGTGCGTGAAGCTCGCGCACGACCTCGGCATCGCGAATGCGGACGCAATCCCGGTGTCCGCGATCAATGCCGACAACCTCGTGGTGCCGTCGCCGAACACGCCGTGGTACACGGGCAAGCCGTTGCTCGAATACCTCGAAACCGTGCAGGTGGAGCGCAGGGAAGATGCGGCATTCGCGCTGCCGGTGCAGTGGGTCAACCGGCCCGACCACGATTTCCGCGGTTATGCCGGCACCGTCGCGGGCGGCCGCATCGCGCCCGGCGGCGAAGTCGTGGTGCTGCCATCGGGACGGCTGTCGAGCGTGGCGCGCGTGGTCGGCGGCGATGCCGACCTCGACGTTGCCGAAGCCGGACAGGCCATCACGCTGACGCTCACCGATCAGATCGACGTGGCGCGCGGCGACGTGATCGCCGACCCGTCGCTGCCGCCCGATGTCGCCGCGCAGTTCGCCTGCCATCTCTTGTGGCTGGACGATGCGCCGTTGCTGTCCGGCCGCCGCTATCTGCTGAAGCTCGCCACGCGCGTGGTCGGCGCGCAGGTCACCGAGATCAGGCACCGCATCGATCCTGACACGCAGGCGCATCTGGCGGCGACGCGGCTGACCGCCAACGAGATCGGTTATTGCAACCTGTCGCTGGATGCCGAGATCGCCTACCGCCCGTTCAAGGAAGACCGCCGGCTCGGCGGTTTCATCCTGATCGACCGCGAAACCAACGCGACGGTCGGTTGCGGCACGCTGGATTTCGGGCTGCGCCGCGACCGCAACGTGCATTGGCAGCAGCTCGACGTCGACCGCGCGGCGCGCGCGCGCATCAAGGGCCAGACGCCGCGCTGCCTGTGGTTCACCGGGTTGTCCGGCGCCGGCAAGTCGACCATCGCCAACCTGGTCGAGCGGCGCCTGCTGGCCGACGGCTTCCACACCATCCTGCTGGACGGCGACAACGTGCGCCATGGCCTGAACCGCGACCTCGGCTTCACCGACGCCGACCGCGTCGAGAACATCCGGCGCGTGGCCGAAGTCGCCAAGCTGATGATGGACGCGGGTCTGATCGTGCTGGTGTCCTTCATCAGCCCGTTCCGCGCCGAGCGCCAGATGGCGCGCGACCTGATCGGCGAGGGCGGCTTCATGGAAGTGTTCGTGGACGCGCCGCTGGCCGTGTGCGAAGGCCGCGACGTGAAAGGTCTCTACGCCAAGGCGCGCGCCGGCAAGATCGAAAACTTCACCGGCATCGGTTCGCCCTACGAAGCGCCCGAGTCGCCGGAAATCCACCTGCGTTCCGACCGGGAAACGGCCGCGGATTCCGCTTCGCGGGTGGTGAAGCTGCTCACCAGCTGATTCGTGTCCGCGCTTGAATTGCTTTTTTTGTCGTCATTCCCGCGAAAGCGGGAATCCAGTGTCTTTTGCAATGGATGCCCGCTTGCGCGGGCATGACGTCAAGAAAAAGTTCGGGGCTGCGTTTCAATCGCGCACGCGAAAATGTTTCGCGCGCCGCGCGACCAGCGCGAGCGCCAGCCGGTCCGGCAACACGTCCATCAAGACCTTGATCGCGCGGTTCACGCGGCCGGGCACGCACACCACGCGGCCGCGCTCGACGGCGTCGAGTCCCTGTCCCACCACGTCTCCCGCGTCGCTCCACATCCAACCCGGCATTCTGGAAACCAGCCCACGCGCCTGGCTGACGTCATGGAACTCGGAATACGTGAAGCCCGGACACAGCGCGCAGACGTTGATGCCATGCGCGCGGTTTTCCATCGCGAGCGCCTGCGACACGCGCATCAGGAAGGCTTTGGCCGGTCCGTACAAGGTGTTGCCCGGCG
This sequence comes from Rhodanobacteraceae bacterium, assembly GCA_030167125.1. Taxonomy (NCBI): domain Bacteria; kingdom Pseudomonadati; phylum Pseudomonadota; class Gammaproteobacteria; order Lysobacterales; family Rhodanobacteraceae; species Rhodanobacteraceae bacterium. The sequence continues at coordinate 668,808 of CP126531.1, forward strand.
TGGCGGGAACCAATCCCGCGAGCGAAGCGACGTTGACGATGCGTCCGTATCCGCGCGCGCGCATCGCCGGCAGCAGCAGGTGGCAGAGCTGCAGCGGCGCCGTCACCAGCACCTGCATGAACTGCGCGTGCGTCGCCCAATCGACCTTGTCGTAACGGCCCGGCACGCCATAGCCCGCGTTGTTGATCAGGATGTCGATGGCGCCTCCGTCGCGCATCGCCGACGCAACGATGCGATCCGGCGCCGCCGCGTCGGCCAGATCATCGGCCACCACCTGCACGTCGACGCCGTGTCGTGCGTGCAGTTCGACAGCGAGTGCCCGCAAGCGATCCTCGCGCCGCGCGGTCAGCACCAGGTCGCAGCCGCGCGCGGCGAGCTGCCGCGCGAATTCGGCGCCGATGCCGGCGGAGGCGCCGGTGACCAGCGCGCGACGACGAACGCTTTTCTCCCTCTCCGCCGAACGTGTTCGGGGGAGAGGGTTGGGGTGAGGGGGAATTTCTTTTCCGGTCATGGGCGCGTTGATGAAAAAAAGCGGAGTTTGCGCGCGTCGCACCCAGTTGGCTATCCTCGCTGCCCCGGATGAAGATGGAGCGCGCCATGCGCCGCAAGTGGGTGGGTGGCAACTGGAAGATGCACGGCTCGCGCGCGATGGCGTCGTCGCTGCTCGGCGCGATCATCGAAGCGAAAACCGACGCCGTCGACGTCGCGGTGTTTCCGCCGTTCCCGTACCTGCGCGAAGCCTGTGCGGCCTGCGCGGGGTCGCGCATCGCGGTCGGCGGGCAGGACCTGAGCGAACACGAATCCGGGGCCTACACCGGCGAGGTGTCGGCGGCAATGTTGCGCGACACCGGTTGCAGCGCCGTGCTGGCCGGCCATTCCGAGCGTCGCCAGTACCACCATGAATCGGACGCGCAGGTCGCGGCCAAGCTCGCGCAGGCGCTCGCGCACAACCTCACGCCCGTGCTGTGCGTGGGCGAAACCCTCGACGAACGCGAAGCCCACCGTACCGCCGCCGTCGTCGCGCGCCAGCTGGACGCCGTGATCGCGCATTGCGGCATCGCCGCGTTCGAGCGCATCGTGGTCGCCTACGAACCGGTCTGGGCCATCGGCACCGGCCGCACCGCCAGCCCCGCGCAGGCGCAGGAGGTCCATGCGCTCCTGCGTAGCCAGCTCGCCAGGGACGATGCTAGAATTGCCGGTTCGACCCGCATCGTTTACGGCGGCAGCGTCAAACCCGGCAACGCCGCCGAGTTGTTCGCGCAAGCCGACATCGATGGCGGCCTGATCGGTGGCGCGGCATTGCAGGCCACCGATTTTCTTTCGATTTGTGCGGCGGCGGGCTGACGCTTGGCTGAGCACGGGAACCACACATGCTGTTCACGATTTTCAGCGTCTTCTACGTGCTCGTCGCGGCGGCGATGATCGTGCTGATCCTGATGCAGCGCGGCGACGGCGCCAACGCGGGCGCGAGTTTCGGCGGCGGTGCATCCGGCACGGTGTTCGGCGCGCGCGGCGCGGCCAGCTTCCTCACCCGCACCACTGCGGCGCTGGCCACGATCTTCTTCCTGCTCAGCCTCGGCATGGGCATTTACCTGAGCCACAACGGCGTCAAGCCGAACGTCCAGCAGACGCTCGGCGTGATGGCAGGCGCCGGCAGTTCGGCACCCGCGGGTTCCGCGCCCGCGGCAAGCGCACCTGCCGCCAGCGCACCCGCGTCGCCGGTGCCCGCGCAGCAATCGGAAGTGCCGGCCGCTCCGGGTTCGGCGCAGTCGGAAGTTCCTGCGGCGCCCAAGGCGTCCGCGCCTGCGTCGTCCGCTCCGGCCAGCAGCGGTCCAGCCGGTTCGCATTGATGTCTCTTTGAATGATCCGGCACAATTGTGGGCCGGGTGTTTTTCACGGACGAGTTTGAACAAAAGCGGCGCACCGAATGTGCGCAGCCTTTCTCCTTGCCCAGGTGGCGGAATTGGTAGACGCACTACCTTGAGGTGGTAGCGGGTAACTCCGTGGGGGTTCGAGTCCCCCCTTGGGCACCACTCTGAAGACGCGCGGTTGCGATGCATTCGCACCGCGCGTTTTTTTGTGCGGCTTGCGTGCACGTGAAGTCTCCGTGACAGTTGCGCGCCGCGATTGCGGCCCACGCCAGCGCGTGCGAAAATCTCACGGATAACGCTGGACGATCCTCATGCTCGAGAACTACTGGCCCATCCTGCTGTTCCTGTGTGTCGCCGGCGGCATCGGCGTCGCGCTGATCGTCATCGGCTGGATCGCCGGGCCGCGCCGCCCCAGCGCCGAGAAATATTCGCCGTACGAGTGCGGCTTCGAGGCCTTCGAAGGCACGCGCATGCAGTTCGACGTGCGCTACTACCTGATCGCGATCCTGTTCATCCTGTTCGACCTGGAAATCGCGTTCCTGTTTCCGTGGGCGACGGTGTTTTCGAGGATCGGCATCACGGCGCTGGTGGAGATGTTCACGTTCCTGCTGCTGCTGGTGGTGGGCTACATCTACGTGTGGAAGAAGGGTGCGCTCGAATGGGATTGATCCAGGCCATCGACAAGACGATGCACAACCCGGTGCCGATCGGCAAGGTCGACGACATCCTGCGCCCGGAAGCCGACAACCCAATCATGCAGCGCGGCTTCGGCGTCACCACGGTTGATGCGCTGTTCAACTGGGCGCGCACCGGTTCGATGTGGCCGATGACGTTCGGCCTTGCGTGCTGCGCGGTGGAAATGATGCACGCGGGTGCGTCGCGCCTCGACCTCGACCGCTACGGCGTGATCTTCCGTCCGTCGCCACGCCAATCCGACGTGATGATCGTGGCCGGCACGCTGGTCAACAAGATGGCGCCAGCGCTGCGCAAGGTGTACGACCAGATGCCGGACCCGAAGTGGGTGATCTCGATGGGCTCTTGCGCGAACGGCGGCGGCTACTACCACTATTCGTATTCGGTGGTGCGCGGCTGCGATCGCATCGTGCCGGTCGACGTATACGTGCCGGGGTGCCCGCCGACGGCCGAGGCGCTGGTTTACGGGATTCTGCAATTGCAGAAGAAGATCCGCCGCACCAATACCATCGCGCGCTGAGTCAACGATGAGCCAGACCACACCCGAACAACTGGCTGATCGCCTGCGTGCGCACTTCGGCGACCGGATCGACAACGTCGCGGTCGCGCTTGCGCAGGCGACGATCGAAGTCACGCCGGCGCACCTGATCGAAGTATGTACGGCGTTGCGCGACGAAGCGGAGTTCCGCTTCGCGCAGTTGACCGACTTGTGCGGCGTGGATTTCCTCACCTTCGGCGAAGGCGAGTGGGAAACCTCGCAGGTCGCGACCAGGGAAGGCTTCAGCCGCGGCGTGCAGGGCGACAACGTGCAGGGCCGCTTCGGCTGGGAAGACCGGCCGCGCCATCCGCAGTTCCTGCGCCGCTTCGCTTCGGTGGTGCATCTGATTTCCTACGAACACAACATCCGCTTGCGCGTGCGCTGCTTCGCGCCGGAAGACGCGCTGCCGGTCATTCCGTCGCTGACGGGTGTGTGGCCGGTCGCCAACTGGTACGAGCGCGAGGCGTTCGACCTGTACGGCATCGTCTACGAAGGCCATCCGGATTTGCGCCGCATCCTCAGCGACTACGGTTTCGTCGGGCATCCGTTCCGCAAGGACTTCCCGCTGATCGGCAACGTCGAAGTGCGCTACGACCCGGAAGCACGGCGCGTGGTGTACGAGCCCGTCACCTCGGTGACGCCGCGCGTGACCGTGGCGCGCGTGGTGCGTGAAGACTCGCGCTGGCCGACCTCGCGCGAGGAAGCCGCCGACGACTGGAAGGACAACTGAGATGGCCGCGAACCTTTCCACGACCCAGTCCGACACCGGCGAAATCCGCAGCTACACGATGAACTTCGGCCCGCAGCATCCGGCCGCGCACGGCGTGTTGCGCCTGGTGATGGAGATGGAAGGCGAGACCATCCTGCGCATCGATCCGCACATCGGTCTCTTGCATCGCGCCACCGAGAAGCTGGCCGAATCGAAGCCCTACAACCATTCGATCGGCTACATGGATCGCCTCGACTACGTGTCGATGATGTGCAACGAGCACGCCTACGTGCGCGCGATCGAGCAGCTGATGGGCATCACGCCGCCCGAGCGCGCGCTGTGGATCCGCACGATGTTCGACGAGGTCACCCGCATCCTCAATCACCTGATGTGGGTGGGCTCGAACGCGCTCGATCTCGGCGCGATGGCGGTGTTCCTGTACGCGTTCCGCGAACGCGAGGAACTGATGGATTGCTACGAGGCGGTGTCGGGCACGCGCATGCACGCCACGTACTACCGCCCCGGCGGCGTGTACCGCGACCTGCCCGGCAAGATGATCCAGTACAAGGAATCGCCGTGGCACAAGGGCAAGGACCTGAAGCGCATGAATGCGTGGCGCGAGGGTTCGCTGCTGGATTTCCTCGATGCGTTCAGCGCCGATTTCCAGCACAAGGTCGATGAGTACGAGGAACTCCTTACCGACAACCGCATCTGGAAGCAGCGCACGGTCGACATCGGCATCGTCAGTCCCGAGCAGGCGTACGCGCTCGGCATGACCGGTCCGATGCTGCGCGCGTCCGGCATCGAGTGGGACCTGCGCAAGAAGCAGCCGTACGCGAAATACGCGGAAGTCGATTTCGAAATCCCGGTCGGCACCCACGGCGATTGCTACGACCGCTATCTCGTGCGCATTGCCGAAATGCGGCAGTCGGCGCTGATCATCCGCCAGTGCGTGGATTGGCTGAAGAAGAACCCCGGCCCGGTGATGATCGAGAACTACAAGGTCGCGCCGCCCAAGCGCGAGGACATGAAGGAATCGATGGAAGCGCTGATCCATTGGTTCAAGCTGTTCACGGAAGGCTACAGCGTGCCGGCCGGCGAAACCTATGCCGCGGTCGAGGCGCCCAAGGGCGAGTTCGGCTGCTACATGATTTCCGACGGCGCCAACAAACCGTTCCGCGTGCACCTGCGCGCGCCAGGCTTCGCGCACCTGTCGTCGATCGACGAGATCACCCGCGGGCACATGCTGCCCGACGTGGTGGCGATGATCGGTACCTACGACTTGGTGTTCGGGGAGGTGGATCGATGACCATGTGTGCGCGCCACGTTGCGAACACCCCCTTCGGAACGAAGGGCGGAGCGAATGCGAACGCGCGCGCAGCGCGGGATGCGAAGCATCGGGGGTATGCTCCTGTGCGAAGCAAAAGCCATCCCCCTCGATCCCCCTTCCTGCGGAAGGGGGAAGAAAGCGTTCCCTGCGAAACGAGGGGGGATCACGCATGAAAGCCAGCGGCAATTTCGACAAGGTGAAGGACGTCGACCCGATGCAGGTGCTGACGGCTGAAACACGCGCGCACATCGACCATTGGGCCGCGAAGTTTCCGCCGGATCGCAAGCGCTCGGCGCTGATTCAGGGCCTGATGGCGGCGCAGGAACAGAACGGTGGGCACCTTACCGACGAGTTGATGGCGGCGACCGCGAAGTACCTCGGCCAGCCGCCGCTGTACGCCTACGAAGTCGCGACGTTCTATTCGATGTTCCAGACCGAGCCGGTCGGGCGCCACAACGTTGCGGTGTGCACCAACATTTCGTGCTGGCTCAACGGCGCCGACGGCATCGTGCAGCACTGCGAGAATAAGCTGGGCGTGAAGCTGGGCGAGAGCACCGCTGACGGACGCATCTACCTCAAGAAGGAAGAGGAATGCCTCGCGGCGTGCTGCGGCGCGCCGATGATGGTGGTCGATGGCCACTATCACGAAAACCTGACGCCCGAGAAGGTCGATGAAATTCTGGATGGGTTGAAATAAAAGGCTGTCGTTCCCGCGAAGGCGGGAACCCAGCGACTTTGATTTTCCGAACAAGAGACACTGGATTCCCGCTTGCGCGGGAGTGACGTCAATAAACGGTCTGATGCACATGCCCTACGGTCCCGAACCCGCTGAACACCAGGTCGTCTACACCACGCTGCATTTCGACAAGCCGTGGTCGATCGACAGCTACCGCCAGACCGGCGGCTGGCAGGCGTGGGAAAAAATCCTGGCCGAGAAGACAGACCCGGCCGCGATCGTGGACGAACTCAAGAAAAGTTCGCTGCGCGGGCGCGGCGGCGCGGGCTTTCCGACCGGCATGAAGTGGTCATTCATGCCGCGCAGCGCGCCGGGCCAGAAATACATCCTGTGCAATTCGGACGAATCCGAGCCCGGCACCTGCAAGGATCGTGACATCCTGCGCTTCAATCCGCACGCGGTGCTGGAAGGCATGGCGATCGCCTGCTACGCGACGGGTTCGACGGTCGCCTACAACTATCTGCGCGGCGAGTTCCACCACGAACCGTTCGAGCACATGGAGCAGGCGCTGCATGAAGCGGAAGCTGCCGGGCTGCTCGGCAAGAACATCAAGGGCACCGGCATCGACGTGACGATCCACAACGCACTCGGCGCGGGCGCGTACATCTGCGGCGAAGAAACCGCGCTGATGGAATCGCTGGAAGGCAAGAAGGGCTGGCCGCGCTACAAGCCGCCGTTCCCGGCCAATTTCGGTTTGTATGGACGGCCCAGCACGATCAACAACACCGAAACCTATGCGTCGGTGCCGGCAATCCTGCGCAAGGGCGCCGACTGGTTCCTGAATCTCGGCAAGCCCAACAACGGCGGCCCCAAGATCTTTTCGGTGTCGGGGCACGTCAACAAGCCTGGCAATTACGAAATCCGCCTCGGCACGCCGTTCCCGGAATTGCTGGAAATGGCCGGCGGCGTGCGCAACGGCCACAAGTTGAAAGCGGTGATCCCGGGCGGCTCGTCGATGAAGGTGCTGAAGGCCGACAAGATGATGGCCTGCACGATGGATTACGACTCGATCCGCGACGCGGGTTCGGGCCTGGGTTCGGGCGCGGTGATCGTGATGGACGAGACGACGTGCATGGTGCGCGCCTGCGAGCGCATCGCGCGCTTCTACCACATGGAATCCTGTGGCCAGTGCACGCCGTGCCGCGAAGGCACCGGCTGGATGCATCGCGTGCTGTCGCGCATCGTCGCGGGCGGCGGCACGCCGGAAGACCTGCATCGCCTGAAAGCCATCGCGGGCCAGATCGAGGGCCACACCATCTGCGCGTTCGGCGAAGCCGCCGCGTGGCCGGTGCAGGCGTTCCTCGCGAATTTCTGGGACGAGTTCGAGTACTACTGCATCAACGGGCGTTCGATGCTCGACGATGCGCAGAAGGTGGCGGCATGAAGAACATCAGGGACCAGGGACGAGGGACCGGGGACCGGAGCTTCGCTGTGGCTCGTTGGCACGTGTCGATCCGTCAAGAGATGGGGCAGGGCGTCCGCTGCACGACATGCTTTGCCTGTCCCCGGTCCCCGGTCCCCGGTCCCGCTTTCATCTGCTACCCGGTACCCGGTCCCGGAGCTTTCGCATGAGCGCGCAACCCAAAGACACCGCGCCGCCGGTCGAGATGGTGGAGTTCGAGGTCGACGGCCATCCGGTCAAGGCGCCCAAGGGCTCGACGATCATCCAGGCCACCGACGCCGCGCAGATTCCGGTGCCGCGTTTCTGCTATCACGACAAGCTGCCGATTGCGGCGAGCTGCCGCCAGTGCATGGTGGAAGTGGAGATGGGCGGCAAGATGGTTCCCAAGCCGCAGCCCGCGTGCGCGACGCCGGTCGCGGCGGGCATGAAGGTGTTCACGCGCTCGCCCAATGCGTTGAAGTGGCAGCGCAACACGATGGAATTCCTGCTGATCAACCACCCGCTGGATTGCCCGATCTGCGACCAGGGCGGCGAGTGCGAGCTGCAGGACGTGTCGATGGGCTACGGCCGATCGGTGTCGCGTTTCACCGAGCGCAAGCGCACCGTCGCGGACGAAAACGTCGGGCCGCTGGTCGCGACCGAGATGACGCGCTGCATCCACTGCACGCGCTGCGTGCGTTTCGTGGGCGAGATCGCGGGCACCTACGATCTGGGCGACATGAGCCGCGGCGACAGCCACGTGATCGGCACCTACATCGGTCGCACCCTCGAATCCGAATTGTCCGGCAACGTGATCGACGTGTGCCCGGTCGGCGCGCTCACCGACAAGGTGTTCCAGTTCAAGGCGCGCGCGTGGGAACTGATCGCCAAGCCGTCGATCGGCTACCACGACGCGCTCGGCTCCAACCTGTGGCTGCACACCAGGCGCGGCCAGGTGCTGCGCGCGGTGCCGCGCGACAATGAAGCGATCAACGAATGCTGGCTGTCCGACCGCGACCGCTACAGCCACCAGGGCTTGTACGCGGAAGACCGCGCCGAAAAACCGCTCATCCGCAAGGGCGGCGAGCTGGTCGCGGTCGAGTGGGACGAAGCGATCGCGTTCGTCGCCGACGGCTTGAGGAAAGCCGGCAACGACGTGGGCGCGCTGCTCGCGCCGCTGACCTCGTGCGAGGAAGGCGCGCTGCTGGCGCAGCTGTTGCGCGGCTTGGGCAGCGAGCGCATCGACCACCGCCTGCGCGTGCAGGATTTCTCGGACGGCGGCCCATCCGGTGCGACGTTCGAACTGCCGGTCGACGAGATCGGCAACGTCTCGGCGGCATTGATCGTCGGCAGCAATCCACGCCACGAAATGCCGCTGCTCGGCCATCGCCTGCGCCACGCCAGCCGGCACGATGCCTCGAAGCATCCGGCATCAAATCCGGCGCACTACGATATTTCCGAAGTGCGCGGCGGGAAGATCTACGCGATCAATCCGGTGCACTTCGCCAGCAACATCGATCTCGCCGGCGAAAAGCTGTTCGCGCCGCAGGACTTTGTCGATGCGCTGCTGTGCACCGCGAAAGCCGCGGGCGTGCAGAGCGGCGACCGCGCATTGGCGGATGCGATTGCCGCGGCTGACGATCACGAAGATGCGCATGCGTGGACCTCTGCGCTGCGCGATGCGGCGTCCTCGGTGGTGATCCTGGGCGATGCGGCCACGCAGCATCCGCAGGCCGCGTGGTTGCGCGCGCTGGCGCGCGGCATCGCCAAGGCGACCAACAGCGCGTACAACGAATTGCCGTCGGGCGCGAACGCCGTCGGCCTTGCACGCGTCGGTGCGCAGTCGGCCGGTGGCGCGAAGGCAATCCTCGACCAAGCGCCGAAGGCACTGATCACTTGGCAGGCCGGGTCGCAGGACACGTTCGCGCCCGCAGCCTACGACAAGGCGCGCGAAGGCGCCGACTTCTACGTGTATGCCGGCGCGTATGCCTGCGAAGGCGTGAAGCGCACGGCCGACGCGGTGCTGCCGCTGGGCCTGCCGCCGGAAATCGATGGCACCTACGTGAATGCGGACGGCATCGTGCAGCAGATCGCGGCGGGTTCGGTGTTGCCGGGCGACGCGCGGCCGGGCTGGAAGGTGCTGCGTGCACTCGGTGCGGCGTTGGGCGTCGCCGGTTTCGATTTTGTCGAATTGGGTGACGTGCACGCGCGGATTGCGCCGGACTTGTCGGAATCCGGTCCCCGGTCCCCGGTCCCCGGTCCCGAACAAAAACTGTCGGCGCGTACATCCATTCCGGACGGAATGATCACGCGTGTCGCCACGGTCGGCATCTACCGCACCGACCCGGTGGTACGCCGCGCCAAGGCGTTGCAGGCGCATCCTCTGAATCGCGCGCCGGCCGTGCGCATCAATGCCGATGTTGCGCGCACGCTCGGTGTCATCACCGGCGCGAAGGCGGACGTCAATGGAACCGTGTTGCCGGTCGTCGTGGATTCCGCGGTGCCGAATGGATGCGCCTGGATCGAGGCGGGCCATGCCGCGACCGCATCGCTGCCGCCGCATGGCGCCGAACTCACCATCAAGACGGTGACCGCATGAGCTTTTCCTCCGACCCGATGATCTTCCTGTGGACGCTGGTGAAGATCCTCATCATCGCGGTGCCGCTGATCATCTGCGTGGCGATGTACGTGTGGTGGGAACGCAAGGTGATCGGCTGGATGCACGTGCGCATCGGACCGAACAAGATCGGTCCGTTCGGCCTGCTGCAGGCGTTCGCCGACGTGGTGAAGCTCCTGCTCAAGGAGATCATCATCCCGACCAACTCCAACCGGTTCCTGTATTTCACCGCGCCGCTGCTGTCGGTGATCCCGGCGCTGGCGGTGTGGGCGGTGGTGCCGTTCGACAACGGCGTGGTGCTTTCCAACGCCAACGCGGGCGTGCTGTACGTGCTGGCGATGAGTTCGCTGGGCGTGTACGGCATCATCCTGGCCGGCTGGGCGTCGAACTCGCGCTACGCGTTGCTCGGCTCGATGCGATCGGCCGCGCAGATGATCTCCTACGAAATCTGCATCGGCATGGCGCTGGTGTGCGTGCTGATCCTGGCCGGCAGCCTCAACTTCACCGCGATCGTCAACGCGCAGGCGGGTGGAAAGGGCTTGTTCGACTGGTTCTGGCTGCCGCTGCTGCCGATGTTCCTGGTGTTCTACATCTCCGGCGTGGCCGAAACCAACCGCCTGCCGTTCGACGTGGCCGAAGGCGAATCGGAAATCGTCGCTGGCTTCCACGTGGAATATTCGGGTTCGGTTTTCGCGCTGTTCTTCCTCGCCGAATACGCCAACATGATCCTGATGTCGTTCCTGGTGTCGGTGCTGTTCATGGGCGGCTGGCTCAGCCCGTTCCAGGGCTGGCACCTCGGCTGGTTCTCGCAAGCCGGCTGGTGGTGGCTGATCCTGAAGTTCTTCGTGTTCGCCACGTCGCTGATCTGGCTGCGCGCGACCTTCCCGCGCTACCGCTACGACCAGATCATGCGGCTCGGCTGGAAGGTATTCATTCCAATCTCGATCGTGTGGATTTTCGTGGCAGGCATTTTCAAATACTTCAACGTGGTGACGATAGGGCATTGAGATGAAAAGGATCATCGACTATCTCAAGAGCCTGCTGCTGCTGGAACTCGCCGGCGGACTGTGGCTGACGCTGAAATACATGTTCAAGCCGAAGTTCACCATGTACTTCCCGATGGAAACCATCCCGCGCTCGGTGCGTTTCCGCGGGCTGCACGCGCTGCGCCGTTATCCGAACGGCGAGGAGCGCTGCATCGCCTGCAAGCTGTGCGAGGCGGTGTGCCCGGCGCTGGCGATCACCATCGATTCCGCGCCGCGCGCGTCGGACGGCCAGCGCCGCACCACGCGCTACGACATCGACCTGTTCAAGTGCATCTACTGCGGCTTCTGCGAGGAAAGCTGCCCGGTCGATTCGATCGTGCTGACCGACATCCTGGAATACCACATGGAACGCCGCGGCGAGAACGTCATCACCAAGCCGCAGTTGCTGGCGATGGGCGACCGCTTCGAGCAATCCATCGCGGCCAATCGCGCGGTCGACGCGGCTTATCGGTGATGCCCATGAACCATGCGATCTTCCAGATGGTCTGCTTCATCGCCTTCGCCGTGGTCGCGGTGGGCGCCGCGCTGGCGGTGGTGTCCGTGAAGAACACCGTTCACGGCGTGCTGGCGCTGGTGCTGACGTTCTTCTCGACCGCGTGCCTGTGGGTTCTGGCCGAAGCCGAGTTCCTGGGGCTGGCGCTGGTGGTGGTGTACGTCGGCGCGGTGATGGTGCTGTTCCTGTTCGTGGTGATGATGCTGGACATCGACCTCGAACCGCTGCGCGAAGGCTTCACAAAATATCTGCCGGTCGGCATCGGCGCCGCCGTGATCATGCTGATCGAGATGCTGGGCATCATCGGCGTGCGCGCGTTCAACGTACAGCCGGGCCCGAATCCCGCCGGAACCTCGAACGTCGAATGGCTGGGCACCGCGCTGTTCACGCATTTCCTGCTGCCGTTCGAAATCGCCGCGCTGATCCTGACGGTCGGCCTGGTCGCGGCGGTGGTGCTGGCGCTGCGTGTGCGCACCTTCTCCAAGCACCAGAACCCGGCCGCGCAGTCGGCGGTGCGCGCCGCCGGCCGCGTGCGCATGGTGAAGATGGCCGCGGTCGTGCCGTCCGCACCGCCGTCCGTGCCCGATCCTGCCGAGGAGCCGCACGCATGAGCATTCCTCTTTCCTGGTACATCGTGTTCGCGACGGTGCTGTTCTGCATCTCGATCGCGGGCATCTTCATCAATCGCAAGAACGTGATCGTGCTGCTGATGTGCATCGAGCTGATGCTGCTGGCCGTCAACACCAACTTCGTCGCGTTCTCGCGCTTCCTCGGCAATCCGTCGGGACAGGTGTTCGTGTTCTTCATCCTGACGGTGGCGGCCGCCGAGTCGGCCATTGGCCTTGCCATCGTCGTATTGATGTTCCGCAACCGCCGCACGATCAACGTCGGCGAGATCGATTCGCTGCGCTACTAGGGAGAGGCCACATGCGAGACCGTTGCATGCGACGCCGCGCTTCCCTCGACGCGGCCAACCGGAAAAATGATGTCATTGGCGACGCCGTGAAAACAGCTTTTGCTCGTCATTCCCGCGTAGGCGGGAATCCAGTGCCGTGCGATTTTGACAAGACAAGTCACTGGATCCCCGCTTTCGCGGGGATGACGAATAGTGAGGTGCAAGCGTGATCAGCCAGAATCTCCTGATAGTGCTGGCCGCGGCGCCGCTGGTGGGCGCGCTGATCGCGGGGCTGTTGCGCAACCAGATCGGCCGCGCCGGATCGGCGAGCATTGCGATCGTGTCGGTGGCGATTTCGTTCGCGCTGTCGTGCGTGGTGTTCTGGCAACTCGTGTGGGGCGGTGCGCCGATCTTCAACCATGACGTCTACGCCTGGTTGGAAGTCGGCAAGTTCACGATCGGCATCGGCTTCCTCGTCGACCGCTTGACCGCGCTGATGCTGGTGGTGGTCACCTTCGTGTCGCTGATGGTGCACATCTACACCATCGGCTACATGAGCGATGACCCGGGCTTCCAGCGCTTCTTCGCCTACATCGCGCTGTTTACCTTCTCAATGCTGATGCTGGTGCTGGCCAACAACTTCCTGCAGCTGTTCATCGGCTGGGAACTGGTGGGCCTGGTGTCGTACCTGCTGATCGGCTTCTGGTTCGAGCGTCCGAGCGCGAGCTTCGCGGCGTTGAAGGCGTTCCTCGTGAATCGCGTCGGCGACTTCGGCTTCATCCTCGGCATCGCCTGCGTGTTGTACGCGTTCCACACGCTGGATTACGCGGCCGTGTTCGCGCAGGCACCGGACCTTGCCGGCCGCACCATCGAAGTGGTCGGCGGGCATCCATGGTCGCTGGCCACGCTGATCTGCCTGTTGCTGTTCGTGGGCGCCTGCGGCAAATCCGCGCAGGTGCCGTTGCACGTGTGGCTGCCGGATTCGATGGAAGGTCCGACCCCGATCTCGGCGTTGATCCACGCGGCCACGATGGTCACCGCCGGCATCTTCATGGTGGCGCGCATGTCGCCGCTGTACGAAATGTCCACGACCGCGCTGTCGGTGGTGCTGATCGTGGGCGCGACCACCGCGTTCTTCATGGGCCTCATCGGCATCGTGCAGAACGACATCAAGCGCGTGATCGCGTATTCGACGTTGTCGCAGCTCGGCTACATGGTGGTGGCGCTGGGCGTGTCGGCGTATGCCGCCGGCATCTTCCACCTGATGACGCACGCGTTCTTCAAGGCGCTGCTGTTCCTCGGCGCGGGTTCGGTGATCGTGGCGATGCACCACGAGCAGGACATGCGCCGCATGGGCGGCCTGCGCAAGTACATGCCGGTCACCTGGATCACGATGTGGATCGGCTCGCTGGCGCTGGTGGCGACGCCGGGCTTTTCGGGCTTCTTCTCGAAGGACCAGATCATCGAGGCGGTGGGCGCGTCGCACATCTTCGGTTCCACCTACGCGTACTGGTGCGTGCTGCTGGGCGTGTTCGTCACCGCGCTCTACAGCTTCCGCCTGCTGTACATGACCTTCCATGGCAAGGAACGCTTCAAGGTGGTGGGCCACGGACACGGCCGCGTCGAGGGCGGCCCGCATACCAAGTCGACGTCCGACGATCCGCACCATGCGCACAACCCGGGCGAACTCGAACATCCGCCGAAGGAATCGCCGTGGGTAATCACCGTGCCGCTGGTGCTGCTGGCGATTCCGTCGGTGATGATCGGCTGGGTGACCATCAAGCCGCTGCTGTACGGCGGCTGGTTCGGCAGCGCGATCAAGGTGCTGCCGGGCCATGACGTGCTGGCGCACATGGCCGAGGAATTCCACGGCACCGTGCCGATGTTCTGGGACGCGTTCTTGAGCGCGCCGTTCTGGATCATGGTCGCGGGCTTCGCGGTCGCGACGTACGTGTATCTGTTCAACCCGGCCATCGCCGGTCGCGCCGCGCGGATGTTCCTGCCGATCTTCAAGATGCTCACCCGCAAATACTGGGTGGACGAGGTGTACTACAACCTGTTCGCGCGCGGCGGCGTGAAACTCGGCCGCGCGTTCTGGAAGGGCGGCGACCGCGCGGTGCTGGACGGCGTGATGATCGACGGTTCCGCGTCGGTGGTCGAGCGCAGCTCGCACGTGTTCCGCCGCCTGCAGACCGGGTTCCTGTATCACTACGCGTTCGCGATGATCGTCGGGCTGATCCTGTTGCTGGGCGGTCTTTGGTATTGGGGGCTGCGATGAGGATCGTGGAGAGCGGGACCGGGGACCGGGGACCGGGGACCAAGAGCGTGCTCGACGTGCATTCTTCGTCCTGCCTGCTTCCGGTCCGTGTCGCATTCCCGCCCATTGATGCAGCTACGGTTGCCGTTGCCCGGTCCCCGGTCCCCGGTCCCCGGTCCCGCAACAAGGAACCCGCATGAGCAACTGGCCCATCCTGAGCGTGCTGATCTGGTTTCCGTGCCTCGGCGCGATCATCGTGCTGCTGGCGGGCAGCGCGCGCCCGCATCTTGCGCGCTGGCTGACGCTGGCATTCAGCGTCATCACGTTCGCGCTCAGCCTGGTGATGCTGACGCAGTACCAGATCGGCGACGGCGGCTTCCAGTTGCAGGAAAACCTGCGCTGGATTCCCGGCATCAACACCAGTTACCACCTGGGCGTGGACGGCATCGCGGTCGCGTTGATCGTGCTGACCACGTTCACCTCGATCCTGGTGATCGGCGGCGCGTGGCAGGTGATCAAGGACAAGGTGCACCAGTACATGGCGGCGATGCTGGTACTGGAAGGCCTGCTGATCGGGGTGTTCTGCGCGATGGACGCGCTGCTGTTCTACCTGTTCTTCGAAGCCATCCTGATCCCGATGTTCTTTTTGATCGGCATCTGGGGCGGGCCGCGGCGTGTTTACGCGACGCTGAAGTTCTTCATCTACACGTTCTTCGGCTCGATCTTCTTCCTGATCGGCCTGCTGTACATGTACCACCGCACAGGCAGCTTCGATCTTGCGACGCTGTGGGCGTTTCCGTTCACGATGCGGGAACAGAGCTGGCTGTTCTTCTCGTTCCTTATCGCATTCGCAGTGAAGACGCCGATGGTGCCGGTGCACACCTGGTTGCCGGATGCGCACGTCGAGGCGCCGACCGGCGGCTCGGTGATCCTGGCCGCGATCATGCTGAAGGTCGGCACGTATGGCTTCATCCGCTTCTCGCTGCCGATCGTGCCGGATGCCTCGCAGCACTTCGCGTGGCTGATCATCCTGCTCAGCCTGATCGCGATCATCTATATCGGCTACGTTGCGCTGGTGCAGCCGGACATGAAGAAGCTGGTCGCGTATTCATCGATCGCGCACATGGGCTTCGTCACGCTGGGCCTGTTCATCGTGTACATGCTGGCGCGCGGACAGCACGACGTGCAGACCGCGCAACTGGGCGTGCAGGGTGCGGTGGTGCAGATGGTCTCGCACGGCTTCGTGTCGGGCGCGCTGTTCACTTGCATCGGCGTGATGTACGACCGCCTGCACACGCGCGAGATCGCGGCCTACGGCGGCCTTGCGAAGGTGATGCCGTGGTTCGCGGCGTTCTGGGTGCTGTTCGCGATGGCCAACTGCGGCCTGCCGTTCACGTCGGGCTTCGTCGGCGAGTTCATGGTGATCCTGTCGGCGTTCATCGCGAATCCGTGGATCGCGCTGTTCGCCGCGTTCTCGCTGATCATTGGCGCCGCCTACACGTTGTGGCTCGTCAAGCGCATCGTGTGGGGTGCCGCGCCCAGCAAGGAAGCCGCGGCGATGCCGAAGCTGACCGCGCGCGAGGGCTGGGTGCTGACGGCATTCGCGGTCGCGGTGCTGGCGATGGGCGTGTACCCGTGGCCGCTGATGCACCTGATGGATTCCTCGGTCGCGCAACTCGTGACCCATTTGATGACCAGCAAGATCGGATGAGGTTCTTCACATGATTTCGCTCAACGACCTGTTGGTGATATTGCCCGAGCTGTACCTGACCGCCGCGGCGTGTCTGGTGCTGCTGTTCGACGTGTTCATCAAGGACGACCAGCGCGATGCCACCCACTGGGTTGCGATCATCGTGATGCTGGTCGGCATCTTCCTCGTGATCCACGGCCAGACGTCGCAGACCGTCACCGCGTTCGGCGGCATGTTCGTGCGCGACCACATGGCCGAGATCCTGAAGGTCACCGTGCTGATCGCGACGGTGCTGATGTTCGTGATGGCGCGGCCGTGGCTGAAGGATCGCCAGTTGTTCCTCGGCGAGTTCTACTCGTTGTCGATCTTCTCGGTGCTGGGCGTGATGTTCCTGGTGTCGGCGGGCAGCCTGATCACCGTGTATCTGGGTCTTGAGTTGTTCACGCTGCCGGCGTTCGCGCTGGTCGCGTTGAACCGTGAATCGAAGCTTTCGTCGGAAGCCGCAATCAAGTTCTTCGTGCTGGGCGCACTGGCCTCGGGCCTGCTGCTGTTCGGCATGTCGCTGATCTACGGCGCCACCGGCACGCTCGACCTGCAGGCGATCTTCGCCGCGGCGGGCACGACGGCGCATCCGCACCTGCTGCAATTCGGACTGGTGTTCCTGGTGGTCGGCATCGGCTTCGAGTTCGGCGCGGTGCCGTTCCATATGTGGCTGCCCGACGTGTACGAAGGCGCGCCCACGCCGATCGCGATGTACATCAGCGCGGTGCCGAAGCTCGCGGCGGTGGGGTTGGCGTACCGGCTGCTGGAAGTGGGCCTGGGCCCGCTTGCGCACGACTGGCGGATGATGTTGGCGATCATGGCGGCGTTGTCGCTGGTGGTGGGCAACGTGGTGGCGATCGCGCAGGCCAACCTGAAGCGCATGCTCGCGTATTCGACCATCTCGCACATGGGCTTCGTGTTTCTGGGGCTCGCCAATCCGACGCCGGAAGGTTATTCCTCTGCGCTGTTCTACGCGGTGTGTTTCGCGTTGATGGAAACCGTCGCCTTCGGCGTGATCCTGGCGCTGGCGCGCAAGGGCTTCGAATGCGAGATGATCGACGATCTGAAGGGCCTGAACCGGCGCTCGCCATGGTTCGCCGGCATGATGGCGATCTCGATGTTCTCGCTGGCCGGCATCCCGCCGCTGTGGGGCTTCGCTGCCAAGGTGCTGGTACTGAAAGCCGCGATCGACGGCGGCATGTTGTGGCTCGCCATCGTCGCGATCATCTGCTCGATCATCGGCCTGTTCTACTACCTGCGCGTGGTCAAGGTGATGTACTTCGACGTGCCCGCCGAAGGCGTCGAGCCGTTGGCCCCCAAGTCGGACTTCACACTGCGCTGGCTGCTGTCCATCAACGCGCTGGGCCTGATCGCGATGATCGGTTTCTCCGGCGTGCTGTACGCGTGGTGCCAGGCCGCATTCGGCTGATCACCGGGGATCGCGCTGATCGCCGGCGGCGATGCCTCTGGCGCTTGCCGATCTTCGTCGCCCAGGATCGGAAACTCGATCAATGCCAAGCACTGGCGTGAGTCCCAAATTGGGACTATCATGCCTGCATGAGGATCGTCGCCGTGGCCACGCTGAAACGGTTCTGGGCCCGGCACCCGGCTGCGGAGCAGCCGCTGAAGGCCTGGTACGACGAAGCACGGCACGCGAAGTGGTCGACGCCCCAGGACATCAAGGACCGCTACGCCAGCGCAAGTTTCATCGGCAAAAATCGGGTGGTCTTCAACATCAAGGGCAACGACTACCGGCTGATCGTTGCCGTGGCCTGGCACTTCCAGGCTGTGTACATCAAGTTTGTCGGCACCCATGCCGAATACAACCGGGTCGACGCCCGGACCGTGGAGAAGCCATGAACATCCATCCCATCCGCAATGCGACCGACCACAAGCGCGCGCTGCGCGAGCTGTCGGCTTATTTCGAGAATGAACCGGAGCCGGGCAGCGTGGACGGTGATCGTTTCGAAATCCTTGCCACGCTGGTGGAGGCCTACGAGGCCGCCCACTTCCCCGTCGAAGCGCCCGATCCTATCGAGGCGATCCGCTTCCGCATGGAACAAGGCGGGCTGACCGTGAAGGACCTGGTGCCTTCCATCGGCCAACCCAATCGCGTCTATGAAGTGCTGAACCGCAAGCGCAGCCTCACCATCGAGATGATCCGCAACCTGCATCGCAACCTCGGCATCCCTGCGGAAAGCCTCATCGGAGCTTGATCAAACGTGCCTTGTTCCATTGTCCGAAGCGGGCACGTGGTGAAGTGACCCCGACTCGTTCTTGCTACGATCGTCAGGGTCACACGAACGCAAGGACACATGCAAATGACGAAGCTGGCCATCACCGCCCTGCTCATGGCGCTGCTGACGAGTGCTGCATACGCGCAGACCAACGCCGGCGAGCAGAAAACCGATCCGAACCTTCCCTTCAAGGTTACGAAGGTGGCGACTTTCGATTTGCCCTGGCGCATCGCATTCCTGCCCGATGGCCGAATGCTGGTGACGGAGAAGGTCGGCCGCGTCGATCTGGTCACCCCGCAGGGCGCCAAGACCGAACTCGGTGGCGTTCCGCGCAGCTATGTCGAAGGGCAGGACGGCATGCTGGGCGTGTTCCTCTCGCCGCATTACGCCACCGACCACGATGTGTATCTCACCTACGTCGAACCGGGCCACTATGGCGGCGGCCTGGCGCTGGGTCGGGGAAAACTCGTGCTGGACGACAAGCCCCGGCTGGAAGACTTCAAGGTGTTATGGCGCCAAATGCCGCCGGGCAAGGGCGGCCAGCCTGGAGGCCAGATCGCCTTTTCGCGGGACGGCAAATACCTCTTCCTCTCGGTGGGCGACCGCCAGCGAATGACCCCCGCGCAGGACATCAACCAACCCGTAGGCAAGATCCTGCGACTGACGCTTGACGGCAAACCCGCGCCGGGCAATCCGTGGGCAGGCAAGGTCGGTGCCCGCACCATTCCGCTGATCGATCCGCCCGCCGATACCGAAGCCGCCAAGACCGCGCCGGTGGTCAGCACCTACACGTTCCCCGGCCCCAACCTGACGCCGGCCGAGACCTGGGCCACTGGTGTTCGCACGCCTTACGGCCTTGCCTTCGCGCCCGACGGTCGGCTGTGGGAACTCGAGCATGGCCCGCGCGGCGGCGACGAACTCAACCTGATCGAGCGCGGCAAGAACTACGGCTGGCCGCTGGTCTCCTATGGCGTCAATTACGACGGCGTGCCCATCCCCAGCCCCGATACGCGGCCCGACCTCGTCAAGCCCGTGATCTATTGGGTGCCGGTGATCGCGCCGGGCAATCTCATGTTCTACAAGGGCAAGGTCTTCCCGCACTGGAAGGGCAGCGCCTTGATCAGCGGCCTGGCCAGCGAAGCCATCGTCCGTGTCACGTTCGACGGCAAGGGCGGCGCCACCGCGGTCCAGCGCTGGGACATTGGCAAACGCGTCCGCGACATCGAAGAAGCACCGGACGGCACGCTCTGGATGCTTGAAGACGCCAAAGGCGGCGGGCTGTTCCACCTCACGCCGAAGTGATTCGACGCTTTGGGAACTCGGCACATGCAAACAATCCGCACCGTCGTGCGAATCGCGGCCGCACTGATGCTTGCGATCTCGCCTGTCGCGCCGGCGCGTACAGCCGGCGAAACGCTGCGTGCCAAGGAGATCGCGGCGGGTTACGAAGCCATCTTTCTCTGCAGCGACACCTTCGTCGGGCACATGTCCGAAGCCGCGATCGACAGCACCGATCTGACGGGGTGGCGGTTCCCGCTGGATTCCCTGCACGCCACCATCGATC
This sequence comes from Rhodanobacteraceae bacterium, assembly GCA_030167125.1. Lineage (NCBI taxonomy): Bacteria > Pseudomonadati > Pseudomonadota > Gammaproteobacteria > Lysobacterales > Rhodanobacteraceae > Rhodanobacteraceae bacterium. The sequence goes on from CP126531.1 coordinate 688,907, forward strand.
GAAAGGCCAAAAGCGTTAGTGTCCAATTCGATCCGGGGATGCCGCCGCGCATCGCGGTCTGGCGTCCGTTGCTCGGCTGTGCGCACCTGCCGATCAGTGCGAGCCCCGACGCGGCCAACGCGGTGCCAAGCCTGCCGAAAGATCTGGCGCCGCCCTCGCTCGATCACGCCGACTGGCCGCGCGGCGATGTGAACGCCACTGCGCCATTGCCGACAGCACAGAAGACCGCGCTCGACGCGCTGGTCGCCAAGGCGTTCGATGGTTCGACCTACGGCAAGGGCAGCAAGACCTCGTCGGTGCTCGTGCTGCTCGACGGCCGCATCGTCGCCGAACACTACGCGCTCGGCGTGACCATGCACACCCCCCAACGCACCTGGTCGATGGCGAAAAGCCTGGTGGCGACCCTGATCGGGCGCGCGGTCGAGTTGGGGCGCATCAAGGTTTCGATGCCCGCCAACATTCCGCAATGGCAACACCCCGGCGATCCGCGTGCCGCCATCATGCTCGATCAACTGCTGCGGATGAACTCCGGACTCTGGACCGACGGTCCCGGAAACCGCACCGACTCGCTCTACTGGGGCGGCTCGACGGTGCCGGAAACTTCTGCCGCGGCACCGCTCGAAGCCGCACCCGGCAGCCGGTTCAACTATGCCAACAATGATTTCCTGCTCGCCACCTACAGCCTGATGAATACGCTCGGACCCGATGCGCTGGCGTTCCCGTTCAAGCAAGTGCTGTGGCCGCTCGGCATGACCCGCACCACGCCGGAAACCGACTGGCAGGGCAACTACGTGATGTCGAGCCAGGTCTGGATGACCGCGCGCGATTCGGCGCGGCTCGCGTTGCTGTACGCCAACGACGGAATGTTCGACGGCAAGCGGCTGCTGCCGAAGAATTGGGCAAGCTACGTTTCAAGCACCCGCGGCGCCCAGCCGAAAAACCCGAAGACGCCGCGCTACGGCGCAGGCTTCTGGGTCCTCGATTCGCGCCAGGGACTGCCTTCAGGAACGTTCGCGATGGAGGGCAGTCGCGGCCAATACGCGGTCATCGTGCCTTCAGCGCACGTCATCATCGTGCGGCGCGGCTTCGATCCGCTGGATGCGCGTTTCGACATCGACCGATTCACACATGATGCGCTGGATGTGTTGAAGGGGGAGGGTGGCTACCAGTAAGTAAGCGGCTGCACGAAACTTGCTTGCTTGACATGACAGCGACCGTTCGCGCGGGTCACGACACCGATAGAGCGCCAACGGTTCCGGTATGGCTCTAAGGAACGTCTGATTTATTCCCCGTCTGAGGCATCATAGCCACATCGCCGAACCGGAACTGCCACCGATGAAGCAAGCCACGTTCGCATCGTTGAACTTCGATGCCAAGAAGCGACGCACGCGCCGCGAGGTGTTCCTGGCCGAGATGGACAAGGTGGTGCCGTGGGATGCACTGCTGGCGTTGCTGGCGCCCGCGTATCCGACCAGCGGCCGCCGCGGGCGACCGCCGATGGCGCTTGCGAGCATGCTGCGCATCCACTTCATGCAGCAGTGGTACGCATTGTCCGATCCTGCGATGGAAGATGCGTTGTACGAGATCGAGTCGATGCGGCGGTTTGCAGGATTGGAGTTGAACGAGGACGCGATTCCGGACGAGACGACGATCCTGAAGTTCCGGCGCTGGCTGGAACGGCACGGCTTCGCGACGCAGATCCTGGCGGTGGTGAACGCGCATCTCGGGGAGCACAAGCTGCTGTTGCGCGCAGGGACGATCGTGGATGCGACCTTGATCGCGGCCTCGCCCTCGACCAAGAACCAAGCCAAATCGCGCGATCCCGAGATGCACCAGACCAAGAAGGGCAACCAGTGGTACTTCGGCATGAAGGCGCACATTGGGGTGGATGCCGCATCGGGGCTGGTGCACACGGTGACTACGACCGCGGCCAACGCCGGCGACGTCACCGAGGTGGACAAGTTGTTGCACGGCAAGGAGACCAGCGTCTACGCCGATGCCGGCTACACAGGTGCGGAAAAGCGCGTGAAGCCCAAGCGCGGGCGCGATTGGTTCATTGCGGCCAAGCGCGGCAAGGTCAAGGCGGTGGTCGACCGGGAACTGCGCGAGTTGCACGAGCAGATCGAGCACCTCAAGGCCTCGGTGCGTGCGAAGGTGGAACATCCGTTCCGCGTCCTGAAGTGCCAGTTCGGTTATCGGAACGTGCGCTACAAGGGACTGGCCAAGAACACCGCGCAGGTCGTCACCCTGTTTGCGCTCACGAATCTGTGGATGGCGCGGCGGAGATTGCTGACCACGATGGGTGAAGTGTGCCCGTGAATCGGGAAACAGGGGTTGATCAGAGCTCCACAAGCACACCGAAAGGCCACTATCAATATCCAAATAACCTATTCGCATCACCGACTCCATGTCGTGGACAGAATGCACTTCAAACAAACGAATAGTTCAGACCTTCCCTAAGGGTTGCTGGCCGGCACTGGTGGCGGTCTATGTATGAAGGGGGAAGCATGTTTCGACGAATTGAATCTATCGCAGATGCGGCAGTGTGGAGCGGCTTCGACGGACGGACGAGTCCTGGGCCGGATTTTCGTCGATACAACCTGATCTATGGTTGGAATGCATCCGGAAAGACGACGCTCTCGCGTGTCTTCGGGCTCGTCAATGGATCTGGCGCTACCCGGTTGCCGGCCAGCGCACGAATTCGTATAAGCGTGGGACAAGATGTCCTAGACAGTGCAAAGGAACAGGATCGTGGCCGAATCCTCGTTCGTATTTTCAACAGGGATTTTGTCGACGACAACCTACAGCGAGATAACTACACACACGCACCTGCGCTTTTTATCGTTGGCCGTGAAAATATTCGGCTGAGCAACCGTATCGCATCGCTGACGCGGCGGCGGGAGCGACTAGCAGCGATGTACCGAGCGGTCCAGACGAAGCAGAGCGAGGCCACCGGCGCGAAGGAAAAAGCAGCGACCGATTTGGCCCGCGATTGCGGAATGATGCTGGGCATCCGAGATTTCAGGGCGCCGAATCTCAAAGGGCTCGCGCAGGGCTTAGCAAATCCGGCCGAAAATCTGCTCGACGACATCGCACTTCATGTCGCCGTGGCGCAGGCACGCGATCAAAGTGAGTTTGCGCCATTTCGCAGTTGGCCCGTGGTGGCGCAGCCTCGGTCCCCCGAAATCGGTGAAATTGTTCAGCTATTGAAGGAGACACCCCAGCAGAACGCCATTAAGCGATTGACCGACGACCCTGCGCTGAGTGAATGGGTGCGCAGAGGATTGCAGTTCCATGAGCACACCGCTACGTGTGCCTTCTGCGGAGGCGACGCTGCGCAGGCTTTGGCAGCGTATGCCAAGCACTTCTCTGACGAATATCGCCGGCAGCACGCGGCCATTCAATCTGCGATCGGACGCCTGGAACAGCCAAAAGGGATGCTCAACTTCCCGCATGAGAAAGAGTGGGTGCCCGTCGTACGGGCCAAGGCCCAAGAGGCGCTGCGCCGACTTGAGGCGTGGAACACTCAAGAGAACGAAATTCGATCCACTTGGACACAACTGCTTCGCGAGAAGCTGGCGAACATGGAGTCTGTGTTGTCCGTGAAGCCGATTGAAGATCGAGCTCTAGCACTGGAGTCGATCCTCGCAGACCTCCAGCAGGCGAAAGATGAACACGACCGTGCATGTAGCGAACTAACGGCTTCGCGGCAGGGAGCGGCTGAGAAGGTGAAGGCACACTTTGCGGCACGGTATCTGCTCGATTCGGAAACAACGGAAGCGACCGAAACAATCAACCTGACGGGCTCGGTTCTAGACCGCGTGCAGAAAGTCGGTCAGAAGATTAAGAGTCAATCGGAGGCAGCGCAGGCCGAACTGCAGCGCAGCTCGGTGGCGGCAAGTCGAATCAATGACCTCCTCAAGCGGCTGCTGGGCCAGCGCATCTCCGTCGAGCAGGCTGAGGATAAACGGATTCGGTTCATCCGCGAGGGGCAGCCGGCCACCAACATGAGCGACGGTGAGCGGACGGCAATCTCGCTTGCATACTTCCTTGTCAGCCTCGGGCAAGACGGGCAGCGGCTTGAGGATCAGATCGTTTTCATCGATGACCCGATCTGCAGTCTCGACGCCAACCATATCTATGATGTTGCCTACCTGCTCATGACGAGGCTAAAGGCCTGCCGACAGCTCTTCATCTCGACTCACAACTCAGAGTTCTTCAACACGATCAAGCAGGAGTGGGCTAATCATGGAAAGTTCAAGGGAGAATACGCCGCGTTCCTCATCCACCGGGAGGGTGATGGTGCTAGTCAACTGCTGGAGCTTCCAGCCCATTTAGCGAAGTTCAGGTCGGACTACCACCACGTCTTCTACTGCCTCCGACACTTCCAGGCGAGCACCAGCCAAGATGTCGATGCCTATCTGGGTTGTCCAAACTTACTCAGGCGCTTCTTGGAGATGTATTTGGGTTTCAGGAGGCCGACGGCCAGTGGCTACCTGACCAAGCTGGATATCCTGTTTGACGACGAAGTGGAGCGTGGGGCGATCGCACGGTACGTAGACGAAGGCTCGCACAGCGCTTCCACACTTCGACTCTTGGAGTATTCGGACTTCCCCGCGCTGTCCCGGGGAATGGTGGAACGTGTCATGCGTGCACTGGAGCGCGTGGATCCGAATCACTATGCGGTGCTGGTGGCGGAAACCACTTAGGAATTACTCGGATGAGAGGCGACTTCCTAATTGTCCGTCTCGATGGCGAAGGGCCGCCGTCTTCCTCGAGCCAGCCGAACGCGTCGCGGCCAGCCTCGGTCCACAGGTAGGTCTAGCAGCCGTGACCTGGGACGCAACGCAGCCATCGATGCGGCCACGCAGGTTGGCGGTTCGAAGAACTCCGCTGCAGCAACCCTTCGGTCAACAAACGCTGTCCGCTCAAGCGGATGCGCGTTACCCGTTGCAGTTTTTCGAGGCAGCCTTATATAATGGGCGTTCCCTGTTGCGGGGTGGAGCAGTCTGGCAGCTCGTCGGGCTCATAACCCGAAGGTCGCAGGTTCAAATCCTGCCCCCGCTACCAGGCCTTTGTCAGGGAAGCTGCTCGGTTCCCTGATCCGCAGGACGCGGAACGCCGACTACTGGAAGCGAAAACGGCGACTTGAGGAATGGGCCTAGGGCCCATTTTTTGTTTCCGCAAATCATGGAGCGAGATGGAGACCGAAGCAATCGTCGCACGCGTGGCGCCGGCCTTGGCGGAACTGGGCCTGGAATGCCTGGGCGTTGAATGGAACGCCGGACACGGCGGCGGCTTGCTGCGCGTCTACATCGATTCGCTGCAGCACGAAGGCGATGCCGCCAACGCGGTGAGCGTGGACGATTGCGAGGCGGCCAGCCGCGAGATTTCCGCGCTGCTGGACGTGGACGATCCGATTCCCGGCCATTACGTGCTGGAAGTTTCCTCGCCCGGGATCGAGCGGCCGCTGTTCAACGCGGAGCAGTTCGCGCGGTTCCTTAGGCAAGAAGCCAAGGTCACGTTGAAGCTGCCGCGCGATGGGCGCCGGCGTCTGCGCGGCAGGATCGTTGAAGTGGACGGCAAGCGCATCGGCATGGATGTCGATGGCGTGCGGATGGACATCGCCGAGGACGAAATCGAAAGCGCGCACTTGGTTCCTGATTGGGATGCGCTGGGTTACACGCCGAAGCCGAAACCCGGCAAGGCGCCGCATGCAGCAAAAGGCAAGAAAGCGGGACGACCGCGCTGAACTGAAAGAAAGGCACTGGATTCCCGCTTTCGCGGGAATGACGGATGACAAAGGAAACGAGGTGCGACAGAACGCGACCTCGACGGAGCAGATGAGATGAATCGCGACTTGTTGATGATCGTGGAAACCGTGGCCGCCGAGAAGGCCGTGCCGCACGACGTGATTTTCGGTGCGCTCGAAGCGGCGCTGGCGACCGCCGCCAAGAAGCGCTACCCCGAGGAAGAACCGGATATCCGCGTCGCCATCGATCAGGAAACCGGCGACTACGAAACGTTCCGCCGCTGGGAAGTGATCGCCGACGACGGCGAGATGGAATCGCCCGACTGGCAGTTGCGCCTGATGGACGCCGAAGACGAGCGCCCCGGCGCGCAGGTGGGCGAATACATCGAGCAGCAGATCGAGAACCCCGAGTTCGGGCGCATCACTGCGCAGGCCGCCAAGCAGGTGATCGTGCAGCGCATCCGCGAGGCCGAGCGCGCGCAGGTGGTCGATGCGTTCAAGGATCGCGTGGGCGAACTGGTCAACGGCGTGGCCAAGCGCGTCGAGCGCGGCAACATCTACCTTGACCTCGGCGGCAAGGCCGAGGCCTTCATCCCGCGCGACAAGGCCATTCCGCGCGAAGTGGTGCGCGTGGGCGACCGCGTGCGCGGCTACCTGTTCGAGGTGCGCTCGGAACTGCGCGGTCCGCAGTTGTTCGTGTCGCGCACCGCACCGGAATTCATGATGGAGCTGTTCAAGCTGGAAGTGCCGGAAGTTGGCCAGGGCATCGTCGAGATCAAGGCCTGCGCGCGCGACGCCGGCGACCGTGCCAAGATCGCGGTGCTGGCGCACGACAAGCGCACCGATCCGATCGGCGCCTGCATCGGCATGCGCGGTTCGCGCGTGCAGGCGGTGTCGAACGAATTGAACGGCGAGCGCATCGACATCGTGTTGTGGAACGACGCGCCCGCGCAGTTCGTGATCAACGCGATGGCGCCGGCCGAAGTGCAGTCGATCATCGTCGATGAAGACAAGCACTCGATGGACATCGCGGTGGCCGAGGACAAGCTCTCCCAGGCCATCGGCCGCGGCGGCCAGAACGTGCGCCTCGCCAGCAAGCTGACCGGCTGGGACTTGAAGGTGATGACGCAGGACCAGGTCGCCGCCAAGAGCGAAGCCGAACAGGAAGCCGCGCGCAAGCTGTTCATGGACAAGCTGGAGGTCGACCAGGAAATCGCCAACATCCTGGTGCAGGAAGGTTTCTCGACCGTCGAGGAAATCGCCTACGTGCCGACCGGCGAACTGCTGGCGGTCGAAGGCTTCGACGAAGACATCGTCGAGGAATTGCGTTCGCGCGCCAAGGATGCGCTGCTCACCGAGGCGCTGGCGGTCGAGGAAAACCTCGACGAGAACGCGCCGTCGGAGGAACTGCTGGCGCTGGAAGGCATGGACGAGGAAACCGCGTACGCGCTGGCGGCGCGTGGCATCGTCACGGCCGACGACTTGGCCGACCAGGCGATCGACGACCTGATCGACATCGAAGGCATGGACGAGGATCGCGCCGGCGCATTGATCATGGCCGCGCGCGCGCCCATGCTCGCGAAGATGGAACAGGAAGCGGGAAAGCCCTGATCCGAGAGGTTCGGGTACCGTCGAGACGCGTCGCGGTCGCACTGCAACGCGCATCGGCGCTGAAGGCACAAGAGGTACGACACGATGTCGGATATCACAATCAGGCAACTGGCGAACATGGTGGGCACGCCCGAGGACAAGCTCCTCGCGCAGCTCGCCGAGGCCGGCATGCAATTCGAAGGCCCCGACCAGGTCATCAGCAATCGCGAGAAGACCAAGCTGCTTGATTTCCTGCGCCGCAACCACGGCAAGCAGGAATCCGCCGCGGCCGCGTCGCCGAAACAGATCACCCTGAAGCGCCGCAAGGTCAGCGAAATCACCGTGGCCGGCGGCCGCGGCGCCAGCGCCAAGACCGTCAATGTCGAAGTGCGCGCGCGTCGCACCTACGTCAAGCGCGCCGCGGTGCCCGGCGACGAGGTGGTGGACAGCGAGCGCGAGGACGCGCTGCGCAAGCTGAAGGAATCGCAGGAACAGCACGAGCGCGAACTGGCCGAACTGGCCGAACAGGATCGCCGCCGCCGCGAGGAGCAGCAGAAGCTCGAAGCCGCCGAAGCCGAACGCAAGCGCGCCGAGGAAGAACGCGCGCAGGCGGAAGCCGAGGCCGCCGCTGCGCGCGCGATCGAGGTCGAAGCGGGCGACGCTTCCGAACCGGCGTCTGCGCATGCGCGCCGGCATGAGGCGCCGAAGCCAGCCGCGCGCGCCAGGGAGGAAGCGCCCAGCCACAAGGCCAAGCGTTCGCGCGGCTCGCATCGCATGCGCGACGACGAGGACGAGGGGCCCGCGCGCTATTCGGGCGGCGAACTGCATCTCACCGACGCGGAACGCGCGCGCCGTTCCACCAAGAAGCGCGCCAAGCCGCGCGTGGACCTTTCCGACATCACCGGCCAGCACGGCTTCTCCAAGCCGGTCGCGCCGCAGATGCGCGAAATCCCGATCGGCGAAACCATCGTGGTTTCCGATCTCGCGCAGAAGATGGCGGTGAAGGGTTCGGAAGTGGTGAAGGCGCTGTTCAAGATGGGCACCATGGTGACCATCAACCAGGCCATCGACCACGACACCGCCGCGCTGGTGGTGGAAGAACTCGGCCACAAGCCGGTCGACGCGGCGGAGAAGACCGCCGAAACCGAGCTCGCCGCTCACGTCACCACCGATGCGGCCGAGGGCGAGAAGGCGCCGCGTCCGCCGGTGGTCACCATCATGGGCCACGTCGATCACGGCAAGACATCGCTGCTCGACACCATCCGCCGCACCAAGGTTGCTTCGGGCGAAGCGGGCGGCATCACCCAGCACATCGGCGCGTACCACGTGCAGACGCCGAAGGGCGTCATCACGTTCCTCGACACGCCCGGCCACGCGGCGTTCACGTCGATGCGCGCGCGCGGTGCGCAGTCCACCGACATTGTGGTGCTGGTGGTCGCGGCCGACGACGGCGTGATGCCGCAGACGGTCGAAGCCATCAACCACGCGCGCGCGGCCAAGGTGCCGCTGATCGTCGCGGTCAACAAGATGGACAAGCCGGAAGCCAACCCTGACAACGTCCGCCAGGGCTTGGCGCAGCACGAAGTGATCCCCGAGGACTGGGGCGGCGACACGCAGTTCGTGCCGGTGTCGGCCAGGACCGGCGACGGCGTCGACAACTTGCTGGAAGCGATCGGCCTGCAGGCCGAAGTGATGGAACTGAAGGCCGTGCCCGGCGGACGCGCGTCCGGCGTGGTCATCGAATCCAGCCTCGACAAGGGCCGCGGTCCGGTCGCGACGGTGCTGGTGCAGCAGGGTTTGCTGAAGCGCGGCGACTACGTGGTGTGCGGCGTCGAGTACGGCCGCGTGCGCGCGCTGTTCGACGAAACCGGCAAGCAGGTCGAAAGCGCGGGTCCGTCGATTCCGGTGCAGATGCTCGGGTTGTCGGGCGTGCCGGAAGCGGGCGACGAATTCGTGGTGGTCGCGGACGAGAAGCTGGCGCGCAACGTGGTGTCCGAGCGCGAAGCCCGGCGCCGCGAGAAGCGCCTGGTCACGCGCACCAACACGCTGGAAGACGTGATGGCGATGATGGGCAAGGGCGAGGGCCAGCAGACCCTCAACATCCTCATCAAGGCCGACGTGCAGGGTTCGGCCGAGGCGCTGCGCGAGTCGCTGTCGTCGATCAGCAACGATCTGGTGAAGGTCAACGTGATCGCGTCAGGCGTCGGCGGCATCACCGAATCCGACGCCACGCTGGCGGCGGCGTCGAAGGCGCTGCTGATCGGCTTCAACGTGCGCGCGGATGCGTCGGCACGCAGGATCATCGAACAGAACGGCGTGGATCTGCGCTACTTCTCGATCATCTACGACGTGATCGACCAGGTGAAACAGGCGGCTTCGGGCCTGCTCGGCATGGAAGTGCGCGAGGAGATCATCGGCGTCGCCGAGGTCAAGGACGTGTTCCGCTCGTCCAAGTTCGGCGCGATCGCGGGCTGCCAGGTGGTCGAAGGTTCGGTCAAGCGCAACAAGCCGATCCGCGTGCTGCGCGACGACGTGGTGATCTTCGAAGGCGAACTGGAATCGCTGCGCCACTACAAGGACAACGTGGACGAAGTGAGGAGCGGCAGCGAATGCGGCATCGGCGTCAAGCAATACAACGACGTCAAGCCGGGCGACCGCATCGAGTGCTTCGAACGCATTGAGGTGGCGCGTACGCTCTAATCTGTCACCTCTCCCGCTTGCGGGAGAGGTCGGCAAGCGCGAAGCGCTTGGCGGGTGAGGGCGAATCGCGAGAGCACAATTATTAAGTCGTCATTCCGAACGCTGCGCAGCAGCGATCCGGAATCCATTTTGATCCTGCCTGTATCCCTTAAAATCGAAAATGGATTCCGGCTTTCGCCGGAATGAGGACAGATTTTCTCGGTCACCTTTATCCATGCCCAACCGCTCCTTCCACCGCACCGATCGCGTCAACGCCGAACTTCGCCGTGAAGTCGGCGCGCTGGTGCACGCCGCGGTGCGCGACCACGCGCTGCCGCAGGCCAGCGTGGTGGACGTGGAAACCAGCCGCGAACTCGACGTCGCGACCGTCTGGGTGACGGCGCTGCAGCCGGAACGCTCCGCCGAAGTCGTGAAGGGATTGAAGGCGCTCGCGAAGGAATTCCGCCACCAGCTCGCGCACACGATGCGTATGCGCCGCGTGCCGGAATTGCGCTTCAAGTACGACGAATCGGTCGACAAGGGCGAGCGGATCGAGCGGCTCTTGCGTGGTGACATCGATTCGGGGTCCACGGATGCCTGAATACCCCCTTCCGCAGGAAGGGCGGAGCGACAGCGAACGCGCGCGCAGCGCGGGCGTCGAAGACGCGGGCGGATGCCAGCGTCGTCAGCGAACGGCCATCCCCCTCGATCCCCCTTCCTCCGGAAGGGGGAAGACAAGCAATGTTACGGGCATCCTGCTGCTCGACAAACCTTCCGGCATCTCGTCCAACCGCGCGCTGCAGCAGGCGAAACGGTTGTTCGGTGCCGCCAAGGCCGGACACACCGGCAGCCTCGATCCGCTGGCGACGGGACTGCTGCCGGTCTGTTTCGGCGAGGCCACCAAGATCGCGGGTTACCTGCTGGGCGCCCGCAAGGCGTACGCGGCCGAGTGCCAGCTCGGCGTCACCACCGATACCTGCGACAGTGACGGTGCGGTACTGGCCGAGCGGCCGGTGCCGGCATTGGACGATGCGGCGATCCGCGACGCGTTGAAGCGGTTCACCGGCCGCATCACGCAAATCCCGCCGGTCTATTCCGCGCTGAAGCAGGGTGGCGTGCCGCTGTACAAGCGCGCACGCCGCGGCGAAGCGGTGGAAGCGCCGCCGCGCGAGGTCGAGGTGTTCCGTTTCGGTCTGCTGCAACGCGAAGGCAACACGCTGCGCCTGCACGTCGAATGCGGATCAGGCACTTACGTCAGGAGTCTCGTGCGGGATCTGGGCGAAGCGCTGGGCTGCGGTGCGCACATGACCGCTTTGCGGCGGCTGTGGGTAGAGCCGTTTCGTGAGCCACGCATGTTTACGCTGGACGAACTCGCCGCGCTGCGCGAACAAGGTGCCGACGCGCTCGCCAGGACGCTGCTGCCGATCGAAGCCGGCCTCGTCGACTGGCCGGTCCTGCACCTGGACGAACTCGAAGCCAATGCCGTGGCGCGCGGCCGCGTCGTGCGCGTCGATGCCAAACCTGGCCGTTGCCGCGCCGAAGCGCCTTCCGGCCGTCTGCTCGCGATCGGCGAAGTGGACGCAACGGGCGCCTTCAGCGTGTTGCGCGGCTTCGTGACATCCAATCCGTTGTAGGAGCGCGCCGTATCGCGCGAGACCGATCAGCCGCGGCCAACGGAAAAGACGGCGCTTCTCGCCGCGCCGCTCCTACAGCAACCGCATCAAGTCCGGCCAGATCGGCAACTGCCGCACGCGCACGGTGGTGCCCGCGAAGATTGCGTTGGCGAGCGCCGGCGCGGCGGAGGGAAAACCCATGTCGAACGCGCCGGTCGGCCGTTCCTGCGACGGCACCAGGATCACCTGCACGTCGTGCGGCATCTGCGCCATCGTCGCGAGCGGGTAATCCCTGAAGCCGCGTTGCGCGACCAAGCCGTTCTTGATCGTGATGCGCTGGCGCAGCGCCGTCGAAAAACCATCCAGCGTCGCGCCGACCAGCGCCGCGCGCGCACCGAGCGGGTTCACCACCCGGCCGAGGTCGGCGGCGCACACCACGTTGTGGATCACGAGGCGCGTGCCTTCCATCGAGATTTCCACCGCGTGCGCGACGTAGCCGCCGAAGGTGAAGTGGCAGGCCAGACCGAAACCGTGGCCGTGCGGATGCGGCTTGCTCCAGCCGATCGCATCGGCCGCGAGTTGCAGCACCCATGACAAACGACCGGTGTCGAGCACCGGGCCGCCGTGTCCGCGATAGGAAAGCTTGCGCGGTTCGCCCAGCAGCGCGAGGCGGAATTTCAAGGCATCCTGCTTCAGGCCTTGCGCGATTTCGTCGATGAAGCATTCGGTCGCGAACGCGTTGACCGCGTGCGAGCTGGCGCGGTAGCTGCCGCGCGGCAGCGTCGAGTCCAGCGCAAACCACGCATATTGGAGATTATCGATCAGGCCCGCGGGCAGGTCGTCGGGATGCATTTCCGAAAGCCACCAGCGCGCGCGGGGTTCGCGCCCGGCTAGGCGCGAGGTGCTGGCGATGCGGTGCGTCCAGCCGGTCAGCTTGTTCTTGCGGTCGGCGCAGGCTTCGAGTTTGTGCGCCGAGAACGGCCGGAAGGTGTCGTGCGCGAACGCGTCGGCGCGCGTCCACGTCAGCTTGACCGGCTTGCCCGCGGCCTTGGCCAGCATCACCGCTTCGGCCACGTAATCGGCTTCGAGGAAGCGGCCGAAACCGCCGCCGGCGCGCGGCAGCCGTATTTCGATCTTGTCGGGCGCGAGACCGGTCAGGCGTTGCACGGTGTCGAACGTCGCGCGCGGGTTCTGCACCGGCGCGACGATCACCGCGCGCTGGCTGTCCACCTTCACCAGCGCGTTCGGCAATTCCAGGTCCGCGTGCGCGATGGTGGCGACGTGGTATTCGGCCTGGAAGCGATGCCGCGCGCGCTTGGCGGCCGTGGCGAAATCGCCGTCGGTGCGCACCGCCTTTTCGGGCTGGCCCTGCAACGCGGTGGCCGCGGCCTCCGTCAGCGCGTCGTCGCCATGCGCGGCGCGCGCGCCCGGGTTCCAGCGGACATCGAGCTTCGCGACGCCCTGCATGGCCGTCCACGTGTCCTCCGCCAGCACCGCGACGGCCGCAGCCAGTTGCTGCGTGCCGAGCGGGCGTGCGGGACTGGGCGGCGGGATCGTCAACACCTTCTTGACGCCATCCAGTTTCAGTGCGGCGCGGTCGTCCAAGTGCGCCAGCGTGCCGCCGGGATAGGGGCAGTGCGCGATCACCGCGACCAGCGTGTCGCCGAACCACTCGTCGCCCGCGAAGTGCTGGCGGCCGCTAACGATGTCGCGCGCGTCGACGTCGCCCGCGTCCTGGCCGATCAGCGTGTATTGCGAAACAGGCTTCGGTGCCGGCAGGTTCGCCGGCGGTTTCAGTTTCGCTGCGGCTTCGGCGAGTTCGCCGTAGCCGAGCTTGCGGCCATCGCGCGCGATCACCATGCCGCGTTGCGTGCGCAGGTTCGCGACGTCGATGTTCCAGCGCGCAGCCGCGGCACGCAGCAACAGTTCACGCGCGGCGGCGCCGACGCTGCGCAGGTCGTTCCACGCAGCCGGCACGCTGGTGCTGCCCGACGCCATCTGGTGGCCGTAGGTCCAGTGCGGTTCGCCGCCGACGTCGGTGACGCCGAGATCGAGCGGCTCGACGATCACGCGATTCCAGTCGGCGTCAAGTTCCTCGGCGATGATGCGCGCTTCGGCTGTGCGGATGCCCTGGCCGACCTCGGGATCGCGCGCGCCGATCACGGTGGTGCCGTCGGGTTCGATGCGCAGGTACGGATTCAGCGTGATCAGGTTCTGGCCCAGCAGCTCGTCCGGTGTCCACGCCAACGCGGGCAGGCCGACCACCAACGCGCCGGTGGCGGTGCCGAAGACCTTGAGGAAGCGCCGGCGGCCGGCGTCGTGCGCGCGCGTCATTTCGACTCGCCCGGCGCGGCGGCGGCGCGCTGGATCGCGCGGCGGATGCGCGGGTAGCTGCCGCAGCGGCACAGGTTGGCGATGCCGTCGATGTCGGCGTCGGACGGTTTCGGCTTGCGCGAGAGCAGGTCGACCGCGGCCATGATCTGGCCGGATTGGCAGTAGCCGCACAGGATCGCGTCCTCGTCGATCCAGGCTTGTTGCACCGGATGCAGTTTGCCGTCCGCGCTTGCGAGTCCTTCGATCGTGGTGATGTCGGAGTCCGCGAGGTCGGCCATCGGCACCGCGCAGGCGCGCTTGAGCTTGCCGTCGACCAGTACGCTGCACGCGCCGCAACTCTGGTCGTCGCAGCCGTACTTGCAACCGGTCAGGCGCAATACGTCGCGCAGGTACCACAGCAACGGCATCGCCGGATCGCCGGTATGACGGAAGCGCTTGCCGTTGATGGAAACATCGATGCCCTTGCGGATGGGCTTGGGCACGATCTTCGTGGGTGGGGCTTGCGGGGCTTGGGGCATCCGCCGATTGTATTCGCTGCGCCCACCCGGCTCATCCCGGGATCGGCGCGGGCCGCGGCGGTATTCATCGGTCATGCACAATGGGCATGACCGCGCGATTGCGTTTTGCAGGGCCGCACGCAACACTTGGCGGCCTTGTCCGCGCGGCCGCGCGCCTCCCGCCATCCACGATCCATGACCGCTTCCGCCCCTGCGCCGCTTGCCCCCGATGCGCCCTGGGTGGTGCTGAAGTTCGGCGGCACCAGCGTGGCGACCGCCGATCGCTGGCGGACGATCCTGCAGCTCGCCGCCGCCCGCCGCGCCGAAGGGGCGCGCGTGGTCATCGTGGTGTCGGCGCTGGCCGGCGTCACCGATGCATTGAAAGCCCTCTGCGCCTGCGCGCCGGACGAGCGCGAAGCGGCGGTTGCGAAACTGGTGGAGCGGCATCGCGCGTTGGCCGGAGAAATGGGCTTGGCCGAAACCGCCGACATGGATCGCGGGTTGGCGTCGTTGCAGGCGCTGATGGTCGAGTCACAAGGCGGCTTAAGGGAAAACTATTTGTGGCAGGCCGCGGTGCAGGGCCACGGCGAACTGTTGTCGAGTGCGTTGGGTGCGGCTTTCATGAGCGCGAACGGCTTGCCGACGCAATGGCTGGATGCGCGCGAAGCCCTGCTGGCGCGCGAGGTTCCGTTCCTCAACGAACGGGCGCGCGCGTTGTCCGCGCAGGTGCAGGTCGAAGCCGACCCCGCATTCGCCGCGGCGCTCGCCGCGCGCGGCGAGATGTTCACCACCCAGGGTTTCATCGCGCGCGACGGAGAAGGGAACACCGTGCTGCTCGGGCGCGGCGGATCGGATACGTCGGCCGCGCACATGGGCGCGCTGCTGCGCGCATCGTGCGTGGAAATCTGGACCGACGTGGCCGGCATGTTCACGGCCGATCCGCGCCAGGTGCCCGGTGCGCGGCTGTTGCAGCGGCTCGACTACGACGAGGCGCAGGAAATCGCGACCACCGGCGCCAAGGTGTTGCACGCGCGTTGCATTTCGCCGTGCCGGCGCGCGCGCGTGCCGCTGCTGGTCAAGGACACGCGGCATCCGGATTTCGAGGGCACGCTGATCGGGCCGCTGCCGCCCGAGGCCGCGCCCAGCATCAAGGCCATCAGTTCGCGGCGCGGCATCACGCTAGTGTCGATGGAAACCTCGGGCATGTGGCAGCAGGTCGGCTTCCTCGCCGACGTGTTCGCCGCGTTCAAGCAGCACGGCTTGTCGGTGGATTTGATCGGTTCGGCGGAAACCAACGTCACGGTGTCGCTCGATCCCACCGAGAACCTGCTCGATTCCGACGTGGTCGCGGCACTGGCGGCCGATCTTGCCAAGGTGTGCCGCGTCAAGGTGATCGCGCCGTGCGCGGCGGTGACGCTGGTCGGCCGCGGCATGCGCTCGATGCTGCACCGGCTCTCCGGGGTGCTGGCCGAGTTCGGTTCGATGCGCGTGCACCTGATTTCGCAATCGTCCAACAACTTGAACCTGACTTTCGTGGTGGACGAGGCGATGCTGGATGGCTTGCTGCCGCGCCTGCACGAACTGTTGATCCGTGCCGGCGCGCTGCGCACCGACGACTCGGCGTTGTTCGGGCCGAGCTGGCAGGAACTCTACGGCGAAGGCGCGAGGCACGTGCGCGCGCCGTGGTGGTGCGAAGCGCGCGACGAGTTGCTGAAACTTTCACACGTTGATGATCTACCG
The DNA here is from genome assembly GCA_030167125.1 of Rhodanobacteraceae bacterium. NCBI lineage: Bacteria > Pseudomonadati > Pseudomonadota > Gammaproteobacteria > Lysobacterales > Rhodanobacteraceae > Rhodanobacteraceae bacterium. The sequence continues at coordinate 705,112 of CP126531.1, forward strand.
ATGGATAAAGATTCCCTTCCCCCGCTTGCGGGGGAAGGTGCCCGCAGGGCGGATGGGGGGAAAGCCGCGACCACACCCCGCTATGTCTATCACCTTCCGACCGTGCGCGCGCAAGCGCAGGCGCTGCGCGCGATGCAATCGGTCGATCGCCTGTACTACGCGATCAAGGCCAATCCGCATCCTGCGATCCTGCGCACGCTGGCGCAGGAAGGTTTCGGCTTCGAATGCGTGTCGCCGGGCGAACTGGACGCCGTGGATGCGATCGGCGAGACTCGCGAGTTGCCGCGCCTGTTCACGCCGAACTTCGCGCTGCGTGCCGACTATGCGCAGGCGCTGCAGCGCGGCATCACCACCACGCTGGATGCGCTGCATCCGTTGCAGCACTGGCCGGAACTGTTCGCCGGCCGCGAGATCATGCTGCGCGTCGACCTCGGCCGCGGACTCGGCCACCACGACAAGGTGCGCACCGGCGGCGTCACCAGCAAGTTCGGCCTGCCATTGGACCAACTCGGCACGTTCCTCGAACTGGCGCGCGCGCATGATGTGCGCGTTATCGGCCTGCACGCGCATCTCGGCTCGGGCATTCTGGATGCGGCGTACTGGTCCAGCGTGTGCGCGCAACTTGCGAGCCTGGCCGAGCGGATCGGCGACGTGCGCGTTTTGAATCTGGGCGGCGGCCTCGGCGTGCCTTCGCATCCGGGCGAAGCAGAACTCGATCTCCGCGCGGTCGATGCTGCGCTCATCGAAGTGAAACGTGCGTACCCGCAATACGAACTGTGGATGGAACCGGGACGCTGGCTGGTGGCCGACGCCGGCGTGCTGCTGGCGCGCGTCACCCAGACCAAGCGCAAGGGCGCGCTGGAATACCTGGGCTGCGACGCGGGCATGCATGCGCTGATCCGTCCCGCGCTGTACGACGCTTGGCACGAGATCGTCAACCTGTCGCGGCTCGGTGCGCCGGCCGACACGTTGTATCAGGTGGTCGGGCCGATCTGCGAATCGGGCGACGTGCTCGGTTCCGACCGGCGCCTGCCGCGCAGCGAGGAAGGCGACGTGCTGCTGATCGCGCAGGCCGGCGCCTACGGCGAATCGATGGCCTCGCACTACAATTTGCGGCCACTTGCTCAAGCGGCGGTCATCGAATGAACACGCTTGCCGACCCGCGCCAGGCGCGAGTCTTCCGCTTCGTGCGTTGCGACTACGCGGACGGCGTGGCCGAGCTGGTGTACGCGTTCGACAACGGTCCGGAGATGATCGAGCGCATCCGCTTTCCGGACGCACCCGCGTTGCCCGAATCGCGCAAGGCCGCTTTCGATGCCGCGCTGCGCATGCTGCACTGCTTTGCGGGCGTCAGCTACTACAAGGCCGGCTTGCCGCCGCGCATCGAGGTCGAAACCGGCGTGCTCGATCCGGCCACGGCGGATCTGCTGGATGCGCTGTACCTGCACGGGCTCGGCGAGTTTGCGTACCGCAACGGGCTGGATCTGCGCGGCAGGATCGCGTTTCCGTGCGGATCACAGTCAGCAAACGAAAGCCTCCTATCGTCATCCCGGCCAGGGAATGGCCGGGACCCAGAGCCAGGGATGGCAAAAAGCGCGCTGGTGCCCATCGGCGGCGGCAAGGATTCGCTGGTGGTGGTCGAGGCACTGAAGCACGCCGGCATCGAAGCCACCGCGACGTGGGTCGGTGCGTCGCCATTGATCGCGGAGGTTGCCGCGCGCACCGGCCTGCCAATGCTCAATATCGGCCGCGAACTTTCGCCGCTGCTGTTCGAGTACAACCGCATGGGCGCGTGGAACGGCCACATACCGGTCACTGCGATCAACTCGGCGATCCTTGCTTGCGCGGCAGTGTTGTACGGCTTCGATGCGATCGCGTTCGCCAACGAGCGTTCGGCCTCGGCGGCGACGCTGGAATACGAGGGTGGACAGGTCAACCACCAGTGGAGCAAGGGCTGGGCATTCGAAAAGCAGTTCGCGGCATGGCTGCATTCGCATGTCGCGGGCGATCTCGATTACTTCTCGTTGCTGCGCCCGTTTTCCGAACTCGCGGTCACGCGCGCCTTCGCGAAATCCGGCTCCGCGTATTTCGACGCGTTCTCGTCGTGCAACCGCAATTTCAAGATTCTTGGTCCCAAGCCGGCCGATCGCTGGTGCGGCCAATGCCCGAAATGCCACTTCGTGTTCCTGGCGCTGGCGCCGTTCCTGCCCAAGCCGCGGCTGCTGCAAATCTTCGGCCGCAACCTGCTGGATGACGAAACGCAGGCACCGGGTTTCGATGCGCTGATCGAATACCGCGACCATAAGCCTTTCGAATGCGTGGGCGAAGCCAGCGAAGCGCGCGCGGCGTTCGCGACGCTGGCGGCGCGCGCGGAATGGCGCGAGGACGCGCTGGTTGCACGCTTCCGCGACGACATCGCATCGCAGCTCGACGCGACGCAACTGGCGTTGCAACCGTGGCTGGACCCGGCAGGCGAACACGGCATCCCGCCGCGCTTCGCGGGAGCGCTCGATGCGATTCGCGGAGCTTGAGCACGCGGACGTCGCGGTGTGGGGCTACGGCCGGGAAGGGCGCAGCGTGTTGGCCGCGCTGCGGCGGCGCTTTCCGGACAAGCCGCTGACGCTGTATTGCGGACGCGATGAAACGGAAGCGGCGCGCGCAAAGGGCGACAAGAATTTGCGCGTCACGGGCGCCGCACCTGATGCAGATGCCTTGGCCGCGCACGACATCGTGATCAAGTCACCCGGCATCAGCGCGTACAAACCGGGAATCCTCGCCGCGCGCGAACGCGGCACGCGCTTCACCTCGGGCACCGCGCTGTGGTTCGGCGAAAATCCCGATGCGCGCGTGGTCGCGGTCACCGGCACCAAGGGCAAAAGCACGACCACCGCACTGATCGCGCATCTCGCGCGCGCCTTGCGGGTGCGCACCGCACTGGCCGGCAACATCGGCCTGCCGCTGCTGGACCTGGATGGGCAGCACGCGGATCTGTGGGCGGTCGAACTTTCCAGCTTCCAGACCAGCGAAGCCGGCCCGGTCGAACTGGGCGTCGTCGTAAGCCTGGCCGAGGAGCACCTGGACTGGCACGGCACCCGCGAACGCTACATCACGGACAAGCTGAAGCTCGCGGACGTGTCGCGCACGCTGTTGGTCGATGCCGAGACACCGCTGCTGATGGAACGCACCGCTGCGCATCCGCGCCGCCGGACCTTCGGCGATGCATCGGGCTGGAATGCCGCCGATGGATGGATCATGCGCGGACATGAACGCGTATTCGACGCCGCCTCACTGCCGCTGCACGGCGCGCACAACGTGCACAATGCGTGCGCTGCACTCGCGGCGATCGAGTTGCTGGGCTTCGACGCACGCGCGGCGGCATCGTCGCTCGCCGCGTTCAGGCCGCTGCCGCACCGGCTCACGTCGCTGGGCGTGCGCGACGGCGTCGAATGGATCGATGATTCGATCAGTACCACGCCGGATGCCGCGTTGGCGGCGCTGGAAAGCCTGCGCGGCCGCGCGGTCATGCTGATCCTGGGCGGACACGACCGTGGCCTGGACTGGAACGGCTTCGCGCGCGCGCTGCGCGCAAATCCGCCGCACGCGATCATCGCGCAGGGCGCAGCCGGCCCGCGGATCGCGCGCACGCTGCGCGGTTCAGCACTGGCCTGTCCCATCGAAGAAGCCATCGATCTCGCCGCCGCGGTCGCGAACGCAAGAAAAACCACCTCGCGCGGCGGCGCCGTGCTGCTCTCGCCGGGCGCGCCGAGCTTCGACCAATTCAGGAACTACGCCGAACGCGGCAGCGCATTCGCGCGGCTCGCAGGTTTCGATGGCGACGCCATCGGCGAAATCACCGGGCTCGGCATCGCCTGACCTCGTGCAGTCGGCCAGCTTGGCGCATCCTGATCGTTCAGCCGGCTGTTCTTGACGCGGTGGGCGATGGCGGCGAACGACCGCCAGCGCTGCGTCAACCTGCTGCTTGCGAAGCAGGCGTGCCGTCCGACCAACGGCCGATACGGACCATGAAAATGGTCGCGCGTTCCTCGGGGTCTTTCGTCGAGATCACCGGCGAACCGGGCAGGTCGGCTCCCCAATCACCCCTTGCGTTTTCCGAAACGAAGAACATCAGGTGCGGATGCCAGCGCCTCGCTGTAACGGGATCATCGCCGAGGTACTGCTGCTTCGACATCATGTAGCACATGGCGCCCGCGCCGAGCGCAGGCAATTCCTTTTTCCGGAACGCCAATGCAAGTGCCTTCGCGATTTCTTGCCTGGTTTTTCCGGCGAGTACCAGCTCGGTCTTCATCAGGTAGATGGGCGCAAAAGTCTTTGCGGCGGCCGGGTTGAAACAAATCGGGCCACGGACTTTGGGGTTCCGGAATTCCGGATCGGTAGTGGAGTTGCCCCACGATCGTTCAACGATGCAGAGAAAGCCATTTTTCCCGCTGATTGCCGTCGTGTAGCCGTTCTGTCCAAGGACCATCACCGAGGCGTCGGCCGATATCGAGGGTGGCGCCGCGCTCCGGGCCAGTTCGATTTCCTCCTTCTCGGGCATCGAATACCCGCTGAGATTGGCTTGCGGCCCGGAAACGGGTTCCCTTGCCATCGCTGGTGAGCGTGGAGTTGTGCACGCCAACATGGCCAGCGCGCAAATTCTGCAGTACGTGAATGTCTTTCCCGATTTCATCGTTGACCGCAAACAATCCAGAGCTATGGGAAAGATGAAAACTCGACCATCAGGGACGGTGCTATCGCAGCCGCCTTCATCTGGATGCAACGGCCGGTCACAAGTGCCGATTTCGCCGCTTCCATGTCCATCTGGTGGTAGCAGATTTCGGCCAGCAGGAAATAAGCTTGCGCGCTGCGGCAGATGCCCGGGACGGGCGGGGTGTCCAGGAATTCGAGAAACCTCCTCGCGCCTGAAAGGTTGCCTCCCAGCAATGCAAGTCTTGCGCACGCGGTCAGGATTTCTTCGCGCAGGGCCGGATTGCGGACGGTTTCCGGAGCGGGCAGCAAAGCCAGGCAGTGGCGGGCTTTCTGCAGGCGTCCTGATTGCGCCAGGGCGGAAGCCAGTCTGGCCAATGCCCGGGTGCCGATTCGCGACAAATCAGGCATGGTTTTCAGCAGAACGAGGCCGGCGCGGACTTTTCCAATCCGGATCAACAGCGCTGCCAGTTCAGCGGCGAGATCATGGTCCAGCGCCCATCGCGGCCAACCCTCGACGAGCGACTTGGCGCGTTTGTGCTTGCCCAGCTCATGGCAAGCGCGCGCCGCGTGGATTCTCACATCGACCCGCTCGGGAAATTCGTCGAGCAGGATCTGGAACATGTCGTATGCGTGCTGATAGCGCCCGCACTCCATTTCCAGATCCGCCAGACACAAGATCGCGCGGGAGTCGTGCGGCTCCGACCGCCGGGCCTCGCGAAGCGCCGTCCGCGCCTCGCCATAACGCCCGGCTTCCTGCAGCGCGCGGCCCAGGTTCGTCCAGTGCTCCGGCGATGATCGGATCGTCGCGGCGTCGAAGCACGCGAGTGTGTTTTCGTCCGAGTCCGACGACCGTGTGTGCCCAATGTTATCGATCGGGCGCACGGGCAAGGGCTTGCATGGCGCGTCGCCCGGCATGACCGGATAACGTGTTCGCGGCGACTGAAGCCTGGATGTGGCGCGATTTTCCCTCATCGGCATGGCTGCCTGCAGGTTCAGAACTTGACCGTGATCCGGCCCCAGTAATAACGGCCGATCGTGTCAAAATCCGCCGGATCGGTGTTGGCGTTGAGTACGTTGTTGGCGTACAGAAGCGGCGGCTGCTTGTCGAAGACGTTGTCGACGCCGACATCGATGTGCATGTCGAGCGGTTCGATGCTGTAGCCGACCTGCAGGTTGTTGTAGACGGTCGCACCGTAGCGGAATACCAGGCCGGGAACGGACGACAGCATCGTGGCGTATTGCGAAGGGTCGGCGGAGCCACCCTTGAACTTGCCGATGTAGCGCATGGTCCACTGCGCGTTCCACGGGCCGAGCTGCCAGCCCAGCGTGCCCGTCGCGCGGATCCGCGGATAGAAGCACACGCCACCGCCCTGGGTGACGCACGAACTGCTCAGCGCCGAACCGAAGGTGCCCATCATGCCCGCGCCGTTCAGCACCAGGCTTCCGGGTTCTCCCGGCGCGGTGTTGATCTTGAACTGCGTCAGGTAAGTCGCGTTCACGCCAAGGTTGAATTCGCCGAACGAGAAGTCGGGAAGTTTGTAGTTGCCGGAAATGTCGATGCCCTTGGTATCGACTCGCCCCAGGTTGGCGGTCGGCACTGACCAGAAGCCCGGCTGCCCCGCGCTGGCACCGGTCAGCCGCTGGCTTACGAACTGGCACCAGTAGGTCACGCCCTGATAGCACAGGTTCAGCGACGTTGTCGGGTTGACCAGGGTGATCGTGTCGTTGAGGTACACGCGCCAAAAATCGGCACTCAACGACAAACCGGGCACGAAGTGCGGCGAATACACGGCACCGAAATCAAAGGTCTTTCCGGATTCCGGTTTCAGATGGATTCCGAAGAACTGCGACCCGCCGGTAACTGCGGTGAGCTGCTGATGCGCACTGACATAGCTGTCCTTGAACGAGCCGTCGGTCGGCACATTGACGCAGGCAATGGCGGGCCCGCTGCCCGCCGGAGCACCGGTGAAGCCATCGCAGGGATCGTTGCTCAGATACGGCGCGGAGGTGGTGGGCGCCAGGAACAGTTCGGCGATGTTGGGAGCGCGGAATACGGTCGTGACGGTACCACGCAGCAGGAGGTCGTCGATCGGGTGGTATTCGAACGCGATCTTCCAGTTGTTGGTGCTGCCGAAGTCGTTGTATTTCGAATAACGGTCTCCCAGCGTCACCGCCAGGGACCGTGCGAAAGGCATGTCCTTCAGGATCGGGATGTACAGCTCGCCGTACGCCTCCTTGACGTTGTAACCGCCCTGGCTGTGTCCGGCGCACAGGCTGCCCAGCGGGCAGGAGAAGGGTGGAAGTGACGAGGTGATCAGTTCTGCCGGAACGGTGTTGTCGGTGTATTGCTTGTTGTAGTCGACGCCCGCCGCCAGCTGCACGGTACCCGCGGGCAGGTCGAACAGGCCGCCGCTGATGTCGGCGTGCGCAATGCGCGAGATGTACCAGGACGTCCAGAGAGTCGGCACGGACGCGGCCGCCACCACCGCTTGCGTGTTCGGGTTGAACATGTTGAACGGATCCCATGGCGTGCACGTGCTCAGCGGGATCGGGGAAGCGGCGGTTCCACACTGGACCACCCCTTGCGAATTCAGGAACGATGGCCCCAAGCCGGGCTGCAGGGCGGCCAGGCTGGGGATGCCGGTCACGGTTTCGATGCGCGAGAAGTGGCCATAGTTGTAGCCAACGTCCCAGGTCCAGTTCTGGCCGAACAGGCTGAGATTCCCGCGCAAACCGGCGATAATCTGATCCTTGGTGGTGGCAAAACGCGTGCCGCGGTCGCCAGCCGGAAACAGCCGCACGCGGAAGTCGTTGCCGTTGCTCGGAGTGAAGTCGACCTTGAACGGGTTGTAGTAGCTCTCCGCGGAAATGATCGCGCCGGTAGGGGTGCCATACACGGTCGGCGCCAGCTGGAACGCCGACGTTGTCTTCTGATGCAGATACGTCGCATAGAAGTCGACGTTGTCGCTCAGGTGGTAGACGCCCTTGAAAAATCCGTTGGTGCGCTCGACCGGGTCGTAGATCAGGTTGAGCGACGCATAGTTGTATTTGTCGGCGTTGCCAAAGCAGTGATAGTCGCCGGCGCCGGTCGGGCTGGTGCCGGCATCGGCCGCGCTGATGTTCAGTGACAGCTGGTTGCCGGTCGAGCAGCCGAATGCCGTCGCTACCGACTGGGGAACCGTGATCCGGTCGCGCGCAGGGTAGCTGGAACCGCCTATGACGGCGTGCACCGGGGTTGCACCACTCGAAGTCGTCAAGGACAGGGCGTTTTCGGAAAACTTGCGTTGTGAGGACATCAACGCATCGAACTTCTGGTACTCGACACCCGCCAGGATGCTGCCCTTGTCGCTGGTCTGGCCGAACATGAAGCTGGCGCCCTTGCGCTCGGCGTCGTCGTGATCGGAAATGCCGTAGTTGCCCTGGAACTGCGCGCCCTGGTAGTTCGATTTCAGGATGATGTTGACGACGCCGCCGATTGCGTCGGAACCGTACACGGCCGAGGCGCCGTCGGTCAGCACTTCAATGCGCTCCACCGCCGAAGCCGGGATGAAGTTCAAATCCTGTTGCGCGTACGGCGGGCTCATGCTGGTCAACTCGCGCTGGCCGTCAATGAGGATCAGGGTACGGCTGGCACCGAGGCCGCGCAGGCCCACGGAGGTCGAACCGCTGCCGCCGCCGTTGTTGACGGCGGGGTTGGCGACGCCGCCGGCAATCACGGACAGGTTTTGGAGTACGTCACCCACGGTCATCTTGCCGGTGGCGGCGATCTGCTGCGCACTGACCGCGACCACGGGATTCGAAGTTTCCAGATCCACGCGGCGGATATGCGAACCCGTGACCACGATGGTCTGCAGGGTTTGCGGTTTTTGCGGATTTGCGGGGGGAGCCGCGTTCTGTGCAACGGCCGGCAATGCGAAGCAACCGATGGCGATTCCTGCGCCTGCAACTCCGGAAACGTGCAGCGCTGTTTGGATTGCGACTTGCAGCTGGTTCTTCGACATGTGCCATCTCCGTCATTGGTGGGTGTGGCGACACGATGCAGCGGCGCACCATGCATTAACGTTATTTTTATTTAATCGCCCGGATGGCGTGCCACCAATTTCTCCGTTGCGCGTGATTTTTATTGACGCGTTGATTTGCCTGGTCGTCACGCAACGGTGGAGGTGGCGTTGGTGCGGCGCCTCGCTTCCTGGGCGGTCATGCCGAAGTGCTGGTGGAAGGTGCGCGAAAAGACGCAGCGGTTTTCGAATCCGCTTGCCAGTGCAACTTCGGTGATGGCCATTGCACTCGAGCGCAGCAATCGTTTGGCCCGTTCGAGGCGTTGCTGGACCAAATACGCGTGCGGTGTTTCCAGGTAGGCGCTCTTGAACGTACGAAGGAAATAACAGGGGGAAAAATTGGCCATGAGCGCCAAGGCCTCGTTGTCGATTTCCTGATAACAAAAGACGCCGATGTAGTTGCGAATGCGCTGCAGGCGCATGAATATCTGGCGCTTCCGGGCCAGCGTGCGGCCCGGACAACGTGCGATGGCCTCATGCAGGGGCGCCTGCAGCGTGGCTATCTTGTCCGCCAAGGCATGCAATGCGCCCTCCAGGTCGAGGGGCTTCGCCGCGCGCGCCACGGCGATGGCGCTTCGTCTGAGTTCACGGTTGCCCTTGTGCAATTCGGGCAACAGGCAGGCGTCCATCTCCGTGAAAAACCATTGCCACGCCTGCGTGCCGCCGAGCAGAGCCAGCCATCGTGCATTGGCGTGGCCCACCGCGACAGCGTGGCCATCGTGCTCCGTGACCAAGGCGTCACCGGTATGGATCAACCTGTTCAGTTCGGTGCTGTGCACTTGCAGCGAACCACGCAGCGGAATCCAGACACCGGCGGCTGCACCCGCAACATCCAGGGTGCAGCCACCGCCTTCGCCATAGATCACCTGCAGGCAGGCATCCGATTCGACCGTCAACGACAGGGTGGCGCTGCGCCTCAAGCATCGGGTCTGGATCTTCGGAGCCTGGCAGCACGCACGGGATCCCATGATGCAATTCCTCGTGTCCGGCAACCGTGCAAATCGGCATCACGGCTGGACGCAAAAAAATAGACATCCGGCACGACAGGCTCAAGGTTGAAGACACGGTTTGGTCGCACATACCGTTTGCTTCGGCGCGGCCTTGTTCCGGTTGATCGCGCGAACGTGCCGGTTCGACTGCTTTATGCGCATGGAACGGGATGGCCGGATGCGCCGGCAGGCTTGCGGCCTTCGCTCCATGAGTGCACGATGCGCAGCGTGAACATGCCGCGATTCAGCACGCTCTTGCTCGCGACCATTGCGCTGTGGACGCTGAGTTATGCCTTTTGGTTGACGAACTACGTGTTCGAGCCATGGCCGTTCCAGCTCGACCACTCATTGCGCGGCATATCCGTGTTTGCGCTCAGTGCGGTGTTGAGCCTCGGCATCGGCCGCGTGCTCGACTGGACGCGCAGCCGTGCTGGCGCGAGGACCGTGGTGGCCGTGACGATTGTCGCCGTGATGGCGGCAACCGTTGTCGCGGGCTTTTTTCACATGCTCGTCATTTACGTGATCGCGCCCCATTGGGGCAAACCGACGTGGACGGCCGTGCTGGAACAAATCCCGATGGGCTGGGCGTTCGTCGCGTGGGTGTTGCTGTATTTCGCGCTTGTCGCCGACGCCGCGAGGCGTGATCGCGAGGTCAGGCTGGTGCAAGCCACTTCCGCCGCCCTCGACGCCCAGCATCGGCTGCTGTTGCAGCAGATCAATCCGCATTTTCTTTTCAACACGCTCAACACGATTTCTTCGTTCGTCACCAGCCGTCCGGAAGAAGCACGCGATCTGATCGCCGAGCTGGCCGCGTTGTTGCGTGACAGCATCCGTGAAACGGATGCCGAGTTTTGTTGTCTGGGTCACGAATGCGAAATGGCGGGGAAATACCTTCGCATCATCGGCCGGCGCTTCGGGGAACGCTTCAAGCCAGCCGTGGAGATCCCGGAGTCGCTGAAAGCCCAGGTGGTTCCGCGTGGATTGTTGTTGACGCTGCTCGAAAACGCGGTGACGCATGGAGTTGCCACCGTGACGGATGATTGCACCTTGGCCGTGACGTGTGGAATGCGCGAACATGTCCTGGCCGTGGAAGTTCGGAATCGCTACGACGGCAGGATGCCGTCCGCGTCCGCGCACCGCGGAGGCCTGGCGGCGCTCGATGCGCGCCTGCGAGTGCTGTACGGCGATGCCTACCGGCTGGACTACGGCGGCGATGCCGGAATATGGCATGTGCGCGTTTCACTGCCGGCTGCGGACATCAAAGTCGAACCCGCGCCGGGGCAGGGCGCCGGAAAGGTCGCGCGCGATGCCGTTCCGCATCGGGTGCCGCTGTGATTCGTGTGCTGATCGTCGATGACGAACCGCCTGCGCGTGCGCAGGTGCGCGAATTCCTGGCAGGCGAGCCGGATGTTGCCGTGGTCGGCGAAAGCAGCGATGGACGTGACGCATTGGAGAAGATCCGTGCGCTCGACCCGGACCTCGTGTTCATGGACATTCGCATGCCGAAGTTGTCCGGCCTCGAGGTGCTGCGTTCGGAGATGAAACTCCCGTACACCATCTTCACCACGGCTTATTCGAAGTACGCAGTCGAGGCGTTCGCCGTCGATGCACTGGATTACCTGGTGAAGCCGCTGGAACGGCAGCGTTTCCGGAGCGCGGTTGAACGCGCAAGGCGCTATCTGCAACGCGATGCCACGCTGGCGCGGCGGATCGACCCGGATGCCCTGCGCATATTCCTGGCGCGGCTCGATGCCGCCGGCCATCAGCGCGAACGGCTGTCGATCAAGATCGGGCGCAGCGTCCATATTCTGGACACGAACGCGATCGAGTACATCGAAGCGGACGGTGATTACGCGAACGTCCACCGCAGCGACGGCACCGTCGCGCGCACCCGCGAGGGCATTGCCGCCCTGGAGGCGCGATTGCCAGCGGCCCGGTTCATCCGCATCCACCGCTCGCTGATCGTCAACGTGGATTGCGTGCGCGAGGTGCGGTCGAACAAGCACGGCGGCTTCAGCCTGGTGACGCTGTCGGGCTGCAGGCTGAAGAGCGGCTCCAAATACGGTGATTCGCTCAGGGGGCTGGTCGCGGGCTAGCCGCGATCGGCGAGATCACCGGGCCCGCGTTGCGCGAGCCCGGCGTTTGCAGTTTACCGAATGGTGTAACCCGACAAGCGCCACTTCTTGTCGCTGTCGAGATGGAACGACACCAGTTCGCGCACCGGCTTCGACTCGTTGCTGAACTGGGTCGCGAAATTGACGTTGACGTAGAGGCCTTCGGGCAGCTTCTCCTTGCCGTTCGACAGCGCACGGGTGACGCCCTCGAGCTTGCGGGAAGTCAGCTTGCCGACCTTGGCGCGATCGCTTTCGGTCGCCTTGACGAACTGGTCGCGCGACACCGATTTCTTCGCCACGTCGGAGGCCTGGTCCCAAACCTGTCCGCTTTGCCCGTTGTCGATCATGGCCGTGATCGATTCCGCATATTGCACCAATACCTGGTTCTGCTTCTGGATCGCGGCGCGCTGTTCGGGTGTCAGTTGCTGCACCGCGGGTTTTTGTTGTGCCTGCGCGGGCTGGTTCTGGGCGCTGGCGATACCGGCAACGCCGATCAACAAGGCACAAAGGGACAGACGAACGAACATGGGCATGGCTCCCCGGACTGGAATGGAATGCCGACGTTAGCACGCCAGAGGCCGGCCGCGAAGGGCCAGTCGGCAGGCCCTCAACGCGCTTTCGAACTGACTGGGTGGCGGTTCACGATGTGTTGGGTGCTCAAGGCCGGTAAAGAAAAGGCGATATTGCACTTGCCGTACCCACGGGTGCTAGGATGAAGGCGCCCGAGTGGTCTATTGCGGATTTTTCTTTCTCCGTTATGGGCGGGGATGCTCAAAAGGGAGCCGTCGCGTTGCTTGCTGCCTACTTTGACGAAAGTGGTACGACCGGCGCTGACAAGATCGCCCTGTACGGCGGCGCAGTTGCTAGAACAGATGAATGGCGAAATATAGAAAAGCCGTGGCGTCAGAAACTTGACGAGTTCCAGATAGGAACCTACCACGCCTCACATTGCGAACATGGCATTAAAGAGTTCGCTCATCTATCTAGGCCAATAAGGGAAGCGCTGACGGGATACTTGGCTGGTCTGATTGGCGGCTTGAACGCCCAAGCGTTCGGCTCTGCGATTCTTAGAAAGGACTGGCCGTATGTGCCGAAACATTTGCGCGACGCTTGTTTTGATGACCCTATCCTGTTCTCTTTGTCATTCTGCTTTCAACACGTTTCGACTTGGGCCAAAGAGAATGCAGGCAGCGAACCCGTTGCATTTGTGTTTGCCTGCCACGAAAAGTACGGCCCTGTTATCGAACAGGTGCACAAGGCGTTCCAGGCAAGCGGGCGCTGGACAAACATAGGCTCGTTGTCTTTCGCCAAGCCGCAAAACTTGGTGCAGCTTCAGGCTGCAGACTTGCTCTCATATGAGTTCTTGCAGTTCGCGCTAAACGGCAATCTAGGAGCGGAACGTAATGCATGGAAAAGCATAAATAGTCGCGCGTCTGCCGGTGGAAAGTTTGGCGCTTCATACATTTTTCACGACGCAGAATCAGTGCAGGCTATCAAGCCTTTCGCTTCTTCGGGCGCTGCTTAGGGACGACTTTTCGCAATGCGCGCTCAAATGACTTGCCGCCTTCGTCCACTTCCAGCTTGTGCGCATCCTCAACGAAGCGCTCGGACTGCTTTGGGTCGTCTGGCTTCGGCTTTTGCTTTTCCATTGCGTTTTCGCTTTGGCTTACGCCAAGGCTCCTCTTCAACAAGTCGTTTGATAGGTGAGTCGCTTACCGATCACGCCTTGCAGCAGGCGTTCGGCGCGCTCGGCATCGTCCACGCCGAGCTTCACGCGGTTGTTGTAGCGGAAATCGAACTCGGCCAGATAGCGGTTCAAATGATTGTGGCCGCAATGCTGATAGACGCCCTTCATGCCGCGCTTAAACACGGAGAAGAAGCCTTCGATGGTGTTGGTGTGCACAGTGCGATCAGTGCGCGACACGTATTCGCCTTGACCGTGGCGGGTGAACCCGTGACCGGCGAAATGATGCCGAAGCTTGCCGTATTGACCGGCCTCGTCGGTCAGCACGCGCGCTTCCGGATGGATATTCGCTTGCAGGATCGGCAACAGGGTCGAAGCCTTCAAGTCGTCCACCACCATGCTGCGGGATTGGCCGCTGGTGCGATCCACAAGTGCCAGCACTTTGTTCTTGTGCTCGTAACCGCGCCCCTTCTTGACGCCCTTGGGCTTCTTTCCGAAGTCGCGGCCAATGAAGGTTTCGTCCACTTCAACGGAGCCACCGCCAACGCCGAAGATTGCGCCGCCAGTGCGCATGGCCTCGCGGATGCGGTGCCCCATGAACCATGCGGTTTTCAGAGTCACGCCAAGGGTGCGGTGAAGCTGGTTCGCGCTGATGCCCTTCTTGCTGGACGCGATCAAGAAGATCGCTTGCAGCCAAAGGCGCAGCGGGACATGGCTGGACTCGAAAATGGTGCCGACTTTGACGGTAAACGGCTTGCGGCAGTCGTAGCACTTGTAAGTGCCGATCCGGGTGCTTTTGCCGGTCAGCTTGCCCACGCGCTCCGCAGAACCGCAGTGCACGCAAAACGGGCCGTTCGGCCAGATGCGGGATTCAACGAAGGCGTAGGCAGCTTCTTCGTTGTGAAAGTACGGGGCGGAAAGGATGGAATTGGCCATGACTGTTCTCCTATGGCCAGCATCCTACGCCCTTACTTTGGGTACGTCAAGTATAATATCGCCAAAGAAAAAGCCGCACATGCGTGCGGCTTTTTCGTTCGTGACGAATTACGGCGTTACCAGATCTTCACCCGCTGGTCTGGCTGCAGGTACAGCTTTTGTCCCGGCTGCACGTCGAAGGCCTGGTACCAAGGGTCGAGGTTGCGCACGGTCTCGGCGCGGAACTGCGCGGGCGCGTGCACGTCGGTGGCGAGCCGCTGGCGCAGCGCGGCATCGCGGATCTTCGAGCGCCACGCCTGTCCGAACGCGACGAAGAAGCGCTGATCGCCGCTCAAACCATCTACCTCCGGCGCGGGCTTGCCATCGAGCGCCAAGTGGTACGCGCGATATGCGGCGGTCAATCCCGACACGTCGGCGATGTCCTCGCCGAGCGTCTGCTTGCCGTCGACATGCAGGCCCGGCAACGCTTCATACGAACTGTACTGCGCGGCCAGCGCGTCGGTCGCGGCTTCGAAGTGTTTGAGGTCGGCCGGCGTCCACCAGTTCTTCAGGCGGCCCTGCGCATCGAAATCCGCGCCGGTGTTGTCGAAGCTGTGGCTGATCTCGTGGCCGATGATCGCGCCGATCGCGCCGTAGTTGGCGGCCGGGTCGGCTTTCGGGTCGAAGAACGGCGGCTGCAGGATCGCGGCGGGGAAGTTCAGCGCGTTCTGTAGCGGCAGGTTCACCGCGTTCACCGTCTGCGGCGTCATCCACCATTCGTGGTCGTCGATGGGCTTGCCGATCTTGGCCTTGGCCAGTTCGTACTCGAACTTCACCGCGCGCAAATGGTTGCCCAGCGCGTCATCGGGCTTGATTTCCAGCGACGAGTAATCGCGCCAGTGGTCGGGATAGCCGACGCCGACCACCAGCGTGTCGAGTTTCGCCTCGGCCTTCTGCTTGGTTTCCGGCGACATCCAGGTGAGGTTCTGGATGCCGGTGCGGAACGCGGCGATCAGGTTCTTCACCATCGCTTCGGCCGCGGCCTTCGACGACGCCGGGAAGTATTGCTTGACGTACATTTCGCCGACCGCGTCGCCGAGGTCGGTGCTGGTGGCGCTGACCGCGCGTTTCCAGCGTGCCTGTTGTTCCGGCGTGCCGGAAAGTTGCTTGCCGTAAAAGTCGAAGTTCAGGTCGGCGAATGCCTTGGGCAGCAGCGGCGCCGCGGCGTTCAAGGTGTGGAACACCAGCAGCGACTTCCACGCATCGATTGGCTGGCTCGCGACCAGCTTCGCTTCGCCGCTGATCGCGGATGGTTGCCACACGTCGATCTGCTGGATGCCGTCGAGACCGGCCGCCTTGAAGTATGCGTTCCAGTCGAGGCCCGGCGCCTTCTTCGAAAACTCCGCGACTTGCCACAAGTTGTTGGCCTTGTGGACGTCCTCACTGTCCACCAGGCTTTCCTGCGCCTGCGCGATTTTTGTTTCCAGCGCGATCACCGCGTCGGCCTGCTTGTCCGCATCGGCGATGCCGGCCTGCTTCAGCAGCGCGGCGACATAGGTCTTGTATTTGTCGCGCGCGTCCTTCATGTGCGGATCCTGCGACAGGTAGTAGTCGCGACTCGGCATCGCCAGGCCGCCCTGCAACAGATACGGAATCTGCGTGGATGCTTCTTCCAGTCCCTTGGTCACGAACAGGCCGAACAGGTGTTCGGTATTGAAATGGGTGTCGTTGATCGGATCGACGTCGGCGCGCAGGCGCGAACCCAGCACGCGGGCGAGGTCTTCGCGCGTCTTGATCGCGTCGATCGCATCGAGTTCCGGCTTGATCGGCGTCAGGCCCGCCTTGTCGATCGCGGCGGTATCCATGTAGGCGGCGTAGTAATCCGCGATCTTGCGCGCATTGCTGCCGGCGGCCGGGTTGCTGGCGCCCGCGTTCTTGATCAGGTCGGCCGTGTGCTTCTCTGTGACTTCGAAGATGTCGAAGAACGCGCCGGTGCTGGAGCGGTCGGCGGGAATCTGCGCGGTCTTCAGCCAGTCGCCGTTCGCGTAGTCGAAGAAGTCGTCACCCGGCTTCACCGACTTGTCGATGTACGACAGGTTGATGCCGATGTCGGGCGCGGTGCTGGCCGGCGCGGGCGCGGCGGTGTTGGCCGGTTTGGCCGCGGACGCGGCGGAAGCGGGTGCCGAACCGGAGTTGGGCGATTGCTGCGAGCACGCCGCGCAGGCACAGGCGATGGCGGCGGCGAGGATCAACGGGGTGCGCGGCATGGCGGAAGTCCGATATGGGAAAATCCCGATGATGCACCAAACCGGCCCGACTTTCAGGTGCCGGATTGCACGGATCGATGCCACGCGACGACCACCAGGCCAAGGCCGCCCCGCCGAGGCCCCGCGAACTGGAACGGCTGCTCGATCGCGCGTTGACGCGCGACGCGGGCAAGCTGCGCGCGCGGCTGCGCGGATTGGAACGCAAGCGGCCGTCGTCGCGCGAGGCGCTGCGCAAGCTGGCGCAGGAAATCGCAGCGTCGGCCGCACAGCGCGAGGCGCGCGCCGCGCTGGTCCCGCCAATCACGCTGGACGAAGCGCTGCCGATCACGCAACGCGCGGACGAAATCACGCGCCTGATCAGCGCGCACCAGGTGCTGGTTATCGCGGGCGAAACCGGTTCCGGCAAGACCACGCAACTGCCGAAGCTCTGCCTTGCGGCCGGGCGCGGCGTCGCCGGCATGATCGGCTGCACGCAGCCGCGGCGCCTTGCCGCGCGCGCGATGGCGCATCGCGTCGCCAACGAACTCGGCGGCGAGACCGGCGGCGTGGTCGGTTACGAGGTGCGCTTCGCGAAACAGTTGGGCGACAACACGCTGATCAAGTTCATGACCGACGGCATCCTGCTGGCCGAGATGGCGCACGACCGCTGGCTGTCGGCGTACGACACGCTGATCATCGACGAGGCGCACGAGCGCAGCCTCAACATCGATTTCCTGTTGGGTTATCTGAAAGGCCTGCTGCGCAAGCGCCGCGATCTCAAGCTGATCGTCACCTCGGCCACCATCGACACCGCACGCTTCGCCGAACATTTCGACGACGCGCCGGTGGTGACGGTGGAAGGTCGCGCGTATCCGGTGGAAATCCGATACCAACCATTCGGCAAAGATTCCCTTCCCCCGCTTGCGGGGGAAGGTGCCCGAAGGGCGGATGGGGGAAAGCTGGCGGAGGCGTCGCTGACGGAGCGAATCGTTTCTGCTGTCGACGACATCACGCGCGAAGACCCGAAAGGCGACGTGCTGGTGTTCCTGCCGGGCGAGCGCGAGATCCGCGACGCGCATCTCGCGCTGGCGCGGCGGCAATATCGCCATACCGAGGTGTTGCCGCTGTACGCGCGACTGTCGGTGAAGGAACAGGATCGGGTCTTCAAGCCGGGACCAGCGCGCCGCATCGTGCTGGCCACCAACGTCGCCGAAACTTCGCTGACGGTGCCGCGCATCCGCTGGGTCGTCGATTCGGGCGATGCGCGCGTCAAGCGCTACTCGCGCCGCAGCCAGATCGAACGCCTGCACATCGAACCGGTGTCGCAGGCCGCCGCCAACCAGCGCGCCGGCCGCTGCGGACGCGTCGGACCGGGCATTTGCGTGCGGCTGTACGACGAAGCGGATTTTGCGGCGCGCGCGCCATACAGCGATCCGGAAATCCTGCGCAGCGCGTTGTCCGACGTGATCCTGCGCATGCTCGACCTCGGCTTGGGCGATGTCGAGGCGTTTCCTTTCATCGATCCGCCCGATCCGCGCGCGGTGAACGACGGCTGGCGGCGGCTCGCTGAAATCGGCGCGGTGGACGAGGCGCGGCGCCTGACAACGATGGGCAGGCAGCTCGCGCGCATTCCCATCGACGCGCAGCTCGCGCGGATGCTGGTCGAGTCGCGCACGCTCGGTGTATCCGACTCGGTGTTGCCGATCGTCGCCTTCCTCGGCATCCAGAACCCGCGTGAACGCCCGGCGGACAAGCAGCAGCAAGCCGACGCCGCGCACGCGGAATTCGCCGATCCGCAATCCGATTTCATCGGCGTGCTGAACCTGTGGCACGCATATCGCGAGGCCCACGAAGAACTGACGCAATCGAAACTGCGCGACTGGTGCGCAAAGCATTTCGTGTCGTTCATACGCATGCGCGAGTGGCGGGAGTTGCATCGGCAGTTGTTGTTGGAAGCTGGGACCGGGGACAGGGGACCGGGGACCAGGATGAAGCCAGATCGTTCAGGAGCTTCGGCTTCCGTCCGATCCAATCCGGCTGCAGAACCGTCGCGCCTGAAAGCCGAGTCCCGGCAAACCGGTCCCCGGTCCCCGGTCCCCGGTCCCGAGCTTTACGAGCCCATCCACCTCGCATTGCTCTCCGGTCTCCCCACCAACGTCGCGCGCAAGGACGAGCAGGGCGTCTACCGCGGCACGCGCGAGCGCAGGTTCAAGGTGTTTCCGGGCTCGGCGCTCGCGAAGAAGCCGCCGGCGTGGGTGTTCGTCGCGCAGATCCTCGATCTCGGCGGCAAGGTGTGGGGCATGCAGTGCGCGCGCATCGAACCCGCGTGGATCGAACGGCAAGCGGCGCACCTGCTGAAGCGTACCTTCAGCGACCCGCATTGGTCGCGCGCGCGTGGTGCGGTGCAGGCGTTCGAGCAGGTGTCGCTGTACGGATTGATCCTGGTCGAGCGGCGTACGGTCACCTTCGCGAAGCAGGATCCGGCACTCGCGCACGCGATCTTCCTGCGCGAAGCGCTGGCGCGCTGCGACATCGACTGCCGCGCGGATTTCGTGCGCGCCAATGCGCGCGTGCTGGACGAGGCGCGGGAGATCGAGGCGCAGCAACGCCGCGAGGGCTTGCTGAAATCAGACGAGGACCTGGCGGCGTTCTTCGCCGGCAAGTTGCCGGAAGACATCGCCTCGTCCGCCGCGCTGGATGCCTGGTACAAGCGCGCGTCCGCCGCCGAGCGCGCCGCGCTGCGCTGGTCGCTGCGCGACGTGCTGGAAGCGGGCGCGCACGGCGACGCCGGCGCATTTACAGACACGATGGAGGTCGGCAACCAGAAGCTCGCGTTCGAGTACCGCTTCGTTCCGGGCGACGAGGCCGACGGCGTCACGTTGCGCGTGCCGCTGGCGCTGTTGAACGCGGTCCCCGCGGCGCGTTGCGAATGGCTGGTGCCCGGCCTATTGCAAGACAAAGTGGCGGCACTGATCCGCAGCCTGCCCAAGTCGCAGCGCCGCAACTTCGTGCCCGCGCCGGAATTCGCGCGCGCCTTCATGGAAGCGGAAGCCCCGCGCGACGCGCCGTTGATGACCGTGCTGGCCGCATTCCTGAAGCGGATCACCGGCATCGACGTGAATGCCGAGGCGTTCGATGCGGATGCGTTGCCGCCGCACCTGAAGATGCGCTTCGACGTATGCGACGAACGCGGACATTCATTGGCGCAGGGTCGCGACCTGGACGCCTTGCGCGCGCAATTCGGTTCACGCGCCCGCGAGGCGTTCTCGCGGCATGCCGCCGCGGCCGTCACGCGCGAGCACGTGCGCGACTGGGAATTCGACGCGATTCCCGAAGCCACGCGCGCGCGCGACGGCATGACCGCGTATCCGGCGCTGGTGGATCTTGGCGACGTAGTCGCGCTGCGCGTGTTCGAGAACGCGGACGACGCCGCGGCGGCGCATCGTGCCGGCGTCGAGCGTTTGCTGCGGCTTTCCCTGAAGGCCGAATTCAAGCGCGCGCAGAAACAGTTGCCGTTGAAGCCGAAGCTCGCCGTCGCGTTCGCGCCGCATGGCCGCGCCGATGCGCTGCGCGAGGACATCGTGGAAGGCGCGTTCGCCGACGTGCTGCGCGAGCACGACTTGGACGCGCGCGACCGCGCAGCATGGAATGCATTGCGCGACGCGGTGTCGCGCGCATTGTTCGGCGCGGCGATGGAGCGCCTGAAACTGGCCGAGCCGATCCTCGCCGGGTTGGCCGAGTTGCAGCCGTGGGTGAAACCCGCGATCAGGGGCCAAGCCGAAGCGAGCTACGCCGACCTGCGCGGCCAACTCGATGCGCTGCTTGCGCCCGGCTTCCTGCGCGACCTGCCGCGCGCGCGCCTCGCGCACCTGCCACGTTACTTGAAGGCGATGCGCCTGCGCGCCGAAAAGTTGCGCAGCGATCCCGCGCGCGATCACTCGCGCATGCAGCAAGTGCTGCCGTACTGGCGCGCGGTGCTGGACGCGCGCGCCTCAGGCGATGAAACCGAAGCGCTGGAGACCTTGCGCTGGCTGGTCGAGGAATGGCGCGTGTCCGTGTTCGCGCAGGAACTCAAGACCGCTGAACCGGTGTCGGGCAAGCGCATGGCGCAGGCACTGCGCAATTTGGAGATCTGACGCGAGCAAATGGCGCACGCATCATCAGCCGACGGTCCGTCGTGATTTGGGCGCCGATTTTTCTAGAACCTCGACCATGCGGGTTTGCCAGCCAGGCCCCGTCGATTTCCAACGCGCAATGACCTTGGGTGGCAACCGCAGGGACAGGAGTTGACGTGGATTGGCGAGCTTGGGGCGTCCGCGGCGTACCAGCTTTTCACCGTGATACAGGTCGGCTTCGGAAATCCAGGCGTCCGTGATCTCCGGCGGGGTGTCCGCGTCATGCGAGATGGGGTTGGAGTTTTTTCGCTTCGCGTTCATGGCAATGCCTCATGCTGATGATGCGTCGTGCGGCGCCGCGCGGCGTCCATGCGAACACGACGAGCCGTGAATCGAGCCAGCCTGCGGTGACGAAGCGCGGCTCGCCGTAGTCCCGGCGATCATCTGCGCGAGTGAAGTGCGGCCCGGCAAAAACTTCCTTGGCTCTGCGCATGTCCAGACCGCGTTCCTGCAGCGTCCATTCGCGTTTTGCAGGGTCGCAGGTGATCCGCATGGATTAACTGTAGCTACGATAAATAGTGCTGTCAACAAACCGCGATAACGGATGCAGGGCGGCCGCTACAATTTGACACTCGAGCAATGCCACGAGGACGCGGCGTGTTCCGTTTCCGCCAACGCGCGACGATGTCGTTTTCCTTCGACGCCCGTGCGCTTGTCACGACAATCGCGTGGCTGCGGCCGTGCGACGCGGCGGGCCAGGCGCTGGCCATCGCGGTGGCGGTGGGTTGGCTTCGCGTTCGCTTGCCGCTGGCGCCGTTGATGATCGGCATCGCGGCGCTGATCGCGGGCGCGTTCGTCGCATTCCTGCGCTTGCGCAACCCCAAACCAGTGCGCGAGGTCGAAGCGTTTGCGCACGTCGCGTTCGACATTTTTGTGCTGGGCTGGGCGCTGTACTTCACTGGCGGCGCCAGCAATCCGTTCATTACCTTGCTGCTGGTGCCGGTGGCGCTGTCGGCGGCGGCCCTGTCCGGCAAGACCACGGCGGTGGTGACCGCACTGGCGGCGGCGGTGTACGGCGCGCTGATTTTCTTCAACGTCCCGCTGTCGGACATGCCGATGCACGGGGAGGCGTTCCGCCTGCACCTGACCGGCATGACGATCAACTTCATGGTCGCGGTGTTGTTGCTGGCGGTGTTCGTCGGCCGCATGAATGCATCGTTGAATGCGCAGCGCGAGGCAATGCGGCGCCTGCGCGAACGCGCGCTGCGCGACGAGAGCATCCTGGCGATCGCCACGCAGGCCGCCGACGCGGCGCACCAGCTCAATACGCCGCTGTCCACGTTGCGCACCCTGCTGCCCGAACTCGAACGTGGCCGCGAGGATGATTCGATGCTGCGCGACGACGTGCGGGTGATGACGGGCGAGGTCGAACGTTGCCGCGACATCCTGCGCGGCATGGTCGAGTACGGCCGCCAGCAACTCGCAGGCAGCACGCAGGAAACGACGCTGGGCGATTACGTGCACGACAGCGCCGACCGCTTCCGCCTGCTGCGGCCCGAGGCCGAGGTGAGCACGGACGTCGCGCCGGAACTGCGTGACCGGCCGATCGCGGTGCAACCCGCGCTGGCGCATGCCTTGCTCAACCTGTTGCAGAACGCGCTGGACGCATCGCTGCGCAATGGTTCGCACGCGGTGACGCTGGCCGCGACCGTCGATGCGGGGCGTATCGAATTCGTGATCGGCGACCAAGGCGACGGGCTTTCCATGAGCCGCACGGTCAGCCTGCCGGCCGTCAGCAGCAAACCGGACGGGCTCGGGATTGGACTCGCATTGGCGTGCTCGACCGTCGAACGCATGCACGGCGAGTTGCACGCGCACAGCGACGAAGCCGGCACGCGCGTGTGCGTGACGCTGCCGCTGGCGGGGCGCGCGTGATGGCGCCCGATGCCGCAAGCATGGGTCCGCTCCTGCTGGTGGAAGACGATGCCATTTTCGCCGGCGCGATGGCGCGCGCGTTGCGCACGCGCGGCTTCGACGTGGCGGTGGCCGCAAGCGCCGGCGAAGCGATGGCAAGCGCGCGCGCGCGGCCGCCGCGTTACGCGGTAGTTGATCTCAAGCTCGGCGACGACAGCGGCCTGACGCTGATTCCCGCGTTGCGCGCCGAGGTGCCGGATTTGCGCGTGCTGTTGCTGACCGGCTACGCCTCGATCGCCACCGCGGTGGAGGCAATCAAGCGCGGCGCGCACGACTACTTGGCCAAGCCGGTGGACGCGGATGCGGTGATGCGCGCGCTGCTGGACGAGGGCGGCGCGGAAGCGCTGGATGCGGCCGAATTGCCCGGATCGCCCTTGCGGCTGCGCCGGCTGGAATGGGAACACATCCAGCGCACGCTGAAGGAATGCGACGGCAACATTTCGGAAACCGCGCGGCGGCTCGGCATGCACCGCCGGACCTTGCAACGCAAGTTGGGCAAGCATCCCGTGCACGAACGCGCCTGACGATCGCGCCGCGACAATTTGCCGCATTGCCTGATGCGGTTCCGTGGCTACCCTGTTCGCATTACCGTTCGTCAGGGAATCCACGTTGTCACGCGTGACACCGTTGTACTTTTGCGTGCTTGCCGCGCTTTCCGCGCATGCGTTGGCAGGGTCCGCGACGCCGGCGGGGTCCGCGCCCGAAAACGGCGAGGTTGCATCGCCGCGGGGCGTCGATGGCACAGCCGCGAAGCGCAAGCCAGTTTCGCAACAAAGCGCCACGGTTGCATCGGGACACCGCGTGACACTCTCCGCCATCGAAGTGCGCGGGACTCAGCTGGATGACATTCGCAATGCGCAGGCGCAAGTGCCGGGCGGCGTCTATGTCACGAGCGGCGAGGCGTTCTACCAGCGGCCCGTCAACAGCATGGCCGACGCATTGCAGTACATGCCCGGCGTGATGGCGGTGAGCAACGCGGGTGGCGACGACATGGTGCTTTCCATCCGTGGTTCCAATCTGGATTCCATCAATTACGACAACGGCGGCGTCGCGCTGTTCCAGGATGGCCTGCCGGTCACGACTGCCGACGGTGCCAACCACAACCGCATGCTGGATCCCCTGACGGCGAGCGATGTCGTCGTCGCCAACGGCATCAACGCGCTCACCTACGGCGCCAGCGATCTCGGTGGCGCGATCGATTTCATCTCGCGCACCGCACGCAACAGCGACCCGAACCAGATATATCTCCAGGGCGGCAGTTACGGCTTGGGCGAGGCGCAGGTCAGCACCGGCGGCGTGTCCGGTCAGTTCGACGGCATGATGACGCTGGACGACAAGCACTGGGGCGGTTATCTCCAGCACAGCCGGGAAGACCGCAACGGCTTCGACGCCAATGCGGGCTGGCAAGTTTCCGGCCAGTTCCACCTGCGCGCCTACGCCACCTACATTAATGACCGGCAGCAATTGGCCGGTTCGCTGACCCGCGCCGAGTTCGACGCAAACCCGAGGCAGGCCGACCCTGCTTACGCGATGGGCAACCATCAGTTGAACGTCAAGACCGGCCGCTTCGCGGTCAAGGGCACGTGGGACATCAATCCGGACAGCCGCCTTGAGTTCGGTGTGTCATACGAATTGCAGCGGTTGTGGCATCCGATCGTGGATGTCTTCGTGCCGCTGGGGCCGGGGCCGAACCCGCCGCTGGCGGACGTTTTCAGCCTGCTGGTCAACACGGATCAACGTACGGCCGGAGGCATGGTCCGCTACCACCTCAAGATGGGGAACCACGATTTGCTGGCCGGCATCAATCTGGCCGATACCACCGACAAGGGCGGCAACTACGCGAACCTGTCCGGGCGGCGCGGCCAGCAACAGGACCTCGTCAACACGCGCGGCCACAGCGCGACCCTGTTCCTGGTGGACCGCTGGACCTTTGCGCCCGACTGGACCCTGGTCTACGGCGCGCAGGGTGTCGCCACCGACCTCGATGACCTGACGATAGATGGCGTGGATCAGGGCAACCAGGCTCCGCGCAACCAGAAGAACCGCTTCTCCTCGTTCAATCCGCGCATCGGCCTGATCCGCTCGCTCGCGCCGAACAGCGAAGCGTTCGCGAGCGTTGGCCGCATCTACCAGTCGCCCAACTTCTTCGATCTGGACAACGCGCGCATGGAACTCGGACCCCACGCCAACCTCGACGCGATGCACGGCACCGCCTACGAGTTCGGCTTGCGCGGCAATCGCGCCGCGTCGCCGGCCGCGCCAGGCTGGCATTGGAGCTTGGCGGCCTACTACGAACGGATTCACGACGAAATCCTGTCCGTAGATGATCCGAATGCGCCCGGGATCAGCCTGACCTCCAACATTCCGCAGACGATCCACGCGGGCATCGAGGCCTTGGTGGGCGCAAGCTTCCCACTGGCGGACGGCGCTGGCCGTATCGAACCCATGGTCAGCGCCACCTTCAACGACTTTGTCTTCGACAACGACCCCGACTACGGCAACCATCATCTGCCGTCGGCGCCACGTTACGCGGTGCATGGCGAGGTGATGTACCGGCGCGGCAACGGGTTCTTCGCCGGCCCGACCTTCGATGCGGTGGGCTGGCGCTACGCGGATTTCGCCAACATCTACCGTGTCGGTGGCTACGGGCTGCTCGGCCTGCGCGCCGGCATCCAGCATCGACGCTGGGAGGCGTTCGCCGCGCTCAGCAACCTGCTCGATCGGCGCTACGTCAGCGTCGTCGAGCCTCTCAACCTGGCCACGGCGGACGATGCGGTGCTGAACCCGGGGGCGCCGCGCTCGCTATTCTTCGGTCTGCGCTTCAAATATTGACTTGCGCCGCGGCACGCCGCGTGGCGCCAGGATCAAGGCTTTGCTGTCGCCGCCCGGGATCACACCGATTCAATCGAGGTTTTGCGAATGCCGACACTGCCGCGCGTACTGCGCACGCTTCTTCCCACGTTGCTTGTCTGCGGATTGCCGCTGGCTGCGGGCGCGCACAAGGGCCATGCCGATGACATGCACATGGACATGGGTGCGGAGCCGGCGCTCGGTGTGGGAGCCGTTTTCGACACCCGCGGCGGGTTGTGGTTGGCCAGTGTGCGTGATGGTCATGTGCTGGTGCGCCGTTCCGGCGACCTCGGCAAGACCTTCGGCAAACCGGTGATCGTCAATCCGGTTGCCGAAAAGATTTACGCGTCCGGCGAAAACCGCCCGGAGATCGCGATCGGGCCGAGCGGGGAAATCTACGTGGCATGGACGCAGCAACCGAACCCGCAGTGGACGGGCAACATCCGCTTTGCCCGCTCGGTCGATGGCGGCAACCATTTTTCGGCGCCGGCCACGGTCAACCGCGACACGGCCGTGGTCACTCGCGGGTTTGGTTCACTCGTCGTCGCGGGCAACGGTGACGTGCTGGTGGCCTGGATCGACGCCGGCGACCGCGCGAAGGCGAAGGCTGCGGGCGAGACCTATCACGGCTTCGCACTGGACTATGCCTGGTCCGCCGATGCCGGCAAGACCTTCTCCTTCCAGCATGAAGTGGTCGCGCACACCTGCGAGTGCTGCCGGACAGTCGCTGCACGCGAATCGGGCAGCAGCATCGCCATGCTGTTCCGCATGGACTATCCCGGCGACATCCGGGATCACGCGTTTGCGGTTCTGCACGCCGATGGCAAAATCGACGGCCCTGCGCGCGCCACCTTCAGCGACTGGCAGGTCGCTGCGTGTCCCGATCAGGGACCGGGCCTGGCAATCGGCACCGATGGCGTTCGCCACGCGGTGTGGTACGAGGCCGCGCACGGCCCCGCGATCTGGTACGGCCAGATCGATCCCGGCCATCCGCCGCGGCACAAGCTCAAGCTCGGCGGACCGGGTGCCGGCCACGCCGACGTCGCGGTGCAGGGTCGCGATGTATGGGTTGCGTGGAACCAGGTGGGTGCGCAAGGCTGGCAGTTGATGCTGCGGGCATCGCACGACGATGGCGACACGTTCGGTGCGCCGCACGCGATTGCCGAATCCACTGACGCGGTGTATTCGCCGCAGCTGCTGGTGTACCGAGGTCGCGCATACGTAGCGTGGAATACCGCGAAAGGGTTTCGTTTGATTGCGGTTCACGACATCGCGGAGGCCAAGCGATGATCCGTCGCGCGCTATGCGCAGTGCTGTTGTGCTTTGCGTTGCCGGCATTCGCCGCGCCCTTGACATTGCTGACGGCCTCCGAAGTACCCGCGCTGATGAAGCCGCCCGCGCACGGCGAGCGCATCATCGCCTTGTGGGCGCTGGATTGCGCGTACTGCGAACCCAACCTCGCGGCGCTGGCGAAATTGCAGCGCGCGCATCCGGACAGGATCCAGCTGATCCTCGTTGCAACCGATGGCCCGGAGCAACGCGAAGCCGTCGCGGCGCGCATCGCGCAGATGCACATGTACGCCTATCCCGCACGCCTGTATGCGGAGCCGACGCCACAGCGCCTGGACTATCTGATCGATCCCGAATGGGGCGGCGAAACGCCACGCACGCTGGCGATCCGCGCCGACGGCTCGCGCATTGCCATCAGCGGCGAACTGACGCCCGCGCAATTGCGCCGCATCGAACCCTGAGGCTGGAAGGCTCTGCTTTTTGCTCGTCATTCCGGAGCCGCCGCAGCTCTTTGCGGCGGAACCCGGAACCCAGGGACTTTGCTCCGATGGCTGCCGTGCGGTAATGGGCGAGCATCACGCCGACCAGCGCGCCGATCGCGAGCGACAATACGACCGCCAGGCCGCGCAGGCGTCCTTCCAGTCCCGCGCGAATCTGCGCGCGGGTGCGCTCGCTCGTGCGGACCAGGCCGCGTCCGCGCACATCGTCGTCCATGACCGTCTTCGCCCGTGCTTGGACGATTGGGCCGGATCGGCGTCATCTTCACGTGAATCCGCAAGATTGCGCGTTTTGCGGTCGTGGGGTTTGGGACGTTGTCAGGCTTAGTCGAAACGCATTGACAGGCAATGGTGCGAGGTGCTTTGTCAGCGATCGACGTAAGCGGCGCAATCCGCGTAGTGGATTTGCTTATATTTGACCAAGTTATTAAGCGCCAATGACTGTAACCTGCGGCTGGCCGATGGCTTGAGCAATCCCTAGATGGCCGGCATCTGCCCAATGCTCCTCGGTGATGATGGCAAGAGGAACGCCTAGCTCGCGGTACTGGATAGCCTTTTCGATCTTGCGACCGTACGTTTCGTGCGCCCAACTATCGGTAACGTACGTGCCTAGAACAACATAGGCGACCGATTTGTTGATGCCAGTGGCAATAATCCCACCAAGCGCCTCTGTCGCCTGATGGCATTGTGCTCTTGTGCCGTATACGCACGTACCAGTGAATACAAAATGCCGACCATGAAAAATGACACTAGGCGCCGGGCAATCTAGGGGTAACGACGCTGACTTGGCGAGCTCACCGATCTCGGATGGGTTCCCGGCGATGCCTCGAAGAATGCCCAAAAGCTCAGTCGACTCCCCGGAATCGAGCACGTGATCCTGCAACATCGCTGAAACCCTAGGGAACGTCTGATTTATTCCCCGTCTGAGGCATCATAGCCACATCGCCGAACCGGAACTGCCACCGATGAAGCAAGCCACGTTCGCATCGTTGAACTTCGATGCCAAGAAGCGACGCACGCGCCGCGAGGTGTTCCTGGCCGAGATGGACAAGGTGGTGCCGTGGGATGCACTGCTGGCGTTGCTGGCGCCCGCGTATCCGACCAGCGGCCGCCGCGGGCGACCGCCGATGGCGCTTGCGAGCATGCTGCGCATCCACTTCATGCAGCAGTGGTACGCATTGTCCGATCCTGCGATGGAAGATGCGTTGTACGAGATCGAGTCGATGCGGCGGTTTGCAGGATTGGAGTTGAACGAGGACGCGATTCCGGACGAGACGACGATCCTGAAGTTCCGGCGCTGGCTGGAACGGCACGGCTTCGCGACGCAGATCCTGGCGGTGGTGAACGCGCATCTCGGGGAGCACAAGCTGCTGTTGCGCGCAGGGACGATCGTGGATGCGACCTTGATCGCGGCCTCGCCCTCGACCAAGAACCAAGCCAAATCGCGCGATCCCGAGATGCACCAGACCAAGAAGGGCAACCAGTGGTACTTCGGCATGAAGGCGCACATTGGGGTGGATGCCGCATCGGGGCTGGTGCACACGGTGACTACGACCGCGGCCAACGCCGGCGACGTCACCGAGGTGGACAAGTTGTTGCACGGCAAGGAGACCAGCGTCTACGCCGATGCCGGCTACACAGGTGCGGAAAAGCGCGTGAAGCCCAAGCGCGGGCGCGATTGGTTCATTGCGGCCAAGCGCGGCAAGGTCAAGGCGGTGGTCGACCGGGAACTGCGCGAGTTGCACGAGCAGATCGAGCACCTCAAGGCCTCGGTGCGTGCGAAGGTGGAACATCCGTTCCGCGTCCTGAAGTGCCAGTTCGGTTATCGGAACGTGCGCTACAAGGGACTGGCCAAGAACACCGCGCAGGTCGTCACCCTGTTTGCGCTCACGAATCTGTGGATGGCGCGGCGGAGATTGCTGACCACGATGGGTGAAGTGTGCCCGTGAATCGGGAAACAGGGGTTGATCAGAGCTCCACAAGCACACCGAAAGGCCACTATCAATATCCAAATAACCTATTCGCATCACCGACTCCATGTCGTGGACAGAATGCACTTCAAACAAACGAATAGTTCAGACCTTCCCTAGCAAGCAAATTAGCGATCACGGGGTTGTCACTAGCCTGGCGGCTCTGGACGAGCCAAGACATTAGAAACTCAGCTTCTGACTGATCGACCTTACCATCTGCGATGATGCCTTTGCTGATCCCAATTAACGTATCAATTTGCCGATCGTCGATGCTCTTTCGGTTGAACCGGGTAAAAATATCCATGGCAATCTCCCCCTTGCGACTGCACTTGTTTTTGTCGCCTAATGCCAGAGGTAACCGGTGCTGACGACTTTTGAGCGCCGATTGACTGAATAGCTAGTCGTCACTTTCCTTTGGAAGTTGGAGCTTTGTGCCATCACTGAACACGATCACCTCCGGCTCCCAGACAACCTTGTATTTTGAATCATCGAGATCAGCGAACTTCTTGTCTTTGTTGTCGCCAATTGCGTACCGAACAGATCTCGAGCCCGTCCACGTTATGCTCTTACCGGCAGGAATCGTATCGTCGTTGGACACGAGAAAGTCCGATAATTTGTCACCGAACAGGTCGCGAATCGAAATTAGGCCCTTGACGCCTGCGATATCCTTACTCGTATTGTTCTTGTATCCGAACGTAACGACAAGGTTGGTATCCATGAGGATGCCACTGTAACCGTAGTCGGGTTTGAGCTTCTTGGACACGAGTGTCACCGTCACGGCATCCCGCATGGCATTTGTAGCGGCGTCGCGCTTCGCTTGAAGCGCCGCTTTTAGTGCAGCCTGCCTTTGTTCTTCTGCTTTCTGCTCTGCGAGAAATTTGCGCTGCTCCTCGATTGCCTGCCCGAGTGTTTCACCGGCTGGGATGCTTGGTGCATCGCCGGTCAGCGCGGCGCCGACTGTATGACGTGCAATGTAGCCGGCTGCCAAGTCGCGATCTTCTGGTGTTAACTTCTCCATCACTGGCTTCAGCGACTGTATCTTGCTTACATCCTGCGGGACGGTTGCATCCTTCGGGTTGCTACAAGCACCGAGAACCAGACAGACGACGGCTACGGCAAGCAACGCGTGTTTCATGACAGCTCCCCTGTGTATGAAAACGTGTGGTGTGACGATTAACGCTTGATGTAAGCGGCACAAGCGATCAGCGAGCGTCCGCTTGTCCGAATAGTTAAGAGGGCTACTGCAATCTGGTGAGGCGCAAGCTGCCGTCTGACGGTAGCAAAATGCGCCAAACCTCGCGCTGCCCTCCATTGAGGGTTGTTTCTTGCGATGCCGCGATGTTTGGGCACAAACCACCGCCTGTTTCGAGGCGGAAGAAATGTTGGCCAGCAGGGAGGTGAACCGCAATTTGTTCGCCGTGCCTGATAGAAAAGGCTTTGACATTGTCGATGTACATGTCGTGGCTACAGCCTGAGCCATAGAACCCCGCGTCGCGCAAAAACACGACAGTGCCACTCGCAGAGCTTGTGGCTGGGCCGACGTAGGATGGCTGGTAAATGCGACTGCTTGGCACATACGCCGCAGTTGCAGTGGACACCGGAGTGGTGGAGCAACCAGCCAATGCAACCGTTGCCAGAGCGAGACCAATTGCAACGTACCTCATGATTCCTCCCTCGTCTAACGCTTCTGCCCCCTGATGTGGGGTGGTACCGGAATCGTCGCGCTGCGCAGGTTGTGTTGTCAACGCAGTGCCAACGCTATTCGAACCGCATCGAAAGATCGATCGCGCGGACGTGTTTGGTCAGCGCGCCAATGGAAATGCAGTCGACGCCGGTTTCGGCGATCGCGCGCACGCGTTCAAGGTTGACGCTGCCGGAAACTTCCAGTGGCACGCAGCCGGCGGCGAGGGCGACGGCGTCGCGCAGCATCGTTTCGGAGAATTCGTCGAGCAGCACGCGGTCGGCGCCGGCTTCGATGGCTTCGCGCAATTCGTCCAGCGATTCCACTTCGCAGTCGAGGAACACGCCGGGACTGGCCGTGCGCGCGGCGCGGATCGCGTTGGCGACGCCGCCCGCGGCGGTGACGTGGTTTTCCTTGATCAGGATCGCGTCGTAAAGACCTATGCGATGGTTGTGGCCGCCGCCGCAGCGCACCGCGTATTTCTGCGCGAGGCGCAGGCCCGGAATGGTCTTGCGCGTGTCCAGGATCTTCGCGCGCGTGCCGGCGACGGCATCGACGTAGGTGCGCGTGACTGTGGCGGTGCCGGAAAGCGTTTGCAGGAAGTTGAGCGCGTTGCGTTCGCCCGCGACCAGCGCGCGCGCGTTGCCTTCCAGTTCGCACAGCACGGCATCGGCGGCGATGCGATCGCCGTCATGATGATGCCAATGGATGCGCACGTCCGGATCGAGCTGGCGAAAGCATTCGTCCGCCCACGGCGCGCCGGCCAGCACGGCGGCTTCGCGGCTGACGATGCGTGCGCGGGCACGCGCGGCGGGATCGATCAGCGCGGCGGTGACGTCGCCGCTGCCGATGTCTTCGGCCAGCGCGCGCGCGGCATCGGCGTGGATGACTTCCTGCGGGGGCGGCTGCGGCCGCGGGGCGGCGTCACTCATGTCGCCGACGGTTGGGCCGCCTGCGTCTTGCGCAGGCGATCGACGATGGCGTCCAGTGCGCGATCGAACAGCGGCACTTCTTCCAGGATCATCGCGCGGTTGTCGTGCAGTTCGGTCGCCAGTTGCACCGCGGTGCGGTCGGCCACTTTCAGGCCGCGGCGATTGACGAACAGGTA
Organism: Rhodanobacteraceae bacterium; assembly: GCA_030167125.1. Lineage (NCBI taxonomy): Bacteria > Pseudomonadati > Pseudomonadota > Gammaproteobacteria > Lysobacterales > Rhodanobacteraceae > Rhodanobacteraceae bacterium. Next base: position 737,310 of record CP126531.1, read on the forward strand.
CTTGCCGCTGATCGGGCTGATCCACGACAGCTTGGCGCGCTCGCGCGTGCCGGTCTCGTCGATGAACTCCACCCAGTCGCCGACCTTCAGGTCGCGCACGGCCTGAAGCGATCCCGCATCGATGTTGACCGACATGTCGTCGGGATCGAAATCGTCGACGTCCGGCGCGCCGTCGGTGATCGCGGGCTGCGCATCCGGCGCGACGCCGAGCACGACTTCCGGATCGATGGCCGGCGCGGGTGCCTGCACGGCCGGCGCGGCTTCGCCCAGTTGCTGGCGCCAGAACTTGCGCAGTTCGTCCAGCAGGCGCTCGATGTCGGGCTCCTGGAAGGCGACGGTGGCTAATCCTTCGCGCAGGTGTTTCTCGATGGATGGCAGCGCGTTCTTGTATTGCTGGCGCGCGGCGTCGCCGTGCGGCACTTCGGCCGTGGCGACGAAGTCGTCCACGAAGTGCACGGCGGCGCGGAACTCGGCGGAGTCCGGCCCCTGGCGCAACACGATCAGCACCAGGTAGTTGGCCCACGGTCTCGTGAGCACGCCGCGCAGCAGGGTGGGCAGGTTGCGGTCGTTGATGCGCGAGAGAATTTCCTGCGCGGCATGGCGGCGCGCATTCTGCAGGCGTTCGCGGCCGCGCGCGGCTTCGGTGGCGCGGCTTTCGGCCAGTTCGGCGCGCTTGCGGTTCTGTTCGACGAACTGGGTGAACTCGGCGAGCTTGCGCTCGAACACGCCGACGTCGTCGTCGAAATCCTGCAGCAAGGCTTCGACGGTGGTTTTCACTTTTTCGAACAGGCGATGGTCGCGGTCGGATTCCTCCGACCAGCCCTTGGCGGCGTCGGCCAACTGGTCGAGCAGCTTGCGCGCGGGGTGCGACGAGTGCGCGAACATGCGCCGGTCGAGGATCGCGACTTTCAAGTACGGAATCTGCAGGCGCGCCAGCAGCACCTGCATCGGCGCCGGGATGGTGTGGTCCTGCAGGATGTATTCGAACAGCATGCCGACGAGGTCGATGGTGTCCTCGTCGCTGCCGGAAACGTTCGCGTGCGCGGCGCCCGACAGGCGCTGGATCTGCGCCATCAACTCGTCCTTCAGATGCTGCACCATCTCCGCCGCGGCGGTGGTGTCGATGGCGGCGGGCAACGCCGGCAGCGGGCGCGATTCGCCCTGCAGCAAGGTGAGTGCGCCCAGCAGTTCGGCCGGCGTCAGCGACGCGCCGCCCGACACATGGTTGCCGTCGGGGCGCTCGGCGTGGCGGCGCGCGGCCAGCAGCGAGGTGAGTTGCTGCATCAATTCCTGGTGCAATTCGTCGGCGATCGTGTCGGTGCCCACGTAGGCCGGCATGCCGTCGGGTTCGGCGGTGGCAGCCGCCGCGCGCGATGCGCGTACCGCAGCCTGCGGCGCGCCGGGCCGCCGCAGCACGGTCGGATGGTGCAACTGCGGCAGCACGCCGGCCTGCACCAGCCGCACGTTGACGTCGTGGTACAGCGTGTCGAGTGCCTTCAGCACGTAGCGCTCGAACATCTTCAGGATGATCAGCCGCACGCGGATGTTGACGTCGATGAGTTCGCCCAGCGCTTCGCGGAAGGCTTCGGTCAACGCGTTCGGACCCAGCGGATTGGTGGCGCTGAGCGTGGTGCGCCCGCCGCTCAGCACCGACAGCCGCTGGTTCAGCGCCATCAGCGCCGCCGACAAACGCGCGTCGGCCTTGGCGACCATGCTGGAAACCGCCAGCGATTCCTCGAGTTCGCGATCATCGACCAGGCTCAATTCGCCGCTGGCCGAAAACGCGCGCTGCGTTTCACTGGTGCGCGGCGGACGGCCTGCCGCGAAATCGGCGAAGCCGCGCGCGACGCGTTCGCCGAACATGCGTTCGATGCGCGGGCGCTTCTTGCGCGTCTCGCGCATGCCGTCGAAGTATTCGGTCTGGCTGGCGTTGCTCTCGGCTTTCTCGGCGAGGTCGAACAGCGTGTCGTCGACGTTGTCGAGCAGCTCGGCGACCAGGTTGCCGGTTTCCTTCAGCGTCATTTCGCGCACGGCCACCAGCAAGCCGCCGACGTGTTCCTGGCCGGCTTCGGGCACGCGCGAACCGATGTCCACCACCTTCTTGTCCGGATCGGCGTGCGGGTCGGGCGAGATCGGGGTCATCGAAAAAAACCTGATCGCTGAATGGAAGGCGGGCCGCACAGTATGCGCCGGCGCGTTCAGCATAACGTGAAGCCGCTCACAGGGCTGATTTCACGCGGGCCGGCGCCCGCGGATTACCCCGGAAAATCGCTGAGTTGCAGGGTGCCGATGCCTTCCTCGGCCAGCATCACGGGGATGTCGTCCTCGATCCGGTACACCACCTTGCGGTCGGTGGTGATGAGCCCGGCGGCCAGCGGCGAGGCCACCTTCTGGCCGGCCACCGTATCCAGGGTCCCCGCCGCGATCGCGCGGTTCAAGGCGTCCAGTTCGTCGCGCCGCAGCGGGCGTACCGGCGTCTTGGTGACCGGGTCGCAGAGGATGTCCAGCAATCGCTTGTCCATGCCGCGTACAATACCCGTTTTGCGCCGGTGAGACCATGCGGAAATCGACGGTCGCGCCCCGGGTCGGGGTGGTGATGGGTTCGCGTTCGGACTGGGAAACGATGCGGCACGCCGCCGACATGCTGGCGTCGCTGGGCATCGAACACGAAGTCGAAGTGGTCTCCGCGCATCGCACGCCGGACAAGCTGTTCGCCTACGCCGAAGGCGCGGCCGCGCGCGGCATCGAAGTGATCATCGCGGGCGCCGGCGGCGCCGCGCACCTGCCGGGCATGCTCGCCGCGAAAACGCGCTTGCCCGTGCTGGGCGTGCCGGTGCAGTCGCGCGCATTGAAAGGATTGGATTCGCTGCTGTCGATCGCACAGATGCCGGCCGGCGTGCCAGTGGGCACGCTGGCGATCGGCGAAGCCGGTGCGAAGAACGCCGGGCTGCTCGCGGCCGCGATCGTGGCGCTGCACGACAGCAAGGTCGCGCGTACACTCGATCAATTCCGCGATGGGCAAACCGAAGAGGTGCTGCACCATTCCGATCCGCGCCTCACGCCGCCGCATCCGGCGCCGGTGGCTGCATCACGAAAACGTGGCGCGCGCTCTTGACTTGCTCCCTCTCCCCCAACCGCTTTTGGGTTGGGGGAGAGGGTTGGGGTGAGGGGGTTGACCTCTCGCGTTGTCGAAGCGCTTCGATAAAACCGAAGGGTTTCCCCCTCACCCCTTGCCCTCTCCCCCAAACGATGAAGCCGTTTGGGGGAGAGGGGGAGTTGGTGCCGTGCCGGTTCGTTCAATGGAGGATCATGTGAAGGCGGGTGTCGAAGCACATCAGACGCTTGGTGTTCTGGGCGGCGGTCAGTTGGCACGCATGATGGTGCTGGCCGGCACGCCGCTGGGCGTGCGCTTCCGCATCGTCGATCCGGCGGTCGACGCCTGCGCGGGGCAGATCGCGCCGCTGCTCGGCGTGGACTGGAATGCGCTGGACGAGCTGGAACCGTTCGCGCGCGAGATCGACGCGGCCACTTTCGATTTCGAGAACGTGCCCGCCGCGACCGCCGAATGGCTGACCGCGCACACGCGCGTCGCGCCCAACGCGTTGTCGCTCGCGACCGCGCAGGATCGCGTGCTGGAAAAAACGCTGTTCCGCGAATGCGGTTTGGCGACCGCCGAGTTTGCCGATGTCGCGACACGCGCTGACCTGGCCGCAGCGCTCACGCGCATCGGCGCACCGGCAATCCTGAAGACGCGCCGCGAGGGTTACGATGGCAAGGGCCAATTCCGCATCAAGTCATTGGCGGATGCCGATGCCGCGTGGGATTCATTGGGCGCGCAGGCCGCGACGCGCGGGCTGATCCTGGAAGGTTTCGTCGACTTCGATTTCGAGGCTTCGGTCGTCGCGGTGCGCGCGGCCGACGGCGAGTTCCGCGCGTGGCCGGTGACGCGCAACTGGCACGTCGATGGCATTCTTTCCGCCAGCCTTGCACCCGCCGTTCGCGGCGAGGCGATCCAGAAGGCTGCGTTCGCACATGCACGCGCGATCGCCGAAAAACTCGATTACGTCGGCGTGTTCGCGATGGAACTGTTCGTGAAGAACGGCGAACTGCTCGGCAACGAGATGGCGCCGCGCGTGCACAACTCCGGGCACTGGACCATCGAAGGCGCGGTGACCTCGCAGTTCGAGAACCACGTGCGCGCGGTGCTGGGCATGCCGCTGGGCGACACCTCCGCGCGCTTTCCGTCTTGCATGCTCAACTGGATCGGGGAGTTGCCCGATCGCGACAGGATGCTCGCGATCCCCGGCACACATTGGCACGACTACGGCAAGTCGCCGCGCCCGGGCCGCAAGGTCGGCCACGCGACCGTGTGCGCGCCGGACGCGGCGACGCTGGCGTCGCGCCTCGAACAAGTCGGCCACGCGCTTGGACGCGAAGCACAAGTCGCGCCCGTTATCGACGCGTTGGCTCGATAGCTGTTGGTGCTTTGCTCGTCATTCCGGAGCGGGCCGCAGGCCCGAATCCGGAATCGGTTTGAGCCGTGATACGAACTGCGCTACCGATTCCGGGTTCTGCCCGCGAATGGCGCGGGCAGCCCCGGAATGACGAGAATCAGAACGTACCGAACTGTTCCTTGAGGGATGTTGTTCATGCGGAACTTCCATAGCGCCATTCTGACCCTCTGCCTGGTAGCGGGCAGTGCGATAACTGCAGCCAGCGCATTCGCTCAGCCACAGGACACCCACGCCGCCCAGGACGGCCCACTGCAGGCGAATGTGCGGGCCAACGCGCAGCCTGTGCGTCCCGACGAACCGCTGATCACCGCGAAGCACGGCATGGTCGTCAGCGCGCAGCATCTTGCGACGCAGGTCGGCGTCGACATCCTTAAGAAAGGCGGCAATGCGGTCGATGCCGCGGTTGCGGTGGGTTACGCGCTGGCGGTGGTGCATCCGTGCTGCGGCAACATCGGCGGCGGCGGTTTCATGACGCTGCACCTCGCCGACGGCAGCAATCTGTTCCTCGACTTCCGCGAAAAGGCGCCGCTGGCCGCGACGCCCGCCATGATGCGCAACGCTGCCGGCAAGGTGGTGAAGGGCCGCAGCACCAAGACTTATCTCGGCGTCGGCGTGCCCGGCACCGTGATGGGTTTCGACGAGGCGCTGAAGAAATACGGCTCGATGAGCCGCGCGCAGGTGATGGCGCCCGCTATCAAGCTCGCGAAAGAGGGCTACGTGCTGCAGCCGGGCGACGTTCGCATCCTCGATACGTCCACCGACTATTTCAAGTTGTACCCCAACGTCGCCGCTATCTTCCTCGACAACGGCCAGCCGCTGAAAGCGGGGCAGGTGCTGAAGCAGCCACAGCTCGCGCACACGCTGGAACTGATCGCGAAGGACGGAACGCGCGCGTTCTACGACGGCCCGATCGCCGCCGCGGTGGTGAAGGCGAGCGAAGCCAACCACGGCCTGCTGACGCTGAAGGATTTCAAGGCCTACACCGTGCAATGGGAAAAACCCATCGAGTGCGGCTACCACGGCTACACGATCTATTCGGCGCCGCCGCCGAGTTCGGGCGGCACCACGATCTGCGAGACGCTGCAGATCATCGAGCCGTATCCGTTCGCGCAATGGGGATTCCATTCCGCGAAGAGCACGCATTACTTCATCGAAGCCGAGCGCCGCGCCTTCGCCGACCGCAACACCTATCTCGGCGATCCGGCGTTCGTGCACAACCCGATCGCGAAACTGCTTTCCGCCGAACACGCCGCCGAACTGCGCGCCGGCATCCAGCCCGGCAAGGCCACGCCGTCATCGGAGGTGCAGGGCAGCCTCGGCCCCTACCAGGCCACCAACACCACGCATTACTCGGTGGTGGACGGCAAGGGCAACGCGGTCGCGGTCACCTACACCGTCAACAGTTATTTCGGGATCAAGCAGATCGCGGGCGACACCGGATTCTTCCTCAACAACGAGATGGATGATTTCACGTCCAAACCCGGCGTGCCCAACCAGTTCGGCCTCGTGCAGGGCCAAGCCAACCAGATCGAACCCGGCAAGCGCCCGCTGAGTTCGATGAGCCCGACCGTCGTGATGCACGACGGCAAACTCGTGATGGTCACCGGCAGCCCCGGCGGTTCCACCATCATTTCCACCACGATGGAAAGCATCCTCAACGTGATCGAGTACGGCATGGACGTGAAGCAGGCCATCGCCGCGCCGCGCATCCACATGCAGTGGTACCCGGACGAAATCTTCGCCGAACCCGGCGCGTTCACGCCCACGGTGCAATCGGCGTTGCAGGCGATGGGCTACAAGATCCGCGGCATACGGCAGATGGGCGACATCGCAGCGATCGTGGTGAACCCGAAAACCGGCATGCTCGAAAGCGTCAACGATCCGCGCTATCCGGCGGGGGCGGCGGCGGGGTATTGATTCGATCCATCAAGCGATTGCTGCATCGCTCATATCTCCTCCTCCGATGTCGAGCCAGAGTCAAGCGGCACGAACGGAGGCGCGTCCGCGTGAACGAATAGCTAAGAATCCATGGAATGCCGCGCCTCGTACTCGTCTTTCGTCATGTTGTACATGACAAATTGCGTTGGCTTTCTTTCGGCTTCCCAAACGAACCCTTTGCGGTCCGGAGTCAAACCGCTAGCAGCGTCCACAAGCTCCATTTCGAGTGGAGCAAATTGCATCTTCCTCCCAACTCGCACAATTATGCAACAGACATTATGGTAGAGCTTATCTGAAGGATAAGGTTTCACGCCAAAATTAACGCCACCAAGATCCCTTGCGCTTGGAAAGGTAATACCATCTGCGCCGACGTGATCATATAGGAGATCGCGAAGGGACCTGCTGTGAAGATAGTTATTATTGCGTGCTTCCCTGTTTGATATTACGTGAGCGAGGAAGTTATCTATAAGCAAGCACATCTGTCGCTCTTCAAATGACATTTTGTGAATAAGTTTACGAACAGTGCCTCCTGGGTCTGTCCCATTGAACGAAGTATAGCCGCGCTTATAAACGCTCTGGTATTCACCAAGACAAATGAGCCGCAGTACTCCGTTCGGGACAATGCGAAATCCCGCAATCTGAACAAGTTGTCCCTCTTTGGGAAGAACTTCCGCAACGGCAGTTTCTATGTTGCTAGACGCGTAAAAGTACGGCTCGCCGACATCGTTTAGTCGGCCAGGCCTAGCTATGACGTTGGCAGGTGGGTAGTCGATTTCGTTAAGCAGACCAAAACGATCATTTTCAATGATTCTCGCGCGCCAATGTGTCGATGAACGCCCTATTCCGAAAGATAAAATCTTATATTCATTTAGCAAAGGTGAGACGGCCGCCTGAAAGTCACTGCGGGTATCAGATGCGAGGGCTTTCCCGGTTAGTTCTTCGCAACCGTCAAGGGTGAGCATCAATACTTAGTTCTATTTTGCCCTAGATTGGGCGATGACAAGATGTTCCTGCTGCGACTTTCGGCTGTCAATCAGTGACCGGCCACCACAAACCACGCAACCGCCGCGATGACGTTGTTGGTCGCGTGCAGCGTGATCGACGGCCACAGCGAGCGCGTGCGCACGCGCAGCCATGCCGATGCCAGGCCCAGGATGACCAGGGCGGGCACGGGGTACCAGGCGAACTTGAAATCCGGCAGGTGCACGCAGCCGAATACGACGGCGCTCGCCAGCATGGCCCAGCCAATAGGCATGCGGCTGGCGAGGCCGGACAGCAGTACGCCGCGGAATACCAGTTCCTCGACGAACGGCGCGACGCACACGACCAGCAGCGCCAGCAGCAGGCGCATGCCGACCGAAACATTGCCGGCGAGCAGCGAAACATCCTGGTTGACTTCCTGATGTCCGGCGAGCAGGTACGTGAGTGGTCCGCCCAGCAGCAACACGGCGGCGCCGAGCAGCACCGCGATCAGGTAGGCGTGTTTTTTCGCGGGCGGCGTGAATCCGAATCCCGGCAAATCCGCACGCGACCATTGCGCGCGCCAGAACTGGCGGATCAGCAGGATCATCACCAGAGCCGCGGCGGCGATCGTGGCCACGATGAAAATGACGCGCGTGTCGGGATTCGCCATCAGCGCCTGCATGACGGCCTTGGCGTCGGGCGGCGCGCGATGGTGCAGGCCGGCGTCGAACGCGGCCCTGAACATCAGCACGAAACCGGCGATCACGCCGAACAGGATGCCGAGGCCGAATTGCAGCAGAAAGTACAGCGCGACGATGCCGAGGCCGCTCCAGACGCCGGGACGTTTTTCCACGGGCTGTGCGGTAGCGGTGGGAACAGCCGGGGTGCTTTTCGTGGGCAAATCCATGCAATCCGAAGCGATGGAAAGACAGCGCGCACTCTAGCAGCGCGATGGATTGCGCCACGACGCGCTTCGGTTACACCGCCCAGATTTCCTGGAACACGCGGCGGAAGTTCAGTCCCAGCACCTTCTCGGTGACGCGTGCGCTGTAGCCGTGTTTCAGCAACGCGCCCGCGACGTACTCGAGTTTGCGTGGCGTGTTGATGTCGGGAAGGTAGGGCGGGCGGTTTTCGCCCGGCGCGCCGAGGCCGGCCTTCTTGCGTTGCAGTTCCAGCGCGGCGATCTGCTTCAGGTCGCTCGCGCCCACCGTGAAGAACATCGAATCGGTACCGATGCCCACGTGGTCCTCGCCGCAAACGTCCAGCGCGTGCACCATGTGGCGCATGTAATCGTCGAGCGTCGGCTGGTGCGTGTCGGCGGTCAGGAACGGCAGCATGTAGATGCCCATCACGCCGCCTTTGTCGGCGAGCGCGCGCATGTCGCGGTCGGTCTTGTTGCGCGGATGGTCGAACACCGCGCGGCACGCCGTGTGGGTGAACACCGGCGGGCGTGTCGTCAGCCGGATACCGTCTTCGGTGGTCTTGACGTTGGCATGGCTCAGGTCCAGCGCAACGCCCAGCTCATTCATTTTTGCGATCGCCTGGCGGCCGAGTTCGGTGACGCCGTCGCTGTCGCCATCGAGGCAGCCGCAGCCGAACGGCGTGCGGCGGTTGTAGGTCAACTGCATCACCAGGACGTCGAGCTGGCGGAACAGTTGGATGCGATCGACCTTGCCGTCCAGCATCGATGCCGCCTCGAACGACAGGATCACCGCGATCTTGCCTTCGGGCTTGGCGCGATCGAGGTCGCCGGGATGCACCACCTTGATGAAAAGTTCGGGATGCTTGTCGATCAGCGATTGCGCCGCGGCGATGTCGGCCACGGTGTCTTCGAAATTCGCGCCGTCGCCGCCCAGCGTGCTCTTGAACGCGGTCAGGCCGGAGCCGCGGATGGCCGCCAGTTTGCCCGCCGCGTCCTTGTCGAATTGCGTGTAGCCGAACGAAGCCAGCGTGTTCGCATCCAGCACGAATGCGTTGCGGTAGAGGGTTTCGACGTTGGCGGGCGGCACGGGCAACTGCGGCGTGGTCGATGGTGCAGTGGCCGCGAGCAGGGTTTGCGAAGGCACCAGCGCGGCGAGTGCCGAGACGCCGGACAGGGCAAGGAAATCTCTGCGGGTCCAGCGTTCGGTGGCCACGGCTTGTCCTCTGCTCAATCGAAGTCGTGGAGATTAGCAGCGACGGTGCAATCGCTTGGGTCGGATCAATGTTCTGTTTCGTCATCCCGGCGCAAGCCGGGACCCAGTGCCTTTGTGCAACGACACGCTCCAGAAAGACAATGGATTCCCGCTTGCGCGGGAATGACGGCAACAAAAGAAAAACTCCCTGCGCCGTATCGTTGGCGAGGCCTACTTCTCGATCCGATAATTCAAACTCGCGCGATTGCCGGTCGTCGCGTTCTCGGCTTCGAATTGCAGGAATCGGTTCAACGTGTAGCGCAAGGTGATGACCTGGCCCGGCGTGAACAGGCCGACGCCGTAGCTGAGGAACAATCGCGGCGAAAGATATTTGCCGGCGGTGAAGGCGGAGCCGCCCAGCGCTTCGCTCGATGACACGCCGGCCTCGAGTCCGAGCCGCGAGCCGATCGACTTGGCCAGCCGGTCGCCGGCCAGTCCGCCCAGTGCCTGCGCGGCGGTGTTGAGCGTGTCGCCTTCGCCGCTCTTCAGCGCATTCAACGGACGGCCGGTGACGAGGTACGAGAGCGCTTCGGCCTGTTCCATCGAGGGATCGGAAAACACCGTCAGCACGGGACGCTGCGCGGTGCCGCGGATTTGCAAGCCGACCGTGATGTCCTGGCTGCGGATGTTGCGCACGGCGCGGATGTCGAGGCCGGGATTGTCGAGCGGCGTGCCCGCGAACAGCAGGCGGCCGCGTTCGATGCTGAGGTTCTGACCGTAGGCTTCGTACTTGCCGCCGACGCTGATCTGGCCGCGCCCGGTTGCGGCCTGCCCCGGCCGCACCTGCACCGCGAGTTGTCCGTGCACGGTGCCGTCGAGGCCGTAGCCTTGCACCTTCACCTTGTCGCCGAGCTTCACCTCGATGTCCGCGTTCATCGCCAGCGGCGCGACTTGCGCGGCGGGCGGCGCATCGACGATCACCACGTCGGGCGAGGCTTGCGTCGGTCCCTGGCCCGGCAACTTTTCGACTTCGACCTTGGCGTCGGGAATCGTCACGCTGCCGGTCAGCGCGAACACGCCGTTCGCGCGCTTGATGTGCAGGTCGGGCGAAGCGACCACGTGCGCCGCGGGAATGTCCGCGACCAGCACGTTGTCGCCCTTGATGTCGAGCGTCAATGGCGCGTTCGCCGCGAGGCCGACGCTGCCGCCGACGTGCAGCACGCCGCCGCCGGATGCGATCCGGCCGTTGATCGCGAGATTGCCTTGTGCATCGCCGTTGATGGCGAATTCGCCATCGTGCAATTTCAGTCCCGCGCGCGGCAATTCCGCGGAGAAGCCTTGGGTCTGGATGCGTCCCTGGAATTGAGGCGCGGCCAGCGTTCCGGACAGTTGCAGGTTGCCGGCAAGCGAGCCTTGCACGTTGGCGATCTCGGACGATACGGCTTCGAGGAAGGCAAGGCTGCGCAGGTTCGCGTCGATGGTTCCCTGCAAGGCATGGTTCGCGCCGCTGACGGTGACGTCGCCATTGACATGGCCGCCGTCATCCAGCGCGCCGTGCAGGCGGACGTGCTGCGTCGTGCCCGACGCATCGACATCGACACCGATGCTGGACCACGCGAGCAGCGGCCGGCCCGGATTCGATGTGTAAACGATGCTGCCCGCGCTGGCATTGAGACTGGCGTTGCCGTTGATCGTGCCGCTGGTATCGATCGCGAGTTGCCCCGCGCCCGAAAGTTCGCCGCTGGCCTGCATCGGATCGGCGCCCGACGCCATGGTGGCAAGAAGCTGCAGCGGCAGGCGTTGCAGCGAATATTTCGCGGTGATGGCGCCTTGCGCGTTGCGATCCGCCGACGCGCACAGGCGCGGTTCGCCGGCGCTCAGGCAAAGTTGCGAGAGCGTCAGCGCGCCTTTCTGGTACACGATCGTGCTTTGCGCTTCCTGGCGCCATGTGGGCATGCCTTGCGGTGACAGCTCGACGCCGCTCAAGGTGCTGGTCCAGCGCTTCGTGTTCGCCTGCCAACTGCCATTCAATGCCAGCGTGGCGCTGAGCGGTTTGCCGATCGCGCGCAGTTGCAGGTGATGCGACGCGGCGTTGCCGTGGCCCTGCAGGCTGACGCTGTCGAAATCCAAATCCGACGCATGCACGCCGTTCAATGTCAGCGACAGGTCACCGCCCGGTTGCGCGATGTTCGGGATGGACGCCGTGAGTTGCAGCGCGTCGATGCGCCGCGCATCCGCACTCAAGCCGCTGCCTTGCAGATGCCCCGCGACCGCGAGTTTCGGCCAGTTGCCCTTGAGCGTGAGTTCGCCCTGCAACTTGCCGGAAGCGTTCGGCAGCCAATCGCCAAGCGAGGCAACGTCCAGCGTGACATCGGCGTCGGTGCGCGGGCCGTGTTTGCCGACGGCATGGATGCGGCTGTTGCCCGCAACGAGCAGCAGCGAACCCTGCAGCATGTTGTCGGGCGTGATCATGAGATCGGCCTTGCTGCCAGCGATGTTGCGCTGGCGCAGCGTGCCGGCCACCTTGTCGAGTTTCAACGTGGCGACGGGGCCTTGCGGCGTGAGCTTGCCGTCGCTCGCCAGTGTGAAATCCAGCGCGCCGTTCCAACCGGCCAGGATCGCGCCGGGATCGAAACGTTTTGCGACGGCATCGAGTTTCCATGACATCGGTTTTTGCAGGCCGATGGTGCCGCTCATGTCGAGGCCGCCCTGTTTCTGCACGATCTTCAACGCGTGCAAGTCGATTTGCTGCGGCGTGCCGGCGAGATCGACCTGCATGTTCGACAAACGATCGGGTGGACCGAGCGCCAGCGCACCTTTTACGGCGAATTGTTCGGCCGTACCGCTCAACTTCACGTCGCCGTGCGTAGCCAGCACCTGGCCCGCGAGATCGGCGGGCAGCACGACGTCCTGCCACGTGGCATCGAGTGCGAACGACATCGGCTTGGCATCGAGGTGCACGACGCCCGTTGCGGTGGCGGTACCCGCGATCTGCGGTGAATGCAGGCGCAGTGGATCGAGCGTGAGTGCCTTGCCGTCGTAGCGGAACTGCGCGGGATCGAGTTGCAGCGTGGTGCCGTTGACGACGAGACTTCCGTCCAGCTTGCCGCCGCTGCCGTCACCGGAACCTTGCACGTCCAGTGCGAGTGTCTTCAGCGAAGTGGGCAGGGCAGGCAGCGCTTTCGTGTCGAACGTGGGCGCATTCAGCGCCAGCGTCCACGCGTGCGAGGCGTCGAGTTTCAAACTTGCGTTGGCACTGAGGGCGACGGGTGCGGAAAGCACTGCCTGCAGTTGCGCGGTCTTGCCGTCCGACTGCGACGTGAGCGTGCCGGTGTAGCGCGTGCCGTCGTAGGTCCAGTCGAACTTCGCGTTGCCGTGGCCCGGATAACCCGGCGCGAGCGCGAGCGTGCCGTCGAGGTCGGCGCTTCCATCGGGCGCGCGCAACGCGAGTTGTTTGAGCAGCAGTTGCTGGCTGCTCCACTTGCCGGCAAGCGTGAGGCTGTCGGCGGCAAACGTGCGCTTGCCGTTTTCATCGACGGTAATGCGGGTGATCTGCGTGTCGTCCAGCACGATCGCAAGCGGTGGCTTCAGCGAAAAACCGTTCGATGCGTTCGATGGTTTGGTAGGCGCGAGGTCCAGCATGACGCCATCGATGCGCGTGCGTGCAATGTGCAGCGTATGGCCCAGCAGCGCCCACGGCCGCAGGTCGACACTTGCGTGAGCGATGGCGACCTTCGTGCCGTCGCTGGTGTGGTAGCGCAACCCGTCGATGGTGGTGGTGCCCGCCAGCGTGCCGCTCGCGCTCGCGTAGGCGAGTTGCCCGTGCATCATCGCGACGCCGCGGTTCAGCGCAAAACGCAATCCTGATGGCGTGTACAGCACCCAGTACAACAACGCCGCGAACACGACCGCGATTGCGACGATCGCGGCGGCGATGCCGAACAGCCATTTGCGCGCGCGCGTCACAGGTCCGGTCCGATCACGATGTGCAGTTGCGCACCGTGATAGTAGGGGTTGTTGATCGGCACGCCGACGTCGACGCGCACCATCCCGACCGGCGAGCGCCAGCGCACGCCCAAGCCGGCGCCGGTGCGCGCGTGGAAATCGGTACCGTTGAACGCATCGCCCGAATCCACGAACGCCGCGATGCCCCAGTCGCGGGTGAAGTAGTGTTCGACGGTCGCGCTGCCGACCAGCAGGCGCTCGCCGCCGACCACCAGGCCGTAGCTGTTGCGCGGGCCGATCGCCTGGTACGCGTAGCCGCGGATCGAGCGGTCGCCGCCCGCGAAGAAGCGCAGTTGCGGCGGCAGCTTCGAGAAATCCGCGACGCTGGTGATGCCGGCGTTGCCGCGCAGGATCAGGCGGTTGTCGCGCCCGATCGCGTGGATCCACGTGACGTCGGCCAGCGCCTGCGCGAAGCGCGTGTCGATGCCGGGCCCGGCGCGCGCGATCAGGTTGATCGAATAACCCTTGCGCACGAACAGCGGGTTGTCGGCGACTTTTTTCGTCAGTCCAAGCTCGGGATAGATCAGCGTGCTGCTGCCGCGCTCGATTCCTGGAATGTTGACGTTGCTGTTGCCGGAGTTGCCGACGGTAAACGTGCCGCTCAGAAGGTGCACGCCGATCGTGCGCACCCAGCCGTGCCAGTCGCGGGTTTCGTTGGCGGCGATCGAAAACGTGCGCGACTTGGAGGTCTTGGTGTTCTCGTCGCGGTAACCGACGCCGAGGCTGAAGCTCGCATTGTCGTGCCCCGGTCGCGGAATGCCGTAGATGGACTGCACGGTCTTGAGCCGTTGCGCGATCAGCACCTGGTTGTCCAGCGTGTGGCCGCTGCGGTTGATCCAGCGCCGCTTGATGCCGCCGCGCACACCGGGCCCGGTGTCGGTGCCGACGAACACGCCCGACGTGTACACCGTGCGCTTGGCTGGCGCCACCTCGACTTTCACCGGCACCACGTGGTCCTTCGCTTTCGCCACCTCGGGTTCGACATCGACGATCGAAAAATAATCGGCGTCGGTCAGCGCCTGCTGCAACGCGAGCAGGTTCGATTGCGAATACCAGTCGCCGCTTTCCCACGGCACGTAGCGCTGCAGGAAACCCGGCTTGAACTGCGAACCCTCGAACGTCACTTCACCGAGTTTGTAACGCGTGCCCACGTCGTAATGCAGATGGATCGCGGCGCGGTTGTCGGCGCGCGTCACCGCGACCTTGTGCTCGGTGGCCTTGGCGTCGAGCCAGCCGGTTTCCAGCAACGCGCTCGCGATCGTGGCCTTGGACGCCTCGTAAGTCGCGTCGTTCATCTGCTCGCCGACGCGCGGATGGAATGCGCGCACGGCGATCTTCACAGGCCGCAATTCCAGAGCGACGTCCGGCACCTGCACGTCAAGCGTCGCGACTTTCGTGGGCGGCCCCGGCTGCACTTGCAGGTGCACCTGCCATTCGCCGCTCACGTGTTGCAGTTCACTGGTCGCGTGCGCGTTGTAGTAGCCGTAGGGCTGCAGCGCGGCGGGCGCCTGCTTCGCCGCGTCGTTCGCCAGCACCCGCGCCTGGGTGTCGGTGACGTCCTTGCGCGTGGCGTATTGGCTGGCGGTCAGCTGCGCGCGCACGGCGGCGGCGAGGTCCTTGTCGACACCCGTGACGATGACTTTCAAGGTGTCGGCATGCGCTGGTTGCGTTGCGGTAAACGCGAGCAGCGCAAGCGTGGCGATTGCCCATCCTGCGAACATCGACGTCCATGTCTTTTTTTCGCCCGCCTCCCGGGCGGGCGAGCCACCTTTCTTTGCGTGGCCAAAGAAAGGTGGCCCAAAGAAAGGCCACCCCGGTGCTGCGCCTTTCCTCCATCCATGGACGAAAGGTGCGATCGGACCGGCCGGGCTTGCCGACGCGCCATCCCTGGCGCGGCGGCAAGTGGGCGCAATCCCTTGCGCCCACCCTGCGGGCCTTCTCGTCCGGCCCTCACCGCAGCACAGGGGCCCCAGATCCGCTTCGACGACGGCCATCCTGGCCTCGCTCGAAGCAAGACCACACAGTCTGCGTTGCAGCAACAGCGCGCAGGATGCGCGCCCAATGGGGCCCCTCGAACACGGCGAGCGGGCGACGGAAAAGTCCGAAGGATGGCCCGCGGGATGCGGGCCAGTTCGCCGCAGGCACAGGGATGTGCCATCGGCGAACCCCGGCGGCCGCTCGCGCACCCGCAGCCCATGGATGGGCTGCGGGCGTGTTCGCGGGGTGGCCTTCTCTTTGGTGACTTTCTCTTGGCCACGCAAGAGAAAGTTACCCGCGCCCCCGGGAGGGGCGCGGAAAAAGACAGGGATGTCGCGCTGCACGCACAAACGTTGGAATACTTGCGTGGCCAGCGCACGCACACGCGCGACGAAAATCAGCCAAGGCGCTCGGGTCGGTGTGCGTGGTCGTCGCGCGTGCACGTCGGTCCCTTACGTGGCGGCGGTGCGGGCCTCGATTGCCTCCCGCGCGCGAAGGGGTTCTGCGCGGGCCGGGGCGAGTGCGTCCTGCGTCGCCGCCACCGGACGGTCTTTCGAATAGTGCGCCACCAGCGCGCCGACCAGTGCGGACAGGTACGGGATAGCCTGCGCGCCCAGGATCACCATCCACAATTCGCCCTCGATGTAGTGCGAACCGAAGTTGACCGCCATGCCGACGATCGCAAGGATCAGCGCGATCGACATCAGGAGTTCCTCGCGCACCGGCCCGAGCGCGCCCGCGGCGCCGCCCGACAGGCGGCGGCTTTTCGCGGTGCGCACGAACGCGGTCTTCTGCTTGATCAGGCCCATCCAGATGCCGCGCGCGATCGCGTGCGACAGGCCCATGCTGGCGATCGATGCCATCAGCGCATCACGCCAGCTGCACGGCACGCGCGCGCGGTACAGCACGATGCCGAACAGCGCTTTCGCAAAGAAGAAGCCCATCACCGGGATCAGGAACAACCGCATCGGCAGGCTGAAGATGGTCGGCGCCAGCAGCATGCCCGCGGTCCACGCCAGCGCCATCAGCGTGAACACCATGTGCAGCGCGTCGGCGAACCACGAGAACCAGCCGGTGAGGAAGTGGAAACGCTGGCCGGCCGAGAGCGGGCCCCTGTGCACCATCCAGTCCCAGCGGCCTTTCAATATCTGCATCGCGCCGAACGCCCAGCGGTAGCGCTGGCTCTTGTAGGCGCGGAAGTCGGCGGGCGTGAGTCCCTTGCCCATCAACTCATCGACGTACACGGTTTCGTAGCCGGCGTGCATCAGGCGCAAACCCAGTTCGGCGTCTTCGCAGATCGTCCATTCCGACCAGCCACCGGTGCCTTCCAGCGCCACGCGCCGCACCATCGTCATGGTGCCGTGCTGGATGATCGCGTTGCGCTCGTTGCGGTGGTGCATGCCGATGCGGAAGAAGCCGTCGAACTCCCAGTTGGTCATGCGCCGGAAACGGTTGCCCAGGTAATCGCGGTGCGCCTGCGGGCACTGCACCACCGCGACGTTGCGGTCGTGGAAGTAGCCGGTCAGCGCGGACAGCCAGTCGCGGCGCACCACGTAATCGGCATCGACCACCGCAATGATGTCGGCGCGAGGATCGGTTTGTTTCAATCCGTAGTTCAATGCGCCGGCCTTGAAACCGGGCCACGGATCGAGATGGAAGAAGCGGAAGCGTTCACCGAGTTCGTTGCAACGCTGCTCGACCGGTTTCCAGATTTCCTCGCGCTTGGTGTTGTTGTCGATCACCAGCACTTCGAAGTTGCGGTAGTCGAGTTCCGCCAGCGAATCGAGCGTCGCGATCACCATGTCCGGCGGCTCGTTGTAGCAGGCGAGGTGGATCGACACGAACGGCTGCTCTTCCGGCGGATCGGGCGGCAGCAGTCCGAAATGCCGGATCCATTTCTTGCGCCACAGCACCTCGACGAATTCGAAACCGTTGATCAGCAGGATCGCGAGGATCGCCAACTGCGCCGGGAACAGCACGATCAGCATCGCCCAGTCGACGACGTCGAGATAGAACTGGAACGGCACGGTCGCCGACCACACGATCAAGCCGGCGGCGAGCTGGATCAGGCACAGAAACACGAAGCGTCCGGTCAGCTTGAAGCGCGCGAATTTCCACGCGAACCAGATCATCGGGATCAGCGCGAGCAAGCCGGAAGCCAGCGCCTTCCACGGCCAGGTCGAATCCTCCAGCACCGGCCCGGTCAACGGGAACTTCAGTTGCCGGTCGGCGTTGAACACGCCCCAGTAAGCCTCGACCAGTCCGGATACCTGCTGCTTCCACGGCTGGTCGAAGGCTTCCATGACGTAATAGTCGAGATGCTGGGCGCGTGCGACCTGGAACCATTCACGCAGGAAGATCGCTTCGTTCTCGATCGAGGGTTTGGCGAAATCCAGGCGGTTGCCGTTGGACGGCCAACCGACCTCGCCGATCACGATGGGCTTGTTCGGGTACAACTGCTTCAGGCGCTGGTAACGCATCAGCGCGTCGCCCACCGCGTCCTTGCGCGGCACCCTGTCCCAGTAGGGCAGCAGGTGCACGGTGATGAAATCGACGTGCTCGGCCAGTTCCGGGTATTCCTCCCAGAAACTCCACGGCTCGGCGGTCGAAACCGGCTGGTGCACCGCCGCGCGCACGCGGTCGATGTAGTCGATCAGTTTTTCCACCGGCATGTCGTTGCGCAGCAGCACCTCGTTGCCGACTTCGACGCGCTTGATGTCGGGCCAGCGCCGCGCCTGCGCGATCAGGGCTTCGATTTCCTTCTCGTTGTTGTCGGTGCGCCGGTCGAGCCATGCGCCGGCCAGCACGTCGAGGTGGTACTTCATCGCCACCCGCGGAATCTCCGGATACTGCAACACCGAATAGAAACGTATGCGGTGGGTATGCTGGGCGAGCAGGGCGAGGTCGCCATCGACCTGCTCGTCGGTCGGGAACGTGCCCGCCAGCGGACTCTGGTAACGCTGCAGCGGGCTGTACGCGAAACCGTCGGCCTGGCCATTCCACGCCACCACGTCCTTCGGCTGGTCGGCGGCGGCCCACAGCGCGAAGTTCAGCGCCGCCACCAGCAATGCCAGCAGCAACGCCACCACGAAGGTGGTGGCGCGGCGCGGGGGCGCCTCGATGGCGAGCGGTGGACTCAAGGGATTTCCCGGCCGAAGTGCTGCGGCTCAAAACGCGCAAGATTAAAGGTGAATCCCTGAAGATTTTGCAAAGCACGCGGGTAGAATGATCGGATGCCGGACTTTGTGTTACACGAGGGCATCGCCCCGCTGCTGGTCAGCCTGCCGCACGACGGCACCGCGTTGCCGGCGGCCATCGAGGCGCGCGCCAGCGCCGCGGCAAGGCGGGTGCCCGATACCGACTGGCACGTGGGCAAGCTGTACGCCTTCGCGCACGAGCTGGGCGCTTCGGTGATCACGCCGCACTGGTCGCGTTACGTTGCGGACCTCAACCGCGATCCCGAGGGACACAAGCTGTATCCCGAGCGCGCGGAAACCGCGCTGGTACCGGTCACGACTTTCGCGGGCGAACCGATCTACGCCGCGGGCGACGAGCCGCACGACAAGGAAATCGCGCTGCGCCGCGCGATGTACTGGGAGCCGTACCACGAGGCGCTGGCGGGTGAACTGGCACGCATGCGCAGGCAGCATCCGCGCGTGGTGCTATGGGACGGGCATTCCATCAAGAGCCGGGTGCCGATGTTCTTCGATGGCCAGTTGCCTGATTTCAACCTCGGCACCGCGAATGGCGCGAGTTGCTCGCCGGAATTGCAGGCGCGCCTGACCAATGTGCTGCGCGAGCGCTCGACGGGCAGCGACGGGCACTACAGCCACGTCGTCAACGGACGCTTCAAGGGCGGCTACATCACGCGCCACTACGGCCGCCCGGAAACCGGCGTCGAAGCGGTGCAACTGGAACTGGCCCAGTACACCTACATGGACGAAGACAGCTTCGCGTACCTGCCGGAACAGGCGGCGCCGGTGCAGGCGGTCATACGCGCGCTGCTGGAGACTTGCCTGCATCATGTCGGTGCGTGACACGCTGCGTCGGTGATGGCGGTGGGTGTGGTGTTCGCGGTCGCGGAGTACACGAATGACGAAGGGCTTCAGCCAGCGCGCAGGCGCGCGATGCATTTCAACTCGATCGCGATCGGCGTCGGCAACGCGGTGATGCCCAGCGTGGTGCGGCAGGGCGCGGCGGCGGGATCGGGAAAGTATTCGGACCAGATCTTGTTGTAGGTCGCGAAGTCGAGCGCCATGTCGGTGAGGAACACCGTCACGTCGACGAGGTCTTCCCAGCGCGCGCCCGAGGCTTCCAGTACCGCGCGCACGTTCGCGAACACCTGGCGCGTCTGCGCCGCGATGTCGTGCGCGACCAGCGTGCCGCGGGGGTTGAAGACGTTGCCGGGAATCTTGTCGCTGCCGGGCACGCGCGGACCGATGCCGGAGAGGAACAGCAGGTCGCCGACGCGCCGCGCGTGCGGGTAGGCGCCGACGGGCGCGGGTGCGGCCTCGGTCGAGGTGCTGTCGTTCATCGGCTCTGGCACGTTCGGGTTCCGGGCGCCGCTTGCCCGTTCGCGGCGGGGTTGCACGGGCGCGGCGCCGGCGGCTCCTGCGGCGTGCTGGTCAGGGATTCGCCGGCCGCCTTGATCGTGATCATCTGGCTGCCGATCCGCTGGCCACGTTCATCGCTGATCGTGAGTCGGTAGCGTTGACCGGGACGCAGGTACAACTGCCCGGTTGGAATGCTGTAGTCGCCCTGCGTGATCTTGACGTCGTTGATGGTCATCAGCGGCACCGGATCGAGCACCATCCGGTCGGCGGGAATCGCGTCGTCGCCCTCGTCCGCGTAGCGCGCGGCGACCATGCAAGGCCAGTGTCGCTGACACACGTTGCCGTCGACCGCGAACGGCACGCGCGCGCCCCACAATTCCAGCCATGTCGGCCGGTCCAGCGCGAAATGCTCTTCGGGGAAAATCACGCTGGCGTCGTAACCGGGGCGCAGCGACCACGCCTTGGCATCCTTGTCGATGAACACCACCGGTTGCGCCGGATGCAGGCTGTCGACGATCGGGCGGTAATCGGGATGGTCCATGCCGGAATCCTGGTGCGGAATCAGGATCGTCTGCTCGATCGACAACGGCGTGATGCCGGAATCCTTGATGAAATGCTCGGCCATCGATTCGGCGCCGAGGAACTGCCCCGCCTTCTGGATGTGCGCGTAACCGGCGTTGACCACGATCTTCGCGTTCGGATCGGCCTTCAGGATCTTCCACAGGTTTTCCGCCTGCTGCGCCTCGCGCGCATCGCCGGTGTGGTCCGGGTCGGCTTCGTAGGCGACCACCTTGTAGCCCAGCCTCAGCGCCGTGCGCACCATTTCAGCGTAGATCGGCTCGCGCGTGTAGAAGCCGCTGTCGGCGACCGGATAGCCGCGCTTGTTCAACGCCGCGATGTCGTTGGGATAGAGCGTTTCCACCGCGAACACGTTGAAGCCTTCATCGTGCAGCGGTTTCAGCAGGCGCACCGTCAGGGTGCGCGTCAGCGCGATGTTGTGCGCTTCGTTGAGGAACACCGCACGATGGTTCTTCGCCAGTTGCGGGATGTAGTCCAGCGCCGGCACCGGGTGCCAGCCGGGTTGCGTCAGCGGCGAGGGCGCGTCGTCGGCCAGCGCCTTCTGCTCGATGGAAAAACCCAGTTCCGCGTCCTTGTAGTCGCCGATGAAGCTCTGGTACCACGACAGGTACTGTCCGAAGATCGCGCGGAATGCGGGCCTGCCGTCCGACGCGTAGGCGTGGCGCAGCACCTGGTACTGCGCGAGAAGGTCCTTGCGGTCGTGCGCGCGCTTCATGATCGCGTCCGACTTGTTCATCGCCTCGATCTGCTGTTCGCGCCAGACCGACGGAATCTGCGCGAGCGCGGCCGGTACGAGTCCCGATGCCAGCAACATGGCGAGGCAGATCGTGCGCAGGTTCTTCATGGATTCATGCGACCGTGTGCGTGGGGGTTGGCAGACGCTACGTGGGCGACAACCTCGATGCTTCGATCCGCGTCAAAACGTTCAGGCGGCCGCGGATTCCCGCAGCGTCAGGGCATTCTCGTACGCCTGCTCGAGCGCGTCGAAGCGCGCGACTTGCATTCCGAGATCGTGGATGCAGCCGTCGGACAAACCATAGCACCAGCCGTGCACCGTGAGCGGCTGGCCGCGATCCCATGCGTCGCGCACGACGGTGGTGTGGCAGGCGTTCGCGACCTGTTCGATCACGTTGAGTTCGCACAGGCGATCGTGGCGCCGGCCTTCCGGCAGCGCGTCGACTTCGGATCGATGGCGTTCCAGCGTGTCACCGATGTAGCGCAACCAGTTGTCGACCAGGCCCAGCCGGTCACCCTTGAGCGCGGCGCCGACGCCGCCGCAACCGTAGTGGCCGGTGATCATGATGTGCTCGACCTTCAGCACGTCCACCGCGAACTGCATCACCGACAGGCAATTCATGTCGGAATGCAGCACGAGGTTGGAGATGTTCCGGTGCACGAACACCTCGCCGGGATCGATACCGAGGATCTGGTTGGCCGGCACGCGCGAATCCGAACAGCCGATCCACAGGAATTTCGGCGTCTGCTGCTTCGACAAACGCTCGAAGAATCCGGGATCCTGCGCGCGGATCGCTTCCGACCAGCGGCGATTGTTCTGGAGGAGTTCCTGGGGCGATGGCATGGTGGAATCCGGTCAGTCGGCGGCTGCGCCGCCTGTAAAGAGTGAGTGGCAAATAGTAAAGCGTAAAGAGGAGAGCGAAGCTACGAGTCTGGTTCGCAAGCTTTCACCGACTCTTTGCAGCGCCGCAGACGCGACTTCCAGCGAGCGCAGCGAGCGACTTACCGCGCGATGCAGACGTTTTTGGGTTCGGTGAAAAAGCGCAGCGCGTCCACGCCGCCTTCGCGGCCCATGCCGGAATGCTTGACGCCGCCGAACGGCGTGCGCAGGTCGCGCAGCATCCAGCAGTTCACCCAGACGATGCCGAAGTCGATACGCTCCGCCACGCGATGCGCGCGCGCGAGGTCGCGCGTCCACAGCGACGCAGCGAGACCGTAGTCGGTGCCGTTGGCGATCGCGACCGCCTCGTCTTCGGAATCGAACGGGATCAGCGTCACCACCGGCCCGAAGATTTCCTCGCGGTTGGTGGCGCAATCCTGCGGCAAGCCTTCGATCACGGTGGGTGCGACGAACCAGCCATCGGCGCAGCGGCCCGGGAGCTTCACGGCGCTGCCGCCGGTCAACACCGTGCCGCCTTCCCGTTTCGCGCGTTCGATGCAGCCCATCACTTTTTCGAAGTGCGGCTTCGATACCAGCGCGCCGAGGTCACTGGCCGCGTCGTTCGGATCGCCGACCTTGAGTGCTTTCACCTTGTCGAGGTAGCGCCGCTTGAAATCATCGTAAATCGACCGCTCGACCAGCAGCCGCGAACCGCACAGACAGATTTCGCCTTGGTTGGAAAAGCCCGAACGCATGATGATGTCCAGGTTCGCTTCGCTCAAATCGGCATCGGCAAAAACGATGGCGGGGTTCTTGCCGCCCATTTCCAGAGACACCTTCTTGAACTGTTTTGCCGCGCTCTCGGCGATGAACGCGCCGGTGCGTGTCGAGCCCGTGAACGACACGGCCTTGATTGTCGGATGCTCGACGATCGCCTGTCCGACCTTCGGCCCCAGGCCGTGCACGATGTTCAGCACGCCCGGTGGCAGGCCGCATTCGACCGCGAGTTCCGCCAACCGGAACGCGGTGAACGGCGTGATTTCGGAAGGCTTGGCCACGACCGCGGTGCCCGCCGCGAGCGCCGGCGCGATCTTCCAAGTGAAGAGGTAGAGCGGCAGGTTCCACGGCGAGATGCAGCCGACCACGCCCAACGGTTGACGCAAGGTGAAATTGACGGCGCGCGCATCGACGTGCGACTCGCCCGGCCATTGGGTGATCGCTTCGGCGAAGAAACGCAGGTTCGAAACAGCGCGCGGAATATCGACGCTGCGCGCCAGCATGACAGGCTTGCCGGAATCGCGCGATTCCTCGCGTGCGAGTTCGTCGAGCCGCGCTTCAACGGTATCCGCGAGCCGATGCAAATGCTGCGCGCGTTCACCTGCTGCCAGTGCGGCCCAGGCCGACGCCGCGCGTTCGGCGGCCACGACTGCGGCTTCCACGTCGCGCGTATCGGAATCCGGGCAGCGCGCGTAAACCTCGCCCGTCGCCGGTTCGAACACGTCAATGTATGCGCCGCTTGCGGGCGCAATCAATTTTCCGTCGATCAGATTGGACAGTGCGATGTCGCGCATGCGGGCATGGCCTTCGGATGTCCACAAGTTTAGTTCGTTCCCGAGTCCCGGGTCCGTTACAGCGAACGCGTGCGTCCGCCATCCACCGGCACGTTGATGCCGCTGATGTAACCCGCCGCGGGCGAACACAGGAACGCGACGGCCGCCGCGATCTCCGACGGATCGGCGAAGCGCCGCATCGGGATTTCGGATTCCATTTCGTGTTGCATCGCTTTGACGTCGACGCCAGACTTCTGCGCACGCGTCTGCACGATCTGTTCGATGCGCGGCGTGTGCGTCGAGCCCGGCAGCACGTTGTTGACGGTGATGCCGAACGGCGCGAGTTCGGTGGCCAGCGTCTTGGACCAGCTCGCCACCGCCCAGCGCGTGGTATTGGAGACGCCGAGCCCCTGGATCGGTTCCTTTACCGACGTCGAGATGATGTTGACGATGCGCCCGAAGTGCGCGGCCTGCATCCCCGGAATCACGGTTTCCGCGAGCACGTGGTTGGCGACGAGGTGCTTGCGATACGCATCGAGGAAGGCTTCGACTTTCGTACCGTGCACGGGGCCGGGCGGCGGTCCGCCGGAATTGTTGACCAGGATGTGCACGGGCTGCGCGGCCACCAGGCTTTCCGCTGCGGCGCGCAAGCCATCGGTATCGCCCGAATCGGCGGCGAGGAAATCGTGCCTTTGCGCAGCGTGCATGCGCGGCAGTTCCGCGACGAGTTGCTTCAGCACGTCCTCGCGCCGGGCGAGCACGGTGACGTTCGCGCCCAGTTCCGCAAGCTCGATGGCGCACGCGCGGCCGATGCCCTGCGAGGCGCCGCAAACCAGTGCGTGGCGGCCGGTCAGATCCAGATCCATTGCCGTATCTCGTGTGCCCGATCGAAGCGGCTGTTGTGGAAAGTCAGGCCAAGGATGGCCGTGGTGATATCTGCGAAGCTGAGGTGTTCAATTGACCAGCCTGCGCCATGATGCGGCAATCATGGACGATTGCACCTATAAATTCTGCAACGCGTGCCTGATCTCCGGCAACAAGCCGTTGCCCGTCGAAGGCTTGCCGCACAAGCCGTTGTCCACCGCGCTCGCGTACGCGGGCGTCATCTTGCCGAGGTACAGCGTGCCCTCGGGGCCGTGCGCCACGTCGAAACTTCCGCTGGTGACGGGTGTCGCCTGGGTGATACCGGCGAGCGGCGAGGCCGACGGCACGTTGACGCTGCTGAAGCTGGTCGGCGACTGCGCCCAGTAGGTCGTCGCCGCAAGTTGCTTCGGCGAGGTGGTCACGACCAGGTATTGCGCGTTCGGATCGTCGATCTTCACCGCGCCGAATCCGCCGGACATGCTGGGCCGCCAGTTGATGTAGACGCACAGCGGTACGTCGGTGCTGGAGAGTGGTTTGTAATCGGCGTCGAGCAGCGTGACCGTGGGCGCCAGCAGGAAGCTGCTGCCGAGGCGGCGCGCGCTCGGCTGCGACTGGAACACCACGCGATAGGGCTCGGTGTACTTCGGCAGCACGAACGCCAGGAAGTGCGTGCGGTCGCCATCGATGTCGGCGACGGGACTGGATTTGTCCAGCTTGAACGCGCGCGGCTCGCTGGGCAGCGGGTCGTGGTAGGGCAGGTCCGACCACACGTGGCAGCAGGGCGTCGCGTCCTTGAGGTTCTGCATCGCCGCGTCGCGCGAGGGCGGTGGCGCGCTGTCGAGGCTTCCGATCAATGGCAGCTTGACCGCATGGCTGCAGCCTGCGAGCAGGATCAGAACGAAAGCGGAGGTCGCGAGGCGGATAAAACGGGACACGGGGCTTGACTAAGAAACGGGTGTGTTGAAGGAATGCGCTGCGGGTGGCCTCCTGCCGGTCGCGGGGCGCGTGATCCGCGCGAGTCTAGCGACCGATGCGCGGCGGCGAACGGGTCGAAAGTCCTGATCCGGGAAATTGACAGCGCAAGCGCAGACAAGTTGCCCGAAAAGGTCAGAATTCCGCGTGGCCCGGCGTGCGCGGGTAGGGGATCGCATCGCGGATGTTCGACAATCCGCACACGTACACCAGCAGGCGCTCGAAGCCCAGGCCGAAGCCCGCGTGCGGCACCGTGCCGTAACGGCGCAGGTCGCGGTACCACTGGTAATGCGCGGGATCGATGCCGAACTGCTGCATGCGGCGATCGAGATGGTCCAGGCGCTCCTCGCGCTGCGAGCCGCCGATGATCTCGCCGATGCCGGGCGCCAGCACGTCCATCGCGGCGACGGTCTTGCCGTCGTCGTTGAGGCGCATGTAGAACGCCTTGATCTTCTCGGGGTAATTCATCACCACCACCGGCCGGCCGACGTGGGTCTCGGCCAGCCAGCGTTCGTGCTCGGTCTGCAGATCCACGCCCCATTCGACCGGAAACTCGAACTTCTGCCCGGATTTCTGCAGCGCCGCGATGGCATCGGTGTAGTCGATGCGCTCGAACGGCGCGGCGATGAACTTTTCGAGGCGCGTGACGGCGTCCTTCTGCACGCGTTCGGCGAAGAACGCCATGTCGTCGGCGCGTTCTTCCAGCACGGCCTTGAAAATGGCCTTGAGGAACGCTTCGGCGCAATCGGCGTTGTCGTCGAGATCGGCGAACGCGATTTCGGGTTCACACATCCAGAACTCGGCGAGGTGCCGTGGCGTGTTGGAGTTCTCGGCGCGGAAGGTCGGGCCGAAGGTGTAGACCTTGCCTAGCGCAAGACAATAAGCCTCGACGTTCAACTGACCCGAGACGGTGAGGAACGCTTCGCGCGCGAAGAAATCGCGCTTGAAGTCGATCGCGCCTTTGTCGTCGCGCGGCAGGTTGGCGAGGTCCAGCGTCGAGACGCGGAACATGTCGCCCGCGCCCTCGGCGTCGGACGTCGTGATGATCGGCGTGTTGACCCAGTAGAACCCTTCCGCCGTCAGGTGGCGGTGGATCGCCGTCATCATGGTGTGGCGCACGCGCGAGATCGCGCCGAACAGGTTGGTGCGCGGCCTGAGGTGCGCGACTTCGCGCAGGAATTCCGGCGTGTGCTGCTTGGGCTGGATCGGATAGGTTTCGGGATCGTCCACGAAGCCGAGCACTTCGATAGCGTCGGCTTGCAATTCGAAGGCCTGCCCTTTGCCTTGCGAAGGCACCAGCTTGCCGCGCGCGACGATGGCGCAGCCGGCCGAAAGTTTCTGCACGTCGCTGGCGTAGTTCGGCAGCGTCGCGGGCGCGACCACCTGCAAAGCTGCGAAACACGAACCATCGGAGAGGTTCACGAACGACAGGCCGGCCTTGGAATCGCGGCGCGTGCGCACCCAGCCGCGCACTTCCACGGACGCGCCTTCCGGCGCGCCGCCGGCCAATGCCTGTTTGACGCTCAAGGTTGCCATGGCTTGAAACCGTGCCCCCGATGGGCCATGTAGGGGAAAGACGAACGCGCGATAATAACGCAGCATTACCATTCGACGACATCCGCATGGCCATCGAACTCACCCCCGCCGCCGCCGCGCGCATGCGCGACTTTCTTGTGAAGAACCCGCACGCATCCGGCGTGCGCTTCGGCATCAAGCGCACCGGCTGTTCCGGCTTCGGCTACACGGTCGATCTGGCCAGTGAAGTGACCGGTGACGACACGGTGTTCGATCTCGACGGCGTCAGGCTGGTGGTCGATGCCAAGGCGCTGCCGTTCGTGGACGGCACGCGCATCGACTTCGTGCGCCACGGCATCAACGCCGCATTCGAGTTCCACAATCCGAATGCCACCGGCGCGTGCGGCTGCGGGGAAAGCTTCACCGTCGAATCGCGCACGGCCTGACCCCGCGATGAGCGACGCAGGGGACGCAGGAATCGGCAGTGCAGGCCCGGATCGGCATTCGGGTCTTGCCGTGGTGCTTCCGCACGTGCTCAAGACCTTCCGGCGTGAACCCGCGCTGGCCTTGACGGTGGCCTATCTGCTGGTGGCGCTGGCGGGCATTTACTACGACTACGCGTATTACCAGGTGGGTTTCGGCATCCCGATCCTGAGCCTGGCGCAGATCGGCGATTATCTCGTGGCGGGCTTGCAGCAACCCATGGCGATCGCGCTGGTGCTGGTGACGTTTCCGCTGTGCTGGCTGATGGATCGCATCAACATCCGCTCACGCCGCCGGCAATCGGCGCGCCGCGAGGCCTTGATCGCGCTGCCGAGCCGGAATCGCTGGCAGCGGCTGCACCTGCGCTGGCTGGATTGGCACCTCGATCAGAAATGGGGCCTTTACATCGGGTATCTGCTGGTCATCTTCATCTATGGCTGGGTTTTCGTGGGCATGTACGCCCGCCAGCGCGTGATCGAAGCGAGGCAGGGCGCCGCCGCCAGGACGCTCGTTCGCTTGAACGGCGCGAGCGCGGATCTGCAACCCGGTTCGGGCGGCGCGTGGACGTATCTCGGCGCCGTCTCCAACTACGTCTTCGTCTACGACCCTGCCGCCAATCGGGCGATGGCCCTGCCGGTGAACGCCGTAGCAAGCCTGCAGCCACTGCCCAGGACCACGCGCACCCCGGTTGCGCCAAAACCCTGATTGCCCTTACAATTCGCGGTTCTCCGCAGCCGATGGGTTGCGGAGGCCCTCGCCTCACCGCCGGAATCCGGATCGGGAGGCTGCCCCGCCACGGCGCCGTTGCCGCGGCGACACCCATGAGGAAAACACAATGCGTCATTATGAAGTCGTGTTCCTGGTCCATCCGGACCAGAGCGAGCAGGTGCCCGGCATGCTGGAGCGCTACAAGGCGCTCGTCGAAGCCGAAGGCGGCAAGGTCCATCGCGTCGAAGACTGGGGCCGCCGCCCGCTCGCCTATCCGATCCAGCACCTGGCCAAGGCCCACTACGCGCTGCTCAACATCGAGTGCGGTCCCAAGGCGATCACCGAGCTGAAGTCGGGCTTCCGTTTCAACGATGCGGTGCTCCGCCACCTGATCATGCAGTGGCACGGTCCCGAGACCGAGCCGTCCCTGATCCTGAAAACCAAGGACAAGGACGAGAAGCCGTCGCGCCGCCGCGATGACGACATGGACGACGACCGCGAGGAGGCCGCGTGATGCCACGCCCGACCAACAACAGCAAGAAGACCGGAGACTCGAACATGTCCAAGTTCTTCCGCCGCCGCAAGTTCTGCCGCTTCAGCGCCGAGGGCATCGAGCACATCGATTACAAGGATCTCGCCACGCTGAAGCAGTACGTCACCGAGACCGGCAAGATCGTCCCCAGCCGCATCACCGGCACCAAGGCGCGCTACCAGCGCCAATTGACCAAGGCCGTGCAGCGCGCGCGGTTCCTGGCGTTGTTGCCGTACAGCGACAATCATTTCGTTTGATGCGATCGTCCCTGATCGCTGTCCAGCAGAACGCAAGGCAATCCGGGACCTTTCAGGGCACAAGCTCCACCACGGCCATCCCTGGCCTGACTTTTCACCAAAAAGCCGCTTCGAACGAAGCGGCGCCATTCCTTCGGACAACCACAAGGTTGCGTCGGCGGTGCCGGCGCTAACGAATCGGAGAGTTTCATGGAAGTCATCCTGCTCGAAAAAGTGAAGAACCTCGGCGCGTTGGGCGACAAGGTCCGCGTAAAGCCGGGCTACGGCCGCAACTACCTGGTGCCGCACGGCAAGGCCGTGCCGGCCACCAAGGCCAACCTCGAAGCGTTCGAACAGAAGCGCGCCGAATACCAGGCCAAGGCCGACAAGCTGCTGGCCGATGCGCAGGCGCGCGGCGTGAAATTCGAGAACGCCGAAGCCACCATCACCGCCAACGCCAGCCCAGAAGGCAAGCTGTTCGGCTCGATCGGTCCGCGCGACATCGCCGAAGCGTTCACCGCGCAGGGCATCGCACTGGAGAAGAGCGAAGTGATCATGCCGGAAGGCGCGATCCACAATCTTGGCGATTACGACGTTGAAGTTTCGCTGCACGCCGACGTGAAGGCGCCGGTGAAGGTGCACGTCGTCGCGGGTGCGTGACGAATCGGCAATTGGTTGAGCGAGCGGGCGCCTTGCGGCGCCCGTTTCGTTTGCGGCTGAAGCGCGCGTAAAGGAGCGTTCTTGCGGGTGGGCGGCGGAATCAGTACCATATTGGTACCTATTCGAAGCCCGTCGACCGAATGCTTCGCGTCAGCCGTCTCGCCGATTACGCCTCCGTGGTAATGGCCTGCCTTGCGCGCCATCCGGGCGAGGTGTTGCCAGCGGCGCAGGTGGGCGCGGAAACGCATCTCGAAGCGCCGACGGTCAGCAAGCTTCTGAAGCGGCTCGCGCAGGCGGGGCTGGTTGATTCGTTCCGCGGCGCCACCGGCGGTTATCGCCTGGCGCGTTCGGCCAAGGACATTTCATTGGCCGAGATCGTCGAAGCGCTGGACGGCCCGATCGGCCTGACCGAATGCAGCCTCGGCCACGCGGGTTGCGAGCGCCAAGCGTTTTGCGCGGTGTCGCGCGACTGGCAGGGCATCGGCGCCGCGATCGACAACGCGCTGCGCGGCGTGAGCCTGGCCGACATGTTGCATCGCCGCCCCGGCGTGCGCGCTGCGCGGGCACTCTGAGGGAGCAGCACATGGCAACCCAACCCGACGAAGTCCAGGCTGCATTGTCGCGCCGCTACGACGCGGGCTTCGTCACTGACATCGAATCGCACAGCCTGCCGCCGGGCCTCGATGAAGGCACCATCCGCGCGCTTTCCGCGATCAAGGAAGAGCCCGAGTGGATGACCGAATGGCGGCTCGCCGCATACCGTCGCTGGCTGAAGATGACGCCGCCGCACTGGGCGCACCTGAAGCTCGCGCCGATCGATTTCCAGGCGATCAGTTACTACTCGGCGCCGAAGAACAAGCCGAAATCGCTGGACGAAGTCGATCCGAAACTGCTGGAAACCTACGACAAGCTCGGCGTGCCGCTGCACGAGCGCGCCAAGCTCGCCGGCGTGGCGGTGGACGCGGTGTTCGATTCGGTGTCGGTGGCCAACACCGCGCGCGAACAACTCGCGAAAGTCGGCGTGATCTTCTGCTCGATGAGCGAAGCGATCCGCGAGCACGGTGATCTGGTGCGGCAATATCTCGGCAGCGTGGTGCCGCAGGGTGACAACTTCTTCGCGGCGCTGAACTCGGCGGTGTTTTCGGATGGCTCCTTCGTGTTCATCCCGAAGGGCGTGCGCTGCCCGATGGAATTGTCCACGTACTTCCGCATCAATGCGGGCCATACCGGCCAGTTCGAGCGCACGCTCATCATCGCCGAGGAAGGCGCGACGGTTTCGTATCTCGAAGGCTGCACCGCGCCGATGCGCGACGACAACCAGCTGCACGCGGCGGTCGTCGAACTGGTGGCGCTGGAACGCGCCAGCATCAGGTATTCGACGGTGCAGAACTGGTATCCCGGCGACGAGAACGGCAAGGGCGGCATCTACAATTTCGTCACCAAGCGCGGCGAGTGCCGCGGCGACGATTCGCGCATCTCGTGGACGCAGGTCGAGACGGGTTCCGCGATCACATGGAAATATCCGAGTTGCGTGCTGCGCGGCGATCGTTCGGTCGGTGAGTTCCATTCGGTCGCGTTGACGCACCATTACCAGCAGGCCGACACCGGCACCAAGATGATCCACATCGGCCGCGACACCAAGTCCAAGATCGTGTCCAAGGGCATCAGCGCGGGCAAGAGCCAGAACAGTTATCGCGGTCTGGTGAAGGTGGAGAAGGGCGCGGTGAACGCGCGCAACCACACCCGCTGCGATTCGATCCTGATCGGCAAGCAGTGCGGCTCGCACACCTTCCCGTACATGGAAGTGAAGAACCCCACCGCGATCGTCGAGCACGAAGCCACCACTTCCAAGATTTCCGACGACCAGATGTTCTATTGCCGCTCGCGCGGCATCAGCGAAGAAGACGCGGTGTCGTTGATCGTGGACGGCTTCTGCAAACAGGTGTTCCGCGAACTGCCGATGGAGTTTGCGGTAGAGGCGAAGAAGCTTTTGGAAGTTTCGCTGGAAGGAGCAATTGGGTGACGCTGAAGATCGAAAACCTCCACGTCCGCGTTGCCGGCAAGGAAATCCTCAAAGGCCTTTCGCTGGAAGTGAAGCCGGGCGAAGTGCACGCGATCATGGGCCCCAATGGTGCGGGCAAGTCCACGCTGGGCAATGTGCTGGCGGGCCGTTCCGGTTACGAAGTGACCCAGGGCAGCGTCAGTTTCGACGGGAACAATCTGCTCGATCTCGAACCCGAAGCGCGCGCCGCCGCGGGCGTGTTCCTCGCGTTCCAATACCCGGTCGAGATTCCCGGCGTCAACAACACTTATTTCCTGCGCGCGGCGCTGAACGCGCAGCGCAAGGCGCGCGGCGAAGCCGAACTCGACTCCGTTCAATTCCTGAAGCTGGTGCGCGAGAAGGTCAAGGAGATGGGCATGACGCCCGAACTCCTGAACCGTGCAGTCAACGAGGGATTTTCGGGCGGCGAGAAGAAGCGCAACGAGGTGTTCCAGATGGCGCTGCTGGAACCGCGCCTCGCGATCCTCGACGAAACCGATTCCGGCCTCGACATCGACGCGCTGAAACAGGTCGCGGCGGGCGTGAATGCGCTGCGCTCGGCGGAACGCGCGTTCCTCGTGATCACGCACTACCAGCGCCTGCTGGATTACATCGTGCCCGATTTCGTGCACGTGCTGGCCGACGGCCGGATCGTCGAAAGCGGCGATGCGCAGCTTGCGCGCGAACTCGAAGCGCATGGCTATGCGTGGGTGCGCGAGCGCACGCCGGCGGAGGCGCAGGCGTGACCGCATCCGTGCCGTTCGTGCAGTCCATGCACGATGCCGCGCTGCAGGGGCGCTTGCCCGGCAGCGGGTTGGCGTGGCTGGACGCTGCGCGGGCCGAGGCCTTGCGGGCTTTTGCGGCGCGCGGGTTGCCGGAACAGCGCAACGAACTCTGGAAATACACTTCGCTGCGCGCGTTGGCGCAGAAGACTTATGCGGCGGGTGATCCGCAAGCCCCCAGCCGCGGCATCGATGCGGCGCCGTTGCCGGCGCCCGCAATTCAGGGGACGCGCGCCGTGTTCGTGAACGGCGTTTTCCGCGCGGACCTTTCGCAGCTCGACAGTTTGCCATACGGCGTGGCGGTGCAATCGCTCGCGACGGCGCTGCGCGAGGCGCCCGAGCCGCTGCGTTTCCTGCTGGACAAACGTGCGGACGATGACGACGACGGATTCACGCTGCTCAATCGCGCGCTGGCGGCGGATGGGTTGATCCTGAAAATCGCACCCGGCGTTGAGGTTCGCGAACCGCTGCATATCGTGCACATCGTGTTGGCGGCCGAAACCGCGGCGGCGTTCCACCTGCACAGCCTCGTCGAAGTGGGCGAGGGCGCGCGGCTGCGGATCGTCGAACACCACGTGGGCGAAGCGCAGACGGGACACCTGACCAACATCGTGCGCGACATCGGCATGCACGAGAACGCGCACCTCGACTGGACCGTCATCCAGCAGGCCGACGCCGACGCCACGCTGTTGCGCCGGAGTCGGGTCCGCCTGCACGACGATGCCGCACTCGATCTGCACGCGTTGGAACTCGGCGGGAAACTGGTGCGCCACGAGATTCGCGCCGAACTTGCGGGTGCGCGCTCGCGCTTCGACAGCCGCGGTGCGTTCGTGCTGCACGGGCGCCAGCACAGTGACATGGAAGTGCTGGTGACGCATCGCGGCCGTGATTCCGTCAGCAATGCGGTGTGGCGCGGCGTCGCCGGCGATCGCGCGCGCGGCGTGGTGCACGGTCGCATCCTGGTGCAGCCCGGCGCCGATGGTGCCGACGGCAGCTTCTACAACAAGAACATGCTGCTATCGCCCGACGCGGAAATCGACACACGGCCCGCGCTGGAAATCTACGCCGACGAGGTCAAGGCCAACCACGGCGCCACGGTCGGCCAGCTCGACGAGAACGTGTTGTTCTACCTGCGCTCGCGCGGCGTGCCGCTGGACCTCGCGCGGCAGATGCTGGTGCGCGCGTTCTGTTCGGTCGCGCTGGAGGGCGTGGAGCCTGCGCCGTTGCGCGAACATTGCGCGGCGTTGCTGGCCGAACAGCTTCCGGAGGTCGAAGCGTGAGCGCGCGAGGCAAGTTTACCCCCCACCCCAACCCTTTCCCGCAAGCGGGGGAGGGAGACAAGCGCGAGCATTCGCTGTCCCGTGCGGGGGAAGGTGCCCGAACGGCGAAAGGGGGCCGCCTCGACAACGTCGACTGGGCCCGCATTCGCGAAGACTTCCCGATCCTCCAGCGCAAGGTGCACGGCAGGCCGCTGGTCTATCTCGACAGCGCCAATACCTCGCAGAAGCCGCGGCAGGTGATCGAGGCGGTCGACGATTTCTATCGCAACCACAACGCGAATGTTTCGCGCGCGGTGCACCAGTTGGGCGAGGAAGCGACCGCGCTGTACGAAGGCGCGCGCGACAAGCTCGCCGCGTTCCTCGGCGCCAACCACCGCGACGAGATCGTGCTGACCTCCGGCACCACGATGGCGACCAACCTGGTCGCGTACAGCTACCTGTTGCCGCGACTGAAGCCGGGCGACGCGGTACTGGTGACGGCGATGGAACACCACGCCGACATCGTGCCGTGGCAACTGATCTGCCAGTTGACCGGCGCGCACCTCAAGGTGGCGCCGATCAACGAAGCCGGCGAATTGATCGTCGCGAAATTCATCCAGGCACTGACGCCGGAAGTGAAGTTCGCGGGCGTGGTGCACGTGTCCAACGTGCTCGGCACCATCAACCCGGTGAAGGAACTGGCGCGCGAATGCCGCAAGCGCGGCATTCCGCTGCTGGTCGATGGCTCGCAGGCGGCGCCGCATCTGCCGCTGGACGTGAAATCCATCGGCTGCGATTTCTATTGCGTCACCGGCCACAAGATGTGCGGGCCGACGGGCACGGGTGCGCTGTGGGCGCGCCGCGAAACACTGGAAGCGATGCCGCCGTTCTTCGGCGGCGGCGAAATGATCAAGACGGTGTCGTTCGACGGCACCACGTTCGCCGATTCGCCGCGCAAGTTCGAAGCCGGCACGCCGAATGCCGCGGGTTTCGCGGGGCTCGGCGCCGCGATCGATTACCTCACCGGCATCGGCATGGCGAACATCGCGGCGCGCGAGCGTGCCTTGCTGGATTACGCGACGCCACGCATGCAAGCCGTACCGGGCCTGCGCATCTTCGGCACGGCGCCGGACAAGGCCGCGGTGATCGCGTTCCTCATCGAGGGCGTGCATGCGCATGATCTCGCGACGCTGCTCGACCAGGAAGGCGTCGCGGTGCGCTCGGGCCACCATTGCGCGCACCCGCTGATGCAGTTCTACGGCGTGGCCGGCACCTGCCGCGCATCGCTGGCGTTCTGGAATACCGAGGCGGAGATCGACATGTTCATCGATGCGATTGGCCGCGTGCGGAAGCTGCTGGCATGAGCGCGGCGGAATTGCGGTTCCGCGCCGCGACGAACGCGGACCTCGACGCGATCGTCGCGCTCACCGAATCGGCTTACCGCGGCGATGCCAGCCGCGTGGGCTGGACCACCGAAGCCGACCTGCTCGATGGCCAGCGCACCGATCCGGAAGAAGTCGCAGCGCTCATTGCGCGTGATGACGTGCAGCTGCTGCTTGCCGAGCGCGACGGAAATTTGCTGGCGAGCTGCGTGGTCGAGCGGCTGTCCGGCGAACACGCGGGCGACGGCTATTTCGGGATGTTCTCGGTGCGCCCGGACGCGCAGGGCAACGGCACCGGGCGCGCGCTGCTGGCCGAGGCCGAACGCGTTGCGCGCGAACAATGGCACGCCAAAACCATGCGCATGAGCGTGATCGACGTGCGCGCGGAACTGATCGCGTGGTACGAGCGGCGCGGTTATCGCCGCACGGGTGAATACAAGCCGTTCCCCTACGGCGATCCGCGCTTCGGCATCCCGAAGCGCGATGACTTGCGCTTCGAATGGCTGGTCAAGGAGCTTGCACCGGAATGACGGAGGGGGCATGCCGGATGGATGGGTGAAAGTCTGCGCGCAGGACGAACTGCTGCCGGGCGAATTCAAGGTCGTGTGGGACGACGACACCGCGATCGCCGTGTACAACCTTGAAGGGAATCTGTATGCCATCGAGGACGTGTGCACGCACGATGGCGGCGAGCTGGCCGGCGGCGAAGTATGCGGATTCGAAGTCGAATGCCCGCGCCACGGCGCGCGCTTCGACGTGCGCACGGGCGAAGTGAAGGAGGCGCCGGCGACCGAGCCGGTCGCGAGTTTCCCGGTGCGCGTGGAAGACGGCGTGGTCTACACGCGCGACGATCGCTGATTGCGACGCCTCGCGTCCTTGCAAGCCGTCGGCGATCAGAACCCTTTTCCGCATCGGCGCGCTTCCCGAACGCCTGGTGTGCATGGGCTACTCCCGGTTGCAGTGGTACGGAGGAGAGGCGATTTCAGAACACGGGTGACGCGGAGGACAAGCCGCGTCATCCGTCGGCAATGGTCGAGTGCGGCGGAAACCGGACCTCGACCCGCAGGCCATGCGGGTCTTCGTGGTTGCTGATCGCCAGTTCCGCACCGTGGCGTTCGGCGATTTCGCGCACGATCGCGAGGCCGAGGCCGGTGCCTTCGTGGCCGTTGCCCATCGCGCGGAAGAATCGTTCGCCCAGGCGCGGGATCAATTCTGGCGCGACGCCGGGGCCGTTGTCCTGCACGGACATCGTGCAGCCGCCGCTTTCGGTCGGCTGCAGTTCCACCGTGATCACCGCGCCGTTGCGCGCGCCGTAGCGCGACGCATTGTCGATGAGGTTGCCGAGCAGTTCGCGCAGCAGGACCGCGTCGCCGATCACGGTGACGCCGTGCTCCGGGCCGCGGTAGCCGAGGTCGATGCCCTTGGCGAGCGCGTCGGGCACGCGCGCGGCGACTTCATCGCGCACGAGCTTGGCCATTTCCAGCGGCGCGGCGGCCCCGAGCGACTCGTCGGGCGCCTGCGCGCGTGCCATCGCCAGCAGCTGGCCGGCCGCGCGGGCGGTGCCCGCGGACAGGCGTTCGACGTGCGCCAGTGCCTCGCGGATGGTTTCGGGACGCGGATCGGCCAGCGCGCGTTCCGCCTGCAGGCGCAATCCCGCGAGCGGGGTGCGCAACTGGTGCGCGGCGTCGGCGATGAAGCGTTGCTGCTGGCGCAGCATGCGGTCGAGCCGCCCCAGCAGCGCGTCGATGGTGGCGACCAGCGGCTGCACTTCCAGCGGCGCGTCGATCGTGCGCAGCGGGGACAGGTCGCCCGCTTCGCGCATCCTGATTTCGTGCGCCAGCGGATCGAGCACGCGCAGGCCGCGGTTGATGCCCAGCCACACCAGCGCCATCGCAACCACGATCAACAGCAACTCGATCGGCACGGTCGAGACCAGCAACTCGCGTGCGAGCGCGCGCCGCTTGTTGATGGTCTCCGCCGTCGAAATCACCAGCACGTCGCCGGGATCGGCCTTGTTGGTCTGGAACACCGAGGCCATGCGCATGGGCTGGCCGCGGTCCGTGAAGTTGGTGAACACCGGCGCGCCTTGGCTGGCCTTCGGGTTGGGCTGGGGCAGGTCGTCGCTGCCGGCCAGCACCCCGTAGCGCAGGCTGCGCACCGCGAATTCGTTGCGCTCCTTGACCGAGAACTGCAGCAGGATGCGCGCCTGGTCGGAGAGTTCGTTGCGGCCCGCGTCGCTGTTCACCAGGTCACCGATCGCTTCCGCGCTGTCCAGCAGCCAGCGGTCGTACACCTTGTTGGCGTAGTGCAGGCCGATCACGTAGTTGATGATGCCGCCGCACACGAGTACCGCCAGCAGCGGTATCGAGACGAACAGCAGCAGGCGCCGGCGCAGGCTCGGGTTACGGATCATCGTCGGCCTCGAGCAGGTAACCCAGGCCGCGCACCGTGCGCAGGCGCACGCCGGTGTCCTCGAGCTTGCGGCGCAAGCGGTGCACCGCGATGTCCAGGCCGTTGTCGGTGAGCGCATCGTTCCACGTGCACAGCGCTTCGATCACGTGCTCGCGCGAGGTCACGCGGTTGTGGCGCGAGGCCAGCACTTCCAGCAGCGCGAACTCGCGCGCCGTGAGGTCCAGCGGCTGCTCGCCGATCGTCACCCGGCGTCCGGCGAGGTCGATGGAAAGCTGCCCGAGTTTCAGGATGGGCACGCCGCGATTGCTCTGGCGGCGCAGCAGCGCGCGCACGCGCGCGTCGAACTCCGCAAGGCTGAAGGGCTTCACCAGGTAGTCGTCGGCGCCGAGGTCGAGCGTGCGCACGCGCAGGTCCAGTTCCTCGCGCGCGGTGATGACCAGCACCGGCACGCCGTCGTGCGCGGCGCGCAGCTTGCGCAGCACTTGGCTGCCTTCTTCGCCGGGCAGGCCGAGGTCGAGCACCACCAGCGCGAACGCGTGTTCCTGCAGGGCGGAAATCGCGGCCTTGCCGTTGGAAAGATGATCCACCGCGTGGCCGGCGCGCTCCAGCGATGCGCAGACCGCATCCGCGATGGCGGCATCGTCTTCGACTACCAGCATCCGCATGTCGGCGCTCGCACTACTTGGGTTGCGTAAAGCATATCAAGCGTACAGCTTGACCAGCACGACTTCGCCCGCGCCTTCGATCAGCGTCCGTTGCGGCGGGCCGCCCGGTGCGACCAGCACGGCATCGTGCGGGTTCAATGTCACGGTTTCATCGGCGCTCAAGCGCGCGTGGCCGGAATCCAGGTACACCAGCCAGCGGATGCCTGGCTCATCGGGCAGGAGCATCGAGCCGGCCAACGTGCGTGCAAGCACCGCGGCGCGCGCATCGCCGCGCAGCATCAGGTTGAAATCGCGCGTGGCGCCTTCCGGCAACAAACCCGTGGGCGCGGGCGATCCGTCGAATTCCAGCTTTTCGAAACGACGGGCGTGCAGCGTCGCGCCGCCGGGGAAGCGCAGCGTCATCGGCGCATCCAGCGGGATCAGCGTGCGGCGCGTGCCGGGCAGTTCGGAAAACGGACCTTCCTGTTCCACCTTCGCGATGCTCACGCGAATCTTCCAGTCAGCATCGTCGGGTTCGCGCAGGATCACCGTGGTGACGCCGCCGCCGTTGGCCCAGGGCTCGTCACGCTGGGCCGCGCGCGGGATGGCTTGCACGGAAGTCATCGCGCGATGATAGCGAGAAGGGCGTGCGCAGGTTCAGCCGATCAGTTTGCGCAACGTGTCCAATCCCAAGCGCAGGCTTTCGTCCCACGCGTAACCGACGATCGCTTGGCCGGTATGCGCGTCGCGGAATTCCTCTTCCTGTCCCGGCGCCAGCAGGTGGCGGTAATCCACCGTCAGTTCTTCGCCGGCATCGAGGTCGCGCGCGGCGAAGATGAAGCCGAGCAGCCACAAACCATTCGGTTCGAAGCTGTGGTTGACATAGCACTCGTCGGGCCAGTCGGGCGAGAGCGTGTAGCGGTCCTCGAACCAGCGCACCGAGGTGTGCAGCAATTTCGCGCGTTCCGGATCGGACAGGATTTCGGCGAACGACCAGGTGCGGTCGATCCCATCGGGCGCGATGGCGATGCGGCCGCGCCGCAGCGGTTCTTCGAGGAACAGACCCTTGCCCGCGCCTGGAATGGTGGAAGCTGCGATGTGGTAGCGGGGCAGGATCAAGATGGTCGCGCGGTGGTGAGGGCGCGCCAGTGTAATGCGTGCCGCGGCGCGGTGGATGCGGTGCCGCGGAACGCGATCCGCGGCACCGTTGCACGTGCGGCTTCAGTGCTTGCGGGATTTCCGTGCCGGCTTCGTTGCGGGTGCCTTCGCGGCCGCAGCGCCGCCGCTCAACTGGATCGCGTCGCGGTTGCGCTCGAGCGTCTTCTTGCCGATGCCCTTGACGTTGCCGAGATCGTCGACGTTTTTGAACGGGCCGTGCGCATCGCGGTAGGCGACGATGGCCTGGGCCTTGCTGAGGCCGACGCCGTCGAGCGATGTCGCGATGGTTTGCGCGTCGGCCTTGTTGACGTTGACCGGCGTCGCGGCGAAGGCCGGCAGCGCCATGGCGAGGCAGAGTGCGAGTGCGCAGAGTGATTGCTTGATCATGTCGATTCTCCCTGGTGGATGGATCACGCCGGCGATGCGGCGCGTGCAAACAGGATGCCGCCATCGCGCAGCCATCGCAGTCAGGCAGCGGAGCGGGCGCGTGTCGGCCGATGCGGACGGCGCGTGTGGGAAAAGGCCGATCGGACGGCTGTTACACTGGGCTATTGACCATTTGCAGGAGTTTTCCATGGATGCCAGCAAGGCCCGCGCCTTCATCGGAAAGATCTGGGACGACGAAGTGGTGCCCCAAATCACCGACTACATCCGGATTCCCAACAAGTCGCCGATGTTCGACAAGAACTGGGCCGCGCACGGGCACATGGATGCGGCGGTGGCGCTGATGGAGAAGTGGGCGCGCGCGAAGCTGGGATCGTTGCCGGGTTCGACGCTGGAAGTGGTGCGCCTGCCCAACCGCACGCCGCTGATCTTCATCGACGTGCCGGCCTCGGGTGACGCCGTGCGCGCCGATGATTGCGTGCTGCTGTACGGACACCTCGACAAGCAGCCGGAAATGACCGGCTGGAGCGAAGGCCTGGGTCCTTGGACGCCGGTGCTGAAAGGCGACCGCCTGTACGGCCGCGGCGGCGCCGACGACGGCTACGCGATCTTCGGATCGCTGTCCGCGCTGCTGGCGCTGCACGAACAGGGCGTACCGCACGCACGCTGCGTGGTGATGATCGAAGCCTGCGAGGAGTCGGGCAGCTACGACCTGCCGCATTACGTCGATCACCTGGCGCCGCGCATCGGCCAGCCTTCGCTGGTGGTGTGCCTCGATTCCGGTTGCGCGAACTACGACCAGTTGTGGCTGACCACTTCGCTGCGCGGCATGACCGGCGGCGAACTGACGGTCGAGGTGTTGAGCGAGGGCGTGCATTCGGGCGATGCATCGGGCGTGGTGCCCGACAGCTTCCGCATCATCCGCGACCTGCTGTCGCGGCTGGAAGATCCGGCCACCGGCACGATCGTGCCGAAGGAACTGTACGTTGAAGTACCGGCGGAACGCGTCGAGCAGGCCAGGCAATGCGCAGCGATCCTGGGCGACGAAGTGTTTTCCAAGTTCCCGTGGAAGGATGGCATGCAGCCCGTCAGCAAGGATCGCGTCGAGCTGATCTTGAACCGCACCTGGCGTCCGCAACTTGCGATCACCGGCGTGGCCGGTTTGCCGCCGCTGGAGAGCGCGGGCAACGTGCTGCGTCCGCTCACGTCGCTGAAGCTGAGCCTGCGCGTACCGCCGACGGCGAACGGCAGCAAGGCCAGCGAGTTCGTGAAGCGCCTGCTGGAAAAGGATCCGCCGTACGGCGCGAAGGTCACGTTCAAGCTGGAAAAGGACGGCAGCGGCTGGAACGCGCCGAAACTCTCCGAATGGCTCGACGGCGCGGTGTCGCAGGCTTCGCAGGAGGCGTTCGGCGCGCCGCCCGCGTACATGGGCGAGGGCGGCAGCATTCCGTTCATGGGCATGCTGGGCGAGAAATTCCCGAAGGCGCAGTTCCTCATCACCGGCGTGCTGGGTCCGCATTCCAATGCGCACGGTCCGAATGAATTCCTGCACATCCCGACCGGCAAGAAGGTCACGCAAGTGGTCGCGAGCGTGGTCGCGGCGCACGCGAAGGCAAGCGCGCAGGGGTTGACCTGAGAAGCGCGGGTCGGAAATCACGATGACGACGATTCGCGTGGCGTCGCCTGCGGACGCCGGAGAACTGGCGACGCTCTGCGGCCAGCTCTGTTACCCCGCCGATGCGTCGGCGATCGCGCGCCGGCTGGAAGGCGTCACGTCACATCACGCGGGGATGGTGCTGGTGGCGGTCGCTCCGCGGGGCGGCCTGGCGGGATTCGCGCATGTCGAACCGCGCCGCCTGCTGATCGCGGAACCGTTCGCCGAGCTCACCGCGCTGGTTGTGTCCGAATCGGCGCGCGGTCGACGTGTCGGCAGCGCTTTGTTGGCGGCCGCGGAAGCCTGGGCGCGCGAGCAGGGCCTCGCGAGCGTGCGCGTGCGATCTAACGTGATCCGCGAACGCGCGCATCGCTTCTACTTGCGCGAGGGCTACGTCGAGAAGAAGCGGCAAGCGGTGTTCCTGAAGCAACTGTGAGCCTTGCCGCCTGACGCCGGCCGCGTGAGCCGTTACCCTTGGCCGGCCGTTCGCCGCCTTCATTGCCCATGCCCTACGAACTGCCACCTGTCACCCGCGCGCTGCTGATCGCCAACGTGGTGATCTTCCTGCTGGAGCAGATCCCGTCGCTGCAGCCGCTGATGATCGCCTACGGCGCGTTGTGGCCCGTCGGGCCTGCGCACCCTATGTTGAACGGAGCCGGCGGCGTGGTGCTGGTCGGCTTCCATTTCTGGCAGGTCGTTACCTACGCGTTCCTGCACGGCGGTTGGCCGCACATCTTCTTCAACATGTTCGCGCTGTGGATGTTCGGTGGGCCCATCGAACACCTGCTGGGCGCCAGGCACTACACGTTCTATTACTTCTTCTGCGCGGTGACGGCGGCGGCCGCGCACCTGCTGGTCGCGCAATATTTCACGCACGGTTTCTACCCGACGCTCGGCGCGTCGGGCGCGATCTTCGGGTTGCTGGTGGCGTTCGGCGTGATGTATCCGCGCATGAAGATGTTCCTGATCTTCCTGCCCATCCCGATGCCGGCGTGGGTGTTCGTGATCGGCTACATCCTTCTGGAACTGTTCCTCGGCGTCACCGGCACGCAGGAAGGCGTGGCGCACTTCGCGCACCTCGGCGGCGCGATCGGCGGCTTCGTGCTGCTGCAGTACTGGCGCGGCAAGCTGCCGGTCAGGCCCAGGCGCATCCTGACGCGCTGATGCCTCAGCGCGGCTGGATGGAGAGCGACTGCACGTAGACCAGCTCGCAGGCGCCATCGCCGATGTCGTCGCGCGTCAGCGAACTGCGCCAGCGCCAGCCATTCGCCTTGTCGGCTTCGACCAGCATGCCGCCCAGCGAAACCAGGTCGCCGGTGCGCACGCGTTTCAATTGGTAGGCCACGGAAGCGTCCGCCGGAATCATGTGCATGTTGGCGCTGTGCGTCTCGATTTCGCGCCGCGGAATCGGAAACGCTTTCGTCTGCCAGTAATAGAAGCGTCCGCTTTGGCTGATGTCGATGCCGTGCAGCACCGCGCTGTCGGACATCCTTCCCCAGCCGAACGCGAGATCGGTGGGCGACAGGTCGGATTCCGCGTCGAAGTGGTAGTCCGCGCGCGAGAGCACGCGCGCGGTCAGGGAAAACTTCGCGAGCG
Source organism: Rhodanobacteraceae bacterium (assembly GCA_030167125.1). Classification (NCBI taxonomy): domain Bacteria; kingdom Pseudomonadati; phylum Pseudomonadota; class Gammaproteobacteria; order Lysobacterales; family Rhodanobacteraceae; species Rhodanobacteraceae bacterium. The sequence goes on from CP126531.1 coordinate 780,400, forward strand.
GATGCAGCGTGGCGTCCTTGAACGGGATCGCGGGTTGCGGCGCATCGAAATCGGTTTGCACGGGATCGTCCGGCGCCAGCACGCCGTCCGCATGCGCGATCGGCCGCCCGTGCCACCACAGCCAGCCAGCCAGGAGCAGCAGCGCGCAAAGCAACCAGGTGCGCCCGTTTCGCATCGAGTGCCCATCCCAGACGGAGGCAAGGATACTTCAACGGCCGTTGTACGCGCGGATGAAAAAAGGGCTGCCCATCGGCAGCCCTTTTCGTGCAGCGGTGCGGCCGGCGATCAGACGTTTTCGATGCTGGGGTGGTAGCGCTTGACGAGATGCAGCGTGTTCCGGTCGGTGTGGTCCAGTTCCTTGCCGCCGAGGGCCGCCAGTTTCAGCACGAGGTTCTGCTCGTAACTGAAGGTGCCGTCATCGTTGAGCTTGAACGTGCCTTCGAAGCGCTTGAGCTCGGCCCGTTCGGAAAGGTACCTGTTCTGCAGGATGCCGTAGTTGGGATCGCCCGCGGTCGCCTTGAAGTGCAGGATCTTGTCGCGCGGCTTCGCATCTCCGCCGGCGAGGATCGCGATGCCGCGCCCGAACACCACCACGCGCTTGACCTGCCCGAGCTTCTTGTCCCACAGCATGTAACCGACTTCGTCGTGGAACGGATTCATGGCTTCCTCGCCATGCCGCCATGCGGTGTTCTCGTACTTCAGCCCCTCGATTTCCTGCTGTCCGTTTTCCTGCTTCGGAATCGGATGGAAGCGGAACCGCTCGAAGTAACCCGTTTCGCCGGTCTCGTCGTCCTTGTTGTGGAAGGAAACATCGACGCCGCCGTTGCCCTCCCACTCGCCGACCAGCCACGTCAAAGGCCCCAGCGCCTGCGGTCCGTGGAATTCCTTTTCCAGCTTGCGGACTTCTTGTTTGGTTAGTTCGGCCATCGTCGTCGCGCCTCCGGTTGTGTGCAGGGAACCCCGACGCTAGCATTCCCCGGCGGCTTCAATCCAATTGATTGAAACGATCATGGCGATAGCTTAAGGCTATTGCGCCAACCCTACCGATGCAGGTCGCCGGCGGCTTCCGGCTGGTAATGGATTGCCGTCACCTTGAGGCGCAGCGTGCGTCCGCCGTGGCCGGGCCAGTCGATCGACTGGCCGACGCGCAGTCCCAGCAGCGCGCTGCCGACCGGCGCCAGCACCGAAACGCGGCCGGCGTCGGCGTCGGCATCCTTGGGATACACCAGCGTCAGCGTGTGGTGCTTGTTGCTGGCTTCGTCCACGCAATCCGCCGACGAATTCATGCTGACCACGTCCGCGGGCATGTCCTTCGGCTCGACGATCTCGGCGCGGTCGAACTCGGCGCGCAGGCGTTCGGCCGCCGGCGAATCGCGCAGCGCGGGATTCTCCAGCAGGCTTTCGATGCGCTCGACGTCGAGGCGCGAGAGGGTGATCGACGCTTGGTTTTCCATGTCAGTGCTTCGCGTGGGTCTTGCCTGCACCATAGTGACGGCGCGGCGTATTGACAACGGCCGGCGCGTCCGCGGCAGGCAGGGTGGCGGGATCGAGCAATTCGCGCGGCAGTTTCTTGAACACGTCCGCCAGTTGCATCAGGAAGCGGTGCATCGCCGAACTCTTGCGCCAGAACATCGCAAGCCGCCGGCTTGGCACGTGGCCGCGGAAGGGCGTCAGGTGCACGTTGCCGGTGTGCGCGATCGGCGGCTGCACCGCGAGTACCGGCAGCAGCGTCACGCCCACGTTGGCCGCGACCATCTGCCGCAATGTTTCGAGGCTGGTTGCGCGGAAGCCCTGCTTTTCGCCCGCGCCGGACATCCGGCAGACCTCCAGCGCCTGGTCGCGCAGGCAGTGGCCGTCTTCCAGCAGCAACAGGTGTTCATCCTCCAGATCGGCCAGTTTCAGTGCGCGCCGCGAAGCCAGCGGATGCTTGTCGGGCGCGGCCAGCAGGAACGGTTCCTCGAACAGGAACTCCGCGTGCAGCGTGTCGTCGTGCACCGGCAGCGCGAGGATCGCCGCATCCAGCTTGCCTTCGCGCAGGCGTTGCACCAGTTCGGGCGTCTTTTCCTCGACCAGCAGCAGCTCCAGCCGCGGGAAGCGCTCGCGGATCGTGCCGAGCACGTGCGGCAGCAGGTAAGGTCCCAGCGTCGGAAAGATGCCGAGGCGCAGGCTGCCGGATTCCGGGTCTTGGTCGCGATGCGCGATGTGCTTGATCTGTTCGACTTCGTTCAGCACGTCGCGTGCGCGCGCGACGATCTGCTGGCCGACCTCCGTCAGCAGGACCTTGCGGGGGTTGCGTTCGACCAGGACCACGCCCAGTTCATCCTCAAGCTTGCGGATTTGCGTCGACAGGGTCGGCTGGCTGACGAAGCAGGCTTCGGCGGCGCGGCCGAAATGCTTGTGGTCGGCGAGGGCGACCAGGTAGTGGAAATCGCGCAAATTCATGGGGGCCTCGGTTCTGGTCAATATATATGGCCTATCGACCGAATCGCAACAATCAATTTGAATGATCGGTATCGAATCCCTATCTTTGTCCGTGAACCGCGGCGCCCGCCGCCTGTCCAACCCTTTCAACCCCAAAGGAGCTTCACATGCTTACCGTCGGCAACAACTTCCCGCATTTCAACCTGAAGGCCACCGTGTCCATCGAAAGCCTCGACAAGGCTTTCACCAACATCGACAACAACACCTACAAGGGCAAGTGGACCTGCGTGTTCTTCTACCCGAAGGATTTCACCTTCGTGTGCCCGACCGAGATCAAGGGCTTCGCCGATCTCGATGCGCAGTTCAAGGACCGCGATTGCCAGATCCTCGCCGCCAGCACCGACTCCGAGTTCGTGCACCTGGCGTGGCGCAAGGATCACAAGGACCTGCGTGACCTGCCGTTCCCGATGCTGGCCGACATCAACAAGGACCTGACCCGTGCGCTCGGCATCCTCGACGACGAAGGCGTCGCCAAGCGCGCCGCGTTCCTGGTCGATCCGGAAGGCGTGATCCGCTTCGTGTACGTTACCGAGGGCTCGGTCGGCCGCAATCCGTCGGAAGTGCTGCGCGTACTCGACGCGTTGCAGACCGACGAGCTTTGCCCGTGCAACTGGAACAAGGGTGAGGAAACCCTGAAGGCCGCGTAAGGCATTCCCGTGCAGCCAACGCCGATGCCCCTCCGTCGGCGCGGCGCCCAAGGCGGCGGGAGCAATCCCGCCGCCACTTCATCCAACCGGAGAACATCATGAGCTTGGACCGCATCAAATCCAGCTTGCCCGACTACGCCAAGGACCTGCGCCTCAACCTGGAATCGGTGCTGGGCGAAGGCGGCGCGCCGGGTCTTTCGCAGAAGCAGATTGCGCTGGTCGCGCTTGCATCCGCCATCGCGTCGCGCCACGCGCCGCTCACCGAAGCCATCGCGGAGTTCGCTTCGCAACATGCCGACGAAAAGGAACTCGATGGCGCGCGCACCGCCGCCGCGCTGATGGGCATGACCAACATCTACTACCGCTTCCTGCACCTCGTCGAAAACGACGAATACGGCACGCTGCGCGCCGGCCTGCGGATGAACGCGATGGCCAACCCAGGCTGCGACAAGATCGATTTCGATCTCGCCTCGGTCGCGGTGTCCGCCATCAATGGCTGCGGCAGTTGCGTGGCCTCGCACGAACGCACGCTGCGCAAGCACGACGTGTCCGCGCAGGCGGTGCAGAGTGCCGCGCGCATCGCGGCGGTGGTCCACGCGGTTGCGGTGGTACTGGAACAGCAGGAGGCCGCGCGCCAAACGACGACGCGCGAAGCGGCCTGATCAGCCGCCTCGACGCTTGCGGCCGCGGCGCGAATGCGCAGCGCCCGCGAGTTCCGGCGAGGGCGAAGGTCCGCTGAAGCCGATGAACCGGTGGCGCATCGCGGAGATCCGTTCGATGCGCCCGTACACCGCCTCGCTGCCGCGCGCGCGGATCACCGAACCGAGCAGCAGGTTGAACAGGGTGCCGAACGCGGTGAAGCTGTGCCACGCGCGCCCGGGCTGGATCGGCAGCATCAGCACGTGCGGCGTCAACTGTCGCGCCCAGTAGCACTCGGCGTCGGTGAGGATCACCAGCGGAATGCCGCGCGCCGCCACTTCTTCGGCGAGGATCCGGAAATGCCGCGAATAGCGGCGCTCGTCGATCAGCACCACGCAGCTTTTTTCGGTGGAGTCGATCAGGACATCGGTGTAGGCGCCATCCACGCCCGACACGAACGCGACCTGTGGCCGGATCTGTTGCAGCAGTGTGGCGAACATCACCCCGAGGAAGCGGCCGAGCTGGAAGCTGGCCACGGAAACCCGGTCGGCCGATGCCAGCAATCGTACGATGGATTTCCATTCCTCGCCGCGCGCCAGCGCATGGATCGCAGACACCGCGCGGATATCGGCTTCGAGGTTTTCATCACGTGCGCCGGGTCCATCCGCCGGGGCGGGGCTGTGGTAGTACTTGGCGAGCCACGCCGTGTCGCCGCGAAGCTCTTCCTTCATTTCGGCGACGCCGGCATAACCGAGCTTGCGCAGGAACCGTCCGACCGTCATCGCGCTGACGCCGACGCGCTGGCCCAGCGACGCCGCGGTCTCGAACGGCAGGCTCTTGAGGTTCTGCAGCAGGTAACCGGCCAGCCGCTGTTCCGAGGGCGTGAAACTTTCCCACCGGCTCTTGAGTTTCTTCTGGAGATCCTGGTCCATCGCGGGATTATCGGGCAATGCCGGGGGTCACGCCGCGGCGGGCAGCGGGCCGCCCCAAAGTTCATCCGGACACCAGATCGTGCCGTGCTCGTAGCGCGCTGCAGGCACGCAGTCCTCGCGCAAATACAACGGGCCGTCGAGATCGACCACCGCGCACTGCTGGCCCAGCACGAACGCCGGTGCCATCGCCAGCGACGAGCCCGACATGTTGCCGACCATCAGGTCGAATCCCATCGCGCGTGCCTGGCTCGCCATCGCCAGTGCTTCGGTGAGGCCGCCGCACTTGTCCAGCTTGATGTTGATGGTATCGACGCGGCCGGCCAGACGCGCGAGGTCGGTGCGGTCCTGCACGCTTTCATCGGCCGCGATGCGGATCGGGCAATCCAGGTCGTCCAGCCAGCCCTCCTTGCCGAGCGGAAAGGGTTGCTCGATCAATGAAACCCGGCACTGCTGCAGCGTCGGCAGCAGCCGCGCCAGCGAATCGCGGGTGAAGCCCTGGTTGGCATCGACCATCATCCACACGTCCGGCCGCACCGCGCGCACCGCGCGCACACGTTCGGCGTTGCGATCGTCGTCGGTCAGTTTCAACTTGAGCGCGCGCGCATCGGCGAACGCGCGCGCATGGCTGGCCATCGTCGCAGGTTCGTCAGCGCCGATCGTGAAGGTGGTCGTGAGCGGACGCGGCGAATCGATGCCGGCCAGCTTCCACACCGGCATGCCCTTGCGCTTGGCTTCCAGGTCCCACAGCGCGGCGTCGATGGCGTGGCGCGCGCCGCCGGGCGGCAGGCAATCCAGCAATTCGCTGCGTGTGATGCCGTGCTCGATGCTGCCGCGCAGCGCCTCGACCTGCGCCAGCATTTCCGGCGGATTGTCATGCTTGTAGTACACGCCCTGCGCCTCGCCGCGGCCGATCCAGCCGCCCTCGTGCAGCGTCACCACCAGCGCGTCGAAGCCGTTGAAGGTGTAGCCGGTGATGTGGAGCGGCGCTTTCATCGGCCGCTGCTCGATCGCGGCGTGCAGCTTCACGGATCGGTGGGCGCTCATGTCATCTCCTTGTTGTTTGCGGCTTCGCGTTCATCGCCAGAACGTGTCGTCAGAACGTATCGTCAAAACCGGACGTTGAAGCTGACCAGCCCGAACGCCACGATGAACCAGGCCAGGTAAACCGCTGCGAGCGCGAGGACGATCTCGCCCGCGCGCACCCAGCGGCTGCGGCGCGGCGCGAACCACGCGGCCGCCGCATTCGCCAGCACCGCGAGCACGCCGCACAACGCGAGCACGCCCAGTGCATACAGCAGGTCCATCCACGGCGTCAGGCCGCCGCGCACCAGCAACAGTTCGTTGGCCGAAATCACGGCGACGAACAGGAACCATCCGAGCACCACGGCGATGCACGCCACCATTCCGAGCCGGGACAACAGGCGCGTGATTCGTTGCGCGTGGGGCAGCGCCAGCGTGCCGCCGTAGCGGCGGCGAACGCCCCAGCCGATGGCCCAGACCAGCAGCGTGGCCAGCAGGATCACGAGCGTGATGCCGAGCAACGGCCCGAACGTCGAGGGACTCAGCCACGCCGGCATGCGCTGCGCGATCGACGCCGGGTTTTCGCTGGTGGCGAAATAAAGAATGTGTCCGTGCGCGTCGGCGACGAAATCCAGCAGTGTCTGGCCGTGGATTTCGCGGTAATGCAGCGGACCGATCTCGCGCCAGTACAGGGGATTGCCGGCATCGTCGGTCAGCGCGGAAACCGTGATCGTGCCGTCGGGCTGCGCCTGTATGCTGGCTTGTCCCAACAGGTACAGGAAACGCAGCGCGCTCTGGTTGCGGCGGCTGGATTCGTACGAACCCGCGACACGCGCGGCATCGGCCTTCGCATTCTTGTACGTCGGCTCCGGAGTTTCGCGCCACGGGAAATAGCGGTCGAGGAACGCGCGGAAGATGTCGCTGCGCACGTCGTTGACCGCGCCGTTCTTGCCCGCGGAATTGAAACTCATGAACACGCCGACGTTCGCGTCCAGCAGCAGGTGCAGGTCACTGTGGAACACGATGGTGTCACCGCCGTGCCCGATGATGCGCTGGCCGTTGCGGTTTTCCTGGTAGAAGCCGAGGTCGAAACCGTTGAGGCCCGGCGCGGACGTGTGTTGCAGGCTGTGCATCAATTCCGCGGTTTGTGGCTGCAGGATTTGCGTGTCGCCGAAGCGGCCGTCCTGCAGCTGCGCGATCATGAAATTCGCCATATCCAGCGCGGACGACGTCATCGCGCCGGCGGGCGCGGGATTGGCCAGCTCGAAGGGTTTGGCTTCGCCGTCTGAAGCGGTGGCATAACCCTTTGCGAGCAATGGCGCCAGGTTCCCGGGCAGCGGCTGCGCGAACGTGGAATGCCGCATGTCCAGCGGTTCGAGAATATGGCGCTGGATATATTGGTCGAACGGTTCGCCCGACACGCGCTGCACGATGTAGCCGGCAAGTCCTGCGCCGTAGTTGGAATACGCGACGGTTTCGCCCGGCGGAAAGATCCGGGCGGGAACGTGCGCCTTGAGGTAGCGCTCGAGATCGGTGCCGACCGGGGTCTCCGGCAGCAGGTCACGCGCGGTGTCCTCGAAGCCTGGCGTGTGCGTCATCAGGTCGCGCAGCGTGATCGGCTTGCCGAACTTCGCGGGAATCTTGAAATCGAGATAGTCGTTGATGTCGCGGTCGAGATCGAGCTTGTGTTGCTCGACCAGTTGCATCACCGCGGTCCAGGTGAACAGCTTCGAGACCGAGCCGATCCGGAACAGCGTATTGGCGGGCGATACCGGCGCGCGGGTCTTCAGGTCGGCATACCCGTAACCGTGCGCGAACAACACCTGGCCGTCCTTCACCACGACGATCGCGCCGCCGGCGATGTCGCCGCGCGCCAGCATGTACGGAAGCATGCCGCCGAAGAACGTCGAGAGGTCGTCTGCGGTCAGCGCATGCGACGCCGGTGACGGCGCTGGTGTCGTCGTGGCGACCTGCTGGCGCGGCACCGGCTGCGGAACCTGCGCGATCGCCACGCCAGCCATGCAGGCAAACGCGAACGCGGCAGCGGTCAACAACATGCGCTTCATGGCGAAGCTCCGAGCGGAAGTGAACTCTGGCGCCTGAGCGTCGCCATCAAAAGCCCGGCCACCAGCCACGCGCCGCCGAACAGGAAGGTCGTGCGGTCGAAGCCGGTGAAGATGAAGCCGACCACGATCAGGCCGCAGATCGGCAGCACCAGATGGCGCACGGGGCGCGTGCGTTCACCGCGGCGCAACCAGAAATACGCCGGCACCGAAAGGTTGAGCAGCAGGAACGAGGTCAGTGCGCCGAAGTTGACGAAATGCAGCAGCGCCGTGATCGGCACCGTCAGCGCGAGTACCAGCGACAGCGCCGCGACGAACAGGATCGCGTTGGCGGGCGTCTTGAAGCGCGCGTCCACCTTTGCAAGGAATCCGCCGAAGGGCAGGGCGCGGTCGCGTCCCATCGCGAACAGGATTCGCGAGATCGCCGATTGCGCGGCAAGCGCGCTCGCCACGCCGGTCGCCAGCGCCTTCACCACGATGAACAGCACGAACAGCGCGGTGCCGCCGACGTCGCGCGCGATCTGGAAGAAGCCGAGATTGTCGTCGAGGTTCGTGTAATCCGGATGCGCCAGCGCGGCCAGCCAGGTTTGCAGCACGAACAGTGCACCGAGCACCAGCAGCGTCAGCACCGTGGCGGTGCCGATGTCACGCCGCGGCTCGCGCGATTCCTCCGCCAGCGTGCTGATCGCATCGAAGCCGAGGAAGCTCAACGCGGCGATCGTGGTCGCGGTCGCGATGAAGCCCAGACTCAAGTGGCCCGGCTGGTACAGCGGTGCCCACGAAAAGCCGCCGGTGCCTTGGCCCAGCACGAACACGAAACGGATCGCCAGCACCACGAAGATCGCCAGCGCGACCAGTTCGAGCGCCAGCAGCACGAAATGCGCGCGCGACTGCAGGCGCACGCCCAGCACGTTGATCGCGGTGTTGACCGCCAGCAGCGCGACGATCCAAACCCAGTGCGGCGCGCCCGGCACCAGCCCGCCGATCCAGTTCGACACGAAGATGTAGATCACCGCCGGCACCAGCAGGTAATCGGCGAGGATCATCCAGCCCGCAATGAAACCGAGGAACGGATTCATGCCGCGCCGCACGTACGCGTACACCGAGCCCGCGAACGGGAACTCCGCGCCCAACTGCTTGTAGCTCATCGCGGTGAAGAACATCGCGACCATGCCGACCAGGTACACCAGCGGCACCATGCCCTGGCTCGCGTGCGCGACGAAGCCGTACACCGCGACCGGCGCGATTGGCACGATGAACACCATGCCGTACACCAGCAGGTGCCGCAGTTTCAGACGGCGATCGAGCTGCTGCGTGTAGCCGGCCGCGTCGAGTTCGGCGCTGGCGTGTTCGGGCGACGTCTGGTTCACGCGATCGGTACTGCCGGTCAAAACTGCGTGTTGAAGTTGACCAGGCCGTACGCGATGAGCGCCCAGATGCCGTAGATCGCGCACAACGCGAGCACGGCTTCGCCCACGCGACACAGCCAACCGCCCGGTCCGCGCACGATCCGCGAGATCGCCTCCAGCACGATCGCGATGCCGCCGAGGATCGCCAGCACGCCCAGCACGTACAGCACGACCAGCCAGCCCGTGAAGTCGCCGTACATCAGCGCCATGGGTTTCGAGAACGCCGTCAGCAACAGCAGCCAGCCGATCACCACCGCCAGCATCAGGCACACGCCGATCCGCGACGCGAGGTTCAGCGCAAACCGATCGGTGGTCGCCATCAGCGGCCTGCGGCCGAAGCGCCGCCGCGCGATCGCGCCGCCGATCCAGACCAGCAGGGTCAGCACGAACACCGCTATCGCGATCTGGGTCAGCAGCACGAACCAGCCGTGTTGCTGCAGGCCATGCACCGGCTGGAACAGCTCCACCGGCGGGAAATCATCGGTGGTCCACCACTTGATCGAGCCGTCGGCGTTCGCGACGAAACGCAGCGTCGATTGCCCGTTCACTTCCTGGTACAGCAGCGGGCCGATCTCGCGCCAATGTTTCACGGCGCCCGAAGAATCCTTCAGCATGCTGACGGTGATCTCGCCGTTCGGCAGCGCCGCGACTTGCGCCTGGCCCAGGCTGAAGATCAGGCGCAACGCGCTGTCTTCGCGGCGGCTCGCCCAGTACCAGCCGGCCACGCGTGCCGCGTCGGCCTTCGCCGAAGCCGCCGTCGCGGGTGACGGGGGCGTGTACGGGAAATAGCGATCGAGGAAGGCGCGGAACAGATCGGTGCGCACGGCCTCGGCCGTGCCGTTCGGCGCTTTCCCCGCGCTGTTGAACGACATGAAGATGCCGATGTCCTTGTCCAGCAGCAGGTGCAGGTCGGAATGGAAGGCGAGGGTGTCGCCGCCGTGGCCGATGATGCGCAGGCCGTTGCGGTTCTCGCGATAGAACCCGAAGTCGTAACCGTTCATGTCCGGCGCCGCGTTGTAATGCGGGCTGTGCATCAGTTGCGCGGTCGCGGCAGGCAGGATGGTATTGCCGTCGAATTGGCCGCCCTGCAACTGCATGATCATGAAGTTCGCCATGTCGGTCGCGCTGGAGGTGAACGAGCCGGCGGGATACGCCTCGATCACCTCGAACGGCACGGTGTCCTTGTCGGTGGCGGTGATGTAGCCGGTGGCGAGATCACCGGCCAATGCAGGCGGCAGCGGCTGCACGAAGGTCGAATGCGACATCGCCAGCGGCTTCAGGATGTGCGCCTCGACGTATTGGTCGAACGGTTCACCGGACACGCGCTGCACGATGTAGCCGGCCAGCGTGGCGCCGTAGTTCGAATACGCAACCACCTTGCCCGGCGGGAAAATACGCGGCGGCATCCGCTCGACCAGGTATTGGCGCAGCGGATACGGCTTGCGCGGCGCGGCGAAGATCAGGTCGCGGATCACCTCGGCGAAACCCGGCGTCATCGTCATCAGGTCGCGCATCGTGATCGGCTTGCCGAATTTCTCCGGGATCCTGAAGTCGAGGTACGTGTTGATGTCCGCGTCGAGATCGATCTTGCCGGTCGCGACCAGTTGCATCACCGCCGTCCAGGTGAACAGTTTGGAGACCGAGCCGATCCGGAACAGCGTCTTGTCCGCGACGACCAGCGTGCGCTTGGCGACGTCGGCGTAGCCGTAGCCCTGCGCGAAAATCGGTTTGCCGTCCTTGACCACGACCAGCACCGCGCCCGCGATGTCGTTGCGCTTCAGCATGTACGGAACCAGGCCGTCGAAGAACGTGCGCAGGTCGGCTGCATCGAGGGTGGGCGTCGCACCGGCGGTCGACGATGCAGCCGTTTCCACCGGCGGCGCCGACGCCGCGGGCTGCGCCGTCGACGTGGCCGGCGCCGGATGCGTGGCGACGGCGGACGGGACTTGCGCAAGGCACGGCGCGCATGCGCTGAAGACCAGCAACAGCGGGACGAGGCGCTTCAACATGACATGTCTCCTTGAACGTGTGGAGCGTGAAACGGCTTTGCTGCAAGACATTCGATGCGGCACGCACGCGCGCGTCGCGCTGCATTCGCGCTCCGCATCGCCTGCAGCCGCATGCCGCGTCCCTGGCTTCAGAAATTCCTGCTGACCGAAATGCCGAACAGGCGCGGCGTGATGATGGTCGCGTTGTCTTCCATCATCCCGGTGACCGGATTGAGCTGTCCGGCGACCGGCACGTAGTTCTGGAAAGTGCTCGCCTGCACGATGCCGCGCTGGTTGGTCAGGTTCTTGACGTAGACGTCGATGTTCCACTGGTCGCGGTTCACGCCTGCGCGCAGGTTGATGGTGTTGTAGCCCGGAATGGTCGGACTCGACGGCAGCGGCGGCAGCACGCCCGCGATCGGGTAGCTGAAGGCGAAGTCGGTCGAGCGCTCGCCGACGTACTGATAGCTCGCGCCCACGTAGCCGTGCCAGCCGCCGCCCAGCGCGAAGTCGTAATCGCCGCTCAGGCCCAGCGTGAATTGCGGCGCGTAGGGCAATGGATCACCGCGCTTGCCGTTGGAAGGATACGGCGCATCCTTGGTCAAGGTGGCGTCGTTGTAGGCGGCATTGGCCGACAGCTTGAGACCCGGCGCGGGAATCCACGAAATGGTGGCTTCCAGTCCCTTGCTCTGGGCCTGTCCGCCACTGGTCAGGAAGGTGAAATTGTTTTCGAAGGTGGTCAGCGGAATCTTGGTCCAGTCGATGTAGTACGCGGACAAGTCCACCATCAGCCGGTCATCGGCTGACGTCGATTTCAGGCCCACTTCGTAATCGGTCAGCTTGGTCGGACTGAACGTCGCCGGTACATTGGGCACGCCGACGGGAACGATGTTCGGACCGCCGGGCAGGAAGCCGGATGCCACCCGCGCGTACAACATGTTGTTGTCGTCGATGTGGAAGGTCGGCGTCAACGAGAACGTGGTGCTGCTGTCGGAGGATCGCTTGTCGAGCAACACGGTCGGCGGAACGCCACCGAACAGGAGTCCGTAGCCTATTTCCGTGTAGTGCTGTTTGTCGTGGCTGTAGCGCAGGCCCGCTTCCACGTCGAACCGATCGGTGACGTGCCAGGTGATGCTTCCGTAGGCGGCGTAGGCCTCGTAGGTGCTCGGCTGCAAGTCACCACCGATGGGAATCCCGAACGGTGAAGGTTGCGGTGTGCCGCTGTAGTAATCGCTCGCGTAGATGTTCTGCGCGTTGTTGCCGGTCTCGCGGGTCCAGAACACGCCGCCCAGCCATTCCACCGTTTGCGATTTCGGTGACGACAGGCGGAATTCCTGGGTGGCCTTGGTCTGGGGGATCGTGGCCTGTTCCAGCGTGCCATAGGGGTGACCATTTGGAAGGAGGGGCAGGTTAAAGGGCGGGCCATTCAGATACAGCAGCGAAGTCGCGTCGGTGTTGGTGACCGCATCGAGCGTGCTGTAGCTGCTCGACGACATCAGCTTCGCCCAGCCGAAATCGCTGTTGACGGTGACGTTGTAGAGCCGGTAATGCGCGTCGAAGGCATCGCCGCCCAGTTCGGCGGTGCGCTGCTGCAAGTCACCATAGACGGGCTGCAACGTATCGGGGTCGAGCGCCACGGTCGCGGAACCCGCGGCGGCGAGGTTCTGCGCCAGCGCGGTCACCCGCACCGAGGTCCTGTCGGTCGGCGTCCACAACAACGACACGCGTCCACCCTTGACCTTGCTTTCGTTCACGTCGGTCTTGCCGCGGCCGGCGTCGTCGACGAAACCGGGATCGGTTTCGTCGTACACGTTGGCGCGGATCGCCAGCTTGTCCTTCACCAGCGGCGCGTTCACCATGCCGTGCACGTCGAAACCGTTGCCGCCGCCATCCACGCTGCTGCCGCCGAGTTGCAGGCGCCCGGACCAAGTCTCGGTATCGGGCGGAATGGTGATGAACCGGATCACGCCGCCCAGCGCGCCTGCGCCGTACAACGTGCCCTGCGGACCACGAAGCACTTCGATGCGTTCGACGTCGGCGGGGTCGAGGTCCGGCGTCAACGCGGAACCGACGGCGAACACGCTGCTGGAACCGAACGGCGTCTCGTCCACGTACACGCCGACCGAAGCGCTGGGCTGCTGGGATCCCGAAGCGATGCCGCGGATGCTCAGCTCGGTCATGCCCGGCCCGAGCGTGATCGCGTCGAGGCCCGGCACGTTCGCTGCGTAGTCGGAGAAATCCTGCAGATGCTCGCGCTGGATGTCGTGGTAGGTGAGCGCCGACACCGCCATCGGCACCTTCTGCAGCGTTTCGTTGCGCCGGTTCGCCGTCACGACGATGGTGCCGAGCGTGGTGACGGTGCCGGAACTCTCCGCCGGCTTCGCGGTGTTCTGATCCGCCGGCGCGTTCTGCGCATGCGCCAGCGGTATCGAGGAAAGCAGCGCCGCGGCGATCGCGGCCGACAGAAGCGACAACCCGTTGCGCCTGGTGCTCATGGACCACCCTCCTGAAACATGGCGACGAACCGCTGGTCGGCTGATTGTTACTACGATCACATGATCGTGTCAATGTTAGTTGAATATCAAATGTCGATCACGCTACCTGGTGGCTGGCGGGGCGGTACTTCCGTCACTTGCCATGCATCGCCGCGCGTGGTGCACTGCCGCGTTATCCATTCGGCACGGAGTGCAACGCGATGCGGACGATCTACAAGGCAGCGATGGTGGGTCTGCTGGCCTGCGCCGGTGTGGCGCTGGCGAAACCGCCACGTACGGCGCCAACGAATGCGACGGCTGCGACGTCCGCGCAAACACCGCCGATGACGCGCCTTCCCGATTGGGCGGTGCCGCAGTCCTACGACCTTGCGATCAAGAGCGATCCCGACAAGTCCGGTTACAGCGGCACGGTCACGATCGCCGTCGACCTGAAGAAGGCATCGAATTACCTCTGGCTGCATGGCAAGGACCTCAAGGTTTCCAGCGTCACCATCACCGACGCGCACGGCAAGATGCACGCCGGCAAGTACGACGGTGCGGTCACCAAGGACGCCGAGCAGGCGGGCGTGGCGCGCGTCGATTTCGGCACGACGCTGCAGCCGCAGAAGATCAAGCTGAAGTTTGATTTCACCGCGCCGTACAACGCCACGCTGCAGGGCTATTACAAGGTGGTGTTCGCGGGCAACGCGTATCTGCAGACGCAGATGGAACCGATCAGCGCGCGGCTCGCGTTCCCGTGCTTCGACGAACCGGGCTTCAAGGCGCCGCTGACCCTGTCGCTGACGATTCCCGACGCCGACAAGGCCGTCGCGAATGCAGCCGAGACCAGCAGCAAGCCGGCCGGCGCGGGCTGGAAGACCGTGACCTTCGCGCAGACCAAACCGCTGCCCACCTATCTGTATGCGTGGCTGGTCGGTCCTTGGGATATCGTCAACGGCCCGACCATTCCGCCGAACCAGTGGCGTTCGACGCCGGTGCCGGTGCGCGGCATCGCGACCAAGGGCAACGGTGAGAAGATGCAGCGCGCGCTGGCGATGGCGCCGGCCATCATCGAGCACGAGGAAGCCTATTACGGCTTCGGTTATCCGTTTGGCAAACTCGATCTCGCCGCGCTGCCGGATTTCTCGGCCGGCGCGATGGAGAACGCGGGCCTCATCACCTATCGCGACTGGCTGCTGCTGCTCGACAAGGATTCCGCGCCCAGCGCCGTGCGCAGCACCTTCAACGTCGAAGCGCACGAGATGGCGCACCAGTGGACCGGCGACACCGTGACGCTGGCGTGGTGGAACGACATCTGGTTGAACGAAGCGTTCGCGACCTGGATGCAGCAGAAGATCGAGGGCGAGATCCATCCGGATTGGCACGCGCACCTCAACCGCATCGAAGGCGGCCAGGGTGCGATGCAGGAAGACAGCCTGATCAGCGCGCGCATGATCCGCCAGCCGATCACCGGCAACGGCGATATCGAAACCGCGTTCGATGGCATCACCTACGAGAAGGGCGCGGCCGTCATCGGCATGTTCGAGAACTTCGTCGGTCCCGAGGTTTTCCAGAAGGGTATGCAGGCGTACATCAAGGCGCACGCGTTCGGCAACGCCAACGCTGACGATCTGGTGAACGCGATCGCGACCGCGGCCGGCAAGGGCGATGCCTTCAAGAAGGCCTTCGAAAGTTTCCTCAACCAGAACGGCGTGCCGCTGGTTTCGACCAAGCTCGATTGCAATACGAAGGGCAACGCAATGCTGGAACTGGCGCAGAGCCGCTACCTGCCGCTGGGTTCGACCGGTGATCCGAACCGTCTGTGGGGCGTGCCCGTCTGCGTTCGTTTCCCGAATGGCGTGCAGTGCCAGATGCTGGACACCAAGTCCGCGAGCATGAAGATCGACGGCGGCCAGTGCCCGGCGTGGTACATGCCGAATGCCAATGGTGATGGTTACTACCGCTACGAAATGGCCAAGGCCGATCGCGCGGCGCTGGTCAAGGTGATCGCGCAGCGCAGCGACGGCGAGCAGCTGGCATTTGCCGATTCCGTCGACGCGGCGTTCCAGCGCGGCGACATGGATGCGTCCGAAGTGCTGGCCGCGATGCGCGAACTGGCGCCGTCGAAGGTGCGCCAGATCGCGTTGGCCCCACTGGGAACGGTCGGCTGGATTTACGATCACGAAGCGCAAACCGATGCGCAAAAGGCCGCGATACGTGCAGCCGTGTCGAAGGCCTATCTGCCGCGTCTCGAAGCGCTTGGCTATCAAAGGCGTAAAGGCGAATCGGCCGACGACGTGTTGATGCGCAGCGAACTCGCGAGCGCGCTGGGCCTGGAATTCAAGGTACCTTCGGTTCGCGCGGCGTTGTTGAAGCAAGGCGAAGCCGCGTTGAAGCCCGGCAAGGATGGGCTGCCGGATCTGATGGCGGCGAATCCGGATCTGCTGCGCACCGCGCTGTCGGTGGCGGTGGAAGAGCAAGGCAAGCCCGCGGTCGATGAACTGATCGCTGCGATTCCGAAGACCACCGATCCGGTGCGCCGCAACGCGATGCTCGGCGCGCTCAGCCATGCGCAGGGTGCCGAGGCCGACGTGGTGCGCGACTTCGCGTTGTCGCCGCAGGTCAAGGTCGGCGAGATGGCGATGATCCTGCGCGGCGGCCGCGACACCGTGGCGCAACGCGACGGCCTGTGGAACTGGTTCACCGCGCACTACGACAAGATCGTCGCGCGCACCGGCGTGTTCTCCGGCGGCTACCTGCCAGGCCTCGCGGCCGGCGGCGGCTGCTCGGATGCGGAAGCGCAACGCGTGGAAAACTACTTCAAGCCGAAGCTCGGGCAGGTGCCTGGCGTCAAGCGCGGACTGGCGCAGACCAAGGAAGAGATCGTGCTGTGCAGCGCATTGAAAGCGCACCAGAACGCAGCGTCGATCACGCAATGACGTGAATCCGCTTCGTGCGTGGCGGCGTCCGTCACGCGCGAAGCACGCGCGTCGCCCATCGCGAGCCGGGTTACACTCGGCCCCGCCAAGCAGCGATGGGGGATGACGATGCGCCATGCACGGTACGGGTTGTGCTTGTTCGTCTTGTTGTTCGGTGTGGTATCCGGCGCCACGGCGCAATCCGTGCCTCCCGCGCTGCAGGGCTGGCAAGCCTGGGTAATGCACGGCCACGAGAACCAGGCTTGCCCCTTGCTGGCCTCGCCCGGCAACAGCGATGGCCGGGAATGCGTGTGGCCAGGACGCCTGTCGCTCGATGCGGACAAGGCAGGCGCCAAATTCGCGCTGCACGTGCACGTCGATGCCGAAAGCTGGGTGGCGCTGCCCGGCGGGCAGGATGCCTGGCCGCAGCAGGTCAAGGTCGACAATGCGCCAGCCATCGTGCTCGATCGTGACGGCGCGCCTTCGTTGCGGCTGGCGGCGGGCGACCATGACGTCACCGGCGCGCTGCAGTGGGACGAGCGTCCCGCGCGCGTGCAGGTTCCTGCCAACATTGCGCTGGTTGACTTGAGCGTCGACGGTGTCGCAATCGCGCAGCCCGGACGGGACGGCGATTTCCTCACGCTCGGGCAGGCCGCGGCGCGCCAGCGCGAGGCGGATGCGCTCGACGTGCGCGTGTTCCGCAAGCTCGGCGACGGCGCGCCGCCGACGCTGGAGACGCAACTGAAACTGCATGTATCCGGCAGCGCGCGCGAACAGTTGCTGGGTCCGGTATTGCCGCAAGGTTTCGTGGCGACGGCGCTCGCGAGCGACCTTCCCGCGCGGCTCGATCCCGACGGCAGTTTGCGCGTGCAATTGCGCTCCGGGTACTGGACGGTGGCGTTGAGTGCACACGGTACCGCGCCGCTGTCGAAGCTCGCGTTCAAGGCGCCGCCTGCGCCGTGGCCGAAGCAGGAAATCTGGAGCTACGCCGATGCGCCGGCGCTGCGCACGACGCGCGTGACCGGAGCGCAGCCGATCGATCCGGCGCAAGCCGAAGTGCCCCAGGATTGGCGGGGCCTGCCGGCGTTCGTGATGACGAACGGCACCACGCTGGCGGTCGAACAAAGCGCACGTGGACTCGGCGCGAACGCCGATGCGAGGTTGCAGCTCGATCGCAACCTCTGGCTGGATTTCGATGGGCGCGGCTTGAGCGCGGACGACCACCTGACCGGCAAGCTGGGCGCGCACGATCGTCTCGATGTCGCCGCGCCGTGGATACTCGAAAGTGCGCAAGCGGAGTCCGGCCCTTTGCTGGTCACGCGGGGCGCGCAGCGTGGCAGCAGCGGGGTGGAATTGCGCGGCAACGGTTCCGACCTGGATTTGAATGCCGGCCTGCGCCGCGCCGATCGTGGCGGCGCGCAATTCGCGACCGGTGGCTGGGAGCAAACGCTCGACAGCGTGAACACCACGCTGCATCTTCCTTATGGCTATCGCCTGCTCGGTGCGCCAGGCGCGGACCGTTCGCCCGACAGCTGGGTCGCGCGCTGGAACCTGCTCGACCTGTTCGTGGCGGCGGTGATCGCGTTGCTCGCGTGGCGGTTGCTCGGCTGGCGCTGGGCGCTGGTGGCGCTGGCGTTCGTGGTGCTGTCGCATGGCGAACCCGGTGCGCCGCGCTGGACGCCCGCACTCGCCGTGGCGTTCGGCCTCGTGGCGAAAGTGCTGCCGGAAGGCAAGCTGCGCAAGGTTGCGCGCGCAGCGGGCGTCGCATTGCTGGTGCTCGCCGCGGTCGCAACCTTGCCGTTCGCGGCAGTGCAGGTGCGCGATGCCCTGCATCCGCAACTGGAAGACACGGGTTTCGCGTGGATTGCACCGGAGCGTGGCGAAGCCGTAGCCGTGGCGCGCACGCAGTTCGTCCCACCGCCGCCCCAGGAGCAGACCGTGATGTCGACGCCCGTCGCGCCTCCGGCACCTCCGCCGCCCGCGGCGGCGCCACCACCGCCGCCCGCGGATGTCGCGGCGAAACCGCAAACGCTGCAAACGGTCGTGCTGACCGCGTCGCGGGTCAACCCGACGGACCTCGTCACGTCTTCCGGCTACCCGCCGAACATGATCGTGCAGTCGGGCCGCGGTGTGCCGGACTGGTCGCGGTACGGCAGCGCCTATCAACTTGGATGGAGCGGCCCGGTCACCGCGCAGCAAACGTACCGGCTGGTGATCCTGCCGGCATGGGCGACCCGCATCCTGCGCATCGCGGCGCTGCTGCTGCTGGTGGCATGGCTCATCGCGATCGCGCGTGCGTTCGATTTGAAGATGCGATTGCCGGCTCAGCACGGGCTCGAAGCTGCGGGTGCCGCGGGGCTGCTGCTGGCCGCATTGGTGGCGCCACAGGCGCGCGCGCAGGCGATACCCTCGCCGGAATTGCTGTCGCAATTGCGGGCGCGCCTGCTGGAAGCGCCGGCCTGCGCGCCGTCCTGTGCGTCGTCGCCGCTGGCCGAAGTGGCCGTGCAAGCCAACGCGTTGCAAGTCACCACCGAAGCCGATGCAGCGACGAAAGTGGCGTTCCCGCTGCCTTACATGGATGCGCCCGCGACGCTGCACGGCGTCAGCGTCGACGGCAAACCGTCCGTGCAGTTGGTCCGGCGCGACGGCAATCCCTGGATCGCGCTCGATCGCGGCGTGCATCGCGTCGCGCTCGATTTCCAGCTTGATGCGGACAGCGCCAGCACCGCGCTGCATTTCCCGATGGCGCCGCCGAATGTCGCGCTGGCTGCGCAGGGCTGGCAGGTGGCGGGCAACGATGGCGTGCGGTTGCTGTCGGACACGCTGACTTTCACGCGCGAACGCAAGGCCGACCAGACGGACGGCGCCGCCTTGCCTGCGCAGACGTTCCCGCCGTACGTGACGTTGACCCGGAATATCGCGATCGGACTCGATTCGAGAGTCGACAACCTCGTCACGCGCATTGCGCCCTCCACCGGTGGCTTCACCGTCGAACTGCCGTTGCTGCCCGGCGAGCACGTGGCTACGCCGGGACTCAAGGTCGAGCAAGGCCGCGTGCAGATCACGTTCGGTCCGGGAGACAACGAAGCGAGCTGGTCGAGCACGCTGGACAACGCGGCTGCGCTCAAGCTCACCGCGCCCACGCTGGGGCAGCGCGCCGAGGTCTGGCAGATCGCCAGCGCGCCGTTGCTGCATCTCGCGTTTTCGGGCGTCCCGGAATCGGGCGGCGATGGCGCGTTGCATGTATTCAGGCCGCTGCCCGGCGAGACATTGAGTGTCGCGGTGACGCGTCCGGATGCCTTGCCCGGCAACAGCGTCGCGTTCGACACGGCCGCGCTGGACGTCGCCCGTGGCGAACACGCGGTGGACTCGACGCTCACGTTGCAAACGCGCAGCACGCGTGGCGGCGAACAAGCCATCGACTTGCCAGGCGGCGCGAGCCTGCTGGGCGTGCAACGCGATGGCCAGCCGCTGGAATTGAATCTACACGACGGCCATCTTGCGTTGCCAGTGCAACCCGGCAGCCAATCGTTCGCCGTGCGTTTTCGCGAGACATCGCCGCTGGGCATGGTTTCGCGTACGCCCGCGGTCTCGCTGGGCGCGCATGCCGCGAACATCCAGACTTCGCTGTCGCTGCCGCACGACCGTTGGGTGTTGTGGACCTTCGGGCCGCAAGCGGGTCCGGCCGTGCTGTATTGGTCGCAGCTGGTGGTGCTGCTGATCGTTGCCGTCGCGCTGGCGCGATTCGCGCCGACTCCACTGCGCTGGTGGCACTGGTTGCTGCTCGGCATCGGCTTCTCGACCTTCGCGTGGACCGCGTTCGTGATCGTCGCTGCATGGCTGATCGTGCTCGGGTTGCGCGAACGCAGCGCGCGCGTGGTGACGCTCGATCGCGTGCCGTTCAACAGCGTGCAGGTATTGCTCGCCGTGCTGACGGTGATCGCGTTGTTGTGCCTTGTCGCTTCGGTGCCGCAGGGCCTGCTGGGCCAGCCGGACATGCGCGTCGCCGGCAGCGGTTCCACTGCGTGGACGTTGCACTGGTTCGCTGACCAGAGCGGCGGTGCATTGCCGCGCGCGGGTGCGCTGACGTTGCCGTTGTGGGCTTACAAGGCGGCCATGTTGGCGTGGGCGCTGTGGCTCGCCAACGCACTGATCGGCTGGCTGCGCTGGGGATTCCGCGCCTGGATGCGCGGCGGCTACTGGAAATCCCCGCCGGCGCCCACCAAGGCAACCTTGGCAGAGCGAGTCGCTGCGGAACAGAATGATGCGCGCACGTGATTTGCTCGATGAGGGCGCGCGCGCATTGCCCGGCGAGGCAGCGCGGCGCGAAGCCGCGCTGCTGTTGCGTCACGTGCTGGGCGTATCCGATGTCTGGCTCATCGCGCATCCGGATGACGTGGTGGCCGCGGCGCATGCGGCCGCGTTCCGGAACCTGATCGAGCGCCGCGTGCGCGGCGAACCCGTTGCCTATCTCACCGGCACGCGCGGCTTCCACGACATCGAATTGCGGGTGGCGCCCGGCGTGCTGATCCCGCGTCCCGAAACCGAGGTGCTGGTCGAGCTTGCGTTGCAACGCATCCCGGCCGACGCCGATTGCAACGTGGCCGACCTCGGCACGGGTTCGGGTGCGATCGCGCTGGCCATAGCGCGCGCGCGCGCGCGGGCGCGCGTGGTCGCCACCGACGCCAGCGCGGCGGCACTGGAGATGGCGCGCGAGAACGCCGCGCGGCTCCGCATCGGCAACGTCGAGTTCCGGCAGGGCGACTGGTACCTGGGCCTGGATGGCGAGCATTTCGACCTGGTCGTTTCCAACCCGCCGTACATCGCGGAGGGCGATCCGCACCTGCAGGAAGGCGACCTGCGCTTCGAGCCGCGCGCCGCGCTGGCGTCCGGTGCCGATGGCCTCGACGCGATTCGCGTTCTCGTGCGCGGCGCGTGCGACCACTTGCGCAGCGGCGGCTGGCTGCTGCTCGAACACGGCTTCGATCAGGGTGCCGACGTCCGCGACCTGCTGCTGGACCACGGTTTCGCGGAAGTGTTTACCCAGGACGACCTGGAAGGCCGCGAGCGCGCCACCGGCGGGCGTATTTCATTTGTCGTGCTCTGAGGGTTCCTTGGCGAATGAGGCGGCTGTGCATCCGTACGGGCTTGACAAATGAAACGACAGGTGTAGTCTGTCATTCAACTACAGATGTCGTGATAAGTTTCCGATGCCCAAACGCATCAATCCCGCGATCAGCGAAGCCGAAAGCCGGGTCATGGACTTGCTGTGGCGGAATGCACCGCAAGGTTCGGAGGAACTGGTCGCCGGGCTGCAGCCCGAGACCGGCTGGCACGAGAACACCGTGCGCACGCTTCTGAATCGCCTGATCCGCAAGGGCGCTGTGCGCGCCGAGCGCGAGGGACGGCGTTATCTCTATTCGCCGGTGCTGACGCGCGAGCAGTGGCAGGCGCACGAAAGCCGCAGCCTGCTCGATCGCGTGTTCGGCGGGAAAGTTGCGCCGTTGCTGGTGCATTTCAGTCGCAACGAGAAGCTGAGCGCGAGGGACGTGGACGAACTTCGCAAGCTTGTCGATCAACTGGAAAAGAAGGAGCGCCGCCGTGGCTGAACTGCTGGTGCGAATGCTGGCGGGTGCGACGCTGGGCCTGGCGCTGGTGTTGCTGTTGCGCCGTCCGGCGCGCCGCGTGTTCGGCGCGGATGCGGCGTTCACGCTGTGGCTGCTTCCCGTGGTGCTGGCGCTCGCGCCGTTGCTGCCGGAACAGATGGCGCCGCGCGCAATGATCGTGCTGCCGGGATTGACGGTGACGCCGCACCTGGCTGCTTCGACCGCCGCGCGGCCTGCCGCGATCGATTGGCCGGAATGGTTGCTGGGTGCGTGGATCACGGGTGCCGCGGCCGCGTTGCTGCGGCTTGCGGTGCATTACGTGCGTTTGCTGCGGGGTTTGCGGGGCGTGCCGCAGACGTGGGCACGAATGCTGGGCGAAGCCGCGCCGAACCTCGACCCGCGCCGCGTGCGCGTGCACGACGCAGGTCCCGCGGTGCTGTGGGCATTGCCGCGCTCGCTGATCCTGCTGCCCGCCGATTTCGCGGAACGCTTCGACAACGCGGCGAGCCGTGAAGTGGTGTTGCGCCATGAACTCACGCACGCGCATCGCGGCGACGCGTGGTGGAGCCTCACGATGGAAATCGCGTCCGCTTTGCTGTGGTTCCATCCGCTGGCGTGGATTGCGCGTCCGCGTTTCCGGCTGGACCAGGAACTCGCCTGCGACGCGGCATCGCTGCGTGCGTCGCCCGAACGCACCACGCAGTACGCACGCGCGCTGCTGGACAGCGTTGCCGTGCAACCCGCACCCGCACTGATTCCGTGGCTCGCCGAGCCGCAACTCAAGGAGCGAATCGCCATGATCTCCCGCATCCCGCCGGGCGCGCTGCGTCGCCGCGCCGGTTTCATCGCCATCGCCGCATTGCTCGCCGGCGGCTTGTATGCCGCCGGTGGACAGGCGTCCGCCGCTACGGTGCAAAGCAGCTCCCATTCCACGGCCCCTTCCGTGGACGTCAGCTATAAGAACCGCAACCCGCCGCACTACCCGAAAGAAGCGATCAAGAAGGGCGAGCAGGGCAATGTCGTGCTGGATGTCACCGTCGATGCCGCCGGCAAGGTGACGGGCGTCCAGGTGGACCAGCACGGCACCGATGCACCGGCCGCCTTGCAGGTTGCGGCCATCAAGGGCGCGCAGAACTGGAAGTTCAATCCGGGCCGCAAGGACGGCAAGCCAGTCGGGGGCGTGATACAGGTGCCCGTCAACTTTTCGCTCAATGATGACTACAGCGATGATCACACGCCCAAGCCATGCCCGGTTGGAAGTGTCTATGAAACGCAGACGTCGCGGTGCGTGAAGCTGCAATCCGGCGCATCGTCTTGAATTCGAGTTTGCTTGGAACGAGAAGGGCGGTGCCGGCCGAAGCGTTTACAGCAACGCGCCGGCATCGCCCGCTGTTGTTGCACCGTCGCCCAACCAATGGGAGATGAGCCGAGCGCCCCGACGTGGTATTTATGCGCGGCTGCCTGGCTTCGTTCGGGAGCCGGAGCATCCTGTTTCGGAGGCGTGTGCGATGAAACGCGTTCTGCTGGCGGTGGGAATCGTGGCCCTGGCGGGCTTCGCATGGGGAAGCGGCGCGCAGGCGCGCACGTACGACGAAGGCTTGTTCTCGCAGATGCAGTGGCGGCCGATCGGGCCGCTGCGCGGCGGCCGCGGACGCGCGGTCGCGGGCGTGCCGAGCCAGCCGAACGTGTTCTACATCGGCAACGACGATGGCGGCGTGTGGAAGTCCACCGACTACGGCAACAGTTGGCATCCGATCTTCGACAAACAGCCGACCAGTTCGATCGGCGCGATCGCGGTGGCGGATTCCGATCCGAACGTGATCTACGTCGGCACCGGCGAAAGCACCATACGGCCCGACCAAGCGACCGGCATGGGCATGTACAAGTCCACCGACGCCGGCAAGACCTGGCAGTTCATCGGGCTCAAGGAAACGCAGGACATCGCGATGATCGCGGTGGACCCGCACGACGCGAACCGCGTGTTCGCGGCGGCGCTCGGGCACATTTATGGGCCGAATCCCGAGCGCGGGATTTTCCGCTCGCTCGATGGCGGCAAGACCTGGAAGAAGGTCTTGTACACGAACGAGTACGTCAGCGGTGACGATGTCGAAATCGATCCCGCGAATCCGAACATCGTGTACGCGACGATGTGGCAGCAGCAGCAGGCGCCGTGGGAGAACGGTTCGTTCGCCGGCACCGAGGGCGGCATCTACAAGTCGACCGATGGCGGCAACACATGGACCAAGCTCACCAAGGGTTTGCCGGACGTGCAGCAGGCGTTGCTGAGGATCGCGCCGAGCCAACCCAACCGGCTGTATGCAGCGGTCGCGTCGGGCGAGGAGGGCGAAGTCGCGCTTTATCGTTCCGACGACGCCGGCGCGAACTGGTACAAGACGACGAAGGATGCGCGCCCGGCCGCGCGCATCGGCGGCGGCGACCTGCCGCAACTCGCGGTCGATCCGAAGAATGCCGACATCGTTTACAGCGACACGCCGGTGCTTTGGAAATCCGTCGACGGTGGCAAGACGTGGACCGGATTCCGCGGCGCGCCGGGCGGCGACGATTACCAGCAGACCTGGATCAATCCCAGCAACCCGGACATCATCGCGGTCAACTCCGATCAGGGCGCGATCGTCACCGTCAACGGCGGCAAGACCTGGAGCAGCTGGTACAACCAGCCGACCGCGGCGATGTACAAGGTCGGCATCGACAACACCTGGCCGTATCGGGTTTGCGGCGGGCAGCAGGATTCGGGTTCGGCCTGCGTGTCGTCGCGCGGCAACGATGGCGAGCTGACCGCGCACGACTGGCATCCGGCCGGCATCGAGGAATACGGCGGCGCGGCGATCGATCCGCTGCACCCGAACCTGGTTTACGGCGGTTCGCGCAGCGGCGTCACGCGCTACGACCGCGACACGGGACAGATCGCGGATGTCGGGCCGGTGGCGGGCCGCGATCCGGATTACCGCACCGTGCGCACCATGCCGATCCTGTTTTCGCCGACCGATCCGCATCGGTTGTACTTCACCTCCAACACCGTCTGGCAGAGCGACGACGGCGGGCAGGATTGGAAGCAGATCAGCCCCGACCTGACGCGCAAGACCTGGGCGGTGCCGGCGAGCGTCGGCAAGTACGCGAACAGCAAGCAAGCCAAGCCGAGCGATCGCGGCGTGATTTATGCACTCGCGCCCTCGCCGTTGAACGGCAACCTGATCTGGGCCGGCACCGACGATGGCCTTGTCTGGGTGACGCACGACGGCGGCGCGCATTGGGACAACGTCACGCCGCCGCAACTGAAACCGTGGTGGCGCGTGTTCTCGATGGAAGCCAGCCACTTCGATCCGAATGTCGCGTATGCGGCGATCAACACGATGTGGCTGGACGACATGCGGCCGCACCTGTTTCGCACCACGGACGGCGGCAAGCACTGGACCGAGATCGACAACGGCATCACGCCCGACGCCGCGACCAACGTGATCCGCGAAGACCCGCAACGCAAGGGCCTGCTGTTCGCGGGCACCGAAACGCAGACGTGGGTGTCGTTCGACAACGGCGATCACTGGCAATCGCTGCGGCTCAACATGCCCGCGGTATCGGTGCGCGACCTGCAGGTTCATGGCGACGACCTAGTCGCCGCCACGCACGGACGCGGGTTCCAGGTGCTGGACGACATTACGCCGCTGCGGCAGATCGACGCGCAGGTCGCGAACGCGAAGGTGACGCTCTACAAGCCGCAAACCGCGGTGCGCGTGCGTTGGGGCATGAACCCGCCGACGCCGTGGCGCATGCCGTCGCTGCCGAATCCGCCGCCCGGCGCGATCATCGATTACCACCTCGCGAGCAATGTGAGCGGCCCGGTGACGCTGGACGTCTATACGGCCGACGGAAAACTCGTGCGGCACTGGTCCAGTGCCGATCCAGAAAAGCCGCTCGATCCCGACAAGCTCGACGTGCCCGACTGGTGGCCGCGTCCGCCGATGAACCTTTCGACGCAAGCCGGCATGCACCGCTTCGTGTGGGACATGCACTGGCAGCCGATGCCGGGTGCGTTGCAGTTCCTCGATGCCAACCAGGCCATCGAGCACGACACGCCGGTGATGGCGAGTTCGCCCTGGGTGATGCCGGGCAACTACACGGCCAAGCTCACCGTCGGCGGCAAGACGTACACGCAGCCGCTGGCGGTGAAGATGGATCCGCGCGTGAAGACGTCCACCGCCGACCTGCAGCAGCAGTTCGACAAGTCCATGCAGGCTTATCACGAGGCGATGGCGGCGAGCGAGGCGCTGGGCCAGGTGCGCGACATGGAGAAGCAGATCGCGTCGCGCAAGTCGTCGGACAAACTCGCGGCCTATGAAAAGCAGCTCGAAGCGTTGTCGGGCCCGAAGGCGACGTCGCCGTTCGAGTTCTTCTTCCGCCATGGTCCGCCAAACCTCGGCAGCGTCGGCGGCGACCTGCAGATGCTGATGCTCCGTATGCAGGACGCGGACCAGCCGCCGACCGCGGCGGATGTCGCGGCGCTCGACAAGACCAGCGCGGAATTGAAATCGTTGATGGATCGTTGGAACGCGCTGAAAGGCCAACCCTTGGCCGCGTTGAACCGCGCATTGCAGGAGGATAGGCAATCGCCGCTGGTGCTGGCGAAAGCGCTCGCGCCAGTCGACTGGAACGCTGGCTGGATCACCACCAATCGGGATCAGGAAGAGCAGTGAATGTGTGGGAATCGTAGGTTGGGTTGAGCCCAGGCTTCATCTGGGCGAAACCCAACGTTGCGCAGCGTGTTGGGGTTCGCATGGCGCTGCTCACCCCAACCTACCTGCTTTTGGTCGTCATCCCGGCGAAAGCCGGGATCCATCGCTTTTGAAGCAAGATCAAAATGGATTCCGGATCGCCGCTGCGCGGCGTCCGGAATGACGAAAATGTGATCAGCGACTTGCGTTGACCCAACCTTCACGGATTGCCCTGACTTCCGGCACTCCCTCGACATTGCGGCGGAGGATTACGGTCATGTGGATTTGTTCCCTCGACCGGAGACCGCCGTGAAAGCACGAGCCGTTGCAGCGCTGTTGTTGCTGACCTTCGCCGGAACCGCGTTGGCCGCGGCGGACAAGCCCACCGGCCCGTTCGCGAACCTGAAGTTCCGCCACCTCGGCCCTGCGGTTTCGGGCGGACGCGTCAGCGCGACCGTCGGCGTGCCGGGCAAGCCGGGCGTGTATTACGTCGGCACCGCCGGCGCGGGGCTGTGGAAGACCACCGACGACGGCGTCAAGTGGGACAACGTGTTCAAGCATGGCGATGCGGCGTCGATCGGCGCGGTCGCGCTGGCGCCGTCCGATCCGAAGAAGATCTGGCTCGGCACCGGCGAGGCCAATCCGCGCAACGACGTGCTGATCGGCCGCGGCGTGTATTTCTCGCCGGACGACGGCAAGACCTGGCAGTTCAAGGGACTGGCCGACGCGGGGCTGATTGCCAACATCGTGGTCAGTCCGAACGATCCGAACACGGTGTGGGTTGCGGTGCTCGGCAATCCGTGGAAGCCCAGCGCCACGCGCGGCGTGTTCATGACCACCGACGGCGGCAAGACGTGGAAGAAGGTGCTGTACGTCAACGACACCACCGGCGCCAGCGACATCGAGATCGATCCGTCCAATCCGAACGTGCTGCTCGCGGGGATGTGGACCGAGCAACGCAAGCCGTGGACGCAAGTCAACGGCAGTACCGACGGCGGCATCTTCAAGTCCACCGATGGCGGACGCACCTGGAACAAGCTCGGCGGCGGTCTGCCCACCACCGATCCGACCGATCGCGTGAAGATCGGCTTTGCGCCGTCGTCGCCCAACATCGTCTACGCGACGATGCCGACGCAGAAATGCATCCTGTGGGGCAGCACCGATTCCGGCGCCAACTGGAAGTGCATCAGCAACAACCATGAACTCGCGGTGCGGATGTTCTACTTCAGTTCGTTCGCGGTCGCGCCGAACGATCCGAAGACGATCTACTTCAGCTCCTTCAACCTGATGAAGTCCACCGACGGCGGCAAGACCGCCAAGGTGATCGACCGCGACGTGCACGTGGATCACCACTCGATCTGGATCGATCCGAAGAATCCCGAGCGCATCATCCAGGGCAACGACGGCGGCGCGTTCGAAAGCGTGGACGGCGGCAAGAGCTGGCGCTCGTTCAACAACATGCCGATCGAGGAGTTCTACACCGTCGCGATTTCCGACACGGTGCCGTTCGGCGTGTGCGGCGGCATCCAGGACGACAACGCCGCGTGCGGCCCGTCCAACAGTCTTTCGAGCGACGGCATCGCGGACGCGGACTGGTGGAATCCGTCCGGCGGCGACGGTACGTACGTCGTGCCCGCGCCTTCGGATCCGTCGATCGTCTACGCCGCATCGCAGACCGGTTACACCTCGCGCATCGATACCCGGAACTGGACAAGCAAGTTCATCCGTCCCGTGATGACCAGCATGAGCGACACGCCGATCTCGCAACTCCAGTACCGCTTCAACTGGGCCGCGCCGATCGCGGTGTCGGCGAGCGATCCGAACACGCTCTACATCGGTGCAAACGTGGTGTTCAAGTCCACCGACGGCGGCGCCAACTGGCAGCCGATCTCGAAGGACCTCACGCGCGACATCAAGGAGCACCAGCCCGTCGCCGGCGGCCCGGTGTTCCATGACATTTCCAGCGCGGAGAACACCGACACCATCCTTTCGATTTCGCTTGCACCCACCGATGGCAAGGTGATCTGGGCCGGCACCGACGATGGCCTGGTGTGGGTCAGCAAGGATGGTGGCGCAAACTGGACGAACGTTTCGGCCGGCCTGCCGCAAGCCGTGTCGCTGGGTCGCATCTACCAGATCGGCGTGTCGCCGTTCGATGCCGGCACCGCGTACATCGCGGTCGATGGCCACATGCTGGGCGACGAGCATCCGTACGTCCTGAAGACCAGCGATTACGGCGCGCACTGGACCAGCATCGCGAATGGACTTCCGGACAACTATGCCGCGGTGGTGGTGCGCGAAGACCCGGACCGCAAGGGCCTGCTGGCGCTGGGCACGATGCATGGGTTGTATATGTCGTTCGACGACGGCGCGCACTGGCAGCCGATGACCGGCAACCTGCCGACGATGGCGGTGTGGGACTTGAAGTTCACCCAATCGCCGCACGATCTGGTCCTGGCCACGCACGGCTACGGCTTGTGGATCCTCGACAACATCGAGGCGTTGGAGCAGTGGCAGCCGAAGCTGGCCGACGCTTCGCTGCATCTGTTCCCGTCCGCGCGGGGCACCGAATGGATCGAATTCGACGGCCGCCACATCAGTCCCGCGCCGGGCGAGTTCACCACGCCCAATCCGCCTAGCGGACCGACGATCGTCTATTCGCTGGCCAAGGCGATCGACGTGCCGAAGGCTTGCGCGAAGGAATCGAACAAGGGCAAGGACGACGAGGCCGCGCAGGCCGGCGAACCATCGCAGCAGCGCGGCGACAAGGCGCAGAAAGGCGCGAAGAAACCCGCGAAGAAGGAGCACAAGCCTTCGTTCGAGCAGTGCAATCCGGTCGTCGTCAGCGTGACCGACAGTTCGGGCAAACCGGTCGCGACGTTCCACGCACCGGGCAAGGCCGGCATCAACGTTGCCTCGTGGAACATGCGTTACACCGGCATCGAGTTGCCGAAGTCGCTGCGCGAGGAAGAACGCCCCGACGAAAGCGATGCGCCCAAGGGTCCGCTCGCGCTGCCCGGGTCGTACCAGGTGAAGGTGGAAGCCAACGGGCGCAGCGACACGCAAACCGTGCAGGTGACCGCCGACCCGCGCATCAATCCGCCGATGGACGTGCAGCGCGCGGCGTTCGACACCGCGATGCGCCTGCGCGGCGAAGCCGCGGCCGACGTGGCGATGATCGGCCGCAGCTACGCGATGATGCAGACGCTCGACAAGGTTCTTGATGCGACCAGGGATGCTGCGAGCGGCAGCGCGAAGGCCAACGTGCATGCAAGCGCGCAGACGTTGAAAGCAACGCTCGCCGATTTCTCGAAGGACCTCTGGCTTCCGACCATCCAGTACAAGGTGCCGGAAGACGACCTGCACGAATTGTCGCCGTGGGGCATGAGCTTTTTCGGGCTCTACCGCGAGTTGTCGCACATGGGTCCGGACCAGGCGCCGAATGCGAACCAGCGCGAATACATCGCGCACCAGGAAGCCGGCCTGCAACCGAAGCTCGACACCTTCGACGGCTCGCTGCGCCAAGCCGTGCTCGACTTCAACAAGCAGGCGAAGGCGGCCGGCGTGCAGACGCTGGACATCGGCGACCCGGTGAAGGTGGGCGATCCGAAGTTGCTGGCGTCGGAGAACTGAGCGAAGGCGGCGGCGCGGATCGTGGATTCGCGCCGCTCGTTGATCAAATGTGCGGCTTCACTGGGGCGCGTCATTAAAACCAAACCCGTTCGCGTTGAGCGTAGTGAGCGCAGCGAACGAAGTCGAAACGCATCGCCCTTCGACTTCGGCCCATCTCTGCACGAGATGGGCCTACGCTCAGGACGAACGGTTCAATCGAATACGTTGGTACCACTCGCCGGCCTTCGATGAAGGTCCGCGAATGCGCAAGCTATGATTCCGGAATCCTCCAGGAGAGTGACATGCCTGTTTCCCGCGTGCGCGTGATCGCGGCTTCGATCGTGCTGGCGTTGTCGGCCGGAGCCATTGCAATGCCTTCCGCCGTGGCGGCACCGAAGGCCGAAGCGTCCGTGCAGGCGTCGCCGTTCGGTGCGCTGCACTGGCGCCTGATCGGCCCGTTCCGCGCCGGCCGCACGCTCGCCGTCACCGGCGTGCCGGGGCAGCCGACGCACTTCTACATGGGCACCGTCGACGGCGGCGTGTGGGAAACGCACGACACCGGCCGCACCTGGCAGCCGCTGTTCGACGGCCAGCCGGTGCAGTCGATCGGCGCGATCGCGGTGGCGCCCTCGAACCCGAACGTCATCTACGTCGGCACCGGCGAATCCGACATGCGTTCGGACATCGTGCAGGGCGACGGCATGTACAAGTCCGTCGATGCCGGCAAGACCTGGACGCACATCGGACTCGCCGACTCGCAGCAGATCGCGATGATCCGCGTCGATCCGCACAACCCTGACCGTGTGTTCGCCGCGGTGCTCGGGCATCCGTATGGTCCGAACGCCGAACGCGGTGTGTTCCGTTCGCTGGATGGCGGCAAGACCTGGAAGAAGGTGCTCGGTCCGAACGCCGACACCGGCGCGATCGACATCATCTTCAAGCCCGGCGACGCCAACGTGATGTACGCGTCGCTGTGGCAGACGCGGCGTCCGCCGTGGAACATCTATCCGCCGTCGAACGGGCCGGGTTCCGGTTTGTACAAATCCACCGACGGCGGTGAAACCTGGACGCACATCGAAGGCCACGGCTTTCCGTCGAAAAACCTGGGCCGCATCGGCATCGCGATTTCCGCCGCGGCACCCGATCGCATCTACGCGATCGTCGATGCGGAAGAGGGCGGCCTGTACCGCTCCGACGATGCCGGCAAGACCTGGAAGAAGACCAGCGGCGATCCGCGCATCTGGCAGCGCGGCTGGTACTTCGGGCAGATCACCGCCGATCCGAAGAACCCCGACCGCGTCTACGCGATGAACACCATCGAGCTGCGTTCGGACGATGGCGGCAAGACCTTCCTGCCGGTGAAGGGCGATCCGACCGGCGACGATTACCACGAATTGTGGATCGACCCGAACGATCCCGACCGCCAGATCATGGGCGTGGACCAGGGCGCGATCATCACCGTGAACGGCGGCAAGACCTGGTCCTCCTGGTACAACCAGCCGACCGCGCAGATGTACCACGTCAGCACCGACAACCGTTTCCCGTATCGCGTGTATGGCGCGCAGCAGGATTCCGGCGCGGCCGCCGTGCCCAGTCGCTCGACGTACTACGCGACCATCAACATGATGCAGTTCCACGAGGTCACCGCGGGCGGCGAGAGCGGCATGATCGCGCCCGATCCGAATGATCCCGACATCGTGTACGGCGACAAGGTCGACAAGCTCGACCTCAAGACCAGGCAGACGCGCAGCGTCGATCCCACGCTGGCCGATCCCGACATCTATCGCAGCACCTGGACGCTGCCGCTGGTGTTCAACGCGGCCGACAAGAAGACGTTGTATTTCGGCAACCAGCGGTTGTGGCAGACCACTGACGGCGGCGAACACTGGGCCGCGATAAGCCCGGACCTGTCGCGCACCGATCCCGCGGTGCCTTCCAATCTCGACGCGTCGACTGTCGCCGACAACCTGCATCAGGGCGCGCGTCGCGGCGTGGTGTATTCGATCGGCTCGTCGCCGCTGGACGCGAAGCTTTTGTGGGTCGGCACCGACGACGGCCTGGTCTGGCGCACCGACGATGCGGGCGCGCACTGGAGCAACGTCACGCCGAAGCAGCTCGGCGCATGGTCCAAGGTCGGCAGCATTTCGCCGTCGCACTTCGACCAGGGCACCGCATTCGTTTCGGTCGATCGCCACCGGCTGGACGATCGCAAGCCCTACATCTACCGCACCACCGATGGCGGCAAGACCTGGACCGCGATTGTCGCCGGCATTCCCGATGGCGATTTCGTCGACGTCGTGCGCGAGGATCCGGTGAAGCGGGGGCTGCTCTACGCCGGCACCGATTTCGGTGTGTTCGTGTCGTTCGACAACGGCGACCACTGGCATTCGCTGCAGCAGAACCTGCCGGCGGTGTCGGTGCGCGACATCGACGTCAAGAACGACGACCTGGTGATCGCCACGCACGGCCGCGGCTTCTACATCATGGACGACGTCTCCGCGTTGCGGCAGTTGGCGGCGTATCCCGCGAGCTGGGCCACGCGCCTGTACAAACCGGCGGTCGCGTACCGCGTGCGCACGCCGGAGTTCACCGGCACGCCGCTGCCGAAGGACGAACCCGTCGCGGAGAATCCACCGTGGGGCGCGTACATCGATTACTCGCTGGCCGCGGCGCCCGCCAAGCCGGTCGAACTTTCGATCTACGACGCCAACGGCACGCTGGTGCGCAGCTATTCCAGCGCCGACAAGGCGCCCAGGCCCGACCCCGCCAGGATCAACATGACGCCCGACTGGTTCCGCGAACCGGTAGTGCTGGAAACCACGCCGGGCCTGCATCGCTTCGTGTGGCCGCTGCAATACGCGCCGCCTGCTGCGCTGGCGGATGGCGACGCCTACGCCGATGGCGTGTGGGCGCCGCCCGGCCACTATACGGTGAAGCTCACCGTCGATGGGAAGACCTGGCAACAACCGCTGACCATCGTGCACGATCCGCGCGTCACGATCCCGGAATCGGCCTACCGGCAGCAGTTCGAACTGGCGCGCAAGGTCGAGGCCGAACAGGCGAAACTCGCGACCGCGATGGGCGAAGCCAACACGTTGCACAAGGCCTTGCAGAAGGCGGGCGATGGCGCGAATGGCGACCTCAAGAAATCCATCGACGCGCTGGATGCGAAGGTGGTCGCCGCGGCCGACATCACCGAAGCGCCCAATCCGTACAACGCCTGGACCTTCCCGCCCAACAACGTCCAGAACTTCCGCTACCTCGGCGGCGCATTCCGCTCGCTGATGCAGGCGGTTGACGGCGGCGCCGATGCCGCGCCGTCACCCGACGCGCAAAGCGGCTACACCAAGCTGAGTGGCATGCTCGATGCTTCACTGCAGAAGTGGAGTGCGCTCAAGACGACTGAGCTACCGGCGTTGAATGCGAAGCTGAAGGCTACAGGCAAGAAGCCGATCAGCCTTGAGTAAGGAATACAACGCCCTGAAGGCGTTCTAGCCTACTTGGTATCGACCGCTATACTCCATCAAGGCACGCCGCGAATTTGCGATGGCATTGGAGTTGGGGAGGAATATTGCAGATGCTCAACCAAGGGGGAGCTTTTGTAAGCCCTCTGCGTTATCCGGGAGGCAAGGGACGATTGGGGCCGTGGATGGCGACCCTGATGCAATCCAATCGGCTAAAAGGTGGATGCTATGTGGAGCCTTACGCGGGTGGCGCAGGCGCCGCGTTGTTTCTGCTCCTCCAAGGTTACGCCGGGCGAATCGTGATCAACGATGCTGATCCCGCTATTCACGCCTTTTGGGATACGGTAGTCAATGATACGGAAGCGCTAGTCGACAGGATTTTTAAGTATCCACCTACGATAAAAGCGAGGTCGATCGCGAAGAATGTGCTTGAAAGAGCACAAGATCATAGCCGCGCGGATGTAGCTTTCGCCGCTTTCTTACTCAACCGGACAAATCGATCGGGAATATTGAATGGGGGCGTAATAGGCGGGATGGCGCAGAATGGCCCGTACAAGATGGATGCTAGATATAAGGTCGAAAACTTGGTAGCCAGAATCAGAGCCATCGGAGCAGTGCGAAATAAGATTAAGGTGTATGGTCTCGATGCGCTGGAGTTCCTGAAAAAAGTTGGAGAGAAACTGCCACGAAAAAAGGTTCTCATCTATCTTGACCCGCCATATTACGTAAAAGGCTCGCAGCTTTACCGAAATTGTTATCAACATCCAGACCATGTCGCGGTAGGAAAGGTCGTCAAATCGCTTTCGCGGCCGCTGCTTGTCACATACGACGACACACCGGAGATTCGCAGAATTTACTCAGGACTGAAGTGGACGGTGTTCTCACTCAAATATTCCACGCATACCGAACGTCCGCTCGCAAGCGAGGTTCTGTTTTATAAAAATTTGAAGCTGCCTATGCCTCCGGCTATGACTCGTAGAGCAGATTTGGTTGAGGCATGAAATCAACACGGGGGTGACTGATGATGGATAACGCACTAGAACAGGTTCTCTCGGATAATCCTCTCGCTAGGTTGATTGGGAAGTTCGACGACTCGTTTGTTGGATATGTCTACAGGCTTTCATACGACGAGTGTTTCGTGCAAACGAATGACGCTTTTAAGCAACACGTAAACGGATTGCCTCACAATTGCTTTCTTGTTGCAGCGGGCTTCGATCCCGCCAATTTCTCGCGTTCCGTCGACGTTGACAGGGAAGTTGTCCTGCTCCGAGTTCTTGGTCCCGCGACGTTGCCTCAAGATGGGGACATGGTACGTACTCGAATCGAGCACCATCAACGCCGACTGGAGACAGAAAAGCTGCCGGTAGACGTAAACGACGGGCTGGACCCAATGACCGCGAGCGAACTGCAATGGGGCGGGATGCGTTGTCGAGTCCTTGGTACGTTCTACATGGATGACGGAAAGTTGAGGCTCGGAAGCGATCTCGAGAACTTTATGAGCCTATCTCGTATGAGGGCGTATAAGCCCCGGGGGGATGCATTAGCGCAGATCGTGAATCACATTAATCCGGAAGTCCTGGCCAAAGCCCACGAGGATGCCCTGAAGGCTGGCTTCAAAGACACGCCTTCTCCCATCGACATTGGCGAGGTGCGCTACACATCCACTGATCGGTTGCACCGTGGTTCCGGAGAGGCACGCGTCAGCGTACGCATACAACCGGCGGACTTTTTGGCGCGTCGAACGGCAGTCCTAGGTATGACACGCACGGGTAAGTCGAACACGGTGAAAACCACCGTTTCTGCTGTGGCCATAGCCGCATTGAAGTCTGGCATTGCCGTGGGCCAACTGATCTTCGACGTTAACGGCGAATACGCCAACGCGAACCATCAGGACGATGGGAGTTCCATCGCGAATGTGTTTGGCGCGGATCGCGTTGTGCGTTATCGCGCCATGACAACGCAAGGGTTTCAAGACCTCAGGACCAATTTCTATCAGGAACCCGCGCAGGCCATCGGACTAATTCAGTCATTGTTCCGGGCCGATCCTCCGCCCTTCAGTGGTCAAGACTTGGATGCGTTTCTGGGGACTTCATTGGCTCCCCCAGATTCGCAGGACCGGGGCGAGCAAATCCGCTGGCAACGGCATGTGGCTGTGTTCCAATGCATTCTGCACAAAGCAGGTTATCCCGCGCCTACGGGGTTCACCGTGCACATTCCGTCAAGCAATAAGATGCTCCAAAAGGTGAGCAACGCGCTTGGTGGCAATGTTGCGGCACCTCAGGTGCAGTCGACCTTGGAGCAGGCTAGTGAATGGTTCGAGCAAGTCAGGCGAGCCAACCTCACGCTTAGACAACAACAGGCTGCCGCCGGTCAGCCAGTTTTGGGCTTGGAGTCATCGACCCGCGGGAAGTCCGCTATTGATCCCACATTGGAAGCACTGCTCAACATGCTGGCGCGGGAGAACACGCGTGGTCAGTCCTTTGGCGGGTATCGCGCAATCCAAGGCTATGTTGCATACCATTCGCCGCAACGAAGCAGCGATGTCATTGCAGAAGTGCTTGCGCATCTCGACGCTGGCAAGATCGTTATCCTTGATTTGTCCGTGGGTCCAGTCGAAATTCGAGAGGTACTGTCTGAGCGAATCGCACGTCAGCTGTTTGAGCGGCAGATGCGCAAGCTGAACTCGGGCGAGGTGCCGCAGAATGTCGTCATCTACGTCGAGGAGGCACACAATCTGATCGGTCGCGGCGCCGAGTTGACGTCCACATGGCCGAGGATCGCCAAGGAGGGCGCAAAGGCTCGCATGGCATTTGTGTACGCGACCCAAGAGCCCTCGTCGGTGCACCCAAACATTCTGGCGAACACTGAGAACTGGTTCGTTACCCATTTGAACAACGACGACGAACTGAAGACGTTAGGCAAGTTTTATGATTTCGGTGACTTCCTGCCATCACTGAAAGCTGCGCAGGATGTTGGCTTTGCCCGGATAAAAACTTTGTCAGCCCCCTTTGTGATCCCGACACAGATCCATCGGTTCACCCCAGAGAAGCTGGGGCGAGAGCTTGCCGACATTACTACTTCGTCGGGCGGAGCCTGAGGTGCCATACGCGCGTGAAACGGCGGGCAAAGGCGGCCACGCGGACTTTGTCCGAAATCCGGACGTCGCGGCCTTTCTACATGACTGCACGTACTTAAGACAGCCTTCCGAAGAAGAGGCTCAGCGCTTAGCGCTAATGTTTGTAGACGCCCCGGCGGGCGAACCACTCCTACCGCGACACGTTCTTGCTTCAGATGCAAGCAAAAGCGACGCACCCATTAGCGAACGACTGCCTAGCACCCAAGTAGGATTTCTGAAGATTAGCCATGTATTGATCAACATGGCCAAGTACGCAGGCCTGATTGATCCGCAGAATCGATTCGTCGATCCTTTCAAAGTCGCCGAAATCCACCGGGAAGCTCACCCTCTGACGTTCACGATGCCAGGAAGCAATATTCGCTACAAAGGCTCGAACAACGTTAAGGACGGATTTCGGACGGCCTTATTTGACCAGTTGGCCCACGCGGCGTCCGACGGCGGGCGCCGATCGGTTGCGCAGGTTCTCCTTGACCTTGAGGGAGAGCCTATCGTCATAGAACGATGCCCTTCGCTTGGGTGCGATTCTGGTCCCTTCGTCTTCAAAGGCGAGACACTCGTAGATACGTGTCGCCGGTGCGGAGCGAAAGTCTACGCAACTGACTCATTGCGTTTGCACGAAGGCATCAGTGATTTTGGCGATAACAGCTCCGCGATGACGCGTATGATGAATGCGCTAGAGCACTTGATGATCGCAACTTTCATTCTTGAGGTCGAGCGTGGTGACGTGACTAGGCTCGCTGATTTGACTTTTGTAGTCGATGGGCCACTGGCCATCTTCGGAGAGCCTGCGAAGCTTTCACAACGATTACAGCGCTTGATTCACAGGATCAACACCGAGCTGTCCCGGCGTGGATTGCGCAATATGCTCGTTCTCGGGCTCCAAAAGACAGGCGGCCTGATGGATCACGCCAAACTCATTGAAAGGCATATTCGGGCGGGTACGCTGCGTGTGATCGATGATCAGTATAGGAACGACTACATCACTGGTGCAGATTCACCGGCTGCTAATTTCGGTAATGAGACCTACTATGGCCAAGATTTTCTTTTCAAAACCGAGCGGGGTAGAATTTTCAATTTTGCTATTCCGTACCCGTTTGCGAACAAGGCATTCGAGGGCGGTGGACAGGCGTTTGCCAAAGCGAAGGTTGAGTTGGGTCGATATGGCCACCTCATTCGCCAAGCGTGCGACCTAATTCGGCATTTTGAAATGGATCTTTATGACAGCGCGATCGTCCCCGTTGCCTTGGCCCATCGCCATGCGTCGATCAGCCTGGTGCCCGGCGGTAAGGTCTTGGACCTCATGGTTAGGGGCGCGCTGAAAGCGTAGAGCGCTACATTGCGCCAAAACGTCATGGCCTTGTAGGTCGTTGAGGTCGGCTTTGGATCGATGGCGGAAGCTGGTCGTTAGCTGAGGCCATCGTGAAGATCCTGAAGGGAACGTTCCCATGGCGAAGCTTGTGTACGAACTCAACCAGTCCCTGGACGGCTACGTCGACCACCAGGCATTCGGGCCTCCTGATCCGGCGCTGTTTCGTCACTTCACGGAACGGGTGCGCGGGCTGACGGGCATGCTGTACGGGCGCGGCATGTACGAGGTCATGCGTTATTGGGACGAAGGTCGTCCTGAGTGGGACGCGAACGAATGCGAGTACGCGATGGTTTGGCGGAGCCGGCCGAAGTGGGTCGTGTCGCGCTCGCTGGAATCGGTCGGTCCGAACGCCAGTCTCGTTGCCGATGACATCGAGGCCGCGGTACGCGGACTGAAGACGAAGCTCGCCGGGGAAATCGAAGTCGCAGGACCCGGTCTGGCGCAAAGCCTGACCGGGCTTGGCCTCATCGACGAGTATCGAATCTACCTGCACCCCGTCGTGCTGGGTCGCGGCAAGCCCTTCTTCGCCGGCCCCCGGCCGCGGCTGCGCCTCGTGGCCAGCGATGTGATCGTCGATGACGTGATCAGGTTGACGTACGTTCCTGCTTGATGGTGCGACGCGCTGTCCTGCGAGGGTCGCTCGCGCGACCTCCGCCGTGCAGGCGCAATGGGCGTAGTATTTGCTCGCCTCAACGGCTTCGGTCTGTGCGCGCACAGCTTTCGGGGAGCGACACGCGCCTGACGCGCACATCCAAGCCGCATCAACCTCGAAGCACTCACGCGCACAAGGGATGCACTGACATGACCACAGCAGGTGTGCAGTCGTTCTGGCGGATGCGGCGGCGGCTTCTCGTCGGTTTCGTGTCCATGTCGGGTTACGCGCTTGCAGCGACATCGTTCATCGCTGCGGGCCCAGCTGTCGCCGGGGCGCCAAAGGCGATGCGCGCGCACTCCGCCACACCCGCGCTGCCCGACGACACCTTCACGCCGGTGGTGGTGCAACCGCTCGGGACGCGGCACGTCGCAGTGCCAGGCACCGATGGACTCGTGCACGTGGTGTACGAACTGGAGCTTGCCAATACCAAGCCGGCAGCCGCCACGTTGCAGCGGATCGACGTACTCGACGCGGATCATCCCTCACACGTGCTCGCGTCATATACAGGATCGTCTCTGGTCGCCAGCTTGCGCACACTGAAACCCGCGCCCGCCGATTCCGCGGTGATTCCGTTCGGCGCGAGCCGGCTTTTCTATGTCGAACTCGCGCTCGAGCCCGACGCGGTGCCGCGTGCCATCACCCAGCGCTTGCGTTTGCTCGGCGCGGTCAATCCGGGGCCGACGACGCCGGCGACGCCGCTGGAATACGTCGCCGGCAGGGTCGACGTCGCCCGCGCACCATTGCCGGTGCTTGCGCCGCCTCTGCGCGGACCGGGCTGGGTGGCCGCCAATGGTTGTTGCAACAGCGGCATCGTCCATCGCGGCTCGTTCCAGGGCGTCAACGGCAGTCTTTACGATGCGCAGCGTTTCGCGATCGACTGGATGCGGGTGAACGCGAAGGGCGAATTTGTGCAAGGCGATCCCGCCGACGTCAACCACTACTTGGATTACGGCGCGAAAGTGTACGCAGTGGCGGACGGCACGGTGGTCGATGCGCTGGACGATCTTCCCGACCAGCCGCCCGGCAAGCTTCCCGATCCCACGAAGATCACGCTGCGAACGGTCGACGGCAACCACGTGATCATCGACATGGGACACGGACTGTACGTGTTCTACGCGCATCTCAGGAAAGGCACGGTCCGGGTGGAGCGGGGCGATCACGTCAAGGCCGGCGAAGTCATCGGCGAACTCGGCAACTCCGGCAACACGTCCGCGCCGCACCTGCACATCCACGTCATGGACAGTCCCTCGGCACTCGCATCGGATGGCTTGCCCTACGTGATCGACCGCTTCGATCTGTCTGGACAGATCGACGTGGAAGCTTTCGAAAAGTCGGACGTGCTGACGGGGCAGTGGGGTAAACGGTTGGCCAAGCCGATCGCGGAAACGGACCGTTTCCCGCTGAATCTCAACATCGTTGATTTTCCGGCAAGGTAATCCTTCGAACGTGCGGAATGAGGGGCGTCAGCAGTGGAACTGCCGTCAGCTGGAAAAGAGAACGCGTTACCCGAACGCGAAGGCGGCGCCGGGGTCGACGCCGTGCCCGCGGCAGGCGGTGCGGCCGTCTATGCGAGCATCATTCACGCGCTGCTGTTCGCAGTCTGGGTAGCCATTTGCGCTGTCGCGCCGGAATTCATCTGGCAAGGCTTCCTGCAAATCGCCCAGCACTTCAGTTGGGGCACGGTCGCATCCGCCTTGCTGGTCGGCGCCATCGTCGCTTTTTTCGTTGAGCCGTTGATGGAGCGGCTGCGGATGATGCGGCTCCATATCGTGCACAAGGACCGGACGCCGACGCACTTGACCGTGTCGGCATTTGGCCTGGCTATCTTGGCGGTCTTTGCACACGATGCGATCGTCGCCTTTACATCCGGAGGAGAAGCACACGCGGGCAAAAGCCTCGGTCTCGTCTACGCCATTTCAGAAGTATTCCAGTGGTCCTGGATTCCGCTGGTCGTCACGCTTGCCTGGGTCTATGCGCGCCAGTCGCGATGGATACGCTGGGCCATCATGCTGATGGCATTGGCTTCCATTGGCCTTGTCGGCCCTGTATTCGATTGGAATGCAATCGACACGATTACTACAGTCGTACCTTGCGTTTGCGTGCTCTTTGGTGGGTATTGTGTGATGCGAAGATACCCCGAAGATATCGCATTTTCGCGCTGTACAAGGCTGACGTTGGCGATTGCCATCGTGTGGCTGGTTTCGACCGGAGTCATCCAGGCGTTTCTCTCGTTGTTCGCAGTCAAGGCATTGCGTGCCTACACATGGAGTGAATATGCCATCGATTTTCGCTTTTACCTGGGATGGGTCATCGGGCTTGTGGTGGCTCCCAAGCCGGACCTGCTCTCTTTGAACCGGTTTCGCAAGCGTTCCGGGTGAGACAAGGAACTCCCGTCACCTACATCTTCAACTCGAACCCCGCATACCACGTGCGGCCGTAGGCTGGTTCGAGGCCGGTTTGCCACACGCGGTCGTAGTAGCGACGGTCGGTGAGATTGCTGATGCCGGCGAGCAGTTTCAGCCACGGCGTGACTTGCCAGTCGCTCGCGAAATCGACCACGGTGTATGCGGAAATCTTCGCGGGAATGAAGGTCGCGCCGCTGCCAATCGGCTGGTTGGAATCCTGCCAGTACT
Organism: Rhodanobacteraceae bacterium; assembly: GCA_030167125.1. NCBI lineage: Bacteria > Pseudomonadati > Pseudomonadota > Gammaproteobacteria > Lysobacterales > Rhodanobacteraceae > Rhodanobacteraceae bacterium. Next base: position 822,173 of record CP126531.1, read on the forward strand.
GCGCGGCCGACGACACTGCGGTCAGGCTGGCCTTGTATTTCTGGTCCACGCGCCAGGTGATGCCGGCCTTGGCGAGGTAGCGCGGTGCGTACGCGGGAATCTTGCCGACCTGTCCGGGAATGACGCTGCTGGTGAAGCGCGCGTTCAACAGGCTGACGTTGAAGAAGCCTTCCAGGTGTTCGCCTTTCGTCGCCAATGCGGTCGGCGCGAGGAAGTCGTAGTTGATTTCGCCTTCGAAGCCGCGGCTGCGGGTATCGCCGCTGTTGACCTCGATGACGTCGGTGGCGTTGATGTGCTGCGCCTCGATGCGGTTCTTGAAGTCGATCCAGAACACGCTGGCGTCGTAGTACAGGCCGGTCACCGGCGCGCCGTGCATGCCGGCTTCCCACGACAGCGACTTCGAGGGATCGGGCGCGTGGCCCGGCACCACGTTGGCGAACGGCGAGGCCATGTCGAAGTAGCGCAGCGGGCGCCAGCCCTTGGACACGTTGAAATAGGTTTCGTTGCCCTTGCCGAAATCGTTGCCGATGCCGAGGCCGAACAGCGGCACCGTGCGCGAATCGGATTCGTTGATCAGCGGACGGGTGAGGAACGGCGGGCGGATGCTTTCATTCACCGCGACGCGTTCGCGTTCCAGCCGGATCGACGGCACGATGTGGATTTCGTGCGGCAGCCGAAACACGTTTTCGGCGAACACGGCGTAGTAATCCGACTGGCGCTTCTGGCGCAGGCGCGGCGTGCCGTCGCGGTCGTGGCGATCGACGTACAAGTCGGTGTCGGTCCACTGCCGGAACGGATCGTTGCCGTGGAACGCGACCACGCCCGCGGTGAAGGCATTGCCCTGTCCCCATTTCTTGCGCACGCGCAGGTCCACGCCTTGCGTGCGGAATTGCTCGTCCTGCAGCGTGGTGCTGGACGGCGGCGGTTGCGGCGCGAGGTCCGGCGCCGTCGCGCCGTTCGCGGCGCGGCTGGCGAGATCCTGGTAACCCGCCCACAGCTTGCCGATGAACAGCCAGCCGTTGGCCCATTCCTGCTGATGGCCCAACACGATCTGGTAGCGATCGACCCAGTCGCGGTTCCACGGCGTCGGCGTGGCTTCCGGATTCACCAGCCATTGCGCTTGGCTCATGCGGCCCGCGTCGCCGGAATCGGCGTCGATCGCGTGCACGTCCAGCCACGTGTATTGCTGGTCGTTGGGACGGTATTCGACGTACAGGTCGGCCTGGCGCATCTGCGATTGCGCGTTCTGGCGCGTGCCGTCGCTGCGCACGTAGCCCGCATCGGCGCGATACGTCCAACGCCCGGCGCTGCCTTCCAGCACGTTGTAGGTGGAGTACAACCCGTGATCGCCGATGACCTGCTCGGTGCTCATCGAAAACGGCGTGCCCGGCTTCGGGCGTTTCGACACCATGTTGATGACGGGCGCGGGCTCGGGCCCGTACAGCAGGCTGGCGCCGCCGCGGATCAACTGGACGTCGGCGATGCTGCTCGAAAGCGGCATCGCGTACAGCGTCGGGAAGCCGATCCAGTCCGATTCCAGCGGAATGCCGTCCTGCATCACCAGCACGTATTCCGATTCCTGCGGATTGCCGAGGCCGCGGTAGCTCAGGTTGAACTGCGTCGGCGTCGGCTGCTCCGACACCAGCACGCCGGGCGAGCGCGCGAACAGTTGATCGAGGTTGTTGCCGACCACCGTCGGCTGCAGGTCGAGGTGTGTGACCGTGGCCTTCTTGGTCACGGTGATCTGGGTATCCGACACCTCGGCCATCTGGTACTTCAGCTTGGCCTTGACGTACTTGCGCCAGTCGTAGGGCTTCCTGCCCTTGACGTCGATCGTCGGCAGCGTTTTTGTGGACTGGTCTTGTGGCTGGGGCGTGGATTGCGCGCCGCCGGTTTGTTGCGCGAGCGCGAGCGGTGCGGCGACGGCCAGCGACAGGGCCAGGGGCAGGGCAGCGGGACGCAAGGATTGCATGCGGATTCCGTGGTGCGGGCGGCAACCTGTTACTTTCGATGATTCTGCCTCATTGAGCCATAGGCCATTCGCTTACTTGCTGGCCTTTTGGTTCGGGTTGCTACTTCTGGCACTGTGTTGAATGCTTGACCGGTAGCACGCTGGTGGATTCGGGATGCCGAGAGGATGGGACTATGCACATGCGAATGAATGCGCACGGTGTTGCTTCGATCATTCTGGCAGCGCTGTGCGTCGCGCTGGCGGGTCCGGTGTTCGCGCAATCGCGCGACGCCGCGCATCCGCAGAAGACGACGACTCCGCCGCCGCTGCAATTCCATTACATGGGACCGCCGGCCGGTGGACGCGTCGCTTCGGTCGCGGGCATTCCCGGCGACTACTCGACGTACTACCTCGGTTCCGCTTCGGGTGGCCTGTGGAAATCCACCGATGGCGGGCATACCTTCATGCCGATTTTCGACGAACAGGACACGTCCGCGATCGGGGCCATCGCGATTGCACCGGCCGATCATGAGACGGTGTGGGTGGGCACCGGCGAGCCGTGGACGATCCGTCCCAGCGACATCGTGGGCGACGGCGTGTACAAGTCCACCGACGGCGGCGCGACCTGGAAGCACTTGGGCTTGCCGAAGACCGGCCGCATCGCGCGCATCCTCATCAATCCGAAGGACACCAACACCGTGCTGGTCTGCGCCGAAGGTTCCGGCGCGGCCCCGCAGCACGAGCGCGGCGTATTCCGCACCACCGACGGCGGCAAGACCTGGAGGCAGACGCTGTTCGTCAACGAAGAGACCGGCTGCAGCGGGCTCAGCATGGATCCCGCCAATCCCGACACCGTACTCGCCGGCACCTGGCAGTTCAGCGTGCGTACGTGGGCCGAACTGAGCGGCGGCCCCGGCAGCGGCGTCTACATCTCGCACGACAACGGCCAGACCTGGACGCATCTCGACGAAGCGAACGGATTGCCGAAGCCGCCGCTCGGCAAGATCGACGTGACCATCGCGCCGTCGAATCCGCAGCGCATGTACGCATTGATCCAGACCAGAGATCAGGGTTCGGTGTGGCGCAGCGACGACGGTGGCGGCCAGTGGAAGGTCGTGAGTTGGGATCGCAACCTCATCATGCGCGCCGGCTACTACATCTTCATCGAGGCCAATCCCAAGGATGCCGACGGCGTGTTGGTGCTGAACAGCGGCGATCATTATTCCAGCGACGGCGGAAAGACTTTTTCGGGCGAAGGCGGCAAGAACGTGAAACCGCTGGGTGCTGCGTCCTGCGGCGATTGCCACGATGGCTGGATCGATCCTACCGATCCCGCGCATTACGTGCTCACCGACGACGGCGGCGCCAACATCGCGACCGGCGCCGGCACGGCGATTCACGTCGCGCTCCCGAACGGACAGCTCTATCACGTCGCGAGCGACGACCAGGTGCCGTACTGGATTTACGGCAACCGGCAGGACGATGGCGGCTGGCGCATTTCCAGCGACCTTTCGCAGCCGAGCGGCAACGGACTTTTGCCGAAAGACGCGTTCATGCCGCAGGGTCAAGATTTCGAGCGGTACTTCGATGAAGACGAGGATCGGCCGGGAAGCAAACCCAAGGTCAACAAGGAACTGCTCGCAAAGTATCCGAAGGCCGCGCCGCCGCCGAAAGGCTGGGCGCTCGGGCCGAACGGCGAACCGAAGACGCCGCCGGATCGCAGCGGCTTCGAAGGGCCGAACGAGGAAGCGCCGACCTATCAGTATTTTCCGAATGCCTGCGAATCGGGATTCACGATTCCCGAGCCGGGCGATCCGGACATCGTGTGGTCGTCGTGCTACGGCAACGAGCTGTACCGCTTTGACCTCGCGCAGGGCACGCCGCATTCGGTGTCGCCCTCCATCGTCGGACTGGATTCGCCGCCCGACAAGCTGAAGTACCGTTGCCACTGGACGCCGCCGCTCGCGATCGATCCGTTCGATCCAGACAGCGTGTTGTACGGCTGCCAGATGGTGCTGCGCACGACCGACAAGGGCCATTCGTGGACCGAGTTCAGCCCCGACCTGTCGACGCGCGATCCGTCGCTGATCGTTCCGAGCGGCGGCATCATGCAGGACAATCTCGGCCAGTATTTCGGCGCGCTCGTTTGGTCGCTGGCGTTCTCGCCGATCGAGCGTGGCCTGCTGTGGGCGGGCACCAACGACGGCAAGGTCTGGTACACGAAAGATGCCGAGTCGCAAGGCCAACCACAGTGGGTCGACGTCACCGCGAACCTGCACCTGCCGCCGCGTGGCAACATCAACCAGATTTCACCGTCGCATTTCCACGCGGGTACCGCGTACATCGCGGTGGATTTCCGTTTTGCGGGCGAAGGCGACCACAAGCCGTACATCCTCGAGACCACCGACTACGGCAAGACCTGGAAGAACATCAGCGGCAACCTGCCGTCCGACAATCCGCTCGATTATACGCTGAGCGTCGCCGAAAACCCGAACCGCGAAGGCATGCTGTTCGCGGGCACCGGCCATGCGTTCTGGTACACGATGGACAACGGCCGGCACTGGATGCGATTCCGCAAGGGACTGCCGCCATCGCCGGTCACGTGGATCAACATCCAGCCGCACATGCACGACGTAGACGTGTCCACCTACGGCCGCGGCGATTTCATCCTGCCGGACATCGCGACGTTCGAGCAGACCAGCAGTCCGGATCAGCCGGACAGTGGCGCGACGCGACTGTTCAAACCGAGCGAGGTGTATCGGCAGGCGCGCGGTGCCTATCCGACCGAGGCCCAGCCGGCACGACCGCAATTCCAGTTCTATCTCGCGAAGGCGTCCAAAGACCCGGTGCAACTACAAATCCTCGACGCGCAAGGCAAGCCGATCCGCACCGAAAAACTGAAGGCACACCAAGGGCTTAATGGCGCTTATTGGGACCTTTTCTACGACACGCCGGCCGATGTAAAGCTGCTCACGACGCCGCCCGAAAATCCGCACATCTGGGACGAGCCGCGTTACCAGGGCAAGACGTATCGCAGCATCATCCATTGGGGCATCGACCCGCATACCGGCACGCCGATCGCAGCGCCGGGCAACTATCAGGTGCGGCTGACCGTCGACGGCCGCAGCTATACGCAGCCTTTCACGGTAGTGAAGGATCCCAAGATCAAGGCGAGCGACGCGGTGCTGGCCGATTCGACCGCGCTGCAGGTGCAGATCGCCGACGCGATCAGCGAGACATCGGAAATGGTCAACGCCATGGAGCGGTGGCGCAAGCAGATCGAGGACCAACTGAAGACGCACGCTTCGGGCGCAACGGCCGATGCGTTGCGGCAACTGGATGCGCAAATCCTGGCGGTCGAGGATCAGCTGGTCAGCCCCGAAGCGCGGCTCGGCGACGACAAGCAATACTCGACGCCGTTCCGGATGTACTGGAATCTGCGTTGGCTGGCGGGCCGCGTCGGGCAGGGCATCCAGAACACCGCCGGCGGGTCGGACTACGAACCGACCGTCGCGCAACGCAACAACTTCGCCGACCTGCAGGCAAAGCTCGCTGCGACGCGCACGGCATTCGCGAGCCTGAAGAGCACGACCGTGCCGGCGTTCAACCGCTCCGGCAACGGAGTCAAGATTGATGTGGGCGGGTAGTACGGCACGGGTCGGATTCCGAAGAATCCTTTTGACGCCGTCATTCTCGCGAAAGCGGGAATCCAGTGTCTTTGCCGGTCCGGATATGGCTGCACGGTTCCGGATGACGAGCAAAGTCGCTGGATTCCCGATAAGAGCAGTCGGGAATGACGAGCTTAGTAACGTTGCCGATCAGCCGCGCTTAACCTGCAGTCGCGTCATCGTATTCGATCGCCTGCGTGCGGTCCGGCCGGCCTTCGCGCTTGAATAACGCCGCGACGGGCGTGGCGAGAATCGAGACGACGAAGTTCAGTACCAGCGCCAGCAATCCGATGTAGATGCCGTAGTGCGCATCGTCGAACACGAACGTGTACACCGGCTTCAAGCCTTGCGCATAAGCGAGAGCGCTTCCGAGCACCATGCCGGCCAGCCAGCCGAGCAACAGCGCCGGCGCGCGCAGCCAGCGCGTGAACAGGCCGCAGACCACCGCCGGGAAAATCTGCAGCATCCAGATGCCGCCCAGCAGTTGCAGGTCGATCGCGAATTTCGTGGGCAGGTACAGCACCGCCAGCAGCGCGCCGAACTTCACCAGCAACGAAATATTCTTGGCGATCCGCGATTCCTGCGCGTTGGACAACTGGCTGTTGGCATACGGCCGCCAGATGTTGCGGGTGAAAAGGTTCGCCGCGCCGATCGACATGATCGCCGCGGGCACCAGCGCACCCAGCGCGATCGCGGCGAAACAGAAGCCGGCGAACCACGGCGGAAAACTCGCGTTGATCAGCGCCGGCACCGCCATCGAACCGTCCTTGACGTCGATGTGCGCGGCCAGCGCCATGTAGCCGAGCAGTGCGACCAGCCCCAGCATCACGCTGTACGCGGGCAGCCACACCGCATTGCGGCGGATCGTTTGCGGGCCGTCGGCCGACAGCGTCGCGGTGGTCGCGTGCGGGTACAGGAACAGCGCGAACGCCGAACCCAACGCGAGCGTCGCGAACGACCAGTACTGGTCGGGCTTCAGCAACACGCCGGTGTCGCCGCCTTTCGCGGCGAAGGCTTTTCCCGCGGCATCGAACACTGCGCCGTAGCCGCCCAGCTTGATCGGGATAATCACCACCGCAGCGATCACGGTGACGTAGAGCATCGCGTCCTTGACGAACGCGATCAGCGCCGGCGCGCGCAGGCCGCTCGAATACGTGTACAGCGCCAGGATCACGAACGCGATGATCAGCGGCGTTTCGCGTCCGATGCCGAGCACACCGAGGCCCATCGCCTCGAACACCTTCTCGAGGCCCACGAGCTGGAGCGCGATGTAGGGCATCGTCGCGAGCACGCCGGTGACCGCGACCGCCAAAGCGAGGCCGCGGCTGCCGTAGCGGCCTTCCACGAAATCGGCCGAGGTGATCCAGCCGTGCTTGCGGCAGACGTTCCACAGGCGCGGCATCGTCAGGAACACCAGCGGATACACGAACACGGTGTACGGCAACGCGAAGAATCCGTAGGCGCCGACCGCGTACACCAGCGCCGGCACCGCGATCAGCGTGTACGCGGTGTAGAGGTCGCCGCCCAGCAGGAACCAGGTGACGAATGCGCCGAAGCGGCGACCGCCGAGGCCCCATTCGTGCAACTGCGAGAGATCGCCGCGCCGCCAGCGTGCCGCGACGAATCCCAGCACCGTGATCAGCACGAAGAAGAACGCGAAGACGCCGAGCGCGGTGGCGTCGAATCGGACACCGCTCATGCGCGCGACCCGCGGTGGACGATCCACGTCAGCAGCGCGGCCAGCACGACCCACGCGAACTGCCAGACGTAGAAGAACGGGAATCCCGCAACCGACGGCGCGCTGCGGTTGTAGAACGGCACCCACAACAGCGCGATGAACGGAATCAGCAACAACCAGGGCGTGATCTTGCGCGGCATGGGCTGCGTGCTCCTGTATAGGGCAGGACGTCCGGTGGCGGCCGTGGCATCATACGCGCCTTCGCCGCCGGTCCGGAATTCGTGGAACAGAAGCGCGTCCAGTTCGACTTCGAAATCGCCTTCAGCAACGGCGGCGGCCTCAAGGGTTGGGATTTCCGGCTGGACATCGACGGTGACGACATTTCCGACGAAGCGCTGGCCGATTACCTCATCCGCGACCTGCGATTGCTGATGGTCGGCAGCGTGACGGTCTGCAACAAGAAGATCATCAGCGAACCGCACAAGCGGTTGGCATCCTGAGCGCACTGCGCAATGCGGCACGGGGAGCGTCGATGCCCAGCAACATCAATCGCGGACCGCGCCAGATTTGGCTGGCATTGATCTGGTCGCTCAAGGGGTTGCGCGCCGGCTGGCGCATCGAGGCGTCGTTCCGTCTCGAAGTGATCCTGCTGGTGATCCTGTTTCCCATCGGCTTGTGGTTGGGCGACGGCGTGATCGAGAAGGCACTGCTGGCCGGATCGCTGCTGCCGGTGCTCGCCGCGGAGATGTTGAATTCCGCCCTTGAATGCCTGGTCGACAAGCTCTGGCCCGAACTCCATGAAATCGCCGGGCGCGCCAAGGACATGGGTTCGGCGGCGGTGTTCCTGTTGATGATCAACGTGCTGGTGATCTGGGGCGTGATATTGATTCCGCGCGCGTTCTAGCCACGCCCGCACTGCCGTTGCGCAGACTTGCCGCGCATGCTGCAATCACCGCCCAGACTGGCACGGAGAACTCCCATGCGCGCTGTCCGGCTCGTTGCCGCGTGTTTCGCGTTGCTGCTTGCCTGCGGCCTGCTGTCGGGCTGCGGCTACAACCAGATCCAGACCAAGGACGAGGCGGTCAAGGCCGCGTGGTCGGAAGTGATCAACCAGTACCAGCGCCGCGCCGACCTGGTGCCGAATCTGGTCGCGACGGTGAAGGGCTATGCCGCGCACGAGGAACAGGTGTTCCGCGAAGTCACCGAAGCACGCGCCAAGGTCGGGCAGGTGACGGTGAACGCCGACGACGCGGCCTCGCTCGCGAAATACCAGGCGGTGCAGGGCGAACTTTCCAGCGCGCTGACGCGCCTGATGGCGGTGTCGGAAAACTATCCGAACCTGAAGGCCGACGGGCTGTTCCAGAACCTGCAGGCGCAGCTCGAAGGTACCGAGAACCGCATCACCGTCGCTCGCCACCGCTATGTGCAGGCGGTGCAGGATTACAACAGTTACATCCGCGGATTTCCCGTCAACCTGACCGCGAAGGCATTCGGGTACAAGGTGAAACCCAACTTCAAGGTCGATAACGAGGCCGCGATTTCGACCGCGCCGAAGGTGGACTTCGGTGCGTCGTCCGCGCCTGCGCCCGCGTCGAGCGCGCATTGAGCGCAGCGTGAAGAACGCACTTCATCGCTGGATGTTGCTTGCGGGCGTGTTGTTCGCGCTCGCAGGCGTCGCGCACGCTGACGTCGCGGTGCCGGCACTGAAGGCGCGCATCACCGATCTCACCGGCACGCTCACCGCGCAGCAGACGCAGCAACTGGAATCGCAGCTGGCCGCGTTGGAACAACGCAAGGGCGCACAGGTCGTGGTGCTGATGCTGCCGACCACGCAACCCGAAGACATCGTCGATTACGCGACGCGCGTTTTCGACCAGTGGAAGATCGGCCGCAAGAACGTCGATGATGGCGTGCTGGTGGTGGTGGCGAAGGACGATCATCGCGCGATGATCGAAACCGGCTACGGCCTCGAAGGCGCGATTCCCGACGCCGCGGCGTCGCGCATCATCCGCGAATACATGTCGCCGAAGTTCCGCGTGAACGATTTCTACGGCGGCCTGGACGATGCGATCGGCGCGTTGACGAAGCTGATCGACGGCGAACCGCTGCCGCCGCCGTTGCAAGGCCCGCAGCGCAATACGGGCGGTGTGGCGCACGGGCAGGACTGGTTCACCGGCCTGCTGGTCGCTGGGTTCGTGATGGTGTGGGCGCGCGGGATGTTCGGCCGGCTGCCGCGCGTGCCGCGCGCGGGTGCGATGGGCGCGCTGACCGGAGCGTTGGCTTGGGTGTTCAGTGGACTGTGGCTGCTGGGGATCGCGTTCGGCGTGATCGGATTGCTGTTCGGTTTCGTCGGTGGCGCGGGCGGCACCTTCGCGCGGCGCGGCGGCTTCGGCGGATGGGGCGGCTTTGGCGGTGGCGGTTTCGGTGGCGGCGGCTTCGGCGGGGGTGGCTTCGGCGGAGGCGGCGGATTTTCCGGTGGCGGTGGCGGCACCGGTGGCGGCGGTGCTTCAGGGAGCTGGTGATGGACGCGATGCGATGGTTGCGGCACTGGTTCCACGCACCCGCGAGCCGGGCGTTTCCGCCTGCCGCGATGCAGGAAATCCAGGACGCGATCGCGGCCGGTGAAGTGAGGCACGACGGCGAAATCTGCTTCGCGGTCGAGGCGCGCCTGCCCGCGCGCTACCTGCTGGGCGGGCGCCGCGTCCGCGCGCGCGCGGAAAGCGTATTCGGCGAACTGAAGGTGTGGGATACCGAACGCCGTACGGGCATTTTGATCTACGTGCTGCTGGGCGACTACACCATCGAGATCATTCCCGATCGCGGCGTGGCCGCGCGCGTGCCGGAAGGCTCGTGGGAGCGCATCATCGGTTTCATGAGCGAGCAATTCCGGCAGGAGCATTGGAAGGAGGGCGCGCTGGACGGCATCATCGCCACGCACAACCTGCTGGAGTTGTACCTGCCGCCCGGTCCGGGCCGCCGCAACGAATTGCCCGACAAGCCGGTGGTGTTGTGAAACGTCAGTTCGACGTCGCTGCGCGCAGTGAATCGGCAAGCGCGTCCGGCGACATGACGGGCGCCTGGCAAACCGATCCCGAGCATACGTAGGCGGCGCCGTCGCCGCGGGGTTCGCGCGTGGCTAGCACGCCGGGCAGATTCGTTGCGTCGTCCGGAATCAGGAACGCATCGACGGGATCGCCGCCCGGCGCGACGCCGGCATCACGCAATGCGGAACGCAAGGACGCTTGCCAAGCCGCCGAGCGTGCAGCGGGACAACGAATCACGACTTGCGGACGCGGATGGGCGGATTCATCCAGCGCGCGCAGCAGCGTGGGGCACGCATCGGGATAACGGTTCAATGCACCCGTCGCGGAGTCCAATGCGCGCGCCGCGCGATCGAGATAACGCGCTTCACCGACGAGATGGCCCAGCCGCAGCAAGGCGCGGATCGCGACGGCGCTGCCGTTCGGCAGCGCGTCGTCGGTCCAGTTTTCTTGGAAGGGCAGCGGCGTGGCGTGTTGCGGCGTCGAAAAGCGGAAGGCGCCGGAAGTTTCGTCGTCGAACTTGTCCAGCAGCGCATCGGCGAGCGCGATGGCCCATTCGAGATCGCGCGGGTCGAACGCGAGCTGCAGGGTTTCGAGCAGTGCGTCCAAAAGAAACGCGTGGTCGTCGAGAAAACCGGGGATGCGCCACGCGGGTTCCGCGGCATTGGCATGGAGCTGCCCGTCGAGCCAGACCGATTTGCGCAGCGCGCCCAGTGCACTGCGCGCCATGCCCGCGCAACGCGCGTCGTCCAGCAATCTCGCGCTGCGCGCAAGGCCGGAAATCGCCAGTGCGTTCCATGCGGTGAGAATCTTGTCGTCGCGCGCGGGTGGAACGCGTGCGGAGCGGACGTTGAGCAGGCGGCGACGGATGATGTCGAACCGCGCCGCGATTTCCCCGGGCGCCTGCTCGAACCGTTCGGCCAGCACGCAGGTTGGCACGGCGCGCAGCAGATGCCACGCGCGGCCCTCGAAATTCGGCGGCGCATCCAGCCCGAACGCCGCTTCCGCCAGCGGGCAATCCGCTTCGTCCAGTGCGCCGCGCACTTCGTCGCGCGTCCACAGGTAGTACTTGCCTTCCTCGTATTCGCTGTCCGCATCGAGCGAGCTGCAGAACGCGCCGTTCGGCGCGGTCATGTCGCGCGCGAGCCATCCAATGATGCCGTGCGCGGCGGCGGCGGAAATGACGCGCAGCCCCGCATCGGTGTTTTCGCCGGCAGTGACGCGTGCATATGCTGGCAACAACTGCGCGTTGTCGTACAACATCTTTTCGAAGTGCGGGATCGTCCAGTCCGCGTCCACGCAGTAGCGGAAGAATCCGCCGCCCAAGTGATCCTGCAAACCGCGCTTCGCCATGTTGGCGAGCGTGAGTTGCGCCATTCCGGTTGCAGCGGGATTCGTGCCGCCGATATCCAGCAGCCATTCCAGTTCTGTCGCGCGCGGAAACTTGGGCGCGCCCGCGTTGCCGCCGTATCGGGCGTCGAATCGCGCGGCGATGCGTTGCATCGCTGCAGCCCGCACGGCGCCGGCGTCGACTGTCGATTCGGATGCGCCAACGTGCGCGTGTTGCAGCCAGTCGCGCAGTTGCGCCGCCTGCGCACGCAGTTCGCCGCGATGCTGGTCGAAGTATTCGCGCACGCGCCGCAGCACTTCGGGGAAACCCGGCAGGCCATGGCGCGGCGCAGGCGGAAAATACGTGCCGATGTAGAACGGCGAAAGATCCTGCGGATCGAGGAACGCGGTCAGCGGCCAGCCGCCGCCGCGGCCGCTGAGTGCCTGGTGCGCCAGCTGGTACGCGCGGTCGATGTCGGGACGCTCCTCGCGGTCGAGCTTGATGTTGACGAATCCGCGGTTCATCGCCGCGGCGATGGCCGGATTCTCGAAACACTCATGTGCCATCACGTGGCACCAGTGGCAGGCGCTGTAGCCGATCGAAAGCAGGATCGGCGTGTCAGCATCGCGTGCGCGGGTCAGCGCCGCATCGTCCCAAGGCTGCCAATGCACCGGGTTGTCCGCGTGCTGGCGCAGGTACGGGCTGGAGGCATCGCCCAACCGGTTGCGCGCGAAGTCGTCGCTGGCCATGATGCCATGCTAACGCGCGAAGCCCGGCTCGCGCCGGGCTTCCACTGTTTCGTGAAACGCTGCGCCGCTATTTCGGCGCGGTGCGCGTCGCAGGCGCCGCATTGCCGGCGCCGATGTACTTGCCGAGGAAGGGCAGGATCGTGTTCCACAGTTCCTCGTTGTGCGCCTCGCTGGCGAAGCCGTGCAATTCCTTGGGTTCGGCCAGCCATTCGTATGGCTTGTTGGCCTTGTCCAGCGCCGAGCGCAAGTCGGTCGCGTTTTCGTACGGCACGCGCGGATCGTCCTTGCCGTGCGCGATCAGCACCGGCACGTTGAACTTGTCCATCATGCTGACTGGCGAGATCGCGTACGCGTCTTCGCGCGTGCCGATGGCCTCGTCGAAATAGGTGCGGCCGAGCTTGATGCGGCGCGTGTCGCTCTTGTCCATGCCGATGCGCCAGTCGTACACGCCTGCGTAGTCGATCGCGCACTTGTACAGCTTGGGCGCGAGGATCGGCTGCATCAGCGACGAGTAGCCGCCGAAGCTGCCGCCGAACACGCAGACGCGGTTGGGATCGACATAACCTTGCGCGATGGCCCACTTCACGCCATCGATCAGGTCGTCCTGGATGCCGGAGCCGAACTGCTTGTAGCCCGAACGCTCGAAGTTGTGGCCGCGATCGCCGGAGCCGCGGTAGTTGATCTGCAGGGTCGCGTAGCCGCGGTTGGCCAGCAGCGCCGCCCACGGATCGTAAAACCAGCTGTCCGACGGACCGATCGGGCCGCCGTGCGGAATCAGCACCAGCGGCAGGTTCTTCCGGTTGCTGCCGTTGGGCAGCGTCAGGAAACCCGCCAGTTCGATGCCGGCGCGATCCTTGAAGCGGACCGGCATGCGCGCGGGCATGTCGGCGGGCTTGATCCAGGGCAGCACCGGATACAACGGACGCGCGTGCATGCCGTTGCGCTCGAACAATGCGAAGTCGCCCGGATTGCGGTCGCCCTTGATGCTGATCAGCAACGTTGCGCCATCGGTGCTGGCGCCGTCCATCGACACCAGGTCGTTCGGCTGGCCGGCGGACAGCGCGCGCATGATCTGCGCGTACACGTCGTTGTTGAGGTATTTCACCGTCGGACGGCCGCCGGCGCCGAACACGGCCGCGATCGGCACGCCGCTTTCGGGATTCCACATCACGTCGGTGACGGACGAGAACGGATCGGAAGCCAGCACTTCGCGGTCGCTGCCGTCGAGGTTGCAGGAAACCAGCGCGTTGGGACCGCCGTCGATGCTCGACAACGCGTACAGCAGCTTGCCGTCACGGCTGATGGCCAGCGGTTCGAAGGACTTGCCGACGGTCGTTGCCGGCATCTGGGTCCACGTCTTGCCATCGGTGCTGGAAAAGCCGACGGTGTCCATGTGGTTGTCCATGCCGACCGCGATGCGCGCGACGTTGTCGTGCTGCAGGATTTGCATGCCGCCGTGGTGGATCTCGGCGATCCTGATCGCATGCCCGCTGTCGGCATCGACGTTGTACAGGGAAGTGGTGCCGTCCTGCCAGGTGTCGCCCTCCGAGCCTTCGGGCAGCTGGCTCAGGCTGATGTAGAAGTGCCCGTTGCGCTCGTGCGGGATGCCGGCGATCGACGGCCAGCCCTGCGGAATGTCGAGCGAGTTGATGCCGGAGAACGTGTCGCCGCGATGGCGCAGGCTGTACAGGGATTTCTTGTGCGAGCCGTCGTAATCGACCGCGATGATATCGCCGATGGCGGAGGGCGCCACCAGCGTGCCGGTTTCGTTCGCCAGTCCCATGATCACGCGCGTGTTGCTGACCCAGTGCACGTCGTAGGGCACGTAACGCGGCGCCATGTCGAGGCGGCTGATCGGTTTGAGGTCGGGCAGTTGCAGCACCGCGAGCTGGTAGTTGGCGTCGGTGCTGTCGGTGTTCTCGTTGACGACCACCGCGAGGTATTTGCCGTCGGGTGAAATCACCGGATTGGTCAAGGTCGGGTGCTTGACGAAATCGGATACCGGCAGCTCCGCTGCAACGGCAGCGGTGCAGGACAGGGTGCCGGCCATCAGCAGCCAGCAGGCAAGACGTGGCAAACGCATCATCGGACCCCTTCTGGATGTTCCCCGCTCGAAAGTATGCCAGCCGCTGCGGAGCCTCGCTACGCGCGGCTTGTGGACATCCGCGCCGATGCGCTAGCGTGGCGGGCTGATTCAGAAGGATTTTGCCGTGGACGAGCCCGTCGAATACCCCGCGTTGTACCTCAAGCGTGGCGAGGATGCGCGCCTGCGCGCAGGACACCTGTGGGTGTTCTCCAACGAGGTCGACGTGGCGCGTTCGCCGCTGACGGGTTTCGAGCCGGGCGAGCCGTGCGTGGTGGTGGCGGCCAACGACAAGCCGATCGGCGTCGGCTACGCCAATCCGCGTTCGCTGATCTGCGCGCGGCTGGTGGCGCGCGGCATCGAACATCCGCTGGACGTGTCGCTGCTGACGCACCGGCTGCAGGTCGCGCTGGCGTTGCGCGAATGCGTGTACGCCGAAGCTTTTTATCGATTGCTGTACGGCGAATCCGACGGCGTGCCGGGGCTGACGCTGGACCGATTCGACGACGTGATCGTCGCGCAGGCGACCACGGCCGGCATCGAACGCCTGAAGCCGCAGATCGAGGCGGCCGTGCAGAAAGTGCTGAAGCCGCGCGCGCTGATCTGGAAGAACGACGCGGGCATCCGCGCGCTGGAAGGGCTGATGGATTACGCCGACGTCGGCTTCGGCGATCCGCCGGGTGCCCTGCGCGTGGTCGAAGGCGGCGTGGAGTTCGCGGTGGACGCAATCGGCGGCCAGAAGACCGGCTGGTTCTACGACCAGCGCGCCAACCGCGATGCGCTGGCGCCGTACGTGCAAGGCGCGCGGGTGCTGGACATGTTCGCGTACCTCGGGGCATGGGGTCTGCGCGCGGCCGCGATGGGCGCGAAGGAAGTCACCTGCGTGGATGCATCCGCGTCGGCGGTGAAATTGATCGGCGAGAATGCGGCGCGCAACGGGCTTGCCGATCGCGTGCGCGCCGAGCGCGCGGATGCCTTCGATTTCCTGAAGGACTTGCGCGAACACCGCGAACACTTCGACGTGGTGATCCTCGATCCGCCCGCGTTCGTCAAACGCAAGAAGGATCTGAAGGAAGGCGCGCTGGCCTACCGCCGCATCGACGAACTGGCGATGCAGGTGTTGTCGCGCGACGGCATCCTGGTGACTTGTTCGTGTTCGTATCACATGTCGCGTGCGGCGTTGCTGGATGCGGTGCAAAAGGGGGCGCGCCACCTCGACCGCAACGTGCAGGTGCTGCAGCAGTTGCAGCAGTCGCCGGATCATCCGGTGCATCCGGCAATCCAGGAAACCGATTACCTGAAAGGGTTTATCTGCCGGGTGTTGCCTTCGGCGTGAGACCGGCTTTGAGTCGCTGCACCACCCCTCGCCCCAGCGCTGCGCGCGACAGCGGCATTGATTGAAGCGGGGTGCTTTATCATCGGCGGCTTCGGCACGGCCGCCGCAAGCCACAGCACCCTGCATGTTGATCGTCGGAATCGAAGGCAAGCAACTTGCCGCGCACGAACGCGAACGTTTGCTGGCGCCCGAAGTGAGCGGCGCGATTTTTTTCACCCGCAACTACGAAAATCGCGAGCAGCTCGCGCGGTTGGTCGCGTCGATCCGCGACTTGCGCGGCGACGATTTCATATTGAGCGTGGACCACGAAGGCGGCCCGGTGCAGCGTTTCCGCGACGGCTTCACGCGCTTGCCGCCACTGGCGCGCATTGGCGAACTGTACCGCCGCGACCGCGCCGCCGGCATCGCGATGGCCGAGCAACACGCGATCGTGATGGCCAGCGAAGTGCGCGCCTGCGACATCGACATTTCCTTTGCGCCGGTGGTGGATCTTGCACGCGGCAACCGCGTGATCGTAGATCGCGCGTTCGACGCCGATCCACAAGTCGTGGCCGAATTGGGCGCGGCCTACGTGCGCGGCATGCGCCTGGCCGGCATGGCGGCGACGATCAAGCACTATCCGGGGCATGGTTCGATTCCCGAGGATACGCACCTCGAGGCCGCGGTCGATCCGCGTCCGCTGGATGCAATCCGCGCAACCGACCTGGTGCCGTTCGTGGAAGGGTTCGCGGCGGGCGCCGAGGCGGTGATGGTTGCGCACGTCACCTATCCCGCGGTCGATCCGCTGGCGGCTGGCTACTCGAAGACGTGGATCGAGGGCGTGCTGCGCGGCGAATTGGGTTATCGCGGCGTGGTGTTCAGCGACGACGTCGGCATGGCCGCGGCGGAATCGGCAGGCGGCATCGGCGAGCGCGTCACGGCGCACCTCGACGCGGGCTGCGACCTGGTGCTGGTGTGCCATCCGTCGATGGTGGACGCGGCGATCGAATCGGTGCGCGGCCGCACGCCGTGCGCGCCGGAAAAAACCGCGACGCTGCGCGGCAGCGTCGCCGAAAGCTGGGATGCCTTGCGGGACGATCCGCAGCACGCGCGTTACGTCGCCGAGCTGGCGACGCTCGCCGCACCGGCGGCGGTTCGCGCATGAGCGCCCGCGAACATCCGCTGGCGGCGGCATTGCCGCGCGCCGAACATCTCTATGACCGCGCTGCGCTGGAAGCAGCGATCGCGCGCATCGGCGCCGACATCACGGCTGCGCTCGACGGCGAACGCGCGGTCTACCTCACCGTGATGAACGGCGGGATGTTCTTCGCGGCGCCGCTCGCGCTGGCCATCGGCTGCGATCTCGAATTCGATTACGTGCACGCGACGCGCTACGGCGACGCGACGGTCGGCCGCGACGTCCGCTGGCTGCACCATCCGCAGGTGAGGCTCGCCGGCCGCACGGTGATCCTCGCCGACGACATCCTGGACGAAGGCCACACGCTCGCCGCATTGCGCGACTGGTGCATCGCGGAAGGCGCGAAACGCGTGCTGATCGCGGTGCTGTGCGAAAAGCGCCACTACCGCCGCGCGCCAGGATTGCAGGCGGATTTCGTGGGCGTGGAATTGCCCGACCGCTACGTGTTCGGGTACGGGCTCGACTACTTCGGCCAGGGACGCAACCTGCGGGCCATCTACGCGTTGCCGGAGGGCGAGACATGAATTCCGCGACCATCGATCTCGCGATCATCGGCGGCACCGGCGTGTACGCGTTCCCGGGCTTGCAACATGCGCAGCGCCATCGGGTGTCCACGCGCTGGGGCGAGCCTTCCTCGGCGATCGTGACCGGTGAGGTGCAAGGCAGGCGCGTCGCGTTCCTCGCGCGCCACGGAGAGGGGCACACGATCGCGCCGCACCGCATCAACTACCGCGCCAACATCGACGCGTTGCACGAGCTCGGCGTGCACCGCGTGATCGGCGTGAACGCGGTGGGCGGCATCCGCGACGACATGGGCCCGCGGGTGCTGGCGATTCCGGATCAGTTGATCGATTACACCGCCGGCCGCGCGTCCAGCTTCTGCGACGCGGACGGCGAAGCGGTGCTGCACGCGGAGTTCGGCGAACCGTATACGGAATCGCTGCGACGCGGTTTGTTGAGCGCCGCGCGCCGGGCGGGCATCGCGGTGATCGACGGCGGCTGTTACGGCGCCACGCAGGGGCCGCGCCTGGAAACCCGCGCGGAAATCGCGCGCCTGCGCCGCGACGGCTGCGACCTGGTCGGCATGACCGGCATGCCGGAAGCCGCGCTGGCACGCGAGCGCGGCATCGACTACGCCTGCATCGCCGTGGTCGCGAATTGGGCGGCCGGCTGCGGCCCCGATCCCGACGCGCCGATCAGCCTGGACGAAATCCACGCGCACCTCGCGGCCGCGACGGGGCAGGTGCCGGCGATCGTGTGTGCACTTCTCGCGGATTGAGCGAACGGCGTCACGAAATGCCGCTTGCGTGCGGAAAAAACCCGGCTGATACTCAACCACGCGGCGGGTCCATGCCGCGGAACGAATCGTTGCGAAGGGGTCTGAAATGGCAGTGGGTACGGTGAAGTGGTTCAACGACGCCAAGGGTTTCGGATTCATCACGCCCGATGGTGGTGGCGCTGACGTGTTCGTGCATTTCTCGGCGATACGCGCGCAGGGGTTTCGCAGCCTGAAGGAAGGCCAGCGGGTCCGGTTCGAGATCGTGCAGGGCCCCAAGGGCATGCAGGCCTCGGAAGTGATGCCCGAAGAGGCGCAGGCATCGGCTGCGCCCGCCGCGTAGCGGCCAAGCGTCCCGAACATTCGTTGCAAGGATTCGCGGGACCGTCTCGGAGCGGTTTGCCACGGATGGCACCTACGCCGCGAATTGCAGCCGCGCCAACTCCGCGTACAAGCCGCCTTCGCGCAGCAGCGCGTCGTGGCTGCCGTCGGCGACGATGCGGCCGTGGTCCATCACCACGATGCGATCGGCGCGTTGCACGGTCGCCAATCGATGCGCGATCACCAGCGTGGTGCGGCCGCGTCCCGCGCGTTCCAGCGCGGCCTGGATCGCGGCTTCCGATTGCGCATCCAGGCTTGAAGTGGCCTCGTCCAGCAGCAGCACCGACGCATCCTTCAGGATCGCGCGCGCGATCGCGATGCGTTGGCGCTGACCGCCCGACAGGCGCACGCCGCGCTCACCCAGTTGCGTATCGAAACCCTGTGGTTGCTCGCTCAAGAAACCGAACGCTTCGGCGGCACGCGCCGCAGCGAACACGTCTTCGTCGCTGGCGTCCGCGCGGCCGAACCGGATGTTGTCGGCGGCGCTGGCGCCGAAGATCACGGTTTCCTGCGGCACCAGTGCCAGCGCGCCGCGCAAGTCGTCGAGCTTCAATGCGCGCAGGTCCACGCCATCCAGCGTGATGCGGCCGCGCTGCGGATCGTGGAAACGCAACAGCAGATTGAACACCGTGCTCTTGCCCGCGCCCGAAGGTCCGACCAGCGCCACCGTTTCGCCGGGACGGATGCGCAGCGAGAAATCGTGCAGCGCGGGCGTGTCGGGCCGCGACGGATAGTGGAACTCGACGTGTTCGAACGCGATCGCGCCTTGCGCAGTCTGCGGCAGCGATTCCGGTTGCGCGGGATCGGCGATCGACGGGTGCTCGCCCAGCAATTCGCTGATGCGTCCCATCGAACCCGCCGCGCGCAGCACGTCGCCCCATACGCCGCCCAGCGCGCCCACCGAGCCCGCGGCCATCACCGCGTACAGCATGAACTGGATCAGCAGGCCGCCATCCATCGTGCCCGCCAGCACCCGATGCGCCCCGGCCCACAGCACCAGCGTGACGGCGCCGAAGATCAGCACGATCACGCCGCCGGTCAGCACCGCGCGCGCGGCAACGCGCTTCTGCGCCGCGCCCAGCGCGCGCCGCACGGCGTGGCCGTAGCGTGTACTTTCGATGCCCTCGCGGGCATAGGCCTTCACCGCATGCACGGCGTTGAGTGTTTCGTTGGCGATCGCGCTGGTGTCGGCGATGCGATCCTGGTTGCTGCGCGAGAGGCGGGTGAGCCGCCGGCCGTACAGCGCGATCGGCACGATCACCACCGGGATCACGAGCGCGGTGAGCCCCGCAAGGCGCGGGCTGGTCCACACCATCAATGCGGCGGCGCCGATCACCGTCACCGCGCCGCGCAACGCAATCGAGATGCTGGAACCGATCAGCGTCTGCACCACCTCGGTGTCGGTGCCGAGTCGCGAGATCAATTCGCCGACGCGTGTGCGTTCGTAGAACGCCACGTCCAGACGGATCAAGCGCGCGTACAGGATTTCGCGCAACGTGGCTATCGCGCGTTCGCCCAGCAACGTGATGCAGAAGTAGCGCGCGGCGGTGGCAACCGCCAGCACCAGGGCCAGGACGAACAGCCCGACGAAGGTCGTGTTGATCAGCGCGGCATCGTGGCTGACAAAGCCCTGGTTGACCACCTGCCGCGCGGCCACGGGCAGCGCCAGCGTCGCGGCGGACGACAGCGCCATGAACACCACCCAACCCGCCGCCAGGGCGCGGTGCCGGCGCATGTAGGGCCACAAGGCCCCGAGCGCGGCGAGTTGGCGTACGGGGTGCTTGGATTCGTGTTCGGACGATTCGGTCATCGCTCCGAAGTGGGGCCATTGCGGAAGGCTTCAATCATGCGCTCGCCGCTTCAAGCATTGTCCCCCTCTCCCCCGAACGGCTGTTTCGTTCGGGGGAGAGGGCAGGGTGAGGGGGCGGCCGCCGCGCAACAGCGGATTACTCGACAGCTGGAAGGCGTTTTCCCCCTCACCCCACCCTCTCCCCCAAGCAGAAGGCGCTTGGGGGAGAGGGAGCAAAAAGCGTGTCACGCGGGATCGCGGATCACCAGCAGCCGGCGTTCGGTCATGCCCTCGATCGCGTAGCGGATGCCTTCGCGGCCGAAGCCGGAGAATTTCACGCCGCCGTAGGGCATGTTGTCGACGCGGAAGCTCGGGATGTCGCCGACCACCACGCCGCCTTCGACCAGTACGTCCCACGCGCGCATCGCGTGCGTGAGGTTGTCGGTGAAGACGCCGGCCTGCAGGCCGTAGTCGGAATTGTTGACCGTGGCGAGCGCGGCATCGAAATCATCGAACGGCTCCAGCAGCGCGACCGGGCCGAACGCCTCCATGCGATTGAGCTTCGCCGCGTGCGGCACGTCTTCCAGCACCGTCGCGTCCAGCATGCTGCCCTTGCGCTTGCCGCCACACAGGACTTTCGCGCCGGCTTTCTTCGCTTCCGCGATCCAGCCTTCCAGCCGTTGCGCGGCGGCTTCGTCGATCATCGGACCCAAGAAGGTTTCCGGATCCTTGGGATCGCCAGCCTTCAATTTTTTGGTGGCCGCGACGAAGCGCTTCTTCACTTCCTCGTACAGCGACGCGTGCACCAGGATGCGCTGCACGCCGATGCAGCTTTGCCCCGATTGGTAGAAGCTGCCCGAGATCAGCCGCGCGATCACGAAATCCAACCGCGGCTTCTGGTCCGCATCGACGATGCACGCCGCATTGCCACCGAGTTCCAGCACCACTTTCTTCTTGCCCGCGCGCGCCTTCAGTTCCCAGCCGATCTGGCCGCCGGTGAACGACAACAGTTTCAGGCGTTCGTCGGTGACGAAAGGATCGGCGTCCTCGATGCGGCAGGGCAGGATCGAGAACGCGCCCTTCGGCAAATCGGTTTCGGCCAAGACTTCACCGATGATCAGCGCGCCGATCGGCGTGCGCTCGGAGGGCTTCAACACGAACGGGCAGCCCGCCGCGATCGCCGGCGCGACCTTGTGCGCGACCAGGTTCAGCGGGAAATTGAAGGGCGTGATGAAGGAGCACGGCCCCAGCGGCACGCGCTTGACGAAGCCGCGATAGCCTTTCGTGCGTTCGGAAATTTCGAGGTTGACGATTTCGCCGTCGATGCGCGTGGACTCGTCGGCGGCAATGCGGAAGGTGTCGATCAGGCGCTCGGCTTCGCCCTGCGAATCCTTGATCGGCTTGCCGGCTTCTACGCACAGCGCGTAAGCGAGATCGTCCTTGCGTTGGCGCATGGCTTCGACGCAATGTTCGAGCACCGCGCGGCGCTGGTACGGCTTCATCGCGGCCATCGGCGCGGACGCCTTGGCGGCGGCACCGATCGCGGCGTCGATGGCTTTCGCATCCGCCATCGCCACGCGCGTCGCGACCTTGCCGGAATATTTGTCCAGCACCGGCAAATCCGCGCCGGCTTCGACCGGCCGGTTGGCGAGGTAATACGGATAGCGGCTTTTCAGTTTGGGCTTGCCTGGCATGCAGGTTTCCTCGGAACGCGACCCGCCCACGCTACAGGCGTGCGCGTCAATGTTGCGTATCGGTGCCTTCCACCTTGAGCGCGAGTTCGCCATCGGCGAGGCGTGCGCGCACGCGCTCATCGGCGCGCACACCGGTTGCGGAACGCAGCACCCGCCCGGATTCGTCGAACAGGATCGCGTAACCGCGCTTCAGGACATCCAGTGGGCTGACGGCGTTCAAGGCGCGTGCGAGTTCGGCGAGGTGCGACCAGCGCCGTTCGGCGTCGCGCGCCCACCCTGCGCCGAGGCGGCGACGGAGTTCGTTCGTGTTCCGCGCGAGCTGTTCCACCCGCGCGCGCGGATGCTGGTGCAGCAGGCGAACGTGCAGTTGCGCGATGCGCGAAGACGCGCGCTCGTGCATCAGCGCGCGGGCGCGCAGCAGGCGTTCGCGCACTGCATCCATGCGCTCGCGGCCGGAGGCGAGGCGCTGGCGCGGGCTCTGCGTGTTGAGGCGGGTCGCGAGGTGATCGAGGTGTTGCACGACGTTGTGCGCGCGGCGCAGCCAGGCGTGGCGCAGGCGCGCATCATATTGCGCAAGCGTTCGCCGCAAGGCGTCGCCGTCGGGCAGCATCCGTTCCGCCGCGGCCGAGGGCGTCGGTGCGCGCAGGTCGGCCACGAAATCGCTGATCGAAAAATCGATTTCGTGCCCGACGGCGGAAACCACCGGCACCGGACTGGCCACGATCGCGCGCGCCACGCCTTCATCGTTGAAGGCCGCGAGGTCTTCCAGCGAACCGCCGCCGCGCGTCACCAGCAACAGGTCGTAGCGATTCGATCGGGCTGCCTTGCGCAACATCGCCGCGATCTGCTCCGGAGCCCCGGCGCCTTGCACCAGCACCGGCAGCACTTCGATTTCGGTAAGCACGAAACGCCGCCGCGCCACTGACAGCACGTCGCGGATCGCCGCGCCGCTGGCTGAAGTGATCACGCCGATGCGGCGCGGGAACGCGGGCAATGGACGTTTGCGCGCGGCGTCGAACAGACCTTCCGCTTCCAGCTTGGCTTTCAGTTGCTCGAACGCACGGCGCAGCGCGCCTTCGCCGGCGTCCTCCATGTGCTCGACGACGAGCTGATAGCTGCCGCGCGCCTCGTACACGGTGACCCGCGCGTGCGCCAGCACCCGCGCGCCGTTGGCCGCGCGAAACGTCAGCCGCGCGTTCTCGCGCGCGAACATCGCGCAACGCACTTCGGCGGCGGCATCCTTCAGCGAGAAATACCAGTGTCCCGACGACGCGCGCACGAAATTGCAGATTTCGCCCTCGATCCAGACCAGCGGCAGCACGTCCTCGATCAGCTCGCGCACCAGGCGGTTCAATGCCGACGGCGTCAGCACCTTTCGAGCATCCGGCCGGGAAATGTCAATGGCCATCATTCGACTCTCGCGGTGCAACGGCATCGGAAGGGTTTTCCGCGTGCGCGGTTTGCCTTGCATGCCCACGCATCCGGGCCCAGCGCACCGCGAGGCTGACCGCGATCCACAACGCGAGCGCGGCGAGCGGCCACGCCAGCACGCGCGGCCACCACGCGCCGATCCCGGCGATCACCAGCAGCACCGCGGCGCCGCCCAGCAGCGGCCGGGTTTCGGCGCTGCTCAGCACGCGCCGGTTGCCAAGCGCCGCGCCCAGGGTCGTGGCCACGCGCATTGCCCCGACCGCACTGCGGCCGGCGCTGCCGTGGCCGTGCAAACCGTGGCGCGGCGGCGGCGTGGCCGGACGCGCGCGGTTGCGGCGTGACAATACGATTTCCGTCGCGTTTTCCAGGTCGCGTTCGTACTGCTCGGCGAGTTGCCGGCCGATGTTTTCGTTCTCGATTGCGACGTCGATTTCGCAATTGCCCATCCAGCTCGCGATGTTGAGGTTGGTCGATCCGACGCGTGCCCAGCGGTGGTCGGCCACCGCGGTCTTGGCGTGCAGCATCGTTCCTTTCCATTCGTAGATGCGGATGCCGGCTTCCAGCAGGGCGCGGTAGCCGGTGCGCGACAGCGCCGCGACCGCCGGAACGTCGGACGCGCCCGGCACCAGCAGGCGCACGTCCACGCCATCCTGCGACGCACTGGTCAGCGCGCTGAGGTACGGCGCCACGCCGATGAAATACGCATCGGTCAGCCACAGCCGTTCGCGGGAGAGCGCGGCGATCAACTGGTCCAGCCGATAGGTGCCGGTGCTGGAAGGTTGCGTCGCGATCACGCGCAAGGCGACGTCGCCGGCGGGTTCGATCGAGTCGGCGTTCGCCAGCGCGGAAGCGGGCAACGGTTCTCCCAAGCTCGCCCAGATGTCCGCGAAGGCGCGTTCGAGATCTGCGACCGCCGGGCCGTGCAAGGCGATGCCGGTATCGCGCCAGGGTTCGCGTCCGCGCGCGGGATCGCCGAGCCACGCGCCGCTGACGCAGACGCCGGACACGAAGCCGACGCGGCCGTCCACCGTGAGCAGCTTGCGATGGTCGCGATTGACCCAGCCGAACGGGCTCAGCGGATCGAACGGATTGAAGGTGCGGACCTCACCGCCGGCGTCGCGCAGCGGCTGCCAGAAGCGCGAGTGCGACTGGCCGAGGCAGCCCATCCAGTCGTGCTGCACGCACACGCGCACGCCCGCGCGGGCGCGTTCGGCGAGTGCCGACACGAACCCGCGGCCGACCGCGTCATCCCTGAAGATGTAGTTTCCGAACAAGACCTTGTCGCGCGCATTTGCGATGGCGTCGAGCCACGCGTCGAAGTTCGCCTGCGCGTCGATCAGCAGTTCCACGCGGTTCCCGGTCGACAGCGGCGCGCCGGCCGCACGCGTCAATGCCTGTTCAGCCAGTGCCCGGAAGCTGGGGTGGCGGAACTGGCGCGGGTCGTGCATGTGGGTTGTCATTCGTCCATGTTCCGGGTTCGAGGCTAGAATGCAAGGAGCACAGATGAGCCATGGATTTCTGCGGGATCCGCCAGGGGGAGATCCGCCGGGATGGACGCGTACCAACGCCTGACCGAAGACTTGCCCGCGCGGTTGCCGCCGGGACGTTCGCAGCGCGCCAGCGAGAAGGCCACGCGCGACGCGGTCGCGGGCTTGCCTTTGGCCAATCCGGCCCAGGCGTTGCACGAAGTGCAGCAGATCCTGGACGGCATGCTGGCGACGTCGTGGAGCGGCGGCGAACGCCTCGCCGCGCTGCCGCACCTGCGCGGACCGGTGGAAGGTTTGTGCCGCGCGGTCGAGCAGCAACTGGGCGCGGATTCGCATCCGCTGCCCGCGGCCAGCGCCGAACGTGCGGTGGCGGCGCAACAGCTGGAATGGCAACTCGCGTGCGGATACGCCATCGGCTTGCATGAGATGTGCGCGCCGGCGGGCAAGCTGCCGATGTTCAAGGGCAAGCTGGCCGCGGCCGCGATCGTGGCGGGCCTGGTGCATGCAAGCCGCGTGCTGACCTGGGCGTACCGCCAGTACCGGACGCCGCCCGCCGGGGTATGGCGCCTCGTACACGCCTTGTATGCGTTCGCGGGCGAACTGGGACTCGCCGACCAGCCGGTCGAGGATGCGTTCACCGGAGGTGGTCCGCTGTCGGCGCGCAGTGCGTACGCGCAGACGTTGTTGCTGGCGATCAGCGATCCCTACCGGTTTTCCGCGCGCGAGTTGAAGGATGCGGGCGTGGTGATCCGCTGCGTGGGCGGACAGTGCGGGCTGGCGCGTGCCGGCGGCACGCCGGGCGTGCGCGTCGACACTGATGCCGACGCGGGTCCGGGCTACGTTGCGGAGGAACAGATCGCCGCCGGCGCCGGCATGCTGGTGCTCGACGTGCAGCCGGTGGTGCGGATCTTCGACGAACGCATCGCGCTGTTGCCGAAAGGCAGCGAAATGCTCGACCTGCCGCGGCCGGGCGGCGGCGCCGCCACCGTGCAGGTCGCGCTGCTGCGCCGGTTGCAGGCGAGCTGGGCCACCGCGGTGCGCGGCCATGCGCGGCTGCCGGCGTCGCACGCGCTCGACCTGATGGTCGGCATGCACGCGGTGCATTACGCGCTGGCCGGCAATCTCGATTTCGGAACCTTCATACGCCAGGTGCAGGGCGAAGCGATCACGGTCGGCCGGCACGAACTCGCGTCGGCGTGGATGGCGAGCAGCGATACCGCGCGTCCGCAGATGTTGCGCGGCGAAGTGCTCGACCAGAGCGAAGGCGGCTACCGTTTGCGCCTGCAGGTTTCCGACGGCGTGCGGTTGCGCATCGGCGAGATCGTCGGGCTTGCACCCGCGGCCGACGAGGAAGAAGAGCGCGACTGGATGGTCGGCATCATCCGCTGGCTGCGGATGGAAGGCGACCACGAATCGCTCGGCATCGAACTGCTGCATCGCACCGCGCGCGCGGCGGGCGTGCGTCCCATGACTGCGGGCGGTGAGGCGCTGGTGCCGCAGCGAGCGGTGGAGTTGCCGGGCTACGCCGAGCAGGATGGCCTCGCGCTGCTGGTGACCAATCGCTTTCCCGGCAATGCCGCGACCGCCGAAGTGGTGCTGCCGGCGCTCGCGTCCGACTGGCACGCGGGCGCCGCGGTCGGCGTGTGGCGCTGCGACGGCGCCGAGGTCATCGGCAACGCCTGCGTGCGCGTCGACCTCGTGCGCGACGATGCTGCGCGGGCGGCCGGAACGGAGGTCACGCCATGACACTGGAAATGCGCGATGCGTGCGAACGTTGCGGCGCGAAGCTCGCACCGGCAGACGCCGCCTGGATCTGCGTGTACGAGTGCACGTTCTGCGCCGACTGCGCCGATTCCATGCAGCACGTCTGCCCGAACTGCAGTGGCGAACTGGTGAAGCGGCCGCGGCCGCCGGCGAAAGACGCGTGAATACCGCAGACGGATTCATCGTCGCAATTCCGGCGCGCTACGGTTCGACCCGCCTGCCGGGCAAACCGCTGCGCCTGCTGGGCGGCGAACCCCTGATCGTGCATGTCGCGCGGCGCGCGCGCGATGCGGGAGCCAGGCAAGTGGTGGTCGCGACCGACGATGCGCGCATCGCCGCGGCGCTCGCCGGTTCGAACATCGAGGTGTGCCTGACCCGCGCCGACCACGCCAGCGGCAGCGACCGGCTGGCCGAGTGCGCGGCCACGCTCGACTGGCGCGACGACGCGGTGGTCGTGAACTTGCAGGGCGACGAGCCATTCGCGCCTGCCGCGGGCATCAGGGCCGTCGCGGATGCGCTCGTCGAAGACCGCGTCGACATGGCCACGCTGGCGGCGCCGATCGAATCGGCCGAGCTGTGGTTCGACCCGAACTGCGTGAAGGTCGTGCGCGATCTGCGCGGCCGCGCGCTGTACTTCTCGCGCGCGCCGGTGCCGTGGGCGCGCGATGCGCTGGCGCGCGATCGAACGAATGTTCCGGATGGCATCGAAGTGTTGCGCCACATCGGCATCTACGCGTACCGGGCGGGTTTCCTCAAGGCGTTCGCGCGCCTGCCGGCGACGCCGCTGGAACGTGCCGAATCGCTCGAACAACTGCGCGCGCTCGAGCACGGCCACGCGATCGCGGTGCGCATCACGCCGCAGGTTTTTCCGCCGGGCGTGGACACCGAAGAAGACCTCGTGCGTGCCGAACGCACGCTTGCCGCGGGAGTGCCATGACATGAGCCTGCCGCCGCCCGGAGTGTTGTTCGTGTGCCTCGGCAACATCTGCCGTTCGCCGACGGCGGAGTACGTCGCGCGCGCCGAATTCGCGAAACGCGGCGTGCATGTGCCGGTGGCGTCGCGAGGACTCGGCAACTGGCACGTGGGGCAGGGTGCCGACCCGCGTGCGGTGGCCGTCGCGCGCGCGGAAGGCTTCGATCTTTCGCCGCATCGCGCACGCCAATTCCACGAGGATGATTTCAGCCGCTTCGCGATGGTGCTGGCGGTCGATCGCGCGACCCTGGCCGAACTGCGCCGCCGCGTGCCGAGCGACGTGCCGGCGCCCGAACGTTTCCTGGTGGCCGCGGGACTCGCGCATCCGCAGGCCCGCGAAGAGGGCGACGTGCCCGATCCGTACACCGGCACGCGCGAGGATTTCCGCCAGGTGCTGGCGTTGATCCGGCGCGGCGTCGATGCGCTGGCGCTGCGCCTTGCCACGCAGCGAGTGGAAAAGGGAACGAACGATGATGCCGGGTGACATGCCCTTCAAAGCCGAGGGCGCGCGCGAGATGCTGCCGGAAATCCCGGAAGCGCTGCAGTGGGTGAATCGCCACGGACGCTTGCGGCTGGCGGACTTGCGCGGACGCGTCGTCATGCTGGTGTTCTGGAACGCCACCAGCACCAGCAGCATCAACCTGCTCGGCGAGCTGCGCCAACTCGAACGCAAGCATCCCGACGAATTCGTGTTGCTGGGCGTGCACACGCCGCGTTACGCCTCGCAGCAGCCCGACGCCGCTGTGTTGAAGGCGCTGCAGCGCATCCGGTTGCGCGCGCCGGTCGCCAACGATTCCGAGTGGCTCGCGTGGATGCTGTATTCGATTTCCGCGTGGCCGACCACGTTGTTGATCGATGCCGACGGCCAGCTCGCCGCGCGTTTCGTGGGCGAAGGCCGCGCGCCGGAAATCGAGGAAGCCGTCACGCGCCTGCAGGAAGGCTTGCCGCCTGCGCACGTGCGGCCGGTGCCCGACCTGCTGGAGAACGTGCGCGCGGACGTCACCGGTCCGCTGACATTCCCGGCGCACGTGCTGGCGACGGATTGGCGCCTGTTCGTCAGCGACACCGGACACCATCGCATCCTCGAGTGCAGCCACGATGGCCGCGTGCTGCGGCAGTTCGGGTCCGGCACGCCCGGGAATTGGGACGGGCAAACGTCGGCGTGCGGATTCCAGTCGCCGCACGGACTCGCGCTCAGCCAGGGTTGCCTGTATGTCGCCGATACCGGCAACCATTGCGTGCGAAGGATCCGGCTCGACACCGGCGAGGTCGATACGGTGCTGGGCGCGGGGCGGCCCGCCTATGGCGATGTCGAAGCGCAGGGTTCCGGATTGCGCGTGTCGATCAATGCGCCGCAAGCGGTCGCCGCCGACGGCGACGTGCTCTACGTCGCGGCGACGGGCCAGAACCAGATCGTGCGCGTCGACCTCGCCACGGAGCGCGCGGCGACGCTGGCCGGCGACGGGCGCAGCGACGTGCGTGACGGCATCGGCAGCCAGGCTTCGCTGGCGCAACCCGGCGCGCTCGCATTGATGCCGGGACAATTGCTGGTTGCGGACTCCGGCGGCAACGCGATCCGCCGTTTGCGCTTCGCCGATCTCGCGCTCACCACGCTGGCGGGATCGTCGCCGTGGGAACCGGGGCGGGCAGACGGTACGGGCCGCAAGGTCAGGCTGGCTTTCCCCAGCGGATTGGCGGCGGCGGAAAGCCGGGTGTACGTGGCCGACACCTGCAACGACCGGTTGTGCGTGCTCGATCCGTACAGCGCAGAATTCAGGACGCTGGAATTCGACCATCCGCTGCACGAACCGCAGGGCCTCTCCTTCGCGGCGGGCATGCTGTGGGTGGCCGATCGTGACGACCACGCGATCCTGCGCATCGATCCGGAGCAGGGCACTTGCGAGCGCGTCGCCGTGGGCGAATGAGCGCGCTCGCGCGGTGGGCGCAGGCATTCGGCGGCGATTGTTTTCATTCGCGGTTCCCATTGGCGGCATGGGTGCCCGTTGCATCGTTCGCATCCACGCGGAATGGGTTTGCGTTCACCAGTTGAACCCCACGCCCGCCGATACGCTGGCCTTTCCGCTGGAAGCCGCGCCACCGAGTGAAAAGCTCGCGTGCTCGCCCAGCGCGCGCCTGTAGCCGACCGCGATCGCCTGCTGGCTGCCTTGCGAGCCCACGCCGATGCCGACGCTGTTCGCACCTGGTCCGGACGTGTTCTGCGCGAGTCCCGCCCACGCCGCGCCAGCCGCGCCGATCTGGTCGATTCGTTTGTCCATCTCCGAGAAGCGCGCGTTCACTTGCTGCTCGAACTGGTTGAATTGATCGGTGGTGACGTAATCGACCGCCGGCGCCGCGGCTGCCGCCGCGCTCGCCACGCCTTGGCTTTGCATGTTCGAGTACGTTTGCGCCGAGGCCAATGCTTCCTCGGTTTGCGAGTCCGTGCTGGACTCTTGGTCCTGCGCGGGTGAATGTGTCGCGACCGGCGTCGCGCCCGCCAAGGCTGCGCCGCCGTGCGGCGTTGCGACCGTGTGCGCGCCGGCAGCTTCCTGCGGAACGGGTGGTGCATGCCCGGCCGCAGCGGATTGCGTGGTTGCTTGGGCTTGCGTTGTGCCGCTGCCGCCATATTGCTTCTGTAATGCATCCATTTCCGTAGCCAGCGCGTTGAACTCGCTGGTCAGGCTTCCGATCGCGCTGGCGAATGCCGCATGACTGGTGTAGTGCGCCTGCAGATATTCGAGGTTCACCGCATCGTGCGCGGCGACCGGATCGCCGACGTTGATGATGCGGTCGTAGAACGCGGCGCTGCCGTTGCTGCCGTCGTTGCCCACCGAAACGGTGTTGGCGATCTCGTCGTAGGCATTCCAGCCGATTGCGGTGGAACCGTTTTGCGTGGCGTCGGCAGCGAAGCCGATGGCGACGCTGGCGGTGCCCGAGGAAAGGGCATTGCTGCCGAGGGTGACCGCGCCGACGCCCGTGGCGGAGGATTCCGAGCCCACCGCGGTCGCGTTGTTCTGGGTGGCCTGCGAGGCCGAGCCAAGCGCCATCGAAAGTCCGCCGGCGGCGATCGTGTATTCGCCAGGATCGATGGTGCCGTTGCCGTTCTTGTCGATGGCGCCGCCGAGCGCGGTGGAGTTGCTGGCGGAGGCTTGGGCATAAGGACCGAGTGCAAAGGCTTGCCCGCCGGACGCCACCGAGTTCAGGCCAAGCGCGACCGCCTTCCTCGCGGCGTAGGCGTTGTCGCCGAGCGTCACGCTGTAATCGCCTTTGGCGTTGGCATACGCACCGAGTGCGGTGGAAGACGTGCCGATCGCCTTGGCCCGAAAACCGAATGCGCTTCCATTGTGGCCAGCGGCGCTGCTCAGATCGCCGACCGCACTGGCTGCCGCGCCGGTGGCAAAGGCGTTGTCACCGACGGCGGTCGAATAGGTATTGCTGGCCTGCGCGTAGGCGCCCAACGCGGTGCTTTCGAGACCGCCGGCCGAACTGTGGAAACCCAGTGCGCTGCTGTACTGGCCGCTCGCGCTTGCGACCTGGCCGACTGCGGTGGCGGCGAGTTGTGCCACCGCGTGCGAACCCAGGGCCGTGGCCGATTGCGCGGCCGCGTCCGACGAATCGCCGAGCGCCGAGGCATAGCGGCCGAGCGCTTGCGCGCCACTGCCGGCGGCCACGCTGTAGTTCGTGGTGGAACGTGCCCCGTAACCGATCGCGGTGGCACCGGGGCTGGCGCTGTATGCATTCACGCCCAGTGCAACGCTCTGCGAGCCGTGCGCATTGGCGCTGCGGCCGAAGGCAACTGACTCCGGCGCAGCGAAGCTGGATTCGCCCATGGCGCTGCTTCCGTTCGCGGCGTACGCCTGGAAGCCGAGCGCTGTGCTTGCTATGCCGTGTGCGTTGGCACCGAATCCGGCTGCCGTTGCCTCGGTGCTGGCATAGGACGCGGCGCCCAAGGCGGTCGCGTCGATGGACTTGGCGTTTGCATACGATCCAAGCGCCACGGCATTGGTGTTGCCTGCATACGAATCCCTCCCGATGGCCGTGCTGTAGTTTCCTGCGGCGTAGGAATCGAACCCCGCCGCCGTTGCGGCATATCCAGCCCGGGAGCCGAAGCCGCAGGTGACCGCATTGGTTCCGGCACTCTGATTGTTGCCGCCACACGATGTATCGGCGAGGACGCGGGCCGGCAAGGGCGCGAGGCAGGCCAGCAGAAGCGATGCCGCGAGCAACTTGTGGCGCGTTGATGGGTTGCTGCCCGTACCGCTCGAAGCCGATGCGCCGCGCCTGCACGAAGCGAGTTCCGTAGCGACGACGACCTGGTTGAGGCTGCGGTTCCAGATCAGGCTGTAAATGCGCTTGTTCATTCGGATTTCCCGCGTGGTGGAGGGAGGCCGCCGTGCAAATGCAGGGGCTTCATGTCGACATACGGGAAAAAATGGCGCGGACGACATCGGCTTTGATGGGCCGGTGCAAGGACCGGGCTGCCGCCGCCAGGAACCGGGTCTGCGATCGCGCAGGGGCTATGGCAGCTGCGCCGGAGCGTCGGCGCGCTTGCGCAGCACGTGCGAGGGAAGCAATTGCAGGTCCAGCACGTTGCGCGCAGACGCTTGTTCTTGCAATGCCTCCTTGCCTCGCCCCAGTTGCGCGAGA
Organism: Rhodanobacteraceae bacterium; assembly: GCA_030167125.1. Taxonomy (NCBI): domain Bacteria; kingdom Pseudomonadati; phylum Pseudomonadota; class Gammaproteobacteria; order Lysobacterales; family Rhodanobacteraceae; species Rhodanobacteraceae bacterium. The sequence continues at coordinate 854,625 of CP126531.1, forward strand.
GCTTCGGCATGCGCAAGCAAGGCTTCGCCAGAGTAATAGCTGCCCGCACCCAACTGATCGCGGCGCCACGCCAGGGCCTGCTCGATGTCCCCCAAGCCGGATTGAGGATGGTGCGCGCGCACCTGCAGCCAGCCCAGCCACAAGCGGGCCGTGGTGCCTTGCATCGCGCCTTCGGGATTTCCCGCCGCTGCCGCGATGACCGCGTTCAATAATTTTTCCGCTTCCGGGAAGCGGCCGAGCTGAACCAGTGCAATGCCTTGCGTCAAGGGCAACTCCTGGCGATAGGAAGCGTGCGTATCGGCCTTCTGGGGCGTGGCCGCCAACTCACGGCAACGTTGCAGTGCCAAGTCTGGGCTGCCGATCGCCAGCCATGCCCTTGGCCATTCCATTTGCTTGGAGAAGGTGAGGGAGTAGTGCAGCTTGGGGGCGGTCGCGCGCAGCGCATCGAGCTGCTGGATGCCGGCAGGATCGCCGCGCTCGGCGGCCACGCCCGCGTGCTTCCACTTCAGGATGTTCACGGCGTGCGGCGCGGTCTGGTCCAGCGTGGGCGCAAGACGGTCTTCCTGCGCGAGGATTTCCAGCGTTCCGGCGAGATCGCCACGCTCCCGCGCGAGGATGGCCAGGTTCCCGAGGCTGTCGTCGCGCTGTTCGGGCGACATGTTGAATGCCACCGCCAACGCCGACAGGGCTTCGCCGGATATTTCCCGCGACGTTTTGAATTGACCCGCACTGGCCAGTATGTATGCGTAATTGGTCAATGTTTCGGCCCACTGGGGGTCGTCGCGCGCGATGCTGCTGCGCTGTTCCGCGACCATGCGGGAGTAGATCTGAAGGGCTTCCTGGACATGGCCGCCGTGCACAAGAAGGAAGACCAGGTTGGTGCGCGCGCCGAAGGTTTCGCGCGATTGCTCGCCGCGGCTGCGCGCGTACAGTGCCGCCGCCGCGTGCAGCGCACGCTGGGCGCCATCGTTGTCGTGCTGGCCAAGATCAGCTTCGGCGATCGCGCTCCACGCCCGTGCCTGCCAAAGCCAGCCGGCCGATCCAAGCTGGCGCGCCTGCGCGATGGCGCGCTGCGCCTCCGCGACGGTCTCCACCGGGTACAAGGCTTCGATGTTGTTGGCTTCGGCCTTGATCAAATGCGCCCTGACGCTCGACGGACCGGGTCGGTCGTGCGTGAGCGCGAGCACCGCATCGGACTGCAGTTTTGCGTCGCGCGCCGCCCATGCGTCCTTCAATATTTCCGCGTAATCCAGGCGCGCCTGCACGGTCTGCTCGCCGCCGGGTCCGTGCATGGCTGCATTCAACGCGAGCGATCTTTGCGCGAGTGTTTTGGCCTTGTCGTACGCGCCGATTCCCGAGTAGCTGCTTGCCAGCGCGGCGGACAACGCTGCTTCCATTTCCGGATTGTTCCTGAACCGCTGGCGCATGTCGCGCGCACCGACGTCCAGCAACATTCGCGCGTTGGGTCCGATGCCGGCTTGTTGGCCAGAGCCGGTGCTGGAAAAAACGCCGACCATGAAATCCTTCACGGCATCGGCGTTGCCCGCCTGGATGCGCGCCTGCATCGCCTGCAGGTGCGCCTGGTGCGCCTGCCAGGACGCGAATATCGACGTCGCGATCAGCGCGAGCACCGCCGCGCTGCCCAGCGCGACGGCAATGCGATGGCGCACCACGAACTTGCCGAGGCGATAGCCGCGGCCGTGGCCACGTGCGTTGATGGCGCGGCCAGCGAGCCAATTGCGCAGGTCCGCGGACAATGCCTCGACCGAGGCGTAGCGCTTCGCCGGCTCCCTTGCCATTGCGGCCAGCACGATGCGGTCCAGGTCGCCGCGCAGCATCCGCTTGCGTGCGCGCGCGTCCCGCAGCGCGTTGTCGACGGCCGAACTCGGCGGTCTGATGTTCGCGCAATCCAGCGCAGCGGCGCCGCCGAGCGCGGACAATCGATACGGCCTGCTGCCGCTCAGCAGCTCGTACAGCAGCACGCCCAGCGCGTAGACATCGACCGAGGTGGTGATGGCGCCGCCGGCCAGCAGTTCCGGCGCGGCGTAGTCGGGCGTCAGCAGTTGCATCATCGTCGCCGTGCGTTCGGTGTCCTCCTGTGCAAGAACCTTGGCGATGCCGAAGTCCAGCAGTTTCGGCGTGCCGCGCGCGACCAGGATGTTGGAAGGCTTGATGTCGCTGTGCACGACCAAGCTGCGGTGCGCGAACTGCACCGCGTCGCAGATGCGCAGCACCAGCCCGATGGTGTCGCGCACGGTCAGCGCGTGTTCGCGCAGCCACTGGTTGATCGGCACGCCTTCGACATACTCCATCGCCAGCCAAGGGCAGCCGCGGTCGTCCACGCCGCCGTCGATCAGCCGCGCAATGCCCGGATGTTCCAGCCGCGCGAGGATCTGCCGCTCCTCGCGGAAACGCCGCAGCAGCCCCGGTGTCGGGAACGCGACCTGCTTGATCGCCGCGCGTTGCTGGAACTGGCCATCGTCGCGCTCGGCCAGCCATACTTCGCCCATGCCGCCGGCGCCGAGCGCGCCGAGCACGCGCCAGATGCCGAAGCGCTGCGGCATTTCCGCTGTGGCGGCCAAGTTGCCGGCCAACAGTTCGGGGGCGCGCTCGAGCACGCCCTCCGTAATGGCGTCTGCGGCCAGCAAACGTTCCAGTTCGCGGCGCAACGGCGCGTCATCGCCGCAATGCGCCTCGAGCCAAGTACCGCGTTGCGATGGCGGAATGGTTACCGCTTCAGCGAACAACGCATCGAGCCGTTCGTTGTCCATGCGCGCACCGTCACAAATACATCACCGCATACAGTTCCGCGCGCGCACGCCGCCAGTCACGGTTCAGGGTCCGCTCGCTGACGTCCTGCATCGCCGCGATCTCCGACAGTTCCAGGCCGATGAAGAAGCGCAGTTCGATTAGACTGGAGAGGCGTGGCTGCGAAGCTTCCAGCGTGGTCAGCGCGCGGTCGAGTTCCAGCAGTTTGTCCGGGGCGACGATTTGCGCAGGTTGTTCGATCGCTGCATCCAGGGGCACGGCATGCACGGAGCCGCCGCCGCGCTTGCCGACCGCACGCGCACGTGCGTAATCGATGGTGATCTGTCGCATGGCCTTCGCCGCCACCGCGAAAAAATGTTTGCGGCCTTGCAGGTTCAGGCTTTCCGGCGTGGCGAGCTTGAGATACGCGTCGTGTACCAGGCCGGTGGTGTTCAACGTCGGCGACGAGGCGCCGTGCAACTGCTTGCGCGCGACGCGCTTCAGCTCGTCGTAGAGCAGCGCGAACAACGCGTTGCGCGCCTCGGCGTCGCCGTTGCCGGCAGAGCGCACCAATGCCGTGATATCGGTGTCCACGCCCGGCTCCCGCCCCTTGACGCGCCCAGTCTATTCCTTTCCGCGGAAGCGGTGACGTCCCCGTGTGATCCATCGTTTCCGCGTTGCGCGCATGAAGGCAGCGGGACACGCGCACTACAATGAGTGGATGGCAGTTTCCACTACGGCCTTCGACGGCAAGGCCTTCGTCCGCAACCTCACCACTTCGCCCGGCGTGTACCGCATGTTAGATGCGGATGACGCGCTGCTGTACGTGGGCAAGGCGCGGAATCTCAAGAAACGCGTCGGCAATTACTTTTTGAAGCCGAACCTGGAGCCGCGCATCGCGTCGATGGTTTCGCAGATCGCGCGCATCGAGGTGACGCTGACGCGCACCGAGGGCGAGGCGCTGCTGCTGGAAGCGCAACTCATCAAATCGCTGAAGCCGCGCTACAACATCATGTTGCGCGACGACAAGAGTTATCCGTACATCTTCGTGTCGGAAGATCCGTTCCCGCGCATCGTGTTCCATCGCGGCGCCAAGCGCGAGAAGGGCCGTTACTTCGGGCCGTTCCCCAGCGCGCACGCGGTGCGCGAGAGCCTGGCGCTGATGCAGAAGCTGTTCAAGGTGCGCCAGTGCGAGAACAGTTATTTCCGCAACCGTTCGCGGCCGTGCCTGCAATACCAGATCGGCCGCTGCACCGCGCCATGCGTGGATTTCATCGGAGCCGCCGAATATGCGGAAGACGTGCGCCACGCCACGATGTTCCTGGACGGCCGCAGCGATGCGGTGGTGAAGGAACTGGCCGCGTCGATGGACGAAGCCAGCAAGCGCCAGGATTACGAGCGCGCCGCGCGCCTGCGCGACCAGGTCGCGACGTTGCGCGGATTGCAGGCGCATCACTATGTGCACGGCGCTAGCGCCGACATGGACGTGTTCGCGTGCCGCGTCGAAGCCGGCATCGCCTGCGTGTCGGTGCTGTTTTTCCGCAACGGCATCAGCCTGGGTTCGCGCGCGCACTTTCCGAAACTGGCATTCGATTCTGCGCCCGAAGATGTATTGGGCCAGTTCCTCGCGCAGTACTACCTCGACCAGCCCGCGCCTGCGGAGGTGGTATGCGACCGCGAACCGGCCGATGCGGCGGCACTGGCCGAAATGTTGTCGGCACAGCGCGACCGCGAAGTCACGCTGAAGTGGCGCGTGCGCGGCGAGCGCGCGCGGTTCGTGGAACTGGCTTCGCGCAATGCCGAAGCTGCGCTGCTGGCGCGGCTCGCGAGCCGGCAGACGCTGCACACGCGTTTCGAGGCGCTGCGCGAATTGCTGCAGCTCGACGAAACGCCGATGCGGCTGGAATGTTTCGACATCAGCCACACGCTGGGCGAGGAAACCGTCGCCTCGTGCGTGGTGTTCGGGCCGGAAGGCGCGCAGAAACAGCATTACCGCCGCTTCAACATCCGCGGCATCACCGGCGGCGACGATTACGCGGCGATGCGGCAGGCACTGGAACGCCGCTTCAAACCGCTGACGCGCGGCGAGGGCGAAGCGCCCGACGTGCTGCTGATCGACGGCGGCAAAGGCCAGGTCGCGCAGGCGCTGGACGTGTTGCGCGAACTCGGTGTCGCCGGTATCGACGTGGTGGGCGTGGCCAAGGGTCCGTCGCGGCGCGAGGGCGAGGAAACGCTGGTGCTGGGCGACAGCGGCCGCGAACTTGAGCCCGGTCCCGATTCGCCGGCGTTGCATTTGATCGATGCCGTGCGCGACGAAGCGCATCGCTTCGCGATCACCGGCCACCGCAAGCGGCGGGAAAAGGCGCGCGAACGCGGCGTGCTGGAAGACGTGCCCGGCATCGGTGCATCCCGTCGCGCGGCGTTGCTGAAAACCTTCGGCGGTCATGCGGGTGTGATGGCCGCCGGCGTCGAGGAATTGTGCGCCGTGCGCGGCATCAACCGCGAGTTGGCGGAACGCATCCATGCGTTCCTGCACGGCTGACGGTTCAGGCGCGCGTATGCGACACTGGCGCGGATCATCTGGAGCGGACGCGTGCGCATCAACCTGCCAACCTGGCTGACCTTGTTCCGCGTGTTGCTGCTGCCGGTGATGGTGCTGGTGTTCTATTCGCACGATGCGATCAACGCGATTCCGCTGCGCTTCGCCAATATCGCGGCCGTGGTGGTGTTCGCGCTGGCGTCGGTGACCGACTGGCTGGATGGCTGGATTGCGCGGCGCTGGCACATGGAATCCGCGTTCGGCGCGTTCCTCGATCCGGTCGCCGACAAATTGATGATGGCGGTCGCGCTGTTCCTGCTGGTGCAGAGCCACCCGACCTGGTTGCTGGCCGTGACGAGTGCCGTGATCGTCGGCCGCGAGATCACCGTGTCCGCGCTGCGCGAATGGATGGCATTCGTTGGCGAGCGCGGGCGCGTCAAGGTGCAGTGGATCGGCAAGTTCAAGACCGTGATGCAGATCGTCGCGATCCTGATCCTGCTGTGGGAACGCGACAAGGACGCCACCGTGCTGCGCGCGTGGAAGGTGGGCGAGGGCCTGCTGGTGTTCGCGGCCGTCCTGACCATCTGGTCGGGGCTGGCCTACATGCAGGCCGCGTGGCCGGTGCTGAAAAGCGGCCGCATGCCGGGCGAAGGGGACGCTCCGCAGGCTTGATCCGAATCTCCGGCCCACGTATCATTGCCGGCTCCGCGGGAATAGCTCAGTTGGTAGAGCACGACCTTGCCAAGGTCGGGGTCGCGAGTTCGAGTCTCGTTTCCCGCTCCAGGTTTTCGAGACCCCGGCACGCCGGGGTCTGTTGTTTCCGGGCCGCGCAACGCGGCTTCGGTTGGAAGGCGGTCTTGCGAGCGCCGCGTTCCCGTCACCGGCCAGGTGGCAGAGTGGTCATGCAGCGGACTGCAAATCCGCGTACGCCGGTTCGATTCCGACCCTGGCCTCCATTGGCTCCATCCCAAGACATCCCGTGAAGCCTCTGAAACCCGCATTGCAGCGGGTTTTTTCTTGGTTTTATCGTCCCATGTCTGTCGCCTGAGTATCCTGGAATCCAAGTGCTTTTGGGGGCACATATGGGGGAACCTGCTAAAATCCATGGGGGCACAAATTTGGATATGAGAGGGATCCCATGGCTGCGCAATCCAAGTCGTTGACCGCCCTCGCTGCTCGCAAGGCCGAGCCGCGGGAGAAGCCTTACAAGCTTGCAGCAGGAGGAGGGCTGTATCTAGAAGTCATGCCGACCGGTGCAAAGTATTGGCGCTGGAAGTACCGATATGGCAACAAGGAGAAGCGCATCGCCTTGGGTGTGTTCCCCGAAGTCTCGCTCATGCAAGCGGGTCAGCTGCGGGACGAAGCCCGGGCGAAATTGCGTGGCGGCATCGATCCGGCATCCCAGCGCAAGCTCGAAAAGCTCGCCGTGAACCTCGCTGCCGAAAACACATTCGCAGCGATTGCGCTGGAGTGGTTGAACACGAAATCCGGCGAATGGATGCCGGAGCACACAGCCAAGATTCGCGCATGGCTTGAGCATCATGTGTTCCCGTGGATCGGCGACAAGCCCATCGCCGACTTGGAAGCTCCCGAAGTGCTTTCGATGCTGCGGAGGTTGGTGAAGCGCGGGACGTTGAATACGGCCGGCCGAATCCGCGAAACCGTGAGCGCGATTTTCCGTTACGCCGTCGCAACAGGTCGGGCCAAGCGCGACCCTGCCGCCGATCTACGCGATGCGCTTCCACGAGCCAATGCGAGAAATTTCGCAGCCGTCATCGACCCCGACGGCGTCGCAGAGTTGCTGCGCGCGATTGACGGATATCAGGGGCATCCCGTCACGTTGGCGGCCTTGCGATTGTCTCCGTTGCTCTTCCAACGTCCCGGCGAACTTCGCGCGATGGCATGGAGCGAGATCGACCTTGAAGCGGCCGAATGGCGCATCCCGCCTAGCCGTCGCAAGCTGCGCAAGGCCGCCAAAGAGAATCCTCGCACGCCGCCCCACATCGTCCCGCTGGCGTCACAAGCCGTGGCGATCCTGCGAGAGCTTCAAAGGTTGACCGGAAATGGCCCGCTGGTGTTTCCCGGCGTGCGCACCCACCACCGGCCGATGAGCGAGAACACCGTCAACGCCGCGCTGCGGCGGCTTGGCTACACCACGGAACAAATGACCGGTCACGGATTCCGGCACATGGCGTCCACGCGATTGAACGAGCTTGGCTGGAATCCGGACGCGATCGAGCGCCAGCTGTCCCATCGTGATCGTGACTCAATTCGTGGAACCTACAACTTGGCGCAGTACATGGACGAGCGCCGCAGAATGATGCAGGCATGGGCTGACTATCTGGATGCGCTGAAAAGCGGCGCGAACGTTATACCGATCCGCAAGCACGCGAGTTGAGTGGCTTACGACACGCACTACATCCGGTGTCCAAGGGCACATGAAGACCCCGAGCGGACCTTCATGCCTGCTACCCAGAACGACAGCTTTTGGTTTTAGCGTGGCCACGACTCGAAGAATTGACGCGACTGATCCCGATGGGATTGAACACGATGCCGCGTATGCCTGTTCCCGCATGCCTGCTGGCACGGTCAGGTCATCGTTGATCGCCGCGACAGCGCATTCTTTACGCAGAATTTATGCTGACGGGTGATTTCGCTATCCCGTTTTTATTCGCGAACTCCCAGCATGCGCACCGGAATCGAGACATGGACCGGCTGCGATGGACTTCGTCTACCTGTTGTTCCTTTTCGTGCTGTCCGGCGCAACGCTGGGCTTTTTGCTGGTCTGCGATCGCCTGATGGTGCGTCGATGAATGTCCTGTATGCCCTCGGCGCGTTGATCGCCATCGGGTTGGCGCTCTATCTGTGCGCGGCCCTGCTCAAGCCGGAGTGGTTCGAATGACCGCCAACGATCTGATCCAGGTGTTGGTGTACCTGGCCGCACTGCTGGTGCTGGTGTGGCCGGTCGGCCGCTACATGGCGAAGGTGTTCGCCGACGCGCCCAACCATGTCACGCGTGTCGGCGCGCCGTTCGAGCACGGGCTTTATCGCTTGTGCGGCATCCGCGCCGGCGAGGAAATGGACTGGAAGCGCTACGCAGTCGCGATGCTCGTGTTCAACGTATTGGGCGCGCTGGCCGTGTATGTGCTGCAACGCGTGCAGCAATGGCTGCCGCTGAATCCGCAGCACTTCGGCACGGTGTCGCCGGACTCGGCGATGAACACGGCAATAAGTTTCGCTACCAACACCAACTGGCAGGGTTACGCCGGCGAATCGACGATGAGTTATCTCACCGACATGCTGGCGTTGACGGTGCAGAACTTCCTGTCCGCCGCCACCGGAATCGCGGTGCTGGTCGCGGTGGTGCGCGGCTTCGCCCGCCATTCGGCGCAGTCGCTCGGCAACTTCTGGGTGGACCTGACCCGCGCCACGCTCTATGTGCTGCTGCCGTTGTCGCTGGTGGTCAGCCTGCTGCTGGCTTCGCAGGGCGTGATCCAGAGCTTCAGGCCCTATGTGGACGTGCCGGTGGTGCAAAACAGCAGCTACAGCACGACAACGAAGGACACCGCCGGGCACGAGGTTTCGAAGACGATCCCGGTGGCCACCCAGACGCTGCCGATGGGTCCGGCTGCATCACAGGTCGCGATCAAGATGCTGGGCACCAACGGCGGCGGGTTCTTCAACGCCAACTCGGCGCACCCATTCGAAAACCCGACGCCGTTCTCCAACTTCATCGAGATGCTGGCGATCTTCCTGATCCCGGGTGGACTGTGCATCACCTTCGGTCAGATGGTGGGTGACAGGCGCCAGGGCTGGGCGATCTTGGCGACGATGCTGGTGATCTTCGTGCCGCTGGCGCTGGGCTGCATCGGCGCCGAGCAGGCCGGCAATCCCGCATTGCACGGGCTCGCGGTGGATGCACACGCCAGTGCGCTGCAGGCCGGCGGCAACATGGAAGGCAAGGAGGCGCGCTTCGGCATCGCCGCGTCAGGCTTATTCGCGACGATCACGACCGCAGCCTCGTGCGGCGCGGTGAACGCGATGCACGATTCGTTCACCGCGCTCGGCGGCCTGGTGCCGATGTGGCTGATGCAACTCGGCGAAGTGATCTTCGGCGGCGTCGGCTCCGGCCTGTACGGCATGTTGGCCTTTGCCGTGGTCGCGGTGTTCATCGCCGGCCTGATGGTAGGGCGCACGCCCGAATACCTCGGCAAGAAGATCGAAGCCTACGAGATGAAAATGGCCAGCCTCGCGGTGCTGTTGCCCTGCGCGCTGGTGGTGATCGGCACCGCGATCGCCGTGATGGTCCCTGCCGGCGCGGGCGCGGTTGCCAATCCGGGCGCGCACGGCTTCAGCGAAATCCTGTACGCGCTCAGCTCGGCGTCGAACAACAACGGCAGCGCGTTCGCGGGGTTGTCCGCGGACACGCCGTTCTGGAACGTGCTGCTGGGCGTGTGCATGTTCCTCGCCCGCTTCCCGCTGGCGATCGCGATGCTGGCGCTGGCCGGTTCGCTCGCGGCCAAGAAGCACGTTCCCGTTTCGGCCGGCACACTGCCCACGCATACGCCGCTGTTCGTGGTGCTGCTCGCTTCGGTGGTGATCGTGGTCGGCGCGCTCACCTTCCTGCCGGCGCTGGCGCTGGGGCCGATTGCCGAATACCTGATGGCCGCGCACTGACCAGGAAAGCAACCCATGACTTCGCATGCCAACGCCGGCAGCCGCTTCGACCGCGAACTGGTCCTGAAAGCGGCCGCCGACGCCTTCCGCAAGTTGTCGCCGCGCCTGCAGTTCAGGAACCCGGTGATGTTCGTGGTGTTCGTGTGCAGCGTGCTGACCACGATGCTGTGGGCGCAAGCCGTCATGCACCACGGCGAAGCGCCGGCCGGCTTCATCTTCTGGATCAGCGTGTGGTTGTGGTTCACCCTGCTGTTCGCCAACTTCGCCGAAGCCCTGGCCGAGGGCCGCGGCAAGGCGCAGGCCGCCGCACTGCGCAGCACGCGCAAGGACGTGATCGCCAAGAAGCTGTCGGCGCCGTCGCGCACCGCTGCAATCACCTTCGTGCCGTCCGCCGAACTGCGCAGCGACGACCACGTGCTGGTCGAGACCGGCGACCAGATTCCCGGCGACGGTGAGGTGGTCGAAGGCGCGGCCAGCGTGGACGAAAGCGCGATCACCGGCGAATCCGCGCCGGTGATCCGCGAATCCGGCGGCGATCGCAGCGCGGTGACCGGGGGCACCAGGGTGTTGTCGGATTGGCTGGTGGTGCGCATCACGCGCAATCCAGGCGAGAGTTTCCTCGACCGGATGATCGCGATGGTCGAGGGCGCGGCGCGACGCAAGACGCCCAACGAGATCGCGCTGACCATCCTGCTCGCGAAGTTCACGCTGATTTTTTTGCTGGCCTGCGCAACGTTGTTGCCATATTCGATTTATAGCGTCGAAGTGACACGTGCCGGCCACCCGATCACGCTGACAGTTCTGATCGCGTTGCTGGTGTGCCTGATCCCGACCACGATCGGCGCGCTGCTGTCTGCGATCGGCATCGCCGGCATGGACCGGATGATCCGCGCCAACGTGATCGCGACGTCCGGCCGCGCGGTGGAAGCCGCGGGCGACGTGGACGTGCTGCTGCTGGACAAGACCGGCACGATCACGCTGGGCAACCGCGAGGCGACGGTCTTCCATCCTGCGCCGGGCGTGGAGGAACGTGCGCTGGCCGAGGCCGCGCAGCTCGCCTCGCTGGCCGACGAAACGCCGGAAGGCCGCAGCGTGGTGGTGCTGGCGAAGGAGAAATTTGGCCTGCGCGAACGGCAACTCGAAACGCTGCACGCGCAGTTCGTGCCATTCACCGCGCAGACGCGGATGAGTGGTGTGGACGTGGAAGGCCGCTCGATCCGCAAGGGCGCGCTGGACGCCGTCGAAAAGCGCCTGCACCAGCTTGGCAGCCCGCTGCCGCCACGCGTGAAACAGATCGCCGAGGACATCGCGCGGCGCGGCGCCACGCCCTTGATCGTCACCGAAGGTGCGACCGCGTTGGGCGTGATCGAACTCAAGGACATCGTCAAGGGCGGCATCAAGGAACGCTTCGCGGAAATGCGCAGGATGGGCATCAAGACGGTGATGATCACCGGCGACAATCCGTTGACCGCCGCGGCGATCGCGGCCGAGGCGGGCGTGGACGACTTCCTCGCCGAGGCGACGCCCGAAGCCAAGCTCAAGCTGATCCGCGAACTGCAGGGCGAAAGCCGCCTGGTCGCGATGTGCGGCGACGGCACCAATGATGCGCCGGCGCTGGCGCAGGCCGACGTGGCCGTGGCGATGAATACCGGCACGCAGGCGGCCAAGGAAGCCGGCAACATGGTCGACCTCGATTCCAACCCGACCAAGCTGATCGAGGTGGTCGAGATCGGCAAGCAGATGCTGATCACGCGCGGCGCGCTGACCACGTTCTCGATCGCCAACGACATCGCCAAGTATTTCGCGATCATCCCGGCCGCGTTCGCGACGACCTACCCAGCACTGAACGTGCTCAACGTGATGCACCTGGCGACGCCACGCAGCGCGATCCTGTCGGCGGTGATCTTCAACGCGCTGATCATCGTGTTCCTGATTCCGTTGGCATTGAAGGGCGTGAAGTACCGCGCGCTGGGCGCCGGCGCGCTGCTGCGCCGGAATCTCCTGGTCTACGGATTGGGCGGCATCGTGGTGCCGTTCATCGGCATCAAGCTGATCGACATGCTGCTGGTGCTGGCGGGGTGGGCATGATGCGTACGTCGGTCACCTTCGTCATCACGCTTGCGACGGCGTTGGCTGGCATCACCGGCATCGCGAAGGCCGACAGCACGCCCGCCAGTGTCGTCACGGGCAACGTGGTGGTCACGTCCGATTACATGTTCCGCGGATTCACCCAGACCTGGGGCAGGCCCGCGATCCAGGGCGGTGCAGACTACACGACCGCGGGCGGATTCGCCGCGGGATTCTGGGGCTCCAGCATCAGTCAACGCACGTATCCCGGCGGCGCAATGGAGCTTGACCTCTATGCCAGCTACGGCCGCAACTTCGGCAACGACTGGTCTTGGCGCGCGGGCCTGTACGGCTACGTCTATCCCGGCGGCAACCTCGACCAGGCAAATCCGCGCCTGCCATCCCGTTCGTTCGACACGCTCGAAGCCAACGTCGCGCTGGGCTGGAAGTGGCTCACGCTGAAATACAACCGCGCGCTCACCGATTATTTCGGCGTGGACGTGGAGGAAGGCTACCTCGGCGACTCGCGCGGAACGGGTTATCTGCAACTCGATGCCACGCTGCCCTTGAACGGCGCCTGGAGTCTCGCGTTGCACGCGGGACACACGCACTACACCACCGCGCTGGTCGTGCCGCTTGCAAACGGCGCGAACGATCCGGGCTACAGCGATTTCGGTGCGACGCTGAAATATCAGCTTGCGGCGCGCTGGTCGCTGAGTGGTGGCGTGACGCATGCCACCAATGCTGCCTTTTACCGCCGCACGACGAGTCTGCTGAATCCCGACGACGTGTTCGATGTCGGCGGGACGCGCGGGTTCCTGATGTTCCAAGGCACTTTCTGACCGGAGATCCATCATGGCCAAATTGCTGCGCCAAGCCATCGTACTGTTGCTGCTGCTGACCGCGATTACCGGCCTTGCCTATCCATTTGCTGTCTCGGGCATCGCACAACTCGTGTTCCCGCATCAGGCGAACGGCAGCCTGATCGTGCGCGACGGCAAACCAGTGGGTTCCGCGTTGATCGGCCAGTCATTCACCGACCCGAAATATTTTTGGGGCCGACCTTCGGCCACAACGCCGCAGCCCTACAACGGCGCGGCCTCGGGCGGATCCAATCTCGGCCCTACCAGCCCCGCGTTGAGGATTGCGACAAAACAGCGCATCGCCGCATTGCGCGTGGCCAATCCCGACAACCATGCGCCAGTGCCGGTGGATTTGGTGACGGCGTCAGGAAGCGGACTCGATCCGGACATCTCGCCGGCCGCGGCGCTGTATCAGTCGAACCGCGTCGCGCGCGCGCGCGGCCTGCCGGCCGACGGAGTGCGCGCGCTGATCCAGCGCTACACGCGTGGCCGCCAGTTCGGCGTGCTGGGTGAACCGCGCGTCAACGTCCTGGAATTGAATCTTGCGCTGGACAGGCTGGCGGCGCATTGATGCGCTAACGTAACGCCGCCTGCTCAACCGGTCCGCCCATGGCCGAAGTCATTCGCGAAGCACGTGCCGATGCGCTGCTCGATGCCGTCGAGAGTGAACGGCAACGCGGACTAAAGATCTTCCTCGGCGCCGCGCCCGGCGTGGGCAAGACCTGGGCGATGTTGTCCGCCGCGCGCGAACTGAAGAAGCAGGGCGTGGACGTGGTAGTGGGCATCGTCGAAACCCACGGGCGCACCGAAACTGCCGCGCTGCTGGAAGGTCTGGAAATACTGCCGCGCCGGCATGTGAGTTATCGCAACCGCGATTTCGAGGAATTCGATCTCGACGCCGCATTGGCGCGCAAACCGGCAGTGTTGCTGGTGGACGAGCTGGCGCACACCAACTTGCCAGGTGGCCGGCATGAACGCCGTTGGCAGGATATCGCCGAACTGCTCGACGCCGGAATCGAGGTCTATACCGCGCTCAACGTGCAACACCTCGAAAGTCTCAACGACCAGGTGCGACGCATCACGGGTATCAATGTGCGCGAACGCGTACCGGATGCCTTTCTCGATCGCGCTCGCGACATCGTGCTGGTGGATTTGCCTCCACGCGAACTCATCCAGCGCCTGAAACAGGGCAAGGTGTACGTGCCGGAAACGGCCGCGGCAGCGCTGGATGCGTTCTTCACGCCCACCAACCTGGGATCGCTTCGCGAACTGGCCGTCGAGACGGTGGCCGGCCATGTCGAAAGCGACCTGCGCGGTTCCATGCTGGCGCGCGGCGCAGCGATGCCGGTGCGCCGTCGGGTGCTGGCAGCGATCGATGGCCACGCGCAAAGCGATTACCTGGTGCGCATGGCGCGACGCATCGCGGAACGCCGCGGCGCGCGATGGAGCGTGGTCTTCGTGGACACCGGCGCACCGATCGATCTGACACGACGAAAGCGGCTGGAAGCCGCACTGCGGTTGGCGCGACGCTTGGGCGGCGACGGCGAAATCCTGCGCGGACACGCCATCGCGGACGAACTGCTGGCCTACGCCGAGCGCGAAGGTGTCGGCCAGATCATTCTTGGCCGCACGCGCGAACGTTTGTTCGCGCGCATGGTGGGTCGTTCGCTGACCCAGCAGTTGCTCCATCGCGGCGCACATCTGGAACTCACCATCATCGCCACGCCCGCAGAGCGCGCGGCAGCGCGCCGGCGGCTGCGACTGCCGCGCCCGCCGGGCGGCTTGGGCCGACGTCGTGAATACTTCTTTGCCACCCTCACCACGATCGTGGCTTTGGCGTGCGCCTTCATCGCCGAGCGCTACCTCTCGGTGGCCAACCTGTCGCTGATCTTCCTGACCGCGGTGCTGGTCGTCGCGGTACGCACGCGGATGGCCGTCGCGTTTTACACGGCGGTGTTGTGCTTCATCGCCGACAACTTCTTCTTCATGCCGCCGATTTATACGCTGCAAATCTCCAGCCCCAACGACGTGCTGACGGTATGCCTGTTCCTGGTCGCGGCGCTGGTGTGCAGCCGGCTGGCGACACGGCTGGTGTTGCAGCTTGAATCGTTGCGTGCCGCGCACGTGCAATCGCGTGCTTTGCTGGCGCTGGGGCATCGTCTGGCAACCAGCACCGACGCGGCCGGCATTCGCGCGGCCGGGGCGTCGGCGCTCGCACAAACCTTGGGTTGCGAAGCAGCGCTGCTGGCGCGCGATGCATCCGATGCGATGCGAGTCGCCGCCTCGTCGCCGCCGGACATGCGGTTGCAGACTCAGGATCTGGCCGCCGCCGATTGGTGCGAGCGGCACGCTGCGCAGGCCGGCCGCTTCACCGACACGCTGAATGCCGCGCCATGCTGGCTGCTGCCGCTGGGCAGCGAGGACAACCGCGTGGGCGTCGCCGCACTGCGCTTTCCATCGGGCGTCGGTGAGCCCGACACCGATCGGCGCAGCCTGACCTTGACGATGGTGCAGGACATAGGCCAGACGCTGGCGCGCGCACGCTTGGCCGACGAACTGGAAGGAGCGCGCGTGCAGGGCGAAACCGAACGCCTGCGCAACGCGCTGCTGTCTTCAGTCTCACACGACCTGCGTTCGCCGCTGGCGTCGATGATCGGCTCCGCTGGCACGCTCGCGAGCTACGGCGAGAAGTTGCCTGCCAACGAGCGGCACGAACTGCTTGAGGCGATTCTCGGCGAGGGCCAGCGCCTGGATCGCTACATTCAGAACCTCCTCGACATGACCCGCCTTGGTCACGGCACGCTCAAGCTAAACCGTGACTGGACCGATGTGGCCGAGATCGTGGCTGCCGCGGTGACGCGATTGCGCAAACTGTTCCCGACCGTGCGGGTTGATACCGCGCTGCCATCCGATACGGTGCTGTTGCATGTACACCCGGCGCTGATCGAGCAGGCGCTGTTCAACATCCTCGAGAACGCGGAGCGTTTCTCGCCATCCGAACAGCCTGTGTTGGTGGAGGTGCGCGTTGCTGGGGACAAGTTGCTGATCGAAGTGAGCGATCGCGGACCCGGCATCCCCGAGGACGAACGTGCGCGCATCTTCGACATGTTCTACTCGGTTTCGCGCGGCGACCGCGCCACCCAGAACACGGGACTCGGGCTTGCGATCTGCCGCGGCATGATCGGCGCGCACGGCGGCAGCGTGGAAGCCTTACCACGCGAGGGCGGTGGCACCACCATCCGGATCACGCTGCCGCTGCCAACCGAACCCGCGGCCCCGGAAGCGCAAGCATGAATGCCGCTCCTCGCGTATTGGTGATCGACGACGAAGCGCAGATCCGGCGCTTCCTCGACATCGGCCTGCGCGCGGAAGGCTACGAGGTGCTGCAGGCTGCCACCGCTGCCGAGGGACTGGCACAAGCCGCAACCCACGAGCCTGACCTGGTGATCCTCGACCTCGGCCTTCCGGATCGCGACGGCCACGAGGTGTTGTCCGAACTGCGCCAATGGAGCCAGGTACCGGTGCTGATGCTGTCGGTGCGCAGCGCGGAAGCCGAAAAGGTGCGCGCGCTGGATGCCGGCGCCAACGATTACGTCACCAAGCCGTTCGGCATCCAGGAACTGATGGCGCGCCTGCGTGCGTTGCTGCGTGATCGCGCCGTGGCCGGTGCGGAGGAAGCACGGCCACGTTATGACGACGGCCATCTTGGCATCGACCTCGCGCGACGCGAAGTGATGCTCGACGGCTCGCCGCTTGCGCTCACCCGCAAGGAATACGCGGTGTTGGCCTTGCTGCTTCGCCACGCCGGACGCGTGATCACCCAGCAGCAGTTGTTGCGCGAGATATGGGGAGCGAGCCACGTGCAGGATAGCCAATACCTGCGCATCGTGATCGGCAAGCTGCGGCAGAAGCTGGGCGACGACCCCGCGCAACCGCGGTGGCTCAAGACCGAGCCGGGTGTCGGTTATCGCTTCGTCGGACGCAACGATTGATACCGAAACATGGTCTTCCGAGTAGGTTTGATGGCCGGGGACTTTTGATCTATTGCGCCCAAGCGAAAAGCGGACGCTCAACGTGGCCCTCGCAAGCGCTGCCGTTGGCCGATCGCGGGAATACATTGCCAGCAGAACTGCGGTGCATTTTCCGGTCTGTGTGCTTGTTGAGCGCTGCTTCGTACACCCAACTTTTCGTGACTTGGATTGCATGGGACGACGTTGGACAGGCTGTTTGATTTTTATTTCCCGATGTAGATAGTAGGCATCGCCCGTTCAAAGGCCGCTCGCGCAATTTCGCGTGAGTGCGCAAGGAACACGCGATGCTTTTCTCATCCCTGCACGCGCTGCACTCGGGAGGACATTGTCTCCGTCCCGCACATCCCGATCTCCTCCGGTTTCCACTTCGAAAAGTTCAGCGCGCTGAACTTTTCACGAAGAGGAATGAGCTAGTGCAGGATAGGGATACCGGCAGCATGTGGCCCGCTTTGGCCTCCTCATTCCTCTGGGTGAAGCCGCCATGCCGACGCTGAAAGCCCATTGCAGCGAGGCGACCAAGGCCCAGTTCCGTGCACTCGCCCAAGCCAACGGTCTGACGGAATCCACGCTGCTGCGGCGCATGGCGGTAACGATCCTTGCCAAACAGCGGGATGCGAGTGCTGTCCCACCCGCATCCGAGATGCGCGGTGGCAAGGGCGGTCGAGGCAGCCGGGTCATGCTGCGATTGCGGATGTCCGAGATTCAGGCGATCCGCGCTTTTTCCGAGCCTGAGGGCTATTCCGCCCAAGCCTGGATCGTGCGCCAGCTGCGCTACCGGCTGGAAGGCGCAGTGCCGTTCTCCAAGGACGAACTTGCCGCTCAGCACGATGCGATCCGTGAGCTGTCGGCAGTAGGACGCAACCTCAACACGCTCACGCATCGATTGCTGCGCGGCGGCCAGTTCGAAGCCGGCCTGCTGGATCTCCGAGCTTTGGCAAAGTCGGTCGAACGACTACGCGGCGAGATGATTTCGACCACAACGCGTGCCTCGCATCGGGTCCACCGCGATGGGTAAGTTCGAGGAGGAAGATTTGTTGCGGGATTCCGCGGGATTTGTCTTTCAGACGCCGGTGCGCGCCAAGAAGTCGCGACCGACAGGCAAGCCGAATGCCAGGCAGATGACCGCGGTCTTGGGCCGGATCGGTCGCGTGGCGCGCCGACGGCCGGAAGTGATGGTCAAAGTGACCGGAAGCGCCCACGGCTTCCGAGGTCTGAAAGAGCACCTCGCCTATATCACCCGGAATGGCAAGCTCATCGGCGAACGGGAAGACGGCAGTCTGATCGAAGGGGCTTTCAATGTACGCAGCCTCGCCGAAGAGTGGTGGGACAAAAGCGGCGTTGATCGTCCCGCGCGCGCCCGCGACACCATCAACCTGATCCTGTCCATGCCGGCCGGCACCGATCACCAGGTCGTTGCGGAAGCGGCCAGAGCCTTCGCGCAGAAGACCTTTGGCGAGCACTACGACTATCTTCTCGCACACCACAACAAGGACTCCGATCCCAAGCGTCCGGAGAATCCGCACGCGCACCTGACGATCAGAACCAGGGGAAGAGACGGACAGCGACTGGATCCAAGAAAACACGACCTGCAAGCGTGGCGCGAAGCTTTCGCGCTTGAACTGCGCGAACGTGGAGTCGTAGCCGAAGCCACACCACGGCGCGTGCGCGGCATCACCCGCAAAGGTCAGCGCCAAGCTATCCGGCACATGGACAAGCGAACAGCAACCCGCGTGACTCGCTGGAAGCTGATCCAGGCGGTCAAGACCGCATCCGTAGGCAGCGATGGATCGGAAGAACCGTGGGCGAAGGCTGCGAACGAAAAGCAGCGCAAGACACGTCGGGCTTGGAACACACTCGCCACTGCCTTCGAGCAAGCCGGACAACCAAAGCTCGCGCAAGAGATCAGGCGATTCGTGGATGTAATGCCACCAGCGCAGACCGAGCGCGAACATTTTGTTGCGCAGGCCAGGAAGCTGCTCGATAAGCAGCAGGTACAAGATCGCGGGCGCAGCAGATAAGAGCTAGCAGACGAGAACATAACGACGCAACCGGCCATACAGGGCAACGCGGGGGAACATTTGGGGGAATCTTCGCAAACAACGTGCAGGGGTTCGCAATGAAGTCAAAGCGATACGCGCCATGTTCGATTCCGACCCTGGCCTCCAGCGGCTGCATCAACAGCGCTTCGTCAGCTTGCGCTGATCCCACGATTTGCATCCCGATCGATCTCGTCCTTTGCTTTAACGAAGCGCTAACGAAAACTCGGCGAGCGCTTGCGCTGCATCGTGCGCGCGGCGGGCTCGAACAAGCCGGCCATTTGCATCCGCACGAAGACATTGCGCTGTTGTGTCGTGATCGTGTACAACAGCTGAACCAGAAGTGTCGGTGATGTTGAGACGAAGTCGGGCGCATCCGCCGGAAAGGGGGCAGGTGCGTCCGGAACAAAAAGATCAAGCGAGCCACGAGGGAGGCGCATCATGGATGCAGCGGTTGATCGCTTTGCTGCTACCAGACCACTTGAACTTCTTGGGATAAGTGTGATCGAGGAGCGCGCTTATCGAATCCTGCTGGAACGTCATACCGCAACGGTCGCGGACATTGCTGAATGCCTTGGAACCACGCGTGGCGTGGCCCGGCGGCTGCTTGCCGATCTCGAGGCCTTGGGCCTTGCCACGCATACGCCGAAGGTACCGCGGGTCTATGTCGCTGCCCCCCCGGAGTTTGCGGTCGCCGCGCTGGTCAAGCAGCGGCAGGCGATGCTGGAGCGGGTGCGCATCGCCATTCCTGATCTCGAGGCTCATTCCGCGCGTTCCAATCATGCGGAAGGCCAAGAGCCGGTGCTGGAACTCATCGAGAGCCGCGCCCACCTGGGTGCAGTTTTGGCGCAGCTGTACGAGTCCTATCGCAGCGACGTCATGTGCTTCCAGCGCGCGCCCACGCTGGCGCCCACCATCGAGCCGCCGCAAAGGCTCCGCCCCGGAGTACGGGTCAGGACGATTTCCGACAACAGTTTGCTCGAAACGCCAGGTGCGTTCGAACGGATCAAGGAAGATGTTGTGCGCGGGGAGTTGGCGCGCATGCTGCCGGCGCTGCCATTCAAGATGATGATCTTCGACCGGCGCGCCGCCGTGGTCTCGCTGGACGGTGATCATCCCGAAAATGCACCCACGCTTTTGATACACGGCGGTGCACTGCTGAAGGCACTGTGCCTGCTGTTCGAGTTCGTATGGGAGCGTGCGACGCCGATCATGGTCGGACGTGCAAATGCCCGCGCCGAAAAGATCGACGGATCGGAAAGCGAGTTGACCGATACCTTGATCCCGCTCCTGTCGGCTGGCCTGAATGACAAGGCCATTGCTGCCGAATTGGGCATATCTTCGGCGACGCTCAACAGGCGCATGAGCGAGTTGATGCGAAAGACAGGCACCCGCACGCGTTTCCAGCTGGGTTGGCACGCTGCGCTTGCGGCGGCGGGAGCGGCGCAATGACTCGCGTCGTGATGCGCAATTCCCGGTTGCGCAGCACGACAGGTTTTGCCGTGACAAAGTTCGTGATCGATTTCGATCATGATGGTTATCCATCGCGCTGCGCTATTGATGCATGCGACGACGACATGCCAGACTCCGATCACGTTTTGTGTGCGTACGGTGACGTCGAAGTGACGTGACCGGGCACGCTCCGAGTCCTGATCGATCGTGAAAACCCATTTTGAAGCGCATCGACCTTCGGGCGGTGCGACGGGGGAAGTCGTCTTCAAAAAACCCATTCCGTTCTCCATGCGCCATGTCATCCGTATTGCATTGCGTTGGACGTATCGCGAAAACCGTCCAGTCCTGAACAATTCCGAGGCCGACCGATGAACAAGAAGATCTACAGCCTGGTTTGGAACAATTCCCTCAAGCAAGTCGTCGTGGCATCAGAGCTTGCGACGGTTCGAGGAGGCGGTTGTTCGGAGGGCGCAGCATCAGGGGATCGGCCGAGGGGGCTGCGTCGCCTGCAACTGTCGTTGTCCTTGCTCGCTTCCCTGGGGATGGTGCCGTTGGCGGCGTCCGGCGCGGCGGCCCAGACGGCACACACGCAAAGCGCCGCGCTTCAGGCGCCGGCGGGTGCCAGCCCGGCCGTTGCGGCCAGTTACTTCGTCGCGAAGGGTCCGGGCGACGGCAGCAAGGGGGCGAACGCAAGCGGCGCGTATTCGACGGCTGCCGGTGCAGACGCGTTCGCATCCGGTAGCTATGCCACTGCGGTGGGCTACCACAGCTTTGCTTCGGGGGCTTACTCGAGTGCATTCGGAAGCAGCGCAACCGCCTCCGGCGCCTATTCGGTGGCAGTGGGCGAGAACTCGGCAGCATCCCAGGCCTATGCCATTGCCATCGGATCCCAATCGAAGGCCACCGCGAAAAAGGCGATAGCAATCGGGCTGAAGGCCAACGCAGCCGGTGGACAGGCGTTCGCGCTCGGAAGCTATGCATCGGCGACTGGCAGCAATTCAACTGCCCTCGGCGGTGCCATCGACAAGGACGGGAATGGCAAGATCGGCAAGGGCGAATACACGGCTGCCACCGGTGGCTTGTCGATGGCGCTCGGTTCGGCCTCGCAGGCAACCCAGGACAATGCCACGGCGGTCGGCGGTGAAACCGAGGCCACGGGTATCGGCGCCACGGCGGTGGGCAGTACCTCGCTCGCGTCCGGCACGGGCGCAGCCACGCTTGGCTTCGGTGCCCAGGCAACCGCCGATGGCGCGGTCGCCATCGGGTGGAACTCGATCGCGAGTGCAGCCAACACCGTGTCGTTCGGGGGCAATGGCACGTATCGCGAATTGATCAATGTGGCTGATCCGACCACTGCGCATTCGGCGGTGAACCTGGAATACCTGCAGAGCCACTACGTGACGGCAGCTGCGCTGAAGGCGGCGGCGACGCCGATGGTGGCGAATCCGGGTTCCTATGCGCACTATTTCGACGCCAATGGCCCGGCGGACGGCAGTGATGATGCATCAGCGACAGGGGCGCACGCGACGGCTTCCGGTCCGCTGGCGAAGGCTTCGGGCGATGACAGCACCGCCAACGGTTACATGGCAGCTGCCATTGGTACGGGTTCCAGCGCGTTCGGCGACAACGCCAACGCGTCCGGTGATGGCAGCACGGCGCTCGGGCAGAACTCGACCGCGAGCGGCTTGAACGCGGCGGCGCTGGGCTACGGATCGGCGGCAACCGGCGATCATTCACTCGCGTTGGGCGACAGCGCCGCGGCCTTGGGTGAGAACGACATCGCCATGGGCCACGGCGCTGCGACCGGCGGCAGCTATGGCAACAATGTTGCGATCGGCACGGGTGCCTACGCCGGCAGTGCCTATGGTGGCAATATCGCGATCGGTCAAGGCGCGACCGCGAAGGGCAAGTACGCGACGGCGATCGGCCGAGGTGCACAGGCGACCAACAAGTACGGCGCCGCCTTCGGCTTCGATGCGGCAGCAACCGGCAGTCGTGCCACTGCGATTGGTGGCAAGGCCGTCGCCAGCGGTCAGGTGAGTACCGCCGTCGGCAAATATTCGGTGGCAAGCGGCAATTTTGCCTCAGCATTCGGTGGCGGCGCGCAGGCGACGGGCGATTCCAGTTCGGCGCTTGGCAACTATTCCGCGGCGACCGGCGGCTACAGCACCGCGGTGGGCAATCAGGCGGTTTCGTCCGGGTTCGCCAGCCTTGCAGCCGGAAATTTCGCGGATGCGAAGGGTGAATACGCGTCGGCGGTTGGCAACCAGGCGTCCGCGTCGGGCTACGCCAGCACGTCACTGGGATCGCATGCCAGCGCATCGGGCGATTCGTCGGTGGCGTTGGGCCAGACGACGGTGGCGAGTGGCGATTACGCGACGGCGGTGGGTCCGTTTGCGGTGGCGACGGGGGCCTCGTCGGTGGCGTTGGGTGATACGGCCAACGCGCTGAGCGACAACTCGATCGCGATCGGCAAGAACGCGTATGTGGCGCAGACCGGGAAGGTGGGCAACTACTACAGCGGTTACAGCAGCGTGCCGACGGAAGGGATCGCGATTGGCGCGAATGCCAGCGTGACGGGGGTGCATGGTACGGCGCTGGGCACGAACGCGAGTGCGAGCAACCTGTACACGACGGCGCTGGGTGCGGATGCATCGGCCAGTGGCCGTTACAGCACGGCGGTAGGCATCAAGGCGCAGGCGACGGGGACGTCGGCGAACGCGTTGGGTTACGGCGCACAGGCAACGGGACCATACTCGAACGCCTTGGGCACCAACTCGGTGGCGTCGAACCTTGCGACCACGGCGGTGGGCCAACAGGCGAGTGCGACGGGCAAATACGGCACGGCGGTCGGGGCATTGGCGAACGCCAGTGGCAAGTATGCGACGGCGATCGGAATGGGCGCGACGGCGAGCGGCCAGGAAAGCACGGCGCTGGGCAAGTCTGCGCTGGCGAGCGGGGCGTACTCGACGGCGGTGGGCAAATACGCGGCGGCGACGGGCATCGCCAGTTCTGCGTTTGGCTATGGTGCCCACGCGACGGGCGTGGCGAGCATGGCGATGGGCGTGGACTCGAGCGCGGCGGGACAGGGTGCGATCGCGCAGGGCGTGTTTGCGAATGCCTCGGCGGACGACAGCATCGCGACGGGCTACCACGCGAGTGCAAGTGGCTACGCCAGCACGTCACTGGGATCGCATGCCAGCGCATCGGGCGATTCGTCGGTGGCGTTGGGCCAGACGACGGTGGCGAGTGGCGATTACGCGACGGCGGTGGGTCCGTTTGCGGTGGCGACGGGGGCCTCGTCGGTGGCGTTGGGTGATACGGCCAACGCGCTGAGCGACAACTCGATCGCGATCGGCAAGAACGCGTATGTGGCGCAGACCGGGAAGGTGGGCAACTACTACAGCGGTTACAGCAGCGTGCCGACGGAAGGGATCGCGATTGGCGCGAATGCCAGCGTGACGGGGGTGCATGGTACGGCGCTGGGCACGAACGCGAGTGCGAGCAACCTGTACACGACGGCGCTGGGTGCGGATGCATCGGCCAGTGGCCGTTACAGCACGGCGGTAGGGATCAAGGCGCAGGCGACGGGGACGTCGGCGAACGCGCTGGGTTACGGCGCGCAGGCGACCGGAACCTGGTCGAGTGCGTTCGGCACGCTGGCGGTGGCGTCCAACACGCTGTCGACGGCGGTGGGTCAGCAGGCGACGGCGAGCGGGAAGTATTCGACGGCACTGGGTTCGCTGGCGCACGCGACGGGTGACAACAGCACGGCGGTGGGCAAGGGCGCGTACGCGAGCGGGACGTACAGCACGGCGATGGGCAAGTACGCGACGGCATCGGGACCGGCGTCGACGGCGATCGGCAAGTACGCGACGGCCGGCAACGGCGGTGCGACGGCGATCGGTTACGGGGCGAAGGCGTTCGGATACATCGCGACGGCGCTGGGCACGGACGCGTATGCGGCGGGCGATCACTCGATCGCGGAAGGATTCCGTGCGAACACGGGACGGGATGCGACGAACGCGTCGGCGATCGGATACTTTGCGAATGCGCAGGGCTACTCGAGTGCGGCGATCGGCAGCCACGCGACGGCGTTGGGTGATTCGTCGGTGGCGATCGGGAACACGAGTCTGGCGAGTGGCGAGTACGCGACGGCGGTCGGTCCGTTCGCGGTGGCGCAGGGCTACAGCGCGACGGCGATCGGCGATACCGCCAATGCGATCGGCAACTACTCGGTAGCAGTCGGCAAGAATGCCTATGCGGGCGGGGCGATGGCAACCGCGATGGGGGACGGTGCGAATGCCAGCGGACGCAACAGCAATGCGCTGGGTGCGGGTTCCGTCGCAAGCGCCAATAGGGCGACGGCAATCGGCAACGGAGTTGTTGCTTCGGGTGAAAACAGCGTGGCAGCCGGCGGCGCCTGGGACATCAACGGTAACGGGGTCATCGACAGCGGGGAATACACCGCTGCGACCGGTGGCGCATCGAGCGCTTTCGGCGCGGCAGCGCAGGCGCAGGGGACCGCCAGTGTCGCCGTCGGCGCCGCCAGCATTGCCAGTGGCAACGGCGCCGTTGCACTGGGCGCGAGTGCATATGCCAGCGCGGACAACAGTGTGGCGCTGGGCGTCGGCTCAATAGCAGATCGCGCGAATACGGTATCGGTGGGTTCGCCAGGATCCGAGCGTCAGATCACGAACGTGGCGGCTGGCACGCAAGCCACCGACGCGGTGAACCTGGCGCAGCTGGAAGCGGCCAGCGCAGCGGGCACCATAACTTCGCACTATTTCAAGGCCAATGGTCCCGCCGACGGCAGCGACGATGCGTCCGCGACGGGTGCACACGCCACGGCTTCCGGTCCGCTGGCGACGGCTTCCGGCGACGACAGTACCGCCAACGGTTACATGGCCACGGCCAGCGGCACCAGCTCGAGTGCGTTCGGTGACAACGCCAGCGCGTCCGGCGACGGCAGCACGGCGCTCGGGCAGAACTCGACCGCGAGCGGCTTGAACGCGACGGCGCTGGGTTACGGCTCGGCGGCAATCGGCGATCACGCGTTGGCGGTGGGTGACAGCGCCACCGCGATAGGCGAAAACGACATCGCCATGGGCAACGGTGCCGCCACCGGTGGCAGCTATGGCAACAACGTCGCAATCGGCGCAGGCGCTTACGCGGGTGGTGCCGCCAGTGGCGGCGACGTTGCGATCGGCCAGAACGCACGGGCGACGGGCAAGTATTCGTCGGCATTCGGCGCCAATTCCGTGGCCAGCGGCAAGTACGGCACCGCAGTCGGTGTCGGGGCGACGGCGAGCGGCCAGGAAAGCACGGCGCTGGGCAAGTCTGCGCTGGCGAGCGGGGCGTACTCGACGGCGGTGGGCAAATACGCGGCGGCGACGGGCATCGCCAGTTCTGCGTTTGGCTATGGTGCCCACGCGACGGGCGTGGCGAGCATGGCGATGGGCGTGGACTCGAGCGCGGCGGGACAGGGTGCGATCGCGCAGGGCGTGTTTGCGAATGCCTCGGCGGACGACAGCATCGCGACGGGCTACCACGCGAGTGCAAGTGGCTACGCCAGCACGTCACTGGGATCGCATGCCAGCGCATCGGGCGATTCGTCGGTGGCGTTGGGCCAGACGACGGTGGCGAGTGGCGATTACGCGACGGCGGTGGGTCCGTTTGCGGTGGCGACGGGGGCCTCGTCGGTGGCGTTGGGTGATACGGCCAACGCGCTGAGCGACAACTCGATCGCGATCGGCAAGAACGCGTATGTGGCGCAGACCGGGAAGGTGGGCAACTACTACAGCGGTTACAGCAGCGTGCCGACGGAAGGGATCGCGATTGGCGCGAATGCCAGCGTGACGGGGGTGCATGGTACGGCGCTGGGCACGAACGCGAGTGCGAGCAACCTGTACACGACGGCGCTGGGTGCGGATGCATCGGCCAGTGGCCGTTACAGCACGGCGGTAGGGATCAAGGCGCAGGCGACGGGGACGTCGGCGAACGCGCTGGGTTACGGCGCGCAGGCGACCGGAACCTGGTCGAGTGCGTTCGGCACGCTGGCGGTGGCGTCCAACACGCTGTCGACGGCGGTGGGTCAGCAGGCGACGGCGAGCGGGAAGTATTCGACGGCACTGGGTTCGCTGGCGCACGCGACGGGTGACAACAGCACGGCGGTGGGCAAGGGCGCGTACGCGAGCGGGACGTACAGCACGGCGATGGGCAAGTACGCGACGGCATCGGGACCGGCGTCGACGGCGATCGGCAAGTACGCGACGGCCGGCAACGGCGGTGCGACGGCGATCGGTTACGGGGCGAAGGCGTTCGGATACATCGCGACGGCGCTGGGCACGGACGCGTATGCGGCGGGCGATCACTCGATCGCGGAAGGATTCCGTGCGAACACGGGACGGGATGCGACGAACGCGTCGGCGATCGGATACTTTGCGAATGCGCAGGGCTACTCGAGTGCGGCGATCGGCAGCCACGCGACGGCGTTGGGTGATTCGTCGGTGGCGATCGGGAACACGAGTCTGGCGAGTGGCGAGTACGCGACGGCGGTCGGTCCGTTCGCGGTGGCGCAGGGCTACAGCGCGACGGCGATCGGCGATACCGCCAATGCGATCGGCAACTACTCGGTAGCAGTCGGCAAGAATGCCTATGCGGGCGGCGCACAGTCGATCGCGACGGGCTTCGGTGCACAGGCATTGGGTGCTTCCAGCATCGCCACGGGTGCGGGTGCGATGGCAGCCAGCGACAACGGCATTGCGATCGGAACCGGTGCGTATGTTGCGCCAACGGGAACCTACACCGTCACCAACAAATACGGCACCCACACCTACACAGCGGCGACCCGCGGCATCGCCATGGGCTACCACGCGAGCGATCTTGGAGTTGACGGGATTGCAATCGGCAACAACTCGATTGCCATGGCGTCTGGAGCAGTAGTGGTGGGAGCTGATGCCGGGGCAGCGCCGGGGGCATACAACGGAGTTGCCATTGGCGAAAAGGCCGTGAGTTACGGTGACAGCTCTGTGGCGGTCGGCTTCAACACCTTCGCGATTGGCGCCGGTGCCATCGCGATCGGAAAAAATACTTGGTCGTATGGTCTGGAAGGGTTCGCGGCTGGCAATGAAGCCACGAGTTGGGGCGACTATGCCACGGCAATCGGTCCCGAGTCTTATGCCGGAGGAAGCAATACGGCAGGTTCTGGACCGGTTTCGGGGGCGGTGGCGGTCGGCTTCAAGTCTGCTGCATACGGCGATGGCACCGTAGCGATCGGGCGCGCCAGCAGAACCCAAAACGACGGCGCGGTCGCCATCGGTTACAACAGCGTCGGTTGGGGTTACGGCAGCGTCGCGCTGGGAGAAGGTGCGATAGCCGCATTCACGAACGACATGGCGCTGGGCAAGGGCGCGTTTGCCGGTGCGGGCTATGGGACGTCCAACGTGGCCGTGGGTCCGGGTGCGACCGCTGGAAATTCCGCCGCTGGCGCCGCGGATGTCAGCTTCTCGACGGCGCTCGGGCCGTACGCAACAGCGAGCGCGGATTCGGCGGTGGCAGTAGGCAACACCAGCCTCGCAGGCGCTGCCTACAGCACGGCGGTAGGATCGTTCGCGGCGGCCACCGGATATTCCTCCATCGCGATAGGCGACACGGCCAATGCGGCCGGCAGCGGCAGCGTGGCGCTGGGCAAGAATTCCTACGCGGGTGGTACACAAGCGATGGCGCTGGGCCCAAATTCGGCGGCGGGTGGCGATTACGCGGTGGCACTGGGTGTGGGCGCCGTGGCGCCAAGCCGCCGCTCGATTGCGGTGGGGCAGAACGCCATGGCCGGTGGCGCACAGGCATTTGCACTGGGTAGCTACGCCTCCGCGACAGGCAACAACTCGGTTGCGCTGGGCGGAGCGATCGATCTGAACGGCAACGGGAAGATCGATCCCGGCGAGAGCACCGTGGCGTCGGGTGGTCTGTCGACGGCGCTCGGCGTCAACTCGCAGGCGACGAACGACAGCACGACTGCGGTCGGCGCACAATCGACTGCGTCGGGTCTCGGCGCGACGGTCGTGGGCAGTACCGCGCAGGCGTCCGGACTTGCCGCGGTCGCTGTCGGTTTTGGTGCGCAAGCTTCGGCCGAGGGCTCGGTGGCGATTGGCTGGAACTCGATCGCCAACACGCCTTACACCGTGTCGTTCGGTGGCAACGGCGTCTATCGCGAATTGGTCAACGTGGCCGATCCCACGACGGCGCATTCAGCCGTGACGCTGGGTTATCTGCAAAGCAATTACTCCACCAGTGATGTGATCGCCAACTTGTCGCGTGAGATCGACTCGTTGACTAAGCAGATGAACAGCCTCACCGCCGGCAGTGC
This sequence comes from Rhodanobacteraceae bacterium, assembly GCA_030167125.1. Classification (NCBI taxonomy): domain Bacteria; kingdom Pseudomonadati; phylum Pseudomonadota; class Gammaproteobacteria; order Lysobacterales; family Rhodanobacteraceae; species Rhodanobacteraceae bacterium. The sequence continues at coordinate 883,406 of CP126531.1, forward strand.
ATCCACGGCGGCCACGTCCTCGAGTGGGGCATCAACTCCGACTGCAACCGCAGCTGCCGCGCAAACGCCATCCGGTGTGACGGGCGCAGGCGGCACATCTGCGGCGGCCGGTTCCGCGCCGACGTCGGTTGCCGGTTCGGGTGGGGCGAAGGGCGCCCCGGCCAATTCGGCTGGTGGACGGTCGCAGTCCGACAGTCCGCTGCCGACCGCTCCTGCGGCGTCGACGGCCACCGCGGACCGGTCAGCGGTGGCCCAGGCGAGTGCCGTTACGGATCAGCAGACGCAGGAGGCCATCAACTCTGCCAACACGTATGCGCAATCGCAGAACTCCCAGACCTTGAGCGCCGCGAACGCGTACACCAACCAGGCACTGGCCAGCTACGTGACGACGGACGCCTTCAACCAGTTCCAGCAGCAGGTAAACCTCCAGTTCCAGCAGCAGGACAAGCGCATCGATACCCTCGGTGCGATGGGCGCGGCGGCGACCCAGATGGCCATCAATACGGCAGGCCTGTCGGGTGACAACCGCGTCGGTCTCGGCCTGGGCACGTACGGTGGCAAGCAGGCTGCTTCGATCGGTTACCAGCACATGTTCTCCAACCAGAAGGCGAGCATTTCGGCTGGCGTCTCCTCCGGTGGCGGTGAAACGTCGGGAGGTGTGGGCGTGGGCTTCAGCTGGTAAGGCATGACGCGCGAGGCGGGTGCATGGATGCACCCGCCTCGAATGGCAATTGGCAATCTGGAGCTTGATTGCGGGTTCTGGTCTGAGGTGCGTGGCAGGTGCGAACGTGGACGCAGACGGTAAGCATGGAGGTAACCGGACCCGAAGATGATCTGGACGTTGTTTCAACTGCAGTGAATGTCGCATCGATCTCGATGCCCTTTGAACCCCGTGGAGAGGAACCCTATGTTCAAGAATCGTGCAACTTTGCGTAACCGGATTCTTTCAGTTGCCGTCATCAGCGCGCTCGGTGTGACTGGCGCTGCGGTTGCCGCTACGGCGGTCCAGCGGCCCGTCGGGGTCGTGGCGGCGCCGGCAGCCCAGTTCGGCGTGCTGACCAAGGCGACCACCCTCAATCGTGGCGACGTGGTGAAGAGCGCGGTGCCGTTGACCCGGCCGGTGCAGGTGACGGTGACGCTGAAACTTCGCGACGAAGCGGGCATGAAGGCGTTCCTGGCCCGCCCGGCGGCTTCGCGTGGCGTGATGAGCCAGGCGCAGCTGGCCAATCATCTGCCGACGCAGGCGCAGGCGCAGGCGGTGGCCGACTACCTGAAGGGCGCCGGTTTCACCAACATCAAGATCTCGGCGAACCGGATGCTGGTCAACGCGATCGGCAGCGCGGCCGCGGTGCAGACCGCGTTCAAGACGCCGCTGGTGAACGTGCACACGAGCGATGGCCGCAACGCGTTTGCGAACAGCGCGGCCATCCAGATTCCGGCGTCGCTGCGCGGAACCGTGCAGGCGGTGCTCGGCCTGCAGACGGTGCACAAGGCACACGTCCTGGCGCAGACCGACGCGACACGCGTGGGCATCGGCGGGCACATGCCCACCGAATTCGCGGACATCTACGGCGCATCCAGCCTGCCTGCCGCCACCAACGTGGACGCCGCCGTGTGGGGTTGGGGCAGCATGCAGAACACGGTCAATGACTTGACTGCGTTCATGTCCAACACCGGCCTGAGTGCAGGCACCGTGAACGTGGTCTGCACCGACACCAACGGCATCGACTTCAACACCGGTGCGGGCCTGGGCGGCATCAGCATCGGCGATCCGACCTGCAACGGCAATTTCGACGAGGGCGAGACCGAATGGTCGATGGACAGCCAGAGCATCCTCGGCATGAGCGGTGGCGTGAAGAGCTTGACCTTCTACGCTGCGTTCGGTGGCTACAACACCACGATCACCGATGCGCTGAACGAAATCGTGACGCCGACCGTCGGCGAGCCATTGGCGCAGGTCATCAATGCCTCGTTCGGCGAATGCGAGCGTTACCAGGATTCGAACCAGGGTGGTGACGGTTCGATGCAGTCCAACGACACGCTGTTCCAGGTGGCGGTTGCGCAAGGACAGACCTTCTCGGTCTCGACTGGCGATTCCGGTTCCGACGAATGCGGCGATGGCCAAGCCAACTCCGCGAGCTACCCGGCCAGTTCGCCGTGGGTGGTGGCTGTCAGCGGCACCACGCTGCGCGCGTCGAACACGACTTGGGCGCGTGAGAACGTGTGGCTGGATGCGGGCGGCAGCCCGAGCTCGGCCGAAACGGCACAATCCTGGCAGACGGGCTTGACCTATGGCACGTACGCGGGCCAGCGTGGTCCGGACGTGGCGTTCGATGCCAACCCCAGTTCGGGTGAACTCGTGTTGCTGCAGGGCAACTACTACCAGGTCGGTGGAACCAGCCTTGCAGCGCCCCTGTTCGCCGGTTCGTGGGCGCGCATCTTGCAGGGCAACTCCGCTCTCGGGTTCGCGGCACCGCACCTGTACACGTTGCCGGCCGCGGTGCTGCACGACGTCCGCGCGGGCAACAATGGTGGCTACATCGCCAAGCCGGGTTGGGACTGGGCCACGGGTCTGGGCAGCTTCGACGTGGGCAGGGCAGCGGCCATCCTGGCGCCCGCCCAGCCGGAGGTCCGTCGTACGACGAGCCGCTGATCCAGCTTCAAGGTTGCGAAAACAGCCGCACCGGACAGGACGTCCGGTGCGGTTTTTATTTGTACCGATGGCGATCGGCCTGCAGTCGCCTGCGCATCACGCGTCGCGATGGATCATCCGTGCAGTCGCATGCGCGATGGATGGCTGTTCGCCACCAGGCGCGCGACTTGCTCCCGGGTTTTCAGCAGCGCGCCGCGAAAATAGCGCACGCGCAATTCGAGGCCGCGCGGACTGACCCCGATGTAGGAGAAATCGACACCCGGCCAATGCGCCCAACGCAGGCTGCCGGCAAACCCTTCGTTCTCCAGCTCCAGCAGCACGCCGATGCACGGGAAATCGTTGGCGCGCGCATATTCCTCGAGGACTTTGTAGGTGTGCCGAAGCAGCGGCCTCACCAGCTTGCTCGAGCGCCAAGCCTTGCCCACGAAGCAGCGGTAGTAGTACATCGGCTGGCCGAGGCGCGGCGGGATCTTCTGCGCGACGGTTGCCACCGCGACCAGTTCGCCGTGTTCGTCCACGACGTGCGCGACCACTTCGCCGAGGCGGCGCGTCGCTTCGTCGCCGGAGACATTCGCTTGTTCGCGTTCCCAGAACGCACGAATGGCGTCTCCGGTTTCCCGGTCCAGTCGTTGCCAATCGGTGATGGTTGCGTACGCGTGCTCGGTCATGCGGCCTGCCCTGCGGAGTTCCCACACTATAACCAAATGCAGCACCCCGAAACTGCCGGCGAATGCGGATCCGGCAGCTCAGCTGGCGCGCTCGATCGCATGCGCGGCGTGGGCCTTGATGGTTTTCACCATCGATGCAAGCCCGTTCGAACGGGTGGGGGAAAGATGCCTGCCCAATCCGATCGCATTGATGAAGGAGGGATCGGTTTCCAGGATGTCGCGCGCGCTTTGTCCCGAATAGACGCGCAGCAGCAGCGCGACGAGTCCCGAAACGATCGCCGAATCGCTGGTCGCGCGCAGGTCGAGCCGGCTCGCGTCGCCCGACACCACGATCCACACCTGCGACTGGCAGCCATCGACCTTGTTGGCGTCGATCCTCTCCTCGTCGGGCAGCGGCGGCAATTTGCGCCCGAGGTCGATCAGGTATTGGTAGCGCCCGGTCCAGTCATCGAACAAACCGAATTCGTCGATGATCTCCTGCTGCGCGTTCTGGATGGAGGATGCGTTCATCGGTTCGCGATTTTCCAGCGGGTGCCGTCGGCACCGTCCTCGATGGCGACGCCCATGGCCGCGAGTTCGGCGCGGATCGCGTCGGCGCGCGCGAAGTCGCGTGATGCGCGCGCCGCGCGGCGTTCGTCGATCAACCGTTCGACCCTTGATGCGTCCACGTGTTCCGAACCGCGCTTGAACCAGGCTTCGGGGTCCTGTTGCAGCAGGCCGAGCAATCCGCTGCCGCCGAGCAGGTCGGCCTTGATGCGGCGCAGCTCCGCAATTGCGGCATTGGACAATGGCCGCGGCTCGTGTTCCAGGAGTTGGCGCGCCTCGAACGCAAGCCCGTTCAACGCGGCCAGCGCCAGCGGCGTATTGAGGTCGTCCGCCAGCGCCTCTTCGACTTCGCGCGTCGTGGTCGCGCGTTCCGCGCCCCAATCCGCCAGGTCGCGCAGCGTGCCGTACAACCGGTCCAGTGTCGCAATGCTTTGCTCGATCAGCGCATCCGACCAGTCCAGCGGCTGGCGGTAGTGCGCCGACAGCAGCGCGTAGCGCAGCGCTTCGGGCGGATATTTTTCAAGCAGCGCGTGCAGCTGCTTCACGTTGCCGATCGACTTGCTCATCTTGGCGCCGTCGAAGGTGAGCATGCCGTTGTGCAGCCAGTAACGCGCAAAGGTCTGCGTGCCATGCGCGCAACGCGATTGCGCGATCTCGTTCTCGTGATGCGGGAACACCAGGTCCACGCCGCCGGCATGGATGTCGATGACGTCGCCCAGGTGCGCGGCCGCCATCGCGGAGCATTCGATGTGCCAGCCCGGCCGGCCACGTCCCCAGGGACTGTCCCAGCCGGGCAGGTCCGGCGTGGATGGTTTCCACAGCACGAAGTCGGCGGGGTTGCGCTTGTACGGAGCGACTTCGATGCGTGCGCCGGCGATCATTTCATCGGTCGAACGGCCCGACAGCTTGCCGTAATCCGCGAACTTCGCCACGTCGAACAACACGTGGCCTTCGGCAGCGTAGGCGTGGCCGGATGCGATCAGGCTCTCGCACATCGTGATGATCGCGTCGATGTGTTGCGTCGCCAGCGGCTCCACGTCGGGGGGCGCAACGCCAAGCTTCGCCATGTCCTCGCGGTAGATCGCGGCGTACTTCTCGGCGACGGCCGCGATCGGCACGCCGGTTTCCAGCGCCGCCGCGTTGATCTTGTCGTCCACGTCGGTGATGTTGCGCGCGTACACCAGCTTGCCGTACCGTCGGCGCAGCAGCCGCGCCAGCACGTCGAACACCACCGGGCCGCGCGCGTTGCCGATGTGCACGTAGCTGTACACGGTCGGCCCGCACAGATACATCGTCACTCGTTCGGGATCGGCGGGCGCGAAAGGCTCGACGCGGCGGCTCAGCGAGTTGTGGAGGCGCAAGGCCATGTTCGATACCGGCGTTCGGACGGACAAAATAATCAAGCAATTTTATCAGGTTGCGTGAATTGCTTGAGCGCCTATTCAGGGTCGCGATGGTTCAATGCGGGCCACATACGAATCGACACGCCGAGAGGCGGGAGCACGCCATGTACAGGGTCACCATCGCCGCGTTGCTGGCGGCGTTTGCCATTGCGGGGAATGCACAAGGATATCCGCCGCCGCCGCCACCTCCCCAGCGCGGCCCCGCCGCCAATGTGCATTACGGCTGGGCGGAAGTCCTGCGCGCGGATCCGGTGTACGGCACGGTGGAGCAACCTCCGCAGCAACAGTGTTATCCGCAGACGGTGACGCAGCAGGACAACAATCACACCGGCGGCACCGTGCTCGGTGCCATCGTCGGTGGCGTGCTCGGCAGCACGGTGGGCAAGGGCGACGGCCGCAAGGCGGCGACGGTTGCCGGCGCCGTGGCGGGTGGCGTGGTCGGCAATCGCGTGTCCGCCGCGAACGACCGCAGCTACACCACGCAACAAACGGTCTGCCAGCCGGTGAATTATCCGCCGCAGCAACAGATCGTCGCCTACGATGTGGAATACCGCTACCGCGGCGATGTCTACATGTCGCGGCTGCCGTACGATCCGGGCGAGCGTCTGCGCGTCAGGATCACGGTCGCGCCGGCCGAGTGAAGCCTTGCATCGTTGCATCCGCGCGGCGGGTGTGCGACGATGCGCCGCCTCGATGTTCAGCCCAATGACGACAGCTTCCCGCCATTTCCCGGTCATCCTCACCAGCGCCCGCGCGGCTGCGGGGATGACTTCGCGCGCGCGCCGACCGGAGCACCGACATACGGCCGGGTAGGCAGTCGCGCGCATTGGTGTAATACCGAACGACAAAAAACCCGGCACCTCGTGCCGGGTTTTTTGTTTGCCGTCATCCCGGCCATGGATTGGTCCGGCCCCAGAACCAGGGATGGGAAACAGCCATCCATGGCCGACTTTCCACAAAAGCATTGAACACATGACCCTTCGCCATTTCATCACCACCCAGGATTGGAGCCGCGCCGAGATCGACGCGTTGCTCGACCAGGCCGCCGCGTTCAAGCGGACGCCGGCCGGCACGCAGCTGGCGGGCAAGTCGATAGCGCTGCTGTTCTTCAATCCGTCGATGCGCACGCGCACCAGTTTCGAGCTGGGTGCGTTCCAGTTGGGCGGGCATGCGGTCGTGCTGTCGCCCGGCAAGGACGCGTGGCCGATCGAATTCGACGTCGGCACCATCATGGATGGCGAAGCTGAGGAACACGTCGCCGAAGTGGCGCGCGTGCTGTCGCGCTTCGTCGATCTGATCGCGGTGCGCGCGTTCCCGAAGTTCAAGGACTGGTCGGTCGATCGCGAGGATCGCGCGATCAAGGCCTTCGCGCAGCATGCCACGGTGCCCGTGATCAACATGGAAACCATCACGCACCCCTGCCAGGAACTCGCGCACGCGCTGGCGCTGCGCGAACACCTCGGCGAGCTGCGTGGCAAGAAGTATGTGCTGACCTGGACGTACCATCCGAAGCCGCTCAACACCGCGGTCGCCAACTCCGCGCTGCTGATCGCGACGAAGCTGGGCATGGACGTGACGCTGTTGTGCCCGACGCCGGACTACGTGCTGGACGAGCGTTACATGGCGTTCGGCGAACAAAACGCGCGCGAGAACGGCGGCTCGCTGCGCGTCACACATGACATCGAAGATGCCTACCGCGGCGCCGACACGGTGTATGCGAAAAGCTGGGGCGCGCTGCCATTCTTCGGCCGCTGGGACGAGGAAAAGCCGATCCGCGATGCGCACAGGCACTTCATCGTGGACGAGGCCAAGATGGCGCTCACCAACCACGCGGTGTTCAGCCATTGCCTGCCGCTGCGCCGCAATGTCAAGGCCACGGACGCGGTGATGGATGCACCGTATTGCATCGCGATCGACGAAGCCGAGAACCGCCTGCACGTGCAGAAGGCGGTGATGGCGACGCTTGCTGCACAGACGGAGAAAACGACATGACCGATCACCAGCATCACTACCGCGTCGACGTGGAATGGACCGGCAATCGCGGCAGCGGCACCGACGGTTACCGCAACTACGGTCGCGAGCACGTGATCCGCATCGACGGCAAACCGGACATCGCGGGTTCGTCCGACCCGACGTTCCGTGGCGACGGCTCGAAACACAACCCCGAAGACATGCTGGTGGCCGCGCTTTCCACCTGCCACATGCTGGCCTACCTGCACGTCGCCACGCTCGCCGGCGTGGTGGTGACGGCCTACACCGACACCGCCGAAGGCACGATGGTGACCGAGGGCAACGGCGGACACTTCACCGAAGTGGTGCTGCGGCCGGTGGTGACGATCACCGCGGCCAGCGATCCCGTGAAAGCCGAAGCCGCGCACGGCGACGCACACCACGCCTGCTTCATCGCCGCATCCGTCAATTTTCCGGTGCGTTGCGAACCGCGCATCGTGGTGGAGCAGGGACCGGGGACAAGGGACCAGGGACCGGTTTGATGGTTTCGAGTTTTTGCTTTTGAAACTACCCATAAAACGCAGACGAGTTATCCATGACAAAAACATCTGAAACTTCCGGTCCCCGGTCCCCGGTCCCCGCTCCCGATTCAAAGGACATCGTTCTCGCCTTCTCCGGCGGCCTCGACACCAGCTTCTGCGTGCCGTACTTGAAGGAACGCGGCTGGCGCGTGCACACCGTGTTCGCCGATACCGGCGGCGTCGGAGCGGACGAGCGTGCGTACATCGAAGCGCGCGCGAAGGAATTGGGGGTCGCTTCGCACGTCACCATCGACGGCGGCCCCGCGCTGTGGGCACACTTCGTCAAGCCGTTCGTGTGGGCGGGCGAGGGTTACCAGGGCCAGTATCCATTGCTGGTTTCCGACCGCTACCTGATCGTCGAGGCCGCCATCAAACGCGCGGCCGAACTCGGCACCCGCGCGATCGCGCACGGCTGCACCGGGATGGGCAACGACCAGGTTCGCTTCGACCTGACGGTGAAGGCGCTGGGCGATTACGAGATCGTCGCGCCGATCCGCGAAATCCAGAAGGAACACACCGCGGTGCGCGCGTACGAGCAGGACTATCTGAAACAGCGCGGCTTCGACGTTCGCGCCAAACAGCAGGCCTACACCATCAACGAGAACCTGCTGGGCGTCACCTTGTCGGGCGGTGAAATCGACCGCTGGCAGGCGCCCGGCGAAGGCGCGCGCGGCTGGTGCAGGCCGCGCGAGGAATGGCCGTCCGAACCGCTGCGCGTCAAGATCGGCATCGTCGCTGGCGAAGCGAAGACGCTGGATGGCGAGCGCGTCGCGGGCCACATGCTGCTGGCGAAATTGAACCACCTGTTCGCGCAGTACGGCGTTGGCCGCGGACTCTACACCGGCGACACCACGATCGGTTTGAAGGGCCGCATCGTGTACGAGGCGCCGGGCCTCGTCGCGTTGCTTGCGGCGCATTGCGCGCTGGAAGAAGCGGTGTTGAGCAAGCAGCAGAATCGATTCAAACCCGAAGTCGCACGCAAATGGGTGGAACTGGTGTACGAAGGCTTCTTCCACGATCCGCTGAAAGCCGACCTCGAAGCGTTCCTGGCGTCGTCGCAGCGCTGCGTCGAGGGCGAGGTGACGCTGGAAACCTCTGGCGGCCGTGTCGATGCGGTCGCCGTCGAATCGCGGCACATCCTCAATGCAAGAGGTGCGACTTACGCGCAAGCCGCCGATTGGGGTGTGGCCGAAGCCGAGGGCTTCATCAAGCTGTTCGGCATGAGTTCGACCTTGTGGGCCGAGGTCAATCGCAAATGATGCGGGACTCGGGACTCGGGACTCGGGACTCGGCGCTGCTCGAAGCGACGGTGGCCCATTTGCGCGCATTGGTCGGCTTCGACACGCGCAATCCGCCGCGCGCGATCGGCACCGGCGGCATCTTCCATTATCTGCGCGCGCAGTTGCCGGGGTTCGATGTCGAAGTGAGCGACCATGGCGCGGGCGCGGTGTCGCTGTTCGCAACCCGTGGCAAGCCCAAGCTGCTGTTCAACGTGCACCTCGACACCGTGCCCGATTCGAAGCAGTGGAGCGCCAGTCCGTTCGAGTTGCGCGTGGCCGCCGATCGCGCGATCGGGCTGGGCGCGTGCGACATCAAGGGCGCGGCGGCGGCGCTGCTTGCGGCAGCCAACGCGTCGCAGGGCGACATGGCGCTGCTGTTCACCAGCGACGAGGAAGGCGCCGACCCGCGTTGTATTCGTGCATTTCTGCGCGATGCTTTCCTTCCCCCGCTTGCGGGGGAAGGTGCCGAAGGCGGATGGGGGAAACACTTCGAAGAAGTCATCGTCGCCGAACCCACGCGTTGCCACGCCGTACTCGCGCACCGCGGCATCCAATCGGTGCGCGTTGGCTTCGCGGGGCGCGCCGGCCACGCATCCGGCGCACAGAAGCCATCGGACAATGCGCTGCACCAGGCGGTGCGCTGGGGCTCAGCCGCGCTGGATTTCGCCGACTCGCAGTCGAACGAAAGTTTCGGTGGCCTGCACGGCATGCGCTTCAACATCGGCCGCATCGAAGGCGGCATCAAGGCCAACATGATCGCGCCGGCAGCGGAGTTGCGTTGCGGGATGCGGCCGCTGCCATCGGTCGACATGGATGGCTTGCTCGAGCGGTTGCGCACGCTTGCGGAGCCCGCGCCCGCGGTGTTCGAGGAAACTTTCCGTGGTCCACCGCTGCCGGCCGATGCAGCCAATGCTGCATCGCATTTGCGCAATGCGCGCGCACTCGCGGATGCCCTGGAAATTCCCGTCGGCAATGCCGTCGATTTCTGGACCGAAGCGGCGCTGTTCTCGCGAGCGGGCTGCACCACCTTCGTCTATGGCCCGGGTGACATCGCGCAGGCGCACAGCGCCGACGAATGGGTGGCACTCGATGATCTGGAAACCGCTGCACGAACGTATCTGCGCATCACGGAGCCCTCGCCATGAACTCGCCCGTCCCTGCAACCGCCGCAACGAAACATTCCGCCACGGCTTCCAGCCGGAGGTTGCTTCCGGCGGTCCACGCGTGAGGATGCGATCGGCATGAGCGAAGTCCGCAACACCATCGTGCGCCTGCTGTCGGCGATGGGCAGCGCGCGCGAAATCCAGCAGTACCTGAAACGCTTTTCGCAGCTGGATGCCAAGCGTTTCGCCGTCGTGAAGGTCGGCGGCGCGGTGCTGCGCGACGACCTGGCCGAACTGGCGTCGTCGCTGACGTTCCTGCAGCGCGTCGGCCTGACGCCGATCGTGGTGCACGGCGCGGGCCCGCAGCTCGACGAGGAACTCGTGAAGGCCGGCATCGAGAAGCGCACGGTCAACGGCCTGCGTGTGACGCCGCCGCAGGCGCTCGGCATCGTGCGCCGCGTGTTCCACCAGCAGAACCTTGCGCTGGTCGATGCGCTGCACGCGATGGATACGCGCGCGACGTCCGTGGTGTCCGGCGTGTTCGCGGCCGACTGGCTGGATCGCGAGAACTGCGGACTGGTCGGCAAGGTCGCGCGCATCGAGCTCGCGCCGATCGACGCCAGCCTGCGCCAGGGTTCGATCCCGATCATCGCCAGCCTCGGCGAGACCGACGAAGGCCAGATCCTCAACATCAACGCCGATTTCGCGGCCAACGAACTGGTGCGCGTGCTGCAACCGTACAAGATCGTGTTCCTGACCGGCACCGGCGGTTTGCTGGATGGAGCGGGCAAGGTCATCGATTCGATCAACCTGTCGACCGAGTACGAAGCCCTGATGGCGCAGCCCTGGGTCTCGGGCGGCATGCGCCTGAAGCTGGAACAGATCGCCGACCTGCTGCGCGATCTGCCGCCGGCGTCGTCGGTGTCGATCACGCGGCCATCGGAATTGGCGAAGGAACTGTTCACGCACAAGGGTTCCGGCACGCTGGTACGGCGCGGCGAAAAGGTGCTGCGCCACGACTCGTGGGAGGGCGTCGACACGGAGCGGCTGCGCGCGCTGATCGACTCCAGTTTCGCACCGCGCCGGTTGGCCGCGGATTACTTCGAGAGGACGCGTCCGTATCGCGTGTACGTGAGCGAGAACTACCGCACGGCGATGATCCTCACGCTCGAACATGTCGACGGAGAGCAGGGCTTGCCTTACCTCGACAAGTTCGCGGTACTGGAAGAGGCCCAGGGTGAGGGCTTGGGGCGCGCGGTGTGGCACGTGATGCGTGCCGAGCATCCGAAGCTGTTCTGGCGCTCGCGCCACGGCAACCGTGTCAATGCGTTCTATCACGAGCAATCGGACGGCTGCTTCAAGGCGGCGCAGTTCAGGGTGTTCTGGTACGGCCTCGACGCCGATTTCGAAAGCATCGAACGTTGCGTGGTCCATTGCGCGCAACGTCAACCGACGCTGGTTGAATGACATGAAAACGTACGGGAAATCGATTGGTATCGTGGGTGCGCGCGGCCACACCGGCGCGGAGTTGATTCGCCTGATCGCCGCGCATCCGGCGCTGCAACTCGCTTTCGTGTCGTCGCGCGAACTGGATGGCCAGCACGTCGCCGATCACAATGATGCGTGCGTCGGCGAATTGCGTTACGAGAATCTCGATCCGCAAGCGGTCGCCGCCAAACGCGCGGACATCGTGGTGCTCGCGTTGCCCAACGGCAAGGCCGCGCCTTGCGTCGAAGCAATTGACGCCGCGGCGCCAGGCACGCTGATCGTCGACCTGTCCGCCGACCATCGTTTCGACAGGACGTGGTATTACGGGCTGCCGGAACTCACCCGCGATACGTGGCGAGGGCAACGCCGCATCAGCAATCCCGGCTGCTATGCGACGGCGATCGAGCTGACCGTTGCGCCATTGAAGGACATGCTCGCCGCGCCGCCCGTGTGTTTCGGGGTGTCGGGCTATTCCGGCGCCGGCACCACGCCTTCCGACAAGAACGATCCGGAGAAGCTGCGCGACAACCTGATGCCGTACGCGCTGACCGGCCACGTCCACGAAAGGGAAGCGTCGTTCCAGATTGGCGTGCCGGTGGAGTTCGTCCCGCATGTGGCGCCGCATTTCCGGGGACTCACGGTCACCAGCAATCTGTATTTGTCGCAGCCCATGAAAAGGGACGCGGTGCTCGCACGCTTCCACCGTGCATACGATTCCGAAAGACTCGTGCGCGTGGTGGAAGATCCGCCGTGGGTCAGCCGCATTGCCGGAAAGCATCATGCGGAAATCGGCGGGTTCGCGCTGTCGGCGGATGGGCGGCGTGTGGTGGTTGTCGCGGTTCTGGACAATCTTTTGAAAGGTGCGGCCACTCAGGCCATGCAGAACATCAATCGCGCCATCGGCGTGGACGAATGGACGGGAATCCCCCATGACTGATTTGCTGTGGCAGAAGCCGGACAGCAAGGTCGATGCAAGCATCATGCGATTCCTTGCCGGCGACGACGTGCTGCTGGATCGCGAGTTCTTCCTGCACGACATCACCGCCAGCAAGGCGCACGTCGAAGGGCTGGCGAACATCGGTGTGCTGCATGCCGACGAGGCGGTCGCGCTGAAACGTGAACTCGATGTGCTGGCACAGGAATTCAGCAGCGGCGCGTTCGTATTGGATGCGCGCTTCGAAGACGGCCACTCCGCGATCGAGGCGCGCTTGACCGAACGCCTCGGCGACGCCGGCCGCAAGGTGCACACCGGCCGCAGCCGCAACGACCAGATCCTGGTGGCGACGCGCCTGTGGTTGAAGGAGAAGCTCGCCGCGCTGCAGACGCTTTGCGCGACCAGCGCGCGTGTTTGCCTCGATCGCGCAGCCAACGAATCGCTGCCGATGCCGGGCTACACGCACCTGCAGCGCGCGGTGGTGTCGTCCACGTCGATGTGGTGGGCGGGCTTCGCGGAGGCCTTCATCGACGACGCGTGGCGCGCGAAGCAGGCGCGCGAATGGATCGACACCAATCCGCTCGGCAGCGCGGCGGGCTACGGCGTCAACCTGAAGCTCGATCGCGAACACACCACGCGCGCGCTGGGCTTCGCGCGCATGCAGGTCAGCGCGACTTATGCGCAGATCTCGCGCGGCAAGTTCGAGATGGCGGCGCTGGAAGCAATCGGCAGCGCGCTGCTGGACCTGCGTCGGCTCGCGTGGGATCTGTCGTTGTTCACGACCGCCGAATTCGGGTTCGTGTCATTGCCGCCCGAATACACGACCGGTTCGTCGATCATGCCCAACAAGCGCAACCCCGACGTGATCGAATTGCTGCGCGCGAGTTACGCCAGCGTCGCCGCCGCGCGCACCGAAATCGAGCAACTGCTGTCGCTGCCGTCCGGCTACCAGCGCGACCTGCAATTCAGCAAGGGCGGCCTGTTCCATGGCGTGCATCGCGGACTGATGGCGCTGGAGCTGCTGCCGGATTTGTTGACACGCATGCGCTGGAACGAAACCGTGATGCGTGCCGCCATCGAACCCGCGATGTACGCGACCGACGTCGCGATCGAGCAAGCCGCGCGGGGCGTGCCGTTCCGCGACGCCTATCGCGCCGCGGCCGAAACCGCGCAGTCGGCCGGGCAGGGCCGCACGCCGGAACAGAGCCTCGCCGCGCGAAGCTCACCCGGTGCGCACGCCGACCTGCGCCTGGATGTGCTGTCGTCGCGCCTTGCCGAGCTGGAGTGAAATTGCGGCCCCGATGGCGTAGCTGGCCATTGCGCACCATGCTGCGCTAGGCTGCATCGGCCGTTCACATCCAGGGGGAAGTCACGTGAAAGCCGTCGTGCCGATGTTGCCGTCCATCCGCAAGCCGCGCCTGGTCGAAATCGCGGTTGCGGTCCTTGTCCTGTTGGTGCTCTGGTCGAGCTTCGTGACGATCGGCCCAGGCGAACGCGGCGTGCTGATGACTTTCGGCGCCGTCCAGCACGGCGTGCTCGCACCCGGACTGCACATGAAGATTCCGCTGGTGCAGACGGTCAAGCGCATGAACGTGCAGATCCAGAAATCGCAGACGCAGGAAACGGCGGCAAGCCGCGACCTGCAGGACGTGACCAGCGAAGTCGCGGTGAACTGGGCGATCAATCCGTTGGATGCCGAGTGGGTCTACGAGCGGTTGGGTGATGAAAGCCAGCTCGCCGACAAGGTGATCGCGCCGATCGTGTCCAACGCGGTCAAGGCCGTCGCCGCGCACTACGACGCCGAGCAGCTGGTCGAGAAGCGCGACCAGGTGCGCGACGAGATCCAGCAGCAGATCGTCGTCGCGCTGACGCAGTACAAGGTGCAAGTGCAGGGCGTCAACATCACCAACTTCCAGTTCAGCCAGGACTACTCGCACGCGATCGAACAGAAGCAGGTGGCGCAGCAGCGCGCGCAACAGGCCGAGTACGACCTTGCGCGGGTCAAGGTGCAGGCCCAGCAGGAAGTCGCGCAGGCCGAGGGCCAGGCGCAGGCGCAGAAACTCCTGCAAAGCACGTTGACGCCGCAGATCATCCAGTTGAAGGCCGTCGAGAAGTGGAACGGCGTGCTGCCGCAGGTGACCGGCAACGGCGCGGTCCCCTTCATCGGCAACATGGACACGATGGCCAAGCCGGTTCCGCCCGCGGCTCCGCGAGGCTAGGCGGAGCCGCAGTGTTTCGGTTGGGCGAACGTTCCCGGGATGGCTGGCCCGGGGGCCCTCAGAACGACATGAAATACCCGCCGTTCACCGGGATGTTGGCGCCGGTGATGAAGCCGGCGTCGTCGGCGGTGAGGAAGGCGACGGTGCGGGCGATTTCCGAAGGTTCGCCAAGGCGGCCGACCGGGATCTGGGCGACGATCTGGGCGCGGATGTCTTCCGGCACCTTCATCACCATTTCGGTCTTGCAGTAGCCGGGCGACACGCTGTTGACGGTGACGCCTTTCTTCGCGACTTCGCGCGCCAGCGCCATCGTGAAGCCGTGCATGCCGGCCTTGGCCGCGGAATAGTTGGTCTGGCCGAACTGGCCGGTCTGGCCGTTCACCGAACTGATGTTGACGATGCGGCCGAAGTTGCGCGCCGTCATCGCGTCGACGGTGTTGCGGCACATGTTGAACACGCCGTCGAGGTTGACGTGCATCAGGTCGCTCCATTGCGCCTGGCTCATCTTCTTGAGCGAGGTGTCGCGGGTGATGCCTGCCGCGTTCACCACGATGTCCACGCTGCCGTATTTTTCGGTGACGTGGTTGACGAGGTTCGCACAATCCTCGAAGTTGGCGACGTCGGCGGGGGCGAACACGATGCTGCCGTTGTATTCGCGGGTTTCTTCGCGGAACGCTTCGAGGCGTTCCTGGCGGCTGCCGAGGTCGGCGGCGATGACCTGGCGGCCTTCTTCCGCAAGTTTCTTGCAAATGGCGGTACCCAGACCGCCGATGCCGCCGGTGACGACGGCTACACGTTTGCTCATCGAAATCTCACTTTGTTCATGCGGTCGTCCGTGATCACGAGATCAAAAGCGGCCACCACGGCCTGACTTTTCACGCAGATTTGCCGCGCAGCGGCATGTGTTGCGCCGCAGCAATCAAGCGATGGTACGAAGCCGGACGCGGGGTGTCAACGGCGTTTGCGCGAGGGTTTGCCGGTGTCGGGGTCGGGCTCGGGCGCGTGCCTGGCGCCGGGCGTGGCGCCGGGTTGCAGCGAGCGCCACAGTTCGATGTTGCGCTCGGTGACCTCGTTCAACATCGACCACGGCGTCTGCCCGAGCAGGCTGTTCAACTGGTCGCGGAACTTGTGCTGCTGCTCCAGGAAAACCTTCAGGCTGTTTTCGAGGTAGCCGCCCACGAACCCTTGCATGGCGTCGCCGTAGAAACGGATGATCTGCGACAGGAGCGCCGTGGAAAAGATCGGCTGGCCGTGCTGCTCGTGCTCGGCGATGATCTGCAGCAGTACCGCGCGGGTCAGGTCCTCGTTGGTCTTGGCGTCGCGGACCTCGAAGGCTTCCCCGGACAACACCAACTGCCGCACTTCCTCCAGCGTGATGTAACTGGAGACGCGGGTGTCGTAGAGACGACGGTTGGGGTATTTCTTGATGACCCGGGGTGATGCCATGCCGCAAAGCTAGCACGGTATGCGGCGGCGCAAAAGGGATTTATGCGATCGTCCCCGATCGCGGTTCCGTCGACCGGTACCGGGAGCGGAAGGCCTCCTGATTCGAGGGCATCACCACGTCCATCCCTGGGCTGACTTTCACAACTGCTGCTTCGAGCGGGCCGTTCCAGGAGTCCCCGTTTCGCCCAGCGGCAGCACGGCGTGCCCGTGTATTTCGTTGACCACTTCGGCGGCCGCGATGTAGATGCCGACCACGGCGGTCACCAGGCCGAGGTATCCGCCCAGCACCGTCAGCGCTTCGAGGTGCGCCCAGTTGGATAGCGCGACGGCGAACAGCGACAGGCACAGGCCCGCGCTGAACAGCATGCGCGCGACGCCGTCGCGGCACGCGGCGATCCACGCGCAGAAAACCAGGAACGCCCACACCATGTCATACCAGCCGAGGAAACCGGCGCTGGTCGTTGCGTGGTCGCCGTCGGCCAGGCTGTGCTGGTACAGCGCGCCGATGCACCAGTACGCCGCAAACGCGAGGAACAACAAGGTGTCGATCGAACTCCCGCGGCGCCATTGCAGGATGCCGGCGAGCGCAAGCACCACGCCGCCGAGCAAGGCGGTGAGCAACAGCAGCAGGGTGTTGTTCCATGGCTGGTCGAACCATCCTGCCGGCGTCATGCTGTTCAACCACAAGGTCAGCGCGAACGCGCCGTAGCCCAGGGCTGCAGCATTCGCAAACTTGTTCATGGCGACGTTTCCATGCGCGGGCGCCCGGCATTCCGGGTAATGCACCCGGTTGGCGACCATTGTCGACAGCGCATGTGTAGAAAGAGTCACGACATACGCGCAGATGTGACCGAGTGCCGCCGCCGCCGCTACTTGCCGTCGTCCGAGACCTGCACGATGGATCCCTTGGGCGGCGGCGCGCCGTGCACCTTGCGCGTGGGCACCGCGAATTCGATGCCGAGTTCGTCCCAGGCGTCCAGCATCGCCAGATTGATGCGCTGCTGGATTTCGGCGAACGTGTTGTAGCCCGGCGCGAGCACGTAGTACACGAATTCGAAGTCAAGCCCGTAGTCGCCGAAGCCGGAAAGGTAACCGCGGTCGAATCGCGTCGGGTTTTCGCGTTCGATGAAACCGCGCACGCGCGCGACGATTTCCGGAATCTTCGCGCGCGGCGTGTCGAACGGCAGCCGGAAATTGAACACCACCCGCCGCTGCTTCATCCGCGAATAGTTGTGGATCGGGTCCTTCAGAAGCACCGAATTGGAGATCGCCAGTTCTTCGCCGGCCAGTGACTGGATGCGCGTGGATTTGATGCCGACCTTGGTGACGGTGCCAGAGCCGCCGCTGAACGCGATCGACTCGCCGACTTCGAACGGCTTGTCCAGCCCGATCGCGATCGAGGAAAACAGATCGGTCAGCACGTTCTGCAGCGCCAGCGCCACCGCGACGCCGCCCACGCCCAGGCTGGCCACGAATGCCGTGATGTTGACGCCGCCTTCCGCCAGCAACGCCAGCACCAGCGTCACCCACACCACGAACTGCACGGCCCAGGTAAGCACGCCGAGCATCACGGGATTGACCGGCCGCGCGGCATCGCGATCGGCCGAGCGATGCAGCCATCCGACCAGCAGCGCCGACACCCAGAACGCGGCCTGGATGCCCACCAGCGCGTAGGTCAGCAGGTGCAGCCAACGTTGCGCGTTCCTGGCCTCATCGAGCGTCTTGCCGAAGTGCAGGAAATCAAGCGCGATCGCGATCGCGATCAGCAACAGCAGCCAGCCGCGCGTCGCCGCCACCACCGCCGCGGCCACCCGCACGCCGGGTCGCTGCGTCCGTTCGGCCAACCGGCGCAGACGCGATTCGAGGAACAGGGCAATGATGTGCGCGATGAGGAATCCAAGCAGCGCGCACGCGCCGGCGATCACCCACGCCAGCGTGGAGTTGCCGAACCATTCGCCGTGGAAAAGCCAGTCGTGCATCGAAACGGATTCCTCTGGTTCACGCCGCGGAAGTGGACGACGGATTCGCGGGCTGCTGGAACACCCGCTTCATCACGAAGTCGGCGGTCACCTGTTCGCCGGTCAGCAGCATCGCTGCCAATTCGCCGCCCAGGATTTGCGGCGCGATCACCACGTCGGGCTGCACCAGCTGCACGCGTCCGAGATGGTGCGCGTCGTTCACCGCGGCGACGGTGCGCGCCTTGCCGGCGAGTTCGCGCACGGCCAGCACCACGAACGCGTTTTCCGAATCGTCGTCCAGCATCGCCAGTACGGCTTGGGCCTTGTCGGCGCCGGCCTTGCGCAGCACGTCGCCGTCGCTGGGCTCGCCGATCACGTGGTCGACGTCGTCGGGGATGCCGGCTTCGGGTTCCTGGCGCAGCAGCCGCGTGACCGGATGGCCGCGGCGCGCGAGTTCGCGCCAGGTGTTGACGGCGAGCGGCGTGTTGCCGATCACGATGAAATGGTTTTCGCGTGGCATGCGTTTGTCCTTGCGGCTGACGATGCGTTGCAGGCTGCGGGTGACCAGCGGCGCGATCACGGCGGTGAGCGAAGTCGCGAACACCGCGACGCCGAGCACGATGATGGACACCGCGAACAGCTTGGCTTCGGTCGTTTGCGGCGTGATGTCGCCGTAGCCTACCGTGCTCATCGTGACCATGGAGTAATACAACGCGGTCACGAGATCGGTGATCTTCGGGTGGAACTCATCGCCCAGGTAGAAGCTGCCGAACGTGGCATAGACCAGCAGCATCACCACCGAGCTCAGTGCGAACAGCGTGCTCGCGGTGACGCTGGTGCGGTCGAACTGGCGCCATGCGAACGCCAGCAACGCCAGCATCAGGATGAAATAAGCGATCAGCAGGTGCGCGTGGCTGTGCTGGCCGAAATACATGCTGATCGCGGCGGTCGCGGCCAGCAGCAACGCCATCAGCCACGCGAGGCGCGAACGGAACAGCAGGCCGATCGCCATGATCAGCATGCCGAGTCCGATCAGGATCGGCGGCAACAGGGCGGGGTGCAGATCCTGCCCGCCGTTCAGCAGCTGGTCGGCGATGTGCCGCCAATGCCGGCCGAGATCGTCGTGCAGCAACCAGAACCCGCCGAGGCCCAGCAGGATCGCCAGCGGCACGTGCGGAAACCAGTGGCGGCCGCCGACGCGCTGGTGCAGTTGCTGGACGCGATTGCGCAGGAGCTGGGCCGGGCTGGGCAGCATCGTTGCCGTGGCGGGGAGCGGGCGCTCACCATAGCAAGCCGCCCGCGCGTGTGCCAAATCCGGCGGATCGCCCAGCGCGTTCACGCATGACGAAAGCCACTTTCACGCCGCGGCGGCTTCGGTGACGATGCGCCATCACCCAGCGGGAGGATCCGAATGAGCGTCCCAACTGCGGCTTTCGAACGCACATCCGCCGCGCGTCATCGGGTGTTGCTGGCGATCCTCGCGGGCGGATTCATCGCCGGCACCATCGATATCGGCGCCGCGGCGCTGATCAACATGATCGATCCGCGCGTCATCCTGCGTTTCATCGCCGGCGGCGTGCTGGGCAAGGCCGCGCTGCAGGGCGGCATGGCCGTCGAATGGCTGGGCCTCATCCTGCAATGGGGCATGTCGCTGGTGATCGCGGCGATCTTCGTGTTCGCCGCACTGCGCCTGCGCTGGTTGACCGCGCGGCCGGTGCTCGCCGGCCTGGCTTACGGCGTGGTGGTGTTCGCGGTGATGAACTACGTGGTGGTGTATTTCTCGGTGTGGCACCGCATCAACCACTTCACGCCCGCATCGTTCGTCGAGAACCTGGCGGCGATGCTGCTGTTCGGATTGATCGTCGCGTTCTGTGCCCGCGGATTCCTGAAAAGACCGTAGGCAAAGCGATGATCGTGGCTTGGGCACGCCGCGGCAGGCAGGCGTGACGATTGTCCCATGCAAAATTCCTTGAAGCGGCGTAAAACGGGTGGTTCCGCCGGTGCGGCCAGCGCGTGGGCGCGGCATGCGGAGCGGCGACCAACCTGAGGGTTTTGCATGAAGCGGATCCACGTACGCAAGCTCGGCATCGCCTTGGCGTGCCTTTCGATGACCTGTGCCGCGGGCGCGGCGACGCCGCCGGCATCAGCTTCCGGCGGCATGCTGGGCTTCACGACGAATGGCGTCACGCAACAGCAGCAACTCGAACAGCGTTTCGATGCGCTGCTGAGCGCCAGCGAGATCCGCGGCTGGTTGGAGCAGATGTCGTCCGAACCGAATCAGGTCGGTTCGCCGCACGACAAGGCCAACGCCGAATGGATGCTGGCGCAATTCAAGAGTTGGGGCTGGGACGCGCGCATCGAACAATTCGACGTGTTGTACCCGACACCGGTCAAGGAATCGGTGGAGCTGGTCGCACCCACCAGCTTCAAGGCCACGCTGCACGAGCCGCCGATCAAGGGCGATCCGACGTCGTACCTGTCCGGCGCGTTGCCGCCGTACAACGTGTACGGCGCCGACGGCGACGTCACCGGCGATCTGGTATACGTGAACTACGGCATGCCCGACGATTACAAGGAACTCGCGCGGCTAGGCGTCAGCGTCAAGGGCAAGATCGTGATCGTGCGTTACGGCGCCGGCTGGCGCGGACTGAAGCCGGAACTCGCTTACGAACACGGCGCGATCGGTTGCCTGATCTATTCCGATCCGCGCGACGACGGTTATTTCACTGGCGATCCGTTCCCGAAGGGTCCGACGCGTCCGCCCGAAGGCGTGCAGCGCGGCTCGGTGGCCAAGATGCAACTTTATCCCGGCGATCCCACCACGCCGGGCTACGGTTCGGTGCCAGGCGCGAAACACTTGGCGCTGAAAGACGTCAAGACCATCCTCAAGATTCCGGTGCTGCCGATTTCCTACGCCGACGCGACGCCGCTGCTGCAGGCGCTGGGCGGTCCCGATGCGCCGGAAAACTGGCGCGGCGCGTTGCCGTTCACCTATCACGTCGGCGCCGGCCCGGCCAAGGTGCACATGGTGGTGAAGTCGGATTGGAGCCTGAAGCCAATCTACGACGTGATCGCCAAGCTGCCGGGTTCCAGCGACGCCGACCAATGGGTGCTGCGCGGCAACCATCACGACGGCTGGGTGTTCGGCGCGTTCGATCCGCTGGCCGGCATGGTCACCGAGCTAGCCGAGGCCAAGGCGCTGGGCACCTTGTACAAGCAGGGCTGGAAGCCCAAGCGCACCATCGTGTACGCGAGTTGGGACGGCGAGGAACCGGGCCTGCTCGGCTCGACCGAGTGGGCCGAAACGCACGCGAAGGAGTTGCAGCAGAAGGCCGTGATGTACGTGAACTCCGATACCAATGGGCGCGGCATCCTGTTCGCCGGCGGCAGCCATTCGCTGCAGCACCTCGTCAACCAGGTCGCGGCGGGCGTGACCGATCCGGAAACACAGGCCAGCGTGCAGCAGCGCCAGCGCGCGTACCTCGACGTGCAGGCCGCGGAGAAGAATGCCAGCCCGACCATGAAGGAGTACGCGAAACTGGCGGGCACGAACGGTGACATTCCGATCGCGCCGCTGGGTTCGGGCTCCGACTACAGCGCGTTCCTGGAACACCTCGGCATCGCGACGCTCGATCTCGGCTTCGAAGGCGAGTCCAACCAGGGCGGCGTGTACCACTCGCGTTACGACGACTTCGATCATTTCGATCGCTTCGGCGATCCGGGTTTCAAGTACGAAGTCGCGCTGGCGAAGGTTGCCGGTCACATCGTGATGCGCAGCGCCGATGCCGAAGTGCTGCCGATGCGTTTCGGCGACTTCAGCAGCACGCTGGATCGTTATGTCGATGCATTGCACAAGCAGGTCGACAACGCGCGCAAGGAAGCCGAAGCGCAGCACAAGCTGCTGGATGCCGGCGCGTACAAGCTGGCGGCCGATCCGCTGCATCCGGTGGCACCGCCGGAGCGCCTGTCGGACGTGCCGCAGATCGCTTTCGCGCCGCTGGATACCGCGGCAAAGAAGTTGAAGGAAAGCGCGCAAGCCTATGAAAAGGCGTACGACGCGCGGGCGCAAAAGGGTCTGGACATTCCGGCCGCGCAACTGACTCAGGTCAACCAGTTGATGGCCACGATGGAACAGCGCCTGCTGGATGCGCAGGGCCTTCCGGGGCGTCCCTGGTTCAAGAACATGGTGCAGGCGCCGGGCGAGTTGACCGGTTATGCGCCCAAGACGATCCCGTCCGTGCACGAAGCGCTGGACGCGCGCGACTGGAGCCGCGCCGACAAGTACGCGGCGGTCACCGCGAACGTACTGGATGGCTATCGCGCCCAGCTCGACAAGCTGACGGCGTTGTTGCAGAAATAGCTCGTCTCCCTCTCCCCAAGCGGCTTTATCGCTTGGGGGAGAGGCGGCCGCAGGCCGAGCGCGCAGCGCTGGGTGAGGGGCAGGCGCAGTCCACCGGCACGTCATTGCACGCGCATTTGCACGAGAGGATGATGGCTCTCTCATCCCGCATCCGAGGTGGCGCCATGCGTTTCCTCAAATGGATTTCGCTGCTGCTGGTCGTCGCATTCGCTGCCTGCGCCCAGCAGCCCGCGCGTGAGCCGTCCGCGCATCACGCGCACCAGGCGTTCGACTACGGCAAATACGTGCAGGGCGACGTGCCGTGGTTCAACTTCATGTCGTTGTACAGCTGGGATTCGAACCAGCTCGGCTACGTGGTGGTCTGGACCAGTCCGGTGCAGGCCTATCGCCTGCAACTGGTGGGGCCGTGCCTGGGACTCCAGAACGCGACCGGCATGATCGGCCTGACGTCGCACGACGGCCTGGTGAGTTCCAATCGTGACGCGGTGATTGCCGGCGGCGATCGTTGCCCGATCATGCGCATCCAGCGCCTGGATGCGAAGGCGATCCGGGCGGCTCGCGAAAAGCCGAACGGCTCCGGCGAAACGCAGCACTGAGCCGCAACGTGCATCTGCGCGGGTGCGCCGCGCAGGGCGGGAGATTGCTGGCTCGCAGCAATCCGGATCTTATCCGGTATTGCGCAAAGGGCGAATATTCCCTTTATCCATGCGGCTCGCGTGAGCTATCGCATGATGTGATCCGCCGTTGCTGCGCCGCAAATTGACACCGGTGTCATGGCTCCCCACACTGATGGCCATTCGCGTTGCGTGGGGTGTCATGGACGCAATGGTCAATCACCGGGGGCGAAACGGGCACGGTTTCGTGCAGCCGTTCCTGGCCGCCGACGTGGGCGGCACGCATGCGCGCCTGGCATTGGTGCGTGCATCGCCTGCCGATCCGCGCGATCTCGAACTCACCGCCTGCCGCAAGCTCGCCTGCGGCGATTACGCAAGCCTCGTCGACTTGTTGCGCGCGTTCCTGAAGGCCGAAGCGGCGAGGCCGATCGCGCATTGCGTCCTCGCCTGCGCCGGCCAGGTCATCGGTGACGAAGTCATCCACGACAACCTCGCATGGCCCATCAACGTGGACGCAGTGCAGGCCGCGTTGGGCTTCGACGAATTGTTCGTGCTGAACGATTTCGAGGCGCTGGGCTACGCGCTGGCCGACGCCGAACGCTTGCACGCGCGATTGCTGTGCGGCCCGGATGTCGCCGCGCCGGGCCCGAAGCTGGTGGTGGGGCCGGGCACCGGGCTGGGCGCGGCCGTCTGTCTTCCGAACGCGGCCGGCTTCGTGATGGCGACCGAAGCGGGCCAGATGGATTTCGCGGCGCAAACGCTGCGCGAGCGCGAGGTGCTCGCGTGCCTTGCGCCGGACGGCGGCTACGTTCCCTGCGAACGCGTCCTTTCCGGGCCCGGACTCTTGACGTTGTATCGAACCCTGTGCGTCCTGAATGGCGCATCGCCGTGGCTGGGCACGCCCGAAGCGGTCACCGGCGCGGCGCGGCAACGCACCGACGCGAGTGCGGCGGAAGCGGTGGATTTGTTTTGCGCGGCATTGGGAAGTTTCGTCGGCAACCTTGCGATGGACTTCATGGCGCGCGGCGGCGTGTACCTCGCGGGCGGCTTTCTTTCCGCGATGTTCGACCTGCTGCAGCGAAGCCAATTCGCGACGCGCTTCCTGCACGGACGCAGTATCCGGATTTTCCTCGAGCGCGTGCCGGTGCGCGTGATGGAACACGGGCGGCAGGGCGTGCTGGGCGCGGCCCGGTATTACCTCGGCCGATTCGCGCTCGACCGGATGCCGCGGGAGCGCCTGGCGGAATGAGCGACTGAAACACACCTGACGGTAGCGCCGGCGCACGCGAACCGTGCAGGCGGCGGACCGATCGACAACCAAGTGAGGGAAAGGCCATGCCCATCGTGCACCGCAGAAGTCCGCTTTCCGTTGCCATCTCGGCCGCGTTGTTCGCGGTGGTCGCGACGTCGGCCGCGGCGGCACCGCAGGCCGCAAGCCAGACCCAGGATCAGGCGGCGACGCAAGCGACGGCCCCGGATCAGCCGCAGGCCAAAAAGCCCAAGCCGGGCAAGCCATCGGAAAGCGAAAACGCGCAGACCTTGTCGGTGGTCAACGTGGTCGGCGTGCGCGCATCGCAGATGCGCGCGATCCAGTTGAAGCGCGACGCGCCCGACATCCAGGACAGCATCACCGCGGAGAGCATCGGCCAGTTGCCCGACGTCACCATCACCGACGCGCTGCAACGCGTCACCGGCGTGCAGATCAACCGCGACTCGGGCGTCGGCACCTCGGTGGACGTGCGCGGCCTGCCGGAGGTCGGCACCATGTTGAACGGCGAGGTGTTCATCACGCCGGACCAGATCGATTCGCAGCAACCCGACTTCACGATGCTGCCCGCGACGCTGTTCCGCGGCGTGGACGTCATCAAGTCGCCCACCGCCAGCCTCACCGACGGCGGCATCAGCGGTTCGCTCGATCTGCACACGTACCGGCCGTGGGATCTGCCGAACGGCTTCACCTACAGCTATTCCGCCGACGGCGAGCGCGGGCAGACCACCGACAAGTGGGGACCGGAAGCGAGCGGCCTCATTTCATACAACGCCGGCGGACGCTGGGGCCTGCTGCTGTCCGGCGACTACTCCGACACCACGCGCGAAAATTCCACCGAAAGCCTGGACCAGTACGGCGTGGTGCTGAATGGCGAGAACGCGATCAGCGCGGGCAGCTACAACGGATTCCTGACGGCGTGGAACGGCGGGCCGATCCCTTCGCAGATCGTGCAGAACCCGGATGGCAGCGTCGACGTGAACGGCGACGGCAAATCCAACGGCGTGTTCATGGGCAGCCAGGACATCGGCGTGTACGACACCACCACGCAGCGGCGGCGCAAGTCGGCGAACGCGTCGTTCCAGGCCGACCTCGGCGGCGGCTTCACGCTGACCAGCGATCTTTTTTACGCACGGCAGGACGAGTACGACCGCAACGTCGGCATCCAGTTCAACTCCACCAACTGGCAGGGCGCGACCTACATACCGTTGCAATCACGCAACACCGGCGCGCCGATCTACGGTCAATACGCGACGCCCGACGATCCGCCGTGGCCGAACAGTCAGCTCTACACCACGCAGGTGTACGAAAAGTGGCCCGGCGACGTGGAATCGTTTTCGCAGATCATCCAGAAAGGTTCCGTGGCGCGGAACTTCAACGTGCAGGTGGATTTCGACAACGGCGGTCCGTTCACGGGCAGCTTGCGCGGCATCCGCGACACCGCGCACCAGTTGCGCTTCGAAACCGACCTCAATACCTCCGACTCGGACGGAACGCAGTGGCCCAACCTCACGGTGGATGGCAACCCGGTGACATCCGTTCCGCCGGGCACATTCATCTATCCGGGCGGCGACCGCGTGTTCAATCCGAATGGCGTGCCGCCCAACACCATTCCGATCATCGCCGATTTCCGTAATCGCAACCTGGGCGTCAGCATGCCATCGGGACTCGCTTCCAACTTCGCCAATCCCAATGACTGGTCGTTCAAGACGCTCGAAGAGGACGGAGCGAATTACGACCGCTCCGTCGGCCTGAGCGCGCTGCGCTTCGACGGGCATTACGACTTCGACAACGGCATCAAGCTGGACTTCGGCGTGCGCAACAGCATCCGCAGCGCCAGCAACATCGGCTTCGGCTTCGAAACGCCGGTCTATGCGGGCGAGGGCGCCAGCGATCCGAACGGTTGTCCGGTGCGCTATCTCGGCGCCGACGTGGTCCTGCAAAGCAGCTCCTGCACGGCGGGCAATTCGGAAGGCGCGTTCCGCGCCGGCCCGCTGTCCGCGCAACCGCCGTCGCAACTGCCCGCGCCGCTTTCGAACAACTGGAAGGAATACACCAACCTTTTGGGCACGGGCATCACGTTCTGGGCGTTCGACCCTTACGGCATGGACAACCCGTTGTCGTTCGTCCGGTCGATTTATCCCGCGCTGCAACTGCAGGAAGACCCCGGCAATACCTGGTCGGTGTGGATGAAGCAAACCTCGGGTTATCTGCAACTCGATTTCGGCGGCCATCTCGGCAACATGCCGTACAGCGGCAACGTGGGCGTGCGCGTGATCCGCACCAACCTCGGCATCACCCAGCACCTGACGGGCCTGCCCGGCCCAAACCTGACGCTGCCCGCAGACGCCGGCACGCAAGTCACCAGGCGCCAATACCAGGACGTGCTGCCGGCGGCGAATTTCGCGCTGGACATCACCGACAACCTCAAACTGCGCCTGGCCTATTCGAAGAACATGATGCCGCTGGACCTCAGCACCTGGGGCGGAGGATTGACACTCGGTTATTCGCTGGTGCAAACGCCGACCGGACAGTTGTTCCGCGTTTCGCAAGGCAGTTCGACGGGCAACCCCAACCTCAACCCGTGGCGTTCCACCAATTACGGCGCGTCGCTCGAGTACTACATCAATCCGACCAGCATGGTCAGCCTCGCGTGGTTCCGCATCAACGTGCAGAGCTTCATCCTGCAAGGCAGCGTCACCAACTGCGATCTTCCGGACGCCGATGGCGTGGTGCGCGGGCATTGCGTGGCGATCAGCGAGCCGTTGCAGGGCACCGGCAACAGCATCCATGGCGCCGAGTTCGATTACCGGCAGGGCTTCACCTTCCTGCCGGGCCTGCTGCGCAACACCGGCGTGGAATTCAACGCCACGTACGCGCCCAGCAATTCGGGACAAACCGATCTCGCGGGCAACAAGATCCCGTTCCAGGACAATTCGACCAAATCCGGGAACCTGATCCTGTGGTACCAGGACAGCCATTTCCAGGCGCGCGTCGCGTACAACTATCGCTCGAAGCGCGCGGTGTCGCAGGACGTCGGCGGCATCACCGGCCTCGAGGCCTACGAAGCGCCGCAGAAATACGTCGACGCGTCGGTGTCGTACAAGTTCTCCAAATACGCGGAAGTGTTCCTGCAGGGCACCAACCTCAGCAACGAGTACCAGCGGTTCTATCTCACTTGGCCCGACCAGCCTGGCCACTCGACGTTCTCCGAGCGCATGTTCATGGCGGGGATTCGCGGGCAGTGGTGAGGGAGGCGGACATGGACGGGCGCATCTGCGCCTTCGCTTTTGCTCGTCATCCCGGAATCGCGAAGCGATATCCGGGATCCAGTGACTTTGTTCTTGATTTTCAAAGGCACTGGATTCCCGCTTTCGCGGGAATGACGAAGAAAGGAGTCACACTTCCGTGTCAGGCCTTCCCGAACATGCCGCATGATCCGTTCTGACGCTACGTCCCGTCGCATGACCTCCAACCGGAAACGACATGCCAGTAGCCGAAATCAGCAAGCAAGCAGCCGAAACCAGCGAACCTGTGCGGAGCGAAGGCTTCCATCGCTCCATCGGCCTGTTCTCCGGCACCGCGATCAACATGACGCAGATGTGCGGCATCGGGCCGTTCATCACGATCCCGATCATGGTCGCAACGATGGGTGGGCCGCAGGCGATCGTCGGCTGGATTGCGGGCGCGATCCTGGCCGCATCCGACGGCATGGTGTGGGCGGAACTCGGCGCCGCGATGCCGGGCTCGGGCGGCACCTACGTGTATTTGCGCGAGGCGTTCCAGTATCGCACCGGCAAGCTGATGCCGTTCCTTTTCATATGGACGGTGCTGCTGACGATTCCGCTGATCATGTCGACCGGCATCATCGGGATGGTCGAATACCTCGGCTTCTTCTTCCCGCACATGAGCTGGACGGCCGTGCACCTGATCAGCGTGCTCGCGAGTTTCCTGGTGGTGTTCCTGCTGTATCGGCGGATCGAATCGATCCGCGCGATCACGATCGCGCTGTGGGTCATCATGCTGGTTGCGGTGATCGGAACCTGCGTGGCCGGGTTTGCCGATTTCCATCCGGCGCTGGCTTTCCACTTTCAGGCCAACGCGTTCGGCAGCCAGTTCTTCTTCGGCCTTGGCGCCGGCCTCGTCATCGGCATCTACGATTACCTCGGCTACAACACCACCGCGTACATGGGCGACGAGCTGCGTGATCCCGGCCGCACGATGCCCGGCTCCATCCTGATCTCGGTGGTCGCGATGATGTTCGTCTATCTCGCGCTCAACATCAGCGTGCTGGGCGTGGTGCCGTGGCGGCAGGTCGCGACCTCGAAGTCGATCGCCTCGCTGGTTGTCGAACACAGTTGGGGCCACGCGGCCGCGGCGGTGATGACCGTCCTGATCATCATCACCGCATTCGCCTCGGTATTCGCGGGCCTGCTCGGCGGCTCGCGGGTGCCGTATCAGGCGGCGCAGGACAAGGTATTCCTGTCCTCGTTCGGGCGATTGCATCCGACACACGGCTTCCCGCACGTGGCGCTGCTGACGATGGGCGTGGTGATGGCGGCGGGCACGTTCTTCGATCTCACCGAAGTGATCAACATGCTGCTGGCGGCCACGATCATCGTGCAGTCCGCGGCGCAGATCGTGGCGCTGGTGGTGTTGCGCAAGCGCCAGCCTGAGTTGCGCAGGCCATACCGGCAGTGGTTGTATCCGCTGCCGTGCATCGTCGCGATGGCCGGGTGGATCTACGTGTACGTGTCGGCCTCGGCGTTGTCGCTGGTGCTGTCCGGCGCGTGGATCGTTGCGGGGCTGGTGGTGTTCGTCGTGTGGGCGAAGGTCAACAAGGCATGGCCGTTCGCACCCGTGGAAATACGCGAAGCCTGGCTCGGGGACCACTGAACCATGTACAAGAAACCGCAATGTCTCTGGATGGCGCTGGCGATCGTCGCTGCATCGTCGGCGCTCGCCGCCAACGCTGCCGAACCGATCCGCGTGGATGGTGGCGCGGGCCACGTCACCGCGATCGCCCATTGGGAAATGCAGTCGAGCGCCAAGGCGCAGGAGGGCGGGGCGGCGATATCGAGCGCGAACTATTCGACCAGGGACTGGTATCCGGTCAGCGGCCGCGCGACGGTGATGGCGGGCCTGCTCGAAAACGGCCAATACAAGGACATCTTCCACGACGACAACCTGCGCGCGGTGGAGGTGCCCGATGCCGGGCATCATCGTTTCGTGGTTCCGTGGTGGTATCGCACGCAGTTCACGTTGGCCAAGGCGCCGGCCGGAGCGCACACGCTTTTGCGCAGCAACGGCATCATCGCCAGCGCGGACATCTGGCTCAACGGACACGAGGTTGCCGACCATGCGGCAGTCGCGGGCGCGTATCCCGTGCACGAGTTCGACGTCACGCGCTGGGTGCAGCAAGGCGTGAACACGTTGGCTTTGCGCGTGCACCCGGGCGACCCGCAGACGGATTTCCTGATGGGCTGGGTGGACTGGAACCCGGAGCCGCCCGACAACAACATGGGACCGTGGCGTGGCATTGACATCGTGCAGACCGGGCCGGTCGAGCTGCGTTTCCCGGCGGTCAGCACCGATCTTTCGTTGCCGGATCTTGCGCGCGCGGCGCTGACGGTGAAGGTGGACGCGGTCAACGTGGACAGCGTTGCGCACGATGCGATCGTGAGCGGCGAAGTGGCGGGCGTTTCGCTGCAGCAAAAAGTGCACCTGGCTGCGGGACAAACGCAAACCATTGCGTTCACGCCGAAGACCGATCCTGCCCTCGTGCTGGATCATCCCAAAGTCTGGTGGCCGATCGGCATGGGCGGGCATCCGCTGTACGACCTGAAGCTGGTTGCTTCGGTTGATGGCACGGAATCCGATCGCGTCGCCACCACCTTCGGCATCCGCAGCGCGACTTCGAAGCTGACGAAGCAGGGCTACATCCAGTTCTTCGTCAACGGCAAGCCGGTGCTGATCCGCGGCGGCGGCTGGGCGCCGGACATGTTCCTGCGCGAGATTCCGGGACGCATGGAGGCCGAGTTCAGCTACGTCCGCAACATGGGGCTCAACACGATCCGCAGCGAAGGCAAGCTGGAGGACCAGCACTTCTACGACCTCGCCGATCGCAACGGCATCATGATCCTGCCGGGCTGGGAGTGCTGCGACAAATGGGAATCCGCGGCGAAGACGGGCGGCGCGCCGTGGGATGACGCGGACATGAAGATCGCGCAGGCCTCGATGGCGAGCGAAGCGCGCCTGCTGCGCAACCATCCATCGGTGATCGGCTTCCTGATCGGCAGCGACAACGCGCCGCCGCCGGCGATCGCGAAAATGTACGTCGACACGTTGCGCGCGGAAGACTGGAACACGCCGATCGTCTCGGCCGCATCCGACCAAGCGAGCGAAGCCGCCGGTCCGTCCGGCATGAAGATGGCCGGCCCCTACGCGTGGATTCCGCCTTCGTACTGGTACGCCGACAAGCTGGGCGGCGCGTTTGGCTTCGATTCCGAAGTGGGCGCGGGCGCCGTCATTCCGCGCTTGGAAGACGTGCAGCGGATGCTGTCGCCGCTCTCGCAGGAAGCGCTGTGGAAATACCCGGACGTCCGGCAATTCCACGCGACCGCATCGTGGTCGCCATTCGCGAAGCTGGAGCCGTTCGACAACGCGCTCGCGAAACGCTACGGGCCGCCGAAGGATCTTGCCGATTACGTGCAGAAGGCCCAACTCGACAATTACGACAACGTCCGCGCGCAGTTCGAAGCCTTCAACGCGCACATGGATTCGGCCAATCCGTCCACGGGCGTGATCTACTGGATGCTCAACAACGCGTGGCCGTCGCTGCACTGGCACCTGTACGACTGGTACATGAATCCGGCCGGCGCGTATTTCGGCGCCAAGAAGGCCAACGAGCCGCTGCACATCCAGTATTCGTACGACGACGGCGCGATCGTGCTGGTCAACCACACGCTCACCGATGCGCACGGCCTGCGGGCGAGGGTGCGCGTTCGCAATCTGGATGGCAGCGTGCGTTACGACAAGTCGTTCGCCGGCCTCGATCTTCCCGGCAACCACACGCTCGCCGTCGCGAAGCTTCCGGCGATTTCCGGATTGTCGCCGGCCTATTTCGTCGAGTTGGAGCTTGTCTCCAGCGACGGACAACCCGTGAGCCGCAACGTCTATTGGCTCTCCACGCAGAAGGACGTGCTCGACTGGAAAAACTCGAACTGGTACCTGACGCCGCTGACGCAATACGCCGACTTCACCGCGTTGCAGTCGTTGCCGACCGCGACGACCCAGGTACACGCGACGACGCGGCGCGACGGCGACGACAACGTCATCGCAGTCACGCTTTCGGTGCCGAACTCGTCGAAGGCCGTGGCCTTGTTCCAGCACTTGTCTGTCCGCAAATCCGCGAATGGCGACGCCGCGCTGCCGATCCTGTGGAGCGACAACGACGTTACCTTGTGGCCGGGCGAATCGCTCACCCTCACCGCGCGCTATGCGGCGAAGGGCATCGCGGCGCCAGTGGTCGAAGTGAGCGGCTGGAACGTGCCGGTGCAGCATGTGGCGGCCGGGCCTGCCGAGAACTCATCTCTCGTCATCCCGGCGAAAGCCGGGACCCAGTGACTTTCGCCTCAACCGCTACAGCAAAGCCACTGGATTCCCGCCTTCGCGGGAATGACGAAAATTTGGATGACTGATGGATTCCACGAAACCCCGCCACCAACACCCATGAAGCGCGCCAACATCAGCGACGTGGCCCGCGTGGCGAAGACTTCGCGCAAGACCGTCTCGCGCGTGCTCAACAACGAGCCGAACGTCAGCGATTCCACGCGCCAGCAGGTGCTGGATGCGATGGCCGCGCTCAAGTATCGCCCGCTCACCTCGGCGCGCAGCCTCGCGACCAATCGTTCCTTCACGGTCGGCCTGTTGTACGACAACCGTTCGCCCAGCTACATCATGGCCGTGCAGGCCGGCGTGCTGGAGGCGTGCGAAGCGCAGCACTACAGCATGACGGTGCAGCCGCTGGTTTCCACGTCGCCCGATTTCGTCGAACGCGTGGACGACATCCTGACGCGGCACCGTCCCGATGGTTTGATCCTGACACCGCCGATCACCGACCACGCGGCGCTGCTGAAGAGCCTGCGCAAGAACGGCGTGCCGTTCGCCTCGATTTCCCCGCGCCATCCGGAAAACCAGGTCGGCGTGATCCTGCGCGAACGCGAGGCCGCGGCCGCGATGGTGGCCCACCTGGTTTCGCTGGGCCACACGCGCATCGCGCACATCGTCGGCGACCTCGAACACGGCGCCGGCGTGTGGCGCCTGGCCGGTTATCGCGACGGCATGCAGCGCGCCGGCCTGAAAGAAAACCCGGCCTACGTGGCGCAGGGCCGGTTCTCGTTCGAATCCGGCGTCGACGCCGCGCGCCAATTGCTGGCGTTGAAGCAGCGGCCCACTGCCATTTTCGCGGGCGACGACGACATGGCCACCGGCACCATCTGGGCTGCATGCGAGGCAGGACTGTCGGTGCCCGGCGACATCTCCGTGTGCGGCTTCGACGACACCAACATCGCGACCCAGGTATGGCCGCCGCTGACGACCATCCACCAGCCGGTGCACGAAATGGCCCGCCGCGCCACCGAGGAATTGCTGCGGCTGGTGCTGGGAAAAGGGCAGGCGGCCATGGCCGAACTCGATTACGAAATCTGCATCCGTGCTTCGACGGGACCGCGGCCGTAGATAGCCTTCACAGCATCGACGTGTAGGTTGGCGCTGAACCCGGAGCTTGCTCCGGGTGAAGCCCAACATCGATCCGCGGCGCCGTTGGGGTTCGCGGTGAATCTGCTCACCCCAACCTACGAGATCACAAAATATCTTCGGACTAAGCCTGCGATACTGGGCCAAGGTTAAACAGGTTCACCAAAGGAGCGCATGATGTCCGCCGCACAGCATCCCGCGAAGCCATCCCGAACGTTCCACTTCATCTCCGGCCTGCCGCGCTCCGGCAGCACGCTGCTGGCGGCGATCCTGAGGCAGAACCCGCGCTTCCACGCCGGCATGACCAGTCCCGTCGCCGACATCATGGGCGTGGTGGTCGCGGAGATGAGCAGCAAGAACGATTTTTCGTTCGCGATTTCCGATGCGGCGCGCGTGTCGGTGCTGCGCGGGCTGGTCGAGAATTTCTACGCGGCCGAAAGCGACGCGGAAGTGGTGTTCGACACCAGCCGCCTGTGGTGCAGCCGGATGCAGATGCTCGACACGTTGTTTCCGCACGCCAAGGTCATCGCCTGCGTGCGGCAACTGCCGTGGGTGCTGGACAGCATGGAACGGCTGGTGCGCAAGCAGCCGGTCAACGTCAGCAAGGTGTTCCGTTTCGACACCAACACCACCGTGTACTCGCGCGTGCAGGCGCTCACCGACCCGCGCGGCATGGTCGGCTTCTCGTTCCAGGCCATCAAGGACGCGTTCTACGGCCAGTACGCGTCGGGCCATCTGATGCTGCTGACCTACGAAACCCTGACGAAGAATCCCGAAGCCGCGCTGCGCAAGGTCTACGATTTCATCGGCGAGCCGTGGTTCGAACACGACTTCGACAGCGTCGAATACGGCGCCAGCGAGTTCGACTCGCGCATCGGCATGCCCGGCCTGCACACCGTCCGCTCGAAAGTCGAAGCCCCCGAACGCAAAACCATCCTGCCGCTCGAAATCTTCAACCGCTTCCTGCCCGAGTCGTTCTGGCTCGACCACAAAAACAATGTAAGTAGTGTGCCGATTGTGTAATGAGGTTTCAGGATGCTTGTTACGAGGATTATTGGAAATTGCCCTGCATGTAATGCCAAGAATGCCTTTGGCAACGTACTCATTGCTCGTGATCGCGTACTACGGGGTTGTAGGGCGTGCCGTTATCCTGAAGAAATACCTCTGCCTAAGCTGTCGAAGAAGGTGATCTATCTTGATCAGTTCTTTTTTAGTGGAGCATTTCGTGACAAAGATGCAAGATTTGCTGAAGCTGCGGAGCTCATAAAGAAAGCTGCGGCAAGCCAATTGCTTGTGGCTCCCTATTCTTCCGTTCATGAAGACGAAACATTTCAATGGCGTGGTTTTGATGGGCGAACCAAAGACGATCTGATGAAATTCATCAAGGCTACTTCTAGAGGACATGAATTTG
This sequence comes from Rhodanobacteraceae bacterium, assembly GCA_030167125.1. Lineage (NCBI taxonomy): Bacteria > Pseudomonadati > Pseudomonadota > Gammaproteobacteria > Lysobacterales > Rhodanobacteraceae > Rhodanobacteraceae bacterium. Next base: position 918,044 of record CP126531.1, read on the forward strand.
AGCCGTCGTATAGGGTAGAGGAAGGCCAAGTAATCCAGGCGTTCAGAGCTTTTACGCAAAACGGTCCGGATGACTTTCATCTGCGTCGCAAAACAGCGTTACGGTCCGACGTCAACGAATGGGAAAACTATTTTCGTGTTGAAGTTGGCTCCTACCGAGGAGATATCGATCTGATTCGTAAGCTTAAGACACAGAGTGTTGATCAATTGATCGATGGTGTCTTTCCGAGTTGGCGCAACGGCACCTCATCATTTCAAGATCATGTCAACCTAGAACTTGCGGATGCCGGTAGGTTCTACATTAAGTTTTACATTGACTACGTGGCGCGCCTTGCATCCGGCGATTACGCCGCCATTTTCGATTCGCCCATTGTGTCAAAAGTGGTCAAGTCTATGCTCGAGATTCTTCCGGGCGAGCAAGACTTGGGTTCCAAGATAGCCTTAATAAAGCGCTTCTTCGCGTCAAAGCATTTTGCCAATATCCCTAATCACTGGATCTCAGCGAGGATTTTTGCTGTGCTCCGTGAACAGGTTAGGAACGGCGCGTATTCTAGGCCGGACGAAGCAAAGCGGCGGCTTTCAGGTCTGCTCCAGGACGTGAACCATATCTCTTTCTATGCGCCGTACGTTGACGCGATCATCGTGGATCAGCCAATGGCATCCATCATAAACGACGGTCGCTTAGATATATCCAGACGATATGGGGTGGCGACGTTTTCGCTCAACAATTGGAACGCGTTGCTGGAGTGGTTGCGGGTACTACTCGAACAAATGTCCGCGGAGCACGAGGCCGGGCTTGCACTTGCATATCCGTAAGTAGCCAATGAGCCGCTGCGGGTGATAGTCATTCACGTGACACGAGCTGCTGGCGTTGAATTTGGGCGTCGATGCGGACTAGCTAGTGAGTTGAGTCATTGGAACGGGGATTCTGGTAGTCCGCCGAGCATCCCGGCGAGTTTTGTATCTTCGGGCAACCGGATCAGGAAGTTTTCTTGCAGCACCGCGCGAATTTCCGCGACGGTGGCGAGGGTTCGCTTTATGGTCGTGCCGCCGGCGGTATGCTCGGCGAACTGTCGGTTGCGGAGCGTGAGCCTGCGGCAGGCCGGAGCGCGGGCGGCGGTGAGGCCGGTGACGAAGTGCGAATTGGGGTTGGTGGATGTCCAGTAGTTGCTAACGCGGTAGTCGGCCGGGAATTGTGGTTGCAGGTCGAAGCGGTACAGCGTCTGCCACGCATCGGCCGCGAACAGTTGCAGCCGCCAGTCGCTGTCGTCGCGGCGGATCAGGCGGAAGGGTTCGTGCGGCGTGACCTGTTCGATGTCGGGCACGAATTCGAGTGGGGCGGTGGGCGTGTTGCCGCCGAAACCGACGTCGGCCAGCCATGATTTTCCGTCGGCTTCGACGCGCAGCAGCATGTGGGTGCGCGCGGTGATCGCATCTTCGGGTTGTCCCCACAGCACGCGCGCGGCGAGGTCGGTGACCCCGAAGCCGATCGCGCGCAGGGCGTCGCTCAGCAGACGGTTCTGTTCGAAGCAGTAACCGCCGCGGCCATCGTGCACCAGTTTCCGCTGCACGGATGCGATGTCCAGGGCGGGGGAGATGCCGAGGAACGGGTCGAGGTTTTCGAACGGGATCGCGGCGACGTGCGCGGCGATGATGGCGCGCAGGGTTTGCAGGTTGGGGGCGACGGGTTGGCGCAGGCCGATGCGTTCGAGGTAGGCCGGGAGGTCGATGGATTCGGTGGGTGGTGCTTGTTGCATGGGCGTATTTCGCTTATTGCGAAAAGTCACTGGGTTCCGGGTTCCGCCGCGAAGAGCGCGGCGGTCCCGGAATGACGACAAATACAAGCAACTGCGCGTTTCGTTGCGGGTCAGTGCGTGGCATTGCCGAGTTTACGTTGCAGGAAATCGACGGTCGCGGTGTCGGCTTGCATCCATGAGGTGTGACGCAGGAAGCCGTGGATTTCGTTGGGGATCACCATTTCCTCGAAGGGCACGCCGTGTTTCTTCAGGCGCGGTACCACGTCGGTCATCTGGAAGAAGTGCACGTTGTGGTCATCGTCGCCCTGGATCAGCAGCACGGGCGATTTCCATGTCGCGATCGACGCGTCGGGCGAGGAATCCCACGCCACTTTCAAGGCTTCCTTGTAGTCGCCCTGTTCGTAGCGTCCGTTGGGTTTCTGGTCGAACCACTCGGCGATGTCGCGCGACCAGTCGTGTACGCCGTGCATGTCCACGCCGGCCTTGAAGATGTCGGAGTTGCGCGCCAGCGCGAGTGCGGTGAGATAGCCGCCGTAGGAACCACCCCAGATGCCGATGCGCGCGGGATCGACGCCGTGCACGCGTTGCAGGTATTGCGCGCCGGCGACGACATCCTGGTATTCGGATGCGCCGGCCGGCCCCGCATGCGGCGGATTGTGGAACGCGTGTCCGTAGCCGATGCCTAGTCGGTAGTTCACCGACAGCACGGTGAAGCCGTGCGCGGCGAGGTACTGGTTCACGGCGTAGCTGTTGCTGTAGTAATCCATGTAGTGCCAGCCCAGCAGCATCTGCCGCGGCGGTCCGCCGTGCACGAAGATCATGCCGGGCTGGTTGGCGCTGGCATCGGCGCTGCGGAAAAGTTGGCCGTGGACCAGCGTGCCGTCGGTGGCCTTGAATGCCACGGCCTGCGGAACCACCAGTTGCGCGGTCGGGAAATCCTTCGGAATCAGATCGGCTTGCAATGCCTTCTGTTCACTGCCGTTGGCGTGCATCACGGAAACCAACGGTGGCTGCTGCGCGCCCGCGTCGATGAAGGCCACGGCATTGCCGACCGCGGCCGGCGAAGTCTGGATGTCCGTGCCCGAAGTCAGCGCGACCGGCTGCGCGCGATCGATGGACACGCGGAACAGGTGCCGGCGATCGTCGTCGTTTTTCGTGGTGCCGGTGTTGGCGCTGTAAATGATCGAGCGGCCGTCGGGCGCCATCACCACATCTTCCACCATGAACTTGCCGGGCGTCAGCAGCTTTGGCGTGCCGCCGTTCGCGTCGATCGAATAGAGATGCGGCCAGCCGCCGATGTCGCTCAGGAACACCAGCTTCGATCCATCGTTCGCCCAATGCAGGTTCGAGCCGCCCGCGGTTTGCGGATACGAACCGACCAGCGTGTCGGGGCTTTGCCACACCACGTGCGCTTGGCCGCTGCGCGCATCGGCGACGCGGATCGACCACGGCTGCGGCGTCTGCGTGAGGATCGGTTGCGGCGGACCGCCGTTGCCCGGCTGGCGCGTGAACGCGATCTGCGCGCCGTCGGGCGACCAGCGCGGATCGCCGTCGATGCCGGTCGAAGGCGAGAGATACAGGATCGGCGTGTGCTCGTCGGTGAACACGCCGATGAAGGCGTGGTCGTCGCGATTGGACACGAACGCCAGCCGCGTGCCGTCCGGCGACCAGTGCAGGTCGCCGTCCTTGCCGTGGTCGAAGAACAGGCGCTTGGGTTTGGCCTTGTCGCCCGTCGACAATGGCGCGGTCCAGACCTGATCGTCCTTGACGTAGGCGAGTTCGCCTTTCGATGAAAGCGCGGGCGCGTCGCCTTCGGTGAGTTCGCGCGCGATGTCGCTGTGCAAATCCACCGTCCAGATCATCACTTTCGGTTCGACGGGACTGGACGCGGGATCGACCGCCACCTTTACCGGCCAGTTGCCGTCATGGTCGCCGCCGCGCACGAACACCAGCGCATCGCCGGATGGTGAAAACGTGAGCTGGGTGATTTCCTGTCCGTCGTCCTGCGTGAAGCGCGTGACCTGGTGCGGCTTGAACGCCGGCGCTTGCGCCACCCACACGTTGCGCACGCCGTTCTGGTCGATCACCCAGGCGATGCGGTCGCCGTGCTCCGACGATGTCAGGTCGAGCGGGAAGGGGTACGACAACACCTGCGCCAGCGTGAAGCCGGCTTGCGGCGATGCCGCGAAGGCCGGCCTCGGCGACAACGCCGCGACCGCGACGAACAACGCGGCCAGCATGAATCCGTGCAATCGAACCATGGCGTATCCCCTCAGGTCGGCAGGTTTCAATGATCCGCACGTCGAGCCGCGCGTGTCCAGTGCCGGCCGTCACGGCGCGCACGGCATACTATGCCGATGGATACTCCTGCATCGCATCCGCACGTGGTGATCCTCGGCGGCGGCTTCGGTGGCCTGAAAGCCGCGCGTGGATTGGCGAACGCGCCGGTGCGCGTGACGCTGGTCGATCGGGCCAACCATCACGTGTTCCAGCCGCTGTTGTACCAGGTCGCTGGCGCGACGCTTTCGGGGCCGGACATCGCAGCGCCATTGCGTCATATCGTACGCAGGCAGGCCAACATCACGGTATGGATGGAGGAGGTGACCGGCATCGACGTCGTCGCCAAGCGCGTGCACGCTGGCGGCCAGACCATCGATTACGATTATCTCGTCGTCGCGACCGGTTCGACGCACGCGTATTTCGGTCACGGCGATTGGGCGAAAAACGCGCCCGGCCTCAAGACGATGAACGATGCGCTGGCGATCCGGCGGCGGATCCTCTCTGCATTCGAAGCGGCCGAACGCGAACCCGATGCCGAACGCCGCAAGCAATGGCTGACGTTCGTGATCGTCGGCGCCGGCCCGACCGGCGTGGAACTGGCGGGAACGCTGGCTGAGATCGCGCACCACACGCTGCCGCGCGAGTTCCGCATCGCGCATCCGCGCGACGCACGCATTCATCTGGTCGAAGCCGGTCCGCGCGTGTTGTCGGCGATGCCGGAATCGCTTTCGGCGATCGCGCAGCGCAAGCTGGAAAGCATGAGTGTCGAAGTGCACACCGGCGCCGCGGTGACCGGCATCGATGCGGCTGGCGCGAGCATGGGCGATCAGCGCATCGACGCGCGCACCGTGTTGTGGGCGGCGGGCGTCGCGGCATCGCCGCTGGGCGCGCAGCTTGGTGGCGAGCGTGACCGGGCAGGGCGTGTGAAAGTCGCGTCCGACCTGTCGTTGCCGGGTCATCCCGAAGTGTTCGTGATCGGCGATCTCGCGCACGTCGAGCAGGATGGAAAGCAGGTGCCCGGCATGGCGCCCGCGGCCAAGCAGATGGGCACCTACGTTGCGCGCGCGATTCGCGATCGCATCGCGGGATGCGCGACGCGGCCGTTCCGTTATCACGACTACGGCAGTCTCGCCAGCATCAGCCGCTCGTCCGCGGTGGTGGATCTGCGCGGCCTGAAATTCTCCGGCTTCGTCGGCTGGCTGTTCTGGCTATTCGCGCACATCTTCTTCCTGATCGGCTTCCGCAACCGGCTGGCCGTGATGTGGAACTGGGCGTGGTCGTACATGACGTGGCAGCGGGGCGCGCGGATCATCGTGGGGCGCGGCAGTAGCGAATCCTGATCTAATCCTTTTGTCATTCCGGGGCCATCGCCGGTTTCATCGGCGATGGAGCCCGGAACCCAGCGCCTTTGTTTCTTGATGAAAGGCACTGGGTTCCGGCTTTCGCCGGAATGACGAGAGGTTGAGAGTCAACTAGGGGATCGCCTCACGCACACCCATCCGGGGCGAATCCAGCGTGGTCGCGCGCCGCACGCGTCAAAAACGGCCTTGCCGCGTTCGCTGGCCCACATATCGGCCACCGCAATCAATTCGTCGTTCTCGTAAATCAGTGGGCAGCGCACGCGCAGCCATGGCGGCACGCGCGCCTGCTGGAACAGGTCGCGCAACTCGCGCGTGTGTGGATCGCCGGCGGGTTTGATGCGCTCGCCGCCTGTACGAAAACGCACGGTGAGCGGCGGATCGAATGTCACGCCGGTCGCACGCACCGATGCCAAGTCCATCGCTTCGAACCGCAGTTCGCCGCAATCCGGCGGCAATGCGAGCGGCGCGCCATTCCAGCGCGCGTGCCAACCTGCCGGCGGCGGTGCCAGCGGCGGCGTCGCGTGCAGGCGGCGATCCCAGATGCGAACCTCGGTACGCGGCCATGCGATGACGGGCGTGCTGTATTCCGAAGCGTTCGCTGCTTGCTTCTCCAACTCGGTGCGCGCCGCATCGGATGGCGCCGAAAGCCCACGCACGTGCAGCCACGCATCCAGCGCCGGCGCGCGAAGGGCATCCGGCAGCGCCAGCCAGCCGGTGAGGTCCAGCGTGTCCGCGTCGCGCCGCAAGTTCGTGAGCGCGGCTTGCGCGGCCGCGTCGATGTAATCGGCAGCCGTGCGGCACAAGCGCGCGGCGTGCAGGATGGAAGCGCCCGCCTGCGGCCAGTGCTCGTAGAGGCGCGGCAGGATTTCCCGTCGCAACACGTTGCGGCCGAAGCGCAGATCGGCGTTGGCGGGGTCGTCGATGCAGGAGATTGCGTTTTCCGACAGGTATTTGCGCAAACTCCCGCGTGGCGTTTCGAGCAAGGGCCGCCACAGGAATCCGCGCGCGAACGAACGCAGCGCGCGCATTCCGCCCAGGCCTTCCGGGCCCGCGCCGCGGAGGAGTTTCAGCAGGACGGTTTCGACCTGGTCGTCGCGATGATGGCCCAGCGCCAGCCATTCGCCTTCATCGAGGTTTGCGGCGAACGCGGCATAGCGCGCGCGCCGTGCCGCCGCCTCGATGCCTTCGCCGCGTACATCGTGCACTTCGACGCGCACCATGGCCAGCGGCACGTCCAGCGCTTCGCAAAACTCCGCGCAGCGTCGCGCCCACGCCGCGCTGTCCGCGTGCAATCCGTGATCGACATGCAGCGCTCGCAGTCCGAGTGCGCGAGCTTCGTGCAGTTGCGCCAGCGCGTGCAGCAGCGCCGTCGAATCGGGGCCACCGCTGAAGGCGACGCACAACGCGCCCGCAGCTGCATCCGCGAGTGCGGAACCGAGCACCACCGGCAGTTCCGGATTCACTTTTTGCCGCTGCGCTGCCGCACGTAGAAATGCTTGCCGTTGCCGATATGTCTCTCTTCGGTGTCGAACAAGCCGATACCCTTGATCAGGCCACTGAGCTTGGCGTAGCCGTAGTTGCGCGAATCGAAGTCGGGTGATTGCTTGTTGACGATGCTGCCGATCGCGCCGAGGCCTGCCCAGCCGGTGTCGTCCGAAGCAGCCTCGATGGCGTTGCGCAACAAGTTCATGAGACGCGTATCGCTCCGCAATTCCTTGGCTGTGCGTCGCCTCGGCGCGGCTTGGGATTCCGCCTCGGTGGCACCCGTCAGCACCTCGGTATAGATGAACTTGTCGCAGGCCGTGCGGAATGGCTCGGGGGTTTTCTGTTCGCCGAATCCGTACACGGCCAGGCCGGACTCGCGGATGCGCGCGGCGAGGCGGGTAAAGTCGCTGTCGCTGGAGACGACGCAGAAGCCGTTGTAGCGGCCGCTGTAGAGCAGGTCCATCGCGTCGATGATCATCGCCGAGTCGGTGGCGTTCTTGCCGACCGTGTAGCGGAATTGCTGGATCGGCTGGATCGAGTGTTTCAGCAGCGCGTCCTTCCAGCCATTGAGCTCCGGCTTGGTCCAGTCGCCATAGATGCGTTTGACGTGGGCCGTGCCGTACTTGGCTACTTCCGCGAGGAGCCCGTCGACGATGGCGGGCCGTGCGTTGTCGGCATCGATCAAGACCGCAAGTTTGGCGGCGGATTCGTGGGCCATGGGCGACTCCATCGCGGCGGGTTGCGTGGATGGTAGCGCGCATTGCTTCACGCGCCGCCGCTGCTCGTCATTCCGGGTTCTGTTCGCGGTGAACGCGGGCAGCCCCGGAATGACCATGTCCCCAGCATCCGGTTCGCTGCGTCGCGCGAATGTGCAAAAGGATCAGTCGAAGCCGGATCCGGTGTGCGCCGGCACGCGGCTCAATCCTGATACGAGCCGTAGCGGCGCAGCTTCTGGTAACGCTGCTCCAGCAATTCGTCGACGGGCAGCGCCTGCAATTCGTCGAGCTGGTTCAGCAGCACGGCCTTCAGTCGGATCGCCATCGAACGCGGATTGCGGTGTGCGCCGCCGGTGGGTTCGCGGATCACCTTGTCGATCAGGCCGAGTTCCTTGAGGCGCGGCGCTGTCAGGCCCAGCGCTTCCGCAGCGTCCTTGGCACGGCCGGCGTTCTTCCACAGGATCGACGCGCAGCCCTCGGGCGAGATCACCGAGTAGGTCGAATACTGCAGCATGTTCACGCGGTCGCCGACGCCGATCGCCAGCGCGCCGCCGGAACCGCCTTCGCCGATCACGGTGCAAACGATCGGCACCTTGAGTTCGGCCATCTCTTCGAGATTGCGCGCAATGGCTTCGCTCTGGCCGCGTTCCTCGGCGCCGACGCCGGGATACGCACCGGGCGTGTCGATGAAGGTGAGGATCGGCAGGCCGAAACGCTCGGCCATCTGCATCAGGCGCAGCGCCTTGCGATAGCCTTCCGGGCGCGGCATGCCGAAGTTGCGGCGCACCTTGGATTTGATGTCGCGGCCCTTCTGGTGGCCGATCACCATCACCGGCCGCCCGACGATGCGCGCCAGCCCGCCCACGATCGCCGCGTCGTCGGCGTACATGCGGTCGCCGGCGAGTTCGTGGAACTCGTCGCAGATCACCGCGACGTAATCGTTGGTGTACGGACGTCCCGGATGCCGCGACAGTTGCGTGATCTGCCAGGGCGTCAGGTCCTTGAAGATCTCGGCGGTCCGGACGCGCAGCTTCGCGCGCAGCTTGCCGACCTCGTCGTCGACATCGACCGCGTTGTCGTGGCCCGCGGAGGTCAACTCGCGCAGCTTGTCTTCCAGCTCGGCGATCGGCTGCTCGAAATCGAGAAAATTGGGGTTCATTCCCATTGCCTGAGGGGCAAAGCCGCAATTATAGCGGCGGCACGTTTCACTCCGGTTGGGCCGGCGCATTTCGAAAGTCGGGCCGTGCTTCACCTGGGAGCGAAGTGGTATTACTTCCCCCTTCGGAACGAAGCGGAATTGAGGGGATGGCCTTTGCTTCGCGTGATGCATCCCCCCGACGCTGCGCGTCGACCCCCTGCGTTCCGAAGGGGGTGAGAAGCGCGCGGCAGTCGTGGACGGCGCCCACTTACGGCGTCGAGGCAGGCCGCGACAGCGAAGGTTGCACCGACTTGACACCCGGCACTTCGGCGAGGCTGCGCAAAAGGTTGGTGCTGACCTTGACGCGCCAGTCGTCGCCGAGCCGGATGTCGGCGCTGCCGCTGGCGTTGCGATAGCCGGTGAGCAGCAGCGGCGTGCGACCGCCGCAATGACCGGCGAGCGCGCGCTTGAACGTGCCCACGAATCCGGGGCCGATGCCGTTGACGCCGACGCGCAGCACGCGCGCGCCGGCTTCGCAGGCTTCGTCCAGCGTCCACGCCCGGCGTGCGCGCAAGGCGAGTTCGCCCGAGAAATCGTCGATCGCGAGGCCGCCTTCGACGACCAGCAGCGCGTCGGGTTGCAGCAGCGCAGCGTATTGCTGCATGGCTTCGCGGAAGAAATTGACTTCGATCGCGCCGCTCCAGTCCTCGATGCGCACCGCGGCGCCGGTGTCGCCGCGCCGGCGCATCCTGGAAATCATGCCGACGACTGCCCACGGCGTTTCCGGCGCACGGCGCCAGCGGCTGTCGTCCTCATCGCCGCCAACGCGTGGCGCCGGCGGTTCGTAGCGATCGGCGATTTCGCCGATCGGACAACTCGCGAGTTGCGCCAGCACCTCGCGCCAGGGATCGGTCGGATGGCCGGAGAGATAGTGGCCGAGCGTGGCGCGTTCGCCGGCGAGCCTGCGTTCCAGCGTCCACGGCGGCTGCGGCGGCGTCGCGATGGCAACCGTCGCGACCGGCGCCAGCGCGGCGCCGAACATGTCGTTCTGGCCCGCTTCGCGATCGCGCAGGCTCTGCTCGGCGGCCTTCACCGCTTCCGGCAATTGCGCGGTCAGCGTGGCGCGGTTGGCGCCGAGCGAATCCATTGCGCCCGACTGGATCAATGCTTCGAACACGCGCTTGTTCAACTTGCCGGGATCCATGCGCGCGCAGAAATCCGCGAGGTCCCGGAACGGTCCGCCGGATGCGCGTGCCGCCACGATCGCTTCGCACACCGCACGGCCCACGCCCTTGATCGCGCCGAGTCCGTAACGGATCGAGTCGTGCGTCCGCGGTCCGTCGCCGGGAATCGCGACGAAGTGGTAGTCCGACGCGTTCACGTCGGGCGGCAACACGGAAAGCCCGATGCCGCGCGCGTCCTCGATGAACTGCACCAGCTTGTCGGTGGCGTCCATGTCCGACGACATCGTCGCGGCCATGAACTCGGCGGGGTAGTGCGTTTTCAGCCACGCCGTCTGATAGGCGACCAGCGAATACGCGGCGGCGTGCGACTTGTTGAAGCCGTAGCCCGCGAACTTCTCCATCTGGTCGAAGATCGCGTCGGCGGTCCGTTCCTCGACGCCGTTCTGCATCGCGCCGTCGCGGAAGATGCCGCGATGCTTGGCCATCTCGGCCGGCACCTTCTTGCCCATCGCGCGGCGCAGCAGGTCGGCGCCGCCCAGCGAATAGCCGCCGACGATCTGCGCCATCTGCATCACCTGCTCCTGGTACACCATGATGCCGAAGGTTTCGCTCAAGACCGGTTCGACGCGCGGGTCGGGGTAGGTCACCTTCTCGCGGCCGTGCTTGCGCGCGACGTAACTTGAGATCAGGTCCATCGGACCAGGACGGAACAGCGAGTTCAGCGCGATCAGGTCCTCGAAGCGATCGGGCTTGGCATCTTTCAGCAGCCGCTGCATGCCCGCGCTTTCGAACTGGAACACTGCGCCGGTGCGCGCTTCGCGGAACAGGCGGAAGACTTCGGGGTCGTCGAGTGGCAGCGCGGCAATGTCGAGCGGCGTCTCACCGGTTTGCGCACGCCGCGCGTTGATGGCCTTCACCGCCCAATCGATGATCGTGAGCGTGCGCAATCCGAGGAAGTCGAACTTCACCAGTCCGACTTCCTCGACGTCGTTCTTGTCGTACTGCGTGACGACGCCGGCGCCACCCGGTTCCGAATACAGCGGCGCGAAATCGGTCAGCGGCGTCGGCGCGATCACCACGCCGCCTGCGTGCTTGCCGGCGTTGCGCGTGAGTCCTTCCAATTTCAGCGCAAGGTCGATCAGCGTGCGCGCTTCTTCGTCCTGTGCGTATGCGTCGCAGAACTCGCGCACCACCCGATCGGGTTCCTTCTTCGACTTGTCGCTGAGGCCCAGTGCGTCGGACAACGTCAGGTCCAGCGGCATGCGCGGGATCAGCTTCGCGATCCTGTCGACTTGCCCGTACGGCATGCCCAGCACGCGGCCGCAGTCGCGCAGCACGGCTTTCGCCGCCATCGAACCGTAGGTGATGATCTGGCTGACCTGGTCGCGGCCGTACTTGTCGGCCACGTACGCGATCACCTCGTCGCGGCGTTCCATGCAGAAGTCGACGTCGAAGTCGGGCATGGACACGCGTTCGGGATTGAGGAAACGTTCGAACAGCAGGCCGAAGCGCAGCGGATCGAGATCGGTGATCTTGAGGCACCACGCGACCACCGAACCCGCGCCCGACCCGCGTCCGGGGCCCACCGGGATGTCGCGCGACTTGGCCCAGCGGATGAAGTCGGACACGATCAGGAAGTAGCCGGCGAAGCCCATCTTGCCGATCACGTCCAGTTCGAGTTCCAGGCGCGATTCGTAGTCATCGCGGGTATGGCCTTCGGCAACACCGCTTTCGGCGAGGCGTTGTTCCAGGCCCTCGCGCGACTGGTTGCCGATCCACGATTCCAATGTTTCGTCCTTCGGCACCGGAAACGCCGGCAGGTAATACGTGCCGAACGAAAGTTCGAGGTTGCAGCGCTTGGCCAGTTCGACCGTGTTGTCCAGCACTTCGGGCAGGTCGGCGAACAGTTCCGCCATCGCGTCGGCGGGTTTCAACCATTGCTCGGTCGAATACTCGTGCGGGCGGCGCGGATCGGAAAGCTGGTAACCCTGCTGAATGCACACGCGCGCCTCGTGAGCCTCGAAGTCGTCGGCATCGAGATAGCGCACGTCATTGGTGGCAAGCACCGGCAAGTCCAGATGCGATGCAAGCTGCAGCGCGTGCGCGTTGAACGCGTCCTCGCCTTCGCGCTGCGTGCGCGTGATTTCGACGTACAGGCCATTGTCGAAATGGCGGCGCAGGGAATCGAGGTTCGCCCGCGCGTCGTGTTCGCGCTGCGCCACGAGCAAACGGCCGCAGGCGCTGTCGCGGCCCGCGATCGCGAACAACCCGCCGGTTGCGCCGTCCAGCCAATCAGCTTGAAGTTGCGCGCGCCCGGCGTGCTGGCCTTCCAGCCAGCCGCGCGAGATCAGTCGCGCTAGGTTGAGGTAGCCCGCATGGTCGCGGCAGAGCAGGGTGAGGCGATCGGGGCGCGTGGGATCATCGGGATTGGCGATCCATGCATCGCAACCGACGATCGGCTTGATGCCCGCCTTTTCGCAGGCTCGGTAGAACTTGATCTGCGCGAAAAGATTGGAGTCATCCGTCAACGCCAGCGCCGGCAGCCCAAGTTCCGCCGCGCGGCTGACCAGGTTCGCCTGTTTCGCCTTGGCCGGATCCCCATACTCCGGCTTCTCCGGGATGCGGATGGTCGAATCGCGCAGCGAATATTCGCTGTGGGTGCGCAGGTGGACGTAGCGGATCGGCATGACGGGATTCGTGGTATCCGTGCAAGCGTATTGTCGCCACGCGGGTGCGGCAAGCTTGTTTTTTTGCGGCGCGCGCTGCTCTCGTCAGTGCGAGGTTGGAGGCGCGGCCACCGTACTTGCAGTGTTGGCAACCGTGGCCGCCGCCGGCGGCGCGGGCTCGTTCATGAGTTTCGTGATTTCGGCGGCCAGCGGGGTGAGCATGTCCTCGTCGTAGCCGACGTGGACACTGGCCACGGTGCCGTCGCGGTGCAACAGGATCATGGTCGGAAGCGAGCCGCTCAGGCCGAATGACTTGTTCAACGCACCCGTCCTGTCCCAGGTCATGATCAAGCCCGGAAGTTTCGGCATCAGCAAATGGGCGGCGCGCAAAAAGACGCGATGATCTTCCTCGTAGTTGATCTCCACCACCTGCAGCGGATAGCCCCGCTCATTGGCGGTCGACTGCAACCCGGCCAGCACGGGCATCTCTTTCATGCAGTACCCGCACCACGTCGCCCAGAAGCTGATCACCACCACCTTGCCGCGCAAGGCCGACGCGCGCACTTGCTGTCCGTCGAGCGTCTTGCCCAAATCGTCCGGGGGAATGGAGCCCGGCGGCAACGCCTTGGCCCAGACGTGGCCGCACGCCAACGTCGCACAGAGAACCAGCAGGACCTTTCGCATCGCCGCCCCCTTTCGCTTCCGGGCATTGTGTCACAACGCGCTCAGCAGCTCCGCCTGGACGGGCGCGGGCGCTTGCTCCTGCTTCATCAGCTCGCGAACGGGCGCGAAGCTGCGCCGGTGTTCGGGGCACGGTCCGAGCCGTTGCAGCGCCTCGCGATGGCTGGGGGTGGGATAACCCTTGTGCTGGGCGAAGCCGTAACCGGGCCAGCGCGTGTCCAGCTCGCGCATCAGCCGGTCGCGGGTGACCTTGGCGATGATCGAGGCGGCGCTGATGGATGGTGCGATCGCGTCGCCGTCCACCAGTGCGCGCGCGGGGCAGGGCAACGCACGCGGCAAACGGTTGCCATCGATCAATGCAAAGCGCGGCGCGCAGGCCAGGCGTTCGAGCGCGCGCACCATGCCGACCATGCGCGCATGGAAGATGTTGATGCGATCGATCTCTTCGACGCCGACGGCGACGACGCTCCAGGCCAGCGCCCGCGCCACGATGCGCGCGTAGAGTTTTTCGCGCGTCGGCTCCGGCAGGATCTTGGAATCGTCCAGTCCGTTGATCCGCGCTGCCGGATCGAGGATCACGGCGGCGACCACCACGGGGCCAGCCAGCGGCGCACAACCCGCTTCGTCCACGCCGGCGACGTCCGCGGCTTCCGGCCAGCGGCGCAGTTTGCGCGGCGGCAGCGTGGCAAGCGTGGTGAAGTCGTCAATCGCCAAGGTCATGCAGGTTTCCGAAAACATACGCGCGGTACGAATCGCGCAGCGCGGCGTTGCGGCAGTCGAGGTCGTGGCCATCGCAGCGGTCACGCAACAGTGTATTGGCGACGAAGAACGGATCGCGCGGCAGGTTCGCGGCGTCCAGCAGCAGCGAGCCGAGGTAGGCGATGTCGAGCACCGGATAATCCTCGCGCCGGATCGGCAGGTTGAAACCCTTGAGCATGTAATACGTCGTGTATTGCGCGTCCGCGACCTGCGGCGGCACGGTTTTGGCGAGCGCGTTGATCGCGCCGTCGAACGAGGGCTGGTGGTCGCCGAAGTGCAGCAGCAGCACCGGCCGATTGTCGCTGCGCAGGAATGCTTCGAGCTGCGCCATCGCCGCGCTCGACATCGACACGCGTTGCAGGTAGTTCGTGAGGTTGAGGTTCAACCAGTCATCGAGCGCCGAATCGCCGGACGCGAGCTTGCCGGGGAACAGCGGCTTGTCGTAGGGCGCGGGCATTTCCTTGTACGGCGTCATGTGCGGCCCGTGCTGGTACAGCGTCAGCACGAACACGAACAGCGGCTTGCCGCCGGCCCTGGCCTTCTCGGTCTTGAACACGCGCTGGAGCGCGGCGAAAACCTGCGCGTCGGTCACGCCCCAATCCAGGTTCAGTTCCTGGCCGCCGTAGAACGCATCGAAACCGTAATCGGCGTACGCATCGCGGCCGTTCATGAAATCGCCGTCGGTCGGATAGATGCCGACCGTGCGATAGCCGTCGGCGTCGAGCAGGCGCGGCAGGGTGTAGCGGATGCGCGGCGCGAGGTTGAACGGTGCGTAGATGCCGGCGGGCCCGAACAGCGTGTGCGGCAGGCCGGACATGAACGCGAATTCGGATGTCCAGGTGCCGCCGCCCCAGGTGTGCACGTTCAGCCAGCCGTGCGCGATGGTGTTGGCGTCGGGCTGGAACATGCCGACGTCGCACAGCTTCGCGGTGCACGCGGTCAGCATGCGCGGATCGAAGGTGCTTTCCTCCAGCACCGCGACGATGTCGGGTTTTTGCCTGCCCGCGGGTCCGCTCGCGGCGAGATCGCGCCAGTCATCGCGCGTCGCGTCGGCCGGCGTGAAGGATGGTTCGCTCACGTGCGCGTTGCGGATCGAGGCGACGAAATCGGACACGAAACTCTCGTCGTTCATCGCTTCCCACATGCCCTTGTCGTACACCGACGCGAACGGGCCGCGCGGATGAAGCGTCATGGCCAGCAGCACGAGCGCGGCGACGATACCGCAGGCGCGCGCGCTGCGCGTTGCAACGCTCGGCTTGGGCCGGAGATCGCCGCGCCACAGCAGCACCAGCAGCAGCGGCACCAGAACCATGGCAGCCAGGATCGCCGCGATGAGGAACGGGTAGCGCAACAGCGTCTGCGCGATCTCGGCATTCGCGTAGTAGACGAGGTCCGGCGCCAGCAGCGGCGTCGACAGATACTGGAACTTCAGGTTGGCCGCGATCACCAGCAGCAGCATCGGCAAGCTGCCCGCGAACAACCCGAACGCAATGCGGCCGCTCGCCGCGATCGCGAACAGCACCAGACCGGCCAGGATCAGGAACGCGAATGCGCATTCGAGGGTGCTCTGCTCGTCCATCGGTCCGAACCGCAACGCGGCCAGGAAAACAGCCGTGGCCAACGCGAACAGCCAGGCGGGGCGGCAACGCCATGAGAGGAATCGCAATTGCGACTTCATGGCGCGGCCTCGTTGCGAGCCGCGAGCATGTCGTCGATCGCGCGCGCGGCGCTGGCCGCGGCGCCGCCACCCTTGTGCAAGGCGAGATGCATGCGCTCGAACGCGCGGATCAATTCATCGCGCTGGTGCTTGTCGCGGAACAGGGCGGTCACGGCATCGGCCAGTTTTTCAGGCGTACAGTCGCGCTGCATCAGTTCCGGCACCAGCATCCTGCCCGCGAGCACGTTGGGCAGCGCGTAGAGATTCGTCTTCAGCATACCGAAACCCTTGACCAGCGCGTGCGTGAGCGCCGCGATGCGATAGCCGACCACCATCGGGCGCTTCGCCAGCATGGCTTCGAGCGCGGCGGTGCCCGACGCCAGCAGCACCACGTCGGCGGCCACCATGGCGCGGTGGGCGTGGCCGTCGAGCAGCACGGGGGTCGGGACTCGGGACTCGGGACTCGGGAATGGTGTGGAATCTGGTGCTTTCAACGCGATGTCAGGGGCTGCGGCATTTGGTGTCGCGGTGACTGGCGCACTTCCTGCTTTTTCGAATCCCGAATCCCGAGTCCCGAGTCCCGATTTGCGCAACAAGCTCTCAAGCTGATCGCGACATCGCGCATTCGCCGTCGGAACCACGATCTGCAAGCCGGGGATTTCGGCTGCGATGCGCTGCGCCGCTTCCATGAAGATCGCGCCGAGCCGATGGATTTCCGACAGCCGGCTGCCCGGCAGCACCGCCAGCACCGGCGCATCGGCGGCCAGACCGAGTTCGCGCCGCGCGGCATCGCGGTCGGGCACGAGCGGGAACCGGTCCGCCAACGGATGGCCGACGAATCGCGCATCCACGCCATGCTTCGCGTACAGCGGCGGTTCCATCGGGAACAGGCACAGCACGGTGTCGGTGGACTTGCCGATTTTTTCCGCGCGATTTTCGCGCCACGCCCAGATCGACGGGCTGACGTAGTGCACGACGGGAACGCCGGCATCCTTCAACTTCCTTTCGAGTCCGAAATTGAAATCGGGCGCATCGATGCCGATGAACGCATCCGGCTGCAGCGCGATCAACCGTCGCGCCAGCGACGCACGCAGCCGCAGCAGACGCGGCAGGTGGCGCAGAACTTCGGCGAATCCCATCACCGACAGTTCGGCGATGTCGTGCCAAGCATCCAGTCCCGCCGCGCGCATGCGCGGGCCGCCCACGCCCACGAACTTCGCTTCCGGATGACGGGTGCGCAAGGCTTCGATCAACTCCGCGCCCAGCAGGTCGCCGGAATCCTCGCCCGCGACCATCGCGAATACGCGCGAGCCGGTGCGGGTTTCCATTCAACGCACCAGCGAGCGCTCGCTGCGGTCGATGAAATCGCAGAAAGCGCGCACGTCGTCGCTTGCGGCGGCTTGTTCCACCAGCGCCGCGCGCGCTTCCTCCAGCGTCTTGTGCGACATGTAGAGGGTGCGGTAGGCGCGCTTGATCGCGGCGATGCGCGGTGCGTCGAAACCGCGGCGCTTAAGGCCTTCGGCATTCACGCCGCGCGGCACCGCGAACTGGCCGGCGACGTAGATGAAGGGCGGCACGTCGCGGTTGATCGCCGAATACATCGCCGCGAAGGCGTGCGCGCCGATCTTGCAGAACTGGTGCACGCCGGCGAAGCCGCCCAGCACCACGTGGTCGCCGACTTCGACGTGGCCCGCGAGCGTCGCGTTGTTGGCGAAGATGGTGTGGCTGCCGATGTGGCAATCGTGCGCGACGTGCACGTAGGCCATGATCCAGTTGCCGTCGCCGATGCGGGTGGCGCCGCCGCCTTCGCCGGTGCCGCGATTGATGGTGACGAACTCGTGGAAGGTGTTGCCGTCGCCGATCACGAGCTCGCTGCGCTCGCCGTGGTATTTCTTGTCCTGCGGATCGCCGCCGATCGAAGCGTATGCGCCGATGCGGTTGTCGCGTCCGATCCGCGTGGGGCCTTGCAGCAAGGCATGCGCGCCGACGCTGCAGCCCGGCCCGATCTCCACTTCCGCGCCGATCACGGCCAGCGGGCCCACCGTCACGCCGTCGGCCAGTGTTGCGCCCGGATCGACGATGGCGGTCGCGTGGATGTTGGGCCGCGCCGCGCTCACCGCGTGGATTCCGCGCACATCAATTCGCAGGTGGCGGCCGGGCTGCCGTCGACCACCGCGGAGGCGGTGAAGATGCCCATGCCGCGGAGCAAGCGCTTCAGTTGCACTTCCAGCCGCAACTGGTCGCCGGGCACCACGGGTTTGAGGAACCGCGCGTTGTCAACCTTGGCGAGATAGAAGATGCGGTCTTCCCTGGCGGCGTGGGTGCCGGACAGGCCCAGCAGCAATCCCGAGGCCTGCGCCAGCGCCTCGACGATCAGTACGCCGGGCATCACCGGGTGGCCGGGGAAGTGGCCGTTGAAGAACGGTTCGTTGAGCGTGACGTTCTTGATTGCGACGATGCTCTTGCCTGGATCGAGTTCGATGACCCGGTCGACCAGCAGGAAGGGATAACGGTGCGGCAGGATCGCCGCGATCCGTTCGGCGTCGACCGGCAAGGCGACGGGGGTGGAAGAGGCGTTCATTCGTTGCGTCCCCTGTTGGATGCTTCAAGTTGTTTTTCGAGTGCGGTGATGCGGCGCGCCATGCCGTCGAGCTGGCGCATGCGCGCGGCGTTGCGGCGCCACGCGCGGTTTTCCTCGATGGGCGCGCCGGAAGAATAGGTGCCGGGTTCGCGGATGGAGTGCGTGACCAGGGTCATCGCGGTGATGGTAACGCCATCGGCGATTTCGAGGTGGCCCAGCACGCCCGCGCTGCCGCCGATCAGGCAGTTGCGGCCGATTGTCGCGCTGCCCGCGACGGCCGCACAGCCGGCCAGCGCGCTGTGCGCACCGATGCGGACGTTGTGCGCGATCTGGATCTGGTTGTCGAGGCGCACGTCTTCTTCGAGCACCGTGTCTTCCAGCGCGCCGCGGTCGATGGTGGTGTTCGCGCCGATTTCGCAATCATCGCCGATGCGCACGCCGCCCAATTGCGGCACCTTGACCCAGCCTTCGCGATCGCGCGCCAGGCCGAAGCCGTCGGCGCCCAGCACCGCGCCGGCGTGGATCAGCACGCGCCTGCCCAGCACGACGCGCGTCACCAGCGTGACGTGCGCGCCGAGGCGCGATTGCGCGCCAACAGTGCAATCCGGGCCGATCACGCAATGCGCACCCAGCACGGCGCCGGCTTCGATGACGGCGCGGGACTCGATCACGCAACCGGGTCCGATGCTGGCGCTGGCGTCGACGCGTGCGCCCGGGGCGACGACGGCGGAAGGATGGATGCCGGGCACGGGCGCGGGAGCGGTTTCGAAAAGCGCCGCGATGCGTGCGTAGGCGAGGTAGGGATCGTTTGCGATCAGCACCGGGACGGCGCTCGCGTCCGCATGCTCGGCGCGCAGCACTACCACGCCCGCCTGCGTGTGCGCGAGATCGGCGGCGTAGCGTGGATTGGCGAGAAACGCGAGATGCTCGCGTCCTGCGCGCGCCAGCGGCGCGACGCCGCGGATTGCGCGCGTCGCGTCACCGCGCGCTTCGAGTCCGAAGCGCCGCGCGAGCTCATCGATGCGATAGCCGGTGGATGGTTCCATTCGCCCCGTCGGAAATTACGCGAAGCCAAAAGCAAATGCCGTCCGCGAAGTACGCAAAGAAAAGCGAAGAAAGCGAAAAGCAAACCGTCCGCGAATGAATCCAAATCGACCCAGTGTCTTTATATCTGCTGTTGCAGAAAGGCACTGGATTCCCGCTTTCGCGGGAATGACGGCAAAAAAAGATGGCCTTTCCTTTGCGTTCTTCGCGTTCTTTGCGGACTGTTCTTGTTTGGCTCAGAACGTGCGGCCGAAGTAGAACTGCAATGTTTCCTCGAAGGGCTTGTCGCCGGGCTGGTCGCGGATGGGGCGGGCCAGGTTGATCACGATGGGGCCGACCGGCGCGATCCATTGCAGCGAAATGCCCGCCGAGGCACGCAGTTCCGACGCACTGAAATCGCCATAGCTGGAGTAGACGTTGCCGACGTCGGTGAACAGCGAGATGCGCGCCTTGTTGTTGTCCTTGAAGAACGGCAACACCAGTTCCGCCGAGCCCAGCACCTTGAACGCGCCGCCGACCGGTTGCGGACGGTAGTAGGAGCCGCCGTTGCACGTATTGCCGCCGGTGGCGATGGCGGTGGGATCGGGCTTGCCATTCGCGTCGATCAGGCCGGAGCAGATCCGCGGCCCCAGCGTGTTGTCCTGGAAGCCGCGCACGTCGCGCACGCCGCCGGAGTAGAAGTTCTGGTAGAACGGGAACGACATCGTGCGGATGACGCCGTCGGCGTCCGCGTATTGCACCGAAATGTCCTTGCTGCCGTAGGCCTTGCCATAGCCCAGCGTGCCGGAAAGATGGCCGACGAAGTTGAACGGCAGCGGGAAGTAGTCGCTGCTGGTCATGGTCAGCTTGTAATACGGCACGGTGCCGCCCGGCAGGCCGATTTCGGCGCTGATCTGCTGCAAGCCGCCGCGTGTCGGCTTGAAGAAGCTGTTGAGCGTGTCGTGCGCGTACGAAAGCGTCAGCGGCGTGCTGTGGATCGTGTAGTGGCCGACCTTGGCCATCTGGTCGAAGAACACGGCTGGGGTGTAGCCCGGGATCAGGTCCAGCCGCGTCTTGTTGATGCCGATGCCGGCATTGATGCTGTCCGTTTCGCTGATCGGGAAACTCAGGTAGGTGCTGAACGCGTCCGTGTCCGACAGGTAGGACGCGATGTTCTGCTCGCCCTGGTTCAACTTCAGCACGCTGGCGTTGTAGCCGATGCCGATGCCGCTGTCGGTGAGGTAGGGATCGAAGAACGACACCTGGTACTGCTTCAGGAACAGGCTCTTCGAGAACGTCGCCGACACGCTGTTGCCGGTCCCGAGGAAGTTGTTGTTGGCGATCGACGTCGAAAGGATGACGCCGGACACCTGCGAGTAGCCGACGCCGAACTGGAACTGGCCCGAGGATTCCTCGGTGACCTTGACGTTGAGGTCGACTTCGTCGGTCGTGCCCGGCACCTTGACGGTATCGATGTTGACGTCCTTGAAGAACCCGAGGCGCTGCAGGCGCACCTTGGAACGGTCGATCGCGGCCTGCGAATACCACGCGCCCTCGAACTGGCGCATCTCGCGGCGCAGCACCTGGTCCTGCGTGTTGGTGTTGCCCTTGAAGTTGATCCGGCGCACGTACACGCGCGGGCCGGGCTCGACGAAGAAGGTGAGGTCGACGGTGTGGTTCTGTTCGTCCACCTTGGGAATCGGCGAGACCTTGGCGAACGCATAGCCGATGTTCGAGAGCACGTCGGTGATCGCGTCGGCCGAGAGCTCGATGCTGTGGCGGTCGAACACCTCGCCGGGCGCGATGCGCAGCACCTTGCGCAGGGACTCTTCCGGCAACACCAGCGTGCCGAGCAGGTGGATGTCGGAAATCTTGAAGATGTCGCCTTCGTGGATCGCGGCGGCGATGTAGATGTTCTGCTTGTTGGGGCTGATCGTGACCTGCGCCGAGTTGATGTTGAAATCGGCGTAGCCGCGGTCGAGGTAGTACGAAGACAGCTTGGTCAGATCGCCCGAGAGTTTTTCGCGCGAGTACTGGTCGTTGTTCGAATACCACGACGTCCAGTTCGGCGTGCCGGATTCCCAGTCCTTGAGGATTTCATCATCGGTGTACGTATGGTTGCCGACGATGTTGATCTCCTGGATCTTGGCCGCCTTGCCCTCGTGGATCTCGATGTCGATGGCGACGCGGTTGCGGTCGAGGTTGGTGACGTGCGGTTCGACGGTGACGTTGTACTTGCCGCGGTCGTTGTATTGCGAAACCAGCTGCTGCTGGATCTGGTCCAGCGTGAGGCGGTCGAAGGTCTGGCCTTCGGCGAGGCCGGCCGACTTCAGGCCCTTCATCAACTGGTCGGTCTTGATGTCCTTGTTGCCGTGCACGGTGAGGCTGGCGATGGAGGGACGCTCCTGCACCTTCACCACCAGGATCGTGCCCTGCTGTTCCAGTTCCACGTCGTTGAAGAAGCCGGTCTTGAACAACGCCTGGATCGCCTTCTGCGCGGTGGCATCCGTCATCGTCTGGCCGGGCTCGATCGGCAGGTAGCTGAGCACCGTGCCGGCGGCGATGCGCTGCAGGCCCTCGATGCGGATGTCGCTGACGGTGAAGGGCTGGAAGGCATACGCCGCCATCGGGACGGACAGGGCGGCGAACAGGATCAGTGCGGCGACTCGTTTCATCGTCGATTCCGGAACTCAAAGGAGGTGGAGCGCAAACCGTGCATCGTACAGGCGCAGCCGCGCCCGGGAAAGCGAAGCCGTCAAGCGGCACCGCGCATGGGGCTTGGGTCCGGGCCCTTGCGCGGGGATGTTGCGTTCACTGGAAGATCCGCAGGATGTCGTTGTAGAAGGCCAGCCCCATCAGCATCACCAGCAGCGCCATGCCCATGTACTGGCCCGCGGCCATCGCGCGCTCGGACAACGGGCTGCCCTTGGCCAGTTCGATGAGGTAATAGAGCAGGTGGCCGCCGTCGAGGATCGGGATCGGCAGCAGGTTCATGATGCCGAGGCTGAGCGAAATGATGCCGAGGAAATACAGGAACCAGGCCGGTCCCATTTCGGCCGATGTCTGCGCGTACTGCGCGATGGAAATCGGTCCGGACAGGTTGGACAGCGCGGCCGAGCCCGACAGCATGTGGCCCAGCATCTTCACCGTGGTCGCGGTGAAGTCCCACGTTTGCGCGAACGCGTCCGGAATGGCCGCAAGCGGTCCGCGGCGGACCACGGTGTCGTATTTGGCCGTTGCAACCTTCGGGTAGACGCCCATTGCCCATATCTTGCCGACGCCTTCCACGGCCGTAAGACGTGGCTGCAGGCTCACAGCCAGACGTCTGCCGTTACGTTCGATCACGAGTGCCAGCGGACGATCGGGAGCACCATCTTTGCGCGTCGTTTCGGTAAGCTGATTCCAGTCGGCGATTGTGGTGCCGTCAATGCTGAGGACGCGGTCGCCTGGCTGCAATCCCGCGGCATCAGCTGCACTACTCCGATCGACCTTGCCGATGACGGCCGGCAACGTGTGCTGCAGCGGCGTCATCCCGATCTGGTCGAACAGGGTTTCGTCGCTCGGATGCGGCGGCAGCTTCTCCAGCTGCAATACGTGCGATTCGATCGCGCCGCGGGCGGTGCGCACCTGCACCGGCGTCGGCCGGCGCGTTTGCGCCGCGTTGGCAAGCGCCAGGCTGAGATCGGTCCAGTTGGAAATCGCCTGCCCGTTGACGCTCAGCACACGGTCGCCGCGCTGGATGCCGGCCTGCGCCGCGATGTGGGTGACGTCGCCGACCAGCGGCTGGAAGTCGGGCTTGCCGATCACCAGCATGGCCCAGAACGCCGCGACCGCGAAGATCAGGTTGAAACCGGGTCCCGCCAGCACGATGAGGATGCGCTTCCACACCGGCTTGCCGGTGAATTCGCGCGGAAGATCCTCGGACTCGACGTCGCCTTCGCGCGCGTCCAGCATCTTCACGTAGCCGCCCAGCGGAATCCACGCCACGCAGTATTCGGTGCCGTCCTTGCCGTACCACGACTTGATCGGCTTGCCGAAGCCCACCGAGAAGCGCAGCACCTTGACGCCGCAGCGGCGCGCAACCCAGAAGTGTCCGAATTCGTGGAAGGTCACCAGGATGCCGAGGGTGACGATCATCCACCAGGCGGAGCCGAGAATGTTGAGGAAATCGCTCATGCAATAGCGGTCAGGTGCTGCAGGATTCCATCATAAAGCAACCCGCCTGAAAGACCCGTGTCTGCCCCGGAA
This sequence comes from Rhodanobacteraceae bacterium, assembly GCA_030167125.1. Classification (NCBI taxonomy): domain Bacteria; kingdom Pseudomonadati; phylum Pseudomonadota; class Gammaproteobacteria; order Lysobacterales; family Rhodanobacteraceae; species Rhodanobacteraceae bacterium. The sequence continues at coordinate 941,579 of CP126531.1, forward strand.
AGGCGCAACGGTTCATTGACCGCGGGAAAACGCCGCAAGTTCAAGCTGCAGGCGATCGCCAGCACTACAACCCGAGCAGAAACTTGCCGAGCACGAACACCGGCAGCGCCGCCACGATCGAATCCATGCGGTCGAACACGCCGCCATGGCCGGGGAACAGCGCGCCGGAATCCTTCACGCCCGCGTGGCGCTTGACCAAGCTTTCGAACAGGTCGCCGGTGATCGAGAACAGCACGGTCAGCAGCGCCAGCGCCACGATGGCTGGCAGGCGATTGACCGGTACCCTCAGCAGCGCGCCGCCGATGAGGCCGACGACGCCCGAACACACCAGCGCGCCGTACACACCCTCGCGGGTCTTGCCGGGGCTGATGGCCGGCGCGAGCTTGACGCTGCCCCAGCGGCGGCCCGCCGTGAACGCGCCGATGTCGGCGGCCACCACGATGCAGGCGAAGAACAGCACCCACCAGCGTCCGTGACCGGTGTGCGGTTCGGCCATGTCGCCGTGCATCACCACCACGGCGCACCATGCCGGCACCACCACCATGGCACCGGCCAGCAACTTCAGCACGGCGTGACCGCGTGTCGGCTCGCTGCCGAAGCGGTGGTGCATAAGCCAAGCCAGCGCGAGCAGCCACCACACGAGGCCCGCAAGCACCGGCAGCCACCACCACGGCGACTTGCAGACATGCCAGAACAGTGCGAACAGCACCAGGTAACCGAACAGCAGCACGCCGCGCTGGAAACGGCCGCGCACGCCAGCCATGCGCGTCCATTCCCACATGCCCAGCAGGAAGATCAGCCCCAGCAGCGTGGCGAACACCGACGTGCGGGTGAGGAAGATCAGCGCGACGATCAGCGGCGCGAGGATGATGGCGGTGACGACGCGCTGCTTCAGCATGGGTCGTGCTCAGACCGCTTGCACGACCGGAACGGGAGCGCGGCCGAAACGGCGTTCGCGGCGCGCGTAGTCATCGAGGGCTCGGTCGAGTTCGGCATCGTCAACGTCGGGCCACAGGGCGTCGGTGAAGTAGAGTTCAGTGTAGGCGAGTTGCCAGAGCAGGAAGTTGCTGATGCGGCGCTCGCCGCCGGTGCGGATGAAAAGATCCGGCGGCGGCAGGTCGGCGAGGCAAAAATAGCGCGCCAGGGTTTGCTCGTCGATCGCGACGGGATCGAGTTCGCCGCGCGCCACCGCCTCGGCGGCGCGCCGCGCGGCCTGCGCCATGTCCCAGCGGCCGCCGTAGTTGACGCAGACGTTGAGGATCAGCCGCGAGTTGCCCGCGGTGCGGGTGGCCGCGCCGTGCATGCGGACGCGCAGCGCCTCCGAGAACGCGGACAGCTCGCCCACGAAATGCACGCGCACTTCGTTCCTGTGCAGCTCGTCGATTTCCTTGTCGAGCGCTTTCAGGAACAAGTCCATCAGCGCGCCGACTTCGGTCTGCGGGCGCTTCCAGTTTTCCGAGGAAAACGCGAACAGCGTCAGCACGCCGACGCCGTTGCGCAGGCACCAGGCCACTGCGGCGCGCACGGCCTTCTGCCCGGCGCGATGGCCGAAGCTGCGCGGTTGCCCGCGGCGGCGGGCCCAGCGGCCGTTGCCGTCCATCACGATCGCGATGTGGCGCGGCGGCACGATGGCGCGCATGGCGACGTGGGGAGCGGGGCGAGTGGTCATCGGAGGGGGTCGCTCATCGATTGCACGCTACCGGGGAGTGCCCAAGTGTGAACCGAATTGGCTCCCTCTCCCCCGAGCGCTTTCTGCTCGGGGGGAGAGGGTTGGGGTGAGGGGGCAGGCGCTTCGCACTGCCGAACGGTTCCCGCAACGCAACACGTAAACTCCCTCACCCTTTGCCCTGTCCCCCAAACAAAAAAACGGTTTGGGGGAGAGGGGGAGTTGGTGCCGTGCGGGTTCGGATTCGCAAAGGTTGTTGCAACCGGCCAAGTCCAGAAGCCTCTTGAACTTCCCGTTAGATGGCCAGCAATTCCTGTTCCTTCGCCTGCACCGCGACGTCCACTTCCTTGATGAACCTGTCGGTCAGCTTCTGCATTTCGTCCTGCGCGCGGCGATCGTCGTCTTCGCTGATCTGCTTTTCCTTCAGCAGGTTCTTGATTTGTTGCAGCCCGTCGCGGCGGATGTTGCGGATCGCCACCTTGGCGTTCTCGCCCGCGTGGCCCACGTGCTTGGCCAGTTCCTTGCGGCGCTCCTCGGTGAGCGGCGGCATGTTGAGGCGGATCGTGGTGCCCGCGGTGGTCGGCGTGATGCCGAGGTCGGAGGCCATGATCGCCTTCTCGACCGCGGCAACCATCTGCTTTTCGTAAGGCGTGATGGTCAGCGAGCGCGCATCGGACACCGCCACGGACGCGACCTGGTTGATCGGCACGTCCGAGCCGTAGTAGTTCACCCGGATGTTTTCCACCAGCGCGGTGCTGGCGCGGCCGGTGCGCAGGTGCGACAGCTCGTGGCGCAGCGCCTCGATGCTCTTGCCCATGCGATCCTGGGCATCGTTCTTGATGTCGGTGGTGCTCATCGCCGGGCTCCCGTCACGTCAATGGAAACGCCCAATTATAAACGGGTGTTGCCGCGCATAGCCGGTCAATGCGAGCAGGGCAACCGGTTGCTGCCGCGATTCGTCCGGAAACTCAGCCCGTCCCGCCCACCAGCGTCCCGATCGATTCACCCTTGAGGATGCGCATCAAATTGCCCGGACGCGTCATGTCGTAGATGCGCAGCGGCAGCCCGTGGTCGCGGCACAGCGCGATCGCGGCGGTATCCATCACCTTGAGGTTGCGCGCGATCACTTCTTCGTAGCTGACGTGCTCGAAACGCTGCGCGTCCTTTTTCTTCTTGGGATCGGCGCTGTACACGCCGTCGACCTTGGTGGCCTTCAGAAGCAGGTCGGCGCCGACTTCGATCGCGCGCAATGCGGCGGCCGAGTCGGTGGTGAAGAACGGATTGCCGGTGCCGCCCGCGAACAGCACGATGCGGCCTTTTTCCAGGTGCCGGATCGCGCGGCGGCGGATGAAATCCTCGCACACGTCGTGGATCTGGATCGCACTCATCACCCGCGCGAAGCCGCCGCGTTTTTCCACCGCGTCCTGCATCGCCAGTGCATTCATCACCGTGGCCAGCATGCCCATGTGGTCGCCGGTGACGCGATCCATGCCGGCTTCGGCGAGACCGGCGCCGCGGAAGATGTTGCCGCCGCCGATCACCACGCCCACTTCGACGCCGAGCTTGCGCGCTTCCAGGATTTCATCGGCCATGCGGCCGATCACATCCGGATCGATGCCGTAGTCTGCGGAGCCCATCAACGCCTCGCCGGAGAGTTTCAACAGGATGCGCCGGTAGATGGGCATCGGCTTCGGCTTGGTGGCGGGCATGCGGGGCTCCGTGGTGGGCAAGCGTGCAGATTGTAATGGAGCAGGAGCGAGGGATTGGTGGCGTTGGCGCGAAATCTGGCCCGTGCGCGAGAATGAAGCCACGGGCAGTGCAACGGTGCGATCGTTGCGCCCTCGCACTCGTCCCCTCGCCTTTGTTCAAGAATAAAAAAAGCCGCGGAAGTCCGCGGCTTTTTTGTTGCAACGAAGCGGTAGCGCTTACGCGAGTCCCGCCTGCTTCATCACTTCGGCGGCGTAATCCTCGACCACCTTTTCGATGCCTTCGCCGACCGCGATGCGGTGGAACGACAGCACCTTGGCTTTCGCCTTCGCCAGCGCGTCGCCGACACTGACGTTGGTGTCCAGCACGAACGGCTGGCCGGTCAGCGAGATTTCGGCGAGCGTCTTCTTGATCTTTCCGGCGATCATCTTTTCCTGGATCTCGGCGGGCTTCTGCTTGTCCTTGTCGCTCATCTGCGCCAGCGAGATTTCCTTTTCCTTGGCGACGAACTCGGCCGGCACGTTTTCCGGCGTGACGTACTGCGGATTCATCGCGGCGATGTGCATCGCGATGCCGCGCGCGAGTTCGGCGTCGCCGCCTTCCAGCGCGACCAGCACGCCGATGCGGCCGCCATGCACGTAGGCGCCGAGCACCGGCGCGTTGTCGATGCGCACCAGGCGGCGCACCTGCACGTTCTCGCCGACCTTGGCGACCAGCCACTGGCGGCCTTCCTCGACGGTCGGACCATACGAAGTCTTGGCAGCCTTCAGCGCCTCGGCATCCTTCGCGCCGCTCTTCAGCGCGGTCTGCGCGACTTCGTCGGTGAACTTCAGGAAGTTCTCGTCCTTGGCGACGAAGTCGGTTTCCGAATTGATTTCGACCAGCACGCCGTTGCCACCGTCCTGCGCCAGCGCGATGCGGCCTTCGGCGGCCACGCGGTCGGCCTTCTTGTCGGCCTTGGCGAGACCCTGCTTGCGGAGCCACTCGATCGACGCGTCGATGTCGCCGTTGTTCTGGGTGAGCGCCTTCTTGCACTCCATCATGCCGGCGCCGGAGCGCTCGCGCAGTTCCTTGACCATCGCGGCGGTGATTTCCATGTTGCTACCTCGTCAGCTTGGGTGCGCCGGCGTGGCCCGACGCATTGAAATGGGAACGTCGCGCAGCAGGCGCGGTGTTCGTGGAGTCGCCGCGTTGAAGCGGACGCCACCCGAATCGGGATGTGGAACGCGGCAAGAGGTGGGGGCTTGCCGCGTCGAATGCAATGCCGCGCGAGCTGCGCGGCTTGCGCTTACGCCGCGTCGCCTTCGGCCTCGCCGGCATCGGCGTGCGCGGCACGCTTCGGCGCGGCTTTCTTCGGCGCGGGACGGCGGGCCGGCTTGCGGCCTTCGTCGTCCTTGGCGACCGGGTTGCCTTCGGCGTCGAGTTCGACGAACTCGTTGTCGTCGCCGCGGGCCTGGATCGGCGCGGCGGCCTTGCCTTCCAGCACCGCGTCGGCGGCGGCGCGCGCGTACAACTGCACCGCGCGGATCGCGTCGTCGTTGCCCGGAATCGCGTACTCGACCAGCGACGGGTCGTAGTTGGTGTCGACCACCGCGATCACCGGAATACCGAGCTTCTTGGCTTCCTGCACCGCGATGTTCTCGTGGCCGATGTCGATCACGAACAGCGCGTCGGGCAGGTGCTTCATGTCCTTGATGCCGCCCAACGACTTCTCCAGCTTGTCGCGCTCGCGGCGCAGGCTGAGCACTTCATGCTTGACCAGCTTGTCGAAGGTGCCGTCGGTTTCGGCGGCCTCGAGCTCCTTCAGACGCGCGACCGACTGCTTGACGGTGCGGAAGTTGGTCAGCATGCCGCCCAGCCAGCGCTGGTTGACGTAGGGCATGCCGCAGCGCTGGGCTTCCTCGCCGATCGCCTCGCGCGCGGAACGCTTGGTGCCGACGAACAGCACGGTGCGGCGCTTCTGCGCGAGGCCCGAGATGTAGTTCATCGCATCGGTGAACTTCGGCACCGTCGCTTCGAGGTTGATGATGTGGATCTTGCCGCGCGCGCCGAAGATGTACGGCGCCATCCTGGGGTTCCAGTAGCGCGTCTGGTGGCCGAAATGCACGCCGGCTTCCAGCATCTGGCGCATGGTGACTTGAGGCATGATTTGAAACTCCGATGTGGGAACTCGCCCCGTTTTCACGAGGAGCGCGGCCGTCATGGACGGGGTGGGCGCGACAAGTTCCGGGGTTGGGCTTCCGCAGGCCCCGCGGCAACGACCTTCTCGCGAAGGACCCCGGTGCCGGTTTCTGACCTGCGTGTGGATTCGCCGGTGACGTCCGGCGTGGACGGTTTGCTCGTGCAAAGCCGGGCAATTGTACGCAAACGCGCCGCTGCGGGCAAGCGGCGCTGCCGCTCCCGCAGGCCGGGTGTGGAGAACGGCTATAATTGCGACTTATGCCCGTGATACCCAAGACCCCCGAAGAAATCGAAGGCATGCGCGTCGCCGGCCGGCTGGCGGCCGAGGTGCTGGCGCTCCTGAACGAACACATCAAGCCCGGCGTCACCACCGAGCAGATCGACCAGATCGCCTACGACCACATTGTGAACGTGCAGCACGCGATCCCAGCCAACGTCGGCTACCGCGGCTTCCCCAAGACCCTGTGCACCTCGGTCAACCATGTGATCTGCCATGGCATTCCTTCGCCGGGCAAGGTGCTGAAGGAAGGCGACATCATCAACTGCGACGTCACCGTGATCAAGGACGGCTGGCACGGCGACACCTCGCGGATGTATTTCGTGGGCGAACCCTCGGTGCTGGCCAAGCGCCTGGTCGACACGACCTACGAAGCGATGATGCTGGGCATCCAGCAGGTGAAGCCGGGCGCCACGCTGGGCGACATCGGCCACGCGATCCAGCAGCACGCCGAGGCGGCCGGCTATTCGGTGGTGCGCGAATACTGCGGGCACGGCATCGGCCGCATCTACCACGACGAGCCCCAAGTGCTGCATTACGGCCGTCCGGGCGAGGGCATGCGGCTGGAAAAAGGCATGACCTTCACCGTCGAACCGATGGTCAACGCCGGCAAGCGCCAGACCCGGCAGATGCCGGACGGCTGGACCGTGGTGACCAAGGACCACTCGCTGTCGGCGCAGTGGGAGCACACCGTTGCGGTGACCGACGACGGTTATGAAATCCTGACGGCTTGGCCGGACGCGTAATGGTACGGACGTTCACCCCCTCCGGCACGAAGGGCGGAGCGGAGCGAACGCGCGCGTAGCGCGAGCGCGTAGCGCTGAGGGGATGCCGTCATGCGAAACGAAAAGCCATCCCCCTCTATCCCCCTTCGTTCCGAAGGGGGAAGTCCACGCCTCCCGCCCGCATTACCGCGCGCGGGGGTATCGCGCGAAGCACGCGCGGCGCTGCGACAGTTGCTCGACGATCACGCCCGTGCATTGACCGCGGCGTTCCGGCAAGGGAGCGATGCCGGGCTGTTGGCGCACGCTCGCGCGGATGTCGTGAGTACGGTTTGCGGACACGTGTGGTCGGCCTGCGTGGGCGAAACCGGCGACGCGGCGCTGTTCGCGGTCGGCGGGTTCGGGCACGGCGTGCTGTTTCCGTTTTCCGACATCGACCTGCTGGTGCTGCACGATGCCGCCGCCGAACCCGCGCTGCTGCGCGCGCTGGAGGCGTTTTTCGGCTGCCTGTGGGATGTCGGCCTGAAGCCGGGGCAGGCGGTGCGCACGCTCGCGCAATGCCGCGAACTCGCGGCGGCGGACGTCAGCGTATTCACCAGCCTGCTGGATGCGCGCCGGCTGGCCGGCGCCGAACGTTTCGCGCGGGCGTTGCGTGCGCTCATCGATGATCCCGCACTGTGGCCGCCCGATACGTACCTCGCCGCCAAGCTCGACGAACGCGCGCGGCGCCACGCGCGCTTCGACGACACCACCCACAATCTGGAACCGGACATCAAGGATGGCCCCGGCGGCCTGCGCAACCTCGACCTGATCCGCTGGCTCGGCAAGCGCCTGATCGGGGTGGATGATCTCGATGGTCTGGTCGGCGTGCACTTGCTGGAGACGAGCGAGCGCGACGCCTTGCGCGAAGCCCGCGCAGTGTTGCGCCGCATCCGCTACGGCCTGCACCTCGAAGCCGGCCGCGCCGAAGAACGTTTGCTGTTCGATTGGCAGCGCGCTCTCGCGGCAAGGCTCGGTTACGAGGACGGCGACACAGTGAACAACGCCGCGGTCGAACGCTTCATGCAGGATTATTTCCGCGCCGCGGGCGTCGCCGAGCGCCTGCTGACCCAGTTGCTGGAACGCCTGCAGGAGCATCTGCACCAGCTGCCGCCGCCGCGCGATCTCGACGCGCACTTCGTGATGCGCGGCGACCGCCTCGAACTGCGCGACCCCGAATGGTTGCTGGCCGCTCCGCAAGGCCTGATCGAAGTGTTCGCCACGCGCTTCGAAGTCGAAGGTTGCGTGGGCATCACCGCCGCGACGATGCGCGCGGTGGAGCACGCGCTGGTTGCGCACGGCAACGCGCTGTCGCGCGATCAGGCCGTGCTGGCCGCACTCCTCGCACTGCTGCGGCGCGGCGCCGGGGCCGTGCGCGTGCTGGAAGCGCTAAACCGCCACGGCGTGCTGGCGGCGATCCTGCCTTCGTTCGCGCGCGTGGTGGGACGCATGCAATACGACCTGTTCCATGTGTACACGGTCGATGAACACACGCTGCGTGTGCTGCGCAACATCGCGCGCTATGCGGACCCCGAAGCACGCGCTGCGCTGCCGCTGGCCTGCGATGCTTTCGCGCGGCTCGCGAAACCGGAAATCCTGTTGCTCGCGGGGCTGTTCCACGACATCGCCAAAGGCCGCGGCGGCGATCATTCGCAGCTGGGCGAAACCGAAGCGCGCGCGTTCTGCCGCAGTCTCGGCTTGGGCGAAGACGACATCGACGAAGTCGCGTGGCTGGTGCGCTGGCATCTCCTGATGAGCGTCACCGCGCAGCGCCAGGACATCGCCGATCCCGAAGTGGTGCATCGTTTTGCCGTGCAGGTCGGCGACTGGGACCGCCTGGACATGCTGTACCTACTGACGATTGCCGACATCACCGGCACCAGCCCGAAGCTCTGGAATTCGTGGAAAGATCGGCTGCTCGCGGACCTGTACGTGGCCGCGCGCTACGTGTTGCGGCGCGACCTTGAGCGTCCGGCGCGTGCCGAGGTGCGCGTGCGCGAAGTGCGCGAACGCACGCTGGCGCTGATCGCCGGGAACGGCAGCGACAAAACTGCGGCGGCTGGCGTGCTGGATGTCTTTCCCGACGCGGCATTGCTGCGCCAGCGTCCGGAATCGCTGGCGTGGCAGGTTACGGCGATGCTGAAGTCTGCCGGGGCATCGACGGTGGTGGCGGTGCGCCCGCCCGACGTGCGCGGCGGTACCGAGCTGTTCGTGTGCACGCCGGATCGCGACGGCGTGTTCGCCGCGGTGGCGGCGACGCTCGACCGGCTGCGGCTGGACGTGGTCGCCGCGCGCGTGATGTCGTCGCGCGACGGCCGCGCGCTCGACACCTTCACGGTGCTGGAAGCGGGTGCGCAGGCGCCGGTGCCCGTCGAACGCGCCGCCGAATTGCGGCGTGCACTGGAGGGCGTACTGGGCGCCGCCGTGTTGCGCACACAGCCGGCGCAGCGCGGGCTCACCCGCCGGTTGCGGCATTTCCAGAAGCCGCCGCGCATCGACTTCCATGGCGGCGACGGGCAGCCGTTGACGCACCTCGCGCTGGTTTGCAGCGACCGCCCGGGTTTGCTGGTGGCGATCGCGCAGGCGTTCCTGGATGTCGGCGTGCGCGTGCACGACGCGCGCATCGCCACCTTCGGCGACCAGGTGGAAGACTTTTTCGAATTGAGCGATCGCCACGACGCGGCACTCGATCCCGCTTTGCAGGAATCATTGCGCGAAGCATTGCAGAGGCGGCTCGCGCCCGGCAGCATGGCGGCCGGTCAGCAAGGGTGATGTGCAACATGCATGAACTGGAAGGATTGATCGACGCGGCGTGGGAAAAGCGCGCCTCGCTCGGCGCTGCCGATGCAGCGGCGTTGCGCGCGCCGCTCGATCGGGTGATGGACGCGCTCGAGGCAGGCGCGTTGCGCGTGGCCAAACCGGACGGGCAGGGCGGTTGGCGCGTCAACCAGTGGGTGAAGCGCGCGATCCTTTTGTACTTCCGCGCGCACGACATGCGGATGATGGACGGCGGCCCGATGGCCGCGTTCGACAAGGTGCCGCTGCGGTTTTCCGGCGCCGATGAAGCCGCGTTCCGCGACGCCGGTGCACGCGTGGTGCCCGGCGCATTGGTGCGCCGCGGTGCGTTCATCGGAAAAGATGCCGTGCTGATGCCGAGCTACGTCAACATCGGCGCGCACGTCGGCCCCGGCGCGATGGTCGATACCTGGGCGACGGTCGGGTCGTGCGCACAGATCGGCGCGCGCGTGCACCTTTCCGGCGGCGTCGGCATCGGCGGCGTGCTGGAACCGCTGCAGGCCAGCCCCACGATCATCGAGGACGACTGCTTCATCGGCGCGCGTTCGGAAGTGGTGGAGGGCGTGATCGTCGAACGCGGCAGCGTGCTCGGGATGGGCGTCTATCTCGGCCAGTCCACGCGCATCTACGATCGCGCCACCAGGACGATCAGCTACGGCCGCGTGCCCGCAGGCAGCGTGGTGGTGTCGGGAACGTTGCCAGCCGCGGACGGCTCGCACAGCCTGTATGCGGCGATCATCGTGAAGCGGGTGGACGAGAAGACGCGCGCCAAGACGTCCATCAATGAATTGCTGAGAAGCACCGCCGAATAGTCATTCGCAGCACAACAGGGGGGAGCATGAACATTATTTCCTCGAAGCAGACCTTTTTCACCAAACGGATTTTTCCTGCGATATGGTTGGGCGGAGTCGCATTGTTCCTGTTTTTCGGCGGGGTCGCGAACGTGCCGCATGCATCGTCTCCAGGCAACGTCATGTTCCTGTTGGTACCGGCATTCATGCTGGTGTTCGGCTTTCTGCTTTTCAGAAAATTGCTTTGGGACTTGGCCGATGAAGTCCAGGATGGCGGCGATTATCTGCTGGTCCGCAAGGGCGCCATCGAGAAGCGGATTCCCCTGGCGGACATCTTCAATGTCAGCATGAGTCAGTTCACCAATCCGAAGCGGATCACGTTGCGCTTGCGTAACCCCTGCGAGTGGGGTGATGAAATCGCATTCATCCCGAAGATGCCGGCGTTCAGGCTCAATCCGTTTGCGCGCAACGCAGTGGCCGAAGACCTGATGCGGCGCGTCGATCAGGCGCGCCGTGGAGCATTCGCATGACTACCGTTTACGGCCTTCCCACCTGCGACACCTGCCGCAAGGCGCGCAACTGGCTGGATCGTTCCGGCGTCGAATACACGTTCGTCGACTATCGGGCGAATCCGGTTCCCGCGGCGACGCTGAAGGACTGGGCAACGCAGCTCGGCGGCTGGGAGAAGCTGGTCAACAAGGCTTCGACCACGTGGCGCAACCTGCTGCCGCAACGCAAGAATCCCGCCAGCGATCCGGAGTGGACCTTGCTGCTCAAGGAATATCCCGCGCTGGTCAAGCGGCCCGTCGTGGTGCGCGCGGATGGCGAGGTCGGCGTCGGCTTCAGTGACAATGCCTTCAAGAGGCTGTTCGGCAAGTGAAACCCACGTGACCAACGCGCGCGTCCACCGCTATCTCAAGAATCTTCGCGTCGAGCGCGACAACGAGGCGCTGTACACGCGTCTTGCCGCGGTCGCTTCCGATCCGCGCCTCGCGCGCGCGTACCGGCGCATCGCGGACGGCGAGCGCGCCAACGCGGCGTTCTGGGAATCGCGCCTGCGCGACTTGGGTGCGGAAGTTCCGCCGCCCCATCCGCGCACGCGCGTGCGCGTGCTGGGCGCATTGGCAAAATGGTTCGGCACCGGCTTCGTGATGCCGACCGTGGTGCGGCTGGAGCACGCCGACCATCTCGAAACGCCGGTCGATCGAACCGGACATCGCGATCATTTCGTGCAGGACGATGCGCGTGCGCGCACGCACCGGCATCGCGCCGCGGGCGGCAACACGCTGCGCGCGTCGGTGCTGGGCGCGAACGACGGCCTGGTGTCGAACGTGAGCCTGGTAATGGGCATGGCTGGTGCGGCCACGGGCAACCATGCGGTGCTGCTGGCCGGACTTGCGGGCCTGGTTGCGGGTTCGTGTTCGATGGCGTTGGGCGAGTGGCTGTCGGTCAACTCATCGCGCGAGTTCTACCAGGCGCAGATCACCGAACGCGCCGAACGCCTCGCGGTTGCGCCGGAAGAGGGCGTGCGCCACATCGCGGGCATTTATCGCGACAAGGGCCTGGGGCGCGCCAAGGCGGAGCACCTTGCCGAACACCTTGCGGAAACGCCGCGCACGGCGCTCGACACCGTGGTGCGCGAGGACCTGGGCGTCGATCCATCGGAACTCGGCGGCTCGGCCTGGAGCGCGGCCATTTCCTCGTTTTGCTTCTTCGCCTTCGGCGCGATCTTCCCGGTGGCGCCGTACTTCTTCCTCGGCGGGCGCGCGGCGATGTTCGCGAGCCTGGGCACGACGTTCTTCGGTTTGTGCCTGATCGCGGTCGGTACCTCGCTGTTCACCGGCCGCACGCTCGCGTTCTCGATCGCGCGCCAGTTGGCGATCACCAGCGCCGCCGCCGCCATCACGTTCGGCGTTGGACACGTGCTCGGCAGCGTGATCACGGGTTGAACCGCGCGTTGCTATGCTGCGCGCCGTTCCTGATCGTGCGAGTGCGCCATGCCGGAAGTCTTCGATCTCACCTGCGAGTTGATCCGCCGCCGCTCGCTCACGCCGGACGACGCGGGTTGCATGGCGTTGATCGCGGCGCGGCTGGAGCGCGCGGGATTTCGTTGCGAACACCTGTGCTACGGCGAGGTCGCCAACCTGTGGGCGACGCACGGATCGGGTGGGCCGGTGCTGGCGTTTCTCGGCCATGTCGATGTCGTGCCGAGCGGTCCTGAATCGGAATGGGCTTCACCGCCATTCGAACCCGTGGTGCGCGACGGCAAGTTGTACGGGCGCGGCGCGGCCGACATGAAATCCGGCGTCGCCGCGATGGTGGTGGCGCTGGAGCAGTTCGCCGCCGCGCATCCGGATCATGAGGGAACCGTGGCGCTGCTGCTGACGAGCGATGAAGAGGGGCCGGCCAACCTCGATGGCGTGCGCCGCGTCGCGCAGCATTTCCGCGCAACCGGCCAGCGCATCGACTGGTGCGTGGTGGGCGAGCCGTCTTCGAAGGAAAAACTCGGCGACCTGATTCGCGTCGGTCGGCGCGGCTCGCTGTCGTTCCGCTTGACAGTGCGCGGCATCCAGGGCCACGTCGCCTATCCCGAGCTCGCGAAAAATCCGATCCACGCGCTTGCACCCGCGCTGGCGGAACTCGCAGCGATGCGTTGGGACGAAGGCAACGCCGATTTTCCGCCGACCACGTTCCAGGTTTCCAACATCCACGGCGGCACCGGCGCCTTGAACGTGATTCCCGGCAGCCTCGTGGTCGACGCCAACTTCCGCTTCGGTACCGCGAGCAGCGCGGCATCGTTGCGCGAGCGCACCGAAGCGGTCCTGGAAAAACACGGTCTCGATTACGCGATCGAATGGAACCTGTCCGGCGAATCGTTCCATTCGCCGGAAGGCGGCAAGCTGCGCGAAGTGGTGAGCGATGCTTGCCGCGAAGTGTGCGGCATCGAACCCGAGCCCAGCACCGGCGGCGGCACGTCGGATGGCCGTTTCATCGCGCCGCTGGGCGCGGAAGTCGTCGAGGTCGGCCCCGTCAACGCGACCATCCACAAGATCGACGAACACGTCGCGCTGGATGACCTCGAACGCCTGCCGGCGATCCACCTGGCGATTGCCAAACGATTGCTGGGCTGATGGCGATCGGCGGACGCTTCGCGAAACATTCGGCCGATCGTCGGGTCACGCCCTGGAGGAGTCCGCCGCGACCGGCTGCTTTCGTGCAGCTCGTTCTCGCCTGCTCGCATGGCAGGGTGTGAAACCCGGCTTCAGGATCAAGGCCACGCCGCCAAATATCCCGCGTTGCACCTTTCGGGAGAATGTACACTCTGGACCCTGCGCGAAGCCCGATCGCAGTGACCAGCATGGGGTCTCCATCATGGAAGCATCCGTTTCCGTAGGCGGCTATCGCCAGGAACTCGATCGCAGGCTCGGGCTCGGCCACCTGGTGGTCTTCGGCCTCATTTTCATGGTGCCGATCGCGCCCATGTCGGTCTACGGTTTCGTGGCGAAGCAAAGCTACGGCATGGTACCGCTGGTGTACCTGGTCGGCATGGTCGCCATGTTTTTCACCGTCATGAGCTACCGGCAACTGAGCCGCGAGTTCCCGATCGCGGGATCGGTGTACTCCTATGTGCAGCGCGGCCTGCACCCTTACGCCGGTTTTGTCGCCGGCTGGCTGATCGTGGCCGATTACCTGCTGGTGCCGAGCTTGATCTACGCGTTTTCCGCCAGTTGGATGCACGGATTGTTGCCAGGCGTGCCGCTCTGGATCTGGATCGCGTGTTTCGTCGGCGCGAATTCCACCATCAATGTCCTCGGAATCCAGTTGCAGGCGCGCGCGAACTTCGTGCTGCTCGCGGTTCAGCTGGTTGCGCTGGCGTTGTTTCTGGTACTGGCGATGCAATTCGTGTTCATTGCGCGTCACGGCACAGCCGGCTGGTCAATCACGCCGTTCTACCAGCCGGCGCATCTCGACTGGAGTTTCATTGCCACCGCGACATCCATCGCCGTGCTGAGTTTTCTCGGGTTCGACGCGGTCAGCACGCTCGCCGAGGAAGCGCACGAGCCTCGCCGCAACATCGGCAATGCCATGGTGCTGGCCTTGTTGCTGCTGGGCGCCATTTTCATGGCGCAGACCTACATCGCAGCGCTCGCACATCCGGATTACAAGACCCTGGATGAAGGGCTCGGGTTCTTTCAGATCGGCCGACAGGTCGGAGGGCACGGCTTGTACGTTTTGCTGCTGCTCGCCAACGTGGGAGGCGCCGTCATCTCGGCGCTGGCGGCACAAGCGGCGATAGCGCGCATGCTCTACGCCATGGGCCGCGACCGCGCTCTGCCGGGCGGCGGGTTCTTTGCTTACATCCAGCCGCGTTTCAAGACACCGGTGAATGCCATCGCGCTGGTCGCGATCCTGTCATTCGTGTTGGCGGTATGGGTGCCGGTGGAAACCATCTTGAAACTCGTGAACTTCGGTGCCCTCACTGCCTTCATGCTGCTCAACCTCACCGTGTTCGTGTTTTTTTACATCAAGCGCAAGAATCGCAGAAGCATATTCCGCTACCTGCTGTTCCCGCTGCTCGGTTTGGCCATCGTCGCCTTTGTCTGGATGGGTTTCGACCGCATGACGTTTGCATTCGGCGGGCTCTGGCTCGCCATCGGGTTGATCCTCGGCGTAAGCCGCTACAAGAACTTCAGATCGTTTGAATCCCTGTAGATGGCGGACCCGCGCCAGCGGTCTGGCCACGCTTTGCGGTGGCATCCGACCCGGCGCTCTGGGTGAAGCTGTTGGCGCGGCTTGGCCGCTTCCGCCATTGAAGCTGCTACTTCGCTGGTGCCGCAAACACCGCGAACATCCCCGCGTACGGTTTCACCATGAACGCGGGCGCGCCGTAGTAGTCGCCATCGACATAGATCTGCGACAGCGTGCCGTCGAGGTACAGCGCGTTGCGGCAACCGAGTTTGTCGCGGAACAGCCGCGCGAATTCGTGGAAGTTCACCGGCGCGGTGCTGACCACGAACACCGCTTCGTCCGGCCTGGGCGCGCACACGCCGCTGCGCCACTTGGTGCTGTCGGAACCGGCGTCGAAGTTCGGATTGACCTTGCCGTCGATCACCAGCATCGGACCCGACTGCGTGGCCCAGCGCGGTTGCGCGTGTGCGGCCGCGAAGTCCGCGGTGGTCTGCACCGAGGCATGACCTTGCGCATCGATCGCGAACACGCCGTTCGGCAGCAGCGAAAAATTGCCGGACGCGGGATTGCCGTGTGCGGTGTTGAGCGGTTTCAGCACCTTGCCGTCTTCGACGTAGAGCCCCAGCGGTTCACCCTGCGCGTCGTAGATGCCCGCGTTGGCGGCGAACAGCAATTGGCGTCCATGTGCAGCGCCCCACTGCTGCAGCGCGTGGATGCTGGCGAACGGCTTGCCGGTCGCGGGGTCGCGCCAGCGCAGGTCCAGCCCGGCCTTCGCGGTGTCGATGGTCACGACGCGGTAGTGCACGTTGTCGAACACCACGTCGTGGCTGGAAATGCCGTGCGACGCCTGCGTGCACGCGGCCGGCAGGATGGCGGCGGCCAGTGCCGCCAGGCCGCGGGCCAGGCGCGCGCTTCTACCGCGAAAAAGACATTCGAAAGTCATGCGCCGATGGTCGCCGGTTTGCATCGCCGGACGCAAGCGGACTGAACCACGTTTCAGAGAGATTTCCGGAATTCTTCGGCGCTTATACCGGCCTGCTTAAGGATGGCCGCGAGCGTTCCTCTCTTGAGTTCCCGGTGCAGTGGAACGACACAGCCGCTGGTGGCCCGTCGCATAACGACGTGACTGCCTTTCTGGCGTAGTTTTTCGAGGCCGAGTTTTTCAAGGGCACGAACGGCTTCCGCACCGGAAACCGGCGGAAGGCTAGGCGGCATGCGCCACCACCTCGAAGGTGGTCAGTAGCGGCTTGCCATGGAGCTTTAGCGGAAACTCTTCGAGGTAAAGCTCCGTCGCTTCGCGCAGATTGGCGAGAGCATCCTCGACCGATTCACCTTGCGTGGCGGTTCCGGTTTCAGGGTTGATCGCGACGAAGCCGCCTTCCTCGGCGGGGATCAGGACGGCGGTGAGTTGCATGACAGCAGGTTCGGTAGCCATGCTGCGAGTATAACTTCAGATGTGCGCCGGCATCAGCTTGCGGGTAACAACGTCAGGCGATATTTCGCAGGCCCCGGCAGCAGCGGCGCCGGCTTGCCATGCACCCACGCTTCGTGGCCCTTGCCGAACCACGGCGAGAGCGGGTTGTCGGATTGCCCGGCCGGCATTTCCAGGATGCCGTGCGCCTCGTCGCCCGGTTGCACGTCCAGGCGCATCGATGCGCCGAACGCCGGATGCAGCACGCGTGGCATGTTGTTGTCGCCCGCCAGTTGGTCGGGCGGCATGTCGAAGAATCCGCGCAGCCATCCCGGCAATGCCACCGACAATGGATCGTCGATCTTCGCGGTGTTGTATCGGCCCCAGGTCTTGTCCGCCAATGGTCCGGGCAATGCCGCCAATTCTTCGGCCACTTGCTTGGCAGAATCGGCGAGCAGCGCGTCCCAACTTTTGTACTTCGGGTCGAGCAGCCACGCTGGCTTTTGCGTCACCAGCGTCCACACGGCGTATTCGCCGACCTGGGGCGTGGGCCATTCGAAATCCTTCCATTTCGCGGTGGCGCGCGCGGTGAACGGCGCCAGCGCGTTTTCGCGCGTCTTCAGGCGGAACATGCGGACGATCCGATAGCCGACACTGCTGGTGGCGGCGCGTGCCTGCCAGTCCTGCACGAAAGGTTTGAGTGCGGTCAGTCGAGTGCAGGATGCACTCGTCCCGGCAAGCACAGGGACGTGCGACGAGCTGGGATCGCGTTTGTCACAGTGTGATTCATCCAGCACGCCCAGCAACAACTGCTGCCAGCGCTCGAGGAACAGCGCGCGGTCGTCGAGCTGGATGTCCAGCATGTCACGCGTGGTGAAGTGATTGCGCGCCTGCAATCCATCGCGGACCTGCTGCGCGCGCGCGCCGAGGTCGTAGCCGCCGTCGCCGATCAGCGTCAGCGCGTCACCGGAAGCGATACGCTGGTTGGCGGTCCAGATGCGCGAACCGGGTGGATTCATGATGCGCGGATCCTGTGCGGACGTGGCGTAGCCCACCCAGCCCGTGCCGGGCTTCGTCCAGTCGGCCGGCACCGAAGGATCGAAGCCCGCGCGCACCGGGATCACGCTGCCCGCGATGCTCCAGCCGATGTTGCCGTGCGCGTCCGCGACCACCAGGTTCTGTGGCGGAATGCCGATGGTGGGCGCCAGCGCGAGTGCCTGGCCCACCGTGTCCATCGTTTCCAACTTCATCAGGTTGAGGTTGACCGCGCGCGGATCCTGCGCGGTCCACGCGAGCGCCAGCGGCGTGCCGTCGGTGTCCTTGGCCATGATCGGACCCCAGATCGTGTCCTCGACGGTGACGTGCGCATCCGGCGCGCCCTTCACGTGGATGGTTTCGTCGTGCCTGGCGATCGCGGCCCAGCCGTTCGGCGTCTTGTATTGCGAAAGGTTCTTCGGGTTGCGGATCACGCGCACCCAATCCATCCAGTCGCCTTCGCTGTTGGTGAAACCCCAGGCGATGTGGCCGTTGCTGCCGATCACCAGCGCCGGGGCGCCGGGCAGGGTGACGCCGTTCAACTCGATCAAGCGTTGCGGGTCGGCCGGGTCGGGGTAGCGCAGTCGTGCGCGGTACCAGATGTTCGGGACGCGCAAGCCCAGGTGCGGGTCGTTGGCGAGGATTGCGCCGCCGCCGGTCAGCGTGCCGCCCACCGCGAAGCCGTTGCTGCCGATGCCGGTGTCGGCGCGATCGCTGGACGCGACCGCGCGAGCGCCGTCTGCGAGCGCGACCTTCGACGCTGTCGAGTGGCGCAGGTCGAACACGGAGGCGTCCGGCATCGGCACCGGCCCGGTCGCGCTGCCTTGCATCGGCGCTTCCCAGCGCGGCGAGGGCGACAGCAGGAAATCCGCCAACGCCTTCGGCAGCACCGCGCGCATCCGCGCAATGTCCAGTTCGCGCGTGTTGTCGCCATCCTGGTTGAGGTCGAAGGACATCGCGTCGATGGTCAGGATGGTGTCGGCATCGGTCCACGGCTGCGGCTTCTCGCCCAGCAGCAGGTATTGCCACGGGCGCACCGACAGACGCGCCAGCCCGGCATTGACGCCGGCCGTATAGGCGGCCATGAACTTGCGCTGGTTCGCGTTCATCAGCGCGAGCTCGTGTTCCGCCAATGCGCGGAAACGATGCTGCCGATGACTTTCGTCGACCTTCAACGCCGCCTCGCCGACCAGTGCGGCCAGTTCACCCGCGGCCACGCGGCGCTGCAGGTCCATCTGGAAGAAGCGTTCCTGCCCGTGCGCGTAGCCGATCGCGTACGCGAGGTCGCGGCGGTTCTGCGCGGTGATGGTGGGAATGCCGTCGGCGTCGCGCACGATCGTCACCGGCGCCGACAAACCTTGCACGGTGACGTTGCCATTCGCCTGCGGACGGCTGCCCGCGAGCAACCGCCAGCCGATTGCCAGCACGATGACGATGATCACGATCAGCGCAAGTGCGATGCGTCGGAACCAGCGCATGGGGATTTCCCTGGATGACCGCGGCATTGTGAGGGTTGCGGCGACGCGCGCCAACCATGGGCGCATGTATGGGATCTTTGGCTTGGTTCGTCATTCCGGGGCCGCCGCAGATCTTTGCGGCGGAACCCGGAATCCAGTGGCTTTGCTCGTCAACTAAGGCACTGGATTCCCGCCTTCGCGGGAATGACGAGAATATGGATAGGTCGGAATCCTCATGGCACGATACCTGTCCACGTATTGGTCGAAAACTTCGACAAGGCCAGCGCCTGCGCGCGTTCGAGTTCCGCGTCTTCCAGCTTGCCGAATCCGAGTCCGTGCAGGCTGCGGAACGTTGCGATCATGCGGTCGATGATTTCCGCGCGCGGCAGGCCGGTCTGGCTGCGCAGCGGATCGACGCGCTTGGCGGCGCTTTGCGTTGCCTTGTCGGAGAGCTTTTCGCGTCCGATGCGCAGGATGTCGAGCATCTTCGTGGTGTCGATGTCATACGCCATCGTGACGTGGTGCAGCACCGCGCCGCCACGGCGGGTTTGTGCGGCGCCGGCGATCTTGCCGGCCGGCGAGGCGATATCGTTGAGCGGCTGGTACCACGCGTCGATGCCCAATCCCTGCAATGCATCGATCACCCAGGCATCCATGAATTCGTAGGATTCCTGGAAGCTCATGCCCGCGACCAACGATTCCGGCGCGTACAGCGAATAGGTGATGGTGTTGCCCGGCTCGATGAACATCGCGCCGCCGCCGCTGATGCGACGCACGACTTCGATGCCGTGCCGTTCCGCGGCGGCGGCGTCCACTTCGTTGCGCAACGACTGGAAGCGCCCGATCACCACGCACGATGCCGACCACTCCCACACGCGCAGCGTCGGCGGCCGGCGGCGCGCCGCGACTTCGTCGGTCAGCACTTCGTCCAGCGCCATGTGCAGCGCAGGCGGCTGCGGCGCCGTGTGCACCAGACGCCACTTGTAGTCGCTCCAGTCGGTGCGGATCACGCGGGCGACTCCAGCGCGCGTTGCACCGCCACCGCGATGGCTTCCGGCGAAACGCCGTACATGCGCACGTTCGATCCGAGCGCGGCTTGCAGCACTTCGGCGAGACGCACGTTGCCGGCGTCGGCAGGCAAGCCTTCCAGCGCCACGTCGATCAGCGTGAGCGCGGAATCGGGTTCGAGGAAAAAATCACCGCTGATCCGCACGCGGGTCAGCTTGCCGTTGCGTACTTCGAGGTCCGCCACGACCAGCTTGCCGCCGGGCATCTTGTATTCGCCGTGCATGGTTTCGCTTCGTTCGTGCCATGCCGGTGGTGCCGGCATGGTGGCGAAGCTTAACGCGGCGATGCGCGCGATGTCTCGCGGCGGCGCTCGGGATTACCAGTGCCGGCCGTCGAACCGGCTCTGGCCCACGCGGATCGACAAGCCGACGCTGCCGGTCGGGTGTTCGCAGTCGCCGAGATTTCTGGTCATGTCGACGGTGGCGGCCTGGTAATTGCCGCTCACGTGGTTGCCGGCCATCACGCCCATGCTGGCGCTGCCGTGCATCTGCGGCTGGTTGTAGGTGGCGTCGTCGCAGTGCTGCGCCGCGACGCGTTCGCCGCCGGTCGAAGCTGCGGGTCCACTGTGGTCGCCGTAATACACGCCCGGCGGGCTGACCGGATTGCCGTAGCGATCGACCACGGACCGACTGGTCGGATGGTTCGAGGCGGTGCTCGCAGCGACGGGCAAATCGGTGGGCAGTTGCAGGTTCAGCGGCGGTTTCGCCGTCTGCGCCGACGCCGCGCCG
Source organism: Rhodanobacteraceae bacterium (assembly GCA_030167125.1). NCBI lineage: Bacteria > Pseudomonadati > Pseudomonadota > Gammaproteobacteria > Lysobacterales > Rhodanobacteraceae > Rhodanobacteraceae bacterium. Next base: position 962,146 of record CP126531.1, read on the forward strand.
GCCACGATGCAGGCGGCAAGCAATGCGGCATTGCGGATGGCATTCATGGCGAAACTCCGATCGGCATCATCTTCAAACGCGCGAGGGCAGCGGGCGTGCACGTGATTGGAGTTCGCGGATCGGCGCGAGTTCCCTGTCAGCCCGTCGTCTCGATCCGGTCCACCCGCCGCAAGCCGCGTGGCAGCAGGCCGCCGCGTTGCGCACGGCTGCCGCCGTATTCGACGAGGTCGGCCCACTTCAGGATCAGCTTGCGCTGGCCCGCGTACAGCGTAATCTCGCCTGAGCCTTCCGCGACTACCGCGACGCCGGCCACGCGTTCTTCGCCGGACTGCAGTTTCGCCTTCGGGATTTCGATCAGCTTGTTGCCGCGGCCGCGATCGAGTTCCGGCAGGTCGGCCACCGAGAACATCAGCAGGTGCCCCTCCGTCGTGACCGCGACGATGCGGTCGCGCGCGGGATCGTTGACGTACGCGGGTGCGAGCACGCGCGCGTCGTCGTCCATATTGATGACCTGCTTGCCGGCCTTCTTGTTGGCGAGCAGGCCTTCGAAGCGCGTCAGGAAGCCGTAGCCGGCGTCGGTGGCGAGGATCAGTTTGGTCGCGTTGTCGCCGATTGCGACGGCGTCGAAACGCGCACCGGCTGCCGGCGTGAAACGCCCGGTCAAGGGTTCGCCGTTGCCGCGCGCGGACGGCAGCGTGTGCGCCGCCGTCGAATAGCTGCGTCCGGTCGAGTCGATGAACACCGCCTGCTGCGAACTCTTGCCGCGCACGCTGGCGAGGTACTTGTCGCCCTCGCGATAGGACAATTCCGCGGCGTCCACATCGTGGCCCTTGGCCGCGCGCGCCCAGCCTTTTTCGCTCAAGACCACGGTCACGGGTTCGGACACCACCAGTTCGCTTTCGTCCAGCGCCTGTGCGGCCGCGCGTTCGACCAGCGGCGAACGGCGCGCGTCGCCATATTTTTCGGCGTCGGCCTTCAGTTCCTGCTTGATCAGCGTCTTCAGGCGCGCCTTCGAATTCAGCGTCACTTCGATCTTCGCGCGTTCCTCTTCGAGTTCATCGCGCTCGGCGTTGAGCTTCATTTCCTCGAGCCGCGCCAGTTGCCGCAGCCTAGTCTCGAGGATGTAGTCGGCCTGTTCCTCGGACAGCTTGAAACGCTTAATCAGCGCCGGCTTGGGCTCGTCCTCGTGGCGGACGATGCGGATCATTTCATCCAGATTGAGGAACGCGATGCGCAATCCTTCCAGCAGATGCAGGCGGCGTTCAACTTTTTCGAGGCGGTGTTGCAGGCGTCTGGTCACCGTGTCCGCGCGGAAGCGCAGCCACTCTTCCAGGATCTGCTTCAGCGTCTTGACCTGCGGGCGCCCGTCAAGCCCGATCATGTTGAGGTTGACGCGGAAACTCTTTTCGAGATCGGTGGTGGCGAACAGGTGTTGCATCATCGCGTCGGTGTCCACGCGGTTCGAGCGCGGGATCAGCACCAGCCGCACCGGATTCTCGTGGTCGGATTCGTCGCGTAGGTCTTCCAGCATCGGCAGTTTTTTTGCGCGCATCTGGCCGGCGATTTGCTCGATCACCTTTGCGGGTGAGACCTGGTGCGGCAGCGCGGTCAGCACGATGTTGCCGCGCTCTTCCATGTATACCGCGCGGCAGCGCACCGAACCGTTGCCGGTCGCGTACATGGCGCTAAGTTCGTTGCGCGGCGTGATGATTTCCGCGGCCGTCGGGAAATCAGGCGCCTTGATGTGCTCGCACAGGTCCGCGATGCTGGCCGACGGTTCGTCCAACAGACGGATGCACGCCGCCGCGACTTCGCGCAGGTTGTGCGGCGGAATGTCGGTGGCCATGCCGACCGCGATGCCGGTGGAGCCGTTCAACAACACATGCGGCATCCGCGCCGGCAGCCACGAGGGTTCCTCCAAGGTGCCGTCGAAGTTGGGCGCCCAGTCCACCGTGCCCATCGGTAGTTCGCTGAGCAGCAGTTCGGCGATCGGCGTGAGTCGCGACTCGGTGTAGCGCATCGCCGCGAACGACTTGGGATCGTCCGACGACCCGAAGTTGCCTTGGCCGTCGATCAGCGGATAGCGATACGAGAACGGCTGCGCCATCAGCACCATCGCCTCGTATACCGACGTGTCGCCATGCGGATGGAACTTGCCGATCACGTCGCCGACGGTGCGCGCGGACTTCTTTGGTTTCGCGGTGGCGGCGAGGCCCAGTTCGCTCATCGCGTACACGATGCGACGCTGCACCGGCTTCAGGCCGTCGCCGATGAAGGGCAGCGCGCGGTCCAGCACCACGTACATCGAATAGTCGAGGTAGGCGCGCTCGGCGTACTCGCGCAGCGGGATTTGTTCGAAGTTGGTTTGCAGCGAAGTCATTGGCTATCCGTGGGCCGATCGGGCCGGGGCTTGGTTAGAATCGGGGAATTGTCGCGGGATGCGCGCCTCAATGCACGCGTTGGGCTACGATCGTCGGCTGAACGTGCTTCCGAAAACCGCCATGGCCGTCGCGCAGCTTGCAGTGGCCCGATCTGCAAGAACATGTAATCGCCGCCGCGATCCACCGAATGATGCACTGAAAGAGCCGCGTCCGCGCCGGGCGCGGACGGCGTCGGCCGCATCAGTGGAAAACGGAACCGGAGAGCGACGGTGATCGGCGACGCGACGGCATTCTCGAAAATCGGCGCGCGCCAGGCGAACGAGGACAGCTGCGCGTTCTGGTGGGCAGGCGACACGTTTTTCGCCGCGGTGGCGGACGGACTCGGCGGCATGGGCGGCGGCGGACACGCGTCGAATTTCGCCGTCGACTACATGAAAACCCACGCGGTGTGCCCGGACATCGGTTCCGCGGAACTCGTCGAACTGGTGCGCGCGTGCCATCGCGGCCTGCACGCGTTGCAGCAGCAAAGCATCGAAGACCGTTCGATGGCGACCACCTTGGTCGTGATGGCCGTGCGCGGCGGCGAACTGGTGGCGGCGCATTGCGGCGATTCGCGGCTCTACGTGGTGGCGCGCGAGCACGTCGAGCAGTTGACCGAGGACCATTCCGAAGCGCAGCGCCTGTTCAACGAAGGGCGGCTCTCGGCGGCCGGTCTTGCCAATTACCCGCGCAAGTACATCCTCGAAAGTGCGGTCGGCATTCCGGGCCAGCCCGTTGTGCAGGAAATCCGTCGCAGTGTGAATGCCGGTGATTGGCTGGTGCTGGCGACCGACGGTGCATATGGCCTGCTGGAACCGTACGACTTCGCTGATATCGCGCGGAATTCCCGCACGCCGCGGCAATTTTCCGACGCCTGCCTCGGGCTCGTCGAATCGCGCGAGCCGCGCGACAACTACACCATGGTCGTTGCGCGGATGGACAGCAATCACCTGTCACACGCGTTGAAACGCGTTTTCCGCTGACCGACGGTGGCCGGTGCCGCATGATATTTCGCGTGACGCTCGCAATCGTGGGGATTCGAATCGACAGGGTGACGTGCACAGCTCCGGCGGCGATGGCGCTCAGCGCGGCACGCGATAGCCGCCGGGCACGCCGCGCGGCGACAGCGTGAGTTGCCACAGCTGGTCGCGGCGGGTGCGGAACGTGGCGGCGGAGCTGGAAAGGTAATAGCGCCACATGCGGCGGAAGCGTTCGTCGTAGCGCGGGTTGTTCGCGGACAGTTCCTGCCAGGCGGCATCGAAGTTGGCCAGCCACGCCATCAATGTCTTGTCGTAGTCGGCACCGAAGTTGTGCCAGTCTTCGACCACGAACAGGTTTTCCAGCGCGGGCGCGACTTGCGAGGCGGCCGGCACCATCGAATTCGGGAAGATGTATTTCTCGATCCATGGGTCGGGTCGCGACGGCGTGGAATTGACGCCAATGCAATGCAGCACCGAAAGCCCGTCGTCCTTCAAGGTGCGCCGGCACACTTCGAAATACGTGCGGTAGTTCTTCCAGCCGACGTGCTCGAACATGCCGATCGAATACACCGCGTCGAACTTCTCTTCGACGTCGCGGTAATCCTGCAGTCGGATTTCGACGGGCAGGCCCTTGCACAGTTCGCGTGCGAACTGCGCTTGCTGTTCCGACACGGTGACGCCGACGCCCGACACGCCGTAATTTTTGGCCGCGTATTTCAGCGCCTCGCCCCAGCCGCAGCCGATGTCGAGGATCTTCATGCCGGGTTTCAGTTGCAGCTTGCGGCAGACGAGGTCGAGCTTGGCTTCCTCGGCGTCGTCCAGATTGTTCGCGTTGGCCCAGTAGCCGCAGGAATACACCAGCCGCTTGCCTAGCATTTTGGCGAACAGGTCGTTGCCGATGTCGTAGTGCGCCTTGCCGATCTTGAACGCCTTGCGGCCACGTTGCATGTTGATGAAGCGCGCGCGCAGGTGCGCGCGCAGCGCGTCGAAATTCTTCAGGTGTTCATCGAGGTGCGCGCCCAGCACGTGGTAGAAAAACTGGTCGAGCGAAGGCGTGTCCCACCAGCCGTCCATGTAGGCTTCGCCGAGTCCCAGCGATCCGTGCGCGAAGGCGCGCGCGAACACGCGCGGGTCGTGCACTTGCAGATCCCAGGCGCGATCGCCGTCGATGCGCACGTCCGCGTGCGCCAGCAGCTTCTGTGCCTTCTCGCGCAGGGCCAGGTCATGGCGCGACAGGTGCGCGGGTTCGGTATTGGTCGCTAAATCGTTCATCACGCGCTCCTTGGCGAAGACCTGAGGCTCCACAGGAGCGGACACGCCACGAGCTGCAACACCAGTGCGGCGATCACCGTGTAGAGCGGATTGACATCGTACAACACGCCGAGCAGCACGCTGCCGGCGAACCATGCCGTGCCATAAATGGCGTTGAACACGCCCATGACCGTGGCGCGGCGCTCGCGCGGGATGCGCTGCGCCACCGCGGCGCGGAACAAGGAATCGTGGGCGCCGAAGCCGATGCCCCACAGCGCCATGCCCGCGAGCGCGGCCCACGGCCCGCCGAGAAACACCAGCGGCGCGTACAGCGCGGGCACCAGCGTGGCCCACAGTAAAACCGACAGGCCTCGCTTGTCGAACTGCTTACCCATCACCAGTGCAGTGAGTCCACCCGCCAGGCTCGCAACCGCGTACAGCGTCGGCACCACGTCGTTCGCGACCACGTGGTCGCGAGCGAGATGGAACGCGATCAGCGCAAAATCGGAGTAGCCCGCGGCGATCAGCGCGGTGGCGACGAGGAACACTTTCAGGTCGCGCAGCGCGCGCGCGTCGTCGAGTTCCGGGACAGGACGGGGATCGAGTTCCTGCGGCTGCGGAAACTTCGCGCGCGCGATCGCGAGCGTGGCCAGCGCGGCGAGCGCCGGCAGCAGCAGCCACGCGAACGCATGCCTATAACCGCCGTGCAGGAACAACACCAGCGCCGCGATCAGCGGACCCAGCACCGCGCCGATCGAATCCAGCGCTTCGTGCAGGCCGAATGCCCAGCCCGCGCCGCCCATGTCCTTCGCGGCGTACGAGAGCATCGCGTCGCGTGCGGGCGTGCGCAGCGCCTTGCCGCTGCGTTCCAAAATCACCAATCCTGCCGCGACCGGCCAGTTGCCAGCGAGCGCAAGTGCGGGAACTGCCAGCAGGTTGATCGCGTAACCGATGATCGTGATCGCCCAGTAACGCTGCGTCCTGTCGGCCAGCACGCCGGTCAACAGGCGCAGCAGGTAGCCCAGCAACTCTCCGCCACCGGCGACGATTCCGACGATGGCGCCGGTCGCGCCCAGCGTGCCGAGGAACGGGCCCCAGATCGAGCGCGAGCCCTCGTACGTCATGTCGGCGAACAGACTGACGACGCCGATCAGGACGACAAAGGTCAGCGCGACCTTGTGGCGCTGCTGTGCTTCCGGCGCGTTCACTTTGCGCTGCCGAGCGTGCCGAACTCGGCCGGCAGGATCGCGTAGAACATCTGCAGTTTTTCCTCACGCACGCGCGCGAGCATTTTTTCGGCCGCTTCGCGCGTCACCACGAAATCCACGCGTACGGTTTCCTGTCCGGCGAGTTCCAGGAAGTGCGCTTCGTGGGTGACGCCATGACGGCCGTAACCGGCGATCGAACGGAACGCGGTGCCACCGGACAATCCCAGTTTCTTGGCTTCCGTGAGCAGCCAGTCGTACAACAGCACGCCGCCGTGGCGGCGGTTTTCGTGCACGAAGAAGCGCAGGTACACGCCTTCGGTGAGGGTGGAATCGTTCATGCGAAGTGCCTCAGCAAGCCCTGCATCAGCGCGAAACCCAAGAGTGTCATCGCGAGTGTGCCGATCACGTGTACGCCGATGATCCCGAACGTCCAGCCATACTGGCCGCGCAGCAGCAACGTGATGGTTTCGCCGGAAAACGTCGAGAACGTGGTGAGGCCGCCCAGGAAACCGGTGGTGATGAACACGCGTGTCTCCGGCGACAGCGACTGGAACTGCGCGAACGCGCCCAAAATCAGGCCCATCAGCAAGCCACCCAGCAGGTTCGCGGCGAGCGTGCCAAGCGGCACGGTGGGGAAGATCGGGTTGAACCAGACGCCGAACAGATAGCGCAGGCAGGCGCCGAGGAAGGCACCGCAACCGGTGGCGAGCAGGGCTGGGATCAGCATGTCGAGTGTCCGACTCCGTTTGAACGTGGTCGGGAACCGCGCGCGCTGCGCTTCAGGACGCAACACCTACGCGCCGGAATCCCGGTGGCGCAGGCATCATCAGCCGGAAACCCGGCGGTTCGGGGAGGCATGCCATCTCCCGTGAATGTCGGCGTATGGTAGCCGAGCTTTGCATCGCGACGTCAAGTGGGCAATGGCAGCAACCCGCGTTGTTCGAGGAACGCGCGCGCATCGTCGGCGTCATGTTCGAACCACGCGCGCGCGGAGCCGAGACGGAAGGAATAACCCCACGCGTCCATGTCAGCCAGCGCGCGTTCGCGGCCGAAGCCGGGCAGGGCGTCGGCCAGCACGATCTGCAGGTAGCAGGTCGCGTCTTCTTCTTCCAGCGAGTCGCTGGCGTCGGTGTGGATCGACGCGCGTTTCGCGGGGCCGGCGACCAGCAGGTGACAGGCTTCGTGCAGCAGCGAGTGCACCGGCGTGTCGGCACGCGCGTAGACGGTTGACGCGATCACGCCAGCCTCGGGTTCGCCCCAGAAACTGCCGGGTATCGGCGCGCCATCTTCGACGCGCACCAGTTCCAGGCCGTGTTGCGCGAGCAGGCTGGCGGGCGCTTCGAAGCCGATGTCGGCAAGGCGCAGTACGTTACCAGCGAGCGCGCTTTCATCCCCCCGCGACTGCTGCGCGACCCCCTTCGTTCCGAAGGGGGTGGGAAGCGGCTGGCGCTTGTCTTCCCCCTTCGCTTGCGAAGGGGGATCGAGGGGGATGGCTTCTGGCGCCGCGCTCATATGCAAGGCGTGACTATGCCGCGGTATCCACTCAGCCACCGGTACCGGTCGCTGCTCCCGTTTCCGGCAACGCCACCGACAACTCCAGCACTTCGCCTTCGCTGCTGCGTTCCACGTTGATCTGCACCGCTTCGGCGCCGACGTGCACATACTTGCGGATTACTTCCAGGAGTTCGTTGCGCAGCAGCGGCAGGTAGTCGGGGCCGCCGCGGGTGGCGCGTTCCTGCGCGACGATGATGCGCAGGCGTTCGCGCGCGATGTTGGCGGTGTTCTTGGGGCGCGGCCGCAGGAAATCGAGCAGGCTCATCGCATCCTCCTCAGGTACCGAACATGCGCTTGAAAAAACCCTTCTTCGGCGCGTCGAGGAAACGCATCGCCACGTCTTCGCCCAGCAGGCGCGCGACGGCATCGGCGTAGGCCTGGCCTGCGATCGAGCCGGCGTCGTGGATCACCGGCACGCCGGAGTTGGACGCGGCCAGCACGTTTTCCGATTCGGGGATCACACCCAGCACCGGGATGCCGAGGATTTCCTCGACGTCCTTCACGCTCATCATTTCTCCGGCTTCGACGCGCACCGGGTTGTAGCGCGTCAGCAGCAGGTGCTGCGCACCGGCGCCCTGGCCCTTTTCGGCGCGCTGGGTCTTGGATGAAAGCAGACCGAGGATGCGATCGGAATCCCGCACCGAAGACACTTCGGGATTCACCACTACCACCGCGCGATCGGAGAAATACATCGCGAGGTGCGCGCCTTTCTCGATGCCGGCCGGCGAATCGCACACGATGTAATCGAAGCCGTCCTGCTTCAATTCGTCCAGCACGCGGCCGACGCCTTCCTGGGTCAGCGCGTCCTTGTCGCGCGTCTGCGACGCCGCAAGCACATACAAGTTGTCGTGGCGCTTGTCGCGGATCAGCGCCTGCTTCAGCGTGGCCTCGTTCTGGATCACGTTGACGAAGTCGTACACCACGCGGCGTTCGCAGCCCATGATGAGATCGAGGTTGCGCAAGCCGACGTCGAAGTCGATGACCGCGGTCTTGTGGCCGCGCTGCGCAAGGCCGACGCTGAGCGAGGCGGACGTCGTGGTCTTGCCGACGCCGCCCTTGCCGGAAGTGATGACGATGATTTCGGTCAAGGGAATGGCTCCGTGGTGCTGTGTGTGGTGAAGAGATGCGGCGTGTCCGTGATTATTCGGGCGACGCCTGAATGCCTCGTCAAAGAGGAACGATCTGCAAACGATCCTGTTCAAGTTTTATCTGCACGGCCTTGCCCGCGTATTCCTTCGGCAACTCCTCGAACACGCGGTAGTGGCCGGCGATCGAAACGATTTCGGCGCGGAACTCGTTGCAGAAGATGCGCGCGTTCTTGTCGCCGAGCGCGCCGGCGAACGCGCGTCCGCGCAGTGCGCCGTACACGTGGATATTGCCATCGGCCAGCACTTCCGCGCCGTTCGCGACCGCACCGACCACGACGAGATCGCAACCTTGCGCGTACACCTGCTGGCCGGTACGCACGGGTTGGTGATGCTGCAACGCGGTGACGGGTTCGGCGGGCGCGACCGGGGCTGCATTCGCATCCGTCGCGACGGGCGGCGCGGTTTCGTCGTTCGAGGCCGCGCGTTCCACGCGTTCGTACTGCGCGCGGAATTTCGCGATCAGCGGAAGTCCGAGGCGCCGCGACAACTCGTCGGTCGCGTCGTCGCCGTAGGCGAGGCCGACCGGCAGCATGCCCGCGCCGCGCACCGCGTCGAGCAGCGCGCGCACCGCGTCGTCATCGGGTTGCGGCGACAGGAACGACAAATCCACCACCACCGGCGCGCGCTCGAACAACGCCGGCGCCTCGCGCACGCGCACTTCGATGGCGGAGCGCAACGCGGCGGGGTCATTGCTGCGCACGCGCACGTTGGCGATGCCGACCTGGCCGAAACGAAGGTCGGCGGCTTCCAGGACTTCGGCGCTGGCGCCGGACGGACGCGCGCTCACGCCCGCCCCGCCGCGCGCAGCTGCGGTTCGCCATCCGGCAGGTTGCGTGGCGTCAGCCACGACAATGCAGGCAGGCCATCGGGGTAGGCATCGCACACGAATGGGTAGCAGTCGAGTCCCTTGAGCAGCAGGCTGACGCGGCGGCCGGTCTCAGGCATCACCTGCTGGCCGGCTTCGTGGAAGCCGAATACGCCGTGGAACAGCACCGAAACGTCGTCGCGCGGTTCCAGGAAAACTTCGCAGGCGAGGTTCGGCGAACGCACTTCCGCATAACTCTGCACGTCGGCATAGAACGTGCGCCCCAGTCCGTGGCCGCGGTGCAGGTCGCCGACGACCACGCGGTCGATGTACACGAAGCGCTCGCAGTGGCCGCGGAACCACTGGAAATTGGAACTAGCGTGCGAGGCGGTGTGCTGCAGCGCGATCAGGAAGCCGGCCAGGTGGCCGTCCACTTCGGCGACGCGGAAATAATCGGCGTGCCGGTACAAATGATTCAGTTGCGGCGCATCCATCGGCAGGATGGAAGAGCCGGCGGTGTTGTTGAGACCCATCACGGCGGCGAGGTCGCTCGCACGCACGTCGCGCAGGGTCAGGTTCGGCGTCAGCGTCATGATGTGTAGCTTGGTTCCGGACTGCGGCTGGCCGTTGCGACCGCCATCATCGCACCATTATCGCATGTCACCCGCCGCCGTCGCGAAGACCGTCCCCGAAGTGCGGCCCGCGCGCCCGGGCTCGGCTATCATCGGCGCGTGCAACGCCTGTCCGTCAGTCCCGTCACCCTGCTTCGCTACGCGGGGTTCATCACGTACGCCAGTGCGGGCGTGCCGCTGGTGCGGCGCAACTGGATCGATGCCGGCGCCGACGAGCAGACCACCATCCACGCCACGCGCGCGCTGCACGTGCAGAGCCACGACATGCTGTTGCTGTGGGCCGTCAGTTACGTCGTGTTCGGCGTGGTCTACTGGTGGCTGACGCGCAACCTGACGTCGCGGCGCCACCTGACCATGAAGCTGGTGGGATTGCTGGTGCTGACGGCCACGGCGATCGCGATCAACTGGTTCAGCGTCAGCGGACTGGGCGCCTTGCTGCTGGCGGTGGCCACGCTGGTGCTGCCGTGGCTGCTGCCGCTGCCGGTGGCGATCGTGTGGCTGATGCTGCAGTACGCGGCGATCATTCCCGTGTATGCGATGTTCCCGAACGTCACGCTGGATTTCGCGGTCATCCAGTCCGGGCTCTACCTCGGTTCGTCGGTGATCGTATTCATCGCTTCCGAAGTCGCGCGCCAGCAGGTCAATGCGCGCGAGGAGCAGCGGCGGCTGAATTCCGAGCTGCGCGCCACGCGCGCGTTGTTGGCCGAGTCCAGCCGGCTGACCGAGCGCATGCGCATCGCGCGCGAACTGCACGATCTGGTTGGCCACCACCTCACCGCGCTCAGCCTCAACCTCGAGGTGGCCGGGCACTTGGTGGTGAATCCGGACGCGGCCGACCACGTCACCCGCGCCCGCAACACGGCCAAGCAGTTGCTGGCCGACGTGCGCGAAGTCGTCAGCGAATTGCGCGACGACGAAGGCATCCAGTTGACCGACGCGCTGCGCGATCTCACCGAGGGCGTGCCGGGCCTGGAAGTGCACCTCGAGTTGCCGCCGCGTTTCGCGGTGGCCGATTCGCGCCGCGCGCAGGTGCTGTTGCGCTGCACGCAGGAGATCATCACCAACGCGGTGCGGCATGCGCGCGCGCGCAACCTGTGGCTGCGTTTCGAGGAAGGCGAGGGCGGCAAGCTGTTGCTGAAGGCCAGCGACGACGGCCGCGGCGCCATCGAGTTCAAACCGGGCAACGGACTGAACGGCATGCGCGAGCGGCTGGCCGAAGTGGGCGGGAAGCTGGCGATCGAGACGCAGCGCAATCAGGGCTTCGTGCTGGAAGCGTCGTTGCCGATGGAACGCGCGGGCTAGCATCATGCGGGTCGCGGCGCGCATGTGCCGCAGGGGTGGCGCGCGGTGGGCGCCGATTTTTCGAGAGGGCTCAAGTCGATGATTTCCGTGTGTCTCGTGGACGACCAGACGCTGGTGCGTCAGGGCATACGCTCGCTGCTGGAGCTGTCGCCCGAAATCCAGGTGGTGGCGGAGTGCAGCGACGGCGCCGCGGCGTTGCAGAAAATCCCCGAGGTCAAGCCCGACGTGGTCCTGCTCGACATGCGCATGCCCGGCAAGAGCGGTCTCGAGGTATTGAACGAATTTTCCGCGCGCGGCAAGGTGCCGCCGACCATCATCCTGACCACCTTCGACGACGACCAGCTGGTCCTCGCCGGGTTGAAGGCCGGCGCGCGCGGTTACCTGCTGAAGGACGTGTCGCTGGAACAACTGGTGGACGCGGTGAAAACCGTCGCCGGCGGCGGCTCGCTGATCGCGCCGGTGGTGACGCAGCGCCTGCTGGCCGGCGTCAACCGCATCAACAACCAGTTCAGCAGCCTCGGCCAGCCCGATCCGCTGACCGACCGCGAAACCGAAATCCTGCGCCTGATGTCCGGCGGCTACAGCAACAAGGAAATCGCCAATTCGCTGAAGGTGGCGGAGGGCACGGTGAAGAACCACGTCTCCAACATCCTTTCCAAGCTGGGCGTGCGCGACCGCACGCGCGCGGTGCTGAAGGCGCTGGAGCTGGGAATTGTTTAGAATCCCCCCGTCGAAGCGGCCGTTGTCCAAAGTCAGGCCAGGGATGGCCGCTCTGGTGTCGGGCGACGCCGGATTGCGCCAAATCTGCGCGGCAGTGCAACGAAACGGCGATCATGGACGATCGCACAAATATGCCATGGCGCGATCGCCGCGAAGCCGCTACCATCCGCGATTCACGTTTCGCATTGACGTGGTACCTGCCGGCTCCTGCGGGCAGGCGCCGACCAAGAGACAAGCCGTCCGGAGATTCCTGGCATGACCCGTGTGCTCGAATTCGTCGTAGCCCTGATCATCGTGTTCGTCCTGGCCGTGATCGTGGGAGTGTTCCTGCCCAGCCACGGGCACATCCAGCGCTCGATCGAGATCAGCCACAACCCGCAGCACATCTATGACGTCCTGAACAACTTCAGGCGTTTCGAGGACGGCGCCGGCGCGGGCCTGAAGGCGCTCGACCCCAGCGTCAAGTTCACGCTCTCCGGCCCGGCCTATGGCCCCGGCGCGACCCTCAACTGGCAGGGCGACAAGGCCATCGGTGACGGCACGCTGGTCAACAAGTCGGGCAACATCGACATCACCAACAAGAGCACCGTCACCTGGGATCTGACCAACGACTGGCACGGCACCAACAAGGTGTTCACGCTGGAAGTCGATCCGAAGCAGAGCCAGCGCGTCAGCACGGTGACCTGGTCGTACGACGTGGATTACGGCTGGAACCTCATCGACCGTTATTCGTCGTTGTGGATCCACGGCGACCCTTCCACCGTGATCCAGTACGGCCTCGGCTCGCTGCAGAACATGCTGGCCGGCATCGCCAACGTCGATTACAGCAAGGTCAACCCGGGCCTGTACCGCTCCGATGCCACGCCGGTGCTGCTGGTTTCCACCAAGGCGCCGCGCACGGTCGATGACATCGACACCGCCAAGGCCGCCGCGATGAAGGAGATCCAGGCGGCGATGGCCAAGCTGGGCGTGAAGGCGGCGGGTCCGACCACCACCATCCGCACCGAGTGGGGCGACACCACTTTCATCTTCGACCTGGCGGTGCCGATCAACAGCACCACACTGACCGTCGATGGCAAGACCGTCGACCTGACCAAGCTGCCGCCGCCGCCGAATCCGAATGCCGCGCCGCCCGCTTCGGCGAAGCCGGCGTCGTCGTCCAGCGTCGCTTCGGCAGGCAGCGCCGGTGCGCCGGCTTCCGCTGCGTCGGCGGGCGCGGCCGCAAACGAGAACGGCCCCGCGCCGGGCAGCCTCGACAAGCAGAACCGCGTGGTCATCGATGCCAACGTCCGCGCGGCGATGATGCCCGCCACCGAAGTGCTGGCCGCCACATGGACCGGCGAGAGCGGCGTGGAGTTCATGGTCAAGGCGCTGGAAGCCTATGCCGGCACGCATGGTTACAAGTTCAACGAAGCGACGGCTCCGGCTTACAACCAGCTGGCCTCGCTGCCGAGCGTGAGCGACGACGACCAGATCTACCGCGTGTTCCTGCCCGTGCAGGATGCGCCGGCGCAGACCCCCGACCAGCAGGCCGGCCGCACGCAGGCCTTCACCGCGCTGGATCCGTCGATCTGGTCGAGCGCGCCGCCGGCCGCTTCCAAGGAAGCCAAGAAACCCGAAGCGGGCAAGAAGCCCGAGCACGCGAAGAAGCGCCACCACGGCTGACGCTGCGTTGCACGCAAAGAAAAGGCCCGCCGAGTGCGGGCCTTTCGCTTTCGTCATTCCGGCGAAGGCCGGAATCCAGTGGCTTTGCCTTCCATGGTGCTGGATCCCGGCCAATCCATGGCCGGGATGACGCTAATGTAGATGCCGTCGTCGCGCATAAAACGTATCGGTTGTGCGCAATGACGTTCGGCGCCGCGTAAGCGCGGCTGCCCTCCTGCTAAAGTTCGCGCTCGATGCAGTGATTCCGGCACGCGATGATCCAGACCGAAAACCTCGGCAAGCGCTACGGCAGGTTCGATGCGGTGGCCGGCCTGAATCTCAAGGTGGCGCCGGGGCAGGTGCTGGCGCTGCTGGGCCCGAACGGCGCGGGCAAGACCACGTCGATGCGGATGATCGCGGGTTTCCTGCGGCCGAGTTCGGGCCGCGCGATGGTGTGTGGCCATGACGTGGTGCGCGACCCGATCGCGGCACGCCGCGCGCTGGGTTACCTGCCGGAGGGCGCGCCGGGTTACGGCGAACTGGCGGTCAGCGAGTTCCTGAATTTCGCGGCGCGCGTGCGCGGCCTCACCGGCATCACCGGCGCGCGCCGCATGGATGAGATGGTGGAACGCCTGCAGTTGCAGCCGGTGCTGGCGCAAACCTTCGAAACCTTGTCGAAGGGTTATCGCCGCCGCGTCTGCCTGGCGCAGGCCTTGCTGCACGATCCGCCGGCATTGATCCTCGACGAACCCACCGACGGTCTTGACCCGAACCAGCAGCGCGAAGTGCATGCGTTGATCCGCGGCATGGCGCGCGACCGCGCCATCATCGTGTCCACGCACGCGCTGGATGAAGTGCGCGCGGCGTGCAACCGCGTCGCCATCGTTGCGCACGGCCGGCTGCGCGTGGAAGGCACGCCCGCGGAGCTGGAGAAGCGTTCGCGCTATCACCACGCCGTCAGTTTCCGCGCGCCGGCCAGCGCGCTCGCGCGCGAACTGCTGGCGCGCCAGCCCGAGATCGAAACCGTCGAAGTCGATCCGGTCGATGCGCGCGTCACGGTGTTCCCGCGCGACAGCGGCGACATTTTCCCGATCGTGGTGAAGCTGCTGGAAGAACAACGCGTGCGCGTGGAGGAATTGCAGCTCGAGCGCGGCCGGCTGGAGGACGTGTTCCGCCAGGTGACCGATGACGTTGACGTTGAACGTGCGGCATGAGAAGCAGGATCTGTCCGCACATGAACGCGAATGAACGCAAATACTTTCCACTGACATGGCTCTGCTTTCATTTGCGTTCTTTGCGTTCATTTGCGGACGGTTTTCGCATTTGTTTTTTGCTTCGCGAGCGAATGGAGCGATAACATGCCGACCGTAGCTGCAAGCACGACGGCGGAATTGCGCGGCAAGGCGTTCCGCGGCGTGTTCCTGCGCGAACTGCACGGTTACCTGATCACGCCGGTCGCGTGGCTGTTCGCGGTGATCTTCCTGTTGTCGGCGGGCGCCTTCACGTTTTACCTCGGCGCGTTCTTCGAGCGCGGGCAGGCCGACCTCGATCCGTTCTTCCGTTTCCATCCCTGGCTGTACCTAGTGCTGGTGCCGGCGCTGGCGATGCGGCTGTGGGCGGAAGAACGCCGCAGCGGCACGCTGGAACTGCTGCTGACGCTGCCGATCCGGCCATGGCAGGCGGTGGCCGCGAAATTCCTCGCGGCATGGCTGTACATCGGCGGCGCGCTGGCGCTGACGTTCCCGATGTGGCTGACCGTCAATTACCTCGGCCATCCCGACAACGGCGTGATCCTGGCGAGTTACATCGGCAGCTTCCTGATGGCGGGTGCGTTCCTCGCGATCAGCGAATGCCTGTCGGTGCTGACGCGCAGCCAGGTGATCGCCTTCATCCTCGCGCTCGCGGTGTGTTTCCTGTTCCTGCTGGCTGGCGATCCGCTGGTGCAGCAACCGCTGCTCGCACTCGGTTCCGATCGCGTCGCCGATGCCCTTGCGAGCCTCAGCCTGCTCGCGCACTTCCAGGCCATCGCGCGCGGCGTGCTCGACTTCGGTGACCTCGCGTATTTCGTGCTGACGATCGTGTTCTGGCTGGCCGCGAACGTGCTGATCCTCGACGCGAGGCGCGGCGGATGAGGCTGCACTGGCGCGGACGCCTGTGGCTGCTGCTGCCGCTGCTCGCGGTGGCGTACGTGTTGCTGGTGCTGGGCGCCTCGCGCTTTTTCGGCGGCGAGCGCATCGACCTGACGCGCGATCACCTGTACACGCTGTCGCCAGGCACGCGCAACATCATCGCCAACCTCAAGCAGCCCATCGATCTGACGCTGTATTTCTCCGACCGCGCCAGCCACGGCTTGCCGCAGTTGCGCGCGTACCATCAGCACGTGCTGCAGATGCTCGAACAGGTCGTGCGGCGCTCGCATGGACGCGTGCACCTTGCGCAGGTCGATCCGCTGCCGTTCTCCGAGGACGAGGATCGAGCGACCGCGGCCGGACTCACTTCGGTGCGCGGCGAGGGTACCGGCGAGTCGATCTTCTTCGGCTTGGCGGGGCGCAACGCCGGCGATGGACGCACCTCGGCGATTCCGTTCTTCCTGCCCGCGAAGGAACCGTTCCTCGAATACGACGTGGCGCGCCTGCTGCACGATCTCGGCATCACGCATGCGCCGCGCGTCGCGATCTACAGCGGCCTGCCGATCTGGGGCGACACCGATGCGGGCGGCAACGCGTCGCCGCCGTGGACCGCGCTGCAGCAGGTGCAGCAGTTGTTCGACGTGCGGCGCCTGGACGCGAATGCGCTGGCGGCGCTGACGCCCGGCGATGCGGCGGTGCTGGTCCTGATCCAGCCGGCCGGGCTGACGCACGCGGACGTGCGCGCGATCGACGGCTACGTACAGGGCGGCGGCCATTTGCTGGTGTTCGTCGATCCGGATTCCGAAGTCGACGGCGGCACGTCGTCCGATCTACGCGCATTGTTCCAGGCGTGGGGCGTGGCGTTCGACACCGGCCGCGTGCTGCTGGACCGCTCGCGCGCGCTCAGCGTGCAATCGCCGGTCACGGGCGCGACGGTGCGCGACCCGTCGGTGCTCGGCTTGACCGGTGATGAATTGAACCGTCGCGATGCGGTGACCAGGGCGTTGAGCGTGATCGACCTCGCGGCCACCGGTTATTTCAGCCTGCTTCCGGGTGCGCAGGTGCGGCTGGACCCGCTGATCCAGAGCACCACCGAAGCGATGGTGGTGCCGGCCGAGCGCGTGCGCGAAGCCAGCGATCCCGCGTCGCTGTACAAGAATTACGCGCCCGACGGCGAACACTACGCGATTGCGGTGCGGCTTGAGGGCGATTTGCCGCGCGCCTTTGCGGGCGACGCGGCCGCCAAGCCGGCGCGCAAACCTGAAGTGATCCTGGTCGGCGACACCGATTTGCTGTCCGATCGCCTGTGGGTGCTGCCGAGCTCGACCGAAGGCCAGACGCTGATGAGTCCGTTCGCCAACAACGGCGACTTCTTCGTCAATGCGATCGACGATCTGGCCGGGCCATCCAACCTCATCGCGATCCGCGGACGCGCGGTCAACGAGCGGCGCTTCACGCGCGTGGACACGCTGCGCCGCCAGGCGGACGAGAAGTTCAAGGCCAAGCAGATCGAATTGCAGGCCGAGCTTGAAGACACCGAGAAGCGCCTCGCCGCACTCAAGCAGGATGCGAAGGGCAGCCGCCGCACCGAGGCCCAGAAGGCGGCGGTGCAGGAGTTCACCCAGCGCAAGCTGGCGATCCGCGGCGAATTGCGCGCGGTGCAGCGCAGCCTCGATGCCGACATCGAGCAGCTCTCCATGGAACTCAAGTTCATCGACATCCTGCTGATGCCGATCCTGGTGGTGTTGGCCGGGTTGCTGTACGGCTTGTGGCGGACGCGGCGGCGCTGGTCGCGGGGGCGTTGGCGATGACGGCAGGCACGCCACGCTGGCCGGGCGTCGCGGCCTCGGCGGCCGGCGTGAGCGCGGTGATCCTGGGTGCACTCGGCGCGCATGCGCTGCACGCGAGGTTGTCGCCGCAGATGCTGGATGTTTGGCGCACGGCCGTGCAATTCCAGTTCTGGCATGCGCTGGCGTTGCTTGCTTGCGCGTTGCTGCCGCGCACGCGCACGGCGAATTTCGCGGCCGTGCTGTTCGCAGTGGGCATCGTGTTGTTCTGCGGCAGCCTGTATGCGCTCGCATTCGGCGCTCCGCGCGCGGTCGGCGTGATCACGCCGGTTGGCGGGTTGGCTTTCATCGCGGGCTGGGCGGTGTTGGGCGTGACTTTCTGGAATGGGCGAGGGAGATAAGGTATGCAGGCGTCGCGGATTCCGCGTGGGTTCGATGTTGCCGCCGCCACTGCGCACTTGGCGAAGTGCGACCGCAGGCTGGGCAAATGGATGCGCCGGATCGGGCCGCTCGAGCACGATTTCAGCGCGCGCTTCGACCCCGTCGATGCGCTGGCGCGCTCGATCCTCTACCAGCAGCTGTCGGGCAAGGCCGCCGCCACCATCACCGAGCGCGTGCGCCAGCGCATGCCGCGCGGCAGCAAGATCAGCGCGCGCGGGATCGATGGCGTCGATGATGCGAGCCTGCGCGCGGCCGGCGTGTCGCGCAACAAGATCGCCGCGTTGCGCGACCTCGCGGCCAAGTATCACGCCGGCATCGTGCCGACCTCGGCGCAGCTCGACCGCATGTCCGACGAATCACTGATCCAGCACCTCACGCAGGTGCGCGGCATCGGCCGCTGGACCGTCGAAATGCTGCTGATGTTCCGCCTCGGCCGCGCCGACGTGCTGCCGGTCGATGACCTCGGGGTGCGCAAGGGCGCGCAGATCGTGCACGGCTTCGAGGAAATGCCGCCGCCACGCATGCTGCGCGAGTTCGGCGAGCGCTGGGCGCCGTACCGCACGCTCGCCGCGTTCTACCTGTGGCGGGTGGTCGATGCCGCGAATCCACCCAAGCCGGGTGCGAAGCCGGTCAAGCGGTCGCAGGATTGACCGGGACTTCCTGGTTCCTGAACATGGGGCACGATGGCATTTGATGGTAAGGTAAATTTACATTACCATCTGGCATCGTTATGGAGGCGCCCGGATGACCGTATTGACCGTGACAGCGAAAGGCCAGGTGACGCTTCGCAAGGAAGTGTTGCAGCATCTTGGCGTGAAGCCGGGGGAAATGATCGAACTCGACCTGATGCCGGATGGCAAGGGCCTGTTGAAGGCGGCGCACCCCGAAGGAACGATCAAGGACTTCATCGGGCTGCTTTCAGGCAAGACCGCGAAGGTGGCGACGCTCGATGAAATCGGCGAGGCAGCGGCACGTGGCTGGTCCGCGCGGAAGTGAAAATCGTCGCGGATACCAATGTGCTCGTGCGCGCCGTGGTGCAAGACCATGCGGCACAGGCGCGAGCGGCTGCCAAGGTATTGGCCGGCGCGGAAATGATCGCCGTCACGTTGCCTTCCCTGTGCGAATTCGTGTGGGTGTTGCGCAAGGTGTACCGCTTACGCGTCGCGGACATCGCCGCCGCCATGCGCGCGCTGCTCGCCACCGCCAATGTGGAGACCGATCGCCAAGGCGCCGAAGCCGGGCTGCGCATGCTGGAAGCCGGCGGTGATTTCGCCGATGGGGTGATTGCCCACGAAGGCAGGTGGCTGGGTGGGGAAGTGTTCGTTTCCTTTGATCGGCAGGCAGTCGATCTGCTGACAATCCAGGATGTGCCCGCGCGGATGCCGTGATCGCTCCTTTGAAGCGGCGGACCAATTGATTCAGTGTGTGTTTTGCGGACTCGCTGGCTGGTTCGCATCGACATAGGCCAGCGCATAGGCCGTGATCTCGCGCGGAAAGCCCAGCCGATCGAGCAGGCGGATCGCGTTGCGTTCGGTCGCGGGGCCGGGACGCAACCGGTAATCGAAGTAGCCGTCTGCGTTCGGGTTTTCCTGGAAGTGGTACAGCGCGTACCGCTCACCGAGCATCGCCTGCAGTTCGACGTCGTGCGTCGTGACCAGCACGATGGCACGCGATTCCAGCGCTTCCAGCACCGCGCGCGCCACCGCGATGCGCTCGACGGTGTTGGTGCCGCTGAAGGGTTCGTCGATCACGAGAATGCGCATGCGGCCCGCTGTGCCGCCGCGGATGAAGGCATCGATGGTTTCGATTTCGGTGAAGTAATGGCTCTTCCCCGATGCGACCGAGTGCAGGCCGTGGATCGACGCCATCACCGTCGCGCGCGGAATCGTCGCCGCCGATGCAAGGCAGAAACCCACCGTCTGGCCGAGGATTGCGTTGCAGGCGAGCATCTTGATGAAGGTGGTCTTGCCGGCCATGTTGGAACCCGTCACCAGCGCCGATTGCCGCGCAAGCCGCACGGAATTCGTGACGCCGGCGGGCAGCAGCGGGTGGCATCCGTCCGTGATCGCGAGCGTGCGCTCGTCCACGATTCGCGGTGCGCAATGTTCGCGGTACCGCTGCAGGTACGAGGCGAGCGCGATCGCCGCGTCGATTTCGCCGATGAGTTCGAACGAGGCGCACAGCTTCGAACGATTCGCGAAGAAGCGTTCGACAGTGCGCGCGTGGATCACGAGCTCGATGAGGAACGCGAAGTTCAGGATCGAAAACACGGCCGAGAGGAACGGCAGCTTCATCAACGCGTACCAGAAAAGAATCCGCCGCATGGCTTTGCGCGATCGCGATTCATCGCGCAGGCGCGCGAGCTGCGGCAGCGAAGCGTCCGGAGCTTCGATGGCCGCGAGTCTGTCGGGCACGTCCAGCAGTGACGCGGCGTGCTTCAGCATCTCCGATTCGCGTGCGCGCCACCACAGGCCGCGCAGGATGATCGTGGCGTTGATCGGGATCACCGCCAGCCAGATCCACGCCGACCAGCCGAACGCCGCCACCAGTGCCAGCAGCGTCAGCGAGCCGAGGCTCCAGGCCTTGATCAGCGCGTCATGGTTCGGCCGTTCCGGCCGCGCGGCGAACAGCAGCTCGGCGATGTCGGCGTTCGAATCGTCCTTCAGCGGCGCGAGCCGGAGTTGGATGTGTTCACGCAATCGTGTGTCGCATGCCAACTCGCCATAGCCCGCGTAACGCCGAGCCAGCGTGCCGGGATCGTCGATGTAGCGGCGCAGTTGCGCGTGCAGCATCTGGCTGCCGACCGGCGTCACGGTCGTGTCCATGCGCGCGAAGATCTCCGGGAACTCGAGGTCGGCCCAGGTCTTGTCGTCGACTTGCGCGGCGGGCGATCCATCGCGGGTCAGCTCGAAATAACGGCTGGCGAGGAAGCCGCTCTTGTCGCCCTGTGCGCCCCAGCGCGCACGCAATTCCTTCAGCAATTTCCGCTTCGGCGAAAGGACGTCCAGCAATGCGTCCCGGGATTGCTTTGCATGGGCAATGACAGGTGTGCCGAAGGCCGATGAGCGCATGCAGTATCCCTGTTGGCGAGATCGCGTTCGATATGGGGATTACGCGTGCCAACACCAATGCCATGGCTCGTACGCAATCCCATGCACGTTGTCGGGCGGGTAGGAGAGGACGAAGCCGAAGCGCGATGCATTCCGCTGCAGCCACGCGAACGCAGGCGAGCGCTCGAATTCCTCTTCGAGCGCTTCGAATCCCGGCGTCGTGAAATCGACGCAGCGGCCCGTGTGGTGTTCGCTGTAGCCGGGCGCGGCACTGACGCGGAGGATTTCATCCATGGACAATCCACGCGCGAGCTTGCGTTCCACGATGCCGAGCTGGTATTCGATGGAACGAAACGCCGACACGATTTGCAGTTCGATCCCGTCGGCGGCTGCGGCTTCGCGCATGCGCGTCAGCGCGCGCGCGGCGCGGGGTTGCAGCCATTGCGTGCGGCCATGGATATCGGTGCCGATGGCGGCGAGTCGCGCCGGTTCGCGCTGCATGCGGAGTTTCCGGCTGCGCCCGTAATCGCGCGGCACGCCGAGCGCGAACGCGCGTTCCATCAACATGCCGCGTTCGCGCGCGTCGCGGCAGCGGCGCGGCGGCGCATTGGGATCGCCGCTCGCGTTCTCCATGCCTAGTTCGACGTCGCCGGCGCGACGGGATTCAAGCGGAACCCCGCGACCTTGCCGTCCTTGTCGCAGGCGACGACGGCGGCGAGATCGCCTTTTTCATAGTGCATGGGCGTGCTGACCACCGCCATGCCCTGGTACATCACGCTCTGCGGCGTGCCGCGCGATTCGAGCTTGCCGAATTGACCGGCGATCGATTTCTGCACTTCGCCGAGCTTTTGCGCATCGACCACGGCCAGCATCTGGCTATTGAAGTTCGACGTCGCGGCCTTGAAGTCGCCCTTGTCGAAAGCCTCCAGCAAGGTACTGGAGAGATTGCCGCAGGCTTCGATGCGCATGGCGTCGGCCTGTCCCGCCACCGCATTCGCGTGCGCGCTGGACGAAGGATGCGGTTTCTCGGTGGCGGCCGGTGATTGGCCGGCGGCGAAGGCGAGCATGGGCAGGGCGGCAATCAGTGTCGCGATGATCAGTACGCGGTGCATGGTCGGCTCCTTCGGAATGTCAGGCCGGTTTTTTCATGTAGAACACGGGCGAGGGTACACCGTAGCCCTCGACCACGTGCACCAGCTCCCAGCCGTCGCGCCCCAGCTGATTCAACTGCTCGGTGACTTCATCCGGGTCGGGCCTCAGCTTGAAGAAGCTGGAAGACTTGAAACGCACGACCTTGTAGATCCAGCGTGCTTCGTTGTTCATGGCGTACTTTCCTTTCAGCCCGACGAGGGGCGGGACGATTTCGTTTGGGCTTTCATGCGCCCCGCCTTGCGCAGCGCATCGCGCAGCACGTACTCGATCTGCGCGTTGAGCGAGCGCAACTCGTCGCTCGACCAGCGCTGCATGGCGTCCAGCACTTCGGTGCTGATGCGCAGGGGATAGGCTTTTTTCTCGTCGGCCATCGACTCACTACCGCTTGCGGCGTCGGCTTGTGGCGATGGCGATGACGGCGATGAGGACCGCGGTAGCTGCGGCTGCGCTGATCATGGTGTGCTCCTGTACGCGGTGATCGAATGGAATGGCGTGTGGTCAACCGTTGTAAAGCGTGCCGGTGTTCAGCACCGGCTGGCTGCCGCGCTCGCCGCACAGCACCACCAGCAGATTCGACACCATCGCGGCGCGGCGTTCCTCGTCCAGTTCCACGATGTGCTGCTGGCTCAACTGTTCCAGCGCCATCTGCACCATGCTGACCGCGCCTTCGACGATCTTCGTGCGCGCGGCGATGATCGCCCCGGCCTGCTGGCGCTGCAGCATGGCCTGCGCGATTTCCTGCGCGTAGGCGAGGTGGCTGATGCGCGCTTCCAGCACCTGCACGCCGGCCCTGCCGAGACGTTCCTGGATCTGGTCGCGGATGTGGGCGGTGATCTCGTCACCATGACTGCGCAGGGAAGGCTTGCCGTCGTCGTGCGAATCGTAGGGATAGCTCTGCGCCATCTGCCGCAGCGCCGACTCGCTCTGGATGTGCACGTAGTTTTCGTAATCGTCGACCTGGAACACGGCTTCGGCGGTGTCCACGACTTGCCACACGATCACCGCGGCGATTTCGATGGGATTGCCATCGGCGTCGTTGACCTTGAGCTTGGATGACTCGAAGTTGCGCACGCGCAACGACACCGCGCGCTTGGCGTAGAAGGGATTGGTCAGGCGCAGGCCGGTTTCGCGCGCGGTGCCGGCGTAGCGGCCGAACAGCAGCATCACCATGCCCTGGTTCGGCTGCACCTGGAAAAAACCCTTGCACAGGAACGCGACGATCACGAATACCACGATGCCGGTGGCCAGCGCGGCGGGGATCTGGTTCGCGCCGCCGTAGAAGAACAGGGCCACGGCGCCGGCCATCAACAGCACGAACAACACGGCGAGCGGAATACCGGGCAGCGAGGAAGCCTTGGTTTCGTTCATGGGGGTTCTCCCGAGTGGTGGCATGAAGATATCATTTTGATATCTAGCGCGCAAGCAGGAACGACGCGGCCCGCGCGAGGCGGGCCGGCCGGGCGGGTTTGGGTGGTTTCGGTCAACCGCTGTCGCGGGCCGGCGGCAGCATGCGCTTCAGGGTGTCGTCGCGCTGCAGGTAGTGGTGCGCCAGCGCCGCCAGCGCGTGCGCCGCAGCCAGATACATCAAGACGTTGCCGCAGGTTCCATGGATGCCTTCGAGCTGGTGCGAGACGTGGCGATCCGGCGCCGGCACGCTCGGCAGCGGGATGCCGAGGAAGTTCCAGTGCTGGCCCGACCACGCCATCGTGGCGATCCCGAGCAGCGGCGTCGCGAACAGCAATGCGTAAAGCGCGACGTGCACGATCTTCGCGAGGACCGTCTGCCAGCGCGGCGGCGTCGGCACGATCGGTGGCGCGCTGCCGCGGCCGCGGATGAGCAGGCGCGGCAACATCACCAGCAGCACCGCCATGCCGAACTGCATGTGCGCCCACTTGGCATCGGCGCGTAACGCCGAGCCGCGCGGCGACCAGCCACGCAGGTAGATCAGCGCCAGCGCGCAGGCGACCAGCACGAACACCAACCAATGCAGGCGGCGAATCCAGGGCGTGTAACGGGAATCGGACATGGGCGGCTCTCGCGGCGGAAGCGCGACTGTAACGGGTGCACGGCGATTCGTGTACGCACCGTCGTTGCGCCGCACGCGCAGGTTCAATGCGCCGCTTGGGTGGACTTGCGCAAGGTTTCCTGCAACGACACCGCGCGCCAGCGGCCGTCGATCCGCGAGAAGACGTCCGTGAATGCGACGTCGACCGACCAGCCCTTCGTACCGGAATGCATGTGGTTGATGCCGGTGGCGACCGCGGTATCGTCCCACACGCGCACGCGCATGCCCGTGACGTGTTCGGTCACGTCTTTCGCGGTGGTTCCGTGGAGCAGGTCCGCCTTGTTCCGCAGATGCCCTTGCCAATCGGTATCGACGTAATCATCGGCGAGGACGCCGTTGAGCGCGCCGCGATCGCCGCCGGGCGACACGGCGGCCAGCCAGCGATGTTCGAGCCGGGTCACAGCGGTGCGGTCATTCGCGGTGGATGCTGCAGGAGTTTGCGGGAACGCGGGCGCTGCGCAGGCGATCGTCGCCAACGCGGCCGCGAGGGTGAACGCCGGGCGACGGTTCACGACGGCGCCCGTTCTCCGAGCGTGCGCCAGCCGTCCGCGCCGAGGATCTGCAAGCCGCGGAAGCGCGCCTTGTAGCCCATCTTCGGATGGCCTTCGATCCAGTAGCCGAGGTAGAGGTGCGGCAGCCCGCGCGCGCGCGTCAGCTCGATCTGGCGCAGGATCGCGTAGGTACCAAGCCCGCGCCGCGGCAGGTCGGGTTCGAAGAACGTGTACACCGCCGACAATCCGGTGTCGCACACGTCGGTCACCGCCACCGCCACCAGTTGTCCGGCGAGGCGGAATTCGAGGAACACCGTGGGACTCCACGGCGAGGCGAGGAAGTGTGAGAAATCCTCGTCGCTCGCGTCGTCCATGCCGCCACCGGGATGGCGCGCGCGCAGGTAGCGCGCGTAGAGATCATGGCGCTCGTCGGTCAGGCCCGGCTCGCATTCGGAAAGTTCGAGGTCGGCGTTGAGCGCGAAGCAGCGGCGCAGGCTGCGATCGGGCACAAACGCGGCGACGTCGATGCGGCAAGGCTCGCAGGCGTGGCAGCGCGGGCAATGCGGGTGGTAGACATGGCCGCCGGCCCGGCGGAAACCGCGCGCCAGCGAAAGCGCGTAAAGCTTGGACAGGTTCGGCGCGGCCGGATCGAGGACCAGGTTCTGCGCGGTGCGTGCCGGGAAATAGCCGCAGGCGTGCGGCAGGGTCTGGAACAGGCGGACGCGTTCGCTGCGCAAGGTCATCGCGGCATCACCAGACGGAAATCAGTTTCGCTCCGTAAATCGCGACGGCGATGGCCACGGCCACCAGCACGGCGGTGCGCACGCGCGCGGCGACGTTGGCGGGACTGCGTCCGCCATTCTTCTGGAAGCGGTACGCGGCCAGTTCCTCGGCGTAACGCGTGACGGGTTCGATGCCGATTTCGCGCATCAGCTGGCGTGCGCGCGTATGGTCGCCGGCATGCTTCACCCATACCGCCGGCCAGTCGTCGCTGTGCCCGGGCCGCGCATAGGAAAACTGCTTGTAGCTCTTGCTGTCGTAAGCGCGCCGGTTGGTCACCTTGGTGGCGATGCCGTGCTCGGCCATCACCGCGACCAGGCGTTCGACGTTTTCGATCCGGGGCGAAGAATAGATGCGGCGCATGGCTGAAGTTTACGACAGCCGCAGGCCGTTGCAATGCAAGCTTTCGTTAGGAATTCCTGAAGCGCGGGCGCGGATCGCTGCGTGGTCAGCCGTTGCGCAGCCGCAGCAAACCTTCCTGCGCCGTCGACGCCACCAGCTTGCCGGACAGGTCGAACATCTGCCCGCGCACCAGTCCGCGCGCGCCCTGCGCGGTCGGGCTTTCGCAGGAATACAGCAGCCAGTCGTCCACCCGGAACGGCCGGTGGAACCACAAGGCGTGATCCAGGCTCGCCATCTGCAGGTTGGGCGTCAGGTAGGAAACGCCGTGCGGCAGCAGCGCGGTGCCGATCAGGTGGTAGTCCGACGCGTACGCCAGCAGCGCGCGATGCAGCGCGGGCGTCGCCTCGATCTTCTGCGCCAGGCGGAACCAGATGTGCTGGTACGGCGGGCGCTTGGCCGGGTGCAGTTCGTCGCGCGGCCACACGAAGCGGTATTCGAACGGGCCATCGGTGGACAGCCAGCGCTGCAGTTTCGGCGGCAACTTGGCGAGTTCGGCGGCGGGCAGCGATTTGGCCGGATCGAGGTCGTCGGGTTTCGGCACTTCCGGCATGGTCGCCTGATGCTCGAAACCGGGCTCGTCGACCTGGAACGACACCGCGCAATTCAGGATCGGCTTGCCGTGCTGGATCGCCTCGACGCGGCGGACGGAGAAACTGTGGCCGTCGCGCGCGCGATCGACGTGATAGACGATCGGCGCCTCGACATCGCCCGCGCGCAGGAAATACGCATGCAGCGAGTGCGCGGGACGCGTGGCGTCGACCGTCTGCTGCGCCGCCGACAACGCCTGGCCCAGCACCTGTCCGCCGAATACGTATCTGGTGCCGATGTCGCGGCTCTGGCCGCGGAACAGGTTGTCTTCCAGGCGTTCGAGTTTAAGCAGTTCGACCAGTTCGGCGACGTGCGGTTGGGTCATGGCGGGCGCGAGGGCTGGCAAAAGACGCGGAATTATAGCGGCGGCGCCAAATGTTCCAGCCTGCGCAGGCCGCATGACTCCAGTACGTGAGGCCACGGGAACAGCGGGCCGGGGTCGAGCTTGCGCTGTACCTGTTTTGTGAGGTCGTCGCTGGCGGTGACCATGCCGGTATCGAGATCTTCGTGTCCTGCGATCGATCGAAGGTTCGGCAACACGCCGCGCAAGTGCGCGATCAATGCCAGCAACGCGTCGATCTGCGCCGCCGGATACGGTTCGCTCATCGTTTGACGGCGCGAATCCAGCCAGTCCGGCCAACGGCCGATATTGACCAGCTCGATGCCGACGGAATGTTCGTTGTGGCCGCGCACGTGGTGCGCGACGCGTTCGTCGGGCACGTAGCGGAACACGCTGCCGTCGCGGTCGACGTAGTAATGCCCGCTGTTGCCGGTGCCGCTCGGGTGCACGATGCGTTCGCCGTATTCGCGTGCGGTCACGAGGTCCGGCAGCTCGGTGCAGTGGATGACCACGAGATCGATTTCGGCACGCTCGCGCGCCTCCAGCCTCGCGGCGTAGGGCAGCGGTTGGTCGTGGATCGTCAATGGCGCCTGCATGCCAAGAGTGTTGCATGAAAACGGCGCGGGAAAGCGGGATAGCCTGTTACGCTTTTCCATTCACGGATCATCGTCCTGTCCATGCGCGGCCACGTCATCCTTTCCCACGGTTCCGACAGCGGACCCGATGCCACCAAGGTCAGCGCGCTGGCGCGCGTCGCCGAATCGCTCGGCTGGTCCACGTTCAAGCCCGACTATCGCGAGGAAGACAAGCTCGGCTACGCCGGTTGCGTGCCGCCGCGCGTCGCGCGCCTGGTCGAGGCGATGCAGGGCCAACCGCGTCCGCTGGTATTGGCCGGTTCCAGCATGGGCGCGTTCGTATCGGGGCTGGCGTCGCTGCGCGTGCCCTGCGACGGTTTGTTCCTGATCGCGCTGCCTGTCGACATTCCCGGATGTCCGCAACGCTTCGATGCCTCGCGCATTCCCGGCATGCTTGTGCACGGCTACCGCGATGAGTTGTGTCCCGTCGATGCGGCGATTGGCTTTGCGCGCACGCACGGCATGCCGGCGTTGCTGCTGGACGACGACCATCGCCTCGCCAACCACGTCGACGTGCTGGAACGGCAATTCGAATTGTTTCTGCGCACCCTCGCAACGCGATGACCGCCTGATTCATGACAATGTTCTTCGCCACCTGCCCGAAAGGCCTCGAATACCTGCTGCGCGACGAACTGGCCGCGCTGGGCGCCGATGCGCACGAGGCGCTGGCGGGCGTGCGTTTCGAAGGCGGCCTCGCGAGCGCGTATCGCGCGTGTCTGGAATCGCGTCTCGCCAGCCGCATCCTGATGCCGCTTGCGGAGTTCGATGCGCCCGATGCCGACGCGCTGTACGCGGGCGTGCAGGCGATCGACTGGTCGCAACACATCGCGCCGGATGCCACGCTCGCGATCGACGCCGCCGGCAGCAGCGGTTCGATCAGGCATTCGGGTTTCGCGGCGCAGAAGGTGAAGGACGCGGTCGCGGACCAATGCCGCGCGCGCGACGGCACGCGTCCGACGATCCAGCCGGACCGTCCGGACGTGCGCCTGAACCTGCGCCTGCACAAGGGCCGCGCGACGTTGTCGCTGGACCTATCCGGCGAACCGCTGCATCGGCGCGGCTGGCGGCGCGAGCAGGGCGAGGCCCCGCTCAAGGAAAACCTGGCCTGCGCGATGCTCCTGCGCGGCGGCTGGCCGGAGCTCTACGAACGCGGCGGCGCGCTGGTCGATCCGATGTGCGGCTCCGGCACCTTGCTGATCGAAGCCGCGTGGATGGCGGCGGGCGTTGCGCCCGCGTTGCAGCGCGACTACTTCGGCTTCCTCGGCTGGCGCGGCCACGACGCAGCACTCTGGCAGAGCCTGCGCGATGCGGCGCAGGAACGCGCGCTGGAAGGCTTGCGCGGATTGCGTTCGTGCTTCTTCGGCAGCGACAGCGATCCACGCATGATCGCGATCGCCACGCACAATTTGCAGACTGCGGGCGTGGCGGGTTTCGTCACGCTCGACAAGCAATCGGCCGAACACTTGCAGGCGCCTGCCGGATTCACGACTGGATTGGTGATTACCAATCCGCCGTACGGCGAACGTATGGGCGACCTCGCGACGCTGCCCGCGTTGTACAAGGCGCTGGGCGAACGCCTGCGTGAGAGTTTCAAAGGCTGGCGCGCGGCGGTGCTGACCAGCGAACCGGAACTCGAACGCGCGCTCGGCTTGCGCCCGGACAAGCAGTACATGCTGTTCAACGGCGCGATCGAATGCCGCCTCGATGTGTGCGAAATTCGCGAGGCGCAGGCCCCGAACGCTTCGGCAGCGCTGTCGCCAGGCGCGGAGATGGTCGCCAACCGCATCCGCAAGAACCTGCGCAACCTGCGCAAGGAATTGGCGCGCGCGAACATCACCTGCTTCCGCGCCTACGACGCCGATTTGCCCGAATACGCGGCCGCCATCGACGTGTATCGCGGCTGGCTCGAGGATTCGGCCGACATCGGCAACGACGCGGCCGCGCAAACCTGGCTGCACGTGCAGGAATACGCGCCGCCCGCGAGCGTCGACGTGAATGCCGCGAAGACGCGCTGGCGCGAACTGCTGCACGCTGCGCGCGCGGCGACGGACGTGCCGCGCGAACGCCTGGTCATCAAGACGCGCACGCGCGGCAAGGGCGGCAGCAAGTACGGCCGCTTCGATGCGCGCGACGAATTCCTGATCGTGGAAGAGGGCGGCCTGCGCTTCTGCGTAAACCTGTACGACCGGCTCGACACCGGCCTGTTCCTCGACCATCGCCTGGTGCGCGCGCGCGTTCGTGAACTTGCGCGCGACAGGGACATGCTGAACCTGTTCGCGTACACCGGTGCCGCCAGTGTGTATGCCGCGGCGGGCGGCGCGCGCAGCACCACCAGCGTCGACCTGTCGCAGGGTTATCTGGAGTGGGCGTCGCGCAACCTTGAGCTGAACGGGTTCGAGGGACGCGAACACATGCTGGCGCGCGCAGACGCGATGGCCTTCCTCAATGAGACGACCGCGCGCTACGGATTGATCTACGTCGATCCGCCCACGTTTTCCAATTCCAAGCGCGCGGGCGATTTCGACGTGCAGCGCGACCACGTCGCGCTGCTGGAAGCCTGCGGATGCCGCCTGCGCGACGACGGCGTGATCGTGTTCTCCAACAACTTCCGCCGCTTCAGGCTGGATGCCGAAGCGCTGTCGCGCACGTTCGACATCGAGGACGTCGGTCGCGCCAGCATCCCGCACGACTTCGCGCGACGGCCGCACATCCATGGCTGTTGGATTCTTCGGAAACGCTTAGGCGGCGCCTGATTTTGTTGGAACTTTTCAGGGGTTATTCAGTGGTTTGGCGCAAGCATGCCGCATGGTTTCACGACGGAGGCATGCCATGAACATTCGAAGATTCGCTCGCCGCGCAGGCTTGCTGGCCGCCGTGCTCGCGGCTTCGTTCTGGATCGTCCCAAGCGCGTTCGCGCGCGTGCACGTGGGCATCGGCATCTCCGTTCCGGGCGTCGCCATCGGCGTCGGCAACTGCTGGCGCTGCGGCTATGTGCCGCCGCCGGTGTACTACCAGCCCGTGTATCCAGCGCCCGTGTACTATCCGGCGCCGGTGTACTACCCGCCGCCGCAACCGGTGTACTACGGCTACGGCTACTACGCGCCGTATTATCCGCGTCATTACTACCGTGATTACGATCGCGGGCACTGGCACCACGACCGCGACGGCTATTACCACGGCCGCCACTGGTGATGTCGCGGCTTGCCGGCGCCGTTCTGCGAGGCGCTTTACGAACCCCGTACGTGCGGTGTGATACAACACGCCGCACATGAACTTGTCCGGCCCTTCCCTGAACGAGCACGACGGCTGCGAAGCCGCGCTCGACCTGCATTCGTTCCGTACCTTCCTGCGCCAGTGGATGCGCGATCCGGTGAAAACCGCTTCGGTCGCGCCCTCGGGCCGCCAGCTCGCGCGGCTGATGGTCGAGCAACTCGTACCGGGTTCCGCGCGGGTGGCCGAGCTCGGCGCCGGCACCGGCGTGTTCACGCGCGCGCTGCTGGAAGCGGGCATCACGCCTTCGCAACTGCTGGTGGTGGAAATCAATCCGCATCTCGCGGAATTCCTGCGCGGGCGTTTTCCGGGCGTCGCGATCGCCTGCGCCGACGCGCGCCACCTGGATACGCTGGCCGGCGAACACGGCCTGCTGCGGGAAGGCGAAAAGCTCGACGCGGTAATCAGCGGGCTTGGCATGCTGTCGATGAGCAGCACGTTGCGCTGCGACATCCTGCGCGCCGCGTTCGCGGCCCTGGGTGACACGGGCCGCTTCATCCAGTTCACTTACGGCCCGGTCAGCCCGGTGCGCCGCCGCGAACGCGAGGCGCTGGGCCTGCGCATGCGCCGCGTCGGTTTCGCGCTGCGCAACCTGCCGCCGGCGACGGTCTACGTGTACGAGCGGTTGCGCTCGCATGAAATCGCCAGCGTGCGTCAGCCGCCTCGGCGCTAGGGCAATTCTGATTTTCTCGTCATTCCCGCGAAGGCGGGAATCCAGTGCCTTTGTTGTGGAACTGGGATTTGTCAGAGTTCCCTAAGCCAATTCAAGCGCGTAATGCCGCTCGCCTGATTCGCGAACGTAGCCCAGCGATTCGTACAGCGCCTGCGCCGCGCGATTGTCTTCCGCGGTTTCCAGGATCAGGCGCAGTGCACCGGTTTCCTTCGCGAAGCCGCGGGCGCGGTCCATCAGTGCACGCGCCACGCCGCGTTGGCGCGCGGTGGGCGCCACGAACAAGTCGTTGAGCACCCAGATGCGGCGTGCCGACACCGACGAAAACATCGGGTACAGCTGGGTGAAGCCGAGCGCTTCGTGGTTCGCGTCGTCGCGGGCGATGAAGATCACCGATTCGCCGCGGCGCAGCCGTTCCTCGATGAACGCGCGGGCGAGTGCTGGGTCGGAGTCGCGCCCGTAGAACACGCGGTAGCCGTCGAACAGTGGCGCCACGGCGTCCAGATCATCGAGCGTGGCGCGTGAAATCGAAAACGTTGCGGGCATACGGCAGAGGCACCGGGAAGGTGCCCGCATGATGCCCGCGTGTCGCGCGGCCACGCAAGCGCGGCCGCGCGATGCATCGTCAAATCAAATCAGGGAGAGCCGCCCTGGGTATTGACCCAGCGTTCGTATTGCTTGCGGCTGATGCATTTGCCTTGGTTGCTCGCGAACAGGAAATCACTGTCCAGCGGCGGATAGGCCTTGGCCTCGGGTTCGCTGATGCAACCGTTGTGGTTGGCATCCAGAGACTGGAACGAAGGCGGCGGCCCGTAGTTCTGGGTCTGGGCGGGCATGCCCGAATTCACCGTCAGCGTGCCGCCGTTGCTGCCGGGCAACGGATACGACGCGCTGGATTGCGTGCCCTGCTGGAACTGCCCCGAATCCGATTGGCCGGAGGTGTCCTGCGCCGGCTGCGCGGGTGCCTGCGATTGCATCGCTCCCTGCGGCGGGGCAGGTGGTTGCGGCGGCGGCGGGGGCATCGGTTGCGCGGGCGGCGCCGTCGTCGCCGGTGGGGGCGGAGGTGGCGGAGGCGGAACCTGCTGCGCGGATTGCTGCGGAGCAGGTTGCGCCGTCGCGACGGACGCCACGCCATACATGGCCAGCGCGATCGCGCCTGCCAGCGACAGACGAATCGAACGTTGCTTACTCATGAAGCCTCCTTTCGCGATGCGGCGGGAACCGCCGTGGATACCAGATTCGACCATGGCAACGCCGGGGCGGTTCAGCATGCTTCGGTCCCCGGCGAGCATCGATCAGCATGCATTCAAGAGCGTGATGGCGGCGTCATGGCGTTTTGGCGCCGGAATCCGTGATAGGCCGTGCCGTCCGCGAATCGGCATGATGCTTGCACGTGTTCTTGACGGATGGGAATATCCCAGAGGGGGGGCGCTCTGACACACTGGGAAGATCGATCAGATCGCGCGTCCCGGCATGGCAAGTCGCGGAGTTGTACGGAAACCTTCGGGGGAATCATGGCTACAAAAATAGCTGCGAGGAAGCCTGCAAAAAAGGCCGCAAAAAAATTCGCTCGAAAACGGCCTGCTCATCGGACAACCGCAAAGCGCCGTGCAATCCAGCGCTTACCGTCGGGTTACAGGGTTGCGCCAGGTGGCAGAATTCTCGTCCCTGGTGGCACAGTTGTTGAGCCGAGTCAGCTTCGCAAAGGCATTACCAAAGCTAAAGACGAAATCAACGACCTAATTCAAGAAGTCATTGATACTTCGACCACTGATTACGATATTCACGAAATTGAGTTCGCTGCCAGTTTCAGTGCGGACGGAAAGTTCATGGGTATCGGCGTTGGCGGCGCGGCTACGATAAAATTTCGTATCCGGCCGTGCTAAACCATGTATATCTCGGTGAACGTGTCGCGCGCGTTGGTAAATTCGCGTATTAGAGGTCAGATGGAGGGGATATGGGCGACGAGGGCGAATTTGAAATCACCATAGACTTCACGCCGGGCGAAGGTGATCCATCACGTGTATTCAAAGCTATGTCTGGGTTGGTCGGCGCTATGGCTGCGCTGGATTCACACTTGGCATCTTCATTTGACGTCTCGCTTGACGCATCGCTCGTGCTTGACAGGGTCGAAGCTGGATCAGTCAAGGGAATTTTCCGAGACGTAATCGCGGGAATACCTGATGAGGCGATCAAAGATGCGGAGTGGAAGAAAATACTTGGTCACTACCTGCTCCGCGCCAAGTACGTGATGCTCAGGTGGTTGGAAGAGACACCGAAAATTTCCCACCGCAATGACGTACGAGTTCTGGAAGGCGAACTGCTTCGTGCCGCCGAGGAAACCGATCTGAAGCAACTTCCAGCTTACGCGCCACCACGCACTGTACTGCTTCTTTCGGATGTCCACGCAATTCGAGAAAGCTTGGATGTATTGGCAGAATCTGATACGGCGAGCTATTCGTACGCTGGCGAATCGGTCAGGTTCAACCGCGGGTTAGAAATTTCAAACGATATTATTAGAGAGGTGCTCACGAAAGAAGTCGTAAAAACATCCGGAAGACGAATCATAAAGGTAAAGAAACCAGACTACCTTGGACAGTCCATGTGGGGCTTCCAATACGACGGGCGCGCGATTGATGCAAAGGTTGCGGATTCCGATTGGCTGGCGAAGTTCCAAGCTAGACGGGAGGATGTCCGTCCGGGCGACTCATTGCGAGTAATTTTGTACGAAGAGATTTCGTATGGCTACGATGGCGAGGTCGTTCACAGGTACTACGAAATCGAAAAGGTTGATGGAATTCTTCACCCGCCAACACAAGGCGCGATCGACTTCGCAAATTCCAGCGAGTAGAAAACCTCTGGCGCAAGCCGATGGTTTAGTGGGCCAAAAACAACTCGCCGATGGTGAGCGCCAGCGGGTAGGGCTTGAAGTGATTGCGGTTGCTCAGGATCACCACGGTGACGTGTTGCTTGGGCCAGCGGATGATCACGTTGCGGAAGCCCTGGCTTTCGCCCGAGTGCCATTCGGTGTCGCCGCTCAAGCGCCAGCCGAAGCCGTAGTCGGTGTCGGGATCGGCGATCGGATCCTTGGGCGTGAACGCAAGCTTGCGTGAGTCTGCGTCGAGCAGCTTGTCGGTGTACAGCGCCGCGTCCCACCTCGCGAAATCCTCGATGTTCGAGTAGATGCCGCCGTCGCCGCGCGTGGCGCTGGTGACATCCTGGTCGGTGCGCGTCCACTTGCCGTTGATCAGGCTGTAGCCGTAGGCGCGGTTCGTGGGCTCCGGGCCGCGGTGGTGTTCGTACATCAGCGTGTGGTCCATGCCGAGCGGCTGGAAGATGCGCTGCTTCATGAAGTCGGCCAGGTCCATGCCCGACACGCGCTGTACGATCAGGCCCAGCAGCACGTAGCCGCCATTGCTGTAGCGGTGCGCGCTGCCCGGCTGGAAATACAGCCGGTGCTGCGACGCGATCATGCGCAGCACGTCGTTGTCGTCGATTTGGGTGGTCTGGTTCGGCGGCACCAGGTCTTCGTAGTCGATCAGGCCGCTGGTGTGCGTCAGCAGGTTTTCGATCGTGATCTTGTCGTCGGTGGTTGGAAGTTCTGGCAGGTACTTGCGGATCGGGTCAGTGAGTTTCAGCTTGCCGTCCTGCTTCAGCAGCAGGATGCTGGCCGCGGTGAACTGCTTGGTGACCGAGGCGAGGCGGTAATTGGTTTCGGGGCCGGCCTTGATGTGTTCCTCGAGACTCGCGTAGCCGTAGCCGCGCTCGACGACCGGCTTGCCGTCCTTCACCACCAGCAGCGACGCGCCGGGCATGTCGCCGGTGTAGCGGCTCATCAGCGCATCGATTTCGGCCTGTTGCGGGATCGGCGTCTGCGCGGCGGCCATCAGCGGCAGCCATGCGAGGGTGAGGAGGACAAACGGTTTGCGCATCATGGACGGATCCCAATATCGAAGGTGGTTTCGAGCAGCCGGCATTTTTTGCTCGTCATCCCGGCGAAAGCCGGAATCCATGTTGGCCTGGTGAAAAATCAAAATGGATTCCGGCTTTCGCCGGAATGACGAGCATCCTGGTTTTTTGACGGTGCTTGAAAGTCATTGCACGGGAACATCGTAGAGCGTGATCGGCTGCGGGTGCATGGTGAAGGTGTAGTGCCACCACTCCGCAGGATAGTTCTCGAAACCCTGCGCGGCCAGCGCGTGCAGCAGCCGCTGGCGATTGGCGCGCTGCGCCGCGGTCACGTCCGGCGAATCGGTGTGCGCGCGTGGATCGAACATGTCGAAGTGCGTGCCCATGTCCAATGGCTTGCAGTGCCGGTCGTGCGCGTCGCATTGCATCATCGTCAGGTCGACCGTCGCGCCGCGGCTGTGGCCCGACACCGGCGCGATGTATTCGCCCAGCAGCTTGCTCTTGTCGACGTTCGGGTAGTGCGCGGCCTTGGTGCGGGTATCGTCGTTGTGCGCCCAGCGCACGAATGCGGCGACCGCGCGGGCAGGGCGGTAGCAATCCCAGATCTTCAACGCCATGTGCTGCTCACGCAGCGTGTGTTCGACTCGCGCCAGGGCTTCGGCGGCTGGTTTCAGCAGGAAACATTTCGCAGCCTTGTAACCTGGCACCGGCGCGCCGGTGAAGTTGTCGCTGCCGGCATAGTGGATGTCCTCGGCCATGTCCGGCACCAGCGAGTGGATGTCGACCATGCCGGCTTCGGCCATGGTTTTCGCCGGCGAGATTTGCGGAGGTGTGTCGGCGAACGCGGCGGCGCCGAATAGAGCCAGTGAGCAAGCCAGAAAAATCGCCGTGCCCGTTGGGAAAGCTTGGACGATCCATCTTTTCGTCATTCCGGCGAAAGCCGGAACCCAGTGGCTTCTGCGTAATTTCATGGGATGCAAAGACACTGGGTCCCGGATATCGCTTCGCGATTCCGGGATGACGAGCAAAAGCGAAAGCGCCTCAAGGGTTGTCACAAGCGTGCTCCCGCTTGAAGGCAAGGTCCTGGTAGTCGTAGCTGAAATCCGCACCCGGATCGACCTTGGCCATGTGCAGCGTGCCGCCGGCGTTGCCGGGGAAGTCCAGCCATGCCTCGGCGTCGCCGTGGAACCAGTGCACCAGATACTTGTTGCCGACGCGCATCACTTCGCCGGTCAGCATGGGCGACATCGCGGACGCGAATTGCACGGTGTCGCCCTTGGCGCAGATACGCGCCTCGCCGAACCACGGATCGCGCCATACGCCGAGGTCGTTCTTCAGTTCGGCCGGCGTCGCGGGTTTGCGCGATGAAGTGTCGGGCACGCGCGAGATGCGGCGCTGTTCGTCGCCGCGCTTCAATTCATCGGCGTAACTCTGGACGCTGCGCGCCTTGTCCGGCGCGGTGAAATGCTTGGTCAGCACTTCGTTGAGCACCGTGCGCGCGTTCTCGGCCTCGGCATTGATCAGGAACACGTAGCCGCTGTGCTGGAACGGCAGCAGCGTGACCGCCGAATACATGCCCTCCAGCGTGCCGGTGTGCGAGACCGTCATTTGGCCATCGACGTCGCCGATGCGCCAGCCGTAGCCGTAGCCCCAGAACAGCGTGCCGTCCCATTCGTGCTTGAGTTTCGAGATCGGCATCGGCGTGTACGGCGTCCACTCCGCATGGCGTTGCTGCAGCGTCAGCCACTGCAACTGTTGCGACGTCGGCGCCAGCCAGTTCATCGCCCAGGTCAGCATGTCGTGCAGGCTGCAGCGCACGCCACCGGCGGATTCCATGGTGGTGGCGTGGACGATCGCGTTGTGCGCGGGAACCGCTACGTAATGGCCGTTTTCAATGATGTGCGGGTCGGCGACGTTGCCGACTTCGTCGCGGTTCCACGTGCCGACCTGGCAGCGCGTCATGCCGAGCGGCTCGAAAACCTCGCGGCGCATCAGCGTTGGATACGGCGCGCCGCCGGCCGCCGCCGCGACCTGGCCGGCGACGATGTACAGCGTGTTGTCGTAGGCATAACCCGCGCGGAAGCT
The DNA here is from genome assembly GCA_030167125.1 of Rhodanobacteraceae bacterium. Taxonomy (NCBI): domain Bacteria; kingdom Pseudomonadati; phylum Pseudomonadota; class Gammaproteobacteria; order Lysobacterales; family Rhodanobacteraceae; species Rhodanobacteraceae bacterium. The sequence continues at coordinate 999,604 of CP126531.1, forward strand.
GTAGGCGGGCTTGAGGTATTGCAGGCCGTGGATCACGTCCGCGGGCGTGAAGTCATTGGGCGTGGGCCACAGCATCAGGTCGCCAGCGCCTTCGGGGAGGCCGCTGTGGTGCGTGAGCAAATCGCCAACCTGGAAGTTTGTCGTTACCCATCGGTCGTACATCCGGAACGACGGGATGTATTTCGTCACCGGATCGTCCCAGCGCAGCTTGCCCTGCTGCACCAGCCGCGCCAGCAGCGTTGACGTCATGGCCTTGGTGTTCGATGCGATTTCGAATAATGTGTTCGCATCGATGGGTTTGCCGGATGCGAGCGTGCCGACTTCGCGCGTGTAAACCACCGTGCCGTGGTCGATCACGCCGACCGCGAGGCCGGGCAGGTGGTAGTACGCGACCACGCGAGGTGGTCGAGGTCGGCGTTTTGTTTCGCTGCAGGTGTGGCGGCTTGCGCGATCGTGGCGCACAGTGCGAATACTCCAGCCGCCAGCATGGCCGAAAGTTTCATGTCGTCTCCCATGCCCGCGGCGATTGTTCGCCCGCGACCATTTCTTCAAAGCTCTGCCGCTTGCGCACCACCGCGTAACGCCCGCGATCCACCAACATCTCGGCAGCAAACGGCCGTGAGTTGTAGTTCGATGCCATCGACGCGCCGTAAGCACCAGTGGCCTGGATCATCACCAGATCGCCGGGCCTGCATTCGGGCAGCGTGCGGTCACGCGCGAAGGTGTCGCCGGTTTCGCAGACCGGGCCGACGACGTCGTACGTCTGCATCGGATGCGTTTCATCCACCAGCGGCACGATGTCGTGCCACGCGTCGTACAGGCTGGGCCGGATCAGGTCGTTCATCGCGGCGTCGAGGATCAGGAAGTTGCGTTGCCGGCCGTGCTTGACGCGGATCACGCGCGCCAGCAGCACGCCGGCTTCGGCGACCAGCCAGCGTCCGGGCTCCAGCAGGATGCGACCCTCGAAACCTGCCAGCGCATCGCGGATCGCGCCGGCATAGTCATTGATCGGAACGGGATGATCGTGGCCCGCGCGATAGCGCACGCCCAGGCCGCCGCCGACGTCGATGTTGCGGATCGCGTGGCCTGCGCCACTGAGTTCTCGCCAGAAATCAGCCACGCGCTGCAAGGCCGCGCGGATCGGATCGAGGCTCAGCATCTGCGAGCCGATGTGCACGTGCAGGCCGTCCAGGCGCACGTGCGTCAGCGCGGCGCTGCGTGCAAACCATTCGCGTGCCTCGTCGATACTGACGCCGAACTTGTTTTCCGACTTGCCGGTGGAAATCTTGGCGTGGGTGAGGGCGTCGACGTCGGGGTTGATGCGCGCGGATGCGTAAGCGATCGCGCTGCGTTCCGACGCGATGCGCTGCAGCAGGTGCAGTTCGTCCGCCGACTCGACGTTGAAGCGCGCGACGCCCGCGTCGAGCGCATCCGTGATCTCTTCGACCGTCTTGCCCACGCCGGAAAACACGATGCGTTCGGCCGGGATGCCGGCACGCAGGCAACGCCACAGCTCGCCGCCCGAGACGATGTCGGCGCCGAGCCCGGCTTCGGCCATCAACTGCAGGATGGCGACATTCGAATTGGCTTTCGCCGCGTAGCAGACCAGCGCGTCCAGTCCTTGCAACGCGGTTTGCAGCGCGCCGATGCGTTCGCGGATCGCGCTCGCGGAATAAACCTGACACGGCGTGCCCACGCGCCGTGCCAGAGCGGGCAGAACGACACCGTCGAGGCATGCCATGTCGGAGCATGCTGGTTCGGCGTGAGCAGTCGCTGCGGTCATCCTGCAAAGGGGTGCGAGTTTTTGGCGGTCAATAGCCGGCCGCCAGTCCCGCGGAACGGTGCGGATCAGCGGCGCCTTCCAGCGTGCCGGTCTTCGGGTTGACGAGGATGGATTCCAGCACGCCGAGGTCGCGCTCCTTGAGCGTGTAGCCCATCGCCTCCAGTTGTTGCTTCGACTGCGGCGTCAGCAGGCCCGGTCCGACGTACACGACATCCGGATACCACTGCATGTGGATGTGCGGTGCATTGATCGCCTGCTGCATGTTCATGCCGAAATCGACCACATTGATGATGCTCTGCATCGTGGTCGAGATGATGGTGGCGCTGCCGGGGCTGCCGCTGACCATGAACGGCTTGCCATCCTTCAGCACCACGGTCGGCGTCATCGAACTCAACGGGCGCTTGCCGGGCGCGACCGCGTCGGCCTTGCCCTGCACCAGGCCGGCGCCGTTGGACGCGCCGGGTTTGGCCGTAAAGTCGTCCATTTCATCGTTGAGATAGAAGCCGGTGTCGCCGGCGATCTGCTTGATGCCGAACAGGAAGTTGATGGTGTAGGTGACCGCGACGGCATTGCCGTGGCTGTCCATCACCGAATAGTGCGTGGTGTTGTCGCCTTCGCTGGACGGCAGGAAACTCTTGATCTCGGACGACGGCGTGGCCTTGTCGGGTTTGATCGTCGCGCGCAGCGACGCCGCGTAGGACGGCGACAGCAGTTTCTGCATCGGGATCTTCACGAAATCCGGATCGCCGAGATACGTGTTGCGCGTCGCGAAGGCGCGGCGCTCGGCTTCCGCGAAGTAGTGCACGAAATCGACCGAGGCGTAGCCCCATTTGCCGAGCGGATAGGGCTTCAGGATGTTCAGCGCGAGGCACATCGTGGTGCCGCCGGAACTCGGCGGCGGCGCCGAAAGGATGGTGTAGCCGTGGTATTCGCACTGGATCGGCTTCTTCCATTCCACGTTGTAGCTGGCGAAGTCCTGCATGCTGAGGATGCCGCCGTGCGCGTCGCTGGCTTTCACCACGGCCTTGGCGATAGGGCCCTTGTAGAACGCATCGGTGCCGCCTTTGGCGATTTTTTCCAGCGTGTTGGCGAGATTGGTCTGCACCAGCCGCTCGCCGGCTTTCCACGGCTTGCCGCCGTGGCCGAACACCGCGGCCGATTCCGGATACTTGTTGAGCGCTTCGAGGTCGTCGTTGATGATGTCGACGTCGCCTTGTTCCAGCACGAACCCTTCGCGCGCCAGCTTGATCGCGGGCTGGATGACCTGCGCGACGCTCATCGTGCCGTACTTCTTGAGCGCGGTATCCAGGCCCATCACGGTGCCCGGCACGCCGATGCCGAGATAGGTGTCGGTGCTGCGGCCTTCGACCACGTTGCCCTTGTCGTCGAGAAACATGTTCGCCGTCGCCTTGGCCGGCGCCTTCTCGCGGAAGTTCAGGAACAGGTTTTGCCCATTGGCGAGGTGGATGGTCATGAAGCCGCCGCCGCCGATGTTGCCGCAACACGGTTGCGTCACCGCCAGCGCGTAACCGACCGCGACCGCGGCGTCGATCGCGTTGCCGCCTTCTTTCAGGATATGCACGCCCGCTTCGGTGGCGTAGTGCTGGTCCGAAACGACCATCGCGTGCTGCGCCGTCACCGGCTTGGCTTGCTCCAGCATCGCCCGGGTTGCGGCGGGTGCGTGCGAAAAATCGGGCGCGGCGGGACGGGTGTCGCGCGCGACGGCAACGGTGGTGCACGCCGTGATTGCGACCGCCAGCGCGGTGCGTCGCCATGCTTTCGCGCGAGGGGATTGCTCAAACATCGGTTTCACCTTCTGATGATCGAATCGAAAATAATCGCAGGCCGCGGGCGGCACCAATGAAAAATGCTGCACGTGGCATAACCGCAGATTGTGGCGCTTTTCTCCCTCTCCCCCGAGCAGCTCTTGCTCGGGGGAGAGGGCCGGGGTGAGGGGGAAGATAGTTCAGACTCACGCGGCGGCTCTGTGACACGAAACACCTGCCCCTCACCCCATCTCTCTCCCCCAAGCAGAAAGCGCTTGGAGGAGAGGGGGAAAGCTCGTCACTCTGCCGGCATCCGCATCATTCGCCCCAGAATCCCGGCGCAGGCGGCGACAACAAACCATGTTCCAGCTTCACGCCATCCGCATGATCCTGCGCCAGCCATAGCGGCCCATCAAGGTCGATGAACTCCGCTTCGCGCGCGATTTCCAATGCGGGTGCGATGCCGAGCGATGAACCCACCATGCAGCCGATCATGATGCGGAAACCCTGCGCGCGCGCGGCGCGCAGCAGGCGCCACGCTTCGGTGAGGCCGCCGGTCTTGTCGAGCTTGATGTTGATCGCCTGGTAGCGCTCCAGCAGGCGCGGCAGATCGGCGCTGGTGTGACAGGCCTCGTCGGCGCAGATCGGAATGCGGCTCGCGAAACCCAGCAGCTCGGAATCGGCGGCGGCCGGCAGCGGCTGCTCGATCAGGTTCACGCCGGCGCGTTCCAGCGTCGGCATCGTTTCGGCGAGGATGTCGATAGTCCAGCTTTCGTTGGGATCGACGATCAGGCGCGCCGCAGGCGCTGCGCGGCGCACCGCCCCGATGCGTGCCGCCGGATCGTCGGCGTCGACCTTGATCTTGATGAGCTTCGCATCGGTGATTTTCGCTGCCGCGTGTTCCATCGCGTCCGGCGTGTCGAGACTGACGGTGAGCGCCGACACCAGCGGCGTGCGGGGCGGCCGCGCCAACTGCGTCCACACGGGCACGCCGGTGAGTTTCGCTTCCAAGTCCCACATCGCGGCATCGACCGCGTTGCGCGCCGCGCCGGGATGCATGCGCGCCTGCAATTCGTCGCGGCCCATGCCCGCGCACAAATCCTTGCGCAGCGCTTCGATTTCATCGAGCACCGACGCGATGGATTCGCCGTAGCGCGGATAGGGCACCGATTCGCCGCGTCCGCTGCAGTCGCCCTGCGCGAGCTCGACCGTCACCACGTCCGCGGCGTGCTTGACGCCGCGCGAGATTCGAAACGGCGCGCGCAGCGGCAGGCTGCAGTGGCGGATATTCAGTTGCCGCAGCATGCAAGCAGGTTGTCGACGATGGCTTCGACGCCCATGGCCACCGGGTCGAGGCAGGGCAGGCCGAGTTGGCCACTGATCCTGCGGCACTCGGCGAGCGCTTCGCCCGCGTCGAGATTCGACGTATTGAGCGCGACGCCGACGGCCTTGACGTTCGGACTGGTGAGGCGCGCGGCGGTGAGGTTGGTTTCAAGGCACAGCTTGAGGTCTGGCATCGGGTAATCCGGCAGCCCGCGCATGTGCTTGCGGCCGGCCTCGTGGCACAGCACCAGCGCATCGGCTTGCGCGCCGTGCAGCAAGCCCAGCGACACGCCCGCATACGAGGGATGGAACAGCGAGCCCTGGCCTTCGATCAAATCCCAGCCGCCGTCTTCGCGCGCGGGCGAAATCCACTCGGCGGCGCCGGAAATGAAATCGGCGATCACCGAATCGATGGGAATGCCGCCGCCGGCGACGAAGATGCCGGTCTGTCCGGTGGCGCGGAAATCCGCCGTCAGCCCGCGTTGGCGCATGCTGCGTTCCAGCGCGAGCGTGGTGTACATCTTGCCGACCGAGCAGTCGGTGCCGACGGTGAGGACGCGCTTGCCCGCGCGCTTGCGGCCGTCGCCGACCGGAATCTTGCGGGTGAACTCGCGCGCATCGAACAAGGTGCGGCCGTTGCGTTCCGCCGCCGCGACGATGCGCGAGTTGTCGCGCAACTTCTGGTGCAGGCCGGCGATCACGTTGAGGCCCGCATCCAGCGCCGCGATGATGTCGGTGACGGTTTCCGGCGCCATCACGCCGCCCGCGTTGGCGTTGCCGATGACCATGGTGTCGGCGCCCGCGGCCCTGGCCTGCGCGAAGCCGAGATCGGTCAGTCCGAGCGTGTAGCGGCAGTCGGGATGCCGATGCTGGCCCACGCACCATTCGGGGCGCCAGAAGGCCAGTCCCCGCGCGGTCTTGATGGACAGTTCGTCGGCGGCCTTGCCGAGGTACAGCAGGTAAGGCGGTCCCCAGTGGCCGCGGCCGGCTGCTTCGCCCTGTTCGGACATGATGTCTTTCCTTCGGGTATCCATCGCGCTGCTCGAATGGCCCGCAAAAGGTTACCCGTGGCCGCGCGCCGCCTGCCAATGAAAAGACGGGCACGTGGCATAACTGGCGGTTGTGAACCGGGCGCGCGGCAGTGTACCGGCGAAGTGCGCGCCGGCCCATACTTTCGGCCCGGGCCGGCGCCGCGCACGCATGCGATGATTCGCCGAGCGAGGGTTCCCGTCATGCGTTTGCGCTACATCGAACTTTTCCATGCGGTATTGACCACCGGCAGCCTGACCGGCGCGGCGAAGCTTTTGAACATTTCGCAGCCGGCCGCCAGCAAGGCGCTGCAGCACGCCGAGGACAAGCTCGGCTTTGCCTTGTTCAGCCGCGTGCGCGGCCGCCTGCAACCGACGCAGCAGGCACTGGTGCTGCGCGACCGCATCGAGAAAATCATCCAGGACGTGCACGAACTGCAGCGGCTCACTACCAACATGGGCCAGCCGGGCAGCAGCCCGCTGCGCGTCACCTGCACACCCACGCTGGCGATGAACCTGCTGCCCGCAGCGACCGTGTTGCTGCGCAAGGCGTTTCCCGACGCGATCATCGAATTGTCCACGCAGCACTCGGCCGCGATGTGCGAATCGCTGACGCTGCGCGAAACCGACATCGGCCTGACCTTGCAGGACACCGGGCACCAGAACCTGCGGCAGAAAGTGTTGTGCCGCGGCCAGGTGATGGTGATCGCGCCGCCGGGCTGGTGGCCGGAAAGGGAACTGTCGCAGCCGCTGCCGATCGACGCATTGGCCGGCCAGCCGCTGATCGGCATCACCGTGCGCGATGCATTGGGCAGCATGCTGCAAAGCCATCTGGCGCAGGTCGAACCCGCGCCGCGCATCGCGGTGTCGGTACAGACCTACCAGCTCGCGCAATCGCTGGTCGCCAAGGGTGAAGGCCTGGCGCTGGTCGATCCGTTCACGGCGCGCTGCGGCGCGCACAGCGTGCAGCTGCGGCCCTTGCGGCCGCAGCTCGATGTCGTGCTGTACGCGATGCACCGTCCCGACAGCCCGCCGAATCCGGTGCAGAAGCGCTTCCTCGACCTGGTCAAGCAACTCGCGCAGCGGATGTTGACGGGCAGTTGAACGCGCCCATTCTGAACTGCACGACTACAACTGCAAGTTATGCCTTGTGCCCGCCTTTTCATTGGCGGCACCGGCGCGTTCGTGGTTACGCTCGACCGGAAAGGGATATTGAAGCTCACAACAGCGGGGCCGCTGCCGGAAGCGGCGCCCGAACGCGGAGGGAGTGCAATGAACAAGCGTGCCATGCAAATCGTTCCGACCCTGCTGGCGGCCTCGGTGCTGCTGGCGCTGGCGGGCACGGCGGCGGCGCAATCCACGCAAGCGGACACGAATCCGCAGCCGCCCGCGACGTCCTTCGATCAGGCCAAGCAGGCCGCGACGCTCTCTACGGTGGTGGTGACAGGCACGCGCGTGCTCGGCCGCACATTGAAGGATTCGTTGCAGCCCGTCGACGTCGTCTCCGGCGAAACATTGCGGCAGACCGGTGCCTTCGATTTCGGCACCGCGCTGTCGCGCGCGATTCCGTCGCTGAACTTTCCGATGTCGCCCGCGTCGGATCTCGAAGCCTTCCAGCGTCCGTTCCAGTTGCGCAGCATGCCGCCCGATGAAGTGTTGGTGCTGGTGGACGGCAAGCGCTGGCATCCCGGTGCACTGGTGATGACGCTCGCCAACATCGGCGTCGGTTCGCAGGGCTACGACCTCAACACGATTCCGTTGTCCGCGGTCGACCACATCGAAGTGCTGCGCGACGGTGCGTCCGCGCAATACGGCTCCGACGCGATCGCGGGCGTGGTCAACGTGATCCTGAAGAAAGGCGCGCAGGGCGGCTCGGTCACGGCCACGGCCGGACAATATTCCGCGGGCGACGGCAGGACCTGGCGCGGCGCCGGCAACTTCGGCGTGTCGCTGGGCGACAAGGGTTGGATGCGCTTCAGCCTCGAAGACGGCAACCAGGATGAAACCAACCGCGCCGAACCGGACGTCCGTCCTGGCCTCGCGCAATACGGCACGCTGTTCCACTACGGCGTCGTGCCGTTCAGGGATTCCAACGCGCTGATCAACGGGCAATACGACATCACGCCCAACGTGCAGTTCTACGCCTACGGACACTTCGGACGGCGCGAAGGCACACCGTACGACTTCTACCGCTACGGCCTCAACACGCCGTATCCGAAAAGTCCGTGGCTGGCCATCAGCCCTTTCCCGGACGGATTCCTGCCGCACGAACGCGGCGTCTCGACCGACAGCGCGCTGGTCGCCGGATTGCGCGGACAGATCGACGGCTGGAACTGGGACGTCAGCGCCAACACCGGCGGCAACCGCGTTTCCTACGCGACGGAAAACACCACCAACTTCGCGATGCTGGCGGACTTCGGCACCAGCCCGACCGAGTTCCACGACGGCATCCTGCGCGCGAAGCAGCAGACCTTCGACATCGACATTTCCAAGCCGCTGGACGTGGGTTGGCTGTCGCATCCGCTGAACGTCGCGTTCGGCACGCAGTGGCTGCGGCAGAGCTACAGCGTGGCGCCGGGTGATCTCGGTTCCTACTACATCAGCACCACGCATACCGACGCCGCCGGCGGCGCACAGGGCTTCGCCGGCTGGTCGCCGGCCGACGCGATTTCGGTCGCGCGCCACAGCCTGGCCGAATACGTGCAACTGGAATCGAACCTCACCGACGCCTTCGACATGTCGTTGTCGGCGCGGCATTCCAACTATTCGGACTTCGGCAGCAACACTTCGTACGCGGTGTCGGGCCGCTACGAATTCAACAAGGCGTTCGCGTTGCGCGGCACGGTATCGACCGGTTTCCGCGCGCCGACGCTGGGTCAGGAACACTACTTCGAAACTTCGTCCACGTTCTTTGGCGCGGGCAACAACCTGGGTTTGCCGGAAGGCATCTACTTGCGCGGCATCGTGCCCTCGACCATGCCGCTGGCGGCGCTGCTGGGCGGCGAGCCGTTGAAGCCGGAGAAGGCCAGGAACTACACGATCGGCGTGGTGTGGACGCCCAGCAATGCGTTCACCGCCACGCTCGATCTCTACCAGGTCACCGTCGACAACCGCATCGCGCTGTCCAGCACCATTCCGCTGACGACGCCCGAAGTGCAGGCCTACCTGGCGAGCAACGGCGTCACAAATCCCGGATACAGCGGCTTCAACTACTTCACGAACGCCGGCACGGTGCGTTCGCAGGGCATCGACATCGTGACGACGTACCGTTCCGATTTCGGCGATGCTGGCACGCTCAACACGACCTTGAGCGCTGACTACCACAAGAACAAGGTCACCAAGGTCGAGCCGAATCCCGCGATCCTCGACTCGCTGGGCGTCAACTTCCAGCGCTTGAACCGCAACGCCATCAAGGGCCTGATGGCCGACGCCGCGCCGCGCAGCAAGCTGATCCTCGATGAGCGCTACGACGTCGGCAACTGGGAAGTCGGCGGCACGCTGACCCGCTACGGTTCGGTCACTGATTACAGCTCGACCAGCTACATCTACGACCAGGTGTATTCGCCCGAGTGGACGCTGGATCTCAACGTGAACTATTTCATGGACAAGTGGACCTTCACACTGGGCGGCGACAACGTGCTCAACAACTATCCCGATCGGACACGCGCGGACGAAAACACCAACGGCGTGTTCCCGTACTCGCAACTGTCGCCGTTCGGATTCAGCGGCGCGTACTTCTACACCAGGATCGCGTACCGCTGGTAGCGGCATTCGTTGTATGTTGACGGGCCGCGCGTCTGCGCGGCCCGTGCAGTGGAGGGGTTCGATGAAATCGTTCCGCAGTTTGTTTCCGGTGGCCGCGATGGCCTTCACCGCGGCCGCCTTCGCGGCGAGCGCGCCGGTTCCGGGTTTTCCGCCGCCGCTGCAACCGGCGGACCTCGTGTTGCGCGACGCGACCATCGCCACGCTCGATCCGCTGCAGCCGCAAGCGCAGGCGCTGGCGATCCGCGACGGCAGGATCCTTGCAGTCGGCGGCAATGAATCGATTTCGCATTACATCGGCAAGCAGACGAAAGTGCTCGACCTGCACGGCGCGTTCGTGACGCCCGGTTTCATCGAGGGCCACGGGCACTTGATGCAGACCGGCGAGTCGCTGATGCAGATCAACGTCGGCAAGGCGCAGAACTGGGACGGCGTGGTCGCGATGGTGAAGGCCGCGGTCGCCAAGGCCAAGCCGGGCGAATGGATCGTCGGATTCGGGTGGCTGGAGAGCAAATGGAACCGCGTGCCGCAGCCGAACCTGGATGGCCTGCCGCTGCCGGCGGGTTTGAATGCCGCGTCGCCGCACAATCCGGTGCTGCTGACGACGGCGAGTTATCACGGCCTGTACGCCAACGCGCTCGCGTTGAAGTTCGCCGGCATCACCGACAAGACGCCCGATCCCGTGGGCGGCACCATCGTACGCGACGCGCAGGGCCACGCGATCGGCATGCTGAAGGACACCGCGGCGGACCCTGTGTACGCCGCGTACCAGAAATACCTCGAGCACTTGCCACCCGCGGAGCAGGCGGCGCGCCACGAGAAGGAATTGAGGCTCGCGGTGCAGAACGAGATCAGCAAGGGCATCACCAGCTTCGTCGATCAGGGTGAAGACTTCGAAACGATCGACTGGCTGAAGCAGCAGGTTGCGAAAGGCGTGGCGGACGGGAGCTTCCCGCTGCGGTTGTACGTCTATGTTGGCGTCACGGACGTCGCCAGCCTCGACAAGAACCTCGCGAAGTACAAGACCATCGGTTACGCCGACAATCACTTCACCGTGCGCGGCGTGGGTGAGGATGTTTCCGACGGTGCGCTGGGCACGCGCAGCGCCTGGTTCCTGAAACCCTACAGTGACGCGCCGGGCATCACCGGCAAGAACGTCACGCCGATGGACGACCTCGCGCAGATCGCGCGCATCGCGGTGCGCGACGGCTTCCAGGTTGCGATCCACGCGATCGGCGACCGCGCCAACCGCGAAGTGCTGGACATGTACCAGAAAATCTTCGAGGAAGATCCGGCCGCTCATGCGTTGCGTTTCCGCATCGAGCACGCGCAGCACCTGAATCCCGCCGACATTCCGCGCTTCGCCGGGATGGGCGTGATCGCGTCGATGCAGTCGATCCATACCTGCTCGGATGCGCCGATGGTGGTTCCGCGGATCGGCGAGCAGCGTGCGAAGGAGGGCGCGTACGTATGGAAGAAGCTGATCGACAGCGGCGCGATCGTGCTGGACGGCACCGACACGCCGGTCGAGGACACCAACCCCATCCCGGTGTTCTATTGCGGCGTCAACCGCGCCTACGACCACGGCAGGAAGACCTTCTTCCCGGCCGAGGCCAAGACGCCGGTGCAGGAATTGAAGTCCTACACCTGGAACAACGCCTACGCGATGTTCGAGGAACACGAACTGGGTTCGCTGACGCCCGGCAAGCTGGCCGACATCGACGTGTTTTCGGGCGATCTGCTGACGATGCCGGCCAACGACATCCTGCGCACGCGCGTGCTCTACACCATCATCGGCGGCAAGGTCGTGTACACGCGTCCGGGCGCTTCGAGGTGGCGCAAGGGCGACCTGTTCGATGCGATGCCGGAATTCGATCACGCTGAGTAGCGCCCATCCCATGCACGCAATGGTTCTCGGCAGCGGCGTCATTGGCGTAAGCAGCGCGTGGTATCTCTCGCGCGCGGGTTTCGAGGTGACCGTCGTCGATCGCGAACCCGCTCCCGCGCTGGAAACCAGCTTCGCCAACGCGGGACAGATTTCGCCCGGCTACGCGGCGCCGTGGGCCGCGCCGGGCGTGCCCCTGAAGGCGCTGAAATGGCTGTTCTCGCGCGAGGCGCCGCTGGTGATCAAGCCGGGGCTCGATCCACGCCAGTACCTCTGGCTGCTGCAGATGCTGCGCAACTGCACGGCCAGGCGCTACGCGATCAACAAGGCGCGCATGCTGCGGCTGGCGCGCTACAGCACCGAATGCCTCAATGAACTCGCGGACGAACTCGGCCTCGATTACGAAGACCGCAAGCTCGGCACGCTGCAGTTGTTCCGCACGCAAGCGCAACTCGACGACGCCGGCAATGACATCGCCGTGCTGGAACAACACGGCGTGCCGTACGAATTGCTCGACCGTGCCGGCATCGTGAAAGTGGAACCCGCGCTGGCCGGCGTCGTCGACCAGTTCACCGGCGCGCTGCGCCTGCCCGAAGGCCAGACCGGCGACTGCGCGTTGTTCACGCACCTGCTGGCCGAGCGCGCGAAGTCGGAGGGCGTGGTGTTCCGTTTCATGTCCACGGTGGAAGAACTCGCGTGGTCGGGCGATCGCATCACCGGCGCGCGCATCGACGGCAAGCTGGAGCGCGCCGACAAGTTCGTGCTGGCGTTGGGCAGCTACACGCCGCGCCTGCTCGCGCCGCTCGGGATCAAGCTGCCGGTGTATCCGTTGAAGGGTTATTCGTTGACCGTGCCGATCACGAATCCGGCCATGGCGCCGCGGTCGACGGTGCTGGATGAAACGCACAAGATCGCCGTGACCCGTTTCGATGATCGCCTCCGCGCCGGCGGCACCGCGGGCGTGTGCGGCTACGATTTGTCGGAACCGGTGCGACGCAGGACGATGCTGGAAAACGTCGTCGCCGGCTTGTATCCGCAAGGCGGTGACTTGAAGCAGGGCGAATTCTGGGCGGGCCTGCGGCCGGCGACGCCGGACGGCACGCCGGTGATCGGCGCCACGCCTTTCAAGAACCTCTGGCTCAACACCGGCCACGGCACGCTCGGCTGGACGATGGCGTGCGGATCGGGGCGCTATCTTGCGGACTTGATGGCGGGCGCGATGCCCGAGATCAGCGGCGAAGGACTGGACATTTCAAGGTATCGGCGGCGTCGCGAGCCGACGCCGCGTGACCGCTACGACGCCGCGCGTGGCTTCGCCGTTTCGACCTGATCCACGCGATCACTTTTCCGTATCGCCGCGCTCGATCTTGCCGACGAGGTTGTAGAGGATCTTCATGTCCTCGGCGTCCAGCGTGTCGCCGCCCATGCCGCGGAAGTGATTGTGAAACGCGCGCACCGTGCCGTTCGGATCGTCCAGCGAATAGCCGACGACCGACAACGCCGTCCACGGATTGAAGCCCGGCGGCGGCACGAGGCGTTCGAAACCCGGATCGGGCCACAGGCCGAAACCGTGCGCGGCCAGCGTCGCCCACGGGAACAGCGGACCCGGATCATCCTTGCGCGATGGCGCCATGTCCTCGTGGCCGATGATCTGCGCGCGCGAGATATGCCAGCGAGCGGTGACATCGGTGAGCAGGCGCAGCAAGCTATCGATCTGCGCAGGCGGGAAGGGCACGTGGCCGTTGTTGTCGATCTCGATGCCGATCGACGCCGAGTTCACGTCGGTAATGGTGCCCCAGCGCCCGCCGCCCGCGTGCCACGCGCGATCGACGTCGCTGACCAGCTGGTAGATGTGGCCGTCGCGGCCGATCAGGTAATTCGCGCTGACCGGGCCGCCGCTGTTGGCGGTGCGCAGCGTGTCCAGCGCCTGCTGCGCGGAATCCTCGTTAGTGAAGTGCAGCACGATCAACTGCGGCTTGCGGATGTCGTAGTTCTTCGAGGGCACCCACGTGGCGATGGGGTTGCGCGGAGGCAGCGGTGCGCAGGCGGCCAACATTCCCAATACCAGACAGGTCAGCAAGGGGCGAGAGACACGCAACGCGCACTCAAAAACGGTTTCAATTTTCCGTTCGCCCTGAGCGTAGCGCCGAAGGCGCGAAGTCGAAGGGTGTGTTTCGACTTCGCGGAGCTTCGCTCCGCTACGCTCAACACGAACGGTTTCGATACGACGCGGATTCCCAGTCATTCCGAAACTACTCCGGCTTCTCGCAGCCGCTCGCGCAACCGATCCAGCTTGTCGCCGTACAACGTGCTGCGGGCGGTGTCGCGGCGGATCGGCTGACGTACCTGCGCCGCGCTGGGCAGGCTCTGCACGGTGCGTGCGGTCTTGTGGAAATCGATGCAGGCGGGATCGAAGGGCAGGCCGCAGAAATCCAGCATACGGCGCACCTCGGCTTCCGGATCGGCGACCAGCGTTTCGTATTGCAGGTCCATCACGCGGTCCGGATATTTCTTCAGCCAGAAGCGCGTGAGCCGCAGGAAGTCGATGCAGTAGTCGGCCAGCTCGTCCATGCTGCAGGCGAAACCGCTGTTTTCGCTGAAGCACTGGCGGAAGCAGCCGAGGCAGGTTTCGACCGGATCGCGCCGCACGATGATCGCGCGCGATGCCGGCATCATCGCCAATGACGCGCCGACCAGGTACCAGGTGACCAGACTCTTGTCCGTGAAACGCGGCTTGCTCATCCGCCAGCGTGCGGTGCGCGCGAGATATTCGCGACCCATCCGCTGCCAATCTTCCGCGCCGGCATCGGGCACCCACAGCGGAAACGCGGATTGCCGGCGCGCAGTTTCCTCATCAATGACGTGAGTCATGTCCTTGATTTCGTTCGCGCCCTCGACCTCCGGATGCGAAGCGAGGATCTGCTCGACCAGGGTCGAACCGGAGCGCGGGATGCTGACGATCAGGATGGCTTCGTGGCCGAACTCGGGATCGATCGGCGCGGGCAGCTCGTTCTCGAACACGCGCAGGATCGCATCGACGCGCCTGCGTTCGCCCGCGGCATCCCACTTCACGCGCTGGCGGCGCGAAGCGTTGGCACGCGCGAACACCTCGTACGCCTGCGCGTGTTCGCCCTGGTTTTCCAGCGCCTTCGCATAACTGAAAGCCAGCAACTCGTAATCGCGCCCCACCAGGCCGGGACGTGCCAACGCCTGCTGCATGCGTGCCGCGTCGGCGGCGTCGAAGCGCACCGTGTTGAGGTTCGACAGACCGAACCAGCCTTCGGCGTTGCCCGGATCGCGGCGCACCACTTCGCGATAGCCCGCGACCGCTGCGCTGATCTGGCCGAGGCTGGCCTGCACGCGCGCGAGCGACAAGCGCGCGGGGATGTGCGAGGGGTTGAGTTGCACTGCACGTTGCAACGCCTCGATCGAGTCGTGCGATCGTGCGTGTCGGCCCAGCGCCTCGCCGAAGTTGAACCACGCAGACGCGGAATCGGGCGCCAGCGTGCAGGCCTGGCGGAAATGCACGAGCGCCTGTTCGGGCTGGTTCTGCTCGAACAACGCGATGCCGAGCCCGACGTGCAATTCGTCGTCGTCAGGAAAAATCGCCAGCAGCTTCCGGAAACAATCGATCGCCTTGGCGTGATGGCCACGGCGCTGCGCCACCATGCCCAGCAACCGGACCGCGTCGGGATGCTCTGGAGCCAGCGCCAGCACGCTGATGAGCGATCGTTCGGCGGCCTCGTATTGCCGTTGTTCCCATTCCTTGCGCGCACGGGCCAGGAAACGTGCGGCCGTTCGTGAGAGCGGCCGCTGCAAGGGGTCTTGCACCGAGGGCGACATCGAAAGCGCGTTCACTTCATCATCGACGATGGATCAATACTAAAGGCTGGAGCGGCGAATCGCAGGGCTAAAAAAAACGCCGGGCTCGCGCCCGGCGGGGGAGAGTGAGTAGGGAGACTCAGAAATCGTACGAAACCGAGAACCTGGCGTAGCGCGGCGATCGCGTGTCCTGGACGCGTCCGTAGTCTTCGTTCGGGCTGCTGGTGGTTCCGAAGAAGTCGTTGTAGAACACCGGTGTCTGTTCGTTGAAGACATTGAATATGGCGAAATTGAAGTCGAGCTTGTGGTCGGCCCACTTCGGTTTGTAATCCACGTTGAGGCTCAACTGATGGGTCCACGGCAAGCGGCCGATCGAACCCGGCGGCACGGGCACGCCGCCGCACCAGTAATAGGTGCCCGAACCCGCCTGCTGATCCGGCCCGTAATGGCCGCGACACAGGCGCGGTGTGCCCGATGCGATATACAGGTTGCCGCCGATGGTCCAGTCCTTGTTGATCGCATACGCGCCATAGATCTTGAACGTGTTGCGGCGATCGTTGGGCAGGAAGCCGTACGAGTTGTCCATTCGCAACGGGAAGTCCCACGCGGTCGTGATCGATTCGTACGAGCCGCTCTGCTGCGAGTAGGTGCTGACCGGGCCTTCCGTATTGCCGATAGTCTGGGCCCACACGTAGTCGAACTTGGCGAACCACTTGCCGTCCCACTCGTGCGAAAGCGAAAGATCCAGCGAGTAGTACTTGCGGGTCGGCCCGCGCGGGAACTGCTGGTCCGCAGCCGTGAGGGTCACCGGAACCAGGCTGCCGTCCGGCGCCTTCATCAGGATGTTCTGCGTCACCCCCGGGTTGATCAGGACCAGGCTTTGCGCAAAATCCGGGCAATTCTGCGTGGTCATCCAGGCATAGCCCTGCGCGCGGCCGGCGGCACATTCGATCTGCTCGTCATCGAAATCGTCGATGATGCGGCTCATCTTCTGGTAGGTGGCGGTGGCGCCGAACACCCAGTTCGTGCCCAGCATGTTGAACTGTTGCTGCATGCCCAGCACGTAGTTGTCGGAGAACTCGTTCTTGATGTTCTGCGATGCGGAAATGCGCGGGTCCTTCGCCTGGCCGTATTCGCTGTCGATCGAGACGCCGTGCGGGGGCGCCGGATTCTGCGGTATCGCGGTGAGTCCGGTCGGCTCACCCGTTTCCGGATCGATGCCGGTGTACGTGTAGTACACGCCCGCGTTCGTCACGGGCGCGGCAATCGACAGCGCCACCTGCGTCGGCAGTGCCAGGAAGTAGCGTCCCGCGTTGCCGAATACCTTCAGGGTGGAATCGCCGTGCACGTCCCAGCTGAAGCCCAGGCGCGGTGCCCATTGGGGCTTGGTTGCGCGGATGTAAGGCTCGCCCGACGCGTCGTAGTTGACGAACGAATCGTCGCGCAGGCCCAGGTTCAGCAGCAGATTGGGCGTGACCTGCCAGTTGTCCATCACATACGCGGCATGCTGGGCGACGCGCATCGAGGCAGTACTGATATCGACGTGCTGCTGCACGTAGTAACAGGTACCGTTGTAGCACTGGGTCGACGGGCCAACGTACGGCGGGGCGTTTGGATCGCTGTTCATGATCGGCGCGCCGGGATCGCTCTTGCCGTAAATCCACTGGTAACCCGGTCCGGTATTGACGGAACCGTCGAGAAGATCCCAGGAGTTGATGTTGTCGATGCCGACCTGGAAGTCGTGCGTGTCCCATTTGTAGTCGAGACTCACCCGGTAGTTCATCACCGATTCGCTGTGCCCGGGAAAGGCGACCGTCGAGCTGGGTTGCGCGTTGCCATAGCCGCCCGGCGGCACGAGCCGGGGATCCTGGAACGAAGTGTTTGCAATGTACGGCAGCGGTGATTCGACGGGAAGCTGCGTGTAGTACTCGCCGTGCACCTTGCCCAGCATCGCGTTGAGGGTCAGGTTGTCGGTGATGTAGGACGTGTAGTTGGCCACCCACATCCTGAAAGCCGTCTTGTTGATCTGGTCCTGGCCCTCGAAATTGCCGGGTTTCAAGGTGTCATAGTCGAAATCGTAAAGATCGCCCCACACCTTGTGCTCGTTCTGCAACCCGGTCACGGTAAGGATGTTGCTGTCGTTGATGTTCCAGTCCAGCTTCGCGTACAGCTTCGGGTCGTGGACGGTGAAGTTTTCCCTCAGGGGTGTGCCGCCGAACTCGCCGGTCGTCTTGTAGCTGCTGTTGTCCTGCTCCGCGCCCACGAAGAAGAACAACTTGTCCTTGATGATCGGGCCGCTGGCATAGGCGTCGTAGATCGTCTCGCTGCTGCTGTTGTCCTTGCGGTACACGGCGATGTCCCCGGGCATGTAACCGGGTTCATCCGTCACCAGGGGATTGTTGAAGTAGTAGTTGACCGGATCCGAGCGCCAGCTCGCCGGCTGCCACGAGGCGCGCGCGCCGAAGTGCCACTCGTTGGAGCCGCTCTTGCCGATCTGGTTGATCACGCCGCCGATCGAGCGGCCGTAGCGCGCGTCGTAGCCGCTGATGAACGTCTGCTGCTGTTCGATGGCGCCGTAGGGCAAGGTAATGCCGCCCTGGTTGTTGAGCATCTCGGTGGTGTTCATGCCGTCGACGTAATACGCGTTCTCCGCCGTCGAGGCGCCGCCGAACACATTGATGGGCGTGCCCAGCGGGCCACCGACCAGTTCCGGCGAACCCATGCCGACGCCGGGCGCCAGCATCGCGATGTCTTCGGCGGTGCGCTGCAGCGGCAACTGCTGCAACTGCTTCGACGTGATCGTGGTGACCTGGTTGGTCGTTGTCACGTCGATGGCGGGAATCCGGTTGGCGGTGACGTTGACGGCGCCGAGTGTCTGCACCGCGTTCGCCGATCCCGCGAAATCGACCGCCACCGCGCCGGCCGCCACCGGGCTGACGCCGCTGCGGCTCTGCACGACCTTGCCGTCCTGCAGCAGCGACACCGTGTAGGTGCCGACGGGCAGGGTGATCGAATATTTTCCGGATGGCCCGACCGTGATGGTGCGGTTGAAACCCGCGCCACCGACGATCTGGATGGTCTCGCCCGGCGCCACGGGGACCGTGCCGTAGATCGTGCCGTTGACCGCCTGGCCCCAGGCCGCGGCGGTGATGCCGAGTGCAGCCGAACCGATCGCGATGGCGAGCGCCTTGCGCCGGAAAAGGTTGTTGCGGCGCGACGCGCGCCGGGACTTGCTCTTCATGTTACCCACTCCGCATTGGTGAGACACCGGTGTGCCTTGCCGTGGTGCGGCCACTGACGTTGCGGCATCGCAAAGTGTGCGACGTGCGAACGTGGGCCCCTCCAGACGCCAGCTTTTCGCATGAATCGAAGTTCGCAGCCGTTGCGGACGGGCCGCATTCCGGCATGCCGTCGAGCATACTCATGGGCCCGCAAACACCACCAATGAAAAGACGGGCACCCGGCATAGCTGGGGGTTATGGTCTGGGCTGCGGCGCGTGGCGATGAACGCACGCAAGACGCGCCATCCGTCGCGTTTCCGCGCCGCGGGTTTGCGAAAGCGGCTGCGACAGGAACCTTCAACAGCGTCGCGATGAACCTGTACGATCGGCGGTCATGAGCGAATCGCAAACCGGCGCACGGCGCGAACTGCCGCGCAAACTCGGACTCGCCACCGGCATGGCCGTGGTGGTGGGCGTGATCATCGGCAGCGGCATCTTCCGGGTGCCCTCGGGCATCGCGGCGGATACCGGCAATCTCACCGGCATCGCGCTGGTGTGGATCCTCGGCGGCATCGTCGCGCTGTTCGGCGCGCTGTCGATCGCGGAACTGGCGGCGATGTATCCCGCGGCCGGCGGACCTTACGTGTATCTGCGCGAGGCGTATGGACGTCCGCTCGCGTTCCTGTTCGGCTGGATGTTCCTGTTGACCCAGCCGATCTCGTGGGCGGCGCAGGCGTTGATGTTTTCCGAATACCTCGGGTTCTTCGTGCCGATTCCGGGACAAGTCCAGCATGCGATTGCCGCGGTGCTGATCGTGCTGGTCGCCGCTGCGAATTACCGTTCGGTGAAACTCGGCGCCTACATCCAGAATCTGTCGACCGCGGCCAAGGTGCTGGCGATCGTGGGGTTGTCGGCGACGATCTTCTTCCTCGCGCCGGGCGGCGAGCGCAACCCGCTGAATGCCGAGCCGATGGGCGTGGCGAAATGGTCGGGCATCGGCATTGGCCTGATCGCGGCGTTGTGGGCCTACGACGGCTGGGAGAACCTGACCACGCTTTCGGGCGAGGTCCGAAACCCGGGCCGCAACTTGCCGATGGCGCTGATCGGCGGCGTCGTGCTGGTGATGGTGGTTTACCTGCTGATCAATGTCGCCTACCTGCGCGCGTTGCCGTTGCCGCAACTGGCGACCTCGAAGTCCGTCGCCACCGACGCCGCCACAGTGGTGCTGGGCCGCGCGGGCGCATCGCTGGTCGGTGCGCTGGTGATGTTGTCGGTATTCGGCACCTTGAACGGCAGCATCCTCTCGACCCCGCGGGTGTTTTTCGCGATGGCCGAGGACGGCCTGTTCTTCCGCACCGTCGGCAAGATCCATCCGAAATACGAAACGCCTTACGTCGCGATCGCTTTCATCGTGGTGATCGCGGTGATCTACGTGCTGCTGCGCGATTTCATGCAGCTCGCGGAAGCCTACGTGCTGGGCATCTGGCCGTTCCTCGCCTTGTGCGTGATCGGCCTGTTCATCCTGCGCAGGACGCGTCCGGACGTTCCGCGCCCGTACCGCACGCTCGGCTATCCGGTGATTCCTGCGCTGTTCGTGCTGGCGACCTTCGTGGTGGTCGCGAACGCGCTGTACGCGCAGTTCTGGTCCACCATCGCCAGCATCCTGATCACGCTGGTCGGCCTGCCGCTGTACTACCTGTGGATGTGGCGGCAACGGCGCATCCAGGCGGCGTGACGCCGCGCGAATGTGCGGCGCAAACTATTTGGAGGGAAACATGAAGCGGTTGTCATGGTTTTCGTGCGCGTTGGTGCTCGTCGCATCCATGTCGTGCTTCGCCGCGCAGGTGCCGGGCCAGGTCACCTTGACGGTGAGCCTGCCCGATCCCGGCCAGAAGGTCCTGTACGTCCACGAAGTAATGCCGGTCGAACCGGGCGCGCTGACGCTGTATTACCCGAAGTGGATTCCCGGCGATCATTCACCGGACGGCCCCATCGGAGACATCATGGGCCTCGAGTTCTCAGGCAAAGGGCAGCGCATTGCGTGGCAGCGCGACGAGCTGGATCGTTTCACGTTCCATCTGACGGTGCCCCAAGGCGTGCACCAGCTCGACATCAGCTTCCAGTTTCCTTCGAGCGACCGCGTGACTCGCAATCTCATCGACCTCACATGGGACCACGTTTCGCTGTACCGCGCGGGCACGCCGACCAAGGATCAGATGTTCCAGCCGTCGCTGGTGATCCCGGCAGACTGGCATTACGGCAGCGCGCTGCAGACCGAGAAGCGCGACGGCAAGCAGATCACCTTCGGGCCGGTGCCGTACAACACGCTGGTCGATTCGCCGGTGATCGCCGGCAGGTATTTCCGCGAGATCGACCTGACCCCGAAGGGCTCGCCGGTGCACCGCTACCTCGACATGGTGGGCGACAGCGCCGCCGCGATCGCGATCACGGATCAGCAAAGCGCGGGCTTCCATCACCTGATCGAGCAGGCGCAGGCGCTGTTCCATTCGCACCATTACGACAGTTACCACCTGCTGCTGGTCTTGAGCGACCACACCGCCAAGGGTGGTCTCGAACACCACCAGTCCAGCGACGACAAGGCCCGCAGCGGCTCGAAAATGTTCGCCGATCCCGCGCATTTCATGCTCGACGGCTCGCTGCTGCCGCACGAATACACGCATTCGTGGAACGGCAAGTTCATGCGGCCGGCGGGCTTGTGGCAACCCGATTTCGAGCAGCCCGAAAAACCGAAGTTGCTGTGGGTGTACGAAGGGCTGACGGTGTACCTCGGCGACACGCTCACTGTGCGCAGCGGCCTGTGGTCGCCGGAAACCTGGCGCGACGTGGTCGCTTACCGCGCGGCGCGGATGGCACACCGCACCGGCCGCGCATGGCGGCCGCTGATCGATACCACCGTTGCGGTCGATTACGGCGCGCCCGAAGCCTGGTCCAACTGGCGCCGCCAGAACGACTTCTATCCCGAAGGCGAACTGTTGTGGCTGGCGGTGGACATGAAGATTCGTGACCTGAGCCATGGCAAACGCGACATCGATGATTTCGCGCGCGCGTTCTTCGGCATCGACAACGGCAGCTTCGTCACGCACACCTACGATTTCGATGATGTCGTGAAGGCGCTCGACAAGATCCAGCCCTACGACTGGGCGACGTTCCTGCACACGTGGGTGGACGGCACGGACGACCAGGTGCCGCTGCTGTCCGGCATCGAGGCCAGCGGCTGGAAGCTGGTCTACACCGACAAACCTTCGGCCTACGAAAGCGCGCTGGAAAACGTCGGCATGGGCGAACTGGAAGGCCGCGGCATCAACGCGATGTTTTCCGTCGGCCTGTTCCTGGGCACGGATGGCGAGATCGAGGACGTGTTGTGGCAGGGACCGGCGTTCAAGGCGGGGCTCGCGCCCGGCATGCAGATGGTGTCGGTTGACGGCCATGCGTACAGCGCGCAGGTGTTGCACGACGCGATCGCCGCGGCGCAGAAGAGCAAACAGCCGTTGCAGATCCAGGCGCGCAGCGATGGTGCCGTTGCGACGTACACGGTGCACTACGACGGCGGCTTGAAGTATCCGCACCTCGTGCGCGAGCAGGGCAAGCCGGATTACCTGAAGCCGTTGCTTGCGCCCAAACCAGTGGGGAACGAGCCGTGACGGCGCACGCGCTTCGGCTGCTGGCCTTGTTCGCGTTGTCCGTGCTGTTGCCCATCGCGGCCCACGCTTCCGGCATTCCTCCGGTGGTTCCGGCCAATCGCGACCTGAGCGCCATCGTCGAGCTGGTGACGGACGGGCAATTCAAGGCGGCCGATGCGCGCATCGATGCGACGCTGAAGCAATCGAACCTGCCTGCGGACGCACGGCGCGCGTTCGAATTCCAGCGCGAACGTATGCGGCGCATGCGGCTGGATTTCGACCTGACCGCCGACCAGGTGAAGGCGAAAGTGCGCAAGCAGATTCCCGATCTCAGCGACGCGGAATTCGCGCAGTGGGACGCGCACGGCCTGTTCGAGCACATGGACATCGACGGGCAGCGGCTGTACTTCAACCGTTCGCCGTCGAACCTGTTTCACTTGAGTGCAGCAGCAATGGCGCGGCAGAAGGGCGGCACCGCGTATGTCACCAGCGGCTTGCCGAAACAGGTCAACGACAACTACATCGACTTCGACCGCAAGGTGATCGCGGCGGCGAAGGCCACGGGCAAGACCAGCGTGCTGCCGCAGCGCGTGCAGGTCACGCAGACGCTGACCGTCGACGCCGACGCGGTGCCCGCGGGCAAGACCATCCGCGCGTGGATTCCGTATCCGCGCGCCGATGCCGGCCAGCAGGAAGACGTCCGCTTCGTTTCCAGCCAGCCGTCCGCACACCAGATCGCACCGGAATCCGCGCTGCAGCGCACCGCGTATCTGGAACAGCCGGCGCAGGCGGGCAAGCCCACGGTGTTCAGGGTCACCTACGAGGTCACGCTGTACGCGCAATACCACGCGATCGATCCCGCGAAGGTGCAACCGGAGAAGATCACGCCCGAGCTCGCGCCGTTCGTGGCGGAACGCGCGCCGCACATCGTGTTCACCGAACCGCTGCGCGTGTTCTCGAACCAGGTCGTCGGTGACGCGACCAATCCGTACGAGATCGCGCGCCGCATCTTCGCGGCGCTGGACGAGATTCCTTGGGCGGGTGCGCGCGAATATTCGACCATTCCGGACATCAGCGCCTACACGCTGCACGCGGGGCATGGCGATTGCGGCGAGCAGACCCTGCTGCTGATCACGCTGATGCGCATGAACGGCATCCCGGCGCGCTGGCAGTCGGGCTGGACCTTCACGGACGGCAAGTACGACGACATCCACGACTGGGCGGAGATTTACCTGGCGCCGTATGGCTGGATTCCGGTGGACGTCACCTACGGACGGCTCGATTCGGATGATCCGGCGCTGAAATGGTTCTATCTCGGCGGCCTCGACAACTACCGCATTGCCTTCAACGATGACTTCTCGCAATCGTTCGTGCCGGCGAAGCAGCACTTCCGCTCCGACACCGTGGATTCGCAGCGCGGCGAAGTGGAGTGGGACGGCGGGAACCTTTACTACGACAAGTTCGACTACCACTTCGACTGGAAGATCCTGTCGCCGTCGCAGCGTTGAGATGACGCCGTTGCGCGGGCACCGATTACACTGCAGGCGTTGAACTGCCGAGCGCTCGTCGATGCCGGATGTCGTGGTTGCCGAAGCGGATTCGCTGCCGGACTTGCTCGCGCGCCAGCGTGAAGCCTTCCGGCAGATGCCATATCCCGCGTGGCCGCAACGCGCCGCCTGGCTGAAAGCGCTGCGCGCATTGTTGCGCGACAACGATGCGCGCATCTGTGAAGCGATCTCCGCGGATTTCGGTTGCCGTCCGCCGGAAGAAAGCCGCCTGCTGGAGTTGTTTCCGTCGCTGGGCGCGATCGATCATACGTTGAGGCACGCGCGCAGTTGGATGCGCCCGCGCCGCCGGTTCGCCGGCTTCTGGTTCCTGCCTGCGCACACGGAAGTGATGCCGCAGCCGCTTGGGGTGGTGGGCATCATCGTGCCGTGGAATTACCCGTTGTACCTCGCCGTCGGGCCGCTGGTCGATGCACTGGCCGCGGGCAATCGCGTGCTGGTGAAAATGAGCGAGTACACGCCGCGGTTCTCGGCGCTGTTCGCGGAGCTGATCGAAAAATATTTCCCCGCAGGCGAAGTGCGCGTCGTCAACGGCGACGCAGAAGTCGCCGCGACCTTCGCCGCGTTGCCGTTCGATCATCTGCTGTTCACCGGTTCAACCGAAGTGGGGCGCAAGGTGATGCGCGCGGCGGCGGACAACTTGACGCCGGTGACGCTGGAACTGGGCGGCAAGTCGCCGGCCATCATCGGACCCGGCGCGCGTTTCGACCACGCGGCCGAACGCATCGTCTACGGCAAGTCCGTCAACGCGGGGCAAACCTGCATCGCGCCCGATTACGTGCTGCTGCCGCGTACTCGGCAGCAGGCGTTCGTCGAGCGCGCACGTGCGGTGTTCGCGCGCATGTATCCCGATTTCGCCAATGGCCAATACGCCAGCATCATCACACCGCGCCAGCATGCGCGGTTGCTGCAATTGCTGGATGACGCAGTCGCGAGTGGTGCCGTCGCGCATCCGTTGGCAGATGCGCGCGACGATGCGGCGCGTCTGCTGCCACCGATATTGCTGATCGGTGTCGCCGCGGATGCCGAAGTGATGCGCGAGGAAATCTTCGGTCCGCTGCTGCCGCTGGTGCCGTACGACGATCTCGACGATGCACTCGACTACGTCGCCGCGCGGCCGCATCCGCTTGCGCTGTATCTGTTCGAGACGGACCAGGAGGCTGTGCGGCGCGTGCTCGAACGCGTCCATGCAGGTGGGGTCGCTGTCAACGACACGCTCTACCAGATCGCCCAGCACCACTTGCCATTCGGTGGCATGGGTCCGTCCGGCATGGGCGCGTATCACGGCGAAGACGGCTTCCGCACGTTCTCGAAAATGAAACCCGTGTTCCGGCAATCGCGCTTTGCGGCGACGGCGCTGTTGAATCCACCGTATGGCGCGCGTTTCCGGCGCATGCTGAAACTGCTGCTGCGCCGTTGAAGCGCGTCACGCGGCTTTGGTTTTCACCGACAGCGTTTCCAGCAATTCACCCGCCGCACGCAGACGGTCCGCGGGCTCCGGCAGTTCAAGCGTGATGCGCAGCTTGTCCTGCCCATCCAGCTTGTAGATGCGCGGGCGCGTCTGGATCAGCCGGATGATGGTGGCCGGATCGACCTCGGGCTTTTCGTGGAACACGATGCGTCCGCCCGCAGCGCCGAGATCGAGCTTGCGGATGCCAAGCGCGGCGGCACGCAATTTCAGCGCAGCGATCGCGAACAGGTTTTTCGTCACCTGCGGCAACAGGCCGAAGCGATCGATCATCTCCACCTGCATGTCGCGCAGCGCCTCGTCGTCGCGCGCGCCGGCGATGCGCTTGTACAAAGTGAGACGCGTATGGACGTCGGGCAGGTAATCGTCCGAAATCAACGCGGGCATGTGCAGTTCGACCTCGGTGCCGCTGTCGCCGCCGAGATCGAAATCCGGCACCTTGCCCGAACGCAGCGCGTGCACCGCGCGTTCCAGCAGCTCGCTGTACAGCGCGAAGCCGATCGCCTCGATCTGGCCAGATTGCGCTTCGCCCAGCAATTCGCCCGCACCGCGGATTTCCATGTCGTGCGTCGCCAGCGTGAAACCCGCGCCCAGTTCTTCCAGCGATTCCAGCGCCATCAGGCGCTTCTCCGCATCGGCCGTCATGGCTTTCTTGTCAGGCACGATCAGGTACGCATACGCGCGGTGGTGCGAGCGGCCCACGCGTCCGCGCAACTGATGCAACTGCGCCAAACCGAAGCGGTCGGCGCGATCGATCACGATGGTGTTGGCGGTCGGCACGTCGATGCCGGATTCGATGATGGTCGTGCACACCAGCACGTTGAAACGCTGGCGGTGGAAATCCAGCATCACGCTTTCCAGTTCGTGCGCGCCCATCTGCCCGTGCGCGACGCGGATGCGCGCGTCGGGCACCAGCTCCGCCAGTTCGCGCGCGGTGCGCTGGATGGTATCGATGCTGTTGTGCAGGAAATACACCTGGCCGCCCCTGCCAAGTTCGCGCTGGAAGGCTTCGCGGATCATCGCAGGGTCGTACTGCGCGACCAGCGTCTTCACCGCCATGCGCGCGGTGGGCGGCGTCGCGATGATCGAAAGATCACGCATGCCGCTCATCGCCATGTTGAGCGTGCGCGGGATCGGCGTGGCGGTGAGCGTGAGCAGGTCGACTTCCGCGCGCAGTTGCTTCAGGCGTTCCTTGTGGCGCACGCCGAAGCGTTGTTCCTCGTCCACGATCGCCAAGCCGAGGTCGCGGAACTTCACGTCCGGCTGCAGCAGCCTGTGGGTGCCGACCACGATGTCGAGCTTGCCTTCGGCGAGTCGTTTCAATGCACCTTCGACTTCGCTCTTCGCGCGGAAACGCGACAGCAGTTCGACCTTGATCGGGAAATCCGCTAGCCGATCGGTGAAGTTGTCGTAATGCTGCTGCGCGAGCAGGGTGGTCGGCACCAGCACCGCGACCTGCTTGCCGGCGCTGGCGGTCGCGACCGCCGCACGCAGCGCGACTTCGGTCTTGCCGAAACCGACGTCGCCGCAGACCACGCGGTCCATCGGTTGCGGCGCGGCCAGATCGGCCAGCACCGCGTCGATGGCCGTGAGCTGGTCGGGCGTTTCCTCGAAACGGAAACCTTCTGCGAAGCGCGCGAGCATCGCACGGTCGTAGTCGATCGCGTTGCCCTGTTTCGCGGCGCGTTGTGCATGGATCGCCAGCAGTTCCGCTGCGGCGTCGCGCACTTTTTCCGCAGCCCTGCGCTTGGCGCGATCCCACGCTTCGCTGCCGAGTGAATGCAGCGGCGCGTGTTCGTCGTCCGCGCCCGAGTAACGGCTGACCAGCCCGAGTTGTGCGACCGGCACGTACAACTTGTCGCCGCGCGCGTATTCGATGGCCAGGAATTCGCCCGGCATGCCGCCCACGTCCAGCGCCATCAGGCCGAGGTAACGGCCGACACCGTGATCGACGTGCACGATGGGCGCGCCGATTTCGAGTTCGGTCAGGTCGCGCAGGATCGCTTCGGGATCGCGTTCTGCGACTTGCCGTCGGCGGCGCTCGCCACGCGCGCGTTCGCCGGCGAGCTCGCGTTCGGTGACGATCGTCAAGGCTGGTTGCGCAAGCGAGAAGCCGCGTTCGAGCGGCGCAACGGTGATGCAAAGCGGTGCCTGTGCGACGGTGATCGCAGGCCAGGCATCCGCGACGTCCGGTTTCATCCCGGACGCGGCAAGCTGTTCGAGCAAAGCTTCCCGGCGGCCCGGCGAATCCGCGGCAATCAACACGCGCTGCTCGGCATGCGCATCCAGCCATTCCCGCAGCCGCGCGGGAAACCCACCCGCCGCGGCACCGCTGGCCGAAAAATCCGGCGCCGCCGCGGTGCCGGTATCGGTCGCGCGCGCGTCGGTGCTGCCGACCAGATCGACGCGCAGTACGCGGTTCAGGCGTTCGCGCAGTGATTGCGGCGGCAGGTACAACTCCATCGGCGGCAGGATCGGCCGCTCGATGTCGTGCGCGCGCTGGTCGTGGCGGGCCTCGGCTTGCTTCCAGAACTGCTCGGCGGCGTCGAGCGAACCACGCGCCAGCACGAACAACGCATCGTCGCCCAGATAGTCGAACAGCGTTTCGGTCTGTTCGAAAAACAGCGGCAGGTAGTACTCGATGCCGCCGGGCGTCACGCCCTGTTTCATGTCCTGGTAGAGCGGGCAGCGGCGCACGTCGATCGGGAAGCGCTCGCGCAGGCGATCGCGGAAGGCGCGCATCGCTTCGTCGGTCAGCGGGAACTCGCGTGCGGGGAGCAGCCTGACCGCGTCCACCTGGTGCAGCGAGCGTTGCGTTTCGGGGTCGAACGCGCGGATCGATTCGACGGCGTCGTCGAACAGCTCGATGCGGTACGGTTCGTCCGCGCCCATCGGGAAGATGTCGAGCAGCGCGCCGCGCACCGCGAACTCGCCATGCTCGCCGACCTGCGGCACGTTGCGGTAGCCGCAGGCTTCGAGGCGCCGTTGTTCGGTCGCAAGGTCCAGTTTCTCGCCGCGCGCGACGGACAAGCCGCTGCCCGCGATGTGCGTGCGCGGCGCGAGCCGCTGCATCAGCGTGGCAATGGAAACCACCAGCACGCCCTTGTGCATGGCGGGCAGGCGATACAACGTGTCGATGCGCTGCGACACCAGCTGCGGGTGCGGCGCGAACAGGTCGTAGGGCAGGGTTTCCCAATCCGGGAAGTGCAGCACCGGAAGTTCGCCCGCGAAAAATGCAAGGTCGTCTTCCAGCGAACGCGCCGCGCGGTTGTCCTGCGTCACCGCAACCAGCACGCCTTCGCGCCTGCGCGCGGCCTCGCACAGCAGCAGCGCCAGCGACGAGCCGGCGGGCTCGCGCCAGTCGCGTTGCTGGCCGGGTTTCGACGGCAGCGGCGGAAGATTCAAGGGAACGGCCATGGTTCGTGCAATACAGGGAATTGCCGGAGCGCGAATGTCGCGCCAGCAAAAGTGCAATCGCTCATTTTATCAGCCGGCGTTCCGGAACATCGGGACGAAGCGGACCTTCATCAAGGCGGGCTCATCGGCGTCGACGCCGGCCGTGCCGCCGAGCGCGCGGCACAGCTCCAGCATGCGCGTGTTGTCACGGCGGACGAGGCCGTGCAGCGTGAGTCCGCGCCGGCGCGCTTCGCACAGCAGGCATTCCATCAGCCGGCGGCCGAGGCCGTGGCCCGCGATCGCCTGCCCCACGACCAGGCCGAATTCGGCTTGCGCCGGATCGGAAGCG
Source organism: Rhodanobacteraceae bacterium (assembly GCA_030167125.1). NCBI lineage: Bacteria > Pseudomonadati > Pseudomonadota > Gammaproteobacteria > Lysobacterales > Rhodanobacteraceae > Rhodanobacteraceae bacterium. The sequence continues at coordinate 1,028,613 of CP126531.1, forward strand.
TCCACGTGCAAGTCCGCGACCGCGCGGATTTCATGGTCCGCGTCTTCCAGCACGAACGCCGCGTCGCGTGCGGGATCGAGTTCGCGCACTTCGTGCTCGATGAACGCGGGCAGTTCGCGCGACTGGTGCAGGAAACGCAGCTCGACTTCTTCCGGCGTCAGCCGCCGGAACGCGCGGCGCAGCGCGTCGAGGTCGCCGGGTTGCAACGGGCGCAGCAGGAACCCGCGGCCGTCGCCGAGCTGGATGATTTCGCTGGTGTTGTCCAAAGTCGGGCCACGGAAGGCCGTGGTGGTCTTTGTGGGGCGGTAACGATCACGTTGACTCGTGCCCGGTTGCTGCAGCGATCATGGATGATCGCAAAACTAATGAAACCCGACGCCCACGCCGACGCCGAAGCTGACGTTCGGATGCCCCTGGCGCATTTCTTCGGGCGTCCAGCGGTGCATCGCGTCGCTGTTGACCAGCGCGTATGTATAGCCGGCGCGGCCCACCTCACCGCTGCGCGCGCCGTCCAGCGTGCCGTGCAGCGTGATCAGTGAACCCGGCGGGTAATTCATCGGTTCCACGAATCCCGGCACGACTGCGATGAAGCGGCCGGTGGCGGGTTCCTTCAGGCGCGGCCGCTGCGATGAATCGAGCGGATAGGCAAGCACTTCGATTTCGCTGTGATCGGTGAGATTGTGCACCGAGATCACGCTGCCGCCCCAGACGACCTGCAGGTTCCGGAAGTTCGCGGGCGAGGTCGCGACCTGCTGCGGAGTCGCGTTGACGCTGGACGGGCCGGTCTTGTAGATGGGCGCGGGCGCGCACGCGGCGATCGCCGCGGGTAGCGTCACGGCAAGCAGAATCCGGAGTGCGGAACGATGCGATGCGCGCATGGCACGGGCCTCCTACGCGGGTGATGTTTCGAGCATATCGAAAAACGCGCACGCAGGCGCGTCCTTGCGCAAAGCTCATTCACCGCGCAGCCAGTGCAGGCGTTGCGAAGCCGCCGGCGATAGCGCGAGCACGCTGCGCAAGGCCGGCAGCAGGGCGGCCAGCGTCGCGTCGATTTTCCAGGGCGGGTTGGCGATCAGCATACCGCACCCGTTCAGGCGCAGCGGCGAATCGTCTGGCTGCACCAGCAGCTCCGCGACCAGGATCTTTTCGAACGGCCCGGCGGCGAGACGGCGATGGAACGGCGCAATCGTGCGATGCGACTTGATCGGATACCACACCGCGTACACGCCATTCGGCCAGCGCGCGTGCGCCTTCTCCAGCGCGGCTTCGATCGTGGCGAACTCGCCTTCCTGCGTCTCGAACGGCGGATCGATCAACACCAGTCCGCGTTTCTCGGGCGGCGGCAGCAGCGCGTTCAGCGCGGCATAGCCGTCGCGTTGATGGACGTGCACGCGCGGGTCGTCGCGGGATGCTGCGCGCAGCGCAACAACCTCGTCAGGTTGTGTTTCGCAGAGGACAAGGCGATCGTTCGCGCGCAACGCCTGCGCCGCCAGCAGCGGCGAGCCGGGATACACGCGCAATCCGCCATCGGGATTGCACGCGCGGACGGCGTCGACGTAGCGGCGCAACGCCGCCGGCGGATCGCCGGACAGGCGTCCGATGCCGTCACGCCATTCGCCGGTCTTGCCGGCTTCGACGTCGTCCAGTGCGTAACGCCCGCGCCCCGCGTGCGTGTCGAAGTAGCACAACGGCTTGTCCTTGGCCGTCAATGCATCCAGCAGCGCCAGCAGGATCGCGTGCTTGAACACGTCCGCGAAGTTGCCGGCGTGGAAGGCGTGGCGATAGTTCATCGCGCCATTGTCGATAGCGCGTGCGGAGGCATCAAGTACAGCGAGGAACCTGGACGCGCAATTTCCGAATCAGTGCACGTCCACCATGATTGTCGCAGGGTGTTCGGTGTGCCACGTCACCGGCTGCGCGTGATACAGCGTCGGCAACGTGCGTTGCAGCGCCGCGACCTTGGGCGCGTCGTTGATCGCGATGTAGAGCGCGTCGGGGTGCAGGCGCGCGTAATCCTGATGGTAATCCTCGGCAGGATAGAACGCCTTGAACGGCACCACCTGGGTGACGATCGGCGCCGCGAACGCGTGCGCGGCGCCGAGTTGCGCGATGTAAGCCTTGGCGATTTTCTGCTGTTCGGGCGTGGCGTAGAAGATCACGCCACGATATTGCGTGCCGGTGTCGGGGCCTTGACGGTTCAACTCGGTGGGATCGGTGGCCACCGAGAAGTACACGCGCAGCAACTGTCCATAGCTGACCTTCGACGGGTCGTAGGCGATCCGCACCGTTTCGGCCTGGCCGGTGTCGCCTTCGCTGACCTGTTCATATGTGGCGGTTGCCGCCGCGCCGCCCGAATAGCCGGAGGTCACGTTGGTGACGCCGGGTACGTGTTCGAACACCCACTGCATGCCCCAGAAGCAGCCGCCTGCCAATACGGCGGTGGCGCGGCCGGGATGGTTTGCGAGCGCAGCATCGATTTTGGGCGCAGGCGCGGGAACGGATGCCGCGTCGTCGCTGGCGGCGGGCGCACACGCCGTGACCAGCGACAGCAGCAGGACGGCGATGGCTGGACTGCGCATCCGCAGGAAATGGCATCTGGACATGAACGGGTTCCTCGCCGGCTTGGTTCTGCAACGGTATTCGCCCCGAACGCCGGAATGGTTACCTCGCCGTTGCGCCGGTGGCGCGTCCGCGCACCAGCAGCGGCCCGATCGCGGCCAGATAGATCGTGTAGGCGATGAACCACGCCGCCGCGGCCCACACCCAGCCTGATGGCCGGTTGACGCCCAGCCGCAGGATCGCGGCGGCGCTCGGCAGCACGAACATCAGCGTGAGTGCCGCGTTCGACCGAATGGCGCCGCCGCTGTGGCCTTGGGCCACGCGCACCATCATGCCCAGCGACAGCGTGCCCAGCGCGCCGACGGTGAGGCCGTGCAGCGTATCGATTTCCGGCATCGCGTACGCGCCGATCAGCGCAAGGCCGCGCACGACCAATCCGATCACCAACCACAGATAACCGAGGTGCAGCACCCACAGCATCGGTTCGCGCCGCGCGCGCCAGCCGCGCCAACCGATCAGGCGCACCAGTGCGAGCACGGCGACGACAAGCATCAGCACGCCACGCGCGCGACCCGGCGCACCGCACAAGCCGCACAGCAACACCAGCGCGCCGCCGCCATTCACCGCGACCGTCACGTACTTGTTCGTCCACGCCACGTGGCCTGCAAGCTTGCGCGTGGTGAAGAACGGAATCACCCGTCCGCCGATCGCCAGCATCAGCAGCGTCAGCAGGTCGACCGTGCCGAGCAACGCGCGCGCCGGAACGATCGCACTGCCGTTCAGCACACCGGCGTAGAACGCGATGTCCAGCCCCGCGTAGAACAACAGGATGAAAATCAGGAACGCGTTGCGCCGGTTCTTCGACAGCCACAGCACGCGCCCGACCAGCAACGCCAGCCCGAACAGGTAACCGACATCGAACAGCGCCCCGATCCAGAACGGCAGCGGCGTCAACAGCAGCACGCGTGCGGCGGTCCACGCCGCGACGAGCAGCCACAAGCTGCTCCGCGTGGTGGTGGCGATGCCGGTCCAGTTGGCCGACGCGGTCAAAAGGAACCCGCCGACCAGCGCGCCGGCGAAGGCGTACAACATGACGTGCGCATGCCAGTAAAACGGATTGACGAGCGCGGCCGGCGGCAGCCAGCCGAAATGCAGGAACGCGCCCCACGCCAGCATGCCCAGGCTCGCCGCCAGCGCCGCGCAGAAGAACAGCGGGCGGAACGGGTGCAAGGGCGGGGTGGCGCGGTTCTCGGAAGCGAGTGGGGCTGCAGCCATGGCATTCGGTCCGGCAACAATCCTCGCATGCTGCACCCGTTCCGTCATCGCCGCCATGACGAGGATCAATGTCGATTTCCGCCGGCCTCGTTCGTCGCCTTGTCGAAACCGGCCGATTGCCGGGCACGGGAGACGATCATGCGCGTACTGGTGATGGTGAAGGCGAGCAAGGAGTCGGAAGCCGGCGCCGTGCCGGATGCCAGGGAACTGGCCGAAATGGGCAAGTTCAACGAGAAGTTGGTCGAAGCCGGCGTGATGCTGATGGGCGAAGGCCTGCACCCCAGTTCGAAAGGCGTGCGGGTGCGCTTCGAAGGCAAGCAGCGCACGGTGATCGACGGGCCGTTCGCGGAAGCCAAGGAACTGGTTGCCGGGTTCTGGCTGTGGCAGGTGCGTTCGATGGACGAAGCCATCGAGTGGATCAAGCGCGCGCCGTTGTTCGACGGCGGCATGGAGATCGAGCTGCGGCCGGTGTTCGAAATGTGCGACTTCGGCGACGCCGCGACGCCCGAGATCCGCGAGCACGAAGCGCGCCTGCGCGAACAGGTGGCGCAGCGATGAACGTACCCGCACGCTGGACCGGGCGCATCCTGTCCGCGCTGGTCGTCGCATTCCTGCTGTTCGACGCCGCGATCAAGCTGCTGGCGCTGCCGGTGGTGACGCAGACGATGGTGGACCTCGGCTATCCCGGCACCGCCGCACTGGCGCGCGGCCTGGGCGTGCTCACGCTCGCCTGCGCGCTGCTGTACGCGTATCCGCGCACCGCGGTGCTGGGCGCGATCCTGCTCACCGGGTTGCTCGGAGGCGCGATGGCCAGCCATCTTCGCATCGGCAATCCGCTGTTCACGCACTTCCTTTTCGGCGCGTACATCGGCGTGCTGGCGTGGGGCGGGTTGTACCTGCGCGAGCCGCGGCTGCGCGCGCTGGTGCCGTGGGGCGCGCAGAGGTGAAAGCGTTCCCGATCCAGCCCAGCTTGCGCGAAGCGCGCGGCGATGGTGTGATCGGCCGTCATGACGACGGCCGACATCCATCGCACCATCGAGACGGTCTGGAAGATCGAGGCGCCGCGCCTGATCGCGGGCCTGGCGCGCATGCTGCGCGACGTCGGACAGGCCGAAGATCTGGCGCAGGAAGCGCTCATCGTCGCGCTGGAACGCTGGCCACGCGACGGCGTGCCGGACAATCCCGGCGCATGGCTGATGACCACGGCCAAGCGCCGCGCGATCGACCTGATCCGCCACCACAGGATGCGCGACGACAAGCAGGCTGCGCTCGAATACGAACTCGAGACCGAGGCGATGACGCACGCGCCCGACCACGCGGACGCGCTGGATGACGACATCGGCGACGATCTGCTGCGGCTGATCTTCACCGCCTGCCATCCGGTGCTCACCCGCGACATGCAGGTCGCGCTGACCCTGCGCATGCTGGGCGGCCTGACCACGCCGGAAATCGCGCGCGCGTTCCTGGTGCCCGAACCCACCGTCGCGCAGCGCATCGTGCGCGCCAAGCGCACGCTCGCCGAAAAGCAGGTGCCGTTCGAAGTGCCGCGTGGCGAGGAACTCGCGCCGCGCCTGGCCGCGGTGCTGGAAGTCGTCTACCTGATCTTCAACGAAGGCTACACCGCGACCGCGGGCGACGACTGGGCGCGGCCCGCGTTGTGCGAGGAAGCGCTGCGGCTGGGCCGCGTGCTGGCGGGCCTCGCGCCGCGCGAACCGGAAGTGCACGGCCTGGTCGCGTTGATGGAAATCCAGGCCTCGCGCCTGCACGCGCGCACCGCGGCGGACGGCACGCCGATTCTTTTGCTGGACCAGGACCGTGCGCGTTGGGATCGGTTGCTGATCCGGCGCGGCCTCGCATCGCTGGAACGCGCGGAACAACTCGGCGGCGCGGACGGCAATTACGCGTTGCAGGCCGCGATTGCCGCCTGCCATGCGCGCGCGTTGCATGCCAAGGACACCGACTGGAAACGAATCGCGTCGTTGTACGCACGGCTTGCCGAAGTCGCACCCTCGCCGGTGGTGGAGTTGAATCGCGCCGTTGCGGTGTCGATGGCCGAAGGCCCGCAGGCCGCGCTGCAACTGGTCGACGCGCTGCAGGAGGAACGCGCGCTGCGCGACTACCACCTGCTGCCCAGCGTGCGCGGCGACCTGTTGTTCAAGCTCGGCCGCCGCGACGAGGCGCGCGCGGAATTCGAACGCGCCGCGTCGCTGACCGGCAACGCGCGCGAATCGGAACTGCTGCGCCAGCGCGCCGCGGCATGCGGAGATGCGTAGTGGCCCGACTTATTCTTGTCGTCATTCCGGGGCCGCCTGCGCTGTTTGCGGGCGGAACCCGGAATCCATTTTGCTTTCGCGCAAATGTACGAAAATTAAAATGGATTCCGGATCGCGGCTGCGCCGCGTCCGGAATGACGAACAAATCCAAAGTCCCTTGAACCGGAGAAAGTCATGGCCTACATGTTGTTCGTCGCCGAACCCCGCGGCCAGCGCGCCGAGCGCACCGAGGAAGAGGGAAGGGCGGTCTACCAGCGCATGCTGGATTACGCCGGCGAACTCAAGTCACGCGGCGTGCTGCGTGCGTATTCGTCGTTGCGCAACGATTCAGAGGGCCAGCGCCTGCAAGTCCGCGGCGGCAAGCGATCCTTGCGCGACGGACCGTTCGCCGAAGCCCGCGAAATGATCGGCGGATTCTTCCTGGTCGATTGCGCCACGCGCGAAGAAGCGGTGGAACTCGCCGAACGCTGTCCCGCCGCCGAGTGGGCCACCATCGAGGTGCGCGAAACGGGTCCGTGCTACCTCGGGTGACGGCGCGCGGGTTGCCGCGCAGCTACTCCTGCCATGCGACCCGTCGGACAGGGCAGCCGTTCCGGAGCGTGTTGTGGATTTCGGCCAGGCGATCGGTCTCGGACAGCAGGTGTTCCACCTGCTCGGCAGTGGCCGATGATTCGACCCTGGCCGCGTAGGTGACGAACTCGGCGGCAAGCCCCACCCCATCGAAGCGCGCGCTGGCGACGACCTCGCAACCCGAGATCGCGACGCCCAGGCGTTCCGCCTCGCGGTACAGGTCGTTGCAATAACACGTCGCAAGGGCAGCCATCAGCAGCTCGCCGCCGTTGATCGCCGATCCGCGTCCCGAAGCCTTGCTGGCGACGGCCAATGGCTGCATGACGCCGGACGTGCACACGTCCACTTCGTGGCCGTTCGGACCGTTCCGGACCTGCGCAGAAATTTCCAAGGCGTTACTCCCGTGGTTTGTCGCTCGGCTCCGCCGGGCAGCCCTTGTCGAACACCACGCGCCACACGCCGGGCGCTTCGCGGCGCCAGATCGAGTTGAAGCGGCCGATCACCTTGCCGGATGGATCGCGGACCAGGCCGGTGCTGAGCGCGAGCGTGCCGGATTGCAGGACTTCCACGCGATCCGGTTCCCACGAGAACGGTGCGGCCTTGTCCTTGAAGAATCGCGACCATGCTGCGAGCACTGCCTGCTTGCCGCGCAGCACGCCGTCGCCGTTGAAGAAGATCGCTTCGTCGGAAACGTGGGTCGCGAATGCCGACGCATCGCGGTCGGCCATGGACTTCGCGAACGCGCGTTCGGCGGCGAAGACTTGTTGCTGCGGCGAAGCGGGCGACGGCAGGGCGGCTTGCCACGGTGCGGCCAACAGCATCGCCCATGCTAGGCACGTTGCGATGCGGGACATGAGGCTGCGGCGAACGTCGATGGGGTTCATGGCGCACTCCAGGGCGCGGGTTTCGGCGAGCATACTTCATGCGGGCGCAGGAGCGGGCACCGCCCGCCGGGGCATGGGTGGACGCGCCGACTTGCGGACAAATCAGGGCGAGCTTTGCGACCGTGACTGTCGTGCGCGAGTCATTCGTTACACTCGACGCAACGTTGGATTCGAATGTCCTTCCGCAACCTCCGAGGTATCCATGCGCCCGTACCGTTCGTTGCCGTTGCTCGCGCTGCTTGCCGCCGTCGCATCGCCGCTGTGCGCGGCCGGGCACGCTTCTCCACCATGCAGCGCGCCGGTCTATCGCCAATTCGATTTCTTCGCGGGCGACTGGGACACGTACGACGTGCAGGCGCCGGACAAGGTGGTTGCGCGCAACACCGTGAAGGTCGTCCTCGATGGCTGCGTGATCCACGAGGACTACCGCCAGAACGACGGCCTGCACGGCGAAAGCTACAGCCTTTACGACGCCGCGCGAAAGGTCTGGCACCAGAGCTGGGTCACCAATCGTGGCGACCTTCTGCTGCTGGACGGTGGCATGCAGGGCGACCGGATGGTGTTCAAGGGCGTCGAGCGGAAAGCCGGAAAGCCCGACGCGCTGGTGCGTGCGGCGTGGTATCGGCAGGGCGATGGCGTGCGCGAAACCGCGGAGCGGTCGCTGGATGGTGGCAAGACCTGGAAGACCGAATTCGACATCCTGTTCCGTCCGCACAAGTGATTCGCATGGTTCTGCAGGTTGGGGTGAGCGGCTGCTTGCGAACCCCAATATGACGCCGCTTGGAATGTTGGGGTTCGCCCGGATGGAGCTGGGCTCACCACCAACCTACGGAGCCGCGAGCTTTTGCAATCGCGCTGCGTGCGCAAACAATTCTGTGCGCAGCCGCTGCGGAGTGCGTATCTCGAATTCGAACGGCACGCACGCAAGCTGGCGCGCGAACCATGCCAAGTCGTCGGTGCGTACGTGCAGCAGCACGCCGCCATCGGCCGCTTCGAGCAAACCGATCGCCGGCGAAAACGCCTCGCGCGCCTTGGCCATATCGGCATGCAGCAACACTTCGACGCGATGCGCGCGCGGCAGCGTCGCGATGGTGCGGTTCAACCATTCCAGCACGTCGAAATCTTTTGGCCGCTTGAAGCGGGTGGGCAACGGTCGCGTTTCGACGATCCGGTCGACGCGAAACCCGCGCACGCCGTGGCGCAAATGGCAGTAGCCGACCGCGTACCACGCGCCGCCGCGAAAGCCCAAGCCATACGCATCGAAATCGCGCTCGGTTGCCTCGCCCTGTGCGGAGCGGTATTGCAGGTGCACGCGCTCCGCTGCGTGCGCGGCGTGCGTCAGCAGCATCAGCGTGGTGGCGTTGGCGTGTTCGGCCAGCACGCCGCGCGATTCGATCGAGACGCTGGTTTCCGCCGCGCGCAGCCGGCGTTTCAGTGAATCGGGCATCACGCGTTCCAGCTTGGCCTGCGCGCTGGCCAGCGCCGATTCGCCCGCGTGCAGGCCGAGGCTGCGCGCGGCCAGCAGGCCCATCGACAGCGCCAGCGCTTCCGCGTCGGTGAACATCATCGGCGGCAGCTTGAAACCGGCCACCAGCATGTACGCGCCATGTCGGCCGCGTTCGGTGGTGATCGGAATCCCGAGTTCTTCCAGCAGCACGATGTAGCGCCGCAGCGTGCGCACGTCGACGTTGATGCGCTGCGCCAGTTCGGGACCGCTGATGCGGCCGCGGCTCTGCAGCAGTTCGAGGACGGCCAGCACGCGGGTCGTGGGATGGGGCATGCGCGCAGTCTAATCCGAATCAGGACATGGATCGCCCTGATTAGGTTTTAGCGTGTGCGCCGGAATCGAACCGACCGGAGACCGTGATGCCTCGCCTTCCAACCCTGCTGCCTGGAGTCCTCTGCATGAGCATGTTCATGACCGCCGCGCACGCCGGCACCGACACGCAGGCGGCGCTGGAGAGCGTCGCGCATCTGAACAACTATCAAGTGGTCGAATTGCGCCGCTACGACATCGCGCCCGGCCAGCGCGATCGCTTCGTGCGCTATTTCGACGCGTATTTTCCGGAAGCATTCGAGCAGCTGGATTGCATGGTGTTCGGGCAGTTCGAGGATCGCGCCGCATCGACGAAGTTTGTCTGGTTGCGCGGCTACCACGACATCGACGCGCGCCCCGTCGCGGACGCGGCGTTCTACTACGGGCCGGTGTGGCGCGAGCACCGCGCCAAGGTCAACGCGCTGTTTCCCGGCGCCAGCGACAACGTGTTGCTGCTGCGGCCACTGACGCCGCAGACGGAAGTTCCGGTGTTGCCTGCGGTCGATCCGGTCGATGAACCGCACGGCGCGCACGGCGTGGCGGTCGTGCAGATTTTTGCGGTGAAGAAGGGCGACGAGGATGCGTTCGCGCAGCGCGCGCAGGAAGCGTTCAAGCAGTACGAAGGAGCAAAGGTGCGTCCTGCGGGCGTGCTGGTGACGCTGGACGTGCCGAACAATTTCCCGCAACTGCCGATCCGCAGCGACGGGCCATTCCTGGTCTGGCTGGGTGTTATCGAAAACGACGAGGCATTGAAAAGTTTCGATGCACGTGCGTCGCAGGTGGAACAGGAACTCGAGGGCACCGGCATGTTACGCGGCGCGACGGAGCGCCTGGTGCTGGATCCCACGCCGCGTTCGCGCCTGCGCTGGTGGCCGGTTGCGGATGCGAAGCCATGAGCCACACCGCCGATCTGTTGCTGTTCGCGGCGCTGGTGTTCGGCATCATCGTGCTGCCGGGACTCGACATGGCGTACGTGATGGGCAGTTCGCTGACGGCCGGACGCCGGCACGGCCTTGCGGCGGTTGCCGGGATCGCCGCGGGCGGCGTCTGCCACGTTGTGATGACGACGCTCGGCATCAGCGTGTTGCTGAAGCTGATTCCGGCGGCCTTCAACGCGCTGCTGCTGGCCGGAGCACTGTATATCGCGTGGATAGGCATTTCATTGCTGCGTGCAGATGCTGCATTCGGCATCCGGGCGGAAGCCCGCGCGATGCCGGCGTGGACGACGTTCCGCCGCGGCGCGCTGACCAGCCTGATGAACCCGAAAGCCTATCTCTTCATGCTGGCCGTGTTTCCGCAATTCCTGCATGCGGAATACGGGCCGCTGTGGACGCAGTCGCTGGTGCTGTGGCTGATCATCGCGGTCACGCAGGTCACGGTTTATGGCGCGGTCGCGCTTGCCGCGGCGCAGGCGCGCGGCTGGCTGGTGCAGCGGCCAGCCGCGGGTGTCGCCACCGCGCGTGTGGTTGGCGTGGTGCTGATCGGCGCCGCGCTGTTCACCGGGTTCGAGGGCTGGCGTTCGCTGTAGGCGGCATCAGGGAAACGCGTCATCCGCCAGCGCAAGGAACGCGAAGCAGGGCGTGCCGCGTTCCTTCCAGTGCCGGCACGCATCATCGAGCACGTCGCACAACATGTCGAAATCATTTTCCGCCGCGTCGCGCAGATCGCCAGCGTGGTCGAACAGCCACACGTAGCCGCCCGCGTCCGGCAGCCATTCGAGGTCGCCGAGGCAGTCGGCCAACGCGTCCCAGTTGGCGCCGAAGGTTTCCGGAAACGCGAGGGATGCGGCGATGCGTTGCAACAAGTCGTCCTTGGCGTGGCAACCGGCAAGGCTGATGCGCCGCACCAGATGGCCTTCGTCGTGCGCGGCGGCGTCGAGCGCGTCGAGGTCGGTTTCGCCGACGAGGTACGCGCCGCTCTGTTGCACGTCCGCGAAATCGACGACGCCCGTCATCGCGGCACCTCGAATTCGCGGAAGCTGCGGTAGTGGTCGTCGGTGTAGTAGTACACCTCGGGCGGATTGCCGGCGGCGATGATGCGCCGCGCACCACGGTCGGGCGCGCCGGGCGTTTCGACCGTGTATTCGTGGTAGTAGCCGCGCGGCTTCTCCGGCAGCAGGTGTTCGTAGTTGCCGAACACCACGCCGTCCTGCCGGTGCGGGAACGGACCGCCACGCGCGATCGATGCCAGCGTGTCGCGCGCTTCCGGCGGCAGGAAAGCGGGGAGTCGATCGGAAGGTGCAACGCTCGATCCCGGTCGGGCCGTGGGCGCGGCGATCGGTGGCGTGGCGGCGGGCTGCGTGCTCGCCGGATGCCGTTGCATGTACAGATAACCGACTACCAGCGCCAGCACGAGCAGGGGCAGCAGTGTTTTCCAGGATCGTTGCATCAGGGCGCACCGTGTTCGGCCAGCATCGTGGCGATCGCATCCAGGTCGGATTGCGGCGACGGCTGGACGTTGCGGCCGAAGGCGTCGGTCGGGCGCTGGTAGCGATTCAACATCAACGAGAACGCCAGCCGCCGGCCCGCCGCGTCGGTGGCGAAACCCGACAAGGTGTAGACGTGCGTCAGCGTGCCGGTCTTGGCCTGCACGTTGTCGGCTGCGGCGGTGCCGCGCATGCGGTTCCGCAAGGTGCCGTCGATGCCGGCGACGGGCAGCGCGTCGCGCAGGGCGTTCGCGAACGGTTGCCGCGCGATCCACGCCAGCAGCTTGACGGTGGCCGCGGGCGTGACCAGATCCTCGCGTGACAGGCCGGAGCCGTCGTTGAACGTCGCCTCATCGTTGCCGATGCCGATCCGGGCAAGGAAGGCGCGCATCGCGCATGCGCCCCAGTCCGCGCTGGTCTGCGGCGGCTCTGCGCGATCCGCGCACACGCCGGTGCGCGCGGTCGCGACGCCGACTTGTTGCAACAGCATCTGCGCGTAACGGTTGTCGGAATGCTTCAGCATGTGCATCAGCAGCTGCGACAGCGGCGGCGAGGCGAGGCTGGCGATTGCGATCGGATTGTTCGCCAATGCGGCGTCCGTTTCCGGCCAGTGCAGCGCACGCACGCTGCCGTCCAGCGTGATGCTGCGTTGCGCGAGCGCAGCGCGCAGCAGGTTGCCCGCAAACAGCGCGCCATCGGGCGCCGACAACGCATAACTGCCATGCGGCTGGTTCGCGCGCAAACTGCCGCTTGCGTAGAGCACGTCCGAGCCGGGCGGACGATAAAGGCTGAGCGGCGCTGTGCTGCCGGTCAGGTTGACCACGCGCATGCCGGCATCGGATGGATCGACGCTCACGCTGCAGCAGCGCGCGCCGTCGCGCACGACCTTCACGTGCACCACGTTGTTGTGCGCGCCCAGCGCGCCTGCCTGCGCACCGTAGTCGGTCTGGAGATCGAAAGCTTCCCAGCCGTCGCCGAACAGCGGCCCGGCGAAATACGTGTCGTCTGCGATCAGGTTGCCGCGCACGCGATGCACACCACGCTCAGCCAATGCGGCGGCAAGTCGCCCGGCCCAGTCGGGCGACGCGTCGGGATCGCCCAGTGACGGATCGCCGCCGCCATACAGAATCAGGTTTCCGTCCAGCGTGCCGTCGGCGCGCGGCGCGGCGGTCGCGTACAACGTGGTGGAAAAGCGCGCGTCCGGGCCCAGCGTTTGCAACGCGAGCGCCGAGGTGTACAGCTTGGCGTTGGAAGCAGGCACGAACAGCACGTCGACATCGTGCCGGTACAGCGTATTGCCATTGTCCAGCGACACCACGGCGATGCCCCATTGCGCATGCGCAAAACGCGGTTGCGCGATGTAGGCGTCGATGCCGTCGGCCAGCGAAGACGGCACGCTGCGCGGCGACGCGGCGTTGGCTACCGCGGGCACGGGTTGCGTGACCCGTGTGGCGGGTTTCGGCGGCGGCGCGGTCGCGCAGCCGCCCAGCAGCAGCGCGACCGTGAACGCCGCGGTGAAACGCTTCAAGCGAGCCGTCCTTGCAGCGCCATTGCCGCCGCGGGATTGCGCGCCTTGGCGGCGCTGATGAAATAGATGAATACGTCGCGGCGTCCGGATTTCGCCTTGCCGCCGGGCGACACCCGCGGCAGGTCTTCAGGCTCGCCGCCTTCGTGCCACAGCCGCGCGCGTTCGGCCCACGCGTCCAGCTCCTTCGCGGGATAGCCGTGGCGCTCGGACTCGCGGCTGCGCATCAGGCGCGCATACACGAAGTCGCCGGTGAGGTCGGCGAAATTCGGATACTCGCGCGAATCGGTGTACACGCAGGCGCAGCGATGGTCGCGCGCCAGTTGCAGGAATTCATCGCACAGGAAGCTTTCGTTGCGCACTTCCAGCGCGTGCCGCAACGCGCGGCCGTTCAATTCGCGCGGCAGCAGCTCGAGGAACGCCGCGAGGTCGCCGTGGTCGAACACGCGCGACGGCGGGAACTGCCACACGATCGGCCCGAGCCGGTCGCCGAATTCGGCGAGGCCGCCGAACACGAAGCTGCGGACCAACGCGCCCGCGCCGCCGAGCTTGCGCACCTCGGATACCTGCCGTGGCGCCTTCAGCGAGAACACGAACCCATCCGGCGTTTCATCGCGCCACTTCGCGTACACCTTCGGCGTCTGCGCGCGATAGTACGTGCTGTTGATCTCGAGCGTGGCCAGATGCCGGCTGGCGTATTCCAGTTCGCGCCGCTGCGGCAATCCCTTCGGATAGAAATTGTCGCGCCACGGGGCGAAGTTCCAGCCTCCGATGCCGGCCTTGATGCGCGTGACGCGCGCGCCCGCGAGTTCGTCCGCGATGGGAACATCGGATGTTTTCACGCGAAACCTGCGCAACCTGCGGTGAGTCGGTGTGCCCCGAGTCTAGCCAATTCGGACCCGGACCTGTACCCGCCGCTCGCGCCCCTCTTGCGATCTTGCGCGGAGTGGCGCATCTTTGTGCCCACGGACCACTGCCAAGAGGAGCCGGACATGAAAGGCCAGGAAAAGAAAAAGGAAGAGAAGAAGAAACCGCAGAAGACGCTGAAGGAAAAGCGCGCCGAGAAACACGCGAAGAAGGAATCCAGGAGCTGAGCGTCCACACGGAACGCGTGGCCGCTCAGGTCACGCGTTCCGCGTGTGTGTAGAGGTTCATCGATTCGTCGCGCACAAATGCGATCAACGTGATGCCAGCCGCTTCGGCGGCGTCGATCGCCAGCGACGTCGGTGCCGAGATCGCCGCGACCACCGCGATGCCGGCGTGCGCGGCCTTGTGCAGCATTTCCCATGACGCGCGCGAGGTGATCGCCGCGAAACCCGTCGACGTATGCGCGAACAGGGCGTCGCGATTCCGCCGCGTCGACGCCAGCGCGCCGATCACCTTGTCCAGCGCGTTGTGGCGGCCGACGTCTTCGCGCACGATCGCAGGCTGACCGGGAACGACGAACGCGGCGGCGTGGGCGCCGCCCGTCATGGCATTGAGCGACTGGTCGTGCGCGAGCGCGCGCATGCCGGCCGCGATTGCGTCGCGTGAAAAACGCGCCGCGGATTGCACGCGCGGCAGCGGACGCACCGCGTCTTCCAGCGCTTCGACGCCGCACAAGCCGCAACCGCTGCGGCCGGTGAGATTGCGCCGTCGTGCCTGCAGCGCGTCGAAACGCGCGGCGGGAATCAATCCTTGCAAGGTGACGCCGCGTTCGCTGCGCAGCACGTCCACCAGATCGAACTCGGACGCGCTTTCCACGACGCCTTCGGCCATCGCGAAGCCCAGCGCAAAATCCGGAAGGTCGCAGGGCGTCGCCATCATCACTGCGAACGGCACGCCGTTGTAAACCAGCGCGACCGGCGCTTCCTCGATCACCTGGTCCAGCCGTTCGCCGCGGCCGTCCGCGCCCAGGCGCTGCGTGCGGGCCATCGACAGGCCGCGGCTCGGTTCGATTGGATTCATCGCGCGACCGGATGTCATTCCGCCATGGTTCTCCCGAAGTATAGGTTGGGCCGGCCGGACGGGCTGGACGCACGATGCCGGGCGTATACTCCGCGTGAGTGACTGCCACAGAGGTGGCGCGGTGATCAGGTTCCTGGCCGAACTCAGGCGCCGCAACGTGTTCCGCGCGGGCACGCTTTATGCCGCCGTCGCGTGGCTGATCGTGCAGATTGCCACGCAGGTTTTCCCGTTCTTCGGCATCGCCGACTGGGTGGTGCGGCTGATCGTGGTCGCGGCGGCGATCGGCTTCCCGTTCGTGCTGGCGTTCGCGTGGTATTACGAACTCACGCCGGAAGGCCTGAAGCTCGAGAGCGAAGTCCCGCGCGCGGTGTCGATACGCTGGCAGACCGGGCGGCGGCTGGACTACGCGATCATCGCGGTGCTGTGCGTTATCGTGGTGCTGCTGCTGGCGAACACGCTGGTGTGGCAGCGTGGCGGCACGACAGGGCTGGAAAAATCGGTGGCGGTGCTGCCGCTGCTGAACGAAAACGGCGACACCGGCGATCAGTATTTTTCCGATGGCCTGTCGGAAGACCTGATCTCGGTGCTGGGCCAGGTGCCGGGGCTGAAAGTGATCGGCCGCAACTCCGCGTTCCGTTTCCGCGGCGACCTGAGCGACAGCCGCGGCATCGGCGCCAAGCTCGGTGTCGCGAATCTGCTGGAAGGCACCGTGCGCCGGCAGGGCGAGCGCGTGCGCATCGTCGCCAACCTGGTTTCGGCGGCGGACAGCCGGGTGATCTGGTCGCAGACCTATGACCGCGAGTTGAAGGACATCTTCGAGGTGCAGTCGGACATCGCGCGCGCGGTCGCGGATTCGCTGAGCGCCGCGCTGCTCGGCAGCACGCTGCGGCCCACCGACAAGCCGCCGGGCGGCAACCTCGATGCGTACAACGCCTACCTGCAGGGGAATTTCTACCGCGCGCGCAGCACCGAGAGCGACGATCGCACCGCGATCGCGCATTACCAGGATGCGGTCCGCATCGATCCGCAGTACGCGAGCGCGCACGCGGCGTTGTCCATCACCTGGACGATGATGGCGGGTGCGTTCCTGGACGGATCCGCGATGGAGCAGGCGTACGCCAGCGCGCGCGCCTCGGCGCAGACGGCGCTGGCGCTCGACCCCGACCTGGCCGCGGCCCATCTCGCGCGCGGCGTGCTGCTGGAGTGGGCCGACTTCGACTGGCGCGGCGCCGAAGCGGAGTTCCGCCGCGCCCTGCAACTGGCGCCCAACAACGGCGATGCGATGAGCTGGCTGGCCGGCCTGTCGGCTTCGCTGGGTCGTCCGGACCGCGCCGTGGAATTGAAGCGGAACGCTCTGGAACTGGATCCGCTGCGCGCGACCTGGTTCGAAACGCTGGCCACGTATTATTCGGCGCTCGGCAAGCTCGACGATGCGCAGCGCGCGATCGAGAAGGCGATCGCGTTGCAGCCGAACGGTGCAAGCTTCCATCAGACGCTTGCCGTGGTCGAAATCCAGCGCGATAACGCGCAAGCCGCGTTGCACGCCGCGCAGCAGGGTCCGCCCGGTTCGTGGAAGGACCTGGCGCTGGCGATGGCGCGGCAGATCGGCGGCGACCCATCCGCGGCCGACGCGGCGTTGCAGGACGTGATCGCGAAATACGGCGACGGCAATGCCTACCAGATCGCGGAAATCTACGCGCTGCGCAAGCAACCGCAGCCGATGTTCGAATGGCTGGAGCGCGCGTGGGCCAATCGCGATCCGGGCGTTTCGTACCTGCTTTACGACCCGTTCCTCGCGCCGTTCCGGAACGATTCGCGCTTCGCCGCTTTCTGCAAAAAAGCCGGGCTGCCGCCGCCGTCGTCCGGCAGGGCATCCTGATGGACCTGCGTGCAACGAGCACTTGATACGCCGAAGCCGGGCGGCGCCGTTTCCCGGACCAACGAGGGAGTCGCTGTAATGACCAACCAACCCGAACAGCCGGATGACGATCCTTCCGAGGATCAGCAGGACGCCGTGCAACCGGCCGCCAAGCAGCAGGGTCCGGCGACCGACGCGAAGAAGCAGGAAGTCAAGCCGAACGCGAAGAAGCAGGAAGTCTGATCGCGCGCCACGGCAAGCGCCGTGGCGCTATTCGATGGACCTCGATTCCGCCGTGCCCAGCACGGTTTCGGGCGGTCTGGCCGCGGGCTGCCGTGTCACCAGCGGGTGCACGAACACCGCGCCGAGGATCACCGCGACGCCGGCGTAGAACCACGCGTCGAGCTGGTGCTGTTCGCCCAGCAGGATCACCGCCAGCACGATCGCGTACACCGGTTCGAGGTTGGTCGCGAGCTGCACGGTGTATGCCGACAGCTTGCGCAGCACCGCCAGCGCCAGCGCGAACGGCAGCAGCGTGCAGACGATCGCCAGCACCAGCAGCAGGATGCCGTCGTGCAAACCCGGGACGGCGAACGTGCCTTCGCCGTGCCAGAACAGCGTGACCAGCGTCAGGAACACGGTGCCTGCGCCGAGTTCGATGCCGGTGACGGTCAACGCGCCGCCGCGCTCGGCCATGCGCTTGTTGAACGCACCAAAAGTGGCGCAGAGCGCCGCCGACAACGCGCCCACCGCGACGCCCAGGCGCATGTCCGCGGGCACGCCGCCCACCACCAGCGCGACACCCGGCACCACCGCCACGCCGATCAGCAATTCACGCGGATCGAATTTTCGTCCCACCGCCAGCGGTTCGATGACCGCGAGGAACACCGGCGCCAGCGCCATGCAGGTCGCCGCGACCGACGCGTTGGCGAGCTTCACCGCGGAGTAGAACGTCAGCCAGTGCAGCGCCACCACCACGCCGATGCCCGCGTACGCCGCGAACCGGCGCGGCGGCATCGCGCGCAGTTCGCGCCACACCTTCGGCAGCAATAGCAACGCCACGGTGACGATCAGCATGCGCCACCACACCAGTTGCAGCGCGCTCAGCGTGATCAGCTTGCCGAGGATGGCGGTGAAGCCCCACAGCACCACGCAGAAATGGAGCTGCCATTGCGCCTTGGCTTGGGGGGTCATGGAGTGAATCGGAAAGGGAATTCGAAAAGTTTAAGGGGCTGTCCTAGATAACGCTAAAGGTCGAGCCAGAGTTTGAGAGTTTGCAGTTGTTGTTTTGGTGTGCCGTAGTTGAAGCGGAACTCGCATTCTTTCAGGAACAGGAAGAAGTGTTTGCGCGGCACGCCATTGTACTTTCGCAAAATCCGCTTGGATTGATTCCAGAAATTCTCGATGCCGTTGATGTGCTGACCGCGACGGCCCACGAAGCTGCGACTGTGGTTCACACGATGATGTTTGAAACCGGAAACATCCAGGATGTTGTAACTGGAAAGGCTGTCGGTGTAGACCACCGAATCGGCCTGCACCTTGGTTTTCAGGGCAGTCAGCAACGTGCGGCTCTGGGCATCGGCGACCGGCAGCGCGTAGACCTTGCCGCCGCGTTTGAGGATGCCGAACACACACACCTTGCCGGCTGCACCCCGTCCGCGTTTGCCTTTGCGGACCCCGCCGAAGTAGCTTTCATCGCATTCGAACACCGCAAGTTCGGGTTCGATCTCGGCCATCTTGGCGGCGATGCACTGGCGCAGCTTGTGGAAGAACAGCGCTGCGGTGTTGCGATGCACGCCGGTCAGATCGGCGGCGGTTCGAGCTGTCACTTCGGCGACGAACAACTCCAGCAGCTTGGATTGCTGTTTTCTACTGATCCGACAACGATGTAGAGCCATGGGCCATCCTAGACAGGGTTACTTATCTAGGACAGCCCCAAGTTTAATGCAAGCCTTCCCACTTCCAGCCCCCAATCCCCAGCCCCGCGCCGCTATTTTCCCGACGCCTTCGCGGGCTTGCGTATTTGTGCGAGCACACCCGTGCAGGCGTTCTCGTTTTCGTGACTGGGTGCAACCAGCGCGGCCAGCGCGGCGGCGGGCGCGGCGACCACGCCGAGCACCGCCGCGCCGACGCCGCGCGCCAGCAACGGGCCTTTCTCGACGCCAGCGTCGGGATGTTTCAGCGTACCGCGCAGGTACAGCGGCGAGCGCAGCGACAGCACGCGGATGCCCTTGCTGTGCGGATGCATCACGAGATCGAGTGTTTCGTTCTTCAGATCGATGCTGCCGTCGACGTCGATGCGCATGGTTTCGGCATCGATGAAGAACAGCCGCGGCCGCCACGTGCCGTCCTTCGCCACCAGGTCGGCGGCCGCGCAGTTGATCTTCTCCGGCTTGTCGCCCACCAGCTTGGTGATGATGATGTTGCCGATGTTGAGGCCGGCTTCTTCGAGCAACAGTTTGCTGGCCGCGCCATCGTCGATCAGCAGCTTGACCTCGCCATCCGACGTCCCGAGCAATCGCGCCACCGAATTGCCGTCGCCCTTCAGCGCCGCGTCGCCGTTGATCTGGCCGAGGCTGGTGTGCATCAGGTCCACGGTAGGGAACAGCTTTTTGAGTTCGAGACGCCGCAGTTTCAGCGTGGCTTCGCCATGCATCGGATCCTTGCGGCCGTCCAGCGTGATGTTCGCTTTGACTTCGCCGCCGGCGGCGGACAGCGCGAGCGGGTCGAGCGTCAGCACGCCGTCGTCCAGCACCAGGTGCGTGGACAGGTTGCTGACCGGCAGCGCGGCCTTGCGCACGATGCGCTTGCCGGTGAAATGCACGTCCGCATCCATGCTGCGCCAGCGCGCGGTGTCGAAGGTTTCCACCGGCAGTACCTTGTCGGCGGGTTGCTTCTGGGCCTCGTCGCGCTGCACCTTGGATGCGTTGCTGTCGGCGCCGATCAGCGGTCCGAGGTCGGCGAAATCCAGCACGTTCGACGTCAGCGTGCCGGTGAGTTTCGGACGCGCGCCGTTGCTGGTGTAGATGACGCTGCCGTGCAGGTCGCTGTGGCCGACCTTGCCGTCGAACTTATCGTATTCGAACACGCCCTGGTGGATGTGCGCGAGCAGGCGCCCATGCGTCGCGAACGGCGCGGTGGTCGGCAGGTTCACGCCGGTCAGCGCGTACAGGTGCGACATGCTGTTGCCGGACACGTCGAGGCTCAGATCCAGCGCACCGAGGTGCACTGGGTCGGTCAGCGTGCCGGCTATCACGATGTGCAGGTCGCGCAGGCGCAGGTCGGCTTGCAACGGGAACGGCATCGACGCATCGGACAGCGCGAGCACGCTGCCGATCTTGCCGCTGCCGCGCGCCTTGGCACCACGCCATGTTCCCTGCGCGTTCCAGGCGAAGTAATACGCCTGGTTCGAATGCGGCGGCGGTGTGGGCGCGCCGCTCGCGGGCGGCACGATCTGGTCGAACGGAATCGGCTTGCCCAGCGGCTTCACGTCGATGTCGAGGTGCATGTCCAGCGCATCGTCGTTCCAGCGCAGTGTGCCTGCATCGAAGCCGACCTCGCCGATGGCGAGCTTCCAGTCGCCGCCGTGCGCGAAATGAAACGTCCAGTTGTTGCGGCCCTGCTTGTCGCGCTCGACGTCGACGGCGGGGCCGAAAAGTTTCAGCGAAGGAATGTCGATGGTGTGCGAGACCAGTGCGACGGGATTCAGGCTGAAGCGTACCTGCTGCACCGTCGCGAAGCGCGGCTGCCGGGTCCACGCGGGATTGGCGATGCTGATGTCGCGCGCGGTGAAGCGCGGCCACGGCACCCAGCGCGACACGCCGCCTGCATCGGGATTGCGCAGCCAGTTGACGGTGAGGTCGCCGTTGATCGCGACCGGCCGCCCGATCGACGCGCTCAGGCGCTGGTCCAGCCACGGACGCGCGCTGTTCCAGTTGAACAGCGCAACGAACAATACGATCGCCACCAGCAACACGGCGATCGCCACCACGATCCAGATCAGGATGCGGCCTGCGCGGGTCATTTCCAGCGTTCCGTTCGGATCGCATCAAAGCCTAGCGACGGTTTCCTGAACTGGCGTTTGGACGGGCGTGCATCCGTTCAGGAATTCGCGCGCGATCGCACGCACTTGCGAGCCGCCCGCGCTTGCCGCAAAGTGCACGGACGGCCGCAGGCCTGGGGAAAGGAGAATCGTCATGCTTTGGCAGAAGGGGCGTTCCAGCGACAACGTGGAAGAGGCGAGCGGCGGCGGGTCCGGCATCGGCGGCATCCATCTCGGCTTGGGCGGCACCATCATCGCGATCATCATCGCGATGATCTTTCCGTCCACGCGCGGGATCATTTTCGGGTTGCTTTCCGGCCAGGGCGGTACGGTCGGCAACACGCCGGCGCAGACCACGCAAGTCGACGACAGCGACCCGCAGGTGCAGTTCGTCCGCAAGGTGCTCGGCAGTACCGAGGACGTATGGACGCCGTATTTCCAGCAGATGGGCAAGCAGTACGTCGATCCCAAGCTGATCCTGTTCCACGGCCAGGTCGCGACCGCCTGCGGCGGCGCCTCGGCCGCGGTCGGTCCGTTCTACTGTCCCGGCGACAAGCGCGTGTACCTCGACCTCGATTTCTTCCAGGAACTGGCCACGCGTTTCCATTCCGACAGCGACTTCGCGCGCGCCTACGTGATCGCGCACGAGGTGGGCCACCACGTGCAGGACCAACTCGGCATCATGGACATGGAACAGCAACTCGCGCAGCGCGGCGAGCCGATGAAGGGCGCGAACGGTTTGTCGGTGCGGCTGGAACTGCAGGCCGACTGCTTCGCCGGCGTGTGGGCCAACAAGTCGCAGCAGCAATTGCAATGGCTGCAGGCCGGCGACATCGAGAGCGCATTGAACGCCGCGTCGCAGATCGGCGACGACACGCTGGAACGCGAAGCGCAAGGCACGGTGGTGCCTGATTCCTTCACCCACGGCACCTCGGCGCAGCGCGTGAAGTGGTTCAAGGCCGGCTTCCAGTCCGGCGACATCAACGCCTGCGACACCTTCCACGCGCAGACGTTGTGAGCGCTTGGCGCCGTGGTGCGTGTGGCGCAAGGGTTGAATCCGGATCATCGCGGACCCATGAAACGGCTTCGGCGCCTTGCGGCGCCGAGATCGCTACGGTGCGCGTTTCGCGCGCAAAATGCAAGACGTGTCAAATGAAATTCCTGCGCTAAGATCGACCCATGCAAACCACGTTGAACCATCGCCCGTTCACCACACGCAAGCGCTCGTTCGCAGCCACGCTGCTGCCCGACCGCTTCGGCTGGCTGATGGGGCTGTATTCGGAAAACCACCAGCGCCTCGCACGCCTGTTCGCGCCGCACCGGTTGGCGGTGGGTGAATACGTTTCGTCGGTGGGCGACGGCCTCGACGTGCGCCTGTCGGTGCAGGAACGGCATCCGTACACGCTCGAACTCGGCCTCACCTATGCGATGCTCGACGCCAGCACCGGCAATCCCGCGCCGTCCGCGCAATTGCGCTGCTACCTCGACGCGCACATGACCGAGGCGCTGCATTGCCAGCCCGGTCGCGACCTGTGGCAGGTGCTCGGCCCGCTCGCGCCCGCGCGCAACGTGCTGCAACACCGAGTCCGCATGAACGGATTCCTCAATCGCTGGCTGGAATACCTGGCCGGGCAGGGGCATTCGCTGGCGACGCTGGAACGGCTGCCTGTGGACTCACCGGCTGCGGCTTGATCTGTTAAGGCACGGTCGCGAAGCAACGCGTTGCGCGTTCTTCGTCTCAGGCGGCGGGCAATACGGCTTTTCGCGGGATCGCCCCACGAGTCGGAGCGCGAGTTTTGCGATGTGTCACGCCGCGATGTCCTTCAGCGCGCGCTTCAGTTCCTTGCGCAGAGTCGCCACCGTCACCGGCGCGACGTCGGCGTTGATGGCATCGCGCAGGGCATTGTTGATCGCGGTCTGATAGCCGCGGCCTTCCGCTTCGGCACGCTCACGGAAGGCATCCAGCACGTCGTTGTCCAGCATGATGGTGATGCGGGTCTTGCCCGGTGATGCAATCACCGCGCCACGTTTTGCCTTGGAAAAATCATATTCATTGCGCATAGCTGATTGCCTCTTTTCTGCTTGCCTTGCGGGCCGACACGATGCGTGCCTTGTGCTACGTGGAGTCCAGACGATCACCAACACCCGGCCTTTTGTATCCATGCCCAGCGTGATGAAGCGAGCTTCACCTTCCGCATCCGGGTCTTCCATGGTCGCCGCGTGCTGGTCGCGAAGCGCCTGTTCGGCTCGACGAAGCTCACGCCATGCTTGTGTTCGTTCGCGATGGCCTTCGCTGGATCGTATCCGATGTCTTGTGGATTAGTATGCATATAATATGCATAAAAGACAAGCGACTCTGGATCGGAGCGTAGCACCGGTGGGTGCGCCAAAAACAACAAAGCCCGCGCATGGCGGGCTTTCGTCGTGACTCGATTCGAAGAATGGCGGAGCGGACGGGACTCGAACCCGCGACCTCCGGCGTGACAGGCCAGCATTCTAACCAGCTGAACTACCGCTCCGCTGTCTTCGATTTTTGAAGCTGCAATTGTGCAACATTCCCGCGCGTTCCAGAAGATGGCCGTGACCAACCTCTGGCGTCCCCACGGGGATTCGAACCCCGGTCGCCACCGTGAAAGGGTGGTGTCCTAGGCCTCTAGACGATGGGGACAGCGTGGGGATTTGGTGGAGCCAGCCGGGATCGAACCGGCGACCTCTACAATGCCATTGTAGCGCTCTCCCAGCTGAGCTATGGCCCCACGCTGGGAACGCGCAAGGATAGGTGCGCCCGATTTCAGCGTCAAGCATTTTTGTTTGCGCGAGACGCGTTGCACGCGGCCAAAAGGGAGGGACGTCTTGCACGAAATCGAATTCATCCGCGACCTGGCCTGCGTGATGCTGGCGGCGGGCGTGGTGGTGGTGATCTTCCCGCGCCTCAAGCTGCCGGTATTGCTGGGCTACATCATCGCGGGCGTGCTGATCGGACCGCACATGCCGTGGCGGTTCCTCACCGACCAGCACACGATGCAGTCGATCGCCAACCTCGGCGTGGTGCTGCTGATGTTCACGCTGGGGCTCGATTCGAATTTGCGCAAGCTGCGCGCGCTGGGCGCGGGCGTGATGCTGGCCGCACTGGTGGAAGTCGGCTTCATGCTGTGGCTGGGCATCGAGATCGGGCGGTTGGCGGGATTGACCGGCCGCGAGGCGCTGTTCCTCGGCGGCGTGATTTGTTTTTCGTCCACGATGATCGCGCTGCGCACGGTGGCCGACCGCGGCTGGCGCGGGCAGGGTTTTGTCGCCGGCATGATCGGCATGCTGGTGTCGGAAGAAGTGCTGACGGTGGTGCTGATCACGGTGCTGAGCGCGATCGCCGCCGGCAGCGCCAACACCACGGACATCGCATTCACGGTGCTGTGGCGGATGCTGCTGTTCGTCGCGGTCGCGCTGGTGCTCGGCCTGTTGTTGCTGCCGCGCCTGCTGGACTGGCTGGCCAAACGCGGGCGCGACGAACCGCTGCTGGTGACCGCGCTCGGCATCTGCTTCGGCGCCTGCCTGCTGGCGGCGTGGGAAGGTTTCAGCGTGGCGCTGGGTGCATTCCTCGCAGGCGTCGTGGTGGCAGAAGCACGTTGTTCGGATCGGATCGTGCGGCTGGTGCGGCCGGTGCGCGACATGTTCGCGGCGATCTTCTTCGTGGCGATCGGCCTGCTGCTCGATCCATCGGAAATGCTGCCGTGGCTATGGCCTGCGCTGGGCCTTGCACTGGCCGTGATCGTGGGCAAGACGCTGGCCTGCGGCGCCGGCGCGTTCGTCTGCGCCGGGCGCAACGCGCGGGATGCGCTGCGCACCGGGCTGACGATGGCGCAGATCGGCGAATTCTCGTTCGTGATCGCCACGCTCGGCATCGCCGCCGGCGCGGTGGGGAAATTCCTGTATCCGCTGACGGTTACCGCGGCGGTCGCGTGCATGCTGGTATCGCCGCTGTTGCTGCATGCCGAGCCCGCCATCCTCGCGGGCGTCAGGCGCGCGACGCCCGCGTCGTTGCGTGCCATCGCGCGGGGCTACCACGAATGGATCAACGGCACCGCGCGTGCGCGCGACGACGTGATGCTGGCGAAGATGCTGCGCCGCCTGCTGTGGCACATCGCGGTGAACCTGGTGCTGGTGTGCGCGGTGTTCGGCATCTGCGCCTTCATCAGCGCGATGCTGCCGCGCTGGTGGCCGCAGTTGCCGTTGTCGAACGTGGCGCGCCGCTCGCTGGTGTGGGCGATCGCGCTGTTCGTGTCGCTGCCGATGCTGATCGCGGTGTACCGCAAGGCCGATGCGCTGGGCATGTTGCTGGCCGAACTCGGCATCAGCGAACAGATCCACGGCGTGCGCACGGCCGGGTTGCGGCGCGTGTTCGGCAAGCTGGTGCCGCTGGGCGCACTGGCCGGCATGGCGTTGCTGGTCAGCGTGCTGGGCAGCAGCATCCTGCCGCCGCGCGGGGTGTTGATCGCGTTGCTGGCGATCGGCGCATTCACCGTGTGGTTCCTGTGGGGCGCACTGGTGCGGGTGCACGCGCGCATGCAGGCGAGTTTGCGCGACCTGATCGAGCAGGAGCCGCCGCCGCCCTGATTCAGCCTGGCGCCAGCCGTGTGTTGCGGACAGGATTATGATCAGCGCGCATCCACGGTCGCCGCCTGTCCGCGGCGTGTTGCTGCATCGACAAAGGGAGACAACGATGAAGACGCATGGCATCAAGTGGCTGGGTTTGTCGTTATTGCTGCTCGCGGGATTCCTGTTGGTGGCGCCGTCCGCGTTCGCCGCAAGTGACGGCGGTTACAGCGCGACGTGCAAGGACGGAAGCACATGGACGGGCACCAGCAAGCGCGGCGCCTGCCGCGGTCACAAGGGCGTCAAGAACTGGAACAGTGAACCGGTGTCCAGCACGACGGCCGAACCCGCGGCGAAGACGACGCATTCGCGCAGTTCGAAGAAGGCCGAAGAAGCGGCGCCGGCCGCCAACGCGACACCTGCCGCTGCCGCGGCGGTCAGTGCAACCTGCAAGGACGGCACGTCGTGGTCGGGCAAATCCAAGAGCGGCGCGTGCCGTGGCCACAAGGGCGTGAAGAGTTGGGGTGACGAAGCGGCTGCGGCAGCCACGCCTGCTGCTGCGCCGGCACCCACTGCGGCGCCCGCTGCACCCACCGCTCCGGCGCCCGTTTCGCATCGCACTTCGACCACCGCGTCCGCAGGCGGTGCGATGGGCTCGCCCGCGCCCGGCGGCGGCGCCGGCAAGGTCTGGGTCAACACCGAAAGCAAGACCTACCACTGCCAGGGCACCAAGTGGTACGGCACCACCAAGCACGGCGAGTACATGACCGAGGCGCAGGCCAAGGCGCAGGGCTACCACGCCGACCATGGCAAGGCGTGCTCGGGTTGACCTGAAATCGTTGTGCCAAGTCTTTGAAGATGAAGAAGGCCGGCAGCGATGCCGGTCTTCTTGCGTATCGGAGAGGCACCTCAATGTGTGGCCTCACCCCGCCGAACACGTCCGATGTAGTGGTCGGCTTCGGTCGCGATGTTCTGGTCGGCCAGCGCGGGGTTGTCCTGCATGTACTTCACCGCTTGCGCACGCGTCCAGCCATCTTCGTTGTTGATGCGCTTCAAGACTCCGGAGTAACCAGAGGTGCGGTCTTGAAGTGCTGTGAATAGCGTCGTGCATCACGCGTAAGGATGCCGCAACCGAGCACGGCCGCATGTGCGCCTATGAAGAAATCCGCGAGCACGTTGGTTTTCGCGCCGCCGCTTCTGCGGTACTTGACGAAGGCGCGGCCGGCGAGGAACAACGCGGGCCGGGGGATTTCCGCGACGACGATTTGCATGCCGTCGAGCGTGTCATCCAGAGCCGCCACGGATTCGAACGCCAGCGACAGTTCCGCGTAGATGATCGGGTTGATTGCCAGATCGTGCACTTGCGCTTGCGCACGCAACTGGCGGATCGACCATTCGGCCCAGTCGGGATCGTTTTCGAGCACATCGACGAGCACGTTGGTGTCGACGAGCAACATGCGTCAATCGCGCAGCAGGGCCATCAGTTCGTCGGTGCGCCATTTCACCTGCGCTTTCCCGAGTGCAGAAGCAAAACGATCCCGCTTGGCCGGCCGCCGGGCGCCGGCCTTGAGCACCACGACCTGTCCTTCGCGATTGACGTCGAACTCAACCCCATCGCCCGGCGCGAGGTGCAGTGCCTCGCGCACCCTCTTGGGAATGGTGACTTGGCCCTTGATGGTGATGTTGGTGGGCATGGCGAACCTCAAGTAATACCTTCATGATAATGGTATTACATCGTGGGCGCGGACTCCAGGAATCAGCAAGCGCCGAAGAAGCTGCGGAAAGATTCGCGTCATCGGAGCGGGTACTCGCATTCCGGCCCGATAAGGTGTACAAATGTACACCATGTCCACCGAACCCTCCAAGCGCAACCAGATCTTCGCCTTCATCCGGGGCCGGATCGCGGCCGGACAGTCGCCCAGCCTGGCGGAAATCGCCGACGCGTTCGGGTTCGCTTCGCGCAATGCCGCGCAGAAGCACGTGCTGGCGTTGGCCGAGGCCGGGTTGATCGAGCTGGCCCCGAACCAGAAGCGCGGCATCCGCTTGCCCGGTGCCGGGCGACCGAATCTGATGGCGCTGCCAGTGCTGGGCCGCGTCGCGGCCGGCGCCCCGATCGAGCCGGACCTTCGCCACGATCAGGAACTCTGGCTGGACGGACGCCTGTTCGCACGGCGACCGGATTACCTGCTTAAGGTCCAGGGCGACTCGATGATCGAGGAGGGCATTCTCGATGGCGACCTGGTGGGCGTGCAGCGCACGCCGGAAGCCCGCAATGGCCAGATCGTCGTGGCCCGCGTCGATGGCGAGATGACGATCAAGCGCCTGCAGCGCGGGCGCGACCACATCCGCTTGCTGCCGCGCAACCCGGCGTACGCGCCGATCGTGGTGTCGCGCGGCCAGGACTTCGCAATCGAAGGCATCTACTGCGGCCTCGTGCGCCGGGATTGACATGGCCGCCGTCGTCGCACTCGAATCCCTGTTGTCTGCGCAGACCTTGTGGCATGCGGGCCGGTCCGCGGTCGTCAACGTGGATGGCGAACCGACCGGATACGCGAATCTCGATGCACTGCTGCCGCAACGCGGCTGGCCGCGCCGCGCGCTCACCGAGTTGTTGTTGCCGGCCGATGGCGTCGGCGAGCTGTCGCTGCTCACGCCCACGCTGGCGCGCTTCACCCAAGCCGGCGCCACGGTCGCCTTGATCGCACCGCCATACCTGCCTTATGCGCCGGCGTGGCAGGCGGCTGGCGTGGACCTGATGCAACTGGAAGTGATCGACGCGGCGCCGCGCGATGCGTTGTGGGCGTTCGAGCAATGCCTGCGCAGCGGCGCCTGCGCGGCGGTGGTCGGCTGGCCGCTGCAGGCCGATGCTTCCGCGCTGCGTCGATTGCAGGTGGCGGCCGACAGCGGCGCCTGCCTTGGTTTCGCGTTGCGCGATCGCGTGCATGCGGGCAGCCCGTCACCTGCGGCACTGCGCCTGGAATACGGCCGTGGCGGGCAGGGCGCCGGCGCATGGAACGTGCGCAAATGCCGCGGCGGCCCGGTGCCAACGAAGGCGTTCGCGCCGGGGGCATGGTGAGGCGCGCGCATGTTGTGGGCCTGCATACTGCTGCCGCAGCTGGCGCTGGACGCCGTCCTCCGCCGTTTGCCTGATCCTTCCGCGCCGCTGGCGCTGGTCGGCGGACCCGCGCAGTTGCGCACCTTGCACGCGGTCAATCCGGCCGCCGCCGCAGCCGGCCTGCGCGCAGGCATGCGCCTGACCGCCGCGCACGCGCTGTTGTCCGATTTCGCGATGGTCGATTACGACCCGCAGGCCGAAGCGCACTGGCAACGGTTCCTTGCCGCTTGGGCTTATCGCCACAGTTCGCTGGTCAGTGCGCAGTGGCCGGGCTGCATCGTGCTGGAGGTGCGCGCGAGTTTCGGTCTGCTTGGACCGTGGCCGCGGATCGAAGCGCGGCTGCGCGCGGAACTCGCCGCGCTGGGATTCACGCATCGCATCGCGATGGCGCCGACGCCGCGCGCCGCGCGCGTGTTCGCCGGATTGCGCGATGGATTGGCGGTCGATCATCCGGCCGCGATGCAGGGATTGCTGGATCGCGTGCCGGTGCGCCGTGCATTGTTGCCCGATGACGCGGGCGAGCGGCTGCACCGCATGGGCATCCGCGATCTGCGGGCGGTGCGCGCGTTGCCCACCGACAGCGTGCGCCGGCGTTTCGGCCTGCCGCTGCTCGAACATCTCGACCGGTTGTATGGCAGCGCGGACGATCCGCTGGCGTATTACGCGCCGCCCGATCACTTCGATACGCGGGTCGAACTGGAATGCGAGGTGGAGAGTCATGTCGCGCTGTTGTTCCCGCTGCGCCGGATGATCGGTGACCTGTGTACCTGCCTGTCGATCCGCGATGGCGGTGTGCAGCGCTTCGTGCTGCGGCTGGAACACGAGGCGGCGCACACCGATGTGGAAGTCGGCCTGCTCGCAGCGGAGCGCGAGCCGTCCATGTTGTTCGAGCTGACCCGCAGCCGGCTGGAGCGGGTGCAGCTCGACCGGCCCGTGGTGGCACTGCGGCTGCTGGCGCGGGAACTGCCGCCGTTCGTGCCGGCGACGCGGGATCTCTTCGACGTGCGCATGCAGCAGTCGCTGCCGTGGCCGCAATTGCGCGAACGCCTGCGTGCCCGCCTCGGTGATACGGCGGTGTACCGGATTGCGCCGACCTGCGATCCGCGGCCGGAACGTGCGTGGCGGCGCGCGGAAGAAAACGCGAGCATCGATCGGGCGCCGATCCGTCCGCCGCGACCGCTGTGGTTGTTGCAGAAACCCATCCCGCTGCGCGATTCGCGCCTGCGCATCGTGTCGGGTCCGGAGCGTCTGGAAAGTGGCTGGTGGGATGGTGATGAGGCGCGACGCGATTACTACGTGTTGGAAACTTCGCAGGGTCAGCGCGCGTGGGCGTTCGCGCCGCCGGGCGAGCAGGGCGGCTGGATGCTGCACGGGTGGTTCGCGTGAGCGGCGATCTCGTGAACGGTGTGGCGCCGGATACGCCGGGCGCTCGCCCACCGCGCGCCTGGACGGTGGCGCAGTGGTTGAGCCGTCGCGCAGCCAACGACGCGAGTGTGTCCGGCGAGTTGCCGGCCTATGCAGAATTGCACTGCCTGTCCGACTTCTCGTTCTTGCGCGGCGCGGCCAGCGCGGAAGAACTGTTCCTGCGCGCCAGGCAATGCGGCTACGAGGCGCTGGCGATCACCGACGAGTGCTCGCTGGCCGGCATCGTGCGCGCGCTGGAAGCCTCGCGCGCCACTGGTATCAAACTGATCGTCGGCAGCGAGCTCACGCTGGCCTGCGGCCTTCGCTTCGTGCTGCTGGTCGAGACGCAGACCGGCTATACACGGCTGTGCGAACTGATCACCGTCGCGCGACGCGCGGCGCGCAAGGGCGAGTACCGGTTGACACGCGAAGACGTGGCGCGCGTCCTTGCTGCACGTGCGGATGAAACATCCGAATGTGGTTTGTTCGCGTTGTGGCTGCCGTCGGCCGAGCCCGACGAAGCGCAGGGTCGATGGCTGCGCGCGCTGCTGGGCGAGCGTGCGCACCTCGCGGTGGAATTGCATCGCGAGCGCGACGATGCCGCGCGCCTGCGCCAGTTGCTCGCGCTGGCGTCGCGGCTGGACATGACGCCGGTCGCCGCGGGCGACGTGCACATGGACGTGCGCCGCCGCCGCGTGTTGCAGGACACCATGACCGCGATCCGCCACAACACGCCGCTGGCGGATTGCGGCGCACACCTGTTCCGCAACGGCGAGCGTCATCTGCGCACGCGGCGCGCACTGGGCAACATCTATCCGCGCGCGTTGCTCGATGCGTCCGTGCAGTTGGCGCGCCGCTGCACCTTCCGGATGGAGGATGTGCACTACGCCTATCCGGCCGAGCTGGTGCCCGCAGGCCACACACCGACGAGCTGGCTGCGCGCGTTGACCGAAGCGGGAATGCGCAAGTGTTGGCCGGATGGCGTGCCGCCTGCCGTCGCTGCACAGATCGAAACCGAACTGGCGCTGATCGCGGAACTCAGGTACGAGGCGTTCTTCCTCACCGTCGAGGACATCGTGCGCTTCGCCTGTTCGCGGGGAATCCTGTGCCAAGGACGCGGCTCCTCGGCGAACTCGGCGGTGTGTTTTGCGCTCGGCATCACGGCGGTCAATCCCGCCGAGAGCCGGCTGCTGATGGCGCGCTTCCTGTCACGCGAGCGCAACGAGCCGCCCGATATCGACGTCGATTTCGAGCACGAGCGCCGCGAGGAAGTGCTGCAATACGTCTACAAGAAATACGGCCGCGCGCGCGCGGCGCTGGCCGCGACCGTGATCCGCTACCGCGGCAAGAGCGCGGTGCGCGACGTGGCCAAGGCATTCGGCCTGCCGCCGGACCAGATCGCCTTGCTGGCCGATTGCTTCGGCTGGGGCAATGGCGAGGTGCCGATGGCACAACGCCTGCGCGAGGCCGGTTTCGATCCGGACAATCCTTTGATCGCGCGCGTACTGGCGATCACCGCGCAGTTGCTTGGACATCCGCGGCACCTGTCGCAACACGTCGGCGGCTTTGTCATCAGCGATGCGCCGCTGTCCACCGTGGTGCCGGTGGAGAACGCGGCGATGGAAGATCGCACCATCATCCAGTGGGACAAGGATGATCTGGAGACGATGCAACTGCTGAAGGTTGATTGTCTCGCGCTCGGCATGCTGACCTGCATCCGCAAGGCCATCGACCTGGTCGAGCGCCACCGCGGCTATCGCATCGACTTGGCGCAGTTGCCGTCCGGCGATCCGGCGACCTACGCCATGATCCAGGCCGCCGATACCGTCGGCGTGTTCCAGATCGAATCGCGCGCGCAGATGAGCATGCTGCCGCGCCTGAAACCGGAGACGTTCTACGACCTGGTGATCGAAGTCGCGATCGTGCGGCCCGGCCCGATCCAGGGCGGCATGGTGCATCCCTACCTGCGGCGCAGGCAGGGCAGGGAACCGGTGGTGTATCCCTCGCCGGAAATCGAGGACATCCTCAAGCCCACGCTCGGCGTGCCGCTGTTCCAGGAACAGGTGATGGAACTGGTGATCCACGCCGGCTACTCGCCGGAGCAAGCCGATGGCTTGCGCCGTTCGATGGCCGCGTGGGGACGCGGCGGCGACATGGAACCACATCGCCTGCGCATCCGCCGGTTGATGGAGCGCAAGGGTTATTCCTCCGCGTTCATCGATCAGATCTTCGAGCAGATCAAGGGCTTCGGCTCTTATGGATTTCCGCAGTCGCATGCGGCCTCGTTCGCCAAGCTGGTCTACATCAGTTGCTGGCTGAAGCGGCACGAGCCGGCCGCGTTCGCGTGCGCGCTGCTCAACGCGCAACCGATGGGTTTCTACTCGCCCAGCCAGATCGTGCAGGACGCGCGTCGCGGCACAAGTGAGCGCAAGCCGATCGAAATTCGTCCGGTCGATGTGACCCGCAGCGACTGGGACAACATGCTTGAACAAGGCAGACTCGAAGGCGGTCATGCACGGCGCGGCGATGACGATGGCGGCCAGCCTGCGTTGCGCCTGGGCATGCGGCAGATCGCGGGACTGTCCGAGGCAATGGCGCGGGCGATCGTCGCGGCGCGCGCGCAAGCGCCATTCCGCGACGTACGCGACCTGTGCCAACGCGCCGGACTGGACGAGAAGACGTGCCGGGTGCTGGCCGAAGCAGGTGCGCTGCAGGCGTTGGCGGGTCATCGCCATGCCGCGCGCTGGGCGGTGGCCGGCATCGAGCAGCGGCGTCCGCTGCTGCCCGGCAGTCCCGATGAGGACGCGGTGACGTTGCCGGCACCGATGTTGGGCGAGGATGTGTTGTCGGACTACCGCGCGCTTGGCCTGACACTGCAGGCGCATCCGCTGTCGCTGCTGCGCCAACAGCTTCGGCAGCAGCGCCTGCTCGATTCCAGCCAACTGCGCGGTGTGCCGCATGGCCGGCAAGTCCGCGCGGCCGGCATCGTCACCCAACGCCAGCGTCCGGCTACCGCCAACGGCATCATCTTCGTGACGCTGGAAGACGAGCACGGCATGTTCAACATCGTGGTGCGGCCGGAGGTGGCGCTGCAGCAACGCAAGGCGTTGCTGGGCGCACGCCTGCTGGCCGTGCGCGGGCGCTGGGAGCACGTGGACGGCGTGCGGCACCTGATCGCGCGCGACCTGCACGACCTGAGCCACCTGCTCGGCGAACTGCACACCACCTCGCGCGACTTCCATTGACCATGCATGCGCTGTCCGCCCTGACCGACGACCTGTTCGCGCCGTCCATGCTGCGACTGGTCGACGATGCCGAAGGCGGCATCCGCTATTGGCCGCGTTTCGTCGATGCGGATACGGCGCAGGCATGGTTTGAACGCTTGCGGGCAGACATTGCGTGGTCTTCGCTGCAGCGGCCGATGTACGACCGCATCGTCGACGTGCCGCGACTGGTTGCCAGTTACGCAGTTGATGCATCGCCCAAAGCGCTTCCGCTACTCGACATGTTGGCGTGCGTACAGTCGATCGCGCCCGCGCCGTACACCCATGCCGGCATGAACTTCTATCGCGACGGCCGCGACAGCGTGGCCATGCACCACGACAAGCTGCACTCGCTGGCCGTTGGACAACCGATCACGCTGGTGTCGCTCGGTTCGACGCGCCGCATGTTGATCCGCGCCATCGGCGGAAAGCGCGAAACGATCGCAATCGACCTCGAGCCCGGCAGCCTGCTGCGCATGAGCCACGCCTCACAACTCACGCATGAACACGGCATTCCGAAGACCCGGCGAGAGCAGCCGGCACGAATCAGCGTGGCGTTTCGGGTGAGGGTGTGAGGCGGGGCAGACATCGGCGGACAGAGAACGGCGGCGGGAAGACTCGCGCCGTCTAGTGGCGGGGGGGGAATGTTCGGCCCATCCATGGGCCTCACCCCTCGCTGCGCTCGGGGCCAGCCTTCGGCTGTCCAAAATCGTTCTGACAATTTTGTACTCGCGCCATCCATGGCGCTCGCCCTGCGCCGCTGCACGGCTCAGGGCCGCCTGCGGCGTCCAAAATCGGCTGTCCTGCCGATTTTGTCGAACGGGGCTCAATTCCGCACCCATCTCTGCCAGACGCAAAAAAGCCGCCACGAGGGCGGCTCTTTTGCGTCTGGTGGGGCGGGGGCTATCAAACAAACCGCACAAATTTTTGATCCTGAATGCTTTTCAAAATCTGACTCGCGGCAGTTACCGCCAAAGTTACCGGCAACGCGATGCGACGCTGCCTCTTACTGTGGATGGAACCTCGGCAGCCTGGGTATTCCGATAACGTGACCACTGGTGTCGGCGGTCGTCGATGGCCGCTGGTGTGACCAGACGTTGTAACGTTGCCGGAACTGCGAGTTGTGCAGGATCGGAGTCGGCCCACTGCTGCCGGTCGAAGGAAATGCTCGGATGGCCGCTTTGATAGGCGAGGCTGCGTCCCGGATTCGGATGCTTTCGGGATTGATCTGTCACGAATGCTGCTCGACTAGGGTGCGGCAAGTGCACGTGATTGCGCCAAATGCGGGATTGCGACGAATGCCGGACTTCGCTGCATTAGCAACCGCTAGCTCATTGAGTTGGACAGCGTTCCATTTGCCTCGATCCACCGCCGCTCTCCGCTTGGTACACGGCACAGAATTCAAATCAGAACTTGATCGCCCCCTGCAACATGACGTTGCTGGAGCTCTCGTGTGGGCCTTGTTCGCGCATGTAGCCAAGGTGCAACCCGAAGCTGCGGGTCGGCCACAATGACAGGCCGGAACGAAGGATCGCCATGTTGCGGGAAATGCCGATGCCCTCCACTGGCAGCCAGTTGTTGAAGCCGGTGAAGCTCGCGTCGAATACGTTGCCGTTCTGGTGCAATGCATGCTGCCAGCTTGCACTACCGTCAAAGGCCATTTGCATGCCGTTGGTGAGGCGCCAGCCGTGCACGGCACGCAAACCAAGCCCAGCCTGGAGGCGCTCTGCGATATGAGCATCGGCCTTGAGGCCATAACCCAAGCCACCCTGCTCGGCAAATCCGCCCAAGTCGAGACGCTGGTAACGCAGGTCAGCAAAGGGGGTGACTCGCATCGTGCCGAGGCGTAACTCGCGGCCGCCTTCAAATGCAACCGCAGCGTAGCGGCCCGTGGAGTAATTGCCGACCGTCGTGCCCAGCGCACCCAGCTGGAGCAGGCGCTGCATGTCTTCGCGATACCAGCCGCTCGCAATCTGTGCACTCGCATACCAGGGGCCGTTCGCCATACCGCCGTATATGGTGACGTTGTCCATCGAGGTGCGGTCGTGATCCCAAGCAGTGTCGAGTTGACCGAAACCCGCGCTCTGACCCACCGCAAAGCCCAGCAGTGCGTGTGCGCCGATGCGTGTGTCCGCGCCGGCCATGCCACCGCTACTGCGGAAGGTCGCCCCTGCGTAACCGGTTTGCTGCAGGTTGCCCTGCCAGCCGAGATCGCTATACCAGACACCTGGCCGCGCCCGACCACTCAACAGATCATCGAAATGCTCGAACAGTGCATCGCTTCGCGTATCGATTCCGTCGAACAGCATCGCGGCACTGGTCGCGTGCAATTGACCTGAGAGGCTTTGTAGCGTGGCGTGTGCGGCAGCCAGTGTCGCGCTGTGCTGGATCGCGCTGGCGCCTTGCAATACGGCCAATGCAGGGACGCCACCGGACGCCATCGTCGCGTTGATTGAATCGAATCCTGCCTGCACGCGCTGCGCACCGCTTACCGAAGCCGGATCCACGATGCCCATGGCTGCCGCGGTTTGCGTGACGTTGGTTTGCGTCAGCGCGACGTTCACTTGCGTGCCGGTGTAGGACAAGCTCCCGGTGTAGAACACGCCTGACGCAAATGTGAGCTGGCCGAATGAACCGGCCACGTTATTCGCCGTCAGCAGGTTCTCGGTAGCCTTGACAATGTAGCCGGCGGCAGCCGCCAGCACGTTCATGGTGCCTGCGACATTGGCGGTGCCCTTTACTTGCAGCGGGTCGCCGAGTGCAACCGCGATCGTGCTGGACGCCCCGTCCGTGAGGTCGCCGTCGATGGTGAGTCCCTGCGCGGGCTTGCTGCCCTGGCTGACTACGGTGCCATTGTTTGTCACGTCAGCATTGACGACGCCTGTCCCCGCAAGAGTGCCGCCCGCATCCACCGTGGTTGCAGAAGTGATCGAGCCGGTTACAGCCAGCGCGCCGGATGCGATTTCCGTGGAGCCCATGTAGGTATCGACGCCCGACAGTGTCAGTGTGCCGGTGCCATTGACCTTGAGGCCGCCCGATCCGGAGATGTCGTTGGCGAACACAGAGTTCATGCCGACCGGAACCGGCACCAGAAATGGACCGAACTGCGGAAACGCGAATTGCGCCGGTCCCTTGATCGCCTTTGCCGCGTTCACCATGCCCCAGCCGAAAGTTGCGTTGGGTGTCTGATGGCTGCCGTCGTCGAGCGGCGTCGCGGTGGTCAGGACAGTGTCGGTGACATTTCCCGCGCTCATCCAGGGAAATGCCTGAAGCACCTGTGCGGCCACGCCGCTGATGATGGGTGCCGCGAACGAGGTGCCGACTCCGCCGCCGTTGAATACGGTGTTCGGCACGTTCGGCGTCGGCGTGAACACCACGCCCGGCGCACCGATGCACCATTGCGCGGCCACCCCGCAGGCGTTGGACGGTTCATCGGCGCCCTTGTAGAGGCCCGCCGGATTGCCGTTCGAATCGATCGCGATATTCACCACGGCCAGCCAGTTCGGCTGGAAACTCGGAATCCAGTACGGTAGGCCCGCATCCTGCCAAGGCTGGGTGTGGCCGTCGTTACCGGCCACCCATACGAGAATGATCCCCGCATTGACGGCGGGTTGGTAGATCGCCTGTACTAGCGGAATGTTGGGATCGTTCGGGCCGGTGAACTCGGTCAGCACGTTACCTTCACCCAGCGAGACGTTGATGACGCGCACCTGCTCGCTCACAAAATCATTGAAGTTGTTCGTATTCCACGTGCAGGGCGGATTACCTGTGGCCGCGCAAACCTGTTCGACATACAGACCGGTGTCCTGCGCGACACCACCGGGAAAGGTTTCGCCATTGTCGAACGGAATGACGCCCTGCGGCAGTCCGCCCAAGATGTCCGCGACCACCGTGCCGTGGCCGGTGGTGTCATTCGGCGTCTGGCTGCCATCCGGCAAGTAACTCTTGAACCAGGCAATGCGGCCCTGCAGCGGTGGCGTGGTCGGATCCACACCAAAACCCATGATGCCGACCTTGACGCCTTTGCCTGTGAATCCCGCCGTCTGCGCTGTTTGCACACCGGTCGGAACCAGTTGGTTGAAAGTGGGATCGTAGCCGGCCGTGACCGGCGGATTCGGAGGACCGACCGTGCCGTGTATGCTTCCACCACCACCACAGCCCCCAAGCGAAAGGCCAACCGCAGCAGCGCCCACGAAGCACGTCATCACTGGTTTTTTCATACTGCGCCCTCGCGAAACAACTTGAACCGGTCGACTAACAGCCGTCCTAACCACTGCATCGTCGTCATCGCGTGCCGCTTGATTTATACAGTGGAGTGTCGGGGATGCGATCTACGGGGCCTTCAGCTGTTGCCACATCTCGCGCTGAATGCGCCACCCGTGGTCGGCGCTCCGATGCAGCAGCAGCAAAAGCCGTCCGCCACCATCGAAGGGCGGCCTTCCATCGGCGAACGTCACCAACTGGTGTTCGTCACACCACTCGGAACCCCAATCGCCGGATGTGCGGACGTCATGGCAGGTCAGCACAAATTGCTGCATGCGGGCGCCGCGGAGTTGGCTGTCCACACTTGCCAAGAATTGTGCGATCGCGGGCTTGCCCTCCATGGCATGCGTATCCGGCAGCAAATTTGTGCCGTCCTCCTCCCAGAGCTCCAAGGTCGCCCCGTAGTCCATGCCACGGGTTGCAGACCAGAGCATGCGGTTGAATGCGTGGATGGTCCGATCCGCACCGTCAATCCGTTTATTCGTCAATCCGGCTTGTTGCGCGGTCTGCCCGCCGATGGGGATCAATTGATTGGAGGTCGGGTCATATGCCGGAGAGCTCGGGCGCGACGACGCGACACTGCTGTGCAGGCTGCTGCTCCCGCCGCACCCGGCAAGTCCGATGTACAGCGTCGACGCTATAGCGAATCCCATGACATACTTTTTCATTCTGCGTACGCGCGATTGACCGCCACGTGCCGCATTCCTCCGGTTCTGATCACTACGGAATCCACAGGAAGCCATGGTTCAATCCCGTGGCATCGGTCCACCAACCGGTCACTTCACCTCCATCGTTATTGGTTGTCGGGCGCGTTCCCTGATTGAAGCCGATGCCCGCGTCTGGCGCATCGAAGGTCGCGATGTAGCCATTCCCGAAACGCTCGAAACCGTGGTTCACGTTCTCGGCGTCGACATATTCACCTGCGACGGCGCCGAACAGGTTGATCGAGAAAGGATTGGTGCCCTGGAACGTGGCCTTGCCGCCCTGCGGCACGCTGAACGAGCTGAATCGTCCATTTGGTTGACGCAGGAAGCCGTGCCAGACGCTGGTGGTGTCAAGGAAGTATCCGGTGATGACGCCTTGCGGATTGATGCTCGCCACAATCGTTGCCTCGTAGGCGCCGGGCGCGTCGAACGTCGTGAGCTTTCCTTGTCTGTCGCGCACGAAGCCGTGATAGTTGAAGTTCGAATCCTCATAGAAACCAGCGACTGTTCCAGTCGGGGTCAGGCACGTCTCCGTACAGACGTCCGTGAAGATCGATCCGGGCGGATCGAACGAGGAGATCGCGCCGGATCGCGAGCGAAGGAAACCGTGGCCGAAGTTGTTCGGGTCGAAATAGATGCCTGCGATTTCGCCGAGCAGGTTGATGTCCCAGGCGTAAGTGCCTTGGAAGACGCCAGTGCCGGCGCCCGGCACGTCGAACGTGAAAATGGAGCCATCAGGATTGCGGATGTAGCTGTGCTGCTGGTCGTTGGCCGGGTCAGTAAAGTTGCCCACGATCACTCCGAAGTCGTTGATCTGGTAAGCGTAGGTGCCCGGGCCGGTGCCGCCGCCTGGCGGATCGAAGGAAATGAATTGCCCGCCGGGATTAAGCAGGAAGCCGTGCTGGGTTCCGTTGCCATCGGTGTAGTAGCCGACGATTTGGCCCCAGTTGTTGTTGCTGTATGCAAACGTTCCGCAGTTCGTGCCGCAGGCAGGAGAAACCGCAGTGACTGCGCCGGGCGCATCGAATTCGATGAGCCGGCCTTGACGCCTGTTATAGGAATTCCCTGCATTTTGTGAGATTGAGGCACCCTGCGCCACGAATGTGGCAACCAGGCAAGCCATGGCCAGCGACGTTTTCCGGAGCGATGCGAAGTTGGTTGGTTTGGGGATACGCATGACGCACTCCTCGTTCGGACGACCTCGAAGCGAACCGGCCGGCGGGTGGTCGCTTGCGGGTCGCCGGCCGTCGTCGGTGTATGCTGAAAGTGCCTGAAAAATCCTTGCGATCGCCCTGAAAATTTCGGGAAATTCATGAGTGCCACGGACATCTCCTCATCAGACAAGGACTTGTATGTCTTCGGATCCTTTGTCTTGGATCCGCTGAGGCGTTTGTTGTTGCGCGATGGCGTGCCCGTTCAGTTGTCGCCAAAGGTTTTCGACACGCTTATGTATCTGGTCGGGCATGCGGACTGTCTTCTGGATAAGGACGAGTTGCTGAAAGCCGTGTGGCCAGGGCGGGTCGTCGAGGAAAACAACCTCACCCACAATATTTCCATTCTGCGGAAAGTGTTCAGCAGCGATCATTCCCTGGATCGCTGCGTCGTCACTGCTCCAGGGCGTGGCTATCGCTTTACCGCAACGCTTCGGCGTATGCCGAGAGAAATGTGCGCCGACGAGGGCGCGACCATCCGGGATGGCAGCACAGTTGCCGTTTGGGCCGAGGAAAATGTCGTGAGAACGGTTGAAGCGCCGCTGCGACGGCGGCTATGGTTTGCGTGGAGTGTGATCCTGCTGGGCCTTGCTGGCCTGC
This sequence comes from Rhodanobacteraceae bacterium, assembly GCA_030167125.1. Taxonomy (NCBI): domain Bacteria; kingdom Pseudomonadati; phylum Pseudomonadota; class Gammaproteobacteria; order Lysobacterales; family Rhodanobacteraceae; species Rhodanobacteraceae bacterium. The sequence continues at coordinate 1,068,937 of CP126531.1, forward strand.
TGACCTATCTCGCGGCGACTCGTTTCGTGCCAGCCCCGGCAATTCCGGCATCCATCGCAGTGCTGCCGTTTGAGAACCTCTCGAATGACAGGGACAATGCATATTTTGCGGCCGGAATTCAGGAGCTGATCCTGACCAAGCTCGCCGACATCGGCGGCCTCAAAGTCATTGCGCGCACCTCCACACAGCAATACGCCAGCCACCCACAAGACCTCAAGGCGATTGGCCGACAGCTGGGTGTTGGGGCCGTCCTCGAAGGCAGCGTGCAGAAGGTCGGCGATCGGGCGCTGATCAACGTGCAGTTGATCGATACCCAAACCGAAAGCCATGTTTGGGCGCATGCATACATACGCAGACTGGACGATGTAATCGGCGTGGAAGGGGAGGTCGCCCAACAGATCGCCGGTGCACTCCAATCCAAGCTCTCGCCTGCGCAAACAGCAAGCTTGGCTTCGGTGCCAACCCGGAACCGCGCGGCATATGACTTGTTCCTGCGCGCCGAATATCAGGCCAACCAAGGCGATACCCGCTACGGCACCGCAGGCTTGAAAACAGCGATCCCCTTGTACCGCCGGGCCATCACGCTGGATCCAGGCTTTGCGCTTGCCTGGGCGCGAATGTCGTACGTCGAAAGCGAATTGGGCTGGTTCGGCGGCAGTGGCGAGGATGTCGGGCAACTCCACCAGAAGGCAGCCGACGATGCCCACCGCGCGATGCAATTGCAGCCCGATCTTGCAGCCGCGCATTTGGCCGTTGGCTTTAGCGAGTACTGGGGCCGCGGCGATTACGCTGCTGCACACAAGGCCTTCGCGGCAGCGCTCCAGCTCGATCCCAACAACGCTGAGGCACTGGCCGCGCAAGGCTACGTCGAACGCAGCCAGGGTCGATTTGATGCCGCGATCAGCTTGCTGCAGCAGGCATTCGCATTGGATCCGCGCAATTCCACACTGGCTTTTGAATTGGCCACGACCTACATGGGCGACAATCGCTATGCCGACGCCGAAGCCGCATTCCAGCGTGCACTGGCGCTCAACCCGGATAACCAATACGCCAGAATCTACAATGCCTATGCGATCGAGTTCAGCACCGGTGACGTTCGTCGCGCGCTGGCCGCGGTACAAGGCGATGCTCCAATACTCAAGCTGGCCCGAGTCGCATTTTTGATCGATCAACGCAATTATCGCGATGCGTTGGACTTGCTCGATGGCATCCCGGATACGCGTGACAGTTTTGTCCAAGTCGGTTATAAATTGCGCTATCAGGCCCGCCTGTACCGGCTGATGGGCGATGAGATCCATGCACGCTTGTTGTACGAGCAGGTGCTTTCGAAGGCACATGCACAACTGGATGCGCGGCAGGGCGACGATCTCGGAACTTGGCAAAGTATTGCAGACGCCGAATTGGGACTCGGCCATACAGCGGCCGGCGTTGCTGCCATCGCCAAGGCACAGGTGCTTGTCGACAACATCTCAGACCATGGCATTGGTTCGAGTCAAAGGGTGGGTATTGCGGAGTTGTACGCGCGGGCCGGCCGTCCCGATCTTTCCGTAAGGCAGTTGGCCGAGGCGCTTGCTGCGCCAGGTGTTGGTTCTTACTACTCGCCCGTATTGCTGTGGATCAATCCGGCATGGGATCCAATTCGCCAAGACGCCTCTTTTCGTGCGCTGCTGAAGCAGTATGCGCGATACAAACCCGCGATCACGTACGCCACCGCACTCGCTGGATCGTCTCTTCCCACCGCGAAAAAATAGCTATCACGCCTTCAAATCAGAGAACGAAAAAGATTCGGAATACAGAACGCCGCTGATCAAAGGCATGAGCGCGGCGTAGCCCCAAGTTCGAAGCGCACAGTTGTCCGATCCGTTGTGCTGGCCAGTATCACCTGATCGGTCCCCGAACTGTTAGCGGACGTTCGCGAAAGTCACGGCAGCGTCGCATTCGGGTCGATCTGCGTCATGCGATTTGATTGTCTCCGGTGATCCGCGGGCAGCCAGAATCGTCCGGGATGACACGCGCTATCTCGCACGTCCGCGATCTTTAACCCGCTGCTGCTTCTGCTTTGCGAGTAGCTCCTTCGCCAGCCCGATAAAGTGTTCACGTTCAGTCTGGGCCGGCGGCATGGTGCTCACGAACTGCTTGATCTCCCGCGCCAGCTTCGGCTGTCCCGCTTGCTCGAATGCCGCGGCTAGCGTGTTCCAGGCACGGCGAACTTTCCGCTGTCGCTCTTTTGCCGCCTGCGCCCACTGTTCTGCGGATCCATCGTTGCCGGTCGACGCCGTCTTGACAGCCTGCACCAGCTTCCACTTTGTCACGCGCGTAGCTTGCCGCACGTTCATATGTCGGATCGCTTGCCGCTGACCCTTGCGGACCACACCGCGTGTGCGCCGGGGTGTGGCTTCAGCAATCACGCCGCGTGCGCGGAGCTCAACCGCAAACCCTTCGCGCCAGGCCTGCAGGTCAGCCTTGCGGGGATTCAGCGATTGGCCTTGTCGACCCCGCGTCTTGATCGTGAGATGCGCGTGCGGATTCTCAGGCCGCTTCGGATCGGTATCGTGGTTGTGGTGCGCAAGCAGATAATCGTAGTTACCGCCGAAGGTGTTCTGGGCGAACGCTCTTGCTGCCTCGGCGACGGCTTGCGGATCGGTGCCCGGCGGCATCGACAGGATCAGATTGATGGTGTCCCGTGTGCTCTTTCGCCGACCTGCGCCATCGGCCCACCATTCTTCGGCCAAATTGCGGACTTCTGTTGTGCCTTCGATACGCTCGCCGTTCTCCCGTTCACCGGCGAGCTTGCCGTTGCGGGTGATGTAGGCCAGGTGTTCTTTCAGGCCGCGAAAGCCTCGGGCACTGCCGGTGACTTTGACCATCACTTCCGGGCGTCGGCGAGCGATTCGCCTAATATGGGCGCCTGACAAACGCATCGCTCCGCGCGAGCAGTGGGATTTGGCCTTCTTGGGCCGAACCGGCGTCTGGAAGAGCAACGACGCCGGGCCAAGCAGCGGATCGTCCTCGAAGTCAGCGCCCATCGCGGTGTCCTCGGTGGGTGGCGCGCGTCATCGTCTCGGTCACGGCTCGCCGTATCCGCTCGACGCTGGCACTCAAGGCTTGCAGATCAAGCTGGCCCTCCAGGAATCGATCGCTGCGCTGCAGGATGTGCAACAGCTTGTTGAGGTTGCGCCCGAGCGCGCCCAGTTCCCGCAACGCCTCGCGAAGTTCGTTGAGCTCCTCCTTGGCAAACGGGACGGCGCCTTCGAGTCGATGCCGCAATTGCCGGACGATCCAGGCCTGTGCCGAATACCCCTCGGGTTCGGCCAAGGCGCGAATCGCCCTGACCTCGCATGGCCGCAAGCGCAACTTGATCTGGCCGCCATACCCACCCCGGCCGCCGCGCGTTCCGGTGGTCGCAAGCGGCAACGTCGCGTTGGAGGATTGCGCCAGCACGACCGACACCATGCGCCGAAGCATCATCGATTCGGTCAACCCATGCTGGTTGGCCAGAGCACGAAAGCGCTGTTTGATCTCCGGCTTGCAACGGGTTTGCAGGGTCGATGGACCGTCTTCGACCGGTGTGCGTGGGGGGAGGCCTGTCATACATTGTCCCCGGCACACCTATCCTGCACTAGCTCATTGCTCCCCTTCAAAATGTTCAGCAGGCTGAACATTGGACGACTTGAGCCGATCCACCATGTCAGGCCCTGACATTGCCGGGCCGCGTTATTCAAGCGACAAAAAAGTGCACGGAGAGCTGCACCGCACCGCGTAACTCGACCACAATTGAACATGCGAAGAGCACCGCTCGCTCTTCGATGCGACGAAATAAAGTGAGGGGAGGGCATCGCTGTTCCTCGCGCGCGCGTGCGAAATTGCATGCGCGGCCTTTGAACGGGCGATGCCTACTATCTACATCGGAACGGAAAAATCAAACAGCCTGTCCCACTTCGTCCCAACGCATCCGGGCTTCAAGAATTTGGGTGCACGAAGCGGCTCTGAACAAAACACACTGATGTGGAGGACGCGTTGCCGTGCTGCTGCAACTGCATGCCCGCAACCGGCCCCAAGCGGCCGATCGGCCTGTACGTCGGGACGTGCCCGAAGCAATCTTCCGCTCGGCTGCAGATTGCGGAATCCGAAGCTGTATATTTCGGTTGATCAGATTCTTGGCAGGCTCTTCTACGCGTTGTGAGCGATTCCTCGGTCCATAATGGGTTTTCTGACGCTCGGAAGTTGCAGGCTCTGCGTGGCCTTGAGGAATTGGCGCAACGACTGCGCCATCTCGTCGCGTCTCAGCCACCGAAGGACCTGTTGGGGTACCTGTACACCGCGTTGGTTTTAGGCGGGTTTGGGGATGAGGAGACCTCATCGCGGCGTACGGCGATCTTGCCAAGGATTGAGCTCGATGAGGCTCAGTTTCTTCTCGAATATGTGCACGCCATTCTGGCCACTACGCCGATTTCTGCCAAAGCAGAATTGGATGAATGCATCTGCGGGGAAATTACAGGTGTTGCCACGGAACTGAGAAATGCATCGTGCACTGTAGCCATGCTAGTTGCGGCTACGAGTTCAGAAGCCCAATTTGGACCGTATACAAAAGATCTTCTGTTCCGTGCACTTTCGAACTGGGTGCTGATGCGCGGAACACGCTACCAGGTATTGGAAAAGGAATTTTTCGAGTTTGCTCTCGAACCACACGACGACGCGCTTCGACGCGCCTACAACGTCGGTGCGCGGGACATCGCGGCTGGGATCCAAGCTCTTGCCGATGCAGTTCGGGTGGGCCACGACCATGCTGCGAGGACTATTCAGAGGTCGATGGAAGAAGCACAGAAATTCGTAGCGTTGCACAAGCAATCCATGGAAGACGGCATCGCGCAATGGATGAAGGAGTGCACAGAATCAGCGACTGCGGCTGGTGCAGCGTTTGTAGATTTGTTCCAAGGTGGTATCTGTAACGTCAATCGCCACACCAAGCTGCCGGTTTTGCTACTGGATGATCTCTCTTACGCTGTGGCCGAGGAAAAGGAGTTCTTTGCACCGGGAGCATACTCGGGCACCCCCTTCCGCACGCTGCCCGCACGCAAGAAGCCACTTATAAAGTTTGAGGGCGATCATTACCTTACGGATCCTTGCTTTGCTCGCGATGCCGCATATCGCGCCATTCTCCACAACTTGTTGGCTCGCGATAGCCGATATGCGGATGAGTTTAGGCATAACCAGAAGGAGTGGAGCGAGTCGGCATTCGTGAACGTGTTCGAGCACCAGCTGGCAGATGCGACTGTGTTGCGCGAGGTGTATTACCGACGTGATGGCAATTGGGTTGAGAACGACACCTTGATACTGACCGATGGTGTACTCGTGTTAGTTGAGGCGAAGTCAGGAGCCGCGGCGACGATCGCATCCCCTGCGGCCGACTTCGAACGTCACGCGAGGGCGATACGTGATCTGATCGTCAAGGCCTACGACCAATGTCGACGGTTTCTCGAATACCTTTCGTCGGCCGACGAATCGCCGCTATATGTGTTCAAGGATGGCCGCTACGAGGAGGTGGTCCGAATCCGCCTTTCCGACTATTGGCTCGTTCTACCCATTGGACTGACGGTTGAATCCTTTTCTCCGTTCTCCACCAGTAGCAAACAGTTACCCGGGATAGACCCCATTCTCGGCAAGCATCCGTTCGTTTCAGTGGCGATCGACGAACTGTTGGTACTCGGTCGTTTGCTCCCGAGCACGGGAGCACTGATGCATTACCTGAGCATCCGCCAGGAAGCTGCTGGAATCAAAGAGCTGTTTCTTTTTGACGAACTCGATCATCTAGGAGCGTACATCACCAAAAACCGCTTCTTCGACGATCTGCGACCGCAATTCGCGCAAGGAGCGGATCTGATCGTCGTCAACGAAATGAGCTCCGTTATTGATGACTACTTCAGCCAACATGACTGGGCACAAAAGGCTCCTCCCGCCCAAGATTGTCCGGAGGAACTGCATGAGCTACTGGTGGCGTTGGATCGCACTCGCGCCCCGGGTTGGATTGAAGCCGACAGCCGATTGCGAGACTTTGGACTTGAAGGGCGTACCAATCTGCCCAAGCAGCTTGAACCCTTGCGTAGGAGCCTTCGCGAGTACCCATGCCGCTATTTTGCATCGCGAGTTGATTTTGGGCTGCTGTTTTGGCTGCATCGCGAAGGTGACACACCAGAAATGGAAGCTGTACAACTGAAAGCACAAGCTGTCGCCGAATCATTCGATGTTCAACGGGTGTTGCTCTTCATGATTGGCGTTGACGATCGAGGACACTATGCACGAGCGGTTCCTCACTGGATTCAACGAGCTCAAGCAACGGAAGCCGTCCGGGAAGACGCGGCAGCGTTGACTCGAAGGACAATAAATCTAGACGCCAACACTCTGGCGACGGCGCCGGCGCGTAAGCTTGGTCGCAATGAGCCGTGCTGGTGCGGGAGCGGGGTGAAATTTAAGAAGTGCCACGGTCGTTAAGCATGACGATCACGGCAGTCCGCTTGTGGCCGCTCTGCGACGCCACGACGTTTAACGTTTTGCAAGGGACGACACGCGACCCGGAGCGGACGTCCTGCGCAGGTCACCGGCGGCACAGTTGCACAGTTCAGTCGGGATCAATCGCCATGTTCAAGGCCTTTAGGATCTCCACAAACGCGGCGTCGCATTCCCCTGCCAACGCCGTGTAATGCGCTCTGAGCGTCTGGTACTCGGTACGGGCTCGCTTAGCGGCCGCCGTACGATCAGACGGGGCCGCATGGCCCTTCAGGATGGTGCGCAGTTTGTGCAACTTGGCCAGCGGTTCCATTAATGCCTTGGCCTGATCCGGATTGCGTCCTTGGGTCTCCAAGTAGTCCTGCAACAGGCGCAAGGATTGCCAGCGCTCGTCGATCGTCCGCCCGGCATCGATGACAAGCTTTTGCAGCGGTTTTCGCAAGAAGCCTTCGACCAGCAGCTGGTCCAGCGCCAAGATCTCGTCGCCCCACTCCGACACCGAGTCGGTCGCCGGATATCGTGCCGCATCCGCAATCTCGTCTCCGCGCGCCTTCCACCAAGGCGGCGAAGCCTCGTCGAGCTGGCGGATCTTGTACCTGAGCATGTGCAATGGGTCGTATTCACTACTGAACTTGCCCTCGAAGTCGTTTTCGAAGGCGCGCTTGGAAATCGGCGCTTTCGGCCACTCGTTGAAGGATTGCCAGTACAACTGCTCTTCATATGGCAAGTCGGCCAGGTAGCCAATGTAAGTGTGCACCTGACCGGCTTCGTTGATGTCGTACGTCTTGAGGTACCACGCGTTGCGACAACTGATGGTGCGGTCCGTTAGGTCGTACTTCTCAGGATCGTTCTTGAAGCGGGCCAGTACGTCGGGTCGAAAAAAAGCAGGCGAGGTTTCGAACGGCTTGTCAGATTTCGTAAAATAATTGGACAAGGATTCAGGCGCGCAGGAAATCTCGACATTGCGTTCGTTCTTCCAGTCCTGAATCTTGAACCTTGCGTACCGCTTCTTTTTCGGATCTTCCTCGTCCTTCCACTGCTGGACCAATTCGTCCACGTTGACTTGGGGTCGCAAGATCATGCAACCATTGGCATAACTAGCATTCGTCGCACAGCCAACGTTGTAGAACAAATCCGGTGCCGACTTCACTTGCGACTGCCGATCCAGTTCCCATCCGGAAAACCTCTTGGGCTCGAATCGAGTGAAGTCGAACTTGAGCACCAGCGCCATTGCCGACAACGCCATGTAGGCCGCCAGGTCCTTGATCAGGATCGTCACCACGACCGGACTACCTTCCGAGCCGCTTGGCTTGAGCCAAATTACGCGGATGACATCTTCGATATCGCCCTTGTCGTCGAGGCGAGAGTACGCGCTCCGCTCGGGGACCCAATACACACCCAAGGAGTGAACCAGCTTTTGGCTCAGTTCGATGGGCGCTGGCCCCGTCTCCACGCCGGTGAACGAGCGACGGAAGATCAGCTTCTCGCCGCTGACAAGTGATTTGCACCCCGGATGCGTTAGTGGAGGCTCTAGATAGATCCGATGCCCCTGCCCGCCACCCCACGATTTCTGGATGCACCAACTGTCGTCTGGCATCACACACGAGCGAAGCAGATCGGCCTGATCCGCTGGGGTGACCTTCGCTCTCGGGGCCAAAACGCCGTGGATCAGGACCGCACCGGCACTGGCATAGATCACCAGTTCGTCGCGACTAGCGTTGTCCTTCAAGAATTCAACTGCGTCCTCGGCGCCGAGTAGCCAAGTAACCTTGTCCGCACCGGGAGCCCACGCAATGGCGCGAAAACCGTTTTCGTCAAATCGTTTCACGTGATCCGTCTCCATGTGCCATGGAGTATACGCATTGATTCTCGGAACGAGGGCGGTGGTTTCGTCTTGGGCGGCGCGGTGGCTTTTTTACAGTCTGAAGATTACGGCACGCGTGGCGCAGCGTTCCGTCCGCTTCGGGTCGGTGGCGGTCTCACCGCGTCCATTCGGCTTGTGGCTTTCGTTGAGAACGCTTGAAGAGCAGTTCGCTTTGTGCGCTACACACGCGCCTGACGGATCGGCACGACGTTGTCCTTCGACATTCGCAACCCGTCCAAATAGTCCGCCCAGGCCTGCATCATCTTGCGTCGCTCTGGCAAATGCGCGGTGCGGTTGTAGGCGCGGCCGTTCGGATCGCGTACTGCGTGCGCAAGTTGATGCTCGATGTAATCGGGCCGAAACCCCAAGTGCTCATCCAGGATCGTGCGCGCCATTGCGCGAAAGCCGTGTGTTGTCATGGTGTCCTTGTCGAAGCCCATGCGGCGCAGCGCGGCGTTGGTCGCGTTGTTGCTCATGGGACGCTTTGCTGAACGCCCACCAGGAAACACGAAACGCCCGTTTCCGGTGAGCGGGTAGAGCTGGCGCAGTATGGTCACAGCTTGCGTTGCCAGCGGCACGATGTGCGGCTGACGCATCTTCATCTTATGCGCCGGCAGGTTCCACTGTCCGGCGTCCAAGTCAAATTCCGCCCATTCGGCCTGCCGCAGTTCGCCGGGCCGCACGAAAAACATCGGCGCAAGCTGCAAGGCGCAGCGAGTAGGGAAGTGCCCGTTGTAGCCGTCGATTGCGCGCAACAACTCGCCAACTTTGTCGGGGTCGGTCACGGCCGCATGGTTGCGCTCGATCGCCGGCGGGATCGCCCCGCGCAGCGCCACGGTGGGATCGAACGTGGCGCGGCCGGTTGCGATGCCGAAACGGATCACCTGGCCGATGTTCGTGCGCGCCCGGTGCGCGGTTTCGCGTGCGCCGCGTGCGTCGATCCGTTCCAGCACGGCCAGAATGTCCGGTGCGGTCACATTGGCGAGCGGCTTCGATCCGATCCATGGAAAGACGTCGCGTTCCAGCCGACGGATATTGCGGCTCGCATGATCATCCGCCCATTGCGGGGAATACTTGGCGAACCATTCCCGCGCGACAGCTTCAAAGGTGTCTGCGGTCGCCGTGGCTTCGGCTTTGCGCTTCTCGCCGGGGTCTATACCGTCGGCCAGGAGCTTCCGGGCATCATCGCGTTTCTCACGCGCGCGTTTCAGCGAAACGTCAGGGTAGGTGCCAAGCGAAAGTGTGTTTCGCTTGTGCGTGACAGGCCTGCGGTAATCAAAACGCCACCAACGCGCTCCGTCCGGCTTCACCAAGAGGTACATGCCGCGTTCATCGGAGAGCTTGTAGGCCCCAGCCCGCGGTTTCGCATTGGCGACGACGGAAGGACTAAGCATGACGTGCTCTCCAGCAAGGTTGACGGTAACAGCCTGAGCCGAATTTTACTTACCGCCAAAACTCCCGTAACGATTTTGGAATTTGACGGTAAGTAGAGAGTCGACGTGGGAGCAGTATACAAGAAAAAACCGCGCCAGAGCGCGGTTTAAAGGATGTTACGGGGTATTGTTGGATTCCGTAATGGTGGAGGCGGGGGGAATCGAACCCCCGTCCGAAGGCGCTCCGCGCCCGGCGCTACATGCTTAGTCCGGCGTTCAATCTCGTTCCGAAGCAGCACGCCGGACAAAGCGCACCGCGGAACCAGCGGGTTTTGTTTTAGCCAATGATCGACCTGCGGCAATCATCAGCGATCCCGTGATGATGACCCTACATCCACGAGCACGGGCACAAGTGGGTTCGGGGCTAGGCCTTAAGCGGCCAGAGCGTAGACGTCGTCGTTGGCGTCTGATTGTTTGCCATCGGATTAACGAGGAAGATGACGCCCTCGGCATGCTCCAGGCTGCTTCACAGCCCCCGTCGAAGCCAGGTCGCCCCCGGGGAAGACGATGATGCGGGCGGGTGCGCGGGAAATCAATCGCGCCGGCTGGCATCATGCGCTGTTCGTTCATCGCGGAAGTCCGCCTGCATGGGAAACATCGTCTGGCTCGCCTCCTACCCCAAGTCGGGCAATACATGGCTGCGTGCGTTCCTGGCCAACCTGGTCGCGAATCGCGCCGATCCGTTGCGGCCGGACGAAATCCGCGATTACACCGATTCGGAATCGCGCACCGATCGCTACACCGAACTGGCGGGCAAACCGAGCACTGAGCTGACGATCGAGGAAATTTCGACGCTGCGCCCCGAGGTGCACGCGCTGATCGCGCAGCGCGCGCAGGGCACGCGGCTATTGATGACGCACAATTTCGCCGGGAGCTTCGACGGACATCCCACGTTCAACTGGCAGGTGACGGCCGGTGCGATCTACGTGGTGCGCAATCCGCTGGATGTCGCGGTCAGCATGACGCACCACTTCGGGTTGACGCTGGATGAAGCGATCGAGCGGCTGGCCGACGATCGCGTGGCCTCGATCAACGATGCGGTCGCGGTCAGCCATTTGATCGGGTCGTGGTCCACGCACGTGCGCGGCTGGACCGATGCGGCCGAACGATCGTCCGGCAAGATCGTCGTGCTGCGCTACGAAGACCTGCTGGAAAAGCCCGCGAAGCATTTCGCCAAGGCCGCGAAGCTGATCGGGCTGGGGCAGGACAAGGCGCGGATCGAACGGGCGGTGAAGCACACCTCGTTCCAGACCTTGTCGTCGCTGGAACAGAAACACGGGTTCGTGGAAGCGGTGGACGAGAAAACGCGGTTCTTCTTCAAGGGCCGTGCGAACCAGTGGCGCGAAACGCTGAGCCGCGAACAGGTGCAACGCATCGTGGATACGCATCGCGAGCAGATGCAGCGGTTCAAGTACGTGCCGGCGGGGTATTGAAAAGACATCCTCCGCCGGCGCGCGCTGCATTCCGAAATGGGGACGCGCCGAAGCGGGTGTACGCGGGCTTACGTTTTCCTCCCCCTTCCGAAGGAAGGTGGATCAAGGGGGGATGGCTTTTGCTTCGTGCTGGCATCCCCCCGCGGCTGTCTCGCGGCAGCCGCGATCCTCTTCCTGCGGAAGGGAGTGTGCGCTCACAACTTTCTGTTTTCCAACCCCCGTCCTGGCCTCACCCCGCCTTGTTGTGCGCGCGCAGCGTGCGCTGCTTCTCGATGTTCCACTCGCGTTCCTTTTCCGTGGCGCGCTTGTCGTGTGCCTGCTTGCCGCGGGCAATGCCGATCTCGACCTTGGCGCGGTTCTGCTTCCAATACATCGCCAGCGGCACCAGCGTCAGGCCCTTGCGCTCGACCGCGCCGATCAGCTTGTCGATCTCGGCGCGGTGCAGCAGCAGCTTGCGGGTGCGGCGATCTTCGGCGATCACGTGCGTGGACGCCGACAGCAGCGGCGGAATCGACGCGCCGAACAGGAACAGTTCGCCGCCCTTCACCAGCGCATACGCGTCGGTGAGATTGATGCGACCCGCGCGCAGGCTTTTCACTTCCCAGCCTTCCAGCGCGATGCCGGCCTCGTAGCGCTCGTCGATGTGGTATTCGTGGCGCGCGCGCTTGTTCAGCGCGATCGTCGACGAGCCCTTGCCGTCCTTTTCTTTCTTCTTCGCCATGCTCGTTACAATGGAATATCTATAGGGATGCCGCCGGCCGGCGCGCGCAGGAGAGTCCGTGCAGATCCATCGTCAGGCGCTGGTCCGCTTCACGCCGGAACAGATGTTCGATCTCGTCAATGAGGTGGAAGCTTACCCGAGGCGCTTCGCGTGGTGCCTGGGCGCAAAGGTGTCCGAGCACGATGGACAGCATCTGGTGGCGCGGCTGGATTTACGTTTCGCGGGCATCACCCAGCATTTTTCCACCCGCAACACGCTCGATCGCCCACGCAATATCCGGATGCAGTTCGTCGATGGTCCGTTCGACTGGCTACACGGGGTTTGGACCTTCACGCCACTCGGCGACGATGGGTGCAAGGTGGCACTGGACTTGGATTTCGAAGTCAGCAATCCCGTGACCGGCTTTGCCCTACGCGTCGGCTTCCAGAAACTGGCCGACCGGATGGTGGACGACTTCTGCGCCGAAGCCAAGCGCGCATATGCATGACGGATCGCGCATCATGGTGTCGGTCATCCATGCCGAAGCGGAGCACGCATTTTCAGTTGAACTGTCGCTTCCGCATGGCGCGACGGTCGCGGATGCGATCGAGCGTTCCGGTATCCGGCATGCGCGTCCCGAGATCGAAATCCGCGAGGACCGCATCGGCATCTTTTCGCGCAAGGCGTCCCTTGGTACGGTTTTGCGCGATGGCGACCGCGTTGAAATCTACCGGCCGCTGAAAATCGATCCGAAGGAAGCGCGGCGGAAGCGCGCCCGGAACGGCTGATTAGCCGCCACCACCACTATCGTCGCCGCCCTGTTGCTGTTTCTTTTCCAGATCCTTCTGCTGTTCCTTGGTCAGGTTGGTCGGATACAGCGGGCCGTACTTGTGGCTTTCCTGCAGCAACTCCTGCGGCGTTTCCTTCATGAAGTTGCCGTCGGTGCGGACCAGCGTGTCGTTGTCGAAATACAGCGTCAGCGTGCGTTCCTGGACCGTGCCGCCGCGGCGCTGCATGGTGGCGACGTAGTTCCACTGGTTCGAATTGAACGGACTCACCACCGAAGGCGAACCCAGCAACGCCACGACCTGTTGCTTGGTCAGGCCGGGTTTCAGTTCGTTGACGTTCTTGCCGATCAGCAGGTTGCCCTGTTGCACGTCGGGCTTGTAGATCACGTGGCACGCGCCGAGGCCGAACAGGCTGGCGCCGGCGAGCAGGAGGGAAGGGATCGTCTTGCGCATCGTCATGGGTCGGGGGGCGAACGGTGAATGATACACTAGCGCGGTATCTGGCCGGATCGTCAGACACCGAGCCGCTACCGGAGTTCAGGTATGGAAACGCAGGATCTGCGCAACGCCGGGTTGAAGGTGACCCACCCGCGTATCCGCGTGCTGGAAATCCTCGAGCACAGCCACGACCACCTGACCGCCGAGAACATCTACAAGCTGCTGCTGGAAGAGTCCGAGGACATCGGCCTGGCCACGGTTTACCGCGTGCTGACGCAGTTCGAGGCGGCCGGCCTGGTGATCAAGCACAACTTCGAGGGCGGCCAGGCGGTGTATGAACTGGACCGTGGCCAGCACCACGACCACATGATCGACGTGACGACGGGCCAGGTCATCGAGTTCGTGAACGAGGACATCGAGAAGCTGCAGCGCGAGATCGCGGCGAAGCACGGCTACGAGATCGCCGATCATTCGCTGGTGCTGTACGTGAGGCCGAAGAAGAAAAAGTCGTGAATCGGGATTGGGGACTGGGGACTCGGGAGATTGGCTCCCCCAGCCCTAATCCCTCGCCCCTGCCTTTTCCAGCATCTTCTTCGCGTGCGCACGCGTTTCGCGATCGATTTCGACGCCGCCCAGCATGCGCGCGAGTTCCTCGCTGCGGCCCTTCGCGTCCAGCACGCCGATATGCGTGCGCGTGGTCTCGCCTTCGACGACCTTGGCGACTGACAGGTGCGCGTGGCCTTGCGCCGCGACCTGCGCGAGATGGGTGACGCACAGCACCTGGCAGCGTGAACCGAGCGCGCGCAGCTTGGCGCCCACCGTTTCCGCCACCGCGCCGCCGATGCCTGCATCGACCTCGTCGAACACCATCGTGCCGACCGAATCCGCGCCCAGCGCCGCCACTTCGATCGCCAGACCGATGCGTGACAACTCGCCGCCGGATGCGACCTTGCGCAGCGGCCGCAGCGGCATGCCGGGATTGGCGCTGACGGTGAATTCGCAGCGCTCGCGGCCCTGCGGGTCGGGTTCGCCCGAGAACTGCGGCTCCAGGTCCACGGCGAACGATCCGCCCGCCATGCCGAGTTCGCCCATCAGCGTGGTGACGGCGCTGCCGAGTTTCTTCGCGGCGGCCGCGCGGTGCTTCGACAACGCGTTGGCGGCCGCGCCGTATTCCGCGAAGCATTGCTTGCGCTCGGCGGCCAGTTTCGCCAGCGCTTCGCCGGCGCCTTCCAGTGAATGCAGTTCGTCGCGCAGGGCCGCGGCGTGCGCGTGCAATTCCGCAGCCGGCATGTGGTGGCGCCGGGACAGATCGTGCAGGGCGGTCAGGTGCGCGTCGGCTTCGGCGTAGCGTTCGGGGTCGAGGTCGAGATCCTGCGCGTAGCGCGACAATGCATCCGACGCCTCGCCCAACTGGATGCGTGCGCCGTCCAGCATCTCCACGGCGGCTTGCAGGGACGGGTCGAGCTCGGCCAGCTTTTGCAGTTCCGCATGCGCGCGCGCGACGCTGCGCGTTGCCGCGAATTCGCCGTCGCCATCGAGCAGTTCGGAAAGGCCGGACGCGCCTTCGGCCAGCTTGCCGGCGTTGGCGAGACGCTTGTGTTGCGCTTCCAGCTCGGCGAGCGCGTCGGCCGGCAAGGCCCAGCGTTCGAGTTCGCCGACTTCATGGCGCAGCAGGTCGATGCGCGCACTGCGATCGTCGCCGCCGGAAAGCTCGCGCTCGCGCGCCACGATCTCGCGGTGGCGCAGCGCCAGTTCGCGCGTTTTGGCGACGGCGTCCTCGTTGCCGCCGAACGCATCCAGCATCTGCAATTGCTGTGCGCGATCGAGCAACGCCTGGTGTTCGTGCTGGCCGTGGATTTCGACCAGTGTCGCTGCGAGTTCCGACAGTTGCGTCAGCGAGGCCGCGCGCCCATTGATCCACGCGCGCGATCCGCCTTCCGCCGCGATGACGCGGCGCAGGCGGCAGGCGCCATCGTCGTCCAGCGCCTGTTCGGCCAGCCATGTGCGCGCGGTGGGCGCGTCGGACAGATCGAACTCGGCGGCCAATTCCGCGCGCTCGCAGCCCGCGCGCACCATGCCCGTGTCTGCACGCGCGCCCGACAGCAGCAACAGCGCATCCACCAGCAGCGATTTGCCGGCGCCGGTTTCGCCCGTGACCACGGTCAGCCCCGCGCCGAATTCGATTTCGGCAGCTTCGACCACGGCGAAATTGCGGACGGAGAGGTGGGTGAGCATGGGCGCGATTGTAAGTGCGAGATTGCCGCACTTGCATCACGATTGGTAATGGCCCGCGTTGCTTGTCCTCCCCCTTCGGGACGAAGGGGGATTGAGGGGGATGGCTTTTCGCAAGGCTGGCATCCCCCCGCCGCTGCGCGGCGACCCCCTTCGCAAGCGAAGGGGGTAGTTCCATGCGCTGTTTCGCAACCTCGAGTCCCGAGTCCCGACTTCAGTTGCATTTCCCGCCCCGCGCCCGTATTGATTGCATATGTCCGCGAGCCCCGATTCACCCCTCGATCCCCGCACCCGCCAGTTGCTGCGCGCGCTGATCGCGCAGTACCTGGAAGAGGGGCAGCCGGTCGGCTCGCGCACGCTGGCGCGCTCGGCAGGGCTGGACGTCAGTCCCGCCACGGTCCGCAACATCATGGCGGACCTGGAGGAGCTGGGCCTGATCGCTTCGCCGCACACCTCGGCCGGGCGCGTGCCCACCGTGCGCGGCCTGCGCCTGTTCGTGGACAGCCTGCTGGAATTGAAACCGTTGCCGCGCGACGCGGTGATGCACATCCGGCGCGAGTTGCCGCGCGACCTCGCCACGCCGCGCGAACTGCTGGGCAACGCCTCCAGCCTGCTTTCCGCGATGACGCATTTCGTGGGCTTGGTGACGGTGCCCGGAACGGGCGATGCACCGCTCAAGCAGATCGAGTTCGTGTCGCTGGACGCACGCCGGGTGCTGGCGATCCTGGTGTTCGCGGACGGACAGGTGCAGAACCGTGTGTTGAACCTGAGCCAGCGTTTCGACGCGCACGCGCTGGAACTGGCGGCCAATTACCTGAACCAGCACTACGCGGGCCTGCGGATCGAGGAGATCCGCGGCCGCGTATTGGCCGAGCTGCGCGCCGCGGGCAGCGAGTTGAATCGCCTGCTGGATACCGCGGTCGAAGTGGCGGCCGAAACTTTCGCGCCGGAGCCCGAACCCGACATGCTGGTTTCGGGCCAGACCAACCTGATGTCGGGTGACGAAGGCCAGCAGATGGAACGCTTGCGCGAGCTGTTCGAGGCGTTCCAGCGCAAGCGCGAATTGCTGGCCTTGATGGAAGGCTGCGCGCGTTCGCCCGGCGTGCGCCTGTTCATCGGCGAAGAGTCCGGGTTCGAGCCGCTGAAGGGCTACAGCCTGGTCAGCGCGCCCTACGGGGAAGAGGGCCACGTGCTGGGTGCGATCGGCGTGATCGGCCCGACCCGGATGGCCTACCATTCCGTGATCCCGGTGGTGCAGGCCACGGCCAAGCTGCTGACGGACGCCCTGCGTTCGCCGGAATGAGCACCGCGCGATTGCCCCGCTCGCTTGGCCGTGTTCTCTTGAATCGCGGCGTCCCGGCCGCATAGATTTGTCTGTTGCGTCCACGCTTCCGCTTTCGCCGGACGCGAATCTCACCGAGGAAACAGCATGACCAACCCGAAGGAATCGCCCGATTCGGCGCCGCACGACAACGCGCCTGCGGACGCGGGCAGTACCGATGAACTGGAAACCCTGAGCCGGCAACTGGCCGCGGCCGAAACCAGCCTCGCGGGCATGCGCGAGACGCTGCTGCGCGAACGCGCCGACCTCGACAACCAGCGCAAGCGCATGCAGCGCGACCTCGAGACCAGCCTCAAGTTCGCCAACGAAAAACTGCTGCGCGACCTGCTGCCCGTGTACGACGGCCTCGAAAGCGGGCTATCGGTCGAAACCGCCGACGTGGCGTCAATGCGCGAAGGACTGAGCCTGACCCTGAAATCGCTGCTCAAGATCGCCGAGAGCAATGGCCTGCAACAGATTGATCCCTTGGGGCAGCCGCTGGATCCCGAGCGCCACCACGCGGTCAGCATGGTGGAAGCGCCAGGCAGCGCCCCCGGCACGGTGGTCAGCGTGATGCAGAAGGGCTACGTGTTGAACGGCCGCCTGCTGCGGCCGGCGCTGGTCGCGGTCGCCAAGGAGCCGGATTGACCGGCGCAAAGGCTTGAGATAACGCCGCCAACCCCCAGTTTGTGTTCAAGATTCCACGGTCCCTCGACCGCAAAACATCCAGGAGCTGAAAATGAGCAAAATCATCGGTATCGACCTCGGCACGACCAACTCGTGCGTCGCGGTCATGGAAGGCACCAAGACGCGGGTGATCGAGAACTCCGAAGGCGATCGCACCACGCCTTCGATCGTCGCCTTCGCCAAGGACGGCGAGGTGCTGGTCGGCGCGCCGGCCAAGCGCCAGGCCGTCACCAATCCCAAGAACACCTTCTACGCGGTGAAGCGCCTGATCGGCCGCAAGTTCACCGACGCCGAGGTCCAGAAAGACCTCAACATCGTTCCCTACAAGATCATCCAGCATTCCAACGGCGACGCGTGGCTGGAAACCTCCGACGGCAAGCAGATGGCGCCGCCGGAAATTTCCGCGAAGGTGCTGATGAAGATGAAGAAGACCGCCGAGGATTTCCTTGGCGAGACGGTCACCGACGCCGTGATCACGGTGCCGGCGTACTTCAACGATTCGCAGCGCCAGGCCACCAAGGACGCGGGCAAGATCGCGGGCTTGAACGTCAAGCGCATCATCAACGAGCCGACCGCGGCCGCGCTGGCGTATGGCCTCGACAAGGAGAAGGGCGCAGCCGACCGCAAGATCGCCGTATACGACTTGGGCGGCGGCACCTTCGACGTGTCGATTATCGAGATCGCGGAAGTCGACGGCGAGAAGCAGTTCGAAGTGCTGGCCACCAACGGCGACACCTTCCTCGGCGGCGAGGACTTCGACAAGCGCGTCATCGATTACCTGGTCGACGAATTCAAGAAGGACCAGGGCGTCGATCTGCGCAACGATCCGCTCGCGCTGCAGCGCCTGAAGGACGCGGCCGAGCGCGCCAAGATCGAGTTGTCGTCGGCGCACCAGACCGAAGTGAACCTGCCGTACGTGACGGCGGATGCTTCCGGCCCGAAGCACCTCAACATCAAGCTGACGCGAGCCAAGCTCGAGGCGTTGGTCGAGGACCTGATCAAGAAGACCATCGAACCGTGCCGCACGGCGCTCAACGACGCCAACCTGCGCGTGTCCGACATCGCGGAAGTGATCCTGGTCGGCGGCCAGACCCGCATGCCCAAGGTGCAGGAAGCGGTGAAGGATTTCTTCGGCAAGGAACCGCGCAAGGACGTGAATCCGGACGAAGCCGTCGCGGTGGGCGCGGCGATCCAGGGCGGCGTGCTGTCGGGCGACGTCAAGGACGTGCTGCTGCTCGACGTGACCCCGCTGTCGCTGGGCATCGAGACGCTGGGCGGCGTGATGACCAAGCTGATCGACAAGAACACCACGATTCCGACCAAGGCGTCGCAGGTGTTCTCGACCGCCGAGGACAACCAGAGCGCCGTGACCGTGCACGTGCTGCAGGGCGAGCGCGAGCAGGCGCGCTTCAACAAGTCGCTGGCGAAGTTCGACTTGGCCGGCATCCAGCCCGCGCCGCGCGGCATGCCGCAGATCGAAGTGTCGTTCGACATCGACGCCAACGGCATCCTGCACGTCACCGCCAAGGACAAGAACACCGGCAAGGAACAGCGCATCGAGATCAAGGCGGGTTCGGGTCTCTCCGAGGAGGAAATCCAGCGCATGGTTTCCGATGCGGAATCGCATCGCGAGGAAGACAAGAAGTTCCAGGAACTGGTCGCCACGCGCAACAAGGCCGACCAGCTGGTGCACGCCACCCGCAGCGCCATCAAGGAGCACGGCGGCAAGGTCGGCGGAGACGTGATCGGCCGCGTGGAGGAGTCGCTGTCCGAACTCGAAAAGGTGATGAAGGGTGACGACAAGGCCGCGATCGAGTCGCGCATCTCCAAGCTGGAAGAAGCCGCGCAGTCCTTGTTCGCGGCGGCGCAGGCCGGCGGCCAACCCGGTCCGCAACCGGGCGCCCAGCAGGCGCCGGGCGGCGGCAGCGCGTCGCCGGATGACGTGGTGGATGCGGAGTTCACGGAAGTGAAGGGCGACGAGAAGAAGTAAGCGTTATCCGGCAGCGCGGTGCGCTGCCGGATCAACTGTCCGCGTTCGACCGGCGCTGGGAAGCGCGCCGTTCAACGCGGACGGCGTCTTGCAATAGCAACACTGCAGGGATTTTGATGTCGTCATTCCCGCGAAAGCGGGAATCCAGTGTCTTTCGGAATGATGGACAAGCTCGGCATCGCCGCGGGATCGAACACGACGCGAATACCTGCATCGGAACGGGGATATCGGGGCATGCACAAGGGCCGGATGGAGGCGTTCACCGATGGGGTGATCGCCGTCATCATCACCATCATGGTGCTGGAACTGAAGCTTCCGCACGAGGCGACGTGGCACGCGTTGCTCGCGGACCTTCCGGTGTTCCTGAGCTACGTGCTGAGCTTCGTCTACGTCGGCATCTACTGGAACAATCACCACCACATGCTGCAGATGGTCACGCATGTCAGCGGACGCGTGTTGTGGGCGAACCTGTTCTTCCTGTTCTGGCTGTCGCTGTTTCCGTTCACGACAAGCTGGTTGAACGAATCGCATCCGGTGCCCGCGCCGGTGCCGACGGCGGTTTACGGCATCGTGTTGCTGCTCGCGGCGCTCGCGTGGGTGCCGTTGCTGCGCACGCTGGTCGCGGCCAACGGCGGCGAAAGAAGTGGACTGGGCGAAGCGCTCAGGGGCGACTGGAAAATCGTTGTCTCGCCGATCGGTTACGTGGCCGGCATTGTGCTGGCGTTTTTCGCGCCCATATTGTCGTGCGTGATCTACGGCGCGATCGCGGCCATGTGGTTCATCCCCGATCGCCGCCTCGAAGCAAGACTGCGCACATGAAACGTTGCTACTACGAAGTGCTCGGCGTCGCGCGCAGCGCGAGCGACGAGGAATTGAAAAAGGCCTTTCGCCGGCTGGCCATGAAGAACCATCCGGATCGTTGCCCCGACGATCCGCACGCCCAGGATCGTTTCAAGGAAGCCAAGGAAGCGTACGAAATCCTGGGCGATCCGCAACGCCGCGCGATGTACGACCAGTACGGCCACGCCGCGTTCGAGAACGGCACCGGACGCCGCGGCGGTACGCCGTTCGGCGACGTCGGCGACATCTTCGGCGACATTTTCTCGGACATCTTCGGCGGCGGCCGGCGCGCGGCGCGCGGTTCGGATTTGCGTTACGTGCTGGAACTCGACCTCGAGGAGGCCGTGGCCGGCGTGGACAAGCAGATCCGCGTGCCTACGCTCGTCAATTGCCATCACTGCAATGGCAGCGGTTCCGAAGACGGCAAGTTGTCGACGTGTGCCACCTGCCGCGGTCACGGCCGCGTGCGCATGCAGAACGGCATTTTTTCGATCCAGCAGGCGTGCCCGCACTGCGGCGGCGTGGGCCGCGTGGTGGCGACGCCGTGCAAGCATTGCCATGGCGAGGGCCGGCTCGAGGACGAACGCAGCCTCGAAGTGAAGGTGCCGCCGGGCGTCGACAACGGCGATCGCATCCGCCTGACCGGGCAGGGCGAAGCCGGTCCTTCCGGCGCGACACCGGGCGACTTGTACGTCGAAATCCACGTGCGCCCGCATCCGATTTTCCGGCGCGAAGGCGACGACCTGCGTTGCGAAGTGCCGGTCCGCTTCGCGCAGGCCGCGCTCGGCGCCACCATCGAGGTGCCGGTCCTTGACGGCGCGACCACCATCACCATCCCGCCCGAAACCCAGACCGGCCAGGAATTCCGCCTGCGCGGGCAGGGCGTGAAGTCGGTCCGCAGCCGCCATGCCGGCGACCTGTTCTGCACCGTCGTGGTGGAAACGCCGGTGCGCCTCGACAAGCGCCAGCGCGAACTGCTCGAACAATTCGAGGCCACGTTCGCGGACGCCGAAGAAGCGAAGAAGCACTCGCCGCGCAACAGCGGGTTCGTGGAAGGCGTCAAGCAGTTCTGGGCGAAGATGACGGGTTGACGCAGCGCCGATCGCTGCATGTGTCGCCCGCGCCGTGCGAGAATCGCGAGCCGCCCTTGGGTGCCGGCAATTGCGGCGCGGGGGCGTATCGGAGCGCAGCATGACTCAAACGCGGCGGGCGTCGTGCTCCTGTGGCCAATTGAGCATCGAAGTCCGGGGTGAACCCTTGGGCGTCGGCGTTTGCCATTGTTTGGCATGCCAGCGCCGTACCGGCAGCGTGTTTGCCGCGTTGGCCGCGTTCGCGACCCCGTATTCGGTGTCGGGCACCGCCACCGAATACGTCCGGACCGGCGATCACGGATCCCGGTTCCGGTTCAGATTCTGCCCCGTGTGCGGAACCAACCTCTTCCATACCGAAGAAGGCTGCTCCGAGTCGGTGTCCGTTGCGGTGGGAGCATTTGCGGATCCGTCGTTTCCCACACCAAGGGATTCGGTCTATGACTGCCGCAGGCATCCATGGGTCCGGCTTCCCGGAATCCGGGCGTACGACAAGGATCCGGAAGGATGATCGGATGACCAGCAAGATTCTTCTTGGCATCACCGGCGCCAATGGCCGCATGGGCCGCGCCTTTCAGGCCCTGCTGCAGGACGATGCGCGTTTCGAATTGGCTGCGAAGATCGCACGCAGCGAAGATTGGCGCGCGGCACCCCGGCTGGATGTCGTGATCGACTTCAGCACGCCAGGAGGTTTCGACGCGGCGCTGGCGCATTGCGAGGCGCACGGCGTGGCGCTGGTTGCCGGAACCACCGGCATCGATGCTGCACAGCGCACGCGCTTCGCGGCGGCCGCCGCGAAAATCCCGGTGCTTTACGCGGCAAATTTCAGCCTGGGCATTGCCGTGTTGACGCGCCTGCTGCGCGAAGCCGCGGCCGCGTTGCCGGACTGGGAGCTGGAGATCATCGAAGCGCATCACGCGCGCAAGGTCGATGCGCCTTCCGGCACTGCGCTGGCGCTCGGACGCGCCGCGGCCGCGGCGCGCGGGCAAGACTTCGAGCAGGTCGCGGTATTGGCACGCCAAGGCCACACCGGCGCGCGTCCCGCAAACGCGATCGGTTTTGCCTCGATCCGCGCCGGCGAAATCGTGGGCGAGCACACGGCCTTGCTTGCCACGCGGGACGAACGGATCGAACTCACGCATCGCGCCTACGACAACACCATCTTCGCGCGCGGCGCGCTGCATGCCGCGGCGTGGCTGGCCGGCAAGCCCGCTGGCGCGTATTCGCTGGACGACGTGCTCGCTGCGTGAGTGGATGATCACGTCCGCCGATGTGGGCCTTCGGCATCGTGCGCGTTGGCGGCCTGCAACATCTTCGCCATCTGTGGCCGGATCGCTTGCTCCGCTTCCGCCGAACTGGATTGTGCCCAAGTGCTTCCCGAGAACAAGCCAACGCAAGTCACCGCGGCTACGACACGTGTCGCTTTCTTGCGCCTCTCCTGATTTTCAAGGGTTGCTGAAAACCGCTCCATGCGGCATGGCGCTTCCATCCCATCCGTCCGGCCACGTTCGTGTGAAATCGATCGTGTCGGGAGTGAGTGCCAGTTTCCCGGTAGCGCGATCGAGGATGGCGAAGCGCACCTTCGTGTCGAGTGCGCCGTAACCCGTGATCGCCAGACGATCGCCGCCCGGTTCGAGCGCAAGCCAATGCGGGTATTCGTCGGGCGGCAGCAGGATGCGGCTGACCTCGTGCGGATGTTCCGGATCGCTCATGTCCAGGCTCACGATGGCGTGTCCGCTTTGCGCGGCTTCCAGCATGAAGTTGCCCGCCACCACCGGCACTTCGCACATGCGGTAACCTAGGTCGTAGACATGTCGCAAGGTCGGATGGTCGCTCGCCAGATCCCGAACCACGAACAAACCGCAATTGAACGTCGGGACGACGACCGTCTTGCCGTCGGCCAGCAGCCGCGGCTCGGACGAATCCGCCGCCGTGTCGTAATACCAATCGGTTTGCGCCGGCAGCGAAACGGTCTTGATCAGCTTCAAATCCGACAATCGCCAGACCTGCGCCACGTGGCTGACCTGCGCGCCCATCATGTCCGCGCTGCTGGTGACGACGCGGTCGAGCTTGGAAATGATCGCAATGCTGTACGGGCGAATGTCGGGATGGCCCGGCGCGGCCGCCGCGGCGGTCTTCACGACCTTGCCTTGTGCATTGAATTCCACCAGCCCGCCCGCGGCATGGTTGAACCCGCCGGAATACTGGAACGTCGCCAGCGTGTCGCCGTTCGGAAGATGGACGAACGAGTGCGGCCAGCCGAGCGCGCCGACGCTGCCGAACTGGCGCGCGAGCCGCGGACGCACGGGGTCGTGCAGATCGAACACGTAGGTGCGATTCCCGAGCCAGTCGTTGGCATAGAGCATGTCGTCCGGCGGTTCCGCGTAGTTCGTATGGTGCGCCTGCGCCGCGTCGCCGACCGGCAGCATCGCGACCAATTTTCCGAACGACGGACCCGGCTGGACGTCGAACACCGCGAGGATGTCCTTGCCCAATCCCAGGTCGCTGCGCCGCGCCGGAATGTCGGCCGGCGTCATCTCCGGCACCGAGGCGAGCGGATGCTTCGCTTCCATCGCCCACACGAACAGATAGTGACTGGCTGGCGGCGCAGCGATCGCGGCCAGCGGAGAAAACACCGCCAGCAACATGCCGTAGAACGCGGCTCCCTTCATGCTTTCCCTCCTCAGGGTTTTTGCGAGGCGGCATAGGCCGCGACGTCGATCATTTCAGGCACGGTCAGTTGCGAGGCTTCCGCACGCATCGGCGCGGCGGCGGGATCGCTGCGTTTGCCTTCGCGGAACAGGATCAGTTCTTTCACGATGTAAGTCGGGGAACGTCCCGCGAGCGGCGGAGCGATGCCGATGCCGGGCAGGTCCGCGCCCTGCAGCTTCGCTCCGTGGCAGGTTTCGCACGCCGCGATGGAGTCCTTGCCCTTCGACGCAATCTCCGCGCCGCGCGCGATGCTGCCCGGTGGAACGTAGGCCACGTAGCCGGTGCGTTCATCGCCCAAGGCGTAGAGCTTCTGGTTCTCCGACACTTCGATGATGCGCTCGCCGGTCGGTTCGCGTGCGCCGTCGCGGTTGGGCGCGAGCACGAAGCCGTCCCAGTGCGTTCTGGATACCGTCGTGGTCTCGACGACACGCCTGATCGCAGGAAGCTTCAGGCCGGAAAAATAATCGGCCGCCTGTTGCAGGTCCACATCGCCGAGGTTGCGCGCTTCCTCGGCCATCTCGGGATCCGCAGGAATGCGCTGGCCATCGCGGAATGCCTTGATCTGTTCGAGGATGTACGCCTTGGGCAGCCCCGCCAGCGACGGCGAAGTGGTGTCGCCCTCGCCGTTCGGATAGTGACAGGCGCCGCAGGCCCACGCGGGTTTGCGGCCGTACAGGACTACATGCGGCGCGGATGGATGATCCTGCGGAAACCAGTCCGGTGCTATGAAGTTGGTGTCCAATTCGGCCGCCGTGTAGCTGCGCGTGCTACCCGGCACGTGCAAAGTCTGGTGCATGTCGGGCTTGGCCGGCTGCGAAGACTTCGGAACGCTGGGATCGGGCGAATGGGATTTGGAAAACGCCCAGGTTTCGGCCGACCGGATCGCGGCGGTTGCGGGATCCCTGGTAGCCGTCGCGGTGCTCTCCGCGCTGCTTGCCGCAACCGACAACGCGATCACGGCGGCAGCCGCGATCGCCGGTTTTGATGTCATGTGCATGACGTCCCCTCGAGTCGCCGTTCAACGTGAAAGCGGGAATCCAGCGCCTTCATTCTCGCGAGATACAACAAAGCACCGGAGCCGGTCCCGCCACAGAGAACTGCGGCGGGACCGGAATGGCGAACAAAAATCGGAACTCGCCTTACTTGCCGGCGGTGTAGCTGAGGTCGGCGTTGTACTTGTCGAAGTGATCGGGCGCCTTGGCGATGGCGTCGTCGAGCTGCTTGCGGATCGCGTCGGCGTCGGACTGGCCGTACACGCCGGCCACCATCTTCCACAGCGAGGGATTGGGGTCCATGCCGACTGCGGCCCAGTTCCTGCTCCGGATCACCAGAAGGTAATCGGGCGCGCCATCGCCGCCGCCCTGTACCTGCATCGTCGCCCAGTAATAGGGCCACTTGGCCTTGGCGGCCGCCGCGGTGATCTTCTTGACGGCCCCGGTGAAGGCCGCGTCCTGGCCCGGCTTCAACGTGTAGTCGAACACGTGCAGGATCGGCGGAGGTGTTCCGGTCCTCCAATCCGCGGGCAGGTGGCTCATGTCGGGCTGGATCACCATGAACGCGCTGGTTTCGCCCATCAGGTGCGGATTGCCCTGTGCGCGCCAAGTCGCATCGCACGCCTTGGCCTGGGCCTCGAGGGTGTCCAGGTCGGCCCAGGTCATCGGCCCCACGTCGGTGGAGTACATGTAGTCGTTGCCGGTTTCGTGGGTGACGGTCGGCTCGCTGAACTTGACGTGGTGTTCGCGCAGGCACTGGTTGTAGGCCTTGACGCCGGCCTCGTAGGCCTGCTGGTGCGCAGGTGAGACGGTGTCGGTGTAGTCCCGCATCACGACGGCCTTGTCCGAATCTGCCGCGAAGGCACTTCCGATGACACTTGCCGCGAGCGCGGCAAGCACGCACACAGTCAGAATCTTCATGACCCCTCCGGAACCTTTGAGTGGCTTTTGCCACGGACTCGTCAGCACACGTCTTTCCCCAGTGTGTGACGCGCATCACGCTACGCCCGCCACGGCAAGCGGCGCAAGTGCCGCCAGCATTGCGCCGGCAAAAATTACAAGGAGGTTTGGCGATCTGCGTGAGATCGGCCGCGCGAACTAATCCCGATGCGCGGCGTTGCGGTCGCGGTCCGCGCCGAACTTCTTGTCGAGGCCGCCGGCGATCTTCTTGAAGAAGCGCGAGGCGACGCCGCGCTGGGTCTTGCGCTGCTTTTCTTCCTCGCTGGTCAGCCACGCGACCTGGATCACGCGGCGCTCGCCCTCGTAGGGCAAGTGTCCGTGGAAGGAATTGTCGGCGCGTTTGAAGATCACGAATTCGCCGTACAGCGGCTTCACTTCCGGCGCGATGGCAGCGTCGATGTCATCGATCTTGCCGAGGAAGCGCAGGCAGCCGTCGCTGGTGTCGTGCCAGCTGGAGTTGAGGTAGATCAGCGCGGTGGCGACCTTCGACTTGCTGTCGGTATGGATGGTGCCGTGGCGCTTGTTGAGGTGGCGGCAGATCGTCACCAAGGTCGGATGCTGGCCGAGGTTGTCGATGCCGAGCTTGGCGCCGACGGCGCTCGCGAACGCGGGCGAAGTAAGCGCGTCGACCAACGCGTTGATCGCAGGGCCACATTCCTTTTCGTTGTAGGGAAAGAATCCCGCGCCCGAATATTTCGGGAAATCGCGTTCGAGGTCCGCGCGCGCCTGCTCCGGCAGCTGGCCGTGCGCGATCAGGAACGGAAACGGTTCGTCGCGGATCAGCGTGTCCGGGCGATCGAGGCGGGCGGGGTCGAGCAGGGTGGCGGCAAGCATGGCGTTTCCTCGTTGCGCGCGCATTGTATCGCCCGCGCCATGCTGCGCCGTGAATGCGAAGCCGGGTTCTGCTAACATTCCGTCTCGCCCGAAAACTTCACCCACAGGCCCGCTTGGCGCGGCCTGCGGGTCGACTTGCACCCGGAATCCGACCATGCCGACGCCCGCCTTGCTCGCCCTTGCCGATGGAACCCTCTTTCACGGCGAGGCCGTCGGGGCGCTGGGTTCGACGGTTGGCGAGGTGGTGTTCAACACCGCCATGACGGGCTACCAGGAAATCCTGACCGATCCGTCGTACGCGCAGCAGATCGTCACCCTGACCGTGCCGCACATCGGCAACACCGGCTGCAATGCGGTGGACGAGGAATCGGTGCAGGTGCAGGCCGCGGGGTTGATCGTGCGTGACGTGCCGCGGCTCGCGTCGAACTGGCGCAGCACGGAATCGCTGCCGGATTATCTCAAGCGCCAGAACATCGTCGCGATCGGCGACATCGACACGCGCAGGCTCACGCGCATCCTGCGCGATCGCGGTGCGCAGCACGGCTGCATCGTCGCGGGCGAGTCGATCGACGCCGACGCCGCCATTGCCAAGGCGCAAGCGTTTCCCGGATTGAATGGCGTCGACTTGGCGAAAGTGGTCAGCATCCGCGAACGCCAGCCGTGGCGCGAAGGCAACTACGACCTCGACGCGCAAGCGTTCCGCAAGCCCGCCGCAAAATACAAGGTGGTCGCGTACGACTTCGGCGTGAAGCGCAACATCCTGCGCCTGCTGGTGGAGCAGGGCTGCGACGTCACGCTGGTGCCCGCGCAAACCCGCGCCGCCGACGTGCTGGCGATGCAACCCGACGGTGTGTGCCTGACCAACGGCCCCGGCGATCCTGCCGCCTGCGATTACGCGATCGAAGCGACCCGCCAATTGCTCGATGCGAAGATTCCGCTTTTCGGCATCTGCCTCGGCCACCAGTTGATGGGCCTCGCCGTGGGCGCGAAGACGCTGAAGATGCCGTTCGGCCACCACGGCGCGAACCATCCCGTGAAGGACCTCGACGACGGCCGCGTGCTGATCACCTCGCAGAACCACGGCTTCGCGGTAGATCCCGCGACACTGCCTTCGAATACGCGCACCACGCACGTTTCGCTGTTCGACGGTTCGCTGCAGGGCTTCGCACTCACCGATCGGCCCGCGTTCTGTTTCCAGGGGCATCCCGAAGCGAGCCCGGGGCCGCATGACATTGCTTACTTGTTCGAGAGGTTTGCGAGGAGCATGCGGAATTCGTCTATCCGGGACCCGGGACCCGGGACCCGGGACCCGATGCATGGGAGACCTTGATGACCATCACCCATTTTCGCGATCTGGATGTTTGGCAAGTGGGGATGGAATTGGTACGCCACGTTTACGGCCTGACGGCGAGATTCCCGCGCGAAGAGCGCTATGGCCTGGCGGCGCAGATGCAGCGTGCAGCAGTTTCGATTCCGTCGAATATCGCCGAAGGCAATGCAAGGCACTCGAGGCGCGAATACGCGCGATTCGTTTCGATCGCGTCGGGTTCGATCGCAGAGCTGCAGACACAGCTGTTGCTGGCTAGGGATTTGAATCTTTTAAAAGAAGAGGCAATCGGACCGGCGTTGGAACTTGCCGAACGCGTCAGCCAGATGCTCTACAGATTGCAGAGATCTCTGGATCCCGATATGTCCGGGTCCCGGGTCCCGGGTCCCGGGTCCCGGCCGAATGGTCCCCGGTCCCGCATTTCAGAAGAACCCGAGGAATACCTGTAATGCCCCGCCGCACAGATCTCAAAACCATCCTCATCATCGGCGCTGGGCCGATCGTGATCGGGCAGGCCTGCGAGTTCGACTATTCGGGTGCGCAGGCGTGCAAGGCGCTGCGCGAGGAAGGCTATCGCGTGGTGCTGGTGAACTCGAACCCGGCCACGATCATGACCGACCCCGAGATGGCGGACCGCGTCTACATCGAGCCGATCAACTGGCGCACCGTCGAAAAGATCATCGAAAAGGAAAAGCCAGACGCGCTGCTGCCGACGATGGGAGGGCAGACCGCGCTCAACTGCGCGCTCGACCTGGCCGACCACGGCGTACTGGAAAAACACGGCGTCGAGTTGATCGGCGCCTCGCGCGATGCCATCCGCATGGCCGAGGACCGCGAGCTGTTCCGCAACGCGATGGACGAGATCGGCCTGGAATCGCCGAAGTCCGCGATCGCGCGCACGCTGGACGAAGCGCGCGAAGGGCAGGCGAAGCTCGGCTTCCCGTGCATCATCCGCCCGTCCTTCACGCTTGGCGGGACCGGCGGCGGCATCGCCTACAACGTCGAGGAATTCGAGAAGATCGTTGCGCGCGGGCTGGAACTGTCGCCGACGCACGAGGTGCTGATCGACGAATCGGTGCTGGGCTGGAAGGAATTCGAAATGGAAGTGGTCCGCGACAAGGCGGACAACTGCATCATCGTGTGCTCGATCGAGAACTTCGATCCGATGGGCGTGCACACCGGCGACTCGATCACGGTGGCGCCTGCGCTGACGCTCACCGACAAGGAATACCAGCGCCTGCGCGATTTCTCGATCGCAGTGCTGCGCAAGATCGGCGTCGACACCGGCGGCTCGAACGTGCAGTTCGGCGTGAACCCGGCCGACGGCCGCGTGGTGGTGATCGAGATGAACCCGCGCGTGTCACGCTCGTCTGCGCTTGCATCGAAGGCGACGGGTTTCCCGATCGCCAAGGTCGCCGCCAAGCTCGCGGTCGGCTACACGCTGGATGAATTGAAGAACGAAATTACCGGCGGCAAGACGCCGGCGTCGTTCGAGCCGAGCATCGACTACATCGTCACCAAGATCCCGCGCTTCGCGTTCGAGAAATTCCCGGCCGCCGATCCACACCTGACCACTCAAATGAAGTCGGTGGGCGAGGTGATGGCGATCGGCCGCACGTTTTCCGAATCGTTGCAGAAGGCGCTGCGCGGACTCGAAACCGGCCGCGATGGCCTGAACTCGGGCGGGATCGACTGGAAGACGCCGGAAGGCATGGAGTCGCTCAAGCGCGAGCTGCGCCAGCCCGGTCCCGAGCGCATCTTCCATGTGGGCGACGCGTTCCGCGCGGGCCTGTCGCTGGACGACGTGCACGAACTGTCGAAGATCGATCCGTGGTTCCTCGCCGCGATCGAAGACATCATCGCGACCGAAGCCGACGTGCGCGCGGGCGGCATGCGCGCGATCGACGCCGCGCGGATGCGCGCGCTGAAGCGCATGGGTTTTTCGGATTCGCGGCTTGCGCGCCTGCTTGAATCCGACGAAGCCGCGGTGCGACACCTGCGCCACACCCTGGACGTGCGGCCGGTGTACAAGCGCGTGGATTCCTGCGCGGCCGAGTTCGCCACCACCACCGCGTACATGTATTCCACGTACGAGGAGGAGTGCGAGGCGAATCCGTCCGACCGCAAGAAGATCATGGTGCTGGGCGGCGGGCCCAACCGGATCGGGCAGGGCATCGAGTTCGACTATTGCTGCGTGCACGCGGCGCTGGCGATGCGCGAGGATGGTTTCGAAACCATCATGGTGAACTGCAATCCGGAAACGGTTTCGACCGACTACGACACGTCCGATCGCCTGTATTTCGAACCGGTGACGCTGGAAGACGTGCTGGAAATCGTAGACAAGGAGAAACCTACTGGCGTGATCGTGCAGTACGGCGGCCAGACGCCGCTGAAGCTGGCGCGCGCTCTCGAGGCCGCGGGCGTGCCGATCATCGGCACCTCGTCGGATTCGATCGACCTGGCCGAGGACCGCGAGCGCTTCCAGCAACTGATCGAGAAACTGCAATTGAAGCAGCCGCCGAACCGCATCGCGCATACGGCGGAAGAAGCGATGGTGCTGGCGCGCGAACTCGGCTATCCGCTGATCGTGCGGCCGAGCTACGTGCTGGGCGGCCGCGCAATGGAAGTGGTGCACGCTGATGAAGACCTTGCGCGCTACATCCGCGATGCGGTGCGTGTGTCCGACAAGTCGCCGGTGCTGCTGGACCGCTTCCTCGACAACGCGGTCGAAGTGGACGTCGACGTGATCGCCGACGCCGACGGCGAGGTGCTGATCGGCGGCATCATGCAGCACATCGAGGAAGCCGGCGTGCATTCCGGCGACTCCTCGTGCTCGCTGCCGCCGTATTCGTTGGCACCGGCGATCCAAGATGAGTTGCGCCGCCAGGTGACATTGCTGGCGCGCGAACTCGGCGTGGTCGGCCTGATGAACACGCAGTTCGCGATCCAGGGTGACGATGTCTACATCCTCGAAGTGAACCCGCGCGCTTCGCGCACCGTGCCGTTCGTGTCCAAGGCCATCGGCCGGCCGCTGGCCAAGATCGCGGCGCGCTGCATGGCCGGCACGACGCTGGCCAAGCAGGGCGAGACGCGCGAGCGCGTGCCGCACTACTGGTCGGTGAAGGAGGCGATCTTTCCGTTCCTGAAATTCCAGAACGTCGATCCGATCCTCGGGCCCGAAATGCGCTCGACCGGCGAGGTGATGGGCGTGGGCAAGAGCTTCGGCGAGGCGTTCGCGCGTGGCCACGAAGCCGCGCACATCGCGGCGCCCGCGGCCGGCAGCAAGGTGTTCCTGTCGGTGCGCGACGCAGACAAGCCGCGCCTGCTGGAAGTCGCGCGCGACCTGGTCAAGCGCGGCTTCGCGCTGATCGCGACCGGCGGCACCTGCGCGTTCCTGATCGAACACGGCGTCGCCTGCGAGCGCGTCAACAAGGTGCTGGAAGGCCGGCCGCACATCGTCGACGCGATCAAGAACGGCGAGATCGCGTACATCGTCAACACCACCGAAGGCCGGCAGGCGATCACCGACTCGTTCTCGATCCGGCGATCGGCGTTGCAGCAGCGCGTCACCTATTCGACCACCGTCGCGGGCGCCGCGGCGCTGCTGCATTCGCTGGATTACCGCGACCAGGGCGGCGTGATCAGCCTGCAGGAATTGCACGCCGAGTTGGAACGGAATGCGCCCGCGGCGTCCGGGGATGCCGTTGCGGCGGCCTGATTCCGGGCACTCGCATTCAATGAACCGCCGCGGGCGCAAGCCCGCGGGCGTACGTATCAGCAATACAGGAGTCCCGCACATGCAGCGAGCCCCCATGACCAAAGCCGGTTCCGAGCGACTGCGCGCGGAACTGGAGCAACTGAAATCCGTCGAGCGTCCGCGCGTCATCGCCGCAATCGCCGAAGCGCGCGCGCACGGCGACCTCAAGGAGAACGCCGAATACCACGCGGCGCGCGAACAACAGGGTTTCATCGAAGGCCGCATCGGCCAGATCGAAGCCGCGCTCTCGACCGCGCAGATCATCGACCCGGCCACGTTGAACGCGGGCGGCAAGGTGGTGTTCGGCGCGGTGGTGGAACTGGAGGATGCCGACAACGGCGGCAGCGTCACTTACCAGATCGTTGGCGACCTCGAGGCCGACATCAAGAGGAACATGATCGCGGTTTCCTCGCCCATCGCGCGCGCGATGATCGGCAAGGCCGAGGGCGACAGCTTCGCCTTCAACGCGCCGGCGGGCGAGCGCAATTACGAAATCGTGAGCGTGCGTTACGCGTGATCGCCTTTCGCTCGTTTGCGCTGCGCCGTGGCGGACGCCTGTTGCTGGAAGGTGTCGATGCGGCGCTGCACGACGGCTGGAAAGTCGGCGTCGCGGGGCGCAACGGCAGCGGCAAGTCCAGCCTGTTCGCCGCGATCCTCGGCGAAGTGGAAGCCGACGCCGGCGCGCTCGACGTGCCGGCTGGATTGCGCATCGCGTCGGTCGCACAGGAAACGCCGGCGCTGCCGGATGCCGCGATCGATTACGTGCTGGGTGGTGATGCCGAACTGGCCGCCGCGCTCGCTGATGAAGCGCGCGCGCAAGCGGCGGGCGATCATGCCGCCGCAGCGGCGGCGCACCATCGCATCGACGCGCTGGGCGGTTACGACGGCCGCGCCCGGGCGGGACGCCTGCTGCACGGTTTGGGATTCAAGCCGGAAGACCATGACAAGCCGGTCGCGGAATTTTCCGGCGGCTGGCGCGGACGGCTGAACCTCGCGCGCGCTCTGATGGCGCCGTCCGACCTGTTGCTGCTGGACGAACCCACCAACCACCTCGACCTCGACGCGGTGCTGTGGCTGGAGCAATGGCTGCGGCGCTATCCGCGCACGCTGATGGTGATCTCGCACGACCGCGAATTCCTCGACGGCACGGTCGACCACGTGCTGCATCTGGAACAGGGCGGCGCACGCTTGTACGCGGGCAACTACAGCGACTTCGAACGCCAGCGCGCCGAGCGCCTGCACCAGCAGCAGGCGGCGTTCACGCGCGAACAGGCCGAGCGCGCGCACCTGCAGTCGTTCATCGACCGCTTCCGCGCCAAGGCCAGCAAGGCGCGGCAGGCGCAATCGCGCATCAAGCGTCTGGAAAAGCTCAGCGGCACCGAAGCAGTGCGCGTCGAGCGCGCGTTCGAGTTCCAGTTTCCCGAACCCGACCGGCTGCCCCATGCGATGTTGAAGCTGGATCACGTGAGCGCGGGTTACATCACGAAGAGCGGGACCGGGGACTGGGGACTGGGGACCGGGCGATCGTCGATCGATGAGAGGGGAGCGGGGCTTGAAGTGTTGGGCGACGTGCGATTTGCAGTGCAGGCCGGCGACCGCATAGGTTTGCTCGGCCCCAATGGCGCGGGCAAGTCCACGCTGGTCAAGACGCTGGTGGGCGAGTTGCCGCCCATGGCGGGCGAGCGCACGGCGCACAAGGACCTGTCGATCGGCTACTTCGCGCAGCACACCGTCGAGAACCTGCGTGCGGGCGAGACACCGTTCGATCACCTGCGTGATATCGCGCCCGGGACGTCGCCGCAAGTCTTGCGTGATTGGCTCGGCAAGTGGCACTTCGCGGGCGATCGTGCCTTCGAATCGGTCGATGGCTTTTCCGGCGGCGAGCGCGCGCGGCTGGCGTTGGCGCTGATCGCCTGGGGCAAGCCCAACCTGCTGGTCCTGGACGAGCCGACCAACCATCTCGATCTCGACATGCGCGGCGCGTTGGCCGATGCATTGAACGACTACCCCGGCGCGTTGGTGCTGGTCGCGCACGACCGGCATTTGCTCGGACTGGTGTGCGACAGTTTCTGGCGCGTTGCCGATGGCCACGTCGAACCGTTCGACGGCGACCTCGACGATTACGCGCGCTGGCTGCGCGGTCGCGGGAATGAGTCGGCCGAAAGCGGCGATGCGAAGCCGCAAGCCGCGGATCCACGCGAACGCCGCCGCGAAGCAGCGGCGGAACGTGATCGTCAGCGCACCTTGCGCAAGAACCTCGACAAGGTCGAAGCCCGCATGGCGAAGGTCGATGCCGCGCTCGCGGCGTTGCAGGAACGCCTGGCAGATCCATCGATCTACGAAGGCCCGACCGCGGTACTGGCCGACATCGGCCGCCAGCAGAATGCGTTGCGCGAAGAAAAAGCCACGCTGGAAACGGAGTGGCTGCAGCGCTTCGAGGAACTGGAAGCGGCCAACGCATGAGCACGCTGCATGCCTTGCTGCCGCCGCTGGCGCAGGTGCGCACGAACCCAGTGTTCATGGACTGGCTGGCCAGAGGCGATCGCCTGCCGAAAACGAGCGATGCGCGCACGACGCTGCTGCGCGAGATGTTCCGTTTCGCGGGCGACCATGTGCCGGCCGCGGCGCTTCGCCACTTCTGCCACGGTGATGACGCCGCCACTGGCGCATGGCTGTGCGCCGATCCCGCTTGGGTGCGCAGCGAGCCGACCGGCGCGCGGTTGATGGCCTGGCCGCTCGCCGATGTTTCGGCCGAAGAAGCCGAAGCGTTCGCGGCGGCGCTGCGGCCGCTGTTCGGTGATGCAGGCGCGCAATTGTCGATCGACACGCCTTCCACGTGGTGCCTGCACCTGTTGCACGATGCACCGCGCGCGGAATTCCGTGCGCCTGCCGAAGCGCTGGGCGTCGATCTGATGGAATGCCTGCCGGAAGGCGATGCCGGCCGCGCGTGGCGGCGATTGTTCAACGAAGCACAAGTCATGCTGCACGCGCATCCGGTGAATGCCGCGCGTGTCGCGGCCGGCAAACGGCCGGTCGATACATTGTGGTTCTGGGGCGCCGGTGCGTTGCCGGCGTCCGTCGAAACCGGCCTGCAGATCGTTGCCAGTGTCGACGACGTGGTGCGCGGGCTGGCAAAGCTGGGCGACGCCATGCGGGTGGAACCGTTGCCGGATGCGTTGGAGGCATCGCACCATTCCGGCGCGGCGCTGCTCGATTTGGATATCCAAGGCCACGCGGACGGTGCGATGGAATGGCTGGTGCATTTCCAGCGTTGGCTGCGCGAACGCCGCTTCGACGCCATCGTGATCACCTTCGCCGACGGCGAACGGTTTCGCATCCGCCACGCGCATCGATTCCGCTTCTGGCGCAAGGCGTGAGCGCGGATCGGGCCACCCTGCAGATCGTCCGGCGCGAAGCCGCGCTTTTCACGCGCGACTGGCCCGCGTCCGTGCACCCCGTGCTGCAGCGCGTGTACGCCGCGCGCGGCGTGACTTGCATCGACGGTTTGGGCCATCGCCTGTCCGGATTGCTGTTGCCTGACGCGCTTGGCGGCATCGGCAAGGCCGTCGATCTGCTGGCCGATGCGATCGCGCGGGATCGCCGCATCGTCGTCGCGGGCGATTACGACTGCGATGGCGCCACGGGTTGTGCGGTCGCGGTGCGCGGCTTGCGGATGCTGGGCGCACGCAACGTCGGCTACGTCGTGCCCGATCGCGCCGTGCACGGTTACGGGCTGACGCCTGCGCTGGTCGCTACGCTGCAGCCCGCGCCGGATCTGATCGTCACGGTCGACAACGGCATCGCGTCGCTCGCGGGTGTCGCCGCCGCCAAGGCGCGCGGCTGCAGCGTCATCGTCACCGACCACCATCTGCCCGGCGCCGCATTGCCCGATGCCGACGCCATCGTCAATCCGAACCTGCCTGGCGATGGCTTCGCCAGCAAGGCACTGTGCGGCGTCGGCGTGATGTTCTACCTGCTGCTCGCGTTGCGTGCGCGGCTGGACAAGCGCGAAGAAGTGGATCTTGCGCCGCTGCTGGATCTCGTCGCCCTGGGTACGGTGGCCGACCTGGTGCCGCTGGATGCCAACAACCGCGCGCTGGTGGAAGGCGGCTTGCGCAGGATGCGCGCGGGCAAGGCCTGCGCCGGTATCACGGCGCTGTTCGAAGTTTCGGGGCGCGATGTCCGCCGTGCGACAGCAGCCGATCTCGGTTACGCGATCGGCCCGCGCATTAACGCGGCGGGACGGTTGGACGACATGACGATCGGCGTCGAATGCCTGTTGGCCGACGATGCCGCGCGCGCCCGCGAGCTTGCGCACCTGCTGCACGGCATCAATGCGCAGCGGCGCGATCTGCAAACATCGATGGTCGAGGGCGCGCTGGCCAAGCTGGATGGCCTGGCGCTGGACGCGATCGGCATTTCGCTGTTCGACGCGACGTGGCACCACGGTATCGTGGGACTGGTCGCGTCCAAGGTGAAAGACCGGCGGCACCGTCCGGTGGTCGCATTCGCGCCGGCGGGCGAGGGCGACCAGT
The DNA here is from genome assembly GCA_030167125.1 of Rhodanobacteraceae bacterium. Classification (NCBI taxonomy): domain Bacteria; kingdom Pseudomonadati; phylum Pseudomonadota; class Gammaproteobacteria; order Lysobacterales; family Rhodanobacteraceae; species Rhodanobacteraceae bacterium. The sequence goes on from CP126531.1 coordinate 1,105,372, forward strand.
TGCGCGGTTCGGCGCGCTCGATCGCGGGCTTCCACATCCGCGACGCGCTGGCGGAAGTCGATGCGCGCTGTCCCGGCATGATCGTGCGCTTCGGCGGCCACGCGATGGCGGCCGGCCTGACGCTGGCGCTGGCCCATTTCGCGCGCTTCGCGGAAGTATTCGATGCGGTGGTGCGCGAGCGCATCGCGCCGGAGTCGCTGCAACCGGTGCTCGCCAGCGATGGCGAACTCGCGCCGGAGGATTTCGATCTCGGGCTCGCGCACCAGCTGCATGTCGCGGGCCCGTGGGGGCAAGGGTTTCCAGCGCCGCTGTTCGACAATGTGTTCGAATGCATCGAATGCAAGACGATCGGCAACGATGGCACGCACCGGCGCCTGCGGCTGCGCGATCCGCGCGACGGACGCGTGCATGAAGCGGTATGGTTCGGCGCCACGATGGACGTGGCCGCGGGCGCGAGGCTCCAGATCGCCTTCGAGCTATCCATCAACGAATGGCAAGGCCGCGAGTCGCTTCGCCTGCTCGTGCGTCACTGCGGACCTGCCTGATTCGTTGCGGAGATTCAGCGCTTGCGCGCCAGCGTCAATCCGTCGCCGATCGGCAGCATCGCAACATCGATGCGCTCGTCGCGATGCAGCTTGTCGTTCAACGCCTGCAGCGCGCGGGTGTCGTCGTCCTTTGCCGGCCGCGCGACGTCGCCGCTCCACAAGGTATTGTCGAACGCGATCAGTCCGCCGCTGCGCACGAGTTGCAGGCAACGTTCGTAGTAAGCGTCGTAGCCTGCCTTGTCGGCGTCGATGAAGGCGAAGTCGTAGCGGCCGGTTTCGCCGGCCGCTATGCGTGCGTCCAGCGTTTGCAGCGCCGGTGCGATCACCAGCTCGATCTTGTCCGCGACGCCCGCGCGTTGCCAGTAGGGTTTTCCGACCGCGGTGTATTCGTCGCTGATGTCGCAGGCGAGAATCCTGCCGTCGGCCGGCAGCGCCAGTGCGACGGTGAGCGCGCTGTAGCCGGTGAAGGTGCCGATTTCGATGCAGCGGCGGGCGTCGATCAGCTTGACCAGCAACTGCATGAATTGGCCCTGCTCGGGCGAGATCTGCATGCCGGCGCGCGGGTGCTTTGCCGTCGCCTCACGCAACGCGGTTTGTTCGGGGTGCTCGCGCAGCGAATGGTCGAGCAGGTACTGGTAAAGCGTGTCGTCGAGATTGATCGTGCGGCGTGACATGGCATTTCCTCGTGAACCCGAGCCGCCATATTCTCACTTGCGGCGCTCGCGGGCACACCTGCCCGTTCACAATGACATTACACTTCCCGCGCTAGTTTGCGCGCTCGCTCCCGGAGGGCTGAACCATGGTTGCGAACACCTGCAAGGCGTTGGGCGGTTGCCTTTGCGTGGTTGCGCTGGCGGTGGCGGGCACCGCGCTCGCGGCGAGCAGTTCCGGACCGATTGCGCCGGGCGACACCGCGACGATGCTCAAGGAAGCAGTGAACGGCAATTGGCGTTCGGAAGCCAACAAGGCGCGCGACCAGTACCGCCATCCGATCCAGACGCTGGAATTCTTCGGCATCAAGCCGGACATGACGGTGATCGAACTCGCGCCCGGCGGCGGCTGGTACACCGAAATCCTGGCGCCGTTCCTGTATGCGAACGGGCATTTGATCGACGCGGGGCCGAAGCCGCGCAATGGTGAGTCACCATTCCAGAAAATGGTGGAAACGAATCCGCTGGTCTTCGGACACCTCAAATACATCACGTTTTCGCCGCCGGGTCAGGTAAATCTGGGACCGGATGGTTCGGCCGGCATGGTGCTGACGTTCCGCAACACGCACGACTGGCTGAACGAAAGTCCCGCAGCGCTCGACGCGGTGTTCAAGGCCGCGTACAAGGTGCTGAAACCGGGCGGCGTGTTCGGCGTCACCGACCATCGCGCCAAGCCGTTCGCGGACGCGGTGCAGAGTTCGAAGGCGCTGCACCGGATTCCCGAGGACTACATGATCGAGGCAGGCTTGCGTGCCGGTTTCCACCTGGCGGGCGCGTCGGAAATCAACGCCAATCCGAAGGATTCAGAAGACGTGAACGTGCACCGCCTGCCGCCCGACTTGTCCGGCCCGGACAGCGAACACGCGAAGATGAAGGCGATCGGCGAATCGGATCGCATGACGCTGAAGTTCGTCAAGCCCGCGAAGGCCGGCGAATAGCCGATCCGGCGGGCGCCCTTGCATCGACATCAACTCAGCACAATGTGAGTGGTTCCGGATCAGAAAAGGAAGATCGAGATGAGCAAGCAGCGTCCCGTGGTTGCGGTCCTGGTCGGAAGCCTCCGCAAGGGTTCCTTCAACAAGCAGCTGGCGCGTGCGCTGGAAAAGATCGCGGGCGATCGCGCGGAGTTCCGCCACATCCGCATCGATGACCTGCCGCTCTACAACCAGGATTTCGACGGCGATTACCCGGCGGTGTGCAAGCGCCTCAAGGACGAGATCAAGGCTTGCGACGCGGTGTTGTTCGTGACGCCCGAATACAACCGCTCGGTTCCCGGCGTGCTGAAGAACGCGATCGACATCGCTTCGCGGCCGTATGGCCACAGCGCGTTCTCGGGAAAACCCGGCGCGGTGATCGGCACCTCGGCAGGCGCGATGGCCACCGCGCTGGCGCAGCAACACTTGCGCAACATCTGCGTGTTCCTGGACATCCCGCTGCTGCAGCAGCCGGAAGCCTTCGTGCGTTACAGCGAAGGTTTGTTTGCCCAGGATGGCAGTGTCACGGACGAGAGCGTTGCCAAGTTCCTGGGCAACTTCGTGGACAAATATCTTGCCTGGGTGAGCCGCTTCATTTAAGCGGATCGCGAGGCGCGCAATGCGCGCCTCGCGACACGATCAGTGCTTCGCCGTCGCCTCGTCGTGGTCGCGATCCCAATTGTCATTACGGCAACGGCGGCGATGCGGCACCAGCGTGTACAGACCGCCCAGGATCACGAACAGCGGCCACCACACGCCCCAGTCGAGGCTGAACAGGAACATGCACGCGACCAGCACGACGGCACCAGCCGAGAGCAGGCAGTACGCGACTTCGGCATCGAAGCGGCCGCGCGCCCGGTACACCTCCCACGCGCGGGTCAGCGGTGCGAATGCCGCCAGCAGGATGATCACCGCCCACCAATTGCCGTGGTCGAACCACGCTATGGCGTAACCCAGGTTGTTGGCGAGGAACAGCACGCCAATCGCGATGATCGCGACCGCAGGAAACAGGCGCCAGCGAAAGCTCGAGGGAGACGCGTTGGTCGGTTCGTTGGTCATGGCGGAAACCTCCTTGATCGACGCCACCCAAACTACGCTGCGATCGCGCCAGCCGCCAGTGACAGGTGTCAGCCGGTGGCGATGAGCCTGCGGTGAACCCGTGGTTTTGCTAACATTCGCGTCTTTTCGCGGCGTTCAAAGTCATGCTCGAAACCAATCCGATCCGCGCCCGCATCGCGAACTTGAGCGAACGCGTCCAATCGCTTAGGGGGTATCTTTGACTACCCCGCCAAGCGCGAGCGCCTCGAAGAAGTAACCCGCGAACTGGAAAACCCGAACGTCTGGGATGATCCGCAACGCGCGCAGGATCTGGGCCGCGAACGCGCGCGGCTGGCCGAATTCGTGGAAGGGCTGGACGGCATCGGCCATGGCCTCGATGACGCCGGCGAGCTGCTGGAATTGTCCGCGGACGAAGGCGACGAGGCTTCGGTTGAAGCGGTGTCGCGCGACGTCGACCAGCTTGAAACGCGCATCGGCAAACTGGAATTCCAGCGCATGTTCGCGGGCGAGATGGACGCGGCCAACGCATTCGTCGACATCCAGGCCGGCGCCGGCGGCACCGAGGCGCAGGACTGGGCCGAGATGCTGCTGCGCATGTATCTGCGCTGGGCGGAGGGCCGCGGCTGGCAAACCGAGTTGCTGGAAGCGAGCGATGGCGAAGTCGCCGGCATCAAGTCGGCCACGTTCCGCGTCGCGGGCGATTACGCCTACGGCTGGCTGAAAACCGAGATCGGCGTGCATCGCCTGGTGCGCAAATCGCCGTTCGATTCCGACAACCGCCGCCACACCAGTTTCGCATCCGTGTTCGTGTCGCCCGAAGTCGACGACGACATCGATATCGAAATCAATCCCGCCGACCTCAAGACCGACGTGTACCGCTCGTCCGGCGCCGGCGGCCAGCACGTCAACAAGACCGAATCTGCGGTGCGCATCACGCACATGCCTTCCGGCATCGTCGTGGCCTGCCAGACCGAGCGTTCACAGCACGCCAACCGCGACCGCGCGATGAAGATGCTGCGCGCGAAGTTGTACGAACTGGAGTTGCAGAAGCGCAACGCCGAGAAGGCCGCGCTGGAGGCGACCAAATCCGACGTCGGCTGGGGCAACCAGATCCGCAACTACGTGCTCGACCAGTCGCGCATCAAGGACTTGCGCACCGGCGTCGAACGCACCGACACCCAGCGCGTGCTGGACGGCGACCTCGATGGGTTCATCGAGGCCAGTTTGAAGATGGGATTGGAGGCCGGTGCCAAGCGCGCCGATGCCCAAGGGTAAGCGAAATGTCAGAAGCCATCGATCAGCCGCCAATCGCGGTCGACGAAAACAAGTTGATCGCCGAGCGTCGCGAAAAGCTGCGTGCGCTGCGCGAACGTGGGATCGCATTTCCGAACGATTTTCGTCCGGACGCGTTGGCGGGTAACTTACAGCGCGACACCGATGGCGTCGAAGCCGATGCGCTGGCAGCGCAGGCACGGCGCGTGAAAGTTGCAGGACGCCTGCTGGGCAAGCGCGTGATGGGCAAGGCCAGTTTCGCGAAGCTGCAGGATCGCACTGGATCGATCCAGTTGTTCCTGCAGAAGGACGCGCTGGGCGGCGCCTACGATGCGTTCAAGGGCTGGGACGTAGGCGACATCGTGGGCGCCGAAGGTACGCTGATGCGCACCAAAACCGGCGAGTTGTCGGTAAAGGTGGACGCGCTGCGGCTGCTGACCAAATCGCTGCGCCCGTTGCCGGACAAGTGGCATGGCCTGGCCGACATCGAGCAGCGCTATCGCCAGCGCTACGTCGATTTGATCGTGACGCCGGAAGCGCGCGACGCGTTCCAGAAACGCTCGCGCATCATCGGCTTCATCCGCCAGTGGCTGGAAGCCGAGCCGCGCCGTTTCATGGAAGTCGAGACGCCGATGATGCACGTGATCCCCGGCGGCGCCACCGCGCGGCCATTCGTCACGCACCACAACGCGCTGGACATCGACCTGTACTTGCGCGTCGCACCGGAGTTGTACCTGAAGCGCCTCGTGGTGGGCGGCTTCGAGCGCGTTTACGAGATCAACCGCAACTTCCGCAACGAGGGAGTGTCCACGCGGCACAACCCCGAGTTCACGATGCTGGAGCTGTACCAGGCCTACGCCACGTACAACGAGGTGATGGACCTCACCGAAGCGATGATCCGCGAAACCGCGAACGCGGTGATCGGCACGACCGGGCTGAAATGGGAAGGCCGAGACATCGATGTGGGCAAGCCGTTCCGGCGCTGGTCGCTGGCCGATGCGGTGCGCGAACACAATCCGGAAATCGGCGAGCACGAATTGCGCGACGTGGCCGCCTTGCGCGCGCACTGCGCGCGGCTGAAGGTGCCGGTGAAGGACAGCTACGGCTGGGGCAAGCTGCTTCTGGAGATCTTCGAGAAGACGGTGGAGGGTTCGCTGATCCAGCCGACCTTCATCACGCAATACCCGACCGAAGTGTCGCCGCTGGCCCGCGCCAACGATGCCGATCCGGAAGTGACTGACCGTTTCGAGTTGTTCATAAGCGGCAAGGAACTCGCGAACGGTTTTTCCGAGTTGAACGACCCCGAGGACCAGGCTGCGCGCTTCCGCGCGCAGGTCGAAGCACTGGCGGAAGGCGACGACGAAGCGATGCACTTCGACGCCGATTACATCCGCGCGCTCGAAGTCGGCCTGCCGCCGACCGGTGGCCTGGGCGTCGGCATCGACCGGCTGGTGATGCTGCTGACCGATTCGGCCTCGATCCGCGACGTGCTGTTGTTCCCGTACATGCGCCCGGAAGCGTAATCGTTGTCGTCACCCCGGCGTAAGCCGGGGCCCAGTGACTTCGGCGAGAACGACACTGGGTTCCGGCTTACGCCGGAATGATGAAAAGAAAGTTTGCTTGATTCAGGAGTGGTGAAATGTGGTACGCCATCACCGGCATCGACATCGAAAATTCGCTGGACAGGCGCAAGGCGGTGCGGCCGGCGCATGTCGCGCGCCTGCAGAAACTGCTGGATGAAGGTCGCCTGTTGCTGGCCGGTCCGTTTCCCGCGATCGACGCCGAAGATCCGGGCCCCGCGGGTTTCAGCGGCAGCCTGATCATCGCCGAGTTCGATGATCTGGAAGCCGCGAAGGAATGGGCCGACCACGACCCGTATCGCGCGGCCGGCGTCTACCGCGAAGTGACGGTACGACCGTTCCGCCAGACGCTGCCATGAGTGCGGCGTCGGTCGACGCGATCCGCGCGCGCCTGCAGCAGGCGTTTTCGCCCGTGACGTTGGAAGTGATCGACGAGGGCCATCTGCACATCGGCCATGCAGGCGAGGGCACGGGACATTTCCGCGTGCAGATCGCCGCTTCCGCGTTCGCAGGCAAGACGCGGGTGCAGCAACACCGGATGGTGTACGACGCGCTGGCCGATCTGATGGGCAACGGCATCCACGCGCTGACGATCGAAGTGCAAAGCATGGGTCCGCAAATGAGCGCCAATGGACGCACATGAAGCAACGACTTTGATCTTATTCGCGTTTATTGGCGTTCATTTGCGGACTGTTTCGCTCTTTGTTCTTCAATGCGGATGTAGGTGAAGTACTCAGTGCAAGTCATTGAACATACATGTAAAGCCAAGTTTCCATTGCACTCCCCGCCGGTCCTTGGCACAGTGGCGCATTCGCCCGGCGCCTTCGCCGCCTCCTCATCGCGTAGCCATCCATAACTGACCGATGCGCCTGTCCACGATCAAGCTGGCCGGATTCAAGTCGTTCGTCGATCCGACCGTCCTGCACCTTCCCACCAACCTCACCGGCATCTGCGGCCCCAACGGTTGCGGCAAGTCCAACATCATCGACGCGATCCGCTGGGTGATGGGCGAAAGCGCGGCCAGCCGCCTGCGCGGTGAAGCGATCACCGACGTGATCTTTTCCGGCTCGTCCGGCCGCAAGCCGGTCGGGCAGGCGACGGTCGAACTGATCTTCGACAACTCCGACGCGACGCTGGGTGGCGAGTACGCGACCTTCAACGAAGTGTCGGTGAAGCGCACGGTCGGCCGTGATGCGCAATCGGATTACTTCCTGAATGGCGTGCGCTGCCGGCGCCGTGACATCACCGACCTGTTCCTCGGCACGGGCCTCGGCGCGCGCAGCTATTCCATCATCGAGCAGGGCGTGATTTCGGACATCGTGGAATCACGCCCCGAACAGTTGCGCATCCATCTCGAAGAAGCGGCCGGCGTATCGCGTTACAAGGAACGCCGCAAGGAAACCGAAAGCCGCATCAAGGCGACGCGCGAAAACCTCGATCGCGTCAAGGACGTGCGCGAGGAAGTCGAGAAGCAGCTCGATCACCTGAACCGCCAGGCGCGCGCCGCCGAGCGCTGGAAGAAATTGAAGGAAGAGCGCGCGCTGCGCGAAGCCGAATTGCGCGCGTTGAACTATCGCTCGGTCAGCGCGGAACTGGAATCACGCCGGCAGGCCCTGCGCGAAGCCGAAACCGCGCTGGAAGGCAAGCTGGCCGCGCAACGCCACCTCGAAGCCGAAATCGAAACCGGCCGCGAGGCGCACCAGCAGCACATCGAAGCGATGAACGCGGTGCAGGCCGAGGTCTACCAGGTTGGCGCCGAACTCGCGCGCGTCGAGCAGCAGATCAAGCACCACCGCGAAATGCTGGAGCGTTTGCAGCAGGATCGCGAGCAATCCGAGCGCAACTGGACGGAACTCGCGGACCACATCAAGGCCGACGAAGCCCAGCGCAAGGAACTGCAAGCCGCGGTGGCCGCGGCGGAACCCGAATCGGGCCGCCTGCGCGACGCGGAAACCCAAGCCGCGCAGGCGCTGACCGAAGCCGAAGCCGCGCACGCCGCGTGGCAGCAACGCTGGGAAGCGCACAGCGGCCAGACCGCGTCGACCTCGCGCGAAGCCGAAGTCGAGCGCACCCACATCGACCACCTCGATCGCCAGACGCTCGATCTTTCGCGCCGCCGCGAAGCGTTGCGCAATGAGCGCAAGAACTATGATCTCGATGCACTGGCCGCCGCTGCGCAAGGCTTGGCCGACGAACACGCGTCGTTGAAGACGCAGGTCGACGCGCATGCGCAGAACCTGGAAAAGCACAAGGCCGACGCCGAACGCTTGTTGTCCGAGGAACGCCAGGCGCAGACCTGGCTGGCGGAAGCCAATGCGCAGAAGCAGACGTTGCGCGGCCGGATCGCGTCGCTGGAAGCCTTGCAGCGCGCCGCGCTGGGCCGCGACCGCGACGCCGCACGCGAGTGGTTGCAGAAGGTCGGCCTGGCCGATGGCGAGCGGCTGGGCGCGCGGCTGAAGGTCAACGACGGCTGGGATCGCGCGGTGGAAACCGTGCTGGCCGGCATGCTGGAAGCGGTGCTGGTGGACGATCCCGCGACGCACGCCAGCGAGCTCGCCGGCATCGCCAAAGCCGACATCACGCTGCTCGGCGGTAATGAAGCATTCAATGCCGACGTGGCCGGCACGCTGGCCGCCGAAGTGAGCGGCCCCGCCGCGGCGCGCACGCTGCTGGCGCAGGTGCGCACCGCCGCGTCGGTCGACGAAGCGCGCGCGATCGCCGCCACGCTGGCGCCCGCACACACCGTGATCACCCGCGACGGCGTGTGGCTTGGCCCGGGCTTCGCGCGCGTGCGCCGCGCCGAGGGCGGACAGGTCGGCGTGCTGGCGCGCGAGCGGGAGTTGCACGAGGCTACAGCGGAACTCGCCGCAACCGAAAAGCGCATCGCCGAATTGCAGGAGCGCCAGGCCGAAGTGCGCGACCAGCGCCGCGTGGCGGAGCAGGCGCGCGATGATGCCCAGCGCGATTCGTACAACGCGCACCGGCGCCTGTCGGAACTGGCCGGCGAAATGCAGAGCCGGCAGGGCCGCATCGACAGCGCCAAGGCACGCCTCACGGCCATCGACGCCGAACACGCGGACATCGAGAAGGCGCTCGCGGAAAACGAACAATTGCTGCAGGCCGCGCGCGCGCGCATGCAGACCGCGGTCGCCAGCATGGGCGAGCACGAGCAGGCGCGCGTAGCGCTGGAAGCCGAGCGGCGGCAACTGCTGGAACGCCGCGAAGCCGCGCGCGCCGACGCGCAGGAAGCCTCCGACGCGGCACATCGCCACGCAATCTCGCTGGAATCGCGGCGCGTCACGCTGGCCGCACTGGAACAGTCGCTGGCGCGCATGCATGCGCAGCGCGAGCAACTGGACAAACACCGCAGCGATCTGGACGCACGCCTGGCCGCAGGCGGCGACCCGATCGCGTCACTGGAAAAGGAGCGCCAGGTTTGCCTCGATCAGCGCCTGACCGTCGATCGCAAGATGATCGACGCGCGGCGGGTGCTGGATGAATCCGCCAACGCATTGCAGGAACGCGAACACGCGCGCCATGCGGCCGAGCAGGCCATGGCGGGCGAGCGCGACGCGCTGGAAAAATTGCGCCTGGAAGAGCAGGGCCATCGCCTGCGCGCCGAACAACTGGCCGAAGCTATCCGCGAGGCCGGGCTTGAAATCGAACCGCTGCTGGCCAACCTTTCCGACGAAGTGCAGCCGGATGCGTGGCAGGAAAAGATCGCCGATATCGATGCGCGCATCGCGCGGCTGGAGCCGGTCAACCTCGCCGCGATTTCCGAACACGCCGAGGCCGCGCAGCGCAAGGAATACCTCGACGCGCAGATGACCGACCTCACCACCGCGCTGGAAACGCTGGAGAACGCGATCCGCAAGATCGACCGCGAGACGCGCGAGCGTTTCAAGGACACCTTCGATCGCGTCAACGCCGGCTTCCAGGCGCTGTTCCCGAAACTGTTCGGCGGCGGCCATGCTTATCTGGAACTGACCGGCGACGACCTGCTCGACGCCGGCGTCACGATGATGGCGCGCCCGCCGGGCAAGCGGAACAGCCACATCTCGCTGCTGTCCGGCGGCGAGAAGGCGATGACCGCGATGGCGCTGGTGATGGCGATCTTCAACTTGAATCCCGCGCCGTTCTGCCTGCTGGACGAGGTGGACGCGCCGATGGACGAAGGCAACGTCGGCCGCTTCGGCCAGCTGGTGCGCGACATGTCCGAGCGCGTGCAGTTCCTTGTGGTCACCCACAACAAGGCGACGATGGAAATGACCCACCAGTTGTGCGGCGTGACCATGCGCGAACCGGGTGTGTCGCGGCTGGTGCAGGTCGATCTGGCGGAGGCGACGCGCTTGGCGGGAGTTGCTGCATAGTGCAAAGCAAACGGTCCGCAAATGAACGCGAAGAACGCAAATAGAGCATGAAGATCATTCTTGGAACTTTTGCTCCTGCTCTCATTCGCGTTTATTTGCGTTCATTTGCGGACTGAAGGCTTTTTACCGAGACCGCGCTTCTTTGCTAAAGTCCGCGCGTGGACACGTCAGCCCTCTCCGCCACCGACTTGCGCATCATCATCGCCGCGATCGGCGTGGTGATCCTTGCGGCCATTTATTTCTTCGGACGGCCGCGCAAGCCCAGGCAGGGCAGGCGGCTGGCCCCGCGCCGGCGCGACGATGCGCGCATCGAACCGATGCTCGGCGAAACCGGCGAGGAACCGATCGAACCCGCGGAACCCGCGGCACCGCAGCAGGGCGAGCTGGATGTCGCGCTGAAGCGCGAACTGGATCGACTGGGCGCCACCATGAGCGCGGATCGCGCCGGCAGCGCGGCAGCGGATGTCGCGCCGCCACCACCCAGGATGCCGGTGAGCAACGCCGGGCAGCGTCCGCACGAATTCCCGGTCGATCGCATCGTCACCCTGTTCGTGGCCGCGCCCGAAGGCGAAACCTTCGGCGGCGGCGACATCGTGGTGGCCGCGGAAAAAGCCGGCCTGCGCTTCGGCGCGATGCACATCTTCCACCGGCTGGTCGAAGGCCGGCCGGAAGCGGGCCCGATCTTCAGCATGGCCAACATGGTGAAGCCGGGCTACTTCGACATGTCGCGCATCGCGGAGTTGAACACACCGGGGGTGACCTTCTTCGCGACGCTGCCGGGTCCGGTGTCCGCGCTCGACGCGTGGGAAGCGATGCTGCCGGCCGCGCAACGCATTGCGGAACTGCTGGGCGGCGCGTTGCTGGACGAGGATCGCAACGCGCTCGGCCGCCAGCGCATAGCCGGGCTGCGCGAAGAACTGCGCGCATGGGATCGCCGGCACGAAGGCGAACCGGTCCGGCTGCCGCCGCGCCGCTGAACCCTTCCCATCGAACCGCTTGCATGGCTTATCCCAGTCCCGCGTTCCGCGAAGACCGCACCGATGTCCTGCACGCGGCGATCCGAGAGCTTTATTTCGGCCTGCTGGTGACGCATCCCGAAAGCGGTTTCGCGACTTCGTACCTGCCGTGGGAACTCGACGCCACGCGCGGCCCGCACGGCACGCTGGTGGGCCATCTCGCGCGCTACAACCCGCAATGGAAAGTCCCCGCCGATAGCGCGGACGCATTGGTGGTGTTTCAGGGGCCGCACGCCTACGTGTCGCCGTCGTGGTATCCCGGCAAGCAGGACGACCCGCGCCAGGTTCCGACATGGGATTATCTCGCGGTCGAGGCGCGCGGCACGCTGGTGACGTTCGATGACGAAACGCGCCTGCACGATTTGCTGGTCAAGCTTACCGACCGCAACGAAGCTGGCCGCGAACACCGCTGGCACGTCAGCGACGCGCCCGACGATTACGTGCGCGCGGAGATGCGCCACATCGTCGGCATCGAATTGCGCATCGAATCGCTGGTCGGCCGTTACAAGCTCAGCCAGAACCGCAACGCCGCCGACCAGGAAGGCGCGCGCGCGGGACTGGCCGCGGCGCCGACCGAGCGGGAGCGACATGTCGCCAAAGCGATCGCGCGAACGCAGCGCGAGCGCGGCAGGGGCTGATTGAGTTTTCCCGCAGCGGAGCATGCTCCGCGCATCCGGTTCGATTTCGATCGTGATGCTTGGACCGCCGCAGCTTCATCGCGGTGGAACCAGGCATCGGTGCCGGCAAGTTGCAACAAAGTCATTGGAACGTGCGGCCCTGCCGTGTGCACGGCGGCTGGTATGCTGCGGACGGATATGGATATCGGTGTGTTCCATGCGATGCGTGCACGGGGGACCGGCCGCGGTGCGCGCATCGTTGCCGCGGTGCTGCTCGCAGGATGCGTGGCACCCGGCACGGCAATCGCGCAGCCGGCTGCGCCGAAACCGCGCGCGCTGCCCACGATCGTGGTGACGGCCACGCGCATTCCGCAGCCGGCGTTCGACGTGCCGGCTTCGATCGCGGCGGTGCAGGTGGGTAATCCCGCCGACGACACGACCGGCATCAATGCCTCCGAATACTTGCGCTCGGTACCGGGCGTGCTGGCGCGCGATCGCCAGAACTATGCGCAGGACGAGCAGATTTCGATCCGGGGTTTCGGTTCGCGCGCGACCTTCGGTGTGCGCGGCGTGCGCCTGTACACCGACGGCATTCCCGCGACGATGCCGGACGGGCAGGGCCAGGTTTCCAATTTCGATCTCGGCGGCGCGGACCGGATCGAGGTGCTGCGCGGACCGTTCTCGGCGTTGTACGGAAACTCCTCGGGCGGCGTGATCCAGATCTTCACCGCCGATGGCAGCGATCCGCCGGAAGTACTCGCTGGCTTCGGCGGCGGCAGTTTCGGCCAGTGGCGCGCGGGCGTCGGCGCACGGGGCATCGATGGCGGCTTTGGCTACAACCTCGATCTGTCCGATTTCCGCACCGATGGTTATCGCCGACATAGCCGGGCCGAACGCGTCAACGGCAACGCGAAGTTCGATTTCAAGGTCGGCCGCGCCGGCAAGCTCACCGTGGTGTTGAACACGGTGTCGTTGCCGCAGGCGCAGGACCCGCAAGGACTGACGTGGGCGCAATACCGGGCCGATCCGCGCCAGGCCGCGCCTGCATCGCTGCAATTCGATACGCGCAAGAGCGTGCATCAGTGGCAGGGCGGCGCCGTGTACACGCAGCAGCTCGATGCGCACCAGAGCCTGCGCACGCTGGTGTACTACGGCCAGCGCGGCGTGCAGCAGTTCCTGTCGGTGCCGGTCGCGGCGCAGAAGAATCCGCTGAATTCCGGCGGCCTGGTGGAGCTCGCGACGATCTACAAGGGCACCGATCTGCGCTGGACTTGGCAGGGTGCCATGGCAGGGCGTCCGCTCGATTTCGCGCTGGGTGTCGCGTACGACGACGAGGCGCAACACCGCAACGGCTACGAGAACTTCGTGGGCGATACATTGGGCGTGGTCGGCGCGCTGCGTCGCGACGAACAGGACGATGTGTACGACGTCGACGAATACGCGCAAGGCAACTGGCGATTCGCCGATCGCTGGTCGCTGACGCTGGGCGCGCGCCACAGCGTGGTACGTTTCAGGTCCACCGATTTCCACGTCACCGTCAACAATCCGGACGACAGCGGGCGCGTGGCCTATGGCGCGACCAGTCCCGTGGCTGGCCTGCTGTTTCGCGCGAGCGGCAGCTGGCACCTGTACGCGTCGCACGGCAATGGCTTCGAGACGCCGACCTTCAGCGAACTCGCTTATCGCCCGGATGATGCCGGTGGCTTGAACTTCGCGTTGCACCCGGATCGTTCGAAAAGCGGCGAGATCGGATCGAAATGGAGTTTCGCGAACGGCGGCCGGCTGGATGTCGCTCTGTTCCAGGCCGAAACGCGCGACGAGATCGCGGTGCTTTCGAGTTCGGGCGGACGCACGGTTTACCAGAACGCGGGCCGCTCGCGGCGGCGCGGCGTCGAAATCGGCCTGCACCTGCCGCTGGCCGGCAAGTGGCAGCTGGATGCGGCCTACACGCGGCTCGATGCACGTTTCCTGCAGGCGTTCAGCGATTGCGGCGGCGGCGCAGATTGCGAAGTGCCCGCCGGCACGCGCATTCCCGGCGTGCCGCGGCAGTTGCTGCACGCCGCGTTGCATTGGGGCGGCGACGCCGGCTGGCACGCGGGCATGAGCATCGACGCGGCGAGTGCGGTTACGGCCGACGATGCCGGCACGCTCATCGCGCCCGGTTATGCAGTGGCGGGCATCAACGCAGGCTATGTCATGGATACGCAGCGTTGCCGGATCACGCCGTTCGCGCGCATCGACAACCTGTTCGATCGCCGCTACATCGGCTCGGTGATCGTCGACCAGGCCAACGGCGGCAGCTTCGAACCCGCGCCCGGCCGCAGCTTCTGGCTGGGCATCGACATCACCCTGCGCGCCAGGGGAAGCTGACGCCGCCGCGTCAGGCGCCGAGCTGCCGCACCAGGTCGATGTATTTCTGCCGCGCCTCGTCCGGACGCATGCCGCGCAGGCGCGACCACGCCTCGTATTTCGCGGTGTTCACGAAATCGAAGAAGCCGGGCTTGGGACCGCAGGCGTCGCCGTCCGTCGCTTGTTTGTAGAGCGCGTACAGCTTCAGCAGCGTGTCGTTGTCGGGTCGCGCCGGCAGACGCTTGACGTCTTCGGCAGCGCGCAGGAAGTCCGCGTCGAGTTCGCTGGACACGGCGGGCGCTCAGGTTTTCGGCTTGGCGCGTTTGCCGGCGGCGCCGGGCTTGGCCGTCTTGGCGGCCGGCGCTCGGCTGGCGCGAAGCTCCTGCGCCAGGGCATCGATGCGCGCCGACAGATCCTGCACGTCCTTCTGGCTCGGCATGTTCATGCGTTTCATCGCGCGCGCGATGCGTTCGTCGAAAGCCTGCTCGATCTTGCCCATCGCCGCGGTGGTGCGTTTGCGCGCGCTCTCGATCCACGGCGTCGCCTGGTCGCGCGCCTGCTTCATCTGCTCCTGCGTGTAGGCGTGGGTTTTTTCCTGGATGCGCACGCCTTCTTCCACCAGCGCATCGAAGAACTTGCCGCCTTCCTGCTGCGTGCGCGACAGCGCACCGAGGCCCGCCAGCCAGATCTGCTGCGCGGAATCCATCACGCCACGGCTGAAACGCTGCCCCGAGGTGGCAGCATCCTTGGCGGCCTTGAAGGGGTCGGTCTCGTCGGTCATGGCGGGCATCTCCGTGGGGCGGGATGCCCAATGTACGCCATTTTTGTGCGATCGGGGTCTCTTGTGCGATCGTTCCTGATCGCGGCGTCGCCAAGTGCATCGATCAGCTGAGAAGTTTCGGATTCACGAACTCTACCTCGGCCATCCATGGGGTTTGTTTTTGCGATCGTCCATGATCGCTGCTTCGTTCAACAACGACGCAAGATTCTTACGCTGGCGCAGTTTGTGGGTCCACCACGGCCATCCATGGCCTGACTTTTCACGAAAGCGGTATCACAACAACGTTCGAACATCGGTCCGTGCGCACGGCCAGTCCTGCGCCGGCGGTTCGGTGGCCAGGCGTTCGAGTGTTGCGAGGAAGCGCTGGCGCGGCATCGCGTGCGCGCCCATGCGCAGGAGGTGCGGATTCGGTACCTGCGCGTCGATCAGCGGGCAGCCGCGCTCACGCAGCGTTTGCGCGAGCGCATGCAAGGCGACCTTGGACGCGTTGCTGCGGCGCGAGAACATGGATTCGGCGCTGAACATGCGTCCGATCGCGACGCCGTACAGTCCGCCGACCAGCGTGTCGCCGTCCCACACTTCCAGCGAGTGCGCGTAACCCAGCATGTGCAGGTTGGTGTAGGCGGTGATCATGTCGGGCGTGATCCACGTGCCTTGCTGGTCCGCGCGCGGCGCGGCGCAGGCGCGCATCACGTCCTCGAAGGCGCGGTCCATGCTCCATTGCCAGATCGAGCTGCGGATGAATTTCGCGAGGCTGCGCGAGCGGTGCACGGCATTCGTCGCGAACACGCAGCGCGGATCGGGCGACCACCACAGCAGCGGATCGCCTTCCGAGTACCACGGGAAAATGCCGCGGGTGTACGCCGCGACCAGTCTCTGCGGCGACAAATCGCCGCCGAACGCGAGCAAGCCGTTGGGGTCGGCCAGGGCACCGCGGGGATCGGGGAACCGGTCGGGCTCGCGCGGGTCGAGCGGCTGGATGCGCGTCATGGCTTCGCATCGCGCTGCGCGAACGGGGAATGCGCGAGCAATTCGCGGCCGCGCGCCTCCAGCAGCGCGTCTTCCCGTCGCAGCGATGCACGAAGCGCGGCGCGAAAACCCGGATCCGCGATGTAGTGGCGCGAATGCGTGCGCGTGGGCAGGAAGCCGCGCGCGAGCTTGTGCATGCCTTGCGCGCCGGGTTCGAAGCGGTGCAGGCCGCGGCGCAGGCAATGCTCGATGCCCTGGTAATAGCAGAGTTCGAAGTGCAGCCCCGGCACTTCTTCGTGCGCGCCCCAATAGCGGCCGTACAACGTGTCGCCGCCGGACAGGAACAGCGCGCCCGCGACGATGCGGCCCGCGCGATGCGCGAACGCGACATGCGAATGTCCGGGAAACGCGGCGCCGAGGTGGCGGAAGAAATCCAGCGTCAGGGTCGGCGTGTTGCCTTTCTCGTCGAAGGTGTGGGTGTAGAGGTGATGCATCGCGCGCCACGCGTCGTCGTCCAGCGAACCGCCATCGCGGAATTCGCACTCGATGCCCGCATTCGCGACCTGCGCACGTTCGTGGCGGATGGCCTTGCGCCGCTTGTGGGTGAGGGCGCTGAGGAAATCCCGGAAATCCCGCCAGCCGTCGCGGTTGTGCCACTGGAACTGCCAGTCGGAACGCGCGAGCCATGCATCGTCGAACGCAGCGGTGTCTTCGTCGCGCAGGAAGTCCACGTGCGCCGAAGAAAGGCCGGTGCGGTCGGTCAGCTCGCGCAGCGCGGCGGCGAGCGTTGCACGATGTTGCGCGGCGTGCGGCCCGCTGCCGGCAAGCAGGCGCGGACCGGTCACCGGCGAATAGGGCACCGCGCACAGGAACTTCGGGTAGTAGTCGCCGCCCGCGCGTTCCCAGGCGTCGGCCCAGGCCCAGTCGAATACGTATTCGCCGTGCGAATTGCCCTTCACGTACAGCGGCAGCGCACCGACGAGCGCGTCGCCGTCGTGCAGCGTGAGGTGTTGCGCGCGCCAGCCGAACGCCTCGCGGATGCAGCGGGTGCGCTCGAGGCCGGCGAGGAACGCATGGCTGACGAAAGGATTGTCGCCGGCGGCCAGCGCGTCCCATGCGCCTGCATCGATGGCGTCGATGGATTCATGCGTGCGCAGTGTCAGCATGGTTTCATTGTAGGCGCGCTTGCGCGCTCGCCGGGCATGGCATTTGCTTGTGGTCATTGCACTCCGTGCATCATTCCTTCCGCGTTCCGGATATCGCGCATGGCAAAGGTGGGCCCGGTTTTCCCTTGGGACAGGCTGCAGCCACTCGCCGACTACGAGGTGGTCGATGCCGATCTCGAGCGCGCGTGTGCCGATGCGCTCGGCGTCTGGCGCAGCACGATCGGATGGCCGGGCCGGCAGGAGGAAGTCTTCCGGCGCTATTACCTCGAACATCCGGGCGCGGAACCGGAGCTGAAGTTTCTCCGCTACGGACCGGCCGGCAAGGTGGTGGGCACGCTGGGCGTCAGTCCGCGCCGGGTGTCGTGGCACGGCCGCGAAATCCGCGCGGGCATGCTCTCGCATTTCTGCGTGCTGCCGGAACACCGCAGGATGCGGCCGCCCATGTTCCTGTTCAAAGCGACGATCGACGCGTGCCGGGGCCGCTACGACGCGCTCTACGCGATTCCGGCCACGCTGGAAAGCGCGCCGCACGCGATGGCGCTGGGAAGGATCGCCGCAGCGGGCGTTACGACCGCCTTCAAGATCCGCCGCGTCAAGGTGCTGCGCAGCGCGCGCTATGGGGCGCGGTTCCTGCCCAGGCCATTGGCGGGCGCGGCCGGCGTGGTCATCGATGCGGGCCTGCGCGTTCGCGACGGATTGCGCGCGGGCGGCGGTCGCGTCGAGGCGCGCTGGGTCCACAGCGCGACCGCGGAGATGGCGGCGTTGTGGCAGGCCACGCCGTGGGACGGGCGCTGGTGCGCGGCGCGGGATTTCGGAATGCTGCGCTGGCGATTCGATTCGTTGCCGTCGTTCCGGCGGCGATATCTGCTAGTTCGCGAAGCGGGCGCGTCGGAGAGTGATGGTCTGCTGGCCTGGTTCGCCTGCGCCGAGAATTACTACGATCGCGAAAGCCTGGTGGTGCAGGATTTCTGGGCGAAGGGTGGCCCCGAACGGATCGCGCGCGCGGCGATCCGCGCCTTGTGCCGCGCGGCGCGGCAAGCCGGGTACGCCGCGGTGGAGATGCGGCTGGCGGCGCCCGATGGCGCGGCGGCCGCGTGGACGCGCGAAGGTTTCATCGAGCGCAACCGGTCGCCGGTGCCGATATTCTGGTTGAATCCCGATGTCGAGGGCGGCACCGCGGGACCACTGCACATCACCGAGTTCGACAACGATGGCTGAGGCCCCGCTTGCTATGCTTGCCGGCATCGATCAGGAGCGCAGCGCGGGATGAGCCAACCATTACCTCCCGTGAAGTACGTCCGCACCTCGCATGGCGACATCGCCTATCGCGTCGTGGGGGACGGGCCTGCGAATCTGCTGCTGGTCAACCCGATGAGCCGCAGCATCGAGACACTGTGGGACTATCCGGCCAACGCCGCGATGCTGGACAAGCTGGCGCACGGCCACCGGCTGATCGCGTTCGACCGGCGCGGCTGCGGTATTTCCGATCCGCTGCCTTCGGACGTGCCGCCGACCTGGGAAGACTGGCTGGAAGACATCGTGACCGTGCTCGACCACCTGGGCGCGAACGAAGTGTCGCTGCTGGCCGAACGCGACGCGGCCGCGGCCTCGATGCTGTTCGCGGGCAGCCATCCGGATCGCGTCCGCGCGCTGGTGCTCGGCAATACCAGCGCGCGTTTCCGGGCGGCGCCGGGCTATCCGTGCGGCGAAAGTGACGAGCGCTCCGACCAGTTGTCGGTGATGTGGGACAGCGCGTGGGGCACCGAACGCATGGTGTCGCAGACGCGCCAACTGCTCGTCAACGATCCGGATTACGTGCAGTGGGTGATGCGCATGCAGCGCGTGTCCTACTCGCCGCGCCGCGCGGGCACGGAGTTCCGCTACATCATCAATTTCGACGCGCGTTCGGTGCTGTCGGCGATCCACGCGCCGACATTGATCCTGCATCGACGCGACTTCGCCGTCATTCCCGTCGCGCACGCGCATTACCTGGCCGAACACATCGAGTCGGCGAAACTCGCCGTGCTGGCCGGCAGCGACATGGACGTGCTGGTGCCGGGCGATGACAGCACGCTGGATTTGATCGGCCGGTTCCTCGGCAGCCTCGGGCCGGTCAGGCATTCCGAGCGCGCGCTCACCACGGTGCTGTGCCTCGGCATCGCGCAATCGGATCAACTGGCCGCCAACCTCGGCCACGCGCGCTGGCAGGATCTGCTGATACGCCAGCGCGCCATCGTGCGCGCGGAGCTAGCGCGTTTCGACGGGCACGAGGCTTCGCGTTCGCTGGACGGGTTCCTGGTCAGCTTCGACGGACCCGCGCGTGCACTGCGCTTCGCAAGCACGGTGCGGCAGGTGTTGCGCGATCAACTGCGGCTGGAAATCCACGCGGGCGCGCACACCGGCGAATGCACGCGCGCGGGCGACAAGCTGAGCGGCCCGGCGGTCGAAATCGGTTCGGCGGTGCTGCAGGCCGCGCAGGCAGGCGAAGTGCTGGCCACGGCCGCGGTCAGGGATCTCGGCGTCGGCTCCGGCATCGAATTGCGCGAACTCGGCGCGCAGGTCCTGAAAGGCGTGCCGGGCCGCTGGCAGCTGTACGCGCTCGAGGGCTGAGGCTCAGCCCGTCAGTCCGATCGAATCCAGGAACTTCTCGGCATCCAGCGCCGCCATGCAGCCGAAGCCGGCCGAGGTGACGGCCTGGCGGTACACGTGGTCGGCCACGTCGCCGGCCGCGAACACGCCGCGCACCGAGGTCGCGGTGGCGTTGCCTTCGAGTCCGCTCTGGATCTTGATGTAGCCGTTGCGCATTTCGAGCTGGCCTTCGAACACGCCGGTGTTCGGTGTGTGGCCGATCGCGACGAACATGCCCGTGACCGCGATGTCGCGCTTGCTGGCATCGGCGGTGCTGACCAGGCGCAGGCCGGTGACGCCGGTGTCGTCGCCCAGCACTTCGTCGACAGTGTGGTTCCACACCAGTTCGACCTTGCCGGCGGCGGCTTTCTCGAACAATTTGTCCTGCAGGATTTTTTCGGCGCGCAGCTTGTCGCGACGATGCACCAGCGTGACCTTGCGGCAGATGTTGGCGAGGTATAGCGCTTCCTCGACCGCGGTGTTGCCGCCGCCGATCACCGCGACGTCCTGGTTGCGGAAGAAGAAGCCGTCGCAGGTGGCGCAGGCCGACACGCCCTTGCCCTTGAACTCGGTTTCGGAAGGAATGCCGAGGTACTTGGCATCGGCGCCGGTCGCGATGATCAGCGCGTCGCAACTGTATTCGCCGCTGTCGCCTTTCAGCTTGAACGGACGCTGCTTCAGGTCGACGGTGTGGATGTGGTCGAACAGCACGTTGGTGTTGAAGCGCTGCGCGTGTTCGGCCATGCGCTGCATCAACTCCGGACCCTGCACGCCCTTGGCGTCACCGGGCCAGTTGTCGACGTCGGTGGTGGTGGTCAGCTGGCCGCCTTGCGTCAGGCCCGTGATCAGCATCGGCTGCAGGTTCGCGCGCGCTGCGTAGACGGCCGCGGTGTAGCCGGCGGGGCCGGAACCGAGGATCAGGAGGCGGCTGTGCTTCGGGGTGCTCATGTATAATCCTCGGGATTTTTCAAGGTCCGCTCAAGAACTTCCACTCGTCCGCCGCGCGCGATTCGATGCGGCGATTTCCTGCGGCAGTTGCGTTCGTGACTTCGGTGCGTCGCGCGCCGCGGCCCGGGCGACCGGCCGCGACGAGTCGTGCAGCATGGGGAGTTTGTCGCGGTATTTCAAGCACGCGGTGATTGCGATTTTTGCACGAGGATGATTTCAATGCGTATTGGCGTTCCTTCCGAAACCAAGACCCTCGAGGGCCGCGTCGCCCTCGTTCCCGCGGCCTGCGCGGACCTGATCCGCCACGGCCACGAGGTTTGGCTGCAGTCGGGTGCGGGCGAGAAGAGCGGTTTCGCCAACGAGCGTTACACCAAGGTCGGCGTGAAGATCGCCAAGGACGCTGCCGCGCTGTATGACAAGGCGGAAATGATCGTCAAGGTGAAGGAGCCGATCGAAGGCGACCTGAAGCTGCTGGAGAAGCGCCACCTGCTGTTCTGCTACCTGCACCTCGCGCCCGATCCCAAGCTGACCCGTGCGCTGCTGAAGATCGGGCTGACCGGCGTCGCGTTCGAGAGCGTGCAGGAAGTCGATGGTTCGCTGCCGCTGCTGGCGCCGATGTCGGTGATCGCCGGCAAGCTGGCGACGCAGTGCGGCACCACGCTGCTGCACCAGCCGAACGGTGGCAAGGGCAAGCTGCTGGGCGGCATGGCCGCGACCGAACGCGGCAAGGTCGTGGTGCTGGGTGCGGGCGTCGCCGGCGGCAATGCGGCCAAGCTCGCGGCGCGCGGCGGCAGCAACGTGGTGGTATTCGACAAGCGCCCCGATCGCCTGGCGCAGGCACGCCTGTGGGGCGACAACGTCACCGCGCTGTACGCGTACGAATCGGCGGTGGCCGAGGAAGTCGCGACCGCCGACCTGGTGGTCGGTGCGGTGTTGATCCCGAGCGCCAAGGCGCCGCGCGTGGTCAGCAAGGCCATGGTGAAGTCGATGGAGAAGGGCAGCGTGCTGATCGATATTTCCATCGACCAGGGCGGCTGCTTCGAAACTTCCAAGCCGACCACGTGGAAGGATCCGACCTACGTCGTCGATGGCGTCACGCACTTCTGTGTCACCAACATGCCGGGCGCCGTGCCGCAGACCTCGTCGCAGGCGATCTCGGCGGCGATCCTGCCGTACGTGACGCGGCTCGCACAGAAGAACTGGCACAAGGACGCGGTGCTCGCGAGCGGCATCAACGTCGCCGGCGGCGAGCTGGTGCATCCGGCGTTGAAGGGCATGAAACTCTGAAGCGGGCACATGACAACCCGCCAACGACGGCCGCCTTCGGGCGGCCGTTGCATTTGGGGCGGGGCGCCGTTTGCAGAAGGACGGCGCGTTGCGGGGAATGGCTCAGCCTGAATCCGTTCGGCAACCGCGAACCGGAAACCGATGAAACGCCGTTATAGTTTCACCCGTCACTGTCGGTTCCAACGGGGTTGCCACGCGTGGCGCGTGCGAGAGTTCAGGCTGAAGCGAAATCCACGGGAATGAGCGAGCGCGCGCGCAGGTTGCTGCGCGAGGCCGCCGCGTTGCTGCTGTTCCCGCTCGCGGTGTACCTGTTCGCGTGTCTCGCGGGCTACAGTGCGTCCGATCCTGGCTGGTGGCATACCGGCACGCCGGGGCAGGAGGTGCACAATTTCGGCGGTTCGGTCGGCGCCTACATCGGCGACCTGCTGTTTCATCTGTTCGGCGTCATCGCGTATGCATTCCCGTTGCTGCTGGTGGTCTTGGCGGTCGGCGTGCTGCGCGGCTGGTACCGGCGCGGCGACGGCGAAAGCAAATGGGAACCCAGCCTGCGCCTGGTCGGCTTCGTCGTTTTCTTCGTCGGCAGTTGCGGGCTCGCGTGGCTGCACGCCTCGGATCCGCAATGCAACGACGTGGTCGGCGCCGGCGGATTGCTTGGCTGCGGCGCGGGCGGCGTGCTGCATCGCGGCTTCGGTGAACTCGGCGCCTTGCTGCTGCTGCTCGCGATGACCCTGATCGCGGTGACGTGGATCACCGGCTTGTCGTGGTTCCGCGTGATGGACTGGACGGGCCAGCGGGTGCTCGTCGCCGCGGCCTGGCTGCGCGGCAAGCTGAAGCGCGCGCCGGAAACCCTGGCCGCGCGCGCCGCGCGCGTCGAACGCGAAACCGCGCGCAAGGAAGATGCCGAGCGCCGGGCCAAACGCGAGCCGGTGCGCATCGAACCGGCGCCCGCGCCGATCGTGAAAAGCGAACGCGCCAAGCGCGAAACCCAGATTCCGTTGTTCACCGGCGCGGCATCGGAAGGCGAATTGCCGCCGCTGTCGCTGCTGGAAGAGCCGCAGCCGCAATCGGGCAAGGGCTATTCCGAAGAAACGCTGGAAGTGCTGTCGCGCCAGGTCGAAATGAAGCTCAAGGATTTCCGGATCGATGCGCACGTGGTCAGTGCGCATCCAGGCCCCGTCATCACGCGCTTCGAACTGGAGCCCGCGCCCGGCGTGCGCGGCAGCCAGATTTCCTCGCTCGACAAGGACATCGCGCGCGGCCTGTCGCTGGTCAGCGTGCGCGTCGTCGATGTGATTCCCGGCAAGAACGTGATCGGCCTCGAGATTCCGAACGCGCACCGCGAGACCGTGTACCTGTCGGAAATCTTCAGTTCGCGCGAATACGGCGATGCGCGCTCGCCATTGTCGCTGGCGCTGGGCAAGGACATCGGCGGGCGGCCGGTAGTGGTCGATCTGCAGAAGATGCCGCACCTGCTGGTCGCGGGCACGACGGGTTCCGGCAAGTCGGTGGCGTTGAACGCGATGGTGCTGTCGCTGCTGTTCAAGGCCAAGCCCGCAGATGTGCGCATGATCATGATCGACCCGAAGATGCTGGAGCTGTCGGTGTACGACCGTATTCCGCACCTGTTGGCGCCGGTCGTCACCGACATGAAGGAGGCCGCCAACGCGCTGCGCTGGTGCGTGGCCGAGATGGAGCGCCGCTACAAGCTGATGGCGGCGGTGGGTGTGCGCAACCTGGCCGGTTTCAACAAAAAGGTGCGCGACGCCGAAGCCGCGGGCCAGCCGCTCCCCGATCCGCTGTTCAAGAGCAATCCCGATGCGCCGGAAGACAAGGCGCAGCCGCTGGAGCCGCTGCCGTTCATCGTGGTGATCATCGACGAATTCGCCGACATGATGATGATCGTCGGCAAGAAGGTCGAGGAATTGATCGCGCGTCTGGCGCAGAAGGCGCGCGCGGCGGGCGTGCACCTGATCCTGGCGACGCAGCGCCCGTCGGTGGACGTGATCACCGGCCTGATCAAGGCCAACATCCCGACCCGCATCGCGTTCCAGGTCTCATCGAAGATCGACTCGCGCACCATCCTCGACCAGTCCGGCGCGGAAACGCTGCTCGGCAACGGCGACATGCTGTACCTGCCGCCCGGCACCGCGACGCCCGAACGCGTGCACGGCGCGTTCGTGGGCGACGACGACGTGCACAAGGTCGTCGAGTGGCTGCGCACGCAGGGCGAGCCGAGTTACATCGAAGGCGTGCTGGAAGAAGTGCAGGCGCTGGGCGACGGCAAGGTCATCAATGAGTCGGGTTTGCCCGAGGAAGAAGACGGCAACGACGACAACGCGCTGTACGACAAGGCGGTGCAGATCGTCACCACCAGCCGGCGCGCGTCGATTTCCGGCGTGCAGCGGCACCTGCGCATCGGCTACAACCGCGCCGCGCGGCTGATCGAGCAGATGGAGCAGGATGGCGTGGTGACGGCGCCGCAGCACAATGGGCAGCGCGAGGTGATCGCTCCGCCGCCGCCGTAGCCACTCACCCCTTTCCGCAGGAAGGGGGTCGCGCACCGCAGGTGCGCGGGGGGATGTCGTCGCTGACCGGAAGCCATCCCCCTCAATCCCCCTTCCTGCGGAAGGGGGAGGGATTTAACCTAATGCTCCATTCACATGGCCCGCGCAGAATGCGCGTCACGCCAATAAAGGGAACATCATGCGCAAATTCATTCTGCTGGTGATGTTGTCGTTGTTCGCTGTTCCCGCCTTCGCAGCTACCGGCGCGCGCGCGCGGCTGGATGCATTCGCCAACGGCCTGCATTCGCTGCGCGGCAATTTCAGCCAGACGGTGTACGACGCGCACGGCAACGTCAACGGCTCCAGCAATGGCACGCTGGCGCTCGAGACGCCGCGCCTGTTCCGCTGGCAGGTGACCGATCCCTACCAGCAGTTGATCGTCGCCGATGGCAGGAAGGTGTGGGTCTACGAACCCGACCTTCAACAAGTGACGGTGCGCGACCAGGGCACCGAGGAAGCGCACAGTCCGCTGACCGTGCTGACCGACCTGTCGCAGCTCGACACCGAGTTCAAGGCAACCGATGCAGGCACGCGCGACGGCCTCGAATGGCTGCGCCTGGTGTCGCGCAGCAAGGACCCGCAATTCGAATACGCCGAGATCGGCTTCGATGCATCCGGACCGCGCCGGATGGTGTTCAAGGACACGCTGGGCAATCGCACCGAGATCGCGTTCTCCGGCTGGCAGCGCAATCCGTCGCTGCCGGCGGACACGTTCACTTTCGTGCCGCCGAAGGGTACCGACGTGGTGGGCGATGCCAGCGCCCGGCACTGATTCACCGCGCGCGTGATTTCCAGACTCCCGCGCTGGGTGCTGTATGGCGGCATCGTGCTGGCGTTCATCGCCGGCATGATCAACGCGGCGGGTTATCTCGGTTTTCGCCATCAGGCGATCACCCACATGACCGGCACCACTTCGCTGCTCGGCATCGCCGCGGCGGACGGGGATGCCGGGAACCTGCTGCACTTCGGTATGGTGCTGCTGGCGTTTTTCGCGGGCTGTGCGCTCAGCGGGTTCATCACCGGCGACAGCGCGTTGCGCCTGGGCCGCCGTTACGGCGTGGCACTGGCGACGGAATCGGTGCTGTTGTTCATCGCCGTGCCGTTGCTGCACCGGCAAGTCGACGCGGGATTGTGGCTCGCCGCGGCCGCATCCGGATTGCAGAACGCGATGGCCGGCACCTTCAGCGGCGCGGTGGTGCGCACCAGCCACGTATCGGGCATCGTCACCGATCTCGGCACGTTCTTTGGTCAGTGGCTGCGCGGTGCAGAAGTGGACCTGCGCAGAGTGAGGCTTTACGGCGCACTGTTTGCCGGTTTTCTCTGGGGCGGCGTTGCCAGCGCGCTCGCATTCCCGTACTGGCAGGAACGCACCTTGCTCGCACCGGCTGTCCTGACGGGACTGGTCGGCATCGCTTATGTCATCTACCGGCATCGGCATGGCGCCGTTGCTATCGTCGAAGGCTGATCCCGCCCAACGACGGCCCTAAGATGTCCGTATGCCACGCCGAACCGCCAGCCCAACCAGCAACGCGCTGTTCCCCGAATCCGATGCGCTGAAGCCGCTCGCCGAGCGGATGCGTCCGCGCACGCTGGATGAAATCGTCGGCCAGGATCGCCTGCTCGGCAAGGGCAGTGCGTTGCGTCGCGAACTGGAGGCCGGTCGCGTGCATTCAATGGTGTTGTGGGGACCGCCCGGCTGCGGCAAGACCACGCTGGCTTTGCTGGTGGCGCAATACGCCGACGCACACTTCCAGGCGATCTCCGCCGTGTTGTCGGGTCTCGCCGACGTGCGCAAAGCGTTGGCCGAAGCCGAAGCGCTGTACGCGCAGGGCCGGCGGAGCGTGCTGTTCGTGGACGAGGTGCACCGCTTCAACAAGGCCCAGCAGGACGCGTTCCTGCCGCACATCGAGCGTGGCGTGATCGTGTTCGTCGGGGCGACCACCGAGAATCCGTCGTTCGAATTGAATTCGGCGCTGCTGTCGCGCTGCCGCGTGCACGTGATGGACGCGGTGGGCGCCGAGGCCATCGTCGTCGCGTTGAAGCGCGCGCTGGACGACGACGAACGCGGGCTCGGCGCGTTGCACCTGCAGGTCGAAGACGAAGCGTTGTCGTTGATGGCGAAGGCCGCCGACGGCGATGTGCGGCGCGCGCTGACGTTTCTCGAAATCGCGGCGGAACTGGCGCATAAAAACCGCATCGACGAATCGACATTGCAACAAGTGCTGGCTGATCGCACCCGCCGCTTCGACAAGGGCGGCGAGCAGTTCTACGACCAGATCTCGGCGTTGCACAAGTCGGTGCGTTCGTCCGATCCCGACGCCGCGCTGTACTGGCTGGTGCGCATGCTGGATGGCGGCTGCGAGCCGCTGTACCTCGCGCGCCGCATGGTGCGGATGGCCGTCGAAGACATCGGACTCGCCGATCCGCGCGCGTGGCAGCTCACGCTGCACGCCTGGGACACCTACGAGCGATTGGGTTCGCCCGAAGGCGAGCTCGCGCTGGCCGAAGCGGCGCTGTATCTCGCGATGGCGCCCAAGAGCAACGCGGCCTACGTCGCTTACGGCGCCGCGCGCGCCAACGTGCGTGAAACCGGCACGCTGGAAGTGCCCATGCACCTGCGCAACGCGCCCACGAAGCTGATGAAGGGTCTCGGTTACGGCAAGGGCTACCAGTACGACCCCGACGTCGCAGGCGGCGTCGCGCTGGACCAGCAATGCCTGCCCGATGCACTCGCCGGCACCGAGTTCTACGCGCCGACCGCGAACGGCATCGAGGCGAAGATCAGGGAAAAGCTCGCCGCGCTGCGGCAGGCGAGGGCGGCGGCGCGCAAAAGCGACAGCTGAAGATCGTTTCGGGCATCGCGTCATTTGCGCGTATTCGCCCACCACCACGATAATGCGCGGTTTCGTGCCCAGGTGAAGAATCGTCCATGCTGGATCCCGCCCTGCTGCGCAACCATCTTGCGGACACTGCCGTGCGCCTGAAAACGCGCGGCTTCGACTTGCCCGTCGAGCAGATCGAATCGCTGGAAGCCGACCGCAAGCGCCTCGCGACCGAAACGCAGGAACTGCAGGCGCTGCGCAACGCGCGTTCCAAGGCGATCGGGCAAGCCAAGGCCAAGGGCGAGGACGTCGCTCCGATCATGGCCGAGGTCGCCGGCATCGGCGACAAGCTGAAGGCCAACGAAGCCGCGCTGGCCGAGGTGCAACAGAAACTTTCGGCAATCGCGTTGGGCATCCCTAACCTGCCGCACGAGTCGGTGCCTGTCGGCAAGGACGAAAGCGAAAACGTCGAAGTGTCCCGCTCGGGCACGCCGCGCGTGTTCGATTTCGCGGTGAAGGACCACGTCGAACTCGGCGAGCGCCACGGCTGGCTGGACGGCGAAGCCGGCGCGAAGCTTTCCGGCGCGCGCTTCACCGTCCTGCGCGGCCAGCTCGCACACCTGCACCGCGCGCTCGCGCAACTCATGCTGGACCTGCACACGCGCGAGCACGGCTACATCGAATGCAACGTGCCGCTGCTGGTGAATGCGGACACGATGCAAGGCACCGGGCAGTTGCCGAAGTTCGAGACTGATCTCTTTGCTACGTTCCTATTGCCGGAAATTCGGGGAGATCAGCTGCATGAGCATCTTCCATATGAAATCACCAACACGCTAGTCAGGGTCAATAAGGAGCGGGCTCGTCTTGGACTAGAGCCAAACACATTGGGCGAAGCGGATTTGCTTGCAGCATTTGAAATCGCACGTTCATTCCGCGACAAGTTTCTTATTCCTACGGCCGAGGTCTCGTTGACTAACCTCGTACGCGATTCGATCGTGGAAGCCGATGCACTGCCGATGCGTCTGACCGCGCACACGCCGTGCTTCCGCGCCGAAGCCGGCAGCTACGGGAAAGACGTCAAGGGCATGATCCGCCAGCACCAGTTCGAAAAGGTCGAACTGGTGCAGGTCGTCGAGCCTTCGAAATCGTTCGAGGCGCTGGAAGAATTGACCGGCCACGCCGAAAAGGTGCTGCAGAAATTGGAATTGCCGTATCGCAAGATGGCGTTGTGCACGGGCGACATGGGATTCTCAGCAGCCAAGACCTACGACCTCGAAGTCTGGTTGCCATCGCAGCAGACATATCGCGAAATCTCGTCGTGCTCCAATTGCACGGATTTCCAGGCGCGCCGGATGCAGGCACGTTGGCGCAATCCCGCCACCGGCAAGCCGGAACTTGTGCACACGCTCAACGGTTCCGGCCTCGCCGTCGGCCGCTGCCTGATCGCGGTGATGGAGAACTATCAGAATGCGGACAGCTCGATCACGGTTCCGGAAGCGCTGCGGCCGTACATGGGCGGTGCGGAACGCATTTCGTGATATCCGCTTCAACACGCAGAACATCATAGAATCGTCATTCCGGCGAAAGCCGGAATCCACCTTGGTACTCTTGCACATTGAACAAGATCAAAATGGATTCCGGGTTCCGATCCGATGAAGCCGGATCGGCCCCGGAATGACGAAGCAGGTTTCGGAGAGGTGGCTGAGTGGTCTAAAGCACCGGACTTGCTCGCGGAGGCAGGATGCCGTAGCGAACATCGGCGTAAGCCGATGGCCCGAAGGGCGAGGCACAGGATGTGCCGAGTCAATCCTGCGTACTTGTTTGATGTTGTGGAGAGGTGGCTGAGTGGTCTAAAGCACCGGACTTGCTCGCGGAGGCAGGATGCCGTAGCGAACATCGGCGTAAGCCGATGGCCCGAAGGGCGAGGCACAGGATGTGCCGAGTCAATCCGGCGTACCTGTTTGATGTTGTGGAGAGGTGGCTGAGTGGTCTAAAGCACCGGACTTGAAATCCGGCGTACGGCTTGCCGTACCGTGGGTTCGAATCCCACCCTCTCCGCCATCCTGATCCGTCCTACACTGTTTCGCATGCGAAGCGTGCGAGGCGGATGATGAGCGACGAACGCAAACCCAAGATCGAGCCGTATAAAGGCCCAGCGGGCGGCTGGGGCTCGGCCAAATCGGTCGTCGAAATCCTCAAGCGCGAGCAGGTTCCGATTCCTTCGACGGTGCGGGAACTGTGGCGGCAGAACAAGCCGCGCGGGTTCACCTGCGTGTCGTGCGCGTGGCCGCAGCCGGAGAAGCCGGCGAAGTTCGAGTTCTGCGAGAACGGCGCCAAGGCTAGCGCGTGGGAGCTGACTTCGCTGCGCACCACACCGGGGTTCTTCGCGCAGCACACCTGCACTGAACTGCTGCGCTGGAGCGACCACGACCTCGAACAGCAGGGCCGGCTGACGCATCCGATGCGCTACGACCGCGCGACGGACAAGTACGTGGCGTGCGAGTGGGACGAAGCGTTCCGCGCGATCGGCGCTGAACTGAAACAGCTCGATCCGAAATCCGTGGTGTTCTACGCCTCGGGGCGTGCATCGCTGGAAACGAGTTACCTCTACGCGCTGTTCGCGCGGCTGTACGGCAACAACAACCTGCCGGACAGTTCCAACATGTGCCACGAAGCGACCGGCGTCGCGTTGCGCAAGAGCGTCGGTTCCGCGGTTGGCACGGTGGTGCTGGACGATTTCGCGAGGACCGATTGCATTCTGTTCTTCGGTCAGAACGCCGGCGTCAACAGCCCGCGCATGCTGCACGATTTGCAGAGGGCGGCCAAGCGCGGCGTGCCGATCATTGTGTTCAATCCGCTGCGCGAGCGCGGTCTTGAGCGCTTCACCAATCCGCAAAGCCCCGTCGAGATGCTGACGGGCAAGGAAACGCCGCTGGCGACGCAATACCACCAGGTGAAGGCCGGCGGCGACATCGCGGCGATCACCGGGTTGTGCAAGGCGTTGTTGGCTTTGGATGACGAGGCATACGCGCAGGGTAGCGAAGCCTTTATCGATCAAATGTTTATCGCGCAACATTGCCACGGATTCGATGAGTTCGCGGCGTTCGTGCGCGCGCAATCCTGGGTAGACATCGAGGCCGCATCGGGCCTCACGCGCGACGCAATCGAGGATGCGGCGAAGGTTTACGCGCAAGCCAGCGCCGTGATCGGCGTTTATGGCATGGGCCTGACCCAGCACGTGCTGGGTGAATACAACATCCACATGGTGGCCAACCTGTTGCTGATGCGCGGCAACATCGGCAAACCGGGCGCGGGCCTGTGCCCGGTGCGCGGACATTCCAACGTGCAGGGCCAGCGCACGGTCGGCATCGCCGACGATCCGGCATTGGTTCCGTTGGACCGATTGGCGCAACAATACGGGTTCGAACCGCCGCGCGAAAAAGGCTTGAACACCGTCGAATGTTGCGAAGGCGTGCTCAACGGAAGCGTGCACGGCTTCATCGGCCTCGGCGGAAATTTCCTGCGCGCGATTCCGGAACAGGAACGCGTCAACGCCGCATGGAGCAAGTTGCGGCTGACGGTGCAGATCGCGACCAAGCTCAATCGATCGCACCTCGTCAACGGCGAAGTGGCGTACCTGTTGCCGTGCCTCGGCCGCATCGAGAAAGTGGTCGAGAACGGCAAGCAACAGGTGCTCTCGACCGAGGATTCCACCAGTTGCATCCATGCCTCGGTGGGCAAAGCCGCGCCGGCGAGTCCCGACCTGAAATCCGAAACGCGGATCGTGGTGGAGCTTGCCAAGGCGACGCTGCCGCCGAACCCGAAGGTGCCGTGGGACACGTGGATCGATGATTTCGCGACGATTCGCGACGCTATCGAGCAGACTTATCCGGAGCAGTTCCGCGATTTCAACAAACGCATGTGGCAGCCGGGCGGCTTCCATCGTCCGAATCCGGCGCGCGAACGCGTGTGGAAGACCGACACCGGCAAGGCCAACTTCATCGTGCCGCCGTCACTGGTCGCGACCGGGTTCGACGACGCGCCGAATCGATTCCGGTTAATGACGATGCGCTCCAACGATCAGTTCAACACCACGGTGTACGGCTACGACGACCGCTTCCGCGGCATTGACGGAACGCGCGAGGTCGTGCTGATGAACAAGGACGACATCGCGCGGCTCGGTTTGCGCGACGGACAGACCGTGAAGCTGGTGTCGGATGCGGGCGACGGCGTCGACCGCGAAGTCGGCGGCCTGCGCGTGGTCGCGTTCGACATTCCGGCGGGTTGCGTCGGCGGCTACTACCCGGAATGCAATCCGCTGATCCCGCTGTCGCACTACGCGAAGTTCAGCAAGACGCCGGCAGCGAAATCGGTTCCCGTCAGGATCATCGCGTGACGATTGCCTCCCCCTTCCGCAAGGAAGGGGGAATGAGGGGGATGGCTTTTGCGTTTTGGACATCCCCCCGATGCGCCTGCTTCGCAGCCGCCTCGACCCCCTTCGTTCCGAAGGGGGTGCCAACATCACGCCGCCACACGCAACTCGCCTTCGATCTGGGCGTGTGCTTGGCGCAATGCGGTTTCGCGCTGTTCGACACCAAGGTTCAACCCCTCGGCGCGCACGAATTCGACATCGTGGATGCCGATGAAGCCGAACACGTGCTTCAAATAGGTTTCCTGGAAATCGACGGACGCGGCCGGGCCCTGACTGTAGATGCCGCCGCGCGACGACGCGATGATCACGCGCTTGTCGCCGGCCAGGCCTTCCGGGCCGTTCTCGGTGTAACGGAACGTCTTGCCCGCGGTCAGCACACGATCGATCCATGCCTTGAGCTGCGTCGGGATCGTGAAGTTGTACATGGGCGCGCCGATCACAACGATGTCGGCGGCCAGGAATTCATCAAGGATTTCGCCATTGCGCGCGACACACGGATGGCCTTCGGCGAGCACGGGCGTGAAATGCGGCAGGCTTTGCGCGGCAAGATCTCGGCGGATGACTTCGATGCCCGGTTGATCGGCGTGATGTTCGGCGCGCAGGCGCGCGACGATCGCGGCGGTCAGGCTGCGCGAAGCGGAGTTTTCACCAAGGACGCTCGAATCGATGTGCAGGAGTTTCATGGGCTTCTCCATGGGAACCGCGTGAGGCGGTGACCTGCAAACGATAGGCCCGGTGTGCTGCTTCGATAAGATGGCGCCATTCGAACGGAGTGTTCATCATGGCGAACGCCGTGTCCGCCCTCGCGGGGGCGCTGCCCGATCTCAATGATCTGTACTTCTTTGCCGCGGTGGTTGAACACAGCGGCTTTTCCGCCGCGAGCCGCGCGCTCAACGTACCCAAGTCGCGCCTGAGCAAGCGCGTATCGCAATTGGAAGAAAGTCTCGGCGTGCGCCTGCTGCAGCGGACCACGCGCAAGTTCGTGGTCACCGAAGCGGGTGAACGTTTCTACCGTCATTGCCAGGCGATGCTGGCCGAGGCGCGCGCCGCCACCGAAGACGTGGCGACGTTGAACGACGAACCGCGCGGGGTGGTGCGCATGAGCTGCCCGGTGTCGCTGGCGCAGACCGTGCTGGCGTTCGTGCTTCCGGAATTCCTCGCACGGTATCCCAAGGTACAGGTGCGGCTGATCTCGAACGACCGGCGCGTGGATCTGATCGGCGAGGGCATCGACATCGCGATCCGCGTGCGCACCAAGCTGGACGCCGACGCGACGTTCGTGCTGCGCACGTTCGGCCAGTCGAACGTATTGCCCGTTGCGAGCCCTGCCTTGCTGGAAACGCATGGGCGCCCCGCACGTCCCGAGGATCTGTCCACGCTGCCGGCGCTGTCCACGCTGGAGCGCGACGGGCCACAGGAATGGGAATTGACCGGACCGGGCGGTCAGCAGGTGCGGATCGCGATCCAGCCACGGCTGGTGTGCGGTGATTTCCAGGTGATGCTCGAAGCCGCACGCAAGGGCATCGGCGTGGCGTTGCTGCCCGAGTTCGTATGTGCGCCGGCGGTCACGCGCGGTGAACTGGAAGTGCTGCTGCCGGACTGGAGCGTGCCCGAAGGCATCATGCACTTCGTCTATCCGAGCCGGCGCGGCATGTTGCCGGCGGTGCGCGCGCTGGTGGATTTCCTCGCCGAACGTTTGCCGGACGCGACGCAGCGCAAGCACGAGGAGTGCAGGCGGCGCGCGCTTTGAGTATGCGCACGCGTGCTAACATCGCTCGACTTTAAGCCGTCCAAACGGAACGACGTGCATGCAAATTGAAACCAAGCTTCCCAAGGTCGGCACCACCATCTTCACGGTGATGAGCCAGCTCGCGCTCGAGCACAAGGCGGTGAACCTGGGGCAGGGCTTTCCGGATTTCGAAACGCCGCGGAAGTTGCGCGATGCGCTGACCCGCGCGATGGACGAAGGCCGCAACCAGTACGCGCCGATGAGCGGCATCCCGAAGCTGCGCGAGCAGATCGCGTTGCAGGTGGACCGCCTGTACGGCCGCCGCATCAGCCCCGACACAGAGGCGACGGTGACTTCGGGCGCGACCGAGGCGATCTTCGCCGCGATCGCGTGCGCGGTGCACGCGGGCGATGAGGTGATCGTGCTCGACCCCTGCTACGACTGCTACGAACCCGCGATCGCTCTGGCCGGCGGCAAGACCGTGCACGTGCCGTTGCGCTTGCCGGATTTTTCGGTGGATTGGCAGCGCGTGCGCGACGAGATCACGCCGAAGACGCGGATGATCATGGTCAACAGCCCGCACAATCCGTCGGGTGCGGTATTCGCTGAATCCGACCTCGACGCGCTTTCCGAAATCGCCGCGCAGCACGGCTTGCTGGTGATTTCCGACGAGGTGTACGAGCACATCATCTACGACGGTCGCACGCATTACAGCGTGTCGCGCCGGCCGGACCTGGCCGAGCGCAGCTTCGTGGTTTCCTCGTTCGGCAAGACCTGGCATTGCACCGGCTGGAAGGTTGGTTACTGCGTCGCGCCGAAGCTGCTGACCGCCGAGTTCCGCAAGGTGCATCAGTACCTGACGTTCTGCACGTTCCACCCGGCGCAGTGCGCGTTCGCGGAAGTGATGGAGAACGATCCGCAACACGCGCGGGAACTGGCTGCGTTCTACCAGGCCAAGCGCGACCGCTTCCGCGAATTGCTGGCGGGTTCGCGCTTCAAGTTGCCTGCGGTGCAGGGCGGCTATTTCCAGTTGGCGGATTATTCCGCGATCCGCGACACCGACGACCTGAATTTCTGCGAATGGATGGTTCGCGAGGGCGGTGTCGCGGCGATTCCCGTGTCGGCATTCTATGAAACTGCACCGGATGCGAAGCTGGTGCGCTTCTGTTTTGCGAAAAGCGACGAGACGCTGGTGGCAGCTACGGAGCGGCTATGCAAAATCTGAAACGCGCTGAGGGTTACGGTAGAAAAAGCCCTCTCCCCCATGCTCTTGAATGGGGGAGAGGGTTGGGTAAGGGGGTGTGGGGTTGGCGCAATGCTCACTCGCCAAGGTGTAATGCAAATCCATCCCCCTCACCCCAGCCCTCTCCCCCAAACGATGAAGCTGTTTGGGGGAGAGGGAAATGAGCGTGCAGTCGCTCAGGGTTTCGCTCATCCAGGGCGCGACGCGCTGGCACGATCCGGCGGGCAATCGCGACTACTACGGCGCGTTGATAGCGCCGCTGGCGGGGCGCACCGATCTCGTGGTGCTGCCCGAGACCTTCACCAGCGGGTTCTCCAACGAAGCGATCCACAACGCCGAAACCATGGACGGCCCGACCGTCGACTGGTTGCTCGAACGTGCGCGCGAGCTCAATGCGGCGATCACGTGCAGCGTGCAGTTGCGGGTGGGTGAGGGTGCTGTTTCTGACAGGGTTTTTAATCGCCTGCTGTTCGTGACGCCCAATGGCGAAGTGCGGCATTACGACAAGCGCCACCTGTTCCGTTATGCCGACGAGCACAAGCGCTATGCCGCGGGCCGCGAACGGCTGATCGTCGAATGGCAAGGCTGGAAGATCTGCCCGCTGGTCTGCTACGACTTGCGCTTTCCGGTGTTCTCGCGCAATCGCCACGATGCGCAACGCGGATTCGACTACGACCTCGTGCTGTTCGTCGCGAACTGGCCGTCCGCGCGTGCGCATGCGTGGCGCACGCTGCTGCGCGCGCGCGCCATCGAAAACCTGAGCTATTGCGTCGGCGTAAACCGCGTGGGCATCGACGGCAACCAATTGCCTTATTCGGGCGACAGCGCCGTGCTGGATTATCTCGGCCAGGCGATGGCCGATCTGGGCGCGCAGGAACAGACGGTCACGGTTTCGCTGGATCACGCTGCGTTGCAGGAGTTCCGCGAGAAGTTTCCCGCGTGGATGGACGCGGACGCGTTCGAGCTGAGGTGATGCTGCGCTCGGGAACGCGCGCACATCCCCCGCCGCTGCGCGGCGACCTCCTTCGTTCCGAAGGGGGTGGGCTTGTCATCCTCCTTCGCTTGCGAAGGGGGGGCTGAGGGGGATGGCCCTCGGCGTTACAAAATCGCGAGGACGTTCTCGGGCGGCCGGCCGATCGCGGCCTTGCCGTTGGCGAACACGACCGGCCGTTCGATCAGGATCGGATGCTTCGCCATCGCCTCGATGAGTTGTTCGCGCGTGAGCGCGGGGTCATCGAGCGCGAGTTCGGTGTAAACAGGTTCACTCTTGCGCATCAGATCGCGCGCCTGCATGCCGAGCAATTTCAGTGCGTGCGCGATGTCCGCCGCGGAAGGCGGATTCTTCTGGTAATCGACGACCGCGGGTTCGATGCCGCGCGTCTGCAACAGTTCGAGCGTGCCGCGCGATTTGGAACAGCGCGGGTTGTGCCAGATCGTGACGGTATGGTTTGCAGGCATGCGTGTTTCCTGGAACCAGCCGTCAACCCCGGCCCGGACCGTTGCCGCCCCGATGGCCGCCGCCGTCACGGCGCGGGCCGCGCGCGCGATTGCCGCCCGGACCGCCGCGGTTCTGTCCGCCGCGATTCTGGCCGCCCGGACCGCCGCGATTCGGACGGCCACCCGGAGCGCCACGGTTCTGCCCGCCGGGCCGCTTGTCGCCGGCGAACCAGGTTCGCACCGACGGCAGTTCCTGGCCGGGCGCGACGCCGCGGCCCTTGCGCCGCTTCTTGCGCGCCGGCTGATCGGGCCTCAGCACGTTGCCGTTGACGTCGCCGCGTGGCGGCCCGCGCCGCCGCTTGCCGCGACCGGGAAAATCATCCGGACGCACGCGATCGAAGGCGGTGAGTTCGCGCGCTTCGTCGTGGCGCACGCCCGTCCATGCATGCGGCGTCTGGCTGACGGGGCGCACTTCGGTCACGCCGCGCGCGACATGGCGTTGGTGCAACACTGGCTTCAGCGTCAGGGTGGGTTGCATCGGTCCCGTGCCGGAGAGCTCGCGCAGTCCCTTGATCGCGTCTTCGGCGAGGGCCTGGTTCTGGCCGGGGCGCAAGCCGCGCGGCAGCTCGACGTTGCCGTAGCGGATGCGTTTCAGGCGGCTGACCAGCAGGCCCTGCGAATCCCACAGGCGGCGCACTTCGCGGTTGCGGCCTTCGTGCAGGACCACGCGGAACCAGCAATGGCTGCCGCCGCGGCTGACCACGTGGATCTCGTCGAAACGCGCGGGGCCGTCTTCCAGTTCCACGCCGGCTTTCAGTTTTTCCAGCATCTCGTCGGGTACTTCGCCGTGCACGCGGCACAGGTACTCGCGCTCGAGTTCGTGGCTGGGATGCATCAGCGCGTTCGCGAGTTCGCCGTCGGTGGTCAGCAGCAGCAGGCCGGTCGTATTGACGTCCAGACGTCCAACCGAAATCCAGCGCGAACCCTTCAGGGGCGGCAGGTTCTCGAACACGGTCGGGCGGCCTTCGGGGTCGTCGCGCGTGGTGAGTTCGCCCTCGGGCTTGTGGTACATCAGCACCTGCGCGTGCTCGTGCGGGTCGGTCGCGACCACGAATTGCTTGCCGTCGAGTTCCACGCGGTCGCCGGCGCGCACGCTCGATCCGGTTTCCGCCGCGCTGCCATTCACCTTGATCTCGCCACCCGCGATGCGTTGCTCCAGCATCCGGCGCGAACCCAGGCCGGCGTTGGCGAGAACCTTGTGCAGGCGTTCCTCCAATGCGCCGCCGTGTTCGTGCGCAGCCGGCCGTTTCAGGGTCAGAAGGGAACGGGAGGTGGAACTCATACAGCGTCCTCGGTGGTGCTCGGGTTTTCGTCGGACGGGATCACGTCCGCGGGTTCGGTGCCGGTTTGCGCGTCCATGTCCTGCGGGATCGCGGAAGCATCGGGCGCGAGCGTGAGTTGCGGATCCGCGATTTCGCGGATTTCCGCCAGCGTCGGAAGCTGGTCCAGCGACTTCAAATTGAAGTAATCGAGGAACTGGCGGGTGGTGCCGAACAGCGCCGGCTTGCCGGGCACGTCGCGATAGCCGACCACGCGGATCCATTCGCGCTCTTCCAGCGTATGCATGATGCTGGTCGAGACGCCGACGCCGCGCACCTGTTCGATCTCGCCGCGCGTGATCGGCTGGCGGTAGGCGATCAGCGCCAGCGTTTCCAGCAGCGCGCGCGAATACCTGGTCTGGCGTTCCGACCACAGCCGCGCGACCCAGGGATGCACCACTTCACGTACCTGGTAGCGGAAACCGGAGGCCACTTCGACTAGTTCGACGCCGCGGCCTTCGCAGGCGGCGGTGAGGTTTTCCAGCGCCCTGGCGATGGCCTCGTGGCCGACCCCGTCGGATTCCTGAAACAGCGCCGCGATCATGAGCAGCGTCAGCGGTTGCTGGGCCGCGAGCAGTGCGGCTTCGATGATGTTGTCGAGTTGTTCTTGTTCCACTTAGCGCCTCGCTGTGCGCGTAGTTGTTCGTGAAAAGCGAAAGCATTTATCCGCGAATGAACGCAAATGAACGCGAATAAAGCCGAGACGTTCTGCTTTGTTTCTTTCTATTTGCGTTCACTCGCGTTTAATTGCGGACTGATTTGCTTTTTGCCGATGGCAACAATCAATCCGCCGTATCCGCGACGGCGCGCGCCTTCAGGTAGATCGGCGCCAGCGGCGCGTCCTGCATGATCTCGATCAGCCGGTCCTTAGCCAGTTCCAGCAACGACAGGAACGTGACCACCACGCCCAGCTTGCCTTCGGTGGCTTCGAACAGGCTTTCGAAGCGATGGAAGGCGCCGTCGCCCAGCTTGCGCAGCACTTCGCCCATGCGTTGCCGCACCGACAAGGGCTCGCGCTCGACTTCGTGGTGGCCGGACAGTTCCGCGCGGCGCAGCACGTCGCGCAGGGCCAGCAGCATTTCGCGCAAGTCCACCGGCGGCGGCAGGCGCACGACCTTGCGGTCCGGCACGAAGGCCTGCGCCACGTCGATGTCGCGCTCCAGGCGCGGCATCGCGTCGATGTCTTCGGCGGCCTTCTTGAAGCGTTCGTATTCCTGCAGGCGGCGCACCAGTTCGGCACGCGGGTCTTCCTCGACGCCTTCTTCCACGGGCGGGCGTGGCAGCAGCAGGCGCGATTTGATCTCGGCCAGGATCGCCGCCATCACCAGGTACTCGGCCGCGAGCTCGAGACGCATCTCGTGCATCACGTCGATGTAGTCCATGTACTGGCGGGTGATCTCCGCGACCGGGATGTCGAGGATGTCGAGGTTCTGCCTGCGGATCAGGTACAGCAGCAAATCCAGCGGACCCTCGAACGCTTCGAGGATCACTTCCAGCGCGTCCGGCGGGATGTACAGATCCTGCGGGATCTGCAGCACCGGCTGGCCATGCACGACGGCCAGCGGCATTTCTTCCTGGCGCGGCGCTTCCGTGCGGGGCGGGTCCGGTGCGGGGGACGCGGTTTCGACGAATTGGGGTTCGGTGCTCATTCGCACTTGTCGTGGGTGGGCCGGCGGCCATGTCGATGCCGCAACCCGGGTTTGCGTTGCTTGTTCTTCGTCTGCGGCGGACCGCTGCCGTCGGCAACGAGGCTCGCTGGAGTTCCGCCATTCCGCAAAGCGGCCGCGGCGGATTCGCTATCGGCTGCAACCGGACGCGTTGCCGGCCTGTGCATCAATAACCGTATTGGCCGGCATTGCCGGCCTCTCTCGCTTGCCCGGAAGGGCAATCCCCGAATCCGCATCCGCAAGTGAGAAGCGCGACCGTTCGACGGGTCGCTCGCGGCGGCCTGGTACCGCCGATGCCGGCAAGGTCGTACCGGCCATACGCATCTAGGTTAAGGCCGAATGCCCGGCAAGTCCAGTGCCGCCCGTCGAATCTTGGCCCGTAACTTGCTTCCTGATTGGCGGAGTGTGGAGGATTTCCGCCGACGCGTGCGGCGGAATGAGTGAGCCGAGGTGACAGGGGAATGTTCAACGTGGCCAACGATTACAAACCGGATCCGGCGGCCGACGCGCACGTCCGGCATGCACGGATGGTGCGGCAGACCGCGGTATTGATGAGCCGGCGCGGCGACGTCTGGCAAACCGACCTCGAGGACATTTCGGCGACCGGCGTGCGGCTTTCGCGTCCGGCCGAGTGGCACGGCAAACCCGGCGACGTCTGGGTGCTCGACATGCTGTTCGGCGACGAGGTCAACGTCCACGTGATGGCCGAGGTGGTGCGCGTCAGCAATTTGTACATCGCGCTAGCCTTCGCGCGCATTCCGGAAGACACGCAGGCGGCGCTGTGGACGCTGCTGGGCGGTTACGCCGACACGCTCGAACCGTGGGACGAAGACGGCGGCGAAGCGTGAGAAAGAGAGGCGGCCCGAAGGCCGCCTCGATGTTGCTGCCGTTGCTTGGCGTCAATGGCCGGGGCCGCTGCTGTGCGGCGGCTCGGGGCGTGGCCTGCCGCGATCATTGCCACGCGCAGGCGGTGCTTGCCGCTCGACCGGAACCGGGCGCTCGGCAGGTTGCCGGAACTCGGTGGGTTGGCGAGGTGGCGCTGCGCGTTCCGGACGGAACGACGGCTCCGCCGGCCGCATCGGCTGCGGCTGCTCGCGCGGCGCCTGCATGTAGCCGCGTGGGCGCGAAGACTCCGTGCGTTCCTGACGGAACGACTGGTCCGCCGGACGTGCTTGCTGCGGACGATCGTGCGGC
This sequence comes from Rhodanobacteraceae bacterium, assembly GCA_030167125.1. Taxonomy (NCBI): domain Bacteria; kingdom Pseudomonadati; phylum Pseudomonadota; class Gammaproteobacteria; order Lysobacterales; family Rhodanobacteraceae; species Rhodanobacteraceae bacterium. The sequence goes on from CP126531.1 coordinate 1,146,110, forward strand.
GCCTGCACGAGGCCGCGGTTGCGTTCCGGTGCGGCCATCGTGCGTTCGTGCGGAGCCTGCACCGTGCCATGGTTCGGCGCGGCCGTCATTGCGCGGGCACGCTCAGGCGCCGCAATCATGCGGCTGCCGGCGGGCGCCGGCGCGCGCACGGCGTGTGGCCCGTCGAAACGGCCCGGCTGCTGCGTGGCGAACACCGCCGGCCGGCCATTGTTGGCCTTGAAGCGCTGCGCCGGATTGCGCAAGGCGACATCGCGTTGCTGGATCTGCGCCGCGGTCGGCTGGATGTGGCGCTCGCTGGCGTACTGCAACTGCGCGGCGGTCGGCCGTGCCGCGATGCCGCCATTGCCGCCGTTGTAGCTGACGCGGTTCACGTTGACGTTGTTGATCACCGTCTTGTTGACGTAGACGTTGCGGATGTTGGTGACGTTGATGTTGTTGACCGCGCGGTTGTAGTAGAACTGGTTGCCGCGCCAGTAACCGCCGACGTAGCCGACGCCGAAGTAACCGAATCCGTAATTCACGCCGCCGTAGAAGCCGATCCGCGGCCCCCAATACCCGGCGTGCCAGCGGTAGAAACCATCCGACCAGCCCCACCAGCCCGGCGTCCACAGCAGGCCGACCTGCGGCGGCAGCACCCAGGTGCCCGGCACCCAGTAGTAGCCATACGCCGGATCCCAGGCCCAGTAGCCCGGCGTCCAGATGTAGCCCGGACCCGGGATGATCGGTTGTTCGTACACGGGCAGCGCCGGTGGCGGAATGCCCACCGAAATGCCGATGCCGATGCTGACGCCGGCCTGCGCGGCGGGCGGCAGCGCGAGCATCGGCGTAGCCATGAGACCTGCAACGAGCAACGTTGTCGCAATGCGTTTCACGGTGACTTCTCCTGATCGGCCGAAATGGCCTAACCGTCAGAACGCGATGCTATTCCCGTTGTTGACGCGCGTGGCTTAACCGGTCGCGTGCCATTTAGCCGGCATTGGGCGGCGATTCAGCGCGTGGCATGGAAAGCCTCCGCGGCGCGGCGCGGCGCATCAAGCGCCCTGCGGTGATTTTTTCTTCTCTTCATCGCGCAGCGCACGTCGAAGAATCTTGCCGACGTTGCTCTTCGGCAATTCGCTGCGGAACTCGATGTACTTCGGGCGCTTGTAGCCGGTCAGCTCGTCGTGGCAGAACTTTTTCAATGCATCTTCCGTCAGTGACGGATCCTTCTTCACCACGAACAGCTTCACCACCTCGCCGGAATGCTCGTCGGGCACGCCGATCGCGGCGACTTCCAGCACGCCCGGATGGCGCGCGACCACGTCCTCGATCTCGTTCGGATACACGTTGAAACCGGAAACCAGGATCATGTCCTTCTTGCGATCGACGATGTAAAACAAACCGTTCTCGTCCATCCGTGCGATGTCGCCGGTGCGCAGCCAGCAATCGGCGTCCATCACCTTGGCGGTTTCCTCGGGACGGTTCCAGTAACCCTTCATCACCTGCGGACCGCGCACGCACAACTCGCCCGGCTGGCCCGCTGCCGTAACCTGTCCGTCGTCATCGCGCAGGCTGATCTCGGTGGAGGGCAGCGGCATGCCGATCGAACCGGTGTAGTCCTTGATGTCCAGCCGGTTGGCGGTCGCGACGGGCGACGTCTCGGTGAGCCCGTAGCCTTCGATCAGCGGAATGCCCGTGGCTTTCTTCCAGCGCTCGGCCACCGCGCGCTGCACGGCCATGCCGCCGGCCAGCGCGAACTTCACCCGCGAGCAATCGACGGTGCCGAAATCCGGATGGTTGAGCAGCGCGTTGTACAGCGTGTTGACGCCGGTGATCGCACTCCAGTGCGACTTCTTCAAGGTTTTGACGAACGCGGGAATGTCGCGCGGATTGGTGATCAGCACGTTCTCGCCGCCGAAATACGTCATCAGGATCGCGTTCACCGTCAGCGAGAAGATGTGATACAGCGGCAGCGCCGTGATGATCTGTTCCTCGCCCTGCTTGAACAGCTCGCCCACCCACGCGGCGAGCTGCAGCGTGTTCGCAACCATGTTGCCGTGCGTGAGCATCGCGCCCTTGGCGACGCCGGTGGTGCCGCCGGTGTATTGCAGGAACGCGATGTCGTCGTGGCCGAGCTGCACCTTGGGCGCTTGCATGTGCGCGCCACGGCGCAGCACGTCACCGAAACAGAGATGCCCCGGCAACGACCAGCGCGGCACCAGCTTCTTGATGTGCTTCACCGCGAAGCTGATCAGCGGTCCTTTCGGGAAACCGAGCTGGTCACCGATCGAGGTGACGATCAGGTGTTCGACGTGCGTCCTGGCGAGGGCTTCCTCAAGCGTCGCGGCGAAGTTCTCCAGCACCACGATGCCCGTCGCGCCGGAATCTTCCAACTGGTGTTGCAATTCGCGTGCGGTGTACAGCGGGTTGACGTTGACCACCGTCAGGCCCGCGCGCAACGCACCGAACAGCGCGATCGGATACTGCAAGAGGTTGGGCAGCATGATCGCGAGGCGATCGCCCTTGCCGAGTTTCCATTCGTTGGCGAGGAAAGCCGCGAACGCCGCGCTCTGGCGATCGAGTTCCGCCCACGTCAGCGCGACGCCGAAACTCGAATACGCGGGACGCTGCGGATGGCGCGCGCAAGCCTGCTCGAACATCGCGACGATCGAGGGAAAAACGCTGGCATCGATCTCGGCGGGAACGCCGGGCGGATAATGTTCGAGCCAAGGGCGTGGATCGGCCATGTGTTTCCCTCCTGTCATTGCGCGTGCGCACTGCATTGGAGCACGATAGGCGCGAAAGCGGCAAGGTGCATTGCGGCATTCGAGTAAGATCGGAGCGATGACCAGCACGAAATCCGCATGGATCCGGCGTGCGCGCGCAGCGCGTCTGCTCTCGGCCGCAGGCGTGATCCTTGCGGTGTTGATGCTTGTGGCGTGCCATCGCGCACCGGCAGAGCAGCAGGTCCGGGATGCCATCGAGTCCGCGGCAGTCGCCGCGCGTGCCAACGACACCGGTGCGCTGCTGGCGTTCGTCAGCGACAACTTCAGCGGCAACGGTGGCGAACTGGATCGGCACGGCCTGCGCCAACTGCTTGCGGTACGCGCGTTGCGCCAGGACAAGACCGGTGTGCTGATTGGCCCCGTTTCGTTCGAGCACAAGAGCGACCGCATCATCGCGAAGTTCAACCTGGTGCTGACCGGCGGCAAGCCCGGCGATCTGCTGCCCGACCAGTCGGCAATCTACGCGATGACCACCGCGTGGCGGCGCGAAGGCGGTCGCTGGGTTTGCTACAACGCGGCTTGGTCGAGATAAGGGTGGATTGCAATCCGAGCCACGGACGCATTTCCCTTCCCCCGCTTGCGAAGGTGCCGCAGGGCGGACGAGGGCAATCCGCGCAAGGATCAGCAAACTTTCCCTCACCCGGCGCTGCGCGCCACCCTCTCCCGCAAGCGGGAGAGGGGAAACACTAGGCCGCTTTCTTCGCCAGGTCGCGCAGCACGTATTGCAGGATGCCGCCGTGCTTGTAGAAGTCGCGCTCCTTGGGCGTCAGCAGCATCACGTGCACGTCGAATTCGGTTTTCCTGCCGTCCTTCGCGGTCGCGGTGACGTGCGCGGTCTTCGAATCGCCGCCGTCGAGGCCGGTGATCGCGAAGGTTTCCTTGCCGGTCAGGCCGAGCGACTGCGCGTTTTCGCCGTCCTTGAACTGCAGCGGCAGCACGCCCATGCCGACGAGGTTGGAGCGGTGGATGCGTTCGAAGCTCTCCGCGATCACGGCCCGGATGCCCAGCAGCAACGTGCCCTTGGCCGCCCAGTCGCGTGACGAACCGGTGCCGTATTCCTTGCCGGCAATGACGATCAGCGGCGTGTTGTCCTGCTTGTACTTCATCGCGGCGTCGTAGATCGACATCTGCTCGCCGCTCGGCACGTGCAGGGTAAAGCCGCCTTCCACGCCATCGAGCAGTCGGTTCTTGATGCGGATGTTGGCGAAGGTGCCGCGCACCATCACGTCGTCGTTGCCGCGGCGCGAGCCGTAGGAGTTGAAGTCCTTCGGTTCGACGCCGCGCGCCATCAGGTACTTGCCGGCGGGCGAATCCTTCTTGATCGCGCCGGCCGGCGAGATGTGGTCGGTGGTGATGGAGTCGCCGAACAGGCCGATGCAGTACGCACCGCTGATGTCGGCGTGCTTCGGCAGTTCCATCGTCATGCCTTCGAAGTACGGCGGGTTCTTGATGTAGGTGGACTTCTCGTCCCATGCGTACTGGTCGCCGTCGGGCGACTTCACCGCGTTCCATTCCGCGCTGCCCTTGAACACGTCGGCGTAATTCTTCGCGAACATGTTTGCAGTGACCGAACTGGCGACGAGATCGGCGATTTCCTTGTTGCTTGGCCAGATGTCCTTGAGATAAACATCCTTGCCGTCCTTGCCCTTGCCCAGCGGATGCTTCGACAGGTCGATGTCGATGGTGCCGGCGAGCGCGAACGCCACCACCAGTGGCGGCGAGGCGAGGTAGTTCATCTTCACTTCGGAGTGGATGCGGCCTTCGAAGTTGCGGTTGCCCGACAGCACCGACGCCACCGCGAAATCACTCTCGGTGATGCGCTTGCTGACGTCCTCGGGCAGCGGGCCGGAGTTGCCGATGCAGGTGGTGCAGCCGTAGCCGACCAGATAGAAACCGAGATCCTGCAGGTCCTTCATCAGGCCGGTGGCTTCGAGGTAGTCGGTGACGACCTTCGATCCCGGCGCCAGCGAGGTCTTGACCCACGGCTTGGGCTTCAACCCGCGCTCGGCCGCCTTGCGCGCCAGCAGACCCGCGCCGATCATCACCGCGGGATTCGAGGTGTTGGTGCACGAGGTGATCGCGGCGATCACCACCGAACCGTCTTCCAGTTCGCAATGTTCGATGTGCGGACAGACGTCTGGCGAGGCTTCGGCCTGGCTTTCCGCGGTACCGACCGCCGTGCTGCCGCCTTCGTTGAGAAAGCGCGAGGTGGCGCCGTTGCCGCTGGATTTCTTGCCGGCGCCGAGCGTCTGCATCGCGGCCCTGTAGCTCTCGCGCATGTCGGTCAACAGCACGCGATCCTGCGGGCGCTTCGGGCCGGCCAGCGACGGCTTGACGTCGGCGAGATCCAGCTCGATCACTGCGCTGAAGTCGGCTTGCGGTGAGTTTTCGTCGTGCCACAGGCCTTGCGCCTTCGCGTACGCCTCGATCAGTTCGATCTGGTGCGCGCTGCGGCCGGACAGGCGCAGGTAATTGATCGATTCCTGATCGATCGGGCAGATCGCGCAGGTCGCGCCGTATTCCGGCGACATGTTGCCAAGCGTGGCGCGGTCGGCCAGCGGCAGATGTTGCAAGCCGGGGCCGAAGAACTCCACGAACTTGCCGACCACGCCGTGCTTGCGCAGCATCTGGGTCACGGTCAGCACCAGGTCGGTCGCGGTCGCGCCTTCCGGCAGCTTGCCGGTGAAGCGGAAGCCGACCACCTGCGGGATCAGCATCGAAGACGGCTGGCCCAGCATCGCCGCTTCCGCTTCGATGCCGCCCACGCCCCAGCCCAGCACGCCGAGGCCGTTGACCATCGTGGTGTGCGAGTCTGTGCCGAACAGCGTGTCGGGGAATGCCCACGCTTTGCCTTCGATGTCGCGCGTCATCACCACGCGCGAGAGGTATTCCAGGTTCACCTGGTGCACGATGCCGGTGGCGGGCGGCACGACCTTGAAATCGTCCAGCGCCTTCTGGCCCCAGCGCAGGAACGCATAGCGCTCGTGGTTGCGCTGGAATTCGATCTCGGCGTTGCGCGCCAGCGCGTCGGGTTCGCCGAACACATCCACCTGCACCGAATGGTCGATCACGAGTTCCGCGGGCGAGAGCGGATTGATCTTCTTGGGATCGCCGCCCAGCGCGACCATCGCGTCGCGCATCGCGGCGAGATCCACCACGCACGGTACGCCGGTGAAATCCTGCAGCACCACGCGCGCGGGCAGAAAGGAGATTTCGGTAGCGGGTTCGGCCTTCGGATCCCAGTTCAGCACCGCTTCGATTTGCGCTTTCGTGACTTCGCGGCCGTCCTCGTTGCGCAGCAGGTTTTCCAGCAGGATCTTCATCGAGTAGGGCAGGCGCTTGATGTCGTGCTGCTTGCCCAGCTTCGCGAAACTGGCGATCTGGTACGACTTGCCGCCGACGCTGAGGGCGTCGCGAATCCCGAACGAATCTTGCATGGTGCTCTCCTTGTGTCCGCGCGGTGCGTGCGGCGCGGAATGGATCGAATGGACCGCCCATTATCGCGCAAACCCCGCCGCGCTGCCCGCGCGCCGGCTGAAACCTGCGGCGAACCGGGCGAATGGTTAGACTCACGCGACCGGGGCGGAACATCGCGCACATTGGGGAGCCAACTCCACAGACCATGATCGCACCCGCCAGCCTGTTGCTCCGCATCTACGAGAAGTGGAAGCGCGACACCCTTTACGAGGGCGATTTCCGCCCCAGCATCAGCATCGTCAAGTGTTCCTGCATCGCGCTGTTCATCGGCGGCGCGGCGGCGGTGATCGCCTGGGTGCTGTACCGGTTGATCGGACTGGTCACGCATCTCTCGTTCGCCGGGCAATGGAATTTCGATTTCGTGCAACCGGCCGACCTGCACGCGCCGTGGTGGGTGATCATCGTGGCGCCCATCGTCGGCGGCCTGATCATCGGCTTCATGGCGCGCTACGGCACCGAGCGCATCCGCGGCCACGGCATTCCCGAAGCGCTCGAGGCGATCCTGTTCCGGCGCAGCAAGATGACCGCGAAGGTCGCGCTGCTGAAGCCGATCTCTTCCGCGATCGCAATCGGCACCGGCGGGCCGTTCGGCGCAGAAGGGCCGATCATCATGACCGCCGGCGCGGTCGGCTCGCTGATCGCGCAGGTGTTCTCGCTCACCGCGATCGAACGGCGCACGCTGCTGGTGGCCGGCGCTTGCGCGGGGATGGCCGCGACCTTCGCGACGCCGATCGCGGCGACGCTGGTGGGCGTCGAACTGCTGCTGTTCGAGATGCGCCCGCGCAGCACCATCCCGGTCGCGATCGCCTGTTTCCTCGCATCCAGCTTGCGGCCGTTCCTGATCGGACCGGGTCCGCTGTTTCCCATCGCCACGCAATTCCACCTCGTGCCCGCGGAACTCGGGATGGCGGCGGTCAGCGGGTTATTGGCAGGACTGCTGGCGACCGGCGTGACGTTCGTCGTGTACAAGGTCGAAGACGGTTATCGCAAACTGCCGATCCACTGGATGTGGTGGCCGGCGATGGGCGCGGTGGTGGTCGGCATCGGCGGCCTCATCGATCCGCAGACGCTCGGCGTCGGCTACGACGTGATCGACCAACTCTTGACGGGCAAGCTGGTCGGCACCGCCGTCGTGGTGTTCCTCATCGTCAAGGCGCTGATCTGGGCGGTGTACCTGAGTTCGGGCACCTCGGGCGGCACGTTGGCGCCGCTGCTGGCGCTGGGCGCGGGGCTCGGCGCGCTCGAAGCGATGGTGTTCCCGGGGCCGTATCCGCTGCTGTGGCCGCTGCTCGGCATGGGCGCGATGCTGGCCGCGGTGATGCGCATGCCGTTCACGTCGATCCTGTTCGCGCTGGAGCTCACCGGCAATTCCAGCATGCTGCCCGCGCTGCTGATCACCTGCACGATCGCGTACGGCACAAGCGTGTTCCTGATGAAACGATCCATCCTCACCGAGAAGATCGCGCGCCGCGGGCTGGACATCTTCCGCCCGTACCAGGTCGACCGGTTGGAATACATGCCGATCAAGGAAGTTATGACCAGCGACATGGTCACGGTCCCGCCGGATCTGACGGTGCGCCAACTGGCGGACGATTACTTCGGGCATGAGCAGAAATTCCGCGCCTACCCGGTGGTCGACGCAGCCGGCATGTTGCTGGGCGTGGTGGATCGCAGCCACGTCAGGGCATGGCTGGAAACCCATCCGGCCGGCGCCGCGCGCATCTCGGAATTGCTGACGGCCAAGCCGGTGGTGGCGTTTCCCGAAGAGAGTTGCAAGAACGTCGCGATCCGCGCCGCAGTGGAGAACCTGCACCGCATTCCGGTGGTGGATCGCGACAGCCGCAGGCTGCTGGGCATGGTCACCCGCTACGACCTGCTGAAGCCGTACACGCACACCTACGACGAAGAGATGCTGCGCGAACGGATGTTCACGCGGCCGCGAAGGACGCCGAAAGCCGAAGAGTGAAATTTCGCCGGCAGCGGTCGCTTCTCATCCACGCAAAGCGACGCCGGTAAGCATCCCCCGCGCGATCATCGCCTCGCGCTTCGAGCGCAACAGCAGGTGCCGCCGCCGACCGCCGAGCTGGCGCCACAGCACGGCCGCGCGCACGGCAGCCAGCAGCAGGGCGCGGACGCGCTGCGCCTGCACGGGCTGCTGCAGATATAGCGGATTGCCGACGACCGTGATCCGCGGCTTCAGGCCGGAGAGATTGGCGCTGTAGAGATCGGCGAGGCGCGCGATGATGGTGGGGTGCGTCAGCGAAAAGTGTTGCAACTGGCGTTGCATGCCGGCCAAACCCTCGCCGAGCCGCTGATTGAGGTCCGGACGCGCGGCGAGGCTGCGTTCCAGCTTCATCACGTTGATGAGCATGTGGAACAGCGGCAGGTCGCGATCGTTGCCTTCCACCTGTTCCACCAGCACGCGCAGGCCACGACGCACGCCCTGGTTGCCGCCGAACACGTCGGCTGCGCTGGCGGATTCCAGTTTGAATACGCTGGCCAAGCTGGCTTCCATCGCCTCGCTGTCGCAGTCGCCCTCGCGCGCGAGGCTGCGCACCAGCGACAGCGCTTGGAACATGCCCGCCAGCGCCAATACGCGTGCTTCCTTCATCAGATCCCCTCGATCGGTGGCGCGTCGGTGGCATCGATGACTGCGCCGCCGAGGCATTCATCGCCGCGATAGAACACCACCGACTGTCCCGGCGCGACGCCGCGCTGCGTTGTCTCGAAACGCACCACGCAGTGGTTGCCGTCCACGTCGACCCGGCATGCCTGCGGCGGCTGGCGGTAACGCGTCATCGCCGTGCATTCGAACGAAGCCGAAGGCGCCGCGCCGGCAATCCAGTGCGCGCCGCTGGCGTTGAGCGAACGCGATTGCAGCCATGGGCTGTCGTGGCCTTGGTCGACATACACGATGTTGGCGGCAACATCCTTGCCGACCACGTACCATGGTTCGCCGCTGCCGCCGGCGTGGCCGCCGATGTGCAGGCCGGAACGCTGGCCCGGCGTGTAGAACATCGCGCCCTGGTGTTCGCCCAGCGTGCGGCCGTACGGCGTGCGCAATTCGCCCGGCTGCGCCGGCAGGTAGGCCGAGAGGAACGCGCGGAAGTCGCGCTCGCCGATGAAGCAGATGCCGGTGGAATCCTTTTTCGCCGCGACCGGCAAGCCCGCGTCTTCCGCCATGCGCCGCACCTCGGCTTTTTGCATGTCACCCAACGGGAACATCGCAGCGCCGAGTTGCTCCTGATCCAGCATGTGCAGGAAATAGGTCTGGTCCTTGCCGGTGTCGCGCGCGCGCAGCAAGCGCCAACGGCCGTCGATGCATTCGTGCCTCGCGTAGTGGCCGGTCGCGATTTTCTCCGCGCCATCCGCGCGTGCGGCCTGGAGGAACGTGCCGAACTTGATCTCGCGATTGCACAACACGTCGGGATTGGGTGTGCGGCCCGCGCGGTATTCGTCGAGGAAATACGCGAACACCCGCTCGCGGTACTCGGCAGCGAAGTTCGCGCTGCGGAACGGAATGCCCAGCTTCGCGCAAACCGCCAACGCATCCTTGCGGTCGGCGTCCGCATGGCAGCCCGACATGCCTTTTTGACCGGGATCGTCGTCTTCCCAGTTCAGCATGAAGAATCCGGTCACGTCATGACCGGCGCGCTTCAGCAACAACGCGGCGACCGAGGAATCGACGCCGCCCGACATGCCGACCGTGACGCGCATGTTCACGTGTGCCGGTTCGGCAGCAGCGAGCGCAGCGTCGCGAGCGGCAGGCGCTGCCCGGCGAGCCAGTCCTCGAGCGTGCCCAGCACCAGCGGACTGCGCAGCCGCGACGCGTTGTCCACGATGTCGGCGTAACTCATCCAGAGCGTCCGCGTGATGCCCGCGTCGAGCGGACGTTCAGGATGGTGCTCGAGCGGGTGGCCCGCGAACGCGAAGCGCACGATGTGGTGATCGTGCACCGGACTGTGCCACTGCTGCACGCCGATGAAATGATCCAGCGCGATTTCCCACCCGGTCTCCTCCAGCGTTTCGCGCACCGCGGCTTCGGCCAGCGATTCGTCGTCCTCGAGGTGGCCGGCCGGCTGGTTGAAACACGCAACGCCGCGGATGTCCTCCTCGACCATCAGGAAACGGTCGCCGTCGGCGATCACGCAGGCCACGGTGACGTGCGGACACCAGATGGCTTCGCGTTCGGCCGCGGTTGTCGGTTCGTCCATAGGATCGTGCACTGGAAATTCCACCATTTTGCCATCATCTGATGTGACGTTTCGTCACCACTTGCCCGCGTCCGCGGGCATATACTCGGGCCAAAGAGCAGGACCCTCATGACGCCAGGAAAAACGCACGACAACGAGACCGAGCATGAGCAGGGCGTGGTGGTCGAACCGAGCCGTCCGGAAACGGCACGGCCGCCGCTGTACCAGGTGGTGCTGCTCAACGACGACTACACGCCGATGGAATTCGTGGTGGTGGTGCTGGAGACGTTTTTCAACATGGCGCGTGAACGCGCGACGCAGGTGATGTTGCACGTGCATACGCGGGGGAAAGGTGTTTGCGGCGTATTCAGCCGCGAGGTCGCGGAGAGCAAGGTGGCGCAGGTGAACGAATACTCCCGCATCCACCAGCATCCGTTGTTGTGCACGATGGAAAAGTTGTAACCGTCCCCATATAGGGACCAAGCGATTCGGAGACACCATTCAATGTTCAGCAAGGACCTCGAATACACCATCGGGCAGTGCTACAAGGAGGCCCGCGAGCAGCGCCACGAGTTCATGACCGTGGAGCACCTGCTGCTCGCGCTGCTCACCAATCCCACCGCGGCGGCGGTGCTGCGCGGCTGCGGCGCCGACATCGACAAGCTCGCCAAGGACCTTCGCTCCATCATCACCGAAACCGTGCCGGTGCTGCCCTCGGGCGACGAGCGCGACACGCAACCCACGCTGGGTTTCCAGCGCGTGCTGCAGCGCGCCGTGTACCACGTGCAATCCTCGGGCAGGAAGGAAGTGACGGGCGCCAACGTGCTGGTCGCGATCTTCGGCGAGAAGGATTCGCACGCCGTGTACTTCCTGCACCAGCAGGAGGTCGAGCGGCTCGACGTGGTCAATTACGTGTCGCACGGCATCGCCAAGATCGGCCATGAATCCGATGCCGCGCCCGCAGCCGGCGAGAGCGGCACCGAAGCCGAACAGGAAGGCAAGGACAAGGACAACGCGCTGGTCGAATATGCGAGCAACCTCAACGAGCGCGCCGAACAGGGCAAGATCGATCCGCTGATCGGCCGCGAGGAAGAAGTCGAGCGCACCATCCAGGTGCTGTGCCGCCGCCGCAAGAACAACCCGCTGTACGTCGGCGAGTCCGGCGTGGGCAAGACCGCGCTGGCGGAAGGCCTGGCGCGCCGCATCGTCGAGGGCAAGGTGCCCGAGGTGCTGGAAGACGCGACGATCTGGGCGCTCGACCTGGGCGCGCTGGTCGCGGGCACCAAGTACCGCGGCGATTTCGAGAAGCGCCTGAAGGCCGTGATCGCGCAACTCAAGAAGGACCCGAAGGCAATCCTGTTCGTCGACGAAATCCACACCATCATCGGGGCGGGTTCGGCGTCGGGCGGCACCATGGACGCGTCCAACCTGATCAAGCCAGCACTGGCGTCGGGCGAGCTGCGCTGCATCGGCTCCACCACGTTCCAGGAATTCCGCGGCGTGTTCGAGAAGGACCGCGCGCTGGCGCGGCGCTTCCAGAAGATCGACGTGGTCGAGCCTTCGGTGGCCGACAGCGTGGAAATCCTCAAGGGCCTGAAGACGCGCTTCGAGGAGCACCACAACGTCAGTTACAGCGACGAGGCGCTGAAAGCCGCGGTGGACTTGTCGGTGAAGCACATTCCCGACCGGCTGCTGCCGGACAAGGCCATCGACGTGATCGACGAGGCCGGCGCGCACCAGCGCCTGCTGCCCGACGACAAGCGCACCGGCAAGGTCGACGTGGGTGAGGTCGAATACATCGTGGCGCGGATGGCGCGCATCCCGCAGAAGCAGGTGTCGGCGTCCGACCGCGACGTGCTGCGCAACCTCGACCGCAACCTCAAGATGGTGATCTTCGGCCAGGACCAGGCCATCGACACGCTCGCGTCCGCGATCAAGATGGCGCGCTCGGGGCTCGGCAGCCCGGACAAGCCGATCGGCAATTTCCTGTTCGCGGGTCCCACCGGCGTCGGCAAGACCGAAGTCACGCGGCAGCTCGCGCTGCAGCTCGGCATCGAACTGGTGCGCTTCGACATGTCCGAATACATGGAACCGCATTCGGTGTCGCGCCTGATCGGCGCGCCGCCGGGCTACGTCGGGTTCGACCAGGGCGGCCTGCTCACCGAATCGGTGGTCAAGCATCCGCACTGCGTGCTGCTGCTGGACGAGATCGAAAAGGCCCATCCGGACCTGTTCAATATCCTGCTGCAGATCATGGACCACGGCGTGCTCACCGACACCAACGGCCGCGAGGCGAATTTCCGCAACGTGATCCTGGTGATGACCACCAATGCCGGTGCGCGGCAGGCGGCGCGACGCAGCATCGGGTTCGTGGAGCAGGAGCACGCCAGCGACGCGATGGAAGTGATCCGCCGCACGTTCACGCCGGAGTTCCGCAACCGACTGGATGCCGTGGTGCAGTTCAAGTCGCTGGATTTCGACCACATCCTGCGCGTCGTCGACAAGTTCCTGATCGAACTCGAGACGCAGTTGCTGGAGAAGCGCGTCAGCCTGAATGTCACGCCGGAAGCGCGGCGCTGGCTGGCCGAACACGGCTTCGATCCGCAAATGGGCGCGCGTCCGATGGCAAGGCTGATCCAGGACAAGGTGAAGCGCGCGATCGCCGACGAGCTGCTGTTCGGCAAGCTGGCCGACGGCGGCAAGGTCAATCTGGATGTCAGCGACGGCGAGCTCAGTGTCGCGACCGAGTCGCCGGAGAAATTGCCGGCGGTGGTCGAGCAGGGTTGATTGCGGTTCAACGGTGTGAAAAGAAAACGGCGGCCGATGGCCGCCGTTTTTGTTGTTGCAGATGAAAGATGCTGGACCCGTGTCATCGCACATCCATGTGCTGCACGGGGTGAGTGCATCCTGCACTCATTTCATCCGGTATGTGATGCGCCCCTTGGTGAGGTCGTAAGGCGTCATTTCCACCTTCACCTTGTCGCCGGTGAGGATGCGGATGTAATGCTTGCGCATGCGTCCCGAGATGTGCGCAGTGACGACGTGCCCGTTTTCCAGCTGCACGCGGAACATGGTGTTGGGCAGGGTTTCCTGCACCGTGCCTTCCATTTCGATGACGTCGTCTTTGGCCATGGGATTGCGCTGGGCGCGAATCGTGAAACCGCGCATTCTGCCACGACGCGGGCTTGCGCGAAAGCGCCGGCTTCGGCGTGCAGCTTCGTGAAGCGCAGCGACCTGGGCCGATACGCGATGCGCGCAGCGCGCATCGACCTCGCGCTGCGCCATGTTACATTGACGCGCATTTCGCCCAGGCACGTCATGCGCGTCGTTTGCATCCATCCAGCCCGCGACACTGTCCAGTGCGGCGCGGGCCCCGTGCATATCGGCAGCGCGCCGGACAACGACATCGTGCCGGTCGGCGCGGGCGTCGATCCGCACCATGCCACGTTGACGGCCGACGCGCGCGGCCTGCTGCTGGCGGTGCAGCCGCATTGCCAGCGTGTGTACGTCAACGCGCGCGCGGTGCGCGAGAAGGCGCTGCTTCGCTACGGCGACACGCTGACCCTCGGCGCGAACAAATTCCTGCTGGCCGCCGACGTGGCGCCTGCCGAAATCGCGGACGTCGGCGATCCGGTCGTCCATGGCCATGCGGCGTTGCGGATCATGTCGGGCGCGGCCTCGGGCCAGTTGCTGCCCATCGCGCCGGAGTTGCGGCTGGGTGCCGGCAGCCGGCATTTCGGCGATCTGTCCTATGCCTGCCGCGTGGCGCAGACGGACCACGGATTGATCTTCGAATCCGAAAGCGCCGCGCCACGCGTCAACGGCTGGCGCTGTCAACGCGTGCGGCTGTCGTCCGGCGACCAGATCGTGCTGGGCGAACATCGCTTCGTGGTCGAGGCGCCCGGCTTGCAGTGCGAAGCGGAACCGATCGAGCAGCCCGTTCCGATCGCGCCCGTCGTGGAACCGGAACCCGACGATTCGCCGCACACAGAAATCTGGTGGCTGATCGGCGCGGCGTTCGTGCTGGCCGCGATGATCGCGCTGTTTCTGTATTTCCGCTGGTAACTCCACTTTGCAGGAACCTTGAACCATGTCGCGAGCGTGGAACTTCAGTGCCGGCCCGGCCGCGATGCCGGAAGACGTCTTGAAACGCGCCCAGCAGGAATTGCTGGAATGGAATGGCGCACGCGCATCCGTGATGGAGGTGAGCCATCGCGGCAAGGCCTTCATGGAAATGGCCGTGCGCATCGAGGCCGATCTGCGCGAGCTGCTGGCGGTTCCGCCGAACTACAAGGTGCTGTTCCTGCAAGGCGGCGCCACCCAGCACTTCGCGCAGGTGCCGATGAACATCGCGGCCGACGGCCAGCGCGCGGATTACATCGTCAACGGCCACTGGGGCGAGAAGGCCGCCAGCGAGGCCGCGCTGTACGCGGCGCCGCATGTCGCCGCGACATCGAAGGCCGGCGGTTATCGATCCATTCCCGATCGTGCGGGCTGGGATCTCGATCCCAACGCCGCGTACGTGCACGTCACCACCAACGAAACCATCCACGGCGTGGAGATGCGCGATATCCCCGATGTCGGCGGCGTGCCACTCGTTGCCGACATGTCCTCGGACATCCTGTCGCAACCGCTGGACGTCTCGAAGTTCGGGCTGATCTACGCGGGCGCGCAGAAGAACATCGGCCCGTCCGGGCTGGTGGTGATGATCGTGCGTGAGGACTTGCTGCAGCGTCACCCGCGTCCGCTTCCGAAGATATTTCGCTACGCCGAATACGCCGCCGCGGATTCGATGTTGAACACGCCCAATACCTGGGGCTGGTATCTCGCGGGGCTGACGTTCCAGTGGCTGAAGGAGCAGGGCGGTCTCGCCGAGATGGGACGGCGCAACCAGGCCAAGGGCGACGCGCTGTACCGTGCCATCGACGGTTCCGACGGTTATTACCGCAACGATGTCGATCGGGCCGCGCGTTCGCGGATGAACGTGATCTTCAACCTGCACGATGCCGCGCTCGAACCGCTGTTCGTGGCGGAAGCCGCTGACGCAGGATTGCTGGCGCTGAAAGGGCACCGCGCGCTCGGTGGCATCCGCGCATCCATTTACAACGCGGTGCCGATCGAAGGCGTGCGTGCGTTGTGCGATTTCATGGCGGAGTTCCGGCGTACCCATGGGTGAGCCGGGGCTTTCGCGAGATGCCGGGGGCATCTCGCGCCGGCGACGTGGCGCGCCGGGAGCGCGCCCGAACGCCACGGGCGGCCGCAGGCGAGCGCCATGGATGGCGCGAGTAACGCACGGACATGGATGTCCGGGCGGGCGCCACGCACCATGGATGGTTGCTCGGATGAACATGGGAACGATCAAATGACTTGGGTATTCGACGCGTCACGCCTCGTCAATCGTGCAACCGCAAAACTGCGTGCCTACGATCCTGGCCACGACTTGCCAGCGCTGCGTGAGCGTTTCGGCGCGGCCATCGCGGAACTGGGTTCCAACGAGAATCCGATCGGTCCCAGTCCGCGCGCACTGAAGGCCATGCGCGCGGCGCTGGCCGAAACATTCCGCTATCCCGATCCGCGCGGCATGTCGCTGAAACGCACGCTGTCCGGACACCTGGGCGTGGATGTCGATCGCATCGCGCTGGGCAACGGTTCGCACGAACTGCTGATGCTGCTGGCGCAGTGTTTCGCCGATGCGAAGCACTCGATCGTGTTTTCCCAATTCGGCTTCGCGGTGTTTCCGATCGCGACGGCGGCCGCCGGTGCACGCGCGATCCGCGTACCCGCGTTGCCGCGCAGCCATCGCAGCGCGCCTTGCGGGCACGATCTCGATGCGATGGCCAAGGCGATCCGCGCAGACACGCGCATCGTCTATCTCGCCAACCCCAACAATCCCACCGGCACCTGGTTCGACAATGCCGCGCTAGCGGCGTTCCTGCAAAACGTGCCGCGCCACATGCTGGTGGTCGTGGACGAGGCGTACTACGAATACGTGGACGCGCCGGGCCTCACGACCGCGCTGGCTTTCGCGGACAAATATCCGAACCTCGTCGTCACGCGCACTTTTTCCAAGGCCTATGGACTCGCCGGCGCACGCGCGGGCTATTTGGTCGCGCACCCGAGCGTAGTCGCGGTGCTGGAGCGCATGCGCGAGTCCTTCAATGTCAACAACGTGGCGCTGGCGGGCGCGGCGGCGGCGCTCCGCGACCAGCCGTGGCTCGCGAAGTCGCGCGCATTCAACCGCGCCGAACGCGAATGGCTGCGCGAGGAACTGCTGGAACGCGGCTATCGCTGCCTGCCATCGCAAACCAATTTCCTGCTGTGCGTGCTGCCGCGCGATGCGTCGAAACTCGAGCACCATCTGTTCGAACGCGGCGTGATCGTGCGGCCGATGAGCGGCTACGGCTTGCCGCGCGCGCTGCGCATCAGCGTGGGCAGCCGCGCCGAGAATCGACGGTTGTTGAAGGCCATCGAAACCGTTGCGGCCGGAGGCCGCACGAAATTGCCTTCCCCCGTTTACGGGGGAAGGTGGCGCGAAGCGCCGGATGGGGGCAAGTGAGCGAACGGCTGGACTGGATCGCGTCGCCCGCCGCCAAGCCATTGCGCGGCGAAATCACGGTGCCCGGTGACAAATCGATTTCCCATCGCGCGGTCATGCTGTCCGCGCTGGCCGAAGGCACGTCGCGCATCGAAGGATTCCTGGAAGGCGAAGACACCCGCGCGACCGCGCGCATCTTTGCGCAAATGGGCGTGCGCATCGAGGCGCCGTCGCCGGGCGAGCGCGTGGTGCGTGGCACCGGCTTGCACGGTTTGCGCGCACCGGAAGGCGTGCTCGATTGCGGCAATTCCGGCACCGCGATGCGCTTGTTGTGCGGGGTGCTGGCGGGGCAGCGATTCGATTCGAATTTGGCGGGCGATACGTCGTTGTCGAAACGGCCGATGCGGCGCGTCACCGAACCGCTGTCACGGATGGGCGCCGTCATCGAAGCCGCCGAAAGCGGGGTGCCACCCCTGCGCGTACGCGGCGATCAGGCCTTGCACGGCATCGACTACACATCGCCGATCGCCAGCGCGCAGGTGAAATCGGCGGTGCTGCTGGCAGGCTTGTACGCGGAGGGCGAAACCACCATCACCGAACCGCGGCCGACCCGCGACTACACCGAACGCATGCTGGCCGCATTGGGTTGGCCGATCGAATTCGGGCCGGGAAGGGCGCGGCTGTCGGGTGGCCACACACTGCGCGCCGCTGACATCGACGTGCCCGCGGATTTTTCCTCGGCGGCATTCTTCATCGTCGCTGCAAGCATCGTTCCGGGTTCGGAGCTGATGCTGCATGGCGTGGGCATGAACCCGCGCCGCATCGGCCTGCTGCACGTGTTGCGCGCGATGGGCGCGAACATCAGCGAAGCGAACGCACACGACGCGGGCGGCGAACCGGTCGCCGATCTGGTCGTGCGCCATGCAACCTTGCGCGGTATCGACGTGCCGGTGGAACACGTCGCCGACATGATCGACGAATTCCCCGCGCTGTTCGTCGCGGCGGCGTGCGCGGACGGCGTCACCACGATCCGCGGCGCGGAAGAGTTGCGCGTCAAGGAATCCGACCGGATCGCGGTGATGGCCGCGGGCTTGCGCGCGCTGGGCATCCGCATCGAGGAAATGCCGGACGGCGCGGTGATCGAAGGCGGTGCGTTGCACGGCGGCACGGTCGAATCGCACGGCGATCATCGTTGCGCGATGGCGTTCGCCGTGGCCGGTGCCATTGCGCGCGGCGCGGTCACGATCCGCGATTGCGCCAACGTTGCGACCTCGTTTCCCGGCTTCATCGATCTCGCGAACAGCTGTGGCCTGGCGGTGCATGCAGCCTGAGCCGTTCTGGCCTCCGCTAAAATTTGCCGGATGGCAACCAATGATTCCGTTCCGGTGCTCACTCTCGACGGTCCATCCGGCTCGGGCAAGGGCACCATCGCCCGCGCCGTGGCGGACCGGCTCGGCTGGCACATGCTGGATTCCGGCGCGATCTACCGCGCGGTCGGTTATGCGGCAGGTGCGAAGGATCTGGATGTGTCGGACGCCCAGGCCGTCGCGCGCTGCGCTGCCACCACGCGCATCGAGTTCCGCGATTCCGGCGACGGTGGCGATACCAGGGTCATCATCGACGGCGAGGACGCCACCGACGCGATCCGCACCGAAACCGCCGGGGCGGCAGCCTCGGCCATCGCGGCCCTGCCGGAAGTGCGGAAAGCCTTGGTGGACAAGCAGTTGGCATTCCGCCAGCCGCCCGGCTTGGTGGCCGACGGCCGCGACATGGGCACGGTGATCTTTCCCGACGCCCCGTTCAAGGTGTTCCTGACCGCCAGCGCCGCCGAACGAGCGGAAAGGCGCTATAAGCAGTTGAAGTCAAAGGGACTTGACGTTACACTAGCCAGCCTTTTGCACGAGATCGAGTTGCGTGACGCGCGGGACGCGTCGCGCACGGTTGCGCCGTTGCGGCCGGCTGCCGACGCCGTGGTGATCGACACCACGGGACAGCCGATTCCGACGGTCGTGGACCGCGTACTCGCGGTCGTTCGGAAGGTTTGATTGCAACAACGTGCCGCGTTCGCGCGGTTTCCCCAAACGGATGCATCGATGCATCCCCCAACCGGCGGATCGCCGCCTGTGGAATCGACATCAATGGAACTTGCAGGCCTCGCGATCCATTCCCAATCTGGAATCCCCATGACCGAAAGTTTTGCCGAACTGTTTGAACAGAGCCAGTCGCTGGCCAAATTGAAACCCGGAGCCATCGTCTCCGGCACCGTCGTCGAAATCCGCCCCGATGTGGTGGTGGTGAACGCCGGACTGAAATCGGAAGGCATCGTGCCGATCGAGCAGTTCCGCAACGAGGACGGCGAACTCGAAGTGGAACTGGGCGACGAAGTCAAGGTCGCGCTGGACGCGATCGAGGATGGTTTCGGCGAAACCAAGTTGTCGCGCGAGAAGGCCAAGCGCTCGATGGTGTGGGACGAACTGGAACAGGCGTTCGAGAACCAGGAAGCCATCAGCGGTCGCATCAACGGCAAGGTCAAGGGCGGCTTCACCGTGGACATCCGCGACGTGCGCGCGTTCCTGCCGGGTTCGCTGGTGGACGTGCGCCCGGTGCGCGATCCGGGCTATCTCGAAGGCAAGGATCTGGAATTCAAGATCATCAAGCTCGACCGCAAGCGCAACAACGTGGTGGTCAGCCGCCGCGCGGTGGTCGAGAGCGAGCACTCCGAGGAGCGCGAACAGCTGCTGGAGAAGCTGCAGGAAGGCGCGATCCTGCACGGCGTGGTCAAGAACCTCACCGACTACGGTGCGTTCGTGGACCTCGGCGGCATCGATGGCCTGCTGCACATCACCGACATGGCGTGGAAGCGCGTGCGCCATCCGTCCGAAGTCGTCAACGTGGGCGACGAGCTCGACGTGCGCGTGTTGAAGTTCGACCGCGAGCGCAACCGCGTTTCGCTGGGCCTGAAGCAGCTGGGCGATGATCCGTGGGTCAGCATCACCCGCCGTTATCCGTCGGGCACCCGCCTGTTCGGCAAGGTTTCCAACGTCACCGATTACGGCTGCTTCGTGGAGCTGGAGCCGGGCGTGGAAGGCCTGGTGCACGTGTCGGAGATGGACTGGACCAACAAGAACGTCAACCCGGCCAAGGTGGTGCAGGTCGGCGATGAAGTGGAAGTGATGGTGCTGGACGTCGACGAAGAGCGCCGCCGCATCTCGCTGGGCATGAAACAGACCCAGTCGAACCCGTGGGAAGCCTTCGCGGCGACCTTCAAGAAGGGCGACAAGGTGCACGGCGCGATCAAGTCGATCACCGACTTCGGCATCTTCGTGGGCCTGGACGGCGGCATCGACGGCCTGGTGCACCTGTCCGACATTTCCTGGCAGGGCAACGGCGAAGAACTGGTCCGCGACTTCAAGAAGGGTGAGGAAGTCGATGCGGTGGTGCTGGCGGTCGATCCGGAGCGCGAACGCATCAGCCTCGGCATCAAGCAGCTGGAACAGGATCCGTTCGGCCAGTTCATGGCCGCGCATCCGCGTGGCGCGACCCTCACCGGCACGGTGAAGGAAGTCGATGCCAAGGGCGCTGTGATCGATCTCGCCGACGGCATCGAGGGCTATCTTTCGGCACGCGACTTTTCGAAGGACCGCATCGACGATCTCAGCCAGCACCTCAAGGTCGGCGAAAAGATCGAGGCCAAGTTCACCGGCATGGATCGCAAGGGCCGCATGTTGTCGCTCTCGATCCGCGCCAAGGACGAGGACGAGATGGCCGAGACCCTGTCCGAGTACCAGAACCAGTACGCGGACCGCGGCACGACCAAGCTGGGCGCGTTGCTCAAAGAGCAGTTGAACAAGTCTGAATAAGTCGCTGCAAAGACTTGGTTTTTGAAAGACGGAGCCGTCCGCAATGCGGACGGCTCCCGGTCAGGGGACCGCGTATGCGAACGTCGCATCCGCCCTTCCGCAAGGTAGTCGTACGTTGCCATCGATGACCAAATCCGAATTGATTGCCGCGCTCGCGGAGCGCCAGAAACACTTGGCGTTCGCCGACGTCGAACTCGCGGTGCGCAACGTCATCGAGCAGATGAGCGGCGCGCTGGCGACCGGCGACCGCATCGAGATCCGCGGCTTCGGCAGCTTCTCGCTGCATTACCGTCCGCCACGCACCGGCCGCAATCCCAAGACCGGCACCGCCGTGGCGCTGCCCGGCAAGTACGTCCCGCATTTCAAGCCGGGCAAGGAACTGCGGCAGCGCGTGAACGAGGGCGCCTCCGCGTAACCAGCCTTGGGCGGCGTGATGCAGGCGTTCTCGCGGGCCGCCAGGTGTCCGAACCGTGTGAATGATCCGGCAGGCACACCGCCTTCCAGCCCTTCCATGCGGCAGCCGAGGTAACGGTGACAAGCCCTTTCGATCCCCTCTGGTTGTTGTTCCTGATTCCCGTGCTGGTGCTGGCCGGCTGGCTGGGCTGGATCATCGGCCGCCACGCGATCGCGCGCCGTTCGGGCGCGCGCGTCACCGAACTTTCCTCGCATTACTTCCGCGGCCTCAACTACCTGCTCAACGAGCAGCCGGACAAGGCCATCGAAGTCTTCATGAAGCTGGCCGAGTTCAACCGCGACACGGTGGAAACCCACCTCGCGCTCGGCAACCTGTTCCGCCGGCGCGGCGAAGTCGATCGCGCGATTCGCGTCCACCAGCACCTAGTCAGCCGTTCCAACCTCTCCGAAGCCGAGCGCACCGTCGCGTTGCTGGAACTGGGCGAGGACTACATGCGTGCGGGCCTGCTCGATCGCGCCGAGGCGCTGTTCGATGATCTGGTCGCGATGGATGCGCACGCGCCGTCGGCGCTGCGACACCTGATCGCGATCTACCAGCACGAGCGCGACTGGCACAAGGCCATCGGCCACGCGCGCCGGCTGGAAAAGATGACCGGCGAATCGCAAGCCGCGACGATCGCGCAATTCCAGTGCGAACTCGCCGAACAGTCGCGCCAGCACGGTGCGCGCGCCGAGGCGCGCGCGTATCTGGAAGAAGCCTTCGCCAGCCAGCCGGGCTGCGTGCGCGGCTACATGATCGGCGGCCACCTGTTCGCGGAAGAGGGGCGCTGGAACGAAGCGGTGCTGGCGTTCGAACAGGCGGTCGACGCCGACGTCGATTTCGTGCCGGAAATTCTGCCACCGCTGCTGGACGCCTACGCGCACGCGGGCGAAATGGAGCGCGCCGAAAAATTCCTCGGCCACGTGATCGAGCGCTACCACGGCATCACGCCGGTGCTGGCGCTGACCGAGCTGTACCGCAAACGCGAGGGCGAGCGCGTCGCGATCGATTTCCTCACCGGCCAGTTGCGCCAGCGGCCGTCGGTGCGCGGAATGATGGCGCTGATCGACGCGACCATGTCGCGCGCCGAAGGCGAGGCGCGCGAGAACTTTTTGATCCTGCGCGACCTTACCCACAAGCTGCTGGAAGGCCGCGCCATGTACCGCTGCAACCATTGCGGCTTCGGCGCCAAGGCGCACCACTGGCAGTGCCCGAGCTGCAAGAGCTGGGGCACCGTGCGCCCGATCCACAGCGTCGTTTCGGAATAACCATGGGTGTCGCGTACGGCACCGCGATCATCGTTGCCTTGGCGGTCATCGCGGCGTGCGCGCTGCTACTCTCGCTCGCGTTCACCGGCGCAGCGCTGGCTTACGCGCGCCGGCGCGGTTTGCTGGACCAGCCCGGCAAGCGGCGCTCGCACACGCAGCCGACGCCGCGCGGCGGCGGCATCGGCATCGTCGCGGCGATCGTGCTCGCGGGCGTGCCGGCGTGGTGCGTGATCGATCGTGCGTCAGCGTGGACGCAGCCCGCAGCGGCCGTTGTGGCCGTGCTCGCCGTCGCGCTGATCGGCTGGCGCGATGACCACGCGCCGCTGCCGGTGGTGCCGCGCCTGCTGGTGCATGCCGGCGCTGCACTGCTGGTCGGTGCGGCAGCGCTCGCGCCGTGGGCGATGCACGAGCCGGAACTCTGGTGGATATTGCTGCCGCTGGTGCTCGTGCTGATCGGCTTCATCAACGCCCACAATTTCATGGACGGCATCGACGGCATCCTCGGACAGCAGGGCTTGTTCGTGACGCTCGGGTTGGGCGTGCTGGCGCTGTGGCACGCTGACGCCGGCATCGCCATGCTGGCGTTCGCGGCGGCGGCGGGCTGCCTCGGCTTCCTTTTCTTCAACTGGCCGCCCGCGAAAATCTTCATGGGCGACGTCGGTTCGGGCGCGCTGGGCCTGGCGATCGGCGCCGTGGCGGCATTCGTGGTTCAGCGAAACCCCGCCATGATCTGGGCATGCGCGATCCTTCCGTCCGCGTTCCTGGTCGACAGCGGCCTGACCCTCGCGCGGCGCATGCTGGCGGGGCAGCGCTGGTACGCGCCGCATCGCCAGCACCTGTATCAATGGCTGGTGCGGGTAAACTGGAGTCATGCGCGCACGGACGTTGCCTACATGATCTGGAACCTGGCGGTGGTCGCGCCGCTGGTGGCGCTGGCTGCATTCCAGCCGGCGCATGGCGTGTGGTA
The DNA here is from genome assembly GCA_030167125.1 of Rhodanobacteraceae bacterium. NCBI lineage: Bacteria > Pseudomonadati > Pseudomonadota > Gammaproteobacteria > Lysobacterales > Rhodanobacteraceae > Rhodanobacteraceae bacterium. The sequence goes on from CP126531.1 coordinate 1,169,629, forward strand.
TTTCATCGCCGCATGGGGTGCGGCGGCTTGCGTCTGGTTCGCAGGCAAGCGCGCCTGCCTTGCCCGCGCACGGAGCTTCGCGCCGCATGAAAGTGCGTGATCTTGTCACCAGGGTGCACCCGCGCACGGCGGTCGTGATCCATGACCTCGGGGTGACGCTGCTGGCGTGGTGGTTGGCCAACACGCTGCGCTACGCGATGCTGCCGTACGGCCAGCAGCTCGACCTGCTGAGCTGGCAGACCTTGATCGTGCTGGGCGTGCAGGCCGCGATGTTCTACTGGACGGGTCTGTACAAGGGCCTGTGGCGCTTCGCCAGCGTGCCCGACCTGTGGAACATCGTGCGTGCGGTGGTTGCAGGCACCGTGGTGATCTACATCGCGCTGTTCCTGTACAACCGCATGGACGGGATTTCCCGCTCGGTGCTGTTGATCTATCCGGTGCTGCTGGCGATCCTGCTGGGCGTGCCGCGGCTCGCGTACCGCTACTGGAAGGACAGCCAGCTCGACCTGTTCCACGCCAAGCACAGCCGCCGCGTCCTGGTGATCGGCGCGGGCCGCGCGGGCGAGGCGCTGGTGCGCGACCTGCGCCGCGACACGCGTTACATCCCGGCCGGCTTCATCGATGACGATGCCTCGCTGCGCAGCTCGCGGTTGCACGGCGTGCCGGTGCTCGGCGGCACCGACAAGTTGGCGGAAATTGCGCGGCGGGTCGGCGCCGAGATGCTGCTGATCGCGATGCCGTCGGCGGACAAGGAGCAGATGCGCCACGTGGTCAACCTGTGCGAAGCCACGGGTTTGCCGTTCCGCACCGTGCCGCGCCTCGACGACGTGGTTTCCGGGCGAGCGCAGTTCAACGAATTGAAGGAAGTCGCGATCGAGGACCTGCTCGGTCGCGATCCGGTGAAGCTGGAGTGGAACGCGATCCGCTTGAGCATCAGCGGCCAGCGCGTGCTCGTCACCGGCGGCGGCGGTTCGATCGGTTCCGAACTGTGCCGGCAGATCGCGCGCCTGGGCGCTTCCGAACTGACGATCCTCGATCTTTCGGAATTCAACCTCTACCGCATCGAGCAGGAACTGCGGGCGCAATATCCGGAGTTGCTGCTGCGCTGCCTGATCGGCGATTGCGGCGACGAGGCCGCCTGCGCCAACGCGTTCGCGCTGGCGAAGCCGCAACGCGTGTTCCATGCGGCGGCCTACAAGCACGTGCCGCTGCTGCAGAACCAGTTGCGCGAGGCGTTCCGCAACAACGCGCTGAACACGCGCGTCGTGGCCGAGCACGCGGTGCGGCATGGCGTCGATACCTTCGTCCTGATTTCCACCGACAAGGCGGTGAACCCGACCAGCGTGATGGGCGCGTGCAAGCGCGTGGCCGAGATCATTTGCCAGGTCGTCGGCGAAGGCCAGAAGACGCGCTTCGTCACCGTGCGGTTCGGCAACGTGCTGGATTCCGCGGGTTCGGTGGTGCCGCTGTTCCGCCGCCAGATCGCGGCCGGCGGTCCGGTCACGGTGACGCATCCGGAAATCTCGCGTTACTTCATGACCATTCCCGAAGCCTGCCAATTGATCCTGCAGGCGATGGCGATGGGCAAGGGCGGCGAAACGTTCGCGCTCGACATGGGCGAGCCGATCCGCATCCGCGACCTCGCCGAGCAGATGATCCGGCTGGCCGGCAAGCAGCCGGGCCGCGACATCTCGATCCTCTACACGGGTTTGCGCCCGGGCGAGAAACTGTTCGAGGAATTGTTTCATCCGCTGGAGAATTACCACGGCACGGCGCATCCGAAGATCTTCGAAGCGGCGCCGCGGCAACAATCCACGGCGATGGTGATGGCGCAACTGGCGCGCGCCGCCGATGCGGTCGCGAAATTCGACGAGGCCGCCCTGCGGCATTGCGTGGGCGCGCTGCTGCCTTCGTTCCGCTGGGAAACCGACCCGGCGCAAACCGCCGACGTGGTGGCATTGTTTGGGATCATCCCTGATCGCGGCAATGGCAATGAATTCTCCACGTAGAGTTTCTAGGTCACCTGCATCAACCCGGCCATCCATGGCCCGACTTTTCACCAACCCCCGCTTTGAATGGACTCTTTGAAGCCCAACAAACAAGGACAAAGAAGTGAATCGATTGCGCAAGGTGGTTTTCCCGGTGGCCGGCATGGGCACCCGCTTTCTTCCCGCCACCAAGGTCGTTGCCAAGGAAATGCTGCCGGTGCTCGACCGTCCGCTGATCCAGTACGCGGTGGACGAAGCCGTCGATGCCGGCGCCGACACGCTGGTGTTCGTCACCAACCGCTACAAGCATTCCATCGCGGACTATTTCGATTCCGCGTACGAACTGGAAGAGACGCTGGAACGCGCCGGCAAGCACGACTTGCTGGCGATGGTGCAGGGCCTGCTGCCGCCGCACGTGCGCTGCGTGTACGTCACGCAGGAACAGGCGCTGGGTCTCGGCCACGCGGTGCTGTGCGCGAAACCGGTCGTCGGCGACGAACCGTTCGGCGTCGTGTTGCCGGACGACCTGATCGTCAACGATGGCCCCGGTGCGCTGCGGCAGATGGCCGGGCGCGTGACGAATGGCGGCGGCGTGCTCGCGGTCGAGGAAGTGCCACACTCCGACACCGGCAAGTACGGCATCGTCGATGTCGAGGACGGCGGCGATCGCATCCGCCACATGGTCGAGAAGCCGAAACCCGCGGACGCACCTTCCAACCTCGGCGTGGTCGGCCGCTACGTGCTGCCCGCGCGCATCTTCGAATTGCTGGAGAAAACTACGCCCGGTGCGGGCGGCGAAATCCAGCTGACCGACGCGATCGCGGCGCTGCTCGAGGAGGCGCCGGTGCTCGCGCATCGGTTCGCCGGCACCCGGTTCGACTGCGGCAACAAGGCAGGAATGGTGCGCGCAACCTTGCACTTCGCCGCAGCCGATCCCGAACTGCGCGGCCTCATCGACGGCATGTCTGCAATCAAATGACATGCCGCCTGCCGCGCGCCGCCACGCCGCAGCCACGATTCTTGATTAGACTCCGCTCGCTCGTGTAGCGTCATGGCTTGGGCCGCGGCACGCGGCCAAAGGCGGGGCGGGGGAATGGATCTCTTGAAGTGGCTGGCGATGCTGCCTTGGCGGCTGCTGCGCGGCGTGGGCCATGCGCTGGCATTCGCGCTGCGTCCCGTTTTGGGCGATTTCACCTGGCGCGCGCCGCGTTGGATGCGTGTGGTGGCAAGCCGGCCGCGCACGTCAGCCGGCGCCGCCGCCGCGGTCATCGCGTTGGTCATCGCCGGATGGTTCGGCTGGCAGTGGTACCAGCACCGTCCGCGTCCGACCCCGTTGACCTTCACGGTGGCCGCGCCTGCCGTTACCGACTACAGCCAGCAGACGCAGAAGACACCGGTGGTGTATCCGCTGGTGGTGACGTTTTCGGGTTCTGCCGCGCCGATCGAAAGCGTGGACAAGGCCGTCACGCAAGGCATCACGGTCGGTCCCGCGGTCAAGGGCGAGTGGAAGTGGACCGACGATCACACCCTGCAATTCACGCCGGCGGCGGATTGGCCGGTCGGCCAGCATTATTCGGTGCGCTTCGATGCAAGGAAGTTGCTCGCACCGCAGGCGCACGTCGGGAAGAACGGTTTCGACTTCGGCACGGTGGCCTTTGCGGCCGCGCTGGACACCGGCGAGTTCTACCAGAACCCCGAGGACGCCAACGCCAAGCAGGTGATCCAGGAACTCGGCTTCAATTATCCCGTCGATCCCGCGCAACTCGAAAAGCGCATCCACCTCGCGATCGCCGACAAGTACGGCCACCCCGGCTCGCCGGTGCCATTCACCGTCACCTACGACAAGCAGAAGTTGCATGCGTGGATACACTCCGCGCAGCTCGCGTTGCCGCAGGATCCGGGGATGTTGCTGGTGGATGTCGATCGCGGCGTCGCCAGTTCGCGGGGCGGCGACGGCACGCCGGATGCGCTGCAAGGCAAGGTCAAGATACCGGGGCTGTACAGCCTCGCGGTCGATGACCTCAAGCCGACGCTGGTCGACAACGACAAGTACGAGCCGCAACAGGTACTGGTCGCGAACTTCAATGGTGCGGTGCGCACGCAGGACGTCGCGGGCCTGATCCATGCCTGGGTGCTGCCGAAGCACAGGCCCGGCCGCGACGATGACGACAGCGACTACCAGTATCCGTGGGACGTGCCGGAAGTCGGCGAGGCCTTGCTGAAACAATCGACGGCGCTCCCGCTCACCGCGACGCCGACCGAACAGGATTGGCAGCCGCTGCAGAGTTTCCAGTTCCACGCCCAACCCGGCCAGCGCATCTACGTGCGCATCGACAAGGGCTTGAAATCGTTCGGCGGCTACATCATGGGCAAGCCGCGTGCGTACGTGTTCACGGTACCGGATTACCCGCAACTGCTGAACTTCGTGGGCTCCGGCTCATTGCTGTCGATGAGCGGCAGCAAGCGCATTTCCATCGTGTCGCGCAACCTGCCGGGTTACAAGCTGGTGATCGGCCGCGTGCTGCCCGACCAGCTGCAGCATCTGGTCAGCCTCAACCTGGGCAACTTCAGCCATCCGGATCTGCAGGGTGGCTTCAGTGAAAACCAGATCGTCGAACGCCACGTCGAGATCGGAACACTGGCCGATTCCGATCCCGCCAAGGCGGAATACAGCGGCGTCGATCTCGGCAAGTACATGACAGAAGGCAAGCGCGGCGTGTTCTGGTTGCACGCATCGGGCTACGATCCGGCCGCCGCGCAGCGCGCGCAGCAGGCGTCAGCGCGTGCCTGCGCGCAAGCACGCGCCGAACTCGCCACGCCGGCAGGCGCCGGCTCGACGGCGCCCGCGCCGGCCACGTCGGCCGAGGACGCAGGCTTGCCGGCGTGTCATCAGAACCACGACGACGGCGCAATGTACGGCGCACCGACGGACAACCGCCTGATCGTGGTGACCGATCTCGGCATGCTGGTGAAGAAGGCCGACGACGGCAGCCAGGACGTGTTCGTGCAGTCGATCCGCACCGGCCAGCCAGTGGCGGGTGCTTCGGTTGCGGTGGTGGCCTTGAACGGCAAGACGCTGTTGTCGCGCGCCACCGGCGCGGATGGCGTGGTGACCTTCCCGAGCCTGCAGGGCTTCGACCACGACCAGCGGCCGGTGATGTACCTCGTCAGCAAGGGGCAGGACATGTCATTCCTGCCGATCGGCGCCGGTGATCGGCAACTCGATTATTCGCGCTTCGACGTCGGCGGCGCCGTGAACGCGGTGAACCCCGGCAAGCTGTCCGGTTACCTGTTTTCCGATCGCGGCCTGTACCGCCCCGGCGAAACGTTCCACATCGGCGTGATCGTGCGCGCGGCGAATTGGTCGCGCGACGTGGCGGGCATCCCGCTGGAAGCCGACGTGCTCGACCCGCGCGGCAACCTGGTGAAAAAGGTTCCGGTGACGATGGATCGTTCCGGTTTCAGCGAGGTGGCTTACACCTTGGCCGGCACGGCAGCCACCGGCACATGGACGATCAATCTCTACATCACCCGCAATGGCAATGCCGATACGCAGATCGGAAGCACCACCATTGCGGTCAAGGAGTTCGAGCCTGACCGCATGAAGGTGCGCGCCAGCCTGTCGTCAGAGGTCGCCGACGGTTGGGTGAAGCCCGCGCAACTCAGGGGCGAGGTGGACGCCGCGAACCTGTTCGGCACGCCGGCTGAAAACCGGCGTGTGTCGGCGTCGCTGACGCTGGAGCCGGCGTTCCCCGCGTTCAAGGCCTGGCAGGGCTGGCAGTTCTACGACATCCATCGCGCCAAGCAGGGCTACCAGCAGGATTTGCAGGACCAGAAAACCGATGCCAGGGGCCATGCCGAGTTTCCGCTCGACCTCGGCAAGTACGCGGATGCGACATACAAGTTGTATTTCCTCGCCAAGGTGTACGAAGCCGACGGCGGACGCGCGGTTGCCGCGGCGGCCGAGTCGATGGTGTCGAACGACGACTGGCTGGTCGGCTACAAGAGCAGCGACGGCCTTGAATACGTCACCCGCAATGCAGAGCGGAAGGTGCGGCTGGTCGCGATCGATCCCGAGGCGAAGTCCATCGCGTTGTCCGGACTCACCGCGCAGCTGGTGGATCGCAAGTACGTATCGGTGCTGACCAGGCAATCATCCGGCGTCTACAAATACGAATCGCGCCTCAAGGAGATTCCGGTCGCGTCGCATCCGCTTGCGATCGCCGCGGGCGGCACCGATGTCACGCTCGCCACCGACAAGCCCGGCAACTACGCGTTGCGCATCATGCGCGCCGACGGCAAGGAAGTGAACCGCATCGAGTATTCGGTGGCCGGCGCTGCCAACGTCACGCGCTCGCTGGAACGCAACGCCGAGTTGCAGCTGTCGCTCGACAAGAAGGTTTACGAACCCGGCGACACCATCCGGGTTTCGATCAATGCGCCTTACACCGGCAGCGGGCTGATCACGCTCGAGCGCGACAAGGTCTACGCGCATGCGTGGTTCCACACCGGCACCACGAGTTCGGTGCAAAGCATCACGATCCCGAAGGGCTTCGAAGGCAACGGCTACGTGGACGTGCAGTTCGTGCGCGATCCTTCGTCCGATGCGATCTTCATGAGCCCGCTGAGCTACGGCGTGGCGCCGTTCCGGATGAGCCGCGCGGATCGCAGCGACGTGCTGGGCGTCGACGTGCCGGCGCTGGTGAAGCCGGGCGACACCGTCACGTTCAAATTGCACGCGGCCCAGCCCGCGAAGGTGGTGCTGTTCGCGGTCAACGAGGGCATCCTGCAGGTCGCGGGCTACAAGTTCGGCGACCCGCTGGACTGGTTCTTCCGCAAGCGCATGCTCGGCGTCACCACCGCGCAGATCCTCGACCTAATCCTGCCCGATTTCGAGAAATTGATGGCGGCGGCATCTGCTCCCGGTGGCGACGCCGACGCCGCGATCGCGCGTCAGTTGAATCCGTTCCATCGCAAGCAGAAGGCGCCCGTCGCGTACTGGTCCGGCGTCGTCGACGTGGACGGCGAAAAGGATTTCAGCTACAGCGTGCCCGACGATTTCAACGGGCAATTGCGCGTGATGGCGGTGGCGGTGTCGCCCGACCGCATCGGCACTTGGCAGGGCCAGACCACGGTGCGCGGCGACTTCGTGCTGTCGCCCAACGCACCGACCACGCTGGCCCCCGGCGACGAGGCCGTCATCAGCGTCGGCGTCGCCAACAACCTCACCGACATCGGCAAGCAAGCCGTGCCGGTCACGATCACGCTGAAGGCCGGTGCGGGTTTGCAGATCATCGGGCCGGCCATGCAGACGGTCAGCCTTGCGTCGATGAAGGAAGGCGCGGTTGCTTTCCGCGTCAGGGCCACCGATGCGCTGGGCTCGGCCGATCTCGCCTTCACTGCGAGTTACGGCAAGCATGCCGCGAAACAAAGCACGGACATTTCGGTGCGGCTTGCCACCGCGTATCGGGTCAGCATCGACACCGGCAGGGTCGCGCCCGGCAGCCGCCTCGATGGCGACGAACTGCGGAACCTGTACGCGCCGTACGCACGGCGCAATGCGGTGATGTCGTCGTCGCCGATCGTGCTGGCGCGCGGACTCACCAGCTATCTGATCGATTATCCGAACTACTGCACCGAACAGATCATCAGTTCCGCCATGCCGCGCCTCGTCGTCGCCGACTGGCCGGCTGCGCAGGCGTTCGTACCCGCGCTGCAGCCCGCGTTCGACGAAAAACCGGTCAGCAACGCCGATGCGTTGAGCCATTTCATCGCCACCCTGCAATCACGCCAGAACGACGAAGGCGGTTTCGGACTGTGGTCGGCGACGCCGACCTCGCCGCCCTTCATTTCCGATTACGCGATGAATTTCCTGCTGGAAGCGCGCCGGCGTGGCGTCGCGGTGCCGCAGGGCATGATCGACTCGGGCAATGCCTACCTGCGCCAGCTCGCGGCCGACGACAGCCAGGCCACGCTGGCGGGCTTGCGCGATCGCGCGTACGCGATCTATCTGCTTACCGTGCAAGGCAACGTCACCACCAACGACATCGCCTCGGTGCAGAAACGCCTCGACGATCTGTATCCGAAACAGTGGAAGAACGATCTCGCCGCCGCATGGCTGGCGGCTTCATACAAGCTGCTGCAACAGGACGGCGAGGCGGACAAGCTGATCACGGGGCCGCTCGGCGTGCTGGAACGCGGCAAGCCCGACGCGGATGCGTTCGGGTTCGCGGATTACTACGGGCCGGCGGTGCGCGACGCCAGCGTGCTGTACATCCTCTCCAGGCAATTTCCGCAGCGTGTGCAGGCCTTGCCGCCGCAGGCGCTGGAAAACCTCGCGTGGCCCATCGAGCACGACGACTACAACACCTTGTCGTCGGCGATGACCTTGCTGGCGCTCGATGTGTATGCCAGCGCAAACGCCAAGGGGCTGGACAAGATGTCGATCGAATCCGTCGCCGCGAACGGCGCCGCGACGTCGATCGGCAAGGTCACGGGCAACCTGTTGCAGGCGGACGGCTGGAGCACGAACACCGCGAAGCTGCGCTTTGCAAACCAGAGCGACCAGAACGCGTGGAGCGTGGTCACGCAGAGCGGCTACGATCGCAGCACCCCCATCGCGGCAATCAAGAACGGCCTGGAAGTCGTGCGCGACTACACCGACGACGGTGGCCAGCCACTGGGAACGATAACGCTGGGGCAGGAGATCGAGGTGCACGTGAAGATCCGCGCGATCGGCAGCGCCGACGTACCCGATGTCGCGATCGTCGATCTGCTGCCCGGCGGTTTCGATCCGGTGCTGCGCACGCCGCCGCCTGCCAGCGCAAGCAGTGCGTCGGACAACGGCGCGCGGACGCAATGGACGTCGCCGATCGGCCTCGGCAGTTCGACCTGGCAGGCGGATTTCGCCGACGTTCGCGAGGATCGCGTGGTGATCTACGGCGACGCGACGCCGGACGTGCGCGAGTTCACGTACAAGATCCGCGCAACCAGCGCGGGCACGTTCCGGATTCCACCCATCTACGCATCTGCGATGTACCTGCCGCAGGTGCAGGCGCAAGCGCCGGGCAGCGGCACGCTCGTCGTCGCTCCGCCCAAGTGAGCCGAACGCGGTGAACGGGTTGCGGCGCGCGCGTACGTGGGCATTCCACAAGTTGCGCCGCTGGCAGAACGCGCTGACGGGATTCGCGCTGGTCGCACTGGTTCTGGTCGGCTGCCGGGTGTGGCCGCACCCGCCGTTGCGCGATGCGTTTCCGCAATCCGCCGCGGTGTTCGACGACATGGGTCATTTGCTGCGCTTGACGCTGGCCAGCGATGGCCAGTACCGCTTGTGGACGCCTTACCGCGAACTGCCGCCGCAACTCGTCGAGGCCACATTGCTGCACGAGGATCGCTGGTTCTGGTGGCACCCGGGTTTCAATCCGTGGGGCCTCGTGCGCGGTGCGTGGGAAACCTACGTGCGGCATCGCCACCCGCAGGGCGGTTCCACCATCACCATGCAACTTGCGCGATTGCTGTATCACCTCGATACCCGCAGGCCGCTGGGCAAATTGCGCCAGGTCGCGCTGGCCGTGCGGCTGGAACTGTTCTATTCCAAGAAGCACATCCTTGCGGCGTACCTCAACGATGCGCCCTACGGCGGCAACGTGGTCGGCGCGGGCGCGGCGAGTCTCGTGTATTTCGGCAAGCCGGCGCGCGACTTGAACCTGCCGGAAACATTGACACTGTCCGTGGTTCCACAAGATCCGTCGCGGCGTCTGGGCGTGCGCCACGGTTCCGGCAACACCATCGTGGCGCCGCAACTCGCCGCGGCGCGCAACCGGTTGTATCGGCGCTGGCTGCGCGGGCATCCGGAGGATCGCACGTGGCAGGCGGTGTTCGCGATGCCGCTCGCCTTGCGCAGCACGGCGCAGCTTCCGTTCGAAGCACCGCATGCGGTCGACCAACTGGTCGCGAGTGCGAACGCCGACGGACAGGCCCTGCCTGCGCGCGTCGAACTGACCATCGACCTCGGCTTGCAGCACCTGCTGGAACGCCAGGTGCGCGATTACGTGCGGCTCAACCAAGGCGTGGGCATCCGCAACGCGGCCGCGATCCTTGTGGATACCCGCAGCATGGGCATCAAGGCGATGGTGGGATCGGTCGATTATTTCGACCGCGCGATTTCGGGCCAGGTCAACGGCACGCTGGCCGAACGTTCGCCCGGCTCGACGCTGAAACCTTTCATTTACGCACTCGGCTTCGACCAGGGCGTGCTGACGCCGGCGACCGTGCTGCGCGACGTGCCCACTTCGTTCGGCCCGTACACGCCGGAAAACTTCGACGGACGCTTCCTCGGCCCCGTCACCGCGACGCAGGCGTTGATCCGCAGCCGCAACATTCCCGCGGTGTGGGTGGATTCGCAACTGCACGATCCCGACCTGTACGGCTTCCTGCAGGAGGCTGGCGCGCAACACCTCGCGAGTGAGCAGCACTATGGGCTTGCGCTGGTGCTGGGCGGCGGTGACGTCACGATGCAGGGTCTGGCGCGCATGTATACGCTGCTTGCGAATGAGGGCGTGTTGCGTCCGTTGCGCCTGCGCGAGGATGCACCACGCGTGCAAGGCAAGCGCCTGCTCAGCGCCGCGGCAAGCTTCATGGTCACCGACATGCTGGAGCAAAATCCGCGCCCCGGAGCCGCATTCGGCACCAGGCCGACCGGCCTGCCGGTGTTCTGGAAAACGGGCACTTCGTGGGCCTTCCACGATGCATGGACCGCGGGCGGGTTCGGGCCCTACGTGCTGGTGGTGTGGGTCGGCAATTTCGATTCGACACCGAATCCAGCGTTCGTCGGGATCGACGCGGCCGCGCCGCTGTTCTTCCGCATCCACGATGCGCTGCGCGCGGTGAACCCGGATCTGCACGCGTTGCAGCGCCCGCCGCCGCCCCGGTTGAAACGGGTGCGTATCTGCCTCGCCACCGGTCTGCTGCCCAGCCGCTGGTGTCCCGAGCAGGGCTGGACCTGGTTCATCCCCGGCGTGTCGCCGATCAAGGCCGGCAATGTCTATCGGCCCGTCGTGATCGACGATGTCAGCGGCAAGCCGGCGTGCCCGCCGTATGCCGGCAAGCGCACGCACGTTGAGGTGTTCCAGTTCTGGCCGTCCGATCTCGCGTCGGTGTTTGCGAAGGCGGGCATTCCGATCAGGCCGCCACCGCGAAATCCCGATTGCGCGAATGCAGGATTGCCCGATGGCGATCCGCCACGCATTACGTCGCCGCTGCTCAACAGCGCCTATGCGTTGCGCCTGGATGCGCCCGCCGGCAACACCATCGCGTTCGCGGCGAACGACGACGCAGACGTGCAGGCGCAATACTGGTTCGTCGATGACGCCTATGTCGGACGCACCGCTCCCAACCAATCGCTGGGCTGGCAGCCGCCGCATGCCGGCACCTACCGTGTGCGCGTGGTGGACGATCACGGGCGCAGCGATGCGCGCGCGCTGGAGGTGGGCCTGGTGAAGTGATCGGCGCTATGCTGGGAATTCCATTGCGGCCAGGGGATACGCACATGGTGGCACCTGCCGAATCATCGCAAACCTACTATCAGGCGACGGCGCGCCCGTTCGATCCGCTGCCGCCACTCGAAGGAAGGCATGAGGCGCGCGTCGCGATCGTCGGTGGCGGCTACGCCGGCGTGTGCCTGGCGCTCGGGCTTGCCGAACGCGGCGTGCGCGACGTGGTGCTGCTGGAACGCGAAGGCATCGGCCATGGTGCCTCCGGCCGCAACGGCGGTTTCGTGTTCGGCGGCTATTCGCTGGGCGAAGATGCGTTGCTTGGGCAGCTCGGCCGTGAGCGCGCGCGCCGGTTGTACGGCGCCACCACCGATGCGGTGGACCTGATCCGCCGGCGCATCGCGAAGTACGCGATCGAATGCGACGCCGTCGATGCGGGCGTGATCTGGGCCAACTGGTTCCGCGATCCATCCATCCTGCGCGCGCGGCAGCAATTGCTGAAGGAAACCTACGGCGCCGAGTGGGAATGGCTGCCGGAATCGCAGGTGCGCAGCGTGATCCACAGCCGGCGCTACCACGATGCGCTGTTCGAGCGGAACGCGCTGCACCTGCATCCGCTCGATTACCTGCATGGCATGGTGCGCGCGGCGCAGGGGCAGGGCGTATGCTTCCACGAGCATTCGCGCGTGCGCAGGACCGAGCGCGACGGTGCGGGATGGCGCGTGCGCACGGATGCGGGTGAAGTGAAAGCGCAAACGGTAGTGTTGGCCTGCGGCGGCTACCTCGCGCGCCTGCAACGGCAGGTCGATCGCGCGGTGCTGCCGATCGCAACCTACGTGATGGCGACCGAGCCGCTGGGCGCGCGCCTGCGTGAATGCCTGCACACCGACGCCGCGATCTACGACACCCGTTTCGCGTTCGATTACTACCGTCCGCTCAAGGACACGCGCCTGTTGTGGGGCGGCCGCATTTCGATCCGCAATCGCTCGGCCCAGGCGGTGAAGAAGCTGCTGCTGCGCGACCTGCTGCGCGTGTTCCCGCAATTGAAGGGCGTGAAGGTCGACTACGCGTGGTCAGGCCTGATGAGCTACGCGCGCCACCAGATGCCGCAGCTGGGCACGCGCGGCGACGGCCTTTGGTGGATGCAGGCCTTCGGCGGCCACGGTACTGCGCCGACCTGCGCCGCGGGTGAATTGCTGGCCGGCGCCATCGCGCAGGACGACGAAACCTGGCGCGAATTCGCGCCCTTCGGATTGCAGAGCACCCGCCGGCCGCTCGGCTATCTCGGCGCGCAGGCGCAGTACTGGTGGCTGGAAGCGCGGGATCGCTGGAAAGCCATGCTGGAAGGCTGAGCCGGCGCGTCGCGCCGATGGTCCGGCAAGCCATGTTCAGCGCGTCTCCGCAGCGTGGCGCCGCCAGGCTGCCGGCGGCACGCCGAAACAGCGTTTGAAGGCACGCTGGAATGCCGCGTTGGAATCGTAGCCCACTTCGTCGGCCACGTTGGCGATGCTGCACCGGCTCCCGTCGAGTCGGCGCGCGGCGAGCTGCATGCGCAGCCGCGTCAGGTAATGCATAGGCGGTTCGCCGATCACTTCGCGAAAACGCTCGGCAAGGTTGGAGCGGGAACTTGCGATCGCGTTGGCAAGCTCGTTGACCGACCAGTTGCGCGAGGGATCGTCGTGCAGCGCGCGCAACGCGCGTTCGACCAGTGGATCGCGCAAGCCGGCGAGCCAGCCCTTCGCGTCCGGCGGCAGGTCGCGCATGTAGATGCGCAGCGTGCTGAGGAACAGCAGCTCCGCCAGGCGTCCACGCAACGCCGCCGTTCCCGGACTGTCGTCGAGGGCATAGGTCACGGCATGGCGCACCAGCGTGTCCATGCGCGGACCCAGATCCACCTCGAACAGCGGTGGCAGCGAGCGGTACAGCGGCTCGAAGGCGCGCCGGTCGCAACCGAGGAAGCCGCACAGCAGCTGCACCGAATCGCCCGGTCCGGTCTCGAAACGGATGTGCCGGGTTTCGAGCAGCGCGCGTTCGCCCAGCATCGCTGCGAATGGCACCGTGCTGCGTCCGGGCTGGTCGCAAAGATCGTGCGGATCACCGTGCGGGATGACCACCGCATGGCCGCGCTCGACGGCAAGCCATTCGCCGCGGGCGTGGCGCACCCAGCAGCGGCCTTCCAGCACGATGTGGAAGGCAATGACCTGGCTGGTGCCGGGCGGCAACAGCGGCGCGAATTTCTGCACCGTGGGATTGCCCGCGACGCCCCATGGTCCCTTGATGTCGACCTCGAAGATCAGTGCGCCGGTCAGGCGCACCAGCGTCAGTACATCGGAAAGAAGGTCGCGTGTCACGTCTGCTCTCCGCCTCCACGCCGGCGTTTCGAGCATGCGGCGGGGAGTATAGGTCATTGCCCGCGCATCAGGCCACGGCAAGACTTTCGCCGTTGCAAGGCAGCGCCCGAGGCTGCGCCCTTGCATCGGATACCGCCGCGGACGCGCGTGTCGCAATCCGCCGTCACGCGGTGTTTTCCCCAACAGCAGCGCGTCGCACGGCGCGGCCGCCGCACGCACCCACGGAGTAAGGCCACGATGAACATGAACGAAGACAAGCTCCACGAATTTCTCGGCAAGGCAGTCGGCGATCTCGGCGCGGCCATCAGCGCCTCGCTGATGCTGATCGGTGACCGGCTCGGTCTGTACAAGGCGCTCGCGCAGGGGCCGGCCACTTCCGCCGAACTTGCGCAACGCGCGGGGGCGAACGAGCGCTACGTGCGCGAATGGCTGGGCAACCAGGCCGCGGGCGGCTACGTGCAATACGACGCGGCGAACGATCGTTATTCGCTCAGCGAGGAGCAGCGCCTGTGCCTGGCCGACCCGAACGGTCCCGTGGATATTCCGGGCGCCTACTTCTTCGTCGAGGCGATGTTCCACGACCTGGACCGGACCGAGGAAAACTTCAGGACCGGCAAGGGCATGGAGTGGGGCGAGCATCATCCCTGCCTGTTCCATGGAACCGAACGCTTCTTCCGCGCCGGGTACAATGCCAACCTGCTCGCTTCGTGGCTGCCGGCGCTGGACGGCACCGTGGACAAATTGAAGCGCGGCGGCAAGGCGGCCGATGTCGGCTGCGGCCACGGCGCCAGCACCGTCCTGATGGCGCAAGCCTTTCCCGATTCCGAGTTCATCGGCTACGACTACCACCCGGGTTCGATAGAGGTTGCCCGCGAGCGCGCCGCGGCCGCGGGCGTCGAGAACGCGCGCTTCGAGGTCGCCGACGCGACGGGCTATGTCGATCGCGATTTCGACCTGATCGCGTTTTTCGATTGCCTGCACGACATGGCCGATCCGGTCGGAGCCGCCCGGCACGCGCGCAAGGCGGTGAGCGACGATGGCGCGTGCATGATCGTGGAGCCGTTCGCCGGCGATCGCGTTGCCGACAATCTCAACCCCGTGGGCCGCGTGTACTACGGCGCCTCGGCGCAGATTTGCGTGCCGGTTTCGCTGGCGCGCAAGGGACCCGCGCTCGGCGCACAGGCCGGCGAGGCCCGCTTGCGCAAGGTGGTGGTCGACGGTGCGGGGTTCTCGCATTTCAGGCGGGCGACGGAAACGCCGTTCAACATCGTGCTGGAAGCGCGTCCATGAGCGTTCCAGCTGCGGTTGATAGCCGCGCGTCGCATTGAAGCAGTAGCCGCAACCGCGCCGCGTGTCCCGCGCGGTTGCGGCAGAATAGCCAGCTTGCGGGAATCTCCTTCGAGGTGGCGAATGTCCGAATGTCGAGGTGCGGGCGCGCAGCAGGAGCCGGCGCAGGCCGGACGAATCGTCAGGATGCTTGGCAGCGCGCTCGCCATCGTCGCGATGGCGTTCGGCGTCGACGTGGCGGCGGCTTCCACCGAAGCCGCGCCATCGCAGTTCGGCAACGACGTGGTCGCGGCAACCTGGCACGTGCAGGGCGGCGCGTTGTCCGGCTTGGTGGTGAACGATGCACGCAACCACGCGACGCTCGCCGTCACCGATCCGTTCTCGCTGACGTTCAAGGACGGCAGTACGCTCGCCACGGGTGATTTCCATCTGCAAGGCGCGCTGCGCGAAGTTGCGCTGCCAGTCGATGCCAAAGCCTCGCGGCTCGCCGAGCGCATTCCGGGCAAAGTCGCCGAAGGAACGTTCCTCGGTCCGAAAGGACATGTCCGCATCGACTGGAAGCTGGTGCAGCGCGACGGTTCCGATTACCTGCGCGAGATCGTCACGATCACCGCGCTCGACGAAGACGCGCCGATCACCAAGGTGTCGCTGTTCGGTGCCAATGCGCCGGATGCGATCGTGGACGGTTCGGTCGATGGCTCGCCGGTGATATCGCACGACGACTGGCTGGGTTTCGAGCACCCGATGTCCAAGGCCGATGCGTGGCGCGGCAAGGTGAAGCTGTGGATCGAGCGCACGCTGCCGCTGCCGAAGAGGCAGTCGGTGACGTATTCCGCGGTGATCGGCGTCGCCCACGCGGGCCAGATGCGACGCGACTTCGCACAGTACGTCGAGCGCGAACGCGCGCATCCGTACCGTCCGTTCCTGCACTACAACTCGTGGTACGACATCGGCTTCTTCACGCCCTACACCGAAGCCGAGGCGCTGGACCGCATCAACACGTTTGGCAAGGAACTGATCGGAAAGCGCCACGTGAAGATGGATTCGTTCCTGTTCGACGACGGCTGGGATGATTACAGCGGCAGCTGGAATTTTTCGAAGGCATTCCCGCACGGCTTCGTACCGCTGTGCAAGGCGGCGAAGCAATACGGCGCCGCGCCGGGCGTGTGGCTGTCGCCGTGGGGCGGCTATGGCAAGCCACACGACGAACGCATCGCGAATGGCCGCAAGCTCGGCTACGAGATCGTGGACAACGGCTTCGCGCTGTCGGGCCCGAAATACTGGAAGCGCTTCCACGAAGTGGTGATGATGCTGCTCGACAAGGATTGCATCAACCAGTTCAAGTTCGACGGCACCGGCAACGTCAACAGCGTGTATCCGGGCAGCCGGTTCGACAGCGATTTCGCGGCGGCGATCCAGTTGATCGGCGACATCCGCGCCGACAAGCCCGACACCTTCATCAATCTCACCACCGGCACCTGGGCCTCGCCGTTCTGGCTGAAGTACGCGGATTCGATCTGGCGCGACGGCTACGACCACAACTTCGCGGGCGTCGGACCTTACCGCGAGCAATGGATCACCTACCGCGACGAGCAGACCTACCGCAACATCGTGGAAAAGGGGCCGCTGTTCCCGATCAATTCGCTGATGCTGCACGGGATCATCTATGCGCAGCACGCCGTGCACCTGGATACCGATCCCGGCCACGACTTCGCCAACGAAGTGCATTCCTACTTTGCCACCGGCACCGACCTGCAGGAGATGTACATCACGCCGTCGTTGCTGACGGCCGCGGACTGGAACACGCTGGCTGCGGCTGCGAACTGGTCGCGCGCGAATGCCGACGTGCTGCGCGACACCCATTGGATCGGCGGCGATCCCGGACGGCTGGACGTCTACGGCTGGGCCGCATGGTCGCCGTCGAAATCCTTCATAACGCTGCGCAATCCCGATGACAAGCCGCGCCTGGCGATCCTCGATGTCGCCCGCCAATTGCAATTGCCGAAGGATGCCGCGCGCTCGTTCGACGTGAGCGACGTATGGCACAGCGGCGGCAGCGATGTACCGAAAACGCTGGATGCCGACAAGCAAACGACGATCATGCTGCAGCCATTCGAGGTGTTGACGCTGCACGTGATCCCAATGCGCGCAGTGCACTGACGGCTCGCAGCCCAAGGACGCCGACCGACTTCATGCCGTTGTTGCCCGTTCATGCTGACCGATTTGGGACACGGTAGCATCCGCGCACCCGCAGCCAGGTTCACCGGGGTGGCCGCGAGGATGTCTGCGGCTACACCATGACAACGGGAAAGAGGGGCTATGGGTGCGCACGGCAAGTCCGATGTGCTGTTGATCAATTTCAGCCGCTGGTTGGGGGTTGCGCGCCTGCCATACATCCTTGCGCGGGCAGGTTGCGCCGTACATGTGTTTGCGCGCCGCGATGCCTATGTCGTCCACTCACGTTACTGCCACCGGCTGATCCCCGGACCCAGTGACTTGCCGGGCTTCATGGCCGAACTGAAGCGATTCGTCGTGGCAGAAGGTTCCCGGTTCAAATGGATCATCGTCGCGGACGATGCCGTGTTGCTGGAGCTTTCCCGCCGGCTGCATGAGCCATGGGTGCCGGCCTGCCTTCCGGTTAATCCCACCGCGGAAAATCTCGATCTGCTTCTCGACAAAGCCGCTTTCCCGAATCTGGTGACGCGGCACGCTCTGCCCGCACCCATTGCACGAACGGTGACCGGTGCCGACGAAGCCTTGGCGGCAGCCGAGCTTTGCGGGTACCCGCTGATCACCAAATCCGTGAATGGTTTTGGCGGAAGCCACGTCGCGCGCATCGCAAACGCCGACGAATTGCGCAGCGACGCTGCCCGCCGCTCGGGACCGTTCGTTGTGCAACAGTTCGTGGCTGGCCAGATGTGCAGCTCCACCGCGCTGTTCCAGCATGGCGAGTTGCGCTTCTGGGCAGCCTACGAGCGCACGAAAACCTACCCCGGCCCATACGGACCTTCCGCAACCATCCATTTCATCGATTTGCAGGAAATGGGCGCAATCCTGCAGAAGCTGGGCCGACTGACCGGGTTCCATGGCTTGTGCGGCGTGGATTTCATCTACCAGCAGGAAACAGGCGCGATCAAATTGCTGGAACAGAACGGCCGCCCCACACCACAAGCCGTGCTGTACCTGGGGAAACGCCGCGGCGCCATCGAAGAGGCCATTCGGGCGATGTTGGAAGACGACAAGCCTGCTTCCGCTTCGACTCCACCCGCAATTCGCACGCGCGGCTCCCTCGCAATGTTCCCGCAGGACGTCTGCCGGTCGATTGTCGAACGCGATTATGCAGGCCTGCTGCGTTGGTTCGTCACTCCCGACGTTGGCGTGAATTGCCGTGGCGGGAACCGGCGCTGATGGTCCGCCACGCCGGTCTCATCGTGCGCGAAGTGTTTGGCAGATAACCGATACACTCCGCTGAATCAGTGGCTGCGGGCACGTTTCGCCGATGGACTGGAACATCCTCTGGTACGTCGTCGCCGGCATCATCATCGCTGCGGGCTTCGTCGCGTCGATCCTGCCCAATCTGCCGGGCATCCCGGTGATGTTCGGCGGCATGCTGCTGGCCGCGTGGGTTGGGCACTTCGACAAGATCAGGGTCTGGGTGATCGTGATCCTCGGCGTACTGGCCGCGTTCTCGATCGTGTTCGACTTCCTCGCCGGCACCTACGGCGCCAAACGCTACGGCGCCAGCAAGGCCGCGGTCTGGGGCGCCTTCATCGGTACCATCATTGGATTGTTCTTCGGCATCCCGGGCATCTTCCTCGGCCCGTTCATCGGCGCGGTAATCGGCCAATTGGCGAGCGGCAGCCGCGTCGGACACGCCGCGCGCGTAGGCGTCGGCACCTGGATCGGCCTTCTGATCGGCACCGCCATCAAGCTCGCGGTGGCATTCATGATGCTCGGTACTTTTGTGTTGACGTTATTGATATGAACGATGGGAGGTGGAACATGAAAGCGAAACTTTCCCCCTCATGTGGACAGGTCTCGTATTGACCTCCTTGGTGGCCAATGCCCAAACTGCGAGGCCTCGCGTCATTGCGGGATTCGACCACATTGCCCCGCAGCAGGTCGGCAACGTGTTGGCTTCGTTTTGCCGAGACAATGGTTGCGATGCCAAGTTTCTGGGTAAAAAGTATGGTTACGTCTGGAATCTGATTGTGGGCAACACCAGGTCTGCGATGGTCGGCAGCGCGTGCCGCCAAGCGGGGTTCAACTACGACTATTGCGTTGATGCCTGGGGAGATGAAGGCAAGGCATTCATGAACTCTGCGCGCATACAGCAGTTAAAAGCTATGCTCCAAACCAAGGGTGCCAGGGTAACTTTGATAGATTGCAGTTTTGAATGGAGTCACGGCAATTACGTTTGCGCAAACAGCAAGCCATTGCCGTAGCAAAAAGAACAAAGCATTAGCAGCGTAGGCGGAAGAAATGAAGTGAATCCCGCTTGCTGATTTGAACTGCAATGGCGGGATTCGCTGCGCTACTCCCGCCCTACCGTCACACCATCTCGAAAATCCCCGCCGCACCCATGCCGGTGCCGATGCACATGGTGACCATGCCGTATTTCTGCTGCTTGCGGCGCATGCCGTGGACGAGGGTGGCGATGCGGATGGAGCCGGTGGCGCCGAGCGGGTGACCCAGCGCGATCGCGCCGCCTTCCGGGTTCACTTTGTCGGGGTCGAGGCCGAGATCCTTGATGACCGCGAGGGATTGCGCGGCAAAGGCTTCGTTCAATTCGATCCACTCGAGCTGATCCTGCTTGATGCCGGTGGCTTTCAGTGCCTTCGGAATGGCCTCTTTCGGACCGATGCCCATGATCTCGGGCGGCACGCCCGCGACGGAGAAGCCAACGAAACGCGCGAGCGGCGTCAGGCCGTAATCCTTGATCGCCTGTTCGCTGGCCACCAGCACCGCGCCGGCACCGTCCGACATCTGCGATGAATTGCCGGCGGTGACGCTGCCGTCGCGCTTGAATACCGGGCGCAACTTCGCCAGCACTTCGGCGCTGGTGTCGCGGCGCGGGCCTTCGTCGTTCTCGATCACGCGGCGGTCTTCCTTCACGCCACGCTTCGCCAGCTCGGGGTAGCGGTCGTCGAGCGGGTAGGGTGCGATCTCCTCCTTGAAATTGCCGGCGTCCTGGGCGGCGAGCGCGCGCTGGTGGCTGCGCAGCGCAAACGCGTCCTGCTCCTCGCGGCTGATTTTCCAGCGCGTGGCGACGTTCTCGGCGGTGATGCCCATGCCGTAGGCGATGCCGATGTTGTCGTCCTTGAAGATTTCCGGATTCATCACCGGATGGAAACCCATCATCGGCACCATGCTCATCGATTCGGTGCCGCCCGCCAGCACCAGATCGGACTCGCCGAGACGGATCGTGTTGGCCGCGATCGCAACCGATTGCAGGCCGGACGAGCAGAAGCGGTTGATGCTCATGCCGGGAACCGTGTCCGGCAGGCCTGCAAGCAGTGCGCCGATGCGCGCCACGTTCATGCCTTGCTCGGCTTCCGGCATCGCGCAGCCGATCACCACGTCGCTGATGCGGTTGACGTCGATGCCGGCGCATTCGTCCAGCGTTTCGCGCAGCACGTGCGCGAGCAGGTCGTCGGGACGGGTGTGGCGGAACACGCCACGCGGGGCCTTGCCGACCGGTGTGCGTTTGGCGGCGACGATGTAGGCGTCTTGTACTTGCGAAGTCATGTCGAGTTCCTTGATTGGTGGGGGACCGGGGACCGGGGGCCGGGGGATGGGAAGCGGGACGCGCTCTTCTTGGCCGGTCCCCGGTCCCCGGTCCCTGCTCTCAGTTCCTGAGCGGTTTGCCGGTGGTCATGGTGTGCGCGATGCGTTCCTGGGTCTTGGGCGTCTGCGCCAGTTCCATGAAATGGTGGCGTTCCAGATCCAGCAGCCATTGCGCGTCGACCGTGCTGCCGCGCTCGATGTTCCCGCCGCACAAGGTGTCGGCGATGCGGGTGGCGATTTCCATGTCGTGCTCGGAAATGAAATGTCCCGCCAACATGTTCACCAGTTGTGCCTTAATCGTCGCGGTGCCGACGTCGCCGGCGACGTGCGTTTGTTGTGGGAGCGGTGGACGCCAGCCAGATTCGGCCAGCGACGACGCGACATTCTTGGCAACGTACAAAAGTTCGTTGGCGTTGAACACCACTACGTCGCTTTCGCGCAGCAGGCCGAACTGCTTCGCTTCCAATGCGCTGCCGGAAGCCTTCGCCATGGCCACGGTCTCGAAATAGCGTTTGACGTGGTCGAAGGGATCGTCGGTGGAGGACGCGCGCGAGCAGCGCTCGGCGATCTCCTTCAAGCCGCCGCCTGCGGGCAGCAGTCCCACGCCGGCTTCGACGAGTCCGATGTAGCTCTCCAGCGCCGCGACCGTGCGCGCAGTGTGCATCTGCAATTCGCAGCCGCCGCCGAGGCACAAACCGCGCACCGCCGCGACGGTCGGAACCAGGCCATGCTGCACGCGCATCGTCGCGCGCTGGAAGTTGGCGATCATCGCTTCGAGCTGCGAAACCTTGCCTTCCTTCAGCAGCGCGAGCACGCCTTTCAAGTTGGCGCCGGCCGAGAACACCGGCCCGCTCTGCCACACCACCAGCGCCTTGAGTTTTTTCTCGGCCAAACCGACCGCGTGCTGGATGCCGTCCAGCACCGCATCGTCGAAGGTGCACATCTTGGTCTTGAAACTGACGATGCCGACGTCGTCACTGCCGAGCGTCCACAGGCGTATGCCGTCGTTTTCCCAAACCGTCGTACCCTGATCGAACTTCTCTCCGATCAGCGCATCGGGGAACAGCTGGTGCTTGTAGACCGGCGCCGACGAGCGCGCAATGTCCTTGTTCTCGCGCGGCGAATACGAACCGTCTGCATGATGCACGCCCTTGCGGCCGTCCGTGACCCACGCGGGCAGCGGCGCGTTGCTCATGGCCTTGCCGGCGGCGATGTCTTCGGCGATCGCTTTCGCAACGGCTTGCCAATCGGCGGCTTGCCACGTCTCGAACGGCCCGAGCTTCCAGCCGTAACCCCAGCGAATCGCGAAATCGACGTCGCGCGCAGTCTCGGCGATGCCTTCGAGATGGTACGCGGTGTAGTGGAACAGGTCGCGGAAACACGCCCACAGGAACTGCGCCTGCGGATCGTTCGATTCGCGCAGCTTGGCGAACTTCTCGGCGGGATTCTTGATCACGAGGATCGCGGCGACTTCATCGGACGCCTTCTGCTCGGATGCGCGATAGTCCTGCTTCGCGAGATCCAGTACCTGGATTTCCTTGCCGGCCTTGCGGTAGAAACCGGCGCCGACCTTGGCACCCAGCGCGCCTTTCTCGATCAATGCCGTCAGCCACGCGGGCGACTTGAAATGTGCGTGCCACGGATCGTGGGGCAAGGTATCGGCCATGGTCTTGATGACATGCGCCATGGTGTCGAGGCCGACCACATCGGCGGTGCGATACGTCGCCGACTTCGGCCGCCCGATCGCGGGGCCTGTCAGCGCGTCCACCACGTCGAAACCGAGCTTGTACTGCGTGGTGTGATACATCGTCGACAGGATCGAGAACACGCCGATGCGGTTGCCGATGAAGTTCGGCGTGTCCTTGGCGAACACCACGCCCTTGCCGAGCGTTGACGTGAGGAACGCTTCCAGGCCTTCCAGCAGCTTGCGGTCGGAGGCCTTGCCAGGAATCACTTCGACCAGATGCATGTAGCGCGGCGGGTTGAAGAAATGCACGCCCATGAAACGGTGGCGCAGGTTTTCCGGCAGCGCTTCGGCCAGCTTGTTGATCGACAAGCCCGAAGTATTCGACGCGAGGATCGTGTGTTCGGGAATATGCGCGGCGACCTTCCTGTAGAGATCGAGCTTCCAGTCCATGCGTTCGGCAATGGCTTCGATCACGAAGTCGCAGTCTTTCAATGCAGCGAGATTTTCGTCGTAGTCGGCCGGCGTGATGGCCGACGCGACCTCCTTCACCGCCAGCGGTGCGGGCGAGATTTTCCCGAGGTGCTGGATGGCCTTCAGGGCAATGCCGTTCTTCGGCCCCTCCTTGGCCGCGAGGTCGAACAGCACGGTTTCGATGCCGGCGTTGGCGAGATGCGCGGCGATCTGCGCGCCCATCACGCCGGCGCCCAGCACGGCGGCTTTGCGGATTCGAAGGATGTCAGACATGGAAACTCCAGGAACGGGAATCGGGAATGGGGAGTCGGGAATCGAAGCTCGGAAAGCCTTACGCACGCAGACCAGCCGCGGTGAAATGGATCAGGTGCTTGGCCATCTGTTCGCGATGCTCGCGTTCGGATTCGCCGCTGCGGCGCTGGATCATGCCGAAGTCGGCCATGGCGTAGGTCAGCGCGCCGACCGCGATGTCGAGGCGCCAGTAAAGCTCCTGCTTGTCGAGCTGCGGCAGCAGGCGCGCGAAGGCCGCGGCGAAATCCTTCAACACGTACCCGTAGTTGTCGGACAGGAAGGTGCGCAGGTTGCTGTTGTGTTCCGCGAACGCGCGCGCCAGCACCCGCATGAACACCGAGCCGCCCTTGCGGTCCAGCGACAGTTCCAGCGCCGGGGTGATGAAGGCGTCCAGCACGGTTTCGAGGGTGGCGTTGCCCGCGGCTTCCAGCTTGGCCAGCCGGTCGAGGCGACGGCGGCTCAGCTCGTCGAGCCGGCGGCGGAAGACTTCCTCGATCAGGTTGTCCTTGGAACCGAAGTGGTAATTGACGGCCGCGAGATTCACTTTGGCCGCGGCCGTGACCTGGCGCAGCGAGGCGCCCGCAAAGCCGCGCTCCGCAAACAGCGCCTCGGCGGCGCCGAGGATCTTCTGTCGCGTGGAAAATTGCGCGCTCTGCTGCATGGCCGCCTGCGGATTCCAAACAGAATTTTCAAACAATCGTTTGAAGTCTAGGCCAGGGCGGGGCAGCGGTCAAACCCGAATCCGCGCCTTGGCCTGGCCCGGCGGTTGGGCTAGAATCTTTCATTCTTTTGTGAGCTAACTCCGTATTTTGTGCGGAGTTTTCACGATATGCTCACGAGCCTTCAGGGGCTTCGTGCGCACTTTTTTATTTTTTGCCATCAGTCGAGGAACCCATGGCGCTGGAGCGCACCCTTTCCATCATCAAGCCCGATGCCGTCGCCAAGAGCGTGATCGGACAGATTTACGCACGCTTCGAAAAAGCAGGTTTGCAAATCATCGCCGCGAAAATGCAGCAGCTTTCGCGCGCCGAAGCGGAAGGCTTCTATGCAGTGCATCGCGAGCGTCCGTTCTTCAAGCCGCTGGTCGATTTCATGGTGTCGGGACCGGTGATGATCCAGGTGCTGGAAGGCGAGGGTGCCATCGCCAAGAATCGCGAGTTGATGGGCGCCACCAATCCGAAGGAAGCGGCCGCGGGAACCATCCGCGCGGATTTCGCACAAAACATTGACGCGAACGCGGTGCATGGCTCGGACGGCCCGGACACCGCGCGTTTCGAAATCGGATACTTCTTCGCCGCGACGGAACTCTGCCCTCGCGGGTAATTGCTTTTGGGGAATGCGCATGGCCGACGTGGCCCGTGCCAATCTGCTGGACTTCGATCGCCACGGAATGCGCGACTTCTTCGCCGGGTTGGGCGAGAAGCCGTATCGCGCCGACCAGGTGATGAAGTGGATCTATCACCGCCTGATCAGCGATTTCGGGGCGATGACCGATCTCGGCAAATCGTTGCGCGAAAAACTTCCAGAGGTGGCGGTGGTCGCGCCGCCCAAAGCCCTGCTGGACAAGGCTTCCAGCGACGGCACCCGCAAGTGGCTGCTGGGCATGGATGCCGGCAACGCGGTCGAAACCGTGTACATCCCGGAGCCGACGCGCGGCACGTTGTGCGTGTCTTCGCAGATCGGTTGCGGCCTGAATTGCCGCTTCTGTTCCACCGGCACGCAGGGCTTCAACCGCAACCTCGCCGCGTCCGAAATCATCGGACAGGTGTGGCACGCTGCGAAGCAGCTCGGCAACGTGACGCACCAGCAACGCCGCATCACCAACGTGGTGATGATGGGCATGGGCGAGCCGCTGCTGAACTTCGACAACGTCGTCAAGGCGATGAGCCTGATGCGCGACGATCTCGGTTTCGGATTGGCGTCGAAGCGCGTGACCCTTTCCACCGCCGGCGTGGTGCCGATGATCGACAAGCTGGGTGAAGTCGCGGACGTATCGCTTGCCGTGTCGCTGCACGCGCCCAACGACGAACTTCGCACGCAACTGGTGCCGCTCAACAAGCGCTGGGGCATCGACGAATTGCTGGACGCATGCGCGCGCTACGCGGCGCGCAAACCGCGCGCGACCATCACCTTCGAATACACCTTGATGCGCGGCGTCAACGACACGCCGGCGCTGGCGAAGCAACTGGTCAAGCTGATGCGCCGCCTGCCGGCCAAGGTGAACCTGATTCCGTTCAATCCGTTCCCCGGCACGCAATACGAGCGTTCGGACGAAACGGTCATCCGCGATTTCCAGACCATCCTGCTGAATGCCGGCGTGCAGGCGATGGTGCGCCGCACGCGCGGCGAGGACATCGATGCCGCCTGCGGGCAGTTGAAAGGCAAGGTGGCGGACCGTACCCGCCGCCACGCAGAATTCCAGCGCCGCGTCGAAGCGGCCACCCATCCGGAGATCCAAGCCCATGCTGCGTAAGTCAGTCCTCGTGTCGGCGGCGCTGCTCATCACGCTGGGTCTCGCCGCGTGCAAGCACGACCCTGGCATCATCAAGTACCCCTCGCCGACTGGCAACCTGAAGGAACCGCCGCACGACACCACGCAGGAAGACAAGCAGTCCGCCGCGCAGACGCACACGCAGCTGGCAGCCGTGTACATGGGCCAGAACCACCTGAAGGAAGCCGAGACCGCGCTCAACAAGGCGATCGGTTTCGACGACAAGTACGTGCCCGCGCATACCTTGCTGGCGATCCTGTACTGGCGCATCAACCGGATGCCGGAAGCCGACCAGGAATTCCGCAAGGCGATCGCGCTCGATCCCTCGAACGGCGACACCAACAACAACTACGGCAAGTTCCTGTGCGAGCGCGGCAACCGCCCGGAGGCGATGAAGTATTTCCAGCGCGCGCTGGCCGATCCGTTCTACAAGACGCCGGAAGTCGCGAACGACAATGCGGGCGCGTGCCTGCTCAAGTTCAAGGATTACGCCGCCGCCGAGCCGTACCTGCGCAAGGCGCTGGTGATCCAGTCCGGCTATGGTCCGGCGTTGCTGGACATGGCGCAGCTGGAACTCGACCGGAACAAGGCGTTCGAGGCACGCGGCTACATGCAGCGTTTCGAAACCGAGGGGCAGGCGACGCCGCAGTCGCTGCTGCTCGGCTACCAGATCGCGACCCGCCTTGGTGACAAGGACATGGCCACCAATTATTCCAACCGCCTGCAGGATCAGTTCCCCAATTCCCCGCAGGCTCAATCCTTGAACGGCCCGGACCATGATTGACCATCAGGACACCGAGGATTTGTTTTCCGGAGCGAAGCCCGGGCGGCCCGCGCCGGCGCCCGTCGCGGAGCATCGCCTGGAATCGTACGGTCATTCGATCGGCATGCGTCTGCGCGCGGCCCGCGAAGCGCGCGGACTTTCGGTCGCGGACTGCGGCCGCGCCTTGCACCTGCCGATCAAGGTGCTGGAACGGCTGGAAGCCGAGGATTTCGGATCGCCCGAGCATTTCGTGTTCCTGCGCGGTGCGTTGAACAGCTACGCGCGCTTCCTCGGCCTGCCGCCGGGAAGCTGCGATGACGTGCTGCGCGCGGTCGCGCCGCCCGAACAGCCCGCGCTGGTGTCCGTCGCCCGCACTTCGCAGACGCGCTGGCTGCTGCAGCGTTACGGCACCGCCGCCACCTACATCGTCCTCACCGCCACCATCGCGGTGCCGCTGGTGCTGCTCGGATTGCGCGGCGGCCTGCACCGTCCGACCGCGCGGATCGTGTCGCTCGACCAGCCGGTCGCTTCGACCTCCGCACCGGCGGCCAGCGTGAAGGCGCCGCACGTCGCCACCGTCGCGCCGACCGTCGACGACTCACCGTTCCGCGCTTCGATGACGCCGTTCGCGGCGATGGGCATGAACGACGATGGCGCAGCATCGATGCCTTCGGCCAGCACGGCGGCGCCGGCCACCTCGGCACCCGCCGGCCAGCACACGTTGACGCTGAACGCCAGCGCGGATTGCTGGTTCGAGATCACCGACGCGCAAGGCAACAAGCTCGACTCGGGCATGCTGCGCGCGGGCGACAGCCGCAGCTGGCACTCGGCGGGCGTCCTGCACGTCACGCTCGGCAACGCCGGCGGCGTGACGGTGACGCGCGACGGCCAGCCGTTCGCGCTGGATTCGTCGCGGCGCGCGAACGTCGCCCATTTCGACGTGTTCGGATCGCCGGGCGCGAGCGACAACTGAATCTCTTGTATGCTTTCGCGTTTCCGCGCGGCTTCACGGGCGCGGGCGTCCGTTTGTGAGTGAACAATGGCTTTCGAAGACTACGACGAGTACGAGCAGGGCGAACAGGTCCGCAAGTGGATCAAGGAAAACGGCATCGCCGTGGCGTTCGGCGTGGTGCTCGCGCTCGCGCTCATCTTCGGCTGGCGCCAGTGGCAGGCGCACAAGGCGAACACCGAAATGCAGGCCGCATCGCAATTCGCGGTGGTGCAGAACGCCACCCAGTCCGGCAACAAACAGGCCATGGACGCCGCGCTGGGCGACCTGCAGAAGAACTACGCGAAGTCTGCCTATGCCGCGTTCGCCAGCGCCGCGGTGGCCGAATACGACGTCGGCAAGGATGACCTGAAGCAGGCGACGCAGAACCTGCAATGGGCGGTGGCGCACAGCAAGCAGCCGGCGCTGCAGTCGTTGTTCTCGCTGCGGCTGGCGCGCGTGTTGCTGGCAGACGGCAAGGCGCAGGATGCGCTGGCCGCGCTCGGCAAGATTCCATCCGGCGACTTCGCGGCGATGGCCGCGGAACTTCGCGGCGATGCGCAGCTCAAATTCGGGAACACCGACGCCGCGCGCAGCGCCTACCAGGATGCGCTGGCCAAGCTCGACAAGGATGCACCCGGCCGCAGCGCCGTGCAGATGAAGCTGGACAATCTCACGCAGCCGCAGGCTGCCTCGATCGGGAAGCAGGGCCCATGAAGCGCCGTCACCTTCTGTTGTTGCCACTGCTGCTCGCCGTCTTCGCTCTGTCGGGTTGCGGCCTGTGGAACAAGATCTTCAACCGCGGCGGCAACCTGCAGCCGCCGAAGCCGCTGGTGGAATTCACCCCGACGGTGCAGGTGCAGAAAATCTGGTCGACGCGGGTCGGCGACGGGTCGGGGCGTTCGGGCGTGCGCCTGCAGCCCGCGTTTGCGGACGGCAAGCTGTACCTCATCAGCACCGACGGCAAGCTCGAGGCGCTGGATGCCTCGACCGGCAAGGAAATCTGGAAACAGTCCACGCGCATCGGCGGCGGCCTCTGGCCGTTCAAGCACAAGAAGCCGGGAGCGGACGCGCGCTATGCGGGTGGCCCCACGGTTTCAGGCAGCCTGCTGGTGGTCGGCACGCTGGATGGACACGTATACGGGATCGACGCGGCGACCGGCAAGCAGTTGTGGAGCGCCGAAGTCGATGACGAAGTGATCTCGCCGCCCGCGATCGATGCCGGCACGGTGTACGTGCGCACGAACTCCGGTTACGTTTACGCGTTCGACGCCAACTCCGGCGAACGGAAATGGCTGAACGACCAGGGCAACGTGCCGTTGCTGAGCCTGCGCGGCAATGGCGCGCTGCTGGCGGTGCACGGGGTGGTGATGTTCGGGACCGACGATGGCAACGTGGTGTCCTTGCGCAGCGACACCGGCGCCATCCAGTGGAAGGTGCCGATCACCAAGGGCCTCGGCCGCAGCGACATCCAGAAGTTGAACGACGCCGACGACACCCTGCAGCTCGACGGCAACATCGTGTATGCGACGGCTTACCACGGCGAACTCGCGGCCATCGACGCGACCCAGGGCCAACCGGCGTGGACGCGCAACTTCTCGAGTTACGTCGGCGTGGGCGTGGCCGACAAGGAACTGGTCGGCGTGGACGACGACTCGGTCGTGTGGGCGTTCTCCAAGGACGGCGGCGGCGACATGTGGAAACAGGATGCGCTGCAATACCACTGGCTCACCGCGCCCGCGATCCAGGACAGGTATGCGGTCGTCGGCGGCGTCGACGGCTACGTGCACTGGCTCGACCTGTCCGACGGCAAGCTGGCAGCGCGCGTGCGCATGTCGAAGGATGAAATCCGCGCGCGCCCGGTCGTCAATGGCGACACGGTGTACGTCGAAGATGTGAAGGGCCACGTCGCCGCCTATCGTATTTCGAGCGATCATCCCTGATCGCTGCTTCGAGGAAGTGATGGCAAGACACGCCGTTCCAGGTTCGTGAAGTCCAGAACGGCCATCCTTGGCCTGACTTTCCACAACAGCCGCTCCGAACGGGAAATCCTGTCATGCTGCCGGTCGTCGCCCTGGTCGGACGTCCCAACGTCGGCAAGTCCACGCTGTTCAATGCGCTGACGAAGAGCCGCGACGCGCTGGTCGCGGACCTGCCCGGCGTCACCCGCGACCGCCACTATGGCGTCTGCCGCATCGGCGAGCGTCCATTCGTGCTGGTCGACACCGGCGGTTTGTCGGGCGAACGCGTCGACATCGACGAGCTCACCGAGAAACAGGTGCAACTCGCGATCGACGAAGCAAGCGCCTGCGTGCTGCTGGTCGATGCGCGCGAAGGTTTGCTGCCGCAGGATCGCGCGATCCTCGATCGCCTGCGCCGCGCGGGCAAACCGGTGCTGCTGGCCGTCAACAAGACCGACGGTATGGACGCGCAGGCCGCGCTCGCGGAATTTTCCTCGCTGGGCGTCGCCGCGACGTTCGCGATCGCCGCCGCGCACGCGCGCGGGCTCGATGCCTTGCTGGCCGCCGTGCAGCCGTTGTTGCCGCCGGATGCCGACTCGGAAATTCCGGACGGCGATCAGCCGGCCGGCACGCGCGTGGCCATCATCGGCCGGCCCAACGTCGGCAAATCCACGCTGGTCAATCGGCTGCTGGGCGAAGAGCGCGTGGTGGTATCCGACATCGCCGGCACCACGCGCGATTCGATCCACGTGCCGCTGGAGCGGGACGGCAGGCAATACGTTTTGATCGACACCGCAGGCGTGCGCCGCCGCGGAC